>NZ_JBIRYJ010000001.1:0-1346421 GCF_044389785.1 Streptomyces sp. NPDC019443
CACGATGATGGCCGACCAACTCGACACCGCCATCGAACAGAACGGCAAGGGCGACCTCGCCGCCCTCCTCACCGGCAACGACACCTGGACCGTCGCAGAGGGGAACGGATGAGGGCGGGTGGGGCCTGTGCCCAACCCGCCCTTCCCTGTCCTCAGACCGCCGGCGGTTCCGGGGCTTCCCCCGTCACCTGGATGTCGGCGACGTTGTCGTAGAACGACAGATACCCCTTGATGTCCAGGACCGACGGGAGCGGCTCCTGATACGACCAGGCCACGTCCGTCCGTACCGCCGCGTCCGCCCCGGTGTTCCCGCCGTGGAAGGACCAGTACGAGGCCTCGCCCTTGTAGGGACACGTGGTGTGGGTGTCGGTCGGCTCGAAGAGCGTCAGGTTCACGTCCTCGGCCGGAAGGTAGTAACGGACCGGCAGGCCGGTCTCGTACACCAGGACGGGGCGGCTCGACGAGGAGACCAGCTGTCCGTCTATCTCGACCCTGATGTGCTGTGTGCCGGGGACCGCAGTCACACGGTGGTCCGGGTCCGGATGGGTGTTGGGCACGGGGGACTCCTTCTCGGGCGGGCGGCCGTCAGCCGGCGGCGGTGATGGCCTGGTATTCCTCGTCGGACAGTTCGATCAGCGCGCTCGCGGTGTTCTCCTCCACATGGGCCACCGACGAGGTGCCGGGGATCGGGAGCAGTGCCGGGGAGTGGCGCAGCAACCAGGCCAGCGCGAGCTGAGCCGGAGTGGCGTTGTGGTCCTTGAGTACGGACTGCAGCGGGCTGCCGGGCTCCGCGAGCTGCCCCATGGCGATGGGGAACCAGGGGATGAAGGCGAGGCCCTGTTGCTCGGCGTAGCGCAGGACGTCCTCGGACTTGCGCTCGGCCAGGTTGTAGAGGTTCTGCACCGAGACGATCTCGGCGACGGCGCGGGCCTTCTCGAGCTCCTCGACCGTTACCTCGGACAGGCCGAGGTGGCGGATCTTGCCCTCCTGCTGCAGGCCGGCGAGCTCGCCCACCTGGTCCTCCAGCGGGAGCGCGGGGTCGATCCGGTGCAGCTGGAGCAGGCTGATGGTCTCCACGCCGAGGTGGCGGAGGTTCAGCTCCACCTGCTGGCGGAGGTATTCCGGGCGGCCGACCGGGCGCCAGTCGTCGGGTCCTGGCCGGGAGAGGCCCACCTTGGTGGCGATGACCAGGTCGTCCGTGTAGGGGTGGAGGGCCTTCTTGATCAGCTGGTCGCTGACGAAGGGGCCGTAGGAGTCGGCCGTGTCGATGAAGTTCACCCCGAGTTCCACGGCGCGGCGCAGTACGCGGACCGCCTCGTCGGGGTCGGCCGGCTCGCCCCAGATGCCGGGGCCGGTGAGCCGCATGGCGCCGTAGCCGAGCCGGTTGACGGTGAGATCCCCGCCGATCCGGAAGGTGCCCGCCGCGGCGGCGGGCTGCGTCGTGAGGTGTGTCGTCATTGCATGAGCCTTTCGGAGAGCCATCAATATTATACGGCGTTCACAATCTATATGGCGTGAAAAATTTGGGCGGAGCGTTCATGATTCAACGCTGCTAAGATGTCGAGCATGGGAGAGGTGACTCAAAGCCGGAGGATGCGTCTACGCGAGGCCACAACTGCGGAGATCAAGGCCACCGCGCTCAAGCACATGGCATCGAGCGGCACCGCCGCGATCTCGTTGCGGGCGATCGCCCGTGACATGGGGATGACGGCCGGTGCCATTTACAGCTACTTCGACACGCGCGACAACCTCGTCAGCGTGCTGATCGCCGATGTCTACAACGCCCTCGCCGGCACGCTGGAGGCGGCCCGCGACAGTCGCCCCCACGACGATCCGGCCGCTCAGATCCTGGCGTACGGCCAGGCGTACCGGGGCTGGGCGGTCGCCAACCCGGAGGAGTTCCGGCTGGTGTACGGCGATCCCGTGCCCGACTATCAGCCGCCCGAGGGCGGCGTGGCGGCGGAGGCCGAGCACCGCGCCTGCGCGGTGCTGACCGGCATTGTGGCGGCGGCCTGGCCGAAGGCGCAGCACCTGCACATCGGTAGCGACCACACCTGGTCCGACTTCGACCCGGGGTTCGCGGGCCTGATCCGTGAGTCCTTCCCCGATCTTCCCCCGGCGGCCGTGGCCCTGTCGCTGAGGGTATGGGGCCGTATGCACGGCCTGGTGTCCCTGGAGGTCTACGGCCACCTGCGGCCCCAGGTCTCGGAACCCGCGAAGCTGTACCGGGCGGAGATGCTGGACCTCTCCAAGTCCCTGGGGCATGTGCTGGTGGACGAGGCTCATTAGGCCCCGGCTCCGCCGTGCAGGTCCGCATAGGTCCGCTCGGCCAGCCACTGGCGGCTGATCTTGGCGTACGCGGGTCCGGCCTCGGTGCCCGAGTGCGAGCCGGATTCCGCGTAGAGCTGCCGCCAGAGGTCGGCGAGCCGGTGCCCGGCCGTCGTGCAGTACACCTCTGCGAGCTGCCCGCCCTCGGTCGGATCGCCGGCCGCGCTCTGCCCGGCCGCCCTGGCCAGGACCGCGCACACCGCGAACAGTTCGGCCGCGATGCGGCCGAGCAGGATCACGGTGTGCTCCTCTTCGAAGAGAAGATCCTGGTCCGGGAAGCGGCGGACCAGCTCACGGCACTTCTCGTGGAAGCGCTGCACCTGCTGTTTCGCGGACCCGAGGTGGGTGCGGTTGGCGGGGGACAGCCCGGCCTCGGCCGGGTGTTCCGCGCCGAGGCCCTGGCCGGGTTCGCCCACGTCGCCGGAGTAGTGGCGGGCCAGCAGCTTGCGGCCCGCCTGGCTGTCGAGCTGGAAGTCGACATTGCCGGCGATCCGCAGTCCGCGCGCATCGCGCAGCCTGCGCTCCAACGGCACGGGCGGCGCGCCTCGCCGGAGCTTGCTCGGTACGGTCTCGATGCCCTCGCCTCCGTACAGCGACACCGTCCGGTCGACGATCCGCCAACTGGCGCGCACCGCGAGGTTCTTGGCGGCGAGCCGCTCGAACCATCGGTCGGCCGGGCCGGAGTCCAGCAGACTCCACCGGATGACGCTCTCCACCGCGTACACCTCGGCGAGCGTGTCGCCGAGTATCCGCTGGATCGCGTCGTACTCGCCCAGGCCGCGGCCGTTGACACTGCGCCGCGCGATGAACTCGCCGGACCACTGCAGGCAGAGCTTCGAAATCGCCACGGCCGGCGCGGCGGTGAAGTACAGCTGGCCGATCAGGACCGCCGAGGCCATCAGGTCCGGGAACCGCGGATCCTCGGGTTCGCTCCGTACGACGTACTCGGCGGGGACCCGCACCTCGTCGAGGCGCAGCGCCCCGTTGGGGAGTCCCCTGCTGCCGGTGAACTCGATGCGGGAGGTTACCTCGAAGCCGGCGGCGGAGGTGTCCACGAAGCAGATACACAACCGCCTGCCGTCCAGGCCGTGCTCGGTGGCCGCCACGGGCAGCAGGTCCGCCACCGGGCCGTGGCCGGTGAAGACCTTCTCGCCCCGGAGTACGTAGCAGGCGCCGTCCTCGGACCTGGTCGCCGTCGTCCCTGGCCAGGCGTTGTTCTGCCCGGCGGGCTCGGTGAGGCCGAAGCCGGAGACGGCTCCCTCCTGGAGCCGCGTGGTCACGAAATCCGCCAGCGGCCCCGGGGGCAGCGCGGGGAGCAGGGCCGGGGCGCCGACACCGGCCTGGATGGCCAGCATCTGTCCCGCGGGCATGCACCAGCTCGCGGCGCGTTCCACGGCGCGGAACGCGTCGTACGCGGACAGCTCGAGGCCGCCGATCCCCGCGTCGAGACACAGCTTGAGGTAGCCGCTCTCGCGCAGGTCCCGCAGGAATCCGGCCGGCAGTTCACCGGTCAGGTCCACGTCGTCAGGGTCCAGGCGGGCGCGGAGGAAAGCCTCCAGCCCGGCCACGGTGGCGTCGCCCGCGGCCTGCTCCTGCGGGCTCTGCCGGGGGAAGGGGTGGAACAGCCCCCACTCCAGCCGCCCGGAGTCCAGGGCGTCGAGAAAGCTCGGGGCGGGCCGCTGCCCGCCTTCGTACGTCCGTGAACTCATGGCACGAGCTCCACGGGCACATCGAGCAGCACGGTGTGCTTGTTGTTGGGGGCCCAGGTCTCGGAGCCGGTCAGCCGGATCTCCTCGACCCGGTCCAGCAGTGCCTCCAGTGCCAGCCGGATCTCGAGGCGCCCGAACGCGTCACCGAGGCAGTAGTGGACGCCGTGCCCGAAGGACAGATGTGGGTTCGGGTCGCGGTGGATGTCGAAGCGGGAAGCGTGCGGGAACACGGACTCGTCCCGGTTGGCGGCGGGCCACCACAGCGTCACCTTCTCGCCGGCCCGCATCCGCAGGCCGTGCAGTTCGACGTCCTGGGTGAGCGTGCGCCGGTTGTACGGGTTGGCCGGGAGCCAGCGCAGCACCTCCTCCACCGCGGTCGGCAGCAGGGACCGGTCCTTGCGCAACTCCCGCCACTGCTCCGGGTGCTGGGCGAAGGCGAGCAGTCCCCCGGCGATGGTGTTCCGCGGCTGCTCGAAGCCGCTCACCAGCATGACGCTGGCGTTCGCCTCGCGCTCGACCTCGGAGAGCGGCGGCTGGCCCGAGCCCTCGGGCAGCTCTCCGACGGCCAGCACGGTGCCGAGGTCGTCGGCGGGGTTCAGGCGCTTGGCGGCGAGCAGGGTGGTGAAGTACCCCCGCAGGTCGGTGTAGGTCTGCTTGGACTGCTCGTCGACCTTGCCGGTCCGGCGGTGGGTGAAGCCCAGGACGGCGTGCACCCAGGCGGTCAGCTGTTCCCAGTCCTCGGGCCCGATGCCGAGCAGCATCGCCACGGAACGCAGCGAGAACGGCTCGGAGTAGTCGTCGACGAGATTGCAGGTGCCGCGGGCGACCGCCGCGTCCGCGAGTTCTTCTGCAGTGGCTCGGAGGGCCGGTTCCAGCTTGGCCACTGCGTCGGCGACGGCGGGGCCGAGCAGATGCCTGAACACGTCGTGCCGCGGGTTGTCCATCATGGCCAGGACGGTGCCGGTGAGACCGCCGCCGTAGGGGAGGTCCTCCAGGTGGGAGCCGCCGCCGGCCCGCCCCCCGCCGCCCTGCGAGGAGAAGGCGGGGTCGACCGAGGCGGCCGCGACATCGGCGTGCCGGGTCAGCACCCAGAAACCCTCGCCGTCGGGCAGGGTGCCCGCCGGGTGGCGGAGCACCGGCGCCTCACGGCGCAGCCGGGCGAAGAGTTCGTACGGAATTCCCTCGGCGAACCGGGACTGATCCGTCAGATCGAAGCCGTCCAGGATCGGAGGGAAATCCTGTCCCGTGCCCGAATGTTTTTCGGTACCCATATCAACCTCACGATAGCGAGTGCATAATGTGGCGCCCGGGCGGAAATGCCATTCTGGGAGTGCCCGGGAGGGCCCGCTTTTCGCGGAACGGGCCGCGCGGGCTCGAAGCTATCGGGGCTGCTCCTCGGGGCCAACCCCAGTCGTTGATGTAGGGGTTTCCGCCTGCGGCTCAGGGGTTGGCGGTAGGGGTGGCTGGTCAGTAATTTGCGTCGAAGGAAAGTGGCTCTCAACCAATAAATGGGATGTGAGTAATGACCGAGGCGCCCACCGTAAAGCTTCCAGACGTCATCACATACAATCCGGAAGTCGCGCGGCAGACGCTGCCGTTCGATCCGTTCGACCCCGATTTTCACGCGGATCCCTATCCGCACTACAACGCGATCAGGGAGCAGTCCGGCTCGGCATTCCGGACCGCCGAGGGAGTCGTCGCCGTATTCGGCTACGAGGAAGCCTCGTCGGTGATGAAGGACCCCCGCTTCGGCTGGGGTGTCAATCCGATGGTGGCGGATCAGTTCGTGGAGAACCCCACCAGCGGTGAGTCCGGGCGGATCCTGATGTTCATGGACCCGCCGGACCACACCCGCATACGCGGGCTGGTCTCCAAGGCGTTCACGCCGAAGATGATCGCGCAGCTCCGCCCCAAGGCGGCGCAGTACGCCGAGGAGCTTTTGGCCAAGGCGCTCGCGGACAGTCCGGACGGCCGGGTCGACCTGCAGGATGTGCTGTCCCGGCCGCTGCCGGCCCTGGTGCTGAGCGACATGATGGACATCCCGTCCCGGTACCACCCGCTGTTCTTCGCCAACACCAAGGAGAGCGGCCGGGGTCTGGACCCGGGCTTCACCCTCACCGACGAGCAGAAGGCGGGGCGCAACGCCGCCCGCGACGTCTTCATCGACGCCGGTGTCGAGCTGGTCGCGGCCCGTCGTGCGAACCCGGGCGACGACCTGATCAGTGAACTGGTCAAGGCGGAGCAGGAGGGCGACCGGCTCACCGAGTGGGAGCTGGCCATGCTCCTGATGAACCTGCTCGCCGCGGGCTTCGGCGCCACAGCCGCCATGATCGGCAACGAGGTGTACAACCTGCTGTCCCATCCGGAGCAGGTCGACTGGCTGCGGTCGCACCCGGACCAAATGCCCGCGGCGGTCGAGGAACTGCTGCGGTACGACAGCACGCTGGCGATGGTGACCCGTACGGCGCTGGAGGACGCCGAGGTGGCGGGCATTCCGGTGAGCAAGGGGGAGTACGTCGTCGTCATGATGGGGGCCGCCAATCGCGACCCTGCCAGCTTCCCGGACGGGGACAAGCTGGACATCACCCGCCCGTCGACCCGGAACCTGGGGTTCGGCCACGGCATTCACTTCTGTGTCGCCGCGCCGGTTGCCCGGATGATCGCCCAGGAGGCGCTCGGCGCCCTGATCAAGCACGATGTGCGGCTTGCCGAGGAGGGTCCGGAGCGCTGGCCCGGCACCTCTCTGCGCGTGATCGGGAAGCTGCCGATCGTTCTCGGTCCCGTCCTGGGGACCTGATCCCGCTCTGTCGCACACGTCTCTGTCGCACGCGTCGCTGGTCGGCCCTGGTCGGTGTCCACCGCCCGGGGCCGACCTGTTCCCCGGGCCGGCCTGTTCCCCTGGGCCGACCTGTTCCCCGGGCACGGCTGTTCTCCGGGCACGCTTGACACTCTACGCCGTGCCACTATTATCCTCAGTGTTAAGTCTGAACAGTGCTTAGTATTCGAACGGCATGCACCGGCCGGTCGCTGGCGCGCTGTCTCCACTCCTCTTACTCCCTCCTCTCCCTCTCCTCGTCTCCCTGAAAGGGTCCGATCCAGTGGATGGTTCCGTTAGCCAGTCGCACCAGCGAGCCGGCCTCAGGCTTGCGCTGCTGGCGTTGGCCCAGTTCATCATCGCGATCGACTACAACATCGTCTTCGTGGCGCTGCCCGACATCGGCGACGCTCTGGGCTTCTCGCCCCAGACCCTGCAGTGGGTCGTGAGCTCGTACGCCGTTGCCTTCGGTGGCTTCCTGCTCTTCGGCGGCCGCGCGGCCGACAGGCTCGGTGCGCGCCGGGTGTTCGTCATCGCCCTCGTCCTGTTCGGTGTCTCTGCCCTGGTCGGCGGCCTGGCCAACTCGCCCGAGGTACTGGTCCTCGCCCGTGCGGTGCAGGGTCTGGGTGGCGCGCTTCTGTTCCCGTCGACGCTGACGCTGATCGTCACCAGCTTCGCCGAGGGGCGTGAGCGCAACCGGGCGCTGGCCGTCTGGGGTTCCACCGGAAGCGGTGGCCTGGCCGCCGGCGCGCTGCTCGGCGGTGTGCTCACCGGCAGCCTCGGCTGGGCCTGGGTGTTCTTCTCGATGGTTCCTCTGGTCGTCATCGCGCTGATCGGTGCGCCCCTGCTGCTCGCTCCCGATGCTCCCCGCTCGGGTGACCGTGGGGGCTTCGACGTTCCTGGTGCGCTGGTGGTCACGGTCGGCGCCACGCTGGTCGTCTTCGGCCTGGTCAGTGGGCCCGAGGCGGGCTGGACCGCTCCGCGGGCGCTCGGTTCGCTGGTCGTCGGTGCCCTGCTGATCGCCTCGTTCTTCCTGATCGAGGCGAAGACGAGCGCCCCGCTGGCCCCTCTGCGGATGTTCGGCAACCGCAGCCTCATCACCTCGATGCTGGTCGCGTTCCTGCACATGAGCGCGCTGAGCGGCGGCTACTACCTCTTCACGACGTACATCCAGAACATCCTGGGATACGACGCGCTGCAGGCCGGCCTCGCCTTCCTGCCGCTGGGTCTGCTTGCGATGATCGCCGGCGGCAAGGTCGCGGCTTCGATGCTGAACAAGAGCGGCCTGCGTACGACCCTGTTCATCGGCATGCTCGTCTACGGCATCGGCATGGCCGCGATGGCTGCCGGAATGTCGACCGGCGGCACGTACTGGTCGGTCCTGCCCGGCGTGGCCATCTACGGATTCGGTGGCGGCCTCGCCTTCACCACGATCTTTGCCACTGCCGGTTCCGGTGTGGACGCCAGTGAGCAGGGCGTCGCCTCCGCGCTGGCCTCCACGGCGCAGCAGGTCGGTGCTGCCGTGGGCCTCGCTGCCCTCATCGTCATCGCCAACTCCGGCCTTGACGTGAGCGCGGGCGCCGCGACTCCGGCGGTCGCCGATGTGGTCGACGGACTGCGAGCCGCCGGCTGGGTCGCCGCCGGGGCAGCGGTGCTGGGCGCGCTGGTCGCGCTCAACCTCAAGAAGGCTCCCTCCTCGACCGCCGTCCCGGCCGATGAGGGGCGTGAGGTGACGGTCTCCAGCTGACGAGGAGACTGCGCCACGGGGCCTGTTCACCAGGCCTCGCCACGCACTCGGGACCTGTGGCCGGGAAACCCCCGTAACCGGCCACAGGTCCCGACCCATATGCGCTGCCCCCATATGTGAGGGCAGCGCATATGCCGGTGCCCCGGACCCCTGCCTGAGCAGGGGCCGGGGCACCGGCGCGTTCGGCGGCTCGGCCGGAGGATCAGCTGCGGACCGCCAGAGACACGGCGAAACGGCCGGCCCGGTCGGTCCACCAGTGCCGCAGTTCCAGCCCGGCGGCGGCCAGTTCGGCGCGTACGCCCTCCTGCCGGAACTTCGCCGAGATCTCGGTACGGATGTACTCGCCGGCCGCGAAGTGCACCGCGAGACCGAGCGACGGGATCTTGACGGTCAGCTCCTCGCGTGCCCGCAGCCGCATCTCGATCCACTCGTGCTCCGCGTCCCAGACCGCCACGTGGTCGAAGGCGGCGGGGTCGAAGTCCGTGTTCAGCTCCCGGTTGAGCACGCTGAGGACGTTCTTGTTGAACTCCGCTGTGACGCCCGCCGCATCGTCGTACGCGGCGACGAGTTCCTGTTCGCCCTTCACCAGGTCGGTACCCAGGAGGAACGCGTCGCCGGGCGAGAGCAGGCCGGCCACACCGGAGAGAAACTCGGCGCGCTCGGCGGGAAGAAGATTGCCGATCGTGCTGCCGAGGAAGGCGACGAGCCGCGGCCCGGGCGCGGAGGGGAGCCGGAGGCCGTGCTGGAAGTCGGCGACGAGGGCGTGCACGTCGAGGCCTGGATGGTCCGCCAGAAGCTCGCGGCCGGCCTGTTCGAGCGCGCTCGGGCTCACGTCGACCGCGACGTACGTGCGCAGGCCGGCCAGCGCGTCGATCAGATGCCGGGTCTTCTCGGAGGAGCCGGAGCCGAGCTCCACCAGGGTGCGGGCTCCGGTCGCCGCCGCGATGTCCGAGGCCCGGTCGATGAGGATCTCGCGCTCGGCGCGGGTCGGGTAGTACTCCTGCAGCCTGGTGATCTCCTCGAAAATTTCGCTGCCGCGCGCGTCGTACAGCCACTTGGCCGGCAGGTGCTTGGGGCCCCCGCCCAGGCCCTTGGTGACATCGGCGCGCAGGGCGTCGTCGCCGGCGTCGGCGGGCAGGGTGCGGGTGAGGGTGAACGAGCTCACGGACAAGGCTCCTTGAGTGGGGTCACAAGGACAGCGGGGTCACAAGGACATCGGTACGGGTGGCGAAGAGCTGGGATCGGTCGGGAACCTCGGTCCACAGCGGGGAGTCGTCGTACGGTTCCGACGCGACGGTGACCCCGGACCGCGGGGTCCTCGGCGCCCACGACTGGCGAAGCAGACCGTGATCCGGGGCCACCAGCAGATCGCCGACACGCACTGGAGGCCTCACATAGGCGATATGACGGCACATCAGGAGTCCTCCGCGTCACGGGCGGTACGGAATCCGGAGAAGATCTGGCGGCGGATGGGCAGGTCCCAGTTGCGGAAGGTGCCGCGGCAAGCGACCGGATCGACCGCGAAGGAGCCGCCGCGCAGCACCTTGTGGTCACTGCCGAAGAAGACCTCCGAGTACTCCCGGTAGGGGAAAGCGGCGAATCCGGGATACGGCAGGAAGTCGCTCGCCGTCCACTCCCACACATCCCCGATCAGCTGCCGCACCCCGAGGGGCGAGGCACCCTCGGGGTAGCTGCCCACCGGCGCCGGCCGCAGATGGCGCTGGCCGAGGTTGGCGTGGACGGGGGTGGGGTCGGTGTCGCCCCAGGGATGGCGCAGGGACCGGCCGGTCGCCGGGTCGTGCCGGGCGGCCTTCTCCCACTCGGTCTCCGTGGGCAGCCGCCGCCCGGCCCAGCGAGCGTACGCATCCGCTTCGTACCAGCTCACGTGCAGCACCGGTTCGTCGGCGGGTACGGGCTCCACGACCCCGAAGCGACGGCGTAGCCACACTCCGCCGTCCCGTGTCCAGAACAGCGGTGCGTGCAGCCCGTGTTGCTGGACGTGTGACCACCCGGCCGGGGCCCACCAGCGCTGGTCCCGGTAGCCGCCGTCCTCGATGAAGCGGGAGTAGGCGGCGTTGCCGACCGGGGTGGTGTCGATGAAGAAGGCCGGTACGGAGCGTTCGTGAGCGGGCCGCTCATTGTCCAGGGACCACGGCTCGGCCGAGGTGCCCATGGTGAACGGGCCGCTGCGGACCAGGACTTCCGGCGGCAGCGATGATGCGTCGGCGGGGGCCGGCGGCGGGGCGGGGGCAGTCAGCACCGCGGGCCCGCGGCGCAGCTGGTGTGTGATCAGCATGGTCTCGTCATGCTGCTGTTCGTGCTGGGCGATCATGCCGAACACGAATCCGGCGTCGGCGAGCCGCCCCCGGCCCTCCATCGAAGTCCCCTCCAGTACGTCCAGGACGCGCGCCCGGACGTCGGCGACATAGGTGCGCGCCTCGGCGGGCGGCAGCAACGGCAGGGCGGGGCGTTCGGCCCTGGGATGCTCGAACGCGTCGTAGACCTTGTCGATGTCGGGGCGCAACGGTTCGCGCCCGCCCAGGGTGCGCAGCAGCCACTGCTCCTCCTGGTTGCCGATGTGCGCCAGATCCCACACCAGGGGCGACATCAGAGGCGAGTGCTGGGCTATGAGTTCGGGGTCCTCCACACAGGAGGTGAGGACGTCGGTGCGGTCGCGCGCTGCCGTCAGGGCCACTGCGGCACGCAGGCGCAGGACCTCGGGGTCGGCGGGCGCGGCAGCTCCGGCCGGCTCATGGGCGGTCATGAACTGCTGTCCTTCCCTGACGGGGGTACGGGTAGGGATGCGAGAACGTCGTCGGCGGGGCAACGGCCCCTGGACACATAGCGCTCGTGGAAGCGGGCGACGGCCGACTGGACCGAAGGGGCCGCACCGGACCCGGCCAGTGACTCCAGCGCCGCGGTGAAGCAGAGGTCGGCCGCGGCCTGCAGCCCGGGCGCGGCCAGACCGTAACGTGCGGCGTTGCGCCACAGTGGACTGCGGGGTGCGCGACCGTCGTTCTCGTCACCGGAGAGCTGTGCGACCGCGTGGTAGGCACGCTCGGCGGCCTCCGGATCGTCGAAGAGGGCGCTGGTGACGGCGAGCGGCACGATCCAGCCCTCCTCGCCGGGCTGCGCGTCGATCATGCGCAGCTCCAGATGGCCGCGCGGGCGCACCGGAGGAAAGAGGGTGGTGAGGTGGTATGCGAGGTCGTCCGCGGTGGCCGCCCTCGGACCCTTGCCGCGGACCCAGTCCCGGAAGGTGAGCCCCACCGGGACATCCCACGGGCGCTCGTCCCTCCTGATGCACAGCACGGGCGCGTCCAGGGCGTACCCGGCCCAGGCGGACCGCGGGTCGGCGTGTCCGGCCGGCGCGAGGGCGCGGCCGGGGTCGAGTGCGGTCCAGACGGCCTGGCGGGTGGACTTCCAGCCGGTGGGAGAGCCCTGACGCAGCGGGGAGTTGGCGAAGGCCGCTACGAGAACCGGCCCCAGGAGATGAGCCAGTCGCCAGCGGTCCGCGTGGCCGAGCGGGCCGGGCTCCTCCTGGCCTGCGTCGACGCAGACCTGGACGGAGGCGGTGCTGCACATCATGGCGCGGCCCTCCGGCCCGAACCGGTCGAAGTACGCCTCCATGGCGGTGTAGCGGGGCGCGTCGAGCAGTCGGCGCGGAGCGTGCCACGGATCGTGCCCATGGCCGGAGAGGGAGAGCGCGTGGGGCTTCAAGGAGCCCTGCACCAGAGCGAGATCGGCCCTCATCACCGCCACGCCGTCGGAGAGTGAGTCCGCTGGGGGAGAACTGAGTTCGAGCTGGCCGCCGGGCTCGAAGGTCAGGGCCGACCGCAGGGGAAGGGCGCGGACCGCGGTGAGCGCGGCCGTGATCCGCCCGGGCCGGAGCGGGGCGGCGGGATCGTGCAGATCCTGCAGCAGCCATTCGACTTCGACGCCGGTACGCCGCGGCGGACCGGTCTTGAAACAGATTCCGCGAATGAGGTCCTCGGCCTCGGCCGCGTCAATGGCTCGGGTGCGATCCCGCTCGCCGTCCAGCAGCACGCCCAGGTCCTTTCGCGTGTGTGATCGATTCACCTGCCACCCAACCTCCCCTGCGCCCTCCGGCTCAAGGTTCCCGAGGCCGGATAGGGGGGAGGTAGGGGTAGGAATAGGGGTGGGGGAGCAGGCTGCGTTCAGCTCGGGTCGGCCCTATTTCCTAGGGGTTTCCGGCCACAGTGCGTCTGCGTACGCTCCGGTCGTGGCTATTTCGAATGAAGCGAGCGAGGCGAGTTCCTGGATTCGGCGCTTTACGCCGCTGCCGGACAGCGATGCGCGAGTGGTCTGCTTTCCTCACGCGGGCGGGGCGGCGAGTTCTTTTGTGCCGCTGTCGCGCGCACTTGCTCCCGGAGCCGAGGTGCTGGCCGTGCAGTATCCGGGCCGCCAGGACCGGCGCCAGGAACCCTTCGCCGAGAGCCTGACGGAACTGGCGGACGCCGTCTTCGATGTGCTCCGTGCCGAATTGTCCGGCAGCTACGCCTTCTTCGGGCACAGCCTGGGTGCCGTCCTCGCCTTCGAGGTGGCCCGCCGTTTCGAGGACGCTGCGCCCGGCGACGGGCCCGTGGCGCTCTTCCTCTCCGCGCGCCGCGCGCCTTCGGTTCCGCACCGGGACCGGATCCATCTCCGTGACGACGCCACGGTCGTCGCCGAGATGCGCCGACTGAGCGGCACGGACCAGAGCATTCTCGGGGACGAGGAATTGCTGGCCCTGCTGCTGCCGGTTATTCGCGCCGACTACAAGGCGCTCGAAACGCATGTGACGCCTCCGGACGCACAAGTCGCCTGCCCGATCACGGTCCTTGTCGGTGACGCCGACCCGGTCACCACGATCGAGGACGCCTCCGCATGGCGGGCTCATTCGACGGGCGGAACCGAGGTGCAGGTGTTTCCCGGCGGGCATTTCTATCTGGACGGGCACACGGACGAGGTCGCGGCGGAAATTCGCCGCGCATTCACCGGCCGGACCCGTGACACCGCTCTCGCAGAGTCGCCCCGATGAGCACCGCACCACGGCTCCTCGCCATCAGCGACCTGCACATCGGGCATCCGGAGAACCGGGAGATCGTCGAGCGGCTACGGCCCGCGGCGGACCGGGACTGGCTGCTCCTGGCCGGTGATGTGGGGGAGCGGTTCGAGGACGTCGAATGGGCCCTGACCCTCCTGCGGGACCGGTTCGCCACCGTGGTGTGGTCCCCCGGCAACCACGAGCTGTGGACACCGCCCGGCGACCCGGTCCAGCTCCGCGGCGAGGCGCGCTACCAGAGGCTGGTGGAGATGTGCCGCCGGCTGGACGTCCGTACCCCCGAGGACCCCTATCCGGTGTGGGAGGGCGAGCACGGCCCGGTGGTCGTCGCTCCCCTGTTCCTCCTGTACGACTACACGTTCAGGCCCGTCGGCACCTCGAGCAAGGAGGCCGCGCTGGCCCGCGCGTACGACGCGGGGGTGGTCTGCACCGACGAGATGCTGCTGCACCCGGACCCGTACCCCAGCCGCGAGGCGTGGTGTCGGGCCAGGCTCGCCCTCACCGAGGCGCGGCTCAGCGCCGTCGACCCGGCGCTGCCGACCGTACTGGTCAACCACTATCCGCTGGTGCGCGAACCGACCCGGGTGCTGAGGTACCCGGAGTTCGCCCAGTGGTGCGGCACCGAGCGCACGGCCGACTGGCACCGGCGCTTCCGTGCGACCGCCGTGGTCTACGGCCATCTGCACATTCCGCGGACTACGTACTACGACGGGGTGCCCTTCGTCGAGGTGTCGGTCGGCTACCCCAGGGAGTGGCGGCAGCGGCCCGGCGATCCCGGACGGCTGCGGGAGATCCTCCCGGCGGCCGCACTTGGGGCGGGCCGCCGGTGATCGAGAGCCTGGTGCCGCCGTGGGTCGCCGTCGAGGAGGCGTTCCGCCCCGATCCGGTGCCCGAGCTGTTCCCCGAGGAGCAGGAGATCGTCGCCGACTCGGTCGAGCGGCGCCGACAGGAGTTCGCGACCGTCCGCGGCTGCGCCCGAAGAGCTCTCGGGAGACTCGATGTCGGGCCCGTCCCCATCCTGACCGGAACGGACGGCGCACCGGTATGGCCGGGCGGCACGGTCGGCAGCATGACGCACTGCGCCGGATACTGTGCGGCGGCGGTCGCCCGTACGGCCGAAGTCGCCTCCCTGGGCATCGACGCGGAGCCCGGACTGCCGCTGCCGCCCGGGGTGCTGGAGTCGGTCGCGCTTCCCGGGGAGCGGATCCGGCTGGCCGGCCTGGCGGACCGGCAGCCGGACATCTTCTGGGACCGGCTGCTGTTCAGCGCCAAGGAGAGCGTGTACAAGGCCTGGTACCCGCTGACCGGACGCTGGCTGGACTTCCACGAGGCCGACATCGCCATCGACCCACGCACCCGGACCTTCCGCGCCGGCCTCCTGGTGCCCGGCCCCGTCGTGGAAGGACGGCGGATCGAGGCGTTCTCGGGCAACTGGAGGGTCGGCAACGGACTGGTCGTCACGGCGATCACGGTGCCCCGGTGCTAGGGCGTGTTTTGGAAGTAGCGCCGTCCGCCCGCAGGGCGGGCCCCGCGGCGTCCGGTGCGTGCAATCGCAAGGCGGTGGGGGCACCTCCCAGCGGTAGCTGGGGGAGTGCGTGCCAGGCGTCGCGGGGCTGGGGGCACCTCCCAGGCGAAGCTCTGGGGGAGGGACTTCTAAAACACGCCCTAGGCGACCCGGACCGCGGCACCGTCGTACAGGGCGAAGGCGAGATCGCTCCGCCGCTTGATGCCGAGCTTGCGGTAGACGCGGGTGAGGTGCTGCTCGACCGTGGAGACGGTGACGAAGAGCTTGCCTGCTATCTGGCGGTTGCTATGCCCGCGGGCGGCCAGCGTGGCCACGCGCATCTCCGCGTCGCTGAGGGTGCCGGCCAATTCCTCGCCGTCGCCCTTGATCGCGGCACTCTGCTGGGATCCCGGCCCGTCCGGCTGGGTGCGCGCGGGCAGCGGCACACGGCACTCCTCGGAGATCTGCTGCGCCCGGCGGAGCGCCATCCGGCCCTTGCTGTACTGGCCGAGTTCCTGGTGCGCCCAGCCCATGTCGTAGAGCGCGTAGGCCAGTTCGAGCCGACCCGCACACTGCTGGGCCGCCTCGACCGCGCGGGCCAGCAGCTTGGGCCGCTCCGGCAGCGGACTTGCGGCGGCGAGCATGCGCAGGGAGACCGCGCGCACGCGGTGCTGGTCCGCCTTGGCCAGGCCGAGCTGTTCCGCGGCCAGCTGCCGCGCCCGCTCGGTGTCGCCGCCGCGCAGATAGATCTGCGCCGCGTCGGTCCGCCAGGACAGCAGCGCCGGGACGTCCATTCGCCAGCGCACCGCGAGCTCGCCGACCGTGAGGAAGTCCTCCAGGGCGGCCTGGAGCTGGCCGTTGGCGAGCAGGGCGCGGCCCCGGGCCCGCAGATAGCGCATCCCCAGCGGCGTGCCGAGCATCGTGTCCGGCGGGGTCACCTGGAGCTGGGCGAGTGCGTCGTCCCGGCCGCCCATGAGGGCGTGGGCCTCCAGCAGGACGCTCAGCGGCAGGCTGATCATCACGCCCCAGCCCTGCGGCGGGAGCTGCGCGAGCGCCCGCTCCGCGTACCGGGCGGCGGTCGCCGGGTCGCCGCGGCGCAGGGCGAGCTTGGCCGCGAGGCTGGTGAAGACGGCCTCCCAGGTCGGCGCCGACTGGTGCTTCGCGGCCGTGACGAGGGTGTCGATCCAGTGCTCGGCCGCAGCGAGCCGGTCGTTGAGGAGCAGGATTCCGATCGCGGAGACGTGCGGCAGCAGGGTCTGGTCGTTCAACTGGCTACCGACGAGCGTCTGTTCGGCCACGAGTACGGAATCGGGGCTGGGTCCGTCACGCAGTACTCTGCACAGTGCGAGGACGGCCTGGGACCGCGAGGACGCCCGCAGCAGCGTGTCCGTCCCGTCGTCCGGGGAGGCTCCGTCGCCCGGGCTCTCGGCGGCCGCCGGATAGAGCAGGGTGAGGATCGAACGGGAGGCGTGCAGATGAGCGGAGGCCTCCAGGTCCCGCGACTGCTGGGCACGCTGCTCGATCTGCTCCATGGTGACCCGGGCCATGTCGGCGTGGCCGAACCACAGCAGGGAATCGATCGGCGCGGACACATGCCGCCCGGTGAGCCGCTGGGCGGCACTGATCAGCGCGGGGGTCCGGCGGGCGGCGGTGACGGGGTCCGCCCGCCACTCGGTACGCAGCAGCATGGCGGTCGTGGTGGCCCGATGCTCGTCGCTGCCCTTGTAAAGGAACGCCAGAGAAAGGCAGTTGAACGCAAGCGCGGTGTCGCCATCGGCGAGCGCCTCCTCGGCCGCGTCATGGAGGACGGTGACTTCGCAGGAGGAGCCGATGCGGCCGGCGGCGATGAGATGCCGGGCCACCGTGATCACCGGTGTGCCGTTCTTGAACAGCGCCGTTGCGGTCTTGATGTGGAGGACGGCACGCTCCTCCGCCGACATGCCGTGCAGCACCGCGGCGCGTGCGCGGGGATGGCGCCACTCGCCGCCGACCAGGATTCCGGTCTCTTCCAGCGTGGTCAGGGCCTGGGCGAGGGACTGCGGGTCCAGACCCGAGAGCCGGCTCAGCAGCGGGGCCGCCACCGGGTCGCCGAGGACGGCCAGTTGACGGGTGACTGTGCGCAGCGAGGGGTCGCACCGGTAGAGGCAGTCGAGCACCGCGCGCTCGAATTGCAGTCCGATCCGCAGCGTGCGGGGACCGGGCTCGTCCGACACCCGGTTGTCCTCGATCAGCCTGCGGAGCAGCAGCGGGTTCCCGCCGGTGGCAGCAAGGCAGTCCGCACTGAGGGCGTCGGCCGTACGCGGCCCCAGCTGCTGGGCGAGCAGATCGTGTACAGCCCGGTGCGACAGCGGGGACAGGCGCAGCCGGAGGGTGCGCGGCTCAGGCGGCAGCTCGGCCTTGAGCAGCGAGCTGGACGGCCACGGCGGAGGGCACTCGTTGAGTACGATCAGTACTGGGGCAGACGGTAGCCGCCGGACCACGGCCGACAGGCACTGCAGCGAACAGGTGTCCGCGTACTGCACGTCGTCGATGCTGATCAGCAGCGGTCCGGGCACCCAGTCGATGAGGTCGCGCAGAGCCAGGCTCAGTTGATGGAACACCCGCGGGGAGATGCCGTCCACGTCGTCCGCGGTGCGGGAAGCGACGGACAGGGCTTCGTCCAGCAGTTGGCCGACGCGGGTGTCCAGCTCCGCGGGCAGACCCTCACAGCGGAAGAGCTGGGCCAGTACTCCGAAGGGAATGGACTGCTCGGTGCGCGAGGCCGTGGCGGACAGATGCAGGGCTCCTGCGCGCTGTGCGTCGTCGGCGAGCATGCCGAGCAGTTCCGTCTTGCCATGGCCGGCCGCCCCGCTCACGACCGCGATCCGGCTGTTTCCTTCCAGAGTGTCCCGGAAGAGATTGCGCAGAACGGACAACTCCTCGTCACGCTCGCGCAACGCGGGTAGCGCAGAATAGTCGTCGGCTGAACCGGTGAGGCTTTCGCGGCTTATCGATTGTGCTGCTGTAGCCATTCCCCTTGACCCCGTTTCGTAATGGCGTGACTGCGCTTCGTAACCATGCTTCAGATTGCGCGTCGTGTGATCGAGCTGAGACCGGCGGCGGTGGCGGGACCAGTACATACCGGTCGCCCTGTTCAGTCAACTGGGTATTACGTGCGCAGGGTCGAACTCCGATTCCCTTGCCAAGGCGCGCATTTGGCCTGGCTGAAGCGGTAAATGGGCGCCCTGCCTCCGCCTCCTGTTCGCGAGTAACAGCCCTTCCGGGGGCGGGACTTGGCAGGGGTGAGCCATGTCACACCGTGGAGGACCTGTCGGTTGGTATGTTCTGGATCTGAGATTCATCGAGGGGGGAGGGGCGATGTCTGTCGTGCCCGATGTGTGTGCGAGTGTGAATAGGGCTTTACCTGATCCGGGGCAGCCGCGGGGTTGTCCGGAGATGCAGGGGCTTTCGTACCAGTCCACGGTCGCCCGGGAATTGGTGCATCGTGCGGCAGTCTCGGAGGTCTTTCTCACGGACTGGCGCCAATCGGGTCCGGACAGTTTTGTCTGTGCTGTGCAGTGGCCGCAGCGCCACAATTTCTACAGTATCGGCGGTAGCATGATTGACCCACTCCTGGTCGTGGAAACGTTGCGCCAGGCGGGAATTCTTATTGCACACAGTGGTTATGGAATCCCGCTGGAGCATTCCTTTCTGATGCAGCGTCTGACGTGGCGATGTTTCCCCGAACGGATGACGCTGTCGGACAGCCCCGTTGAGCTGCTGGCGCGGGTGAAGGTCGGCGAGATCCGCCACCGGGCGCGCGGTGTCGACGCCATGCGGGTGGCCGTCGAGTTCGTGCGGGACGGGGTCGTTTGCGCCCACGGTGCCGGCTGGCTGCGCTGTGTGGGCTCCCGGGTCTACGCGCGAATGCGCCAGGCCGAGCGGTCGGGGGAACCGGGCGAGCCGCCGTATGTGGCTCCGGTGGACCCGCAGTTGGTGGGGCGGGAATCGTCCAGGGACGTGGTGGTCGGAGACCTCGACGAGACGGGCACCCGGCCGCTGCGGATTCTGACCGACCATCCGACGCTCTTCGACCACCCGCTGGACCATGTGCCGGGGATGCTGGCGTTCGAGGCGATGCGGCAGGCGGCGATCGCGTTGCTCGGCGGTGCCTTGAGGGCGCCGCTGGCGGGTGAGACACGCTTCACCAGCCTGCTGGAGCTGGACGAGGACTGCCGGGTCGCGGCCATCCTCTCGCCGTCGAACGGCGATCAAGTGGGCCCGGGTGCGCACAAAGTGACGGCGGTGCTGTCGCAGCGCGGGGTGACAGCTGTCCGGGGCACCGTGGAGATGGGCCCGAAGATCGGGGTGTGCGTCGCGGCGTGAACGCGCAGAGGTCGTGAACGTGCCGAGGTGTGGAGGGCGGCAAGGGCCGGCCTGGATCAGAGCTCGCGCATCATTCCGTCGGCGATGGTCGCGGACATGTTGAGGTAGTACGCGGCTTTGCGCGGGGGGACGAGCCCGGGCAGGATCGTCGTCCACATGTCCGCTATACGCAGCGGAAGCTTGTCGAGGGACTCGAGCACCGGCGTGACCAGCTGCAGCCCGGTGAAGGCGCTCACGATGAACTGGGCGGCGCATGAGACGTTGACACCGGGTCGCACGTCGAGTTCGTCGACGGACCGCTCCAGATGCTCGGTCGTGACGTTCACCCAGTCCCGGTAAGGGTCACGCATCGGCTGCTGCAGCGAGCCGCTCTCCAGGGTCAGCCGCACTCCGGCACGTGTCACCGGGTTTCGCAGCACCTGGTCCGCGATTCCGTAGGACATACGGATCAGGCTCTCCAGGCCGGGCAGGTTCTTGTTCGAAACTTCCTGCGCCTCCTGCATGGACAGCTCATGCTGCAATGTCATTACCGCGTGGGCCAGTCCCTCCTTGGAGGCGAAGTGGAAGTACAAGGCCCCCTTGGTCACTTTCCCTTGGGTGACGATGTCGCTCAACGAGGTGGATCCGTACCCGTAACGATCGAACATCTCCGCTGCGGCTTCGATGATCGTTGTGCGGGTCTGCTCTGCGCGGAGTTGCCTGGTCATGAGGGATTCCTCAGAGGGGAGGAGTTAAAAACTGGGCGACCGGTATGCTTTCGCCTTGGAAACAGAATCTTAACCCACCCCATGCGATGGATGGCAACAGGAGGAGTTCCGGCCATGCAGCGGACCGTGCTGATCACCGGGTCGACCGGTTTCATAGGAAATGCAGTACTGCGGTCCCTCAATAAGCGCCAGGGCGTACGGTCTTTGGCGCTGGTGCGCGCCGCGACGGAGTCGGAGAAATCTTCTCCGGACGGTGTGATACGCGTCGTGGCCGACCTCCAGCAGCCCGGATCCCTGGCAGGGATATGTGATGGTGTCGAGGTCCTTGTGCACTGTGCGAGTTATGTCGGCCCCGATCCCGAGCTCTGCGACCTGGTGAACCGGGCGGGCACCGAGTCCTTGGTCGCCGAGGCGGTGCGGGCCGGAGTCAAGCGCATCGTTTCCCTCAGTACGGCATCCGTTTACGGGGACGGGCCGCACCGCGCCCTGTCGGAGGAGGCCGTGGCCCCCGCTCCGGTGTCCGCGGCGAGCACCAGCCGGCTCGCCGCCGAAACGTATGTGCGCGAGGCCGGCGGGTGCGTGGTGCGGCCGCACCTCGTCTATGGCCCGGGCGACCGGTGGGTGGTGCCGACCCTGTCGGCCCTGTTCCAACAGCTACCGGGCTGGGTCGGCGGCGGGGTGGCCGTGACCTCCCTGATCGATGTGGACGCGCTGGGGCGGGCGATGGCGCAGCTGGCCGCGGATCCGGTTTCCTGGCCCGCCGGGGGCGTACTGCACGCGGCGCACCCCGAGCCGGTCGCCATCCGGGACATCGGCGCGACGCTGGCCGGGGAGTTGGGCATCACGGTCCCCGGGGCCGGCGATGCGATGTCGCTGGACGAAGCCCGAGCACACTTCCGGCAGATCGGCGCCCGCGAGCGGTACCTCAGCATGCTGTCGACCGATCACTGGTACGACGCGAGCCGCCTCTGGGCTGCGACCGGCTGCACGCCCGGTCCCGCGTTCGCCGAGGGGCTTGCCCGAAGCGTGCCGTGGTACAGGCAGTACCTGCCGCAGCCGGGACGATGAGCGAGCTGGCCCATGCGGACCCGCCTGGCGGGCGGCGTCGGCGACCGAGGTGGTGCGGGGGCGGCGCTCGGTGTCGTAGCGGGGGAAGGCCGATGGCCGGCGGTGAAGGAGGGGAGTGGGTGGCCAACTCGGCGACGTCGTGGTGGAGTACGGCGCCGGGGGCGGTCGCGTCCAGCAGCGCGGGGATCGGGGCGTGCCAGTTGCCGAAGCGGCGGTGGACCTCGGCGAGCGAGTCGGCATAGCGCACGGCGGCGGGGGCGTTGAGGACCGCGTGCCATTTCGCCCGGCGGTCGGCTGTCCCGGCCGAGTCCGAGGAGCGGTCCGCAAGCCGCTGAGCGCCGCCGTGCTGTCATCGGGCGATCTCATGGGACGACGCCATCACTTCCACATCGACCACGCGGGACACTCCGTCAGCGCTGCTGTCGCAGGGCGCGCAGCCCCTCCATGAGCAGGCGCAGCCCGAACTCGAAGTGGGCGGTGAAGTCCGTGCTGGTGAACACGGGCAGGGTGGCCGTGAGGTGCGGGTACGGCCCGGCCGTCACGGCGTCACCCAGGCGACTCGGGTCGGCGGGGGCCCCTGCGCCCGGTTCCAAAGCGGCTTGCTCTTCCAGGGTGTGGCCGACGGTGAAATTAGCCACCGCCATCAGGGCGCGCGCCGCGTCCGCATTGTCGAAGCCGGCCTCACGCAGGACGCCGATCACGGTGTCGGCGAAGTGCAGGGTGTGCGCCCCGGTCGAGTGCGTGCCGGCGAAGACGCGGGCGCCGTCGCGGTGGGCGAGCAGCGCTGTACGCATCGCTCTGGCCAGGCCGGCCAGCCGTTCGCTCCAGTCTCCGCCCACGGGGCCCTTGGGTGCGCCCACGTCGGACAGCATCCGCTCCGCCATCGCGGTCAGCAGCTCCTGCTTGGTGGCGAAGTAGCGGTACAGCGCGCCGGCTTGGACGTCCATCGCATCAGCCAGACGCCGCATGGTCAGCGCGTCGAGCCCGGCTTCGTCCAGCAGGTCCAGGGCTGTCTCGACGGTCCGCGCCTGGTCCAGTCGTGCGGGGCGTCCACGTGTGCGGGTTGACGGGTTGCTCATGCGCGCCACTATAGTGAACATCGTTCACGTGAATGATGTTCACTAAATAGTGGAGGTCACTTGATGGACACCGACGTGCTTGTCGTGGGTGCGGGCCCGACCGGACTGATGCTCGCCTGCGAGCTGGCGCTGGCGGGCGTACGGACCCGGATCGTGGAGCGGCGTACCGAGCCGCAGCGTGATTCACGGGCGCTGACCCTGCACCCGCGCAGTGTGGAACTGATGGACATGAGGGGTCTCGCGCCCCGCTTCCTCGCTTTCGGAAAGCCGGTGCCGGGCTGGCACTTCGCCGGCCTGGACACCCGGCTGGACTTCGCCGCGCTGGACTCCCGCCACGGCTACACCCTCTTCCTGGCCCAGGCCCGCACCGAGGCGCTGCTGGAGGAGCGGGCGGGCGAACTGGGCGTCCGCATCAGCCGCGGACACGAGACCACCGGGCTGCGGCAGGACGCCACCGGCGTCGACGTGGAGGTGCGCGGGCCCGGCGGGGCCGTCGACACCATACGGGCGCAGTACGCGGTCGGCTGCGACGGCGGGCGCAGCCTGGTGCGGCAGGCCGCCGGCATCGGCTTCCCGGGCACCGACGAGACACTGACCGGCATGCTCGGGGACTTCGCGGACGTCGACGCAGATCCTGCAGTCCTTGCTGCCGCACGGGCCCGTGGCGTGCTGGTCGTACCGCTGGAGGGCGGGCTCACCCGGTTCGTCTGCATTGATCCGGAGCGGATGCGGATCCCGGCCGGGCAGCCGGTGACTTTGGAGGCAGGATGCGGCCGGACCGATAGGCGGCGGCGAGGCGGGTGGCATTGCTTCCCGAGATCCTCGGCCCCCTGCGGGCAGGGACTTCGACCGCACCGGCCAGCACCCTGGTGGCCGTGCCCGCGCCCTTCGCGCCGGAATACCTCATCGAGGTCCAAGCCGTCGCCGCGCTGTCACGGACCCGGTAGACGCATGGCCGCCACCTACCTCCTCGTTCACGGGCCGTGGCTCGGTGGCCGGTCCGGGGCCGCGTCGCCGACGGACTTCGGCAGTCCGGCCACACTGTCACCTCGGCGGTCGGGACGGCGCGGGACTCCGGCTCGTCAGGGGTGCATCGAAAGAAGGGGCAGGTGGCAAGGCAATGCCCCGTTCCACCGCAAGAAGAGCCGTCGAGAAGCTCATCCGTTGCTGAAGTATGCGATGAAGAAGCCTGATTGACGACAAGTCAGTATATTGCGGCTCTCGGGCCGCTGCTTGACATGAGCCATACACGGCGAAACCCCGGGGGCTCCGAAGGAGGAGACCGAGGCCGTCCAAGGCGGAGTCCGCCAAGAAGGCGGCGGCTCTGTTCATGAGCTGCAGCTGGGCGGGCCCGATGTGACCGGTAATCTCAAGATGCTGGACTCGTTCACCAATTGGCACATCGGGACCCAGCAGATCTGGCCGCAGATCAAGAACCTGGACGACTTCACTCCGATCGAGATCGAGATCGAGATCGAATGGTAGGGGAGCACACGGTGAATGCCGAACTCCGGCGGGTGGTGGAGGAGTTGCGCTCCACCGTTGCCACGCGCGACGAGTGGCGCATGCTGAACTCGCTGCCCGCCGGGGCTCGGCCCGAGGACATCTGGACTGGGCTACCGGCCCCGATCCGGGAGTTCCTCTCGGCGACCGACGGCGCGACCTGCGGAGACGTCACGCTCTTCAACGCTGCCACGGTCGACAGCATGCAGTTCTACGCGGACCCGGTCGACGGAGCCGCGGTGGCACTGGGTCGTGAGGAATGGTTCTGTCCGGGAGTCATCTCCGACGAGCCGTTCTTCCTCAGCCGGTCGACCGGTTCGGTCTGGTACTTCCCCGACACGGGGGTCGAATGGTGGATGTCGTCCGTCTTCGAGAAGGTCGCGGACGACTTCACCACCTTCTTCCTGGAGTGGGTGTCGGGGCCTGAATATCTGCGACTGACGGGCTCCGAGCCGGAGGAGCAGTGGCCTGAACTGCTGAGACAGGTCGGCCGGCCGCAGGGCTGAAAAGCGGGGAGGCGCTCGGCCGGGGATGCTCGGTCGGGCGCCTTTCATCTGCCTCGGACCTCCTGGGCGCGCGCCGAGCCGCGCCCGCGGGGTAGTGCTGGCGTACGGCCGGCCTTGCAGGCGGCCGCGGCACCGGGACAGCGACGGCCCCGCCGGGCGGTCTGCCCCGCCCCCGGGCAGTCCTTCTGCGACGGCTGCGGCGCGGTCCTCGGCCGGTCCCTGGGCGGGACGCCCGGGCGCGCTCCGTGCTGACTGGCCGGTTACGATGCAAGAAGGGCAGGTCACTGACCTCAGCACGCCGAACGGGTCCCCAAGGACACCTGCCCGGCCTCACTCAGAGAGGCATGCCAAATGGCACATGACCAGATCCCAGGTATAGATCCAACTGCGACTCCGAGCGGAGACGGCTGCGTGGAGTGTCTGGCGGGCGATGGTCCGGGATGGTGGTTGCACCTTCGGCGCTGCGCCGCGTGTGGGCACATCGGATGCTGCGATTCCTCACCCTCGCAGCACGGTACGAAGCATGCGCGCGAGGAGGGACACCCCTTCCTCGCCAGCTTCGAGCCGGGAGAGAGCTGGTTCTGGAACATCGAAACCGGGCAGTACTACGAGGGCCCGCAGCTGCTCCCACCCGCCTCGCACCCGGCCTCCCAGCCGACCCCGGGCCCGCGGGGCAAGGTGCCCGCGGACTGGCAGCAGCACGTGCACTGACGTTGCTGTTGAGGTTCACTCGGCCTGCCGTCGCTCGTTCGGAATCAGCTCGTTCGGAATCAGCTCGTTCGGAATCAGCTCGTTTGGAATCCGTTCGTTCGGGATCAGCGACGCGGGACCGGCAGATGTGGGTCCGTGATCCCGTCCGGAGAGGCGAAAGCGGCGGTGTCCCAGCCGCCGCGTCGGGATCCGGCCTGGTACGCGCTCTCATAGAAGTCGAGTACGGCGGCACGAGGATCGTTTTCGGCGCGGGCCGCGTCGTAGGGCAGCACGGCCAGGTGGGTGTCATTGCGTGAAACCCAGTGTGCTGCAGCGGGTTTGAGCGGCTCCCCGGTCAGTGCCGCAGGCTCGGGGGCGGTGTAGGAGTAGAAAGCGGGCTCGGCGAACGTATCGTCACCGAACCAGAATCCGAAGCTGATCAGTTCTCGGGAGTATGCCTCCCGCGTCACTGGATCGACCTGCGGCGGCTGGTCGATGTGACGCCCTGAGAACCGGCTGTGGGCGATGTCGAAGGTGTGCCAGAAATGGTGTACGGGGCTGGCTTTTCCCGAAAAGCCGGCCGCGAATTCCTCCAGCACCAACGCCACTTGGCTGAGGACCTGCCAGTAGCGGTTGGCCAGCACAGGATCGTAGGCCGCATGCTCGGTGTCCTCGGCGAACGGCCGGTCGGCATCGGACAGGTCGTACGGCCTGGGAATGGCGATGCGCGCCCGGACGCCCAGTTGGGCCAGAGCGTCAAGGGCGTTGCTGTGGAAGGACGCCACGGACTGGCCCTCGAGCGGGAGGGACGCTCTGCCGTCCAAGGTCGCGACGACCAGTTGATGGTCGACGAAGTCGAAGTCGACAGTGAAGACCGGATTTCCGTCGACCTGTCCCATCGGACGTGTGGTGATGCCGCGTCCGGTGAGATGGAACGGAACGTTCCACCAGTGGTTGCGCCGGGCACTCGCGGCGAGGCGGATCTTGCCGACGACTTGCGCGAATCGGTGCAGCGTTTCTTTGGTGTCCTGCCACTCCGCGAGCGGTATCGGCGGGAACAGCTCCATCGCGTTCCCCTTCCTGCCCCGGCCCTGCGGCCGGGCAATTCCAAGACGATGCCGGCCGGGGAGCAGTTCAGGGACTCCGCGTCAGTACGGGTGATTGTTCGGCTTTTTCGCCCATGCCTCGTACGACGTGGCGCCCAGCTCGGGGTGGAGCTGCTCGAGAGTGATGCTCCGATGGTCCGGGGGCTTCGCGAAGTCCTCGTACTGGAAGGCGTCGTCGAAGCCGATCTCCTGAGTGGCCTTCCAGTCGCAGCTGTAGTAGACGCTGCCTATCCGAGCCCAGTAGATGGCGCTCATGCACATCGGACAGGGGGCGCCACTGGTGTAGATCGCGCACCCCTGCAGCATGCGAGCGCGCTCCGGCACCAGGTCGGGGGAGCCCTCAGGCCGAGGCACCAACTCCAGGGTGTACTCGTTCTGGTGCTTCTCGGAGATGCTGGGCGCCTCAGGATTGAACACCTGAACGGCCTTGCGGATGGCTTCCACTTCGCCGTGCGCAGTCGGATCGGCCGTGAGGAGTACGCGATTCTGCCCGCGAGCGATGATCTCGCCGTCGTTGGTGATCACCGCACCGAATGGGCCGCCCCAGCCGTTCTCGACGGACTCCGTGGCCAGCCGAACCGCTTCGGCCATGAACTCCTTGTGTCCCATCTCAGAATCCTCCCGCTCGCCGACTGGCGCAAATCTCTCCGATTTGTCCGATAACTCCCTTTTGATCTAGACTACTCCGTATGGGTACCCGTGCAAGCCGTGACCTCGGTGACAGCGCTACGGTCGTGACCTCCCAGAAGATCCGGGCCGGCCGGGATGACGACTACAAGCGCTGGCAGGAGAAGACCAATCAGGTCGTGCGAGGCTTCGACGGGTTCCAGGGCACGGAGTTGTACCCGCCGGTCTCCGGCGAAGAGAACGAGTGGGTCGTCGTATTCCGCTTCGCCGGTGTCGAGCAGCTGACCGCGTGGCTGAATTCGGGTGCGCGTCGACAACTCCTTGATGAGGGCCGCCCGTTGTTCGACGGAACCCCGACACAAGAGGTGCTCACCGGTGGGACGCCGGCCCAAGATGTCGTCACGGCGGTCATCTCGCACGATGTGCTGCCGGGGCGGGAGCGGGACTTCATGCGCTGGGAGGACAAGATCCTGAAAACGCAGGAGGGGTTTCCCGGCTTTATGGGGTCGGAGATGTTCAAGCCGGTGGAGGGCATTCAGGACCGTTGGGTGGTCGCCTTCCGCTTCGACACGCGCGAACACCTCGACGGCTGGCTCGACTCCGAGGCCCGCGAGAAGCTTCTGGAGGAAGGGCGCGGCTACTTCCGCTCGTACGACGTGCGCAAGATCGGGTCGGCGTTCGGCGGCTGGTTCCGCTTCGGCGAGGGTGCGGACGAAGGCATTCCGCCCAACTGGAAACAGGCCATGTCCGTGGTGCTGGCCCTGTATCCCACGGTGATGATCCTGAACCTGACGGTCGGCGACTGGTTCAACAGCCTGGGAATGCCCGGGTATCTGTCCCTGTTCATCAGCAACGTGCTGAGTGTCAGCGTTCTGACGTGGTTGCTGATGCCGCTGGTCAACCGGGCGCTCGCCTTCTGGCTGCTGCCCAACCGGGCGCGATCCTTCCGTACCCATGTGGCGGGCGCCGCCGTCGTGGCGGTGTGCTATCTGGTGATCATCACCATCTTCGGTCTGACCACGGGTTAGGCAACACAGCGCGTCAGCCGAAACGCGTCAGCCGAAACGCGTCAGCCGAAACGCGTCAGCGGAAACGAATCAGTGGCTTGATGATCCCGTCCTCTCTCGATTCCATCATCCGAAATGCCCGTTCGATCTCGTCGAAGCCGAACTCGTGCGTGGTCATCGGCGTGGGATCCACCTTGCCGTGCTCCAGCAGCCGGAAGATCCGCCGCAGCCGCTCCCGGCCCCCGCGGTTCAGTCCGCCGTAGATCTGCTTGTCGGACATCCCGTATCCGAAGGGTTCCAACGGGATTTTGAGCGGCTCGGGCACGTCGCCGTGGTATCCGACATTGGAGATACGTCCGCCAGGCTTGGTGACACGGAAGGTCGCTTCCCACGTACGGGGGGTGCCGAGCGCCTCGATCGCGGCGTCCACGTCCCGACCGTCGGTCAACTCCAGAATTCGCCGCACCGGGTCGTGCTGGGTGTGGTCGACGATGGCATCGGCGCCGAAATGCGTCGCCAGTTCCTGACGCCGGGATATCGACTCGACAGCGATGATGAGTCCGGCCCCGCGTAGACGGCAGCCGATCGTCGCCGAGAGCCCCACCGCCCCCTGGGCGAAGATCGCGACGGTCTCGCCGAATTCGAGTTCCGCGTGCTCGGCGGCGACGAATCCGGTCGACAGCATGTCCGTCGCGTACAAGGCCTGGTGGTCGCCGAGGGTCTCGGGGACCGGCGCCAGATTGGCCTGCGCATTGCGGACCAGAAAATACTCCGCCATGTTCCCGTCGGCCTGGACGGTGAACACAGCGCCTCCCATCATTCTGCCGCCGCACTGCGAGGAGAAGCCGCGTTGACAGTATTCGCACTGGAAACACGGGGTCACGCCACCCACGGCGACACGCTGGCCCTCCCTGAGGCCCTCGACGGCAGAACCCAGGGCGTGAACGACGCCGACCGCCTCGTGTCCCAATGTGACATCGGGGGCGACCGGGATCGCTCCCTTCATCGTATGCACGTCGGACGTACAGACCATGGCCGCGGTAGTGCGCACGACCGCCTCATTGGGGCCGGGTTCGGGGACCGGTTTCTCGATGACACCGACCTCGCCGACTCTCCTGAGGACAAAAGCTCTCATGGTGTCGATGGCCGTCTCCAGGGCAGCAATTCCAGGCCGCGAGCTTTCGGACGGCCGGTAAACTGGGGATGTCTCCGCTCGTACTCTGCGGTACTTCACACCGGAACTTCAGCTTCATCCGCAGACGCAGCCGGCGCAAGTCCTGGAGTCCATGATGCGCGAACACGGGCAGGCCGGAGGTGTTGAGGGGGCGCTCGTCCAGCGAGGCGACGCCGAATACGAAGCCGTCCGGACAAGCATGGTGTGGAACGGGCTCAAGCCCGAGCGGTTCCCGGAGGTGATCGTCCGGGCCGCCTCCGAGCGGGATGTTCCCGGAGCCATCGGGCTGGCTCGTTCCCGCGGTCTTCGCATCGCCGTACGGGCGGGCGGGCACAGTTGGTGCGGGTCGTCCGTCCGCTCCGACGGCATGCTCATCGACCTCTCCCGGCTCCGGCGGTGGGACATCGACGAGGCGTCCGCGACGGCGTCCGTGCAGCCGGCTGTCACCGGCGGCGAACTCGTGCCGGAACTCGCCGCGCGCGGCCTCGCCTTTCCCACCGGGCATTGTGGGTCGGTCGCCGTCGGCGGATATCTCCTCAGCGGTGGTCTCGGGTGGAATTCCGGTGCCCTGGGGCCGGCTTGCCGGAGCGTCTACGAGATTGAAGCCGTGACGGCGGACGGCGAAGTGGTCCGATGTAACGAGGACGAGAATCCCGACCTGTTCTGGGCGGCGCGTGGAGCGGGTCCGGGTTTCTTCGCCGTCGTCACCAGCTTCCGCCTTCGTCTGCACCGGCTTCCCGGGGCGATCATGTCGACCACGTATGCCTTTCCTCTCGCGGACGTCGAAGAGGTGTCGAACTGGGCCATCGAGACCGCGAACGAGCTGGAGCCGACCGTGGAATTGGCTCTCGTACTCGCAACGGCCGCCCCGCACATGACGAAGGAAAGGCCACGGCCGAAGGTGATCGTCGTAGCCGCCACCGCATTCGCGGATTCGAGCGAGCAGGCCGTCCAGGCCCTCCGACCGCTCAAGAACTGCCCCTTCGCCGATCGCTCCCTCTTCCGGGAGGCGGACGAGCCGGCGTCCCTCGATGCCCTCTACGACGCCTCCGGCAGCATCTGGCCCGGACAGCACCGCTTTGCGGCCGACACCCTGTGGTCTCAGGCGGACTTCGGGACGCTGTTGTCCAAGCTCAGCGACGCGGTCGAAAGCGCCCCCTCCGACAAGTCCCTCGTCCTGGCACCTGTATCGCCCGTGTCTCACGATGAGGATCTGCTGCGCGACATGGCGTTCTCGGTGCTCGGCGAGAGCTACGTCGTCCCCTACGCCGTCTGGGACGACCCTTCGGAGGATGGCATCAACGTCCGCTGGCTGCGCGAGGCGATGAGCGCCGTGGAGCCGCTCGGGACGGGGCACTACATCGCCGAGGCCGACCTCACCGCCAGTCCGAACCGCGCCGAGCGGTCGTTCACGCCGAGCGACTGGCAGCGGCTGCAGACCCTGAGGGCGCAGTACGACCCCGAGGGCGTCTTCCACTCCTACCTGACGCCCTGAGGGGCTCGTCGCTCCCGCTCGGAGGCTGTGGCTACTGGTTGCGGGGGGCGTTGGACAGCCGGTCCAGCCATTCGGTCATCATGCCGGTTTCGGCGGGGGTGAGGGCGGGGTCCGGTGACTGACGCAGCAGTGCGTTCAACCGGGCCGCCGTGGACGGTAGTTGCGTGTCCTCGGCACCCGTCCCCTCGGTACCCGTCCCCGTGGGGGCGGACACGTCGGGGGTGAAGATGGCGGCGTGCACCGCGTCCCGTACACGCGTCGATGCGCTCTTGTCCGTGAAGGTCGAAGGGCGGGCGACGAGCATCAGGGCCACGCCGACATTGGCCGACATGACTATCTGGGCTGCCAGTTCGGGGGCGAGTCGCAGTTTGCCCCGGGCCGCGGCTCGTTCCAGGTCCCGGGTGAGAATCTGGTGGGACTCAAGGGCCGCGGCCGGCGGTGTGCGCATCGCGGGGGAATTCATCAGCCGGTACGGATTCGGGTTCCGCAGGGCGAAGTCCACGTGGGTGTCCCAGCCGTCGCGCAGGTCCTCGATGGGGTCCGCGCCGGGGTTGTGCTGCCGCTTCGTCGCCAGGTACTTGTCGAAGCCGTAGTCGACGACGGCCGACAGCAGGCCCTCCTTGTCACCGAAATGCCGGTAGAGCGCCGGTGCACCTACCTGGGCGGCCTCACACACGGCCCGGGTGGAGATGTCCCCGTTCGGGGACTGGGCGACCAGGTCGGCCGCCACTTCCAGGATGCGTGTCCGCGTACTCATGAGAGTGACGCTATCGAGGGTGCTGTAGCGATGCTACGAGCTGTGGGGGTGAGGAGGTCGTGGAGGCCGATGCGGGTGAGGAATTCGGCGCGGACGTGGTCGGCAACGGCGCTGACGGTCTCGCTGCCGTCGTTGGCGGGGTCGATGTGGACGCGGGCCGCGGGGCATCCCGCCATGGGCTCCTGACCAGTAGCGGTTCTCTGGCAGCCCTCTACGGCGGGTACGGAAGCGCTGACGCGATCGGCCGACGCGCCGATGCAGCGTGGCTGGCGCGATCGCCCGTGCCCCGCAGGGCCGGGTCCTCGCCTCAGCCGATCCGGTCAGGAGGTGAGTTCGCGTGCGCGCCGGGCCGCCTCGTGTACCGACCCGCGATGGATGGGGCCGTGGCCGGGCAGCATGATGTCGGCCGCCAACTGCTCGATCACGTCCAGGGATGCCACGGCGTGTTCGCGGTTCGCGTCGAACATCGTGGGCAGCAGTTGCGGCCCCCGCACACGGGACGTGGGATGGCCGCTGACCAGCGCGTCTCCGGAGATCAGAATCCCTTTGTCCGGGAGGTGGTAGGAGCAGTGCCCCGCGGTGTGGCCGGGTGTGTGTACGGGGACCGGACGACCCGGCAGATCGAGCGCACCCGCCACGGGGAACTTCTGAGGACGGGTGATGCGGGAGTCCGCGGTGCCGCCCGACCGGAGAGCGTGTACTGCCCACGGAAGCACGCCGGGACGCCACCCGTTCATCAGGACCTGACCTATGGAAACCTGGTGGAGGAACTCCCGGCGTGCGTGGGGCACCTCTGCCTCGTGCAGGAAGACGGGGGCGTCGAAGGTGCGGCTGAGGTATTCCGCCGAACCGATGTGGTCGTTGTGCGCGTGCGTGATGAGCACCGCCTCTACCGCATCGGGTGCGTGGCCCAGGTCCGCCAGCGACTCGAGGACCTGCCTGCGGTCTCCCGGGTAGCCGCAGTCGATCAGCGTGACGGCGTCACCGTCGGTCAGGATGACCCAGTTGGTATTGCTGCCGTGGACCAGGTGAACACCGGTGGCGGCGTGAACGAGGGCGTCTTCGCGCATGACCTTCCAATGTCTTGAGACCTACTGCTGCCGGGCGCTTCGGTCGCCGACTGCGCTCAGGAGCAGGCTAGTTGATGGCGGACCGTACTCGCGTGGAGAGCGGGTCGACGCCGGCCACGCCGTCTGTGCCGCTGACTGTTCCGGGGAGACGTACGCGGCGACCGTCGAGGTCGTGAAGCGGCAGGCGGGCGCCTACGGCATGGGTGTCGTCTGGGCCCAGCTCATGATCAGCGCGGACGCCGCGGGCTGATGGACGCCGGACTGCTCCTGCTGAGGCTGGCCACCGGGCTGCTGCCCGCCGGGAACGGTGTGCAGAAGGTCTGCTTCCGGCTGGGCGGGCTCGCGCTCACCGGACCGGGCCGCCGGCCGACCGGGCTCGCACCGCACCGGGTTTCCGCCGAAGGAAAAGCATGAACACTCTGCTCGGCCGGGCCGCCGCCCGCCTCTTCCCCGACACCCCAGGACACCACGGCGTACTGCCCCCGCTGCTCGTTCTGCTGACCTTTGTCACCGGCCTGGTGGACGCTGTCAGCTATCTGGGCCTCGGCCATGTCTTCGTCGCCAACATGACCGGCAATGTGGTCTTCCTGGGCTTCGCGTTGGCAGGCGAAAAGGAACTGTCCGCCGTCGCCTCCGTCCTGGCCGGCACGGCGTTCGTGGCCGGTGCGCTCGCCGGAGGGCGGATCACGCCCAGGGTCGCGGAGCCCGTGCGGCTTTTCGCGCTGCTCGTAGCGGCGCACGGCGTCCTGGTCGCGGCGGCTCTGGTGGCCGGCCTCGCCGATGCCGCGAAGCACGTACTGATCGTGCTGCTCGCGCTCGGCATGGGCGCGCAGAACGCCGTGGTCCGGAAGCTCGCCGTACCCGACCTCACCACCACCGTCATGACCCGCACCCTGACAGGTCTGGCCGCCGACCGGCCGGGGCCGGCCACCGTACGCCGTCTGTTCTCCCTCGCCGCGATGTTCACCGGCGCCCTCGCCGGCGGCCTGCTCCAGCTCCACCACGGCACGGCCGCCGCGCTCGCGCCGGCTCTCCTCCTGCTCACTGCTGTCGCCCTGGCGGCAGCCACCACACCCCGACCCGGACAAGGAGTCCCGTCATGACCGAACTCAGCGCAAGGCCCGTACTGGAGCCGGAGGCCCGGGCGTTCGTGAACGCCACCGCCAATCGCCCGTATCTCTTCGAACTCGTCCCGGCCGATGGCCGCAAAGCCGTCGATCCTGATGGCGCAGATCACCGCTTCCCCGCTGCGCGCAACCACCGACCAGCTCACCGGGCTGCCCCCGGCCCTCGTCATCACCACCGTTCGAGCGGCGGCGGACCGCCGCCGCTCGCGCTCGCCTATGCGATGCGGTGACGGTCCGACTGCCGTTCCCTCAGGACCGTGGCGATCCGCAGACACCAGTCCCGGTTGTCCCGTTCGAAGGCGAGACCGCGCAGACAGGTCAGATACGGACCGATCCGCTCGCCCCGGCGCAGGAATTCGTCCTCGTCCGTCTCGCCCCGGATCTGCCGCAGCAGCTTGCCGAAGAGCTCGATCTTGGCCTCGGCGACGGCCGCCCGTTCTTCGAGCTGGTCGATCACCGGGCCGGTGCCGACGCGGTCGGCGGCCTGGACCTTGACGAGCAGGTCGTCCCGGATGAACGAGGGCTTCGACGCGGCCGCGGCGAACTCCTCCAGTTCGGCGAGGCCGGCGTCGGTGACCTTGAACAGTCGCTTGTTGGGCCGGGTTTCCTGCACCACCTGCCGACCCGCGACCAGCCCTTCCTTCTCCAGCCTGGCCAGTTCGGCGTACAGCTGCTGGGGCAGGGCGTGCCAGAAGTTCGCGACGCCGACGTCGAACGCCTTGGCCAGTTGGTATCCGCTGTACTCGCCGTCGAGCAGCGCAGCCAGTACGGCATGTCGCAGGGCCATCGAACGCAGCCCCCCTTCCCTCGGTGTCTCCCCGCATGATACTCAATAAAGTGACTAGTCAGATTCTTGAGTATCAGGATCAGTGGCCGTGGCAGTGGTGACAGTTTCAGGAGGACTGATGGACACGACCGAGCGTTTTCGCGCAGCCGTCGAGAAGCGGGACTTGACCGCCCTGGACGACCTGTTCACCGAGGACATCCGCTTCTACAGTCCAGTGAAGTTCACCCCCTTCGAAGGCAGGCCGATGGTCATCGGCCTGCTCGGCGTCCTGCTGCGCACCTTCGAGGACTTCCGGTACGTCGGCCGGTTCGCGGGCGCGGCCGAGACCAGTACGGACGGCGAGGAGGCTCCCTCGGAGATCCTGCTCTTCCGGGCTGTCGTGAACGGCAAGCAGATCCACGGCATCGACCTGCTGCAGTTCGACGAGGCGGGCCGGGTCAAGGAGTTCACCGTGATGGTCCGACCCATGTCCGCGGTCCAGGCATTGAGTGAGGCGGTGCTCGCCGGCCTGATCGCCGACGGCCTCGTACCCGACCCCGCCGGGCACTGAGCGGCCCGCGCCGAACAGCCCCGGACCGATCCGCGGCCGACTCGCCCGTGTCGCTGTTGGGCCGAACGGGTGAGGAGCGCGAGGATGGGTCGCATGAGTAGGTACGAGAGGTACGACGTCACCGACGAGCAGTGGGAGGGCCTGGCCCAGGTCGTCCCACTGCGCAGCCGTAACGAGTGGCCGTCGCGGGTCGACCACCGCACCATCCCGCAGGACTACGCGGTGGCGGAGCAGCGTCGCTTCGTCGTGCTGCGGGTGCAGGTCTTCGCCGACGCGCGTGAGGTCGCCGAGTACCTCATCGCCCAGATCCCGGTGCTGCTCGACCTCACCGGCGCCGACACCGATGTCGCCAAGCGCATCCTGGACTTCAGCAGTGGTGTCGTCTTCGGGCTCGGCAGCGGGATGCACCGGGTCGACCGGAATGTCTTCCTGCTGGCCCCGATCGGCACGGAGGTCGAGGGGATGGCGGCCGCCGCCGTCCCCCGTTCGTAGGAAGGCCGTCGAGGCGGAACGGTTCGGCGCATTGCGCGCTGCGTACCGTCCGGCTCATGGACGCAAACACCCCGCTCAACGGCGCGAACGGCGCCCGCCCCACCGTCACGGAACTGCGGCTCTCCGCCTTCAGAACACACCGTGGCGCGGCCTTTCCCCTCGGTCCGCTGACGCTCTTCGCGGGGGCGAGCGGCAGCGGCAAGTCGAGCGTCCTGCAGGCGTACGAGGCGCTGGCGCGGCTGGGCGCGGGCGACGACATCGAGGCCGCGTTCCCCGATCCCGCTGCATGTGTGCCCGAGTGGGCGGAGGCCGACGGGCAGGGGCGGCGGGGATTCAGGATCGGCTGCACGGTGGATGGCACCGCCGGTCCCGTACAGCTTGATCTCGCCGTACAGGCGGAACCCGAACTGCGGGTCGTCGGCGAGCGGTTGACCAGCGGCGGGCGGACCCTGCTGACCACCGCGCTGCGCGATCCCGGGCGGTCCTCCGTGCAGGCCGCCTGGCACACGGCCGGGGCCGCGTCGGTAACGCGTGCCCCGCTGCCGGACGACCGGCTCGGCACGGCCCTGCTGCCGTTACGCGTGGCAGGCAAGACACAGGGGCAGTTGCAGGTGCTTGCGGCGGCCGAGCAGGTGGTGGTGGCGCTGCGGTCCGTCTTCGCCTGTGACCCGCAGCCGCACCGGATGCGTGAGCCGGTGGCGGTGGGGGAGGGGCGGCTGCGGCGCGGCTGCGACAACCTCGCGGAGGTGCTGCACCGGACCCGGAGCGAGTGCGCCAAGCGACATGCGCGACTGGCCGCGGCGGCGCGGGTGGGGTGCGCGGGAGTGGTGAAGGAACTGGCCGTCGAGGAGCTGGATGACGGGACGGTGCGGGCGTTGCTGGGCCGGGGCGGCACGCGGGGAGCCACTCCCGTGGGGCGGCTCGGCGAGGGCGAGTTGAGGTATCTGGCGCTCGCGCTGGTGCTGCTGACCGGGCCGGGCGTGCTGGCCATGGACCAGGCGGCCGAGGTGCCGTCGGCATACCAGGCTCTCACCGTTCTCGCGGACGGCTTCGACCGCTGCCTGGACCCGCGACAGGCGCGTGAACTGGTGTCGCTGGGCGCGGAGGTGTGCGCGCGGGGCCATGTCCGGCTGGTGGGGGCGGTTGCCGATGCGTCGTATGCGCGCGGTGTGGACGGCGTGACGGTGGTAGACCTGGTGCCGTGACGACAGATGACGGGCGGGACGAACAGGCTGGACGGGACGGAGGGAATGAACAGCACGGACAGCACGGACAGCACGGACAGCTCGGACGGGACGGACAGGACGGGCTGGGCGGGCTCGATGTGGCGGGGTTGCAGCGCAGGCTGGCAGAGTTCGCGGCGGCTCGTGGCTGGGAGCCGTACCACACCCCGAAGAACCTGGCGGTGGCGCTGAGCGTCGAGGCGTCCGAACTGGTCGAGATCTTCCAGTGGTTGACGCCGGAGCAGTCGGCGCGAGTGATGGACGAGGAGGGGTCGGCACACCGGGTGCGGGACGAGGTCGCGGATGTGCTGGCGTATCTGCTGCAGTTCTGCGAAGTGCTCGGAATCGACGTGCTTGCCGCGCTCTCCGACAAGATCGACCGGAACGAGATTCGATTCCCGGCGAAGTGATCCTCGGCGGGTCCGGTGATCCGCTACACACGCCTTCGTCACTCTATGGAGTGGTCGGGTTATCCACAACGGCCTTGGTGTCCACAGATTTCCGAATTCCCTTGGTGTTCAGGCTCAAGAGCCTTCACTCTGGGTAATGAACTGAGTGGGCAGTAAGTCGTACGAACGGGGGCGGCGTACATGGATGCGCAGCGGCTCATCGGAGTCAGTCGGCATGCCCTGGCGCAGAGCCGGGCCGTGCCGGACATCGTGGCGGAGGCCTGGCAGGCGCAGGCACTCGCACAGGCGATCGGGAGCAGGCTGGCGGTCTGCGGACCGCTGGAGCTGAGAGGCGAGGCACGCGGGCTCAGCGAGATCGGCGGACGCGGATGCGGAGTGCTCGACCATCCGATGGTGCGCAGCGGTGGGGTCAGAGCCGCGCAGCTGTCCGAAGTGGCGGATGCGCGGGGGACTTTGATCGGGCTGGGCGTGCTGTTGGGAGAGGTGGGAATCGCCCTGGTCGGGGTCGCGTGCGCCACTGACGAGGAGGGGTTGTACTGGCAGTGCATCGAGGCCATAGACGCCGCAGACGAGTCGAGCGACCGGGTGCGGGGAATGCTGCGCCGGCTTGCGGAGAGACCGCCCGACACGATCCGGGGCAGAGCCGATCCGGTGGCTGTGGCGGGGCCGATGGAGTCGATGGAGCCGCCGGAGGTGCCGGATTTACCGGAGCCGTCGGACTCGTTCGACCTGTCCGGCTCGTCCGGCCCATCCGGCCCCTCTGGCCCCTCCGGCTCGGTGGGCGTCGTGGACGCTGTGGAATCGGCGGCGGGGCCGTCATGACCTCGCAGTGGTCGGGGGCGAGCTGTGCGGTACGGGCGCGCCCCGCCGGGGTGACGGGTCTCCATCCGACCGTGCCGGTGCGGACCTGGTGGGGACCTTGGGGTTGGCGGTCGTTCGAAGGTGCAGGATGGATGCATGGATCTTCGAATCTTCACCGAGCCCCAGCAAGGGGCGAGCTACGACACTTTGCTGACCGTCGCCAAGGCCACCGAAGACCTCGGCTTCGATGCCTTCTTCCGTTCCGACCACTACCTCCCCATGGGGTCCACCGACGGGCTGCCCGGGCCCACCGACGCCTGGATCACCCTGGCCGGGCTGGCCCGCGAGACCAAGCGGATCCGCCTCGGCACGCTCATGACCGCAGGTACGTTCCGGCTGCCCGGCGTGCTGGCCATCCAGGTCGCGCAGGTCGACCAGATGTCGGGCGGCCGGGTCGAGCTGGGGCTGGGCGCCGGCTGGTTCGAGGAGGAGCACAAGGCTTACGGCATCCCGTTCCCCAAGGAGAGGTCCGCGCGGCTCGAGGAGCAGCTGGCGATCGTCACCGGGCTGTGGGCCACGGAGGTCGGCAAGACCTTCTCGTACGAGGGCGCGTACTACCAGCTCGTCGACTCGCCGGCGCTGCCCAAGCCCGCCCAGGAGAAGCTGCCGGTGCTGATCGGTGGCCACGGCGCGACCCGCACCCCCCGGCTGGCCGCGCGGTACGCCGACGAGTTCAACATCCCGTTCGCCTCGATCGAGGACAGTGAGCGCCAGTTCGGCCGGGTCCGCGCCGCCGCCGAGGCGGCAGGGCGAGGAGCGGACGACCTGGTGTACTCCAACGCCCTGGTCGTCTGCGCGGGCAACGACGACGCAGAGGTGGCGCGCCGCGCGGCCGCCATCGGAAGGGAGGTGGACGAACTGAAGGCGAACGGGCTGGCCGGCTCGCCCGCCGAAGTGGTCGACAAGATCGGGCGGTACAGCGCCGTCGGGGCATCCCGGATCTACCTCCAGATCCTGGACCTCGATGATCTCGATCACCTGGAGCTGATCTCCTCCCGGATCCAGTCCCAGCTGAGCTGATTGCCGTGCGCCCCGCCCGTACACTCGCCGCCGCCCTCGCCGAAGGGGTCGTGGTCCTCGACGGCGGCCTGTCCAACCAACTGGAGGCGCAGGGCTGCGAGCTGTCCGACGAGCTCTGGTCGGCACGGCTGCTCGCCGACGGTCCGCGTCAGATCGAGGCCGCGCATGCGGCGTATGTCCGGGCGGGCGCGCAGGTGCTGATCACCTCCAGCTACCAGGCCACGTTCGAGGGGTTCGCGCGACGTGGAGTCGCGCGGGAGGAGGCAGCCGGACTGCTGGCCCGCAGCGTTGAACTGGCCCGCAGCGCGGGCGAGTTGGTCCAGCGGGAGGTGTGGGTGGCGGCCTCGGTCGGGCCGTACGGCGCGATGCTCGCGGACGGCAGCGAGTACCGGGGCCGGTACGGGCTGTCCGTGCGGGAGCTGGAGCGCTTCCACCGGCCGAGGATCGAGGCCCTGGTGGCAGCGGGCCCCGATGTGCTCGCGCTGGAGACGGTGCCGGATACGGACGAGGCGGAGGCGCTGCTGCGGGCGGTTAACGGGTGCGGAGTGCCGGTCTGGCTCTCGTACAGCATCACCGGCGAGCGCACCCGGGCAGGCCAGGAGCTGGCGGCGGCATTCGCCCTGGCCGTCGGCCAGGACCAGGTGATCGCCGTCGGGGTGAACTGCTGCGAGCCGGGGGACGCGGGCCGTGCGGTGGAACTCGCGGCGTCGGTGACCGGTAAGCCGGTGGTCGTCTATCCGAACAGCGGTGAGCGCTGGGACGCCGACGAGCGGGGGTGGCGGGGCGGGACTACGTACGACCCGGGCCGGGTGCGCGACTGGCTGGCGTCCGGTGCCCGACTGGTCGGCGGCTGCTGCCGGGTGGGGCCGGAGCGGATCGCGGACCTCACAGCGGCCCTCGCAAGTGGTGGCGGCCTGGAGGAATTCCCTGGTCGCGACGGGTGAATGCGGCCGTCGGGCGTGCGAGGTCGGCATAGCAGTTCGTGACGCCGTCACGCTTCCGGCCTGACGCCGGTCGATCTCTCCCTTGCCCCGGAGCCACTCCGAGGCCCGGCCCGACAGTACGGTCACCGCGGTGGCGCGGGCATGCGAGGCGATCTCCGCAAGCAGCCTGGTCTTGCCCAGCCCCGGGTCCCCGGTGATCTCGACGACCGTCGAACTGCCATGGGTGCAGGCATCGAGGGCTGCGCACAGCCGCGTCACCTCCCAGTCCCGGTCCACAATCGGCGTCGCCCGCCTTAGGGGTGGGCGTGAGCCGTCGCGAGGACTGGGCGGCCCACTCACGTCGTCAGGGTTGTTCCGCATCGCAACAGGAGGCACGCAGTTCTCGCTCTGGGAAATAGCTTCAGGCGCCACAGCAAGGTTGTCGGAAGGTTGGTCGTCACACATGTCCCGTCCGCCCGGGCGCCCGCCTCCGAGCGGACCGGGTCGAACGGGGTCGAAACCCAGTGGTTGGCTCCGACTGGCTCCTATAGCCTCTGAAACCCTTCCTAGCAGGTCACAGTCGTTTCAACCTCGTGCTAGCAAAGGTCAAGAGGTGCGTCGGATGTTCCGGCGCGATCAGGCTCGGTGGGCTCCGCCACACTGGGACAGCGCGCGGTACACGGCTGTCGCCATGGCCTGCTCGCCTTGTGCGTTCGGGTGGGCCGGCGCCGCTGGTTTCTGGGCAGCGAGGTTCTCGATCCAGCGTTCCCCAACGGGACGGCACATGTCGTGGCCGATGGTGGGCCTGTATGTGTCAACGTACGTGGCTCCGCCGAGCTTGGCTCGGCCGGCGATCATGGCGTTGAGGGACTTCGTCTTGTCTCGCAGGTAGGCAAAGTCGCCAGCGGCGATGGGGACGCTGGGGCTCGTGCAGCCGACTCCGCTGTCGGGGAAGAGCGATGGGTAGCCGACCATGAAGACCCTGGCTCGCGGGGCCCGGCGGTGAATCTCGGCGATCACCTGGGAGACCTTCGGCGCCGTGGCCGCGATGCTCTGCTCGACCTGGTCGGCGCCGCCCTGAGTGAAGTGGTCGCGGCATGGGCTCGCGGACGGGGCGCCGGCGGACAGTGCGGCGCAGCGTCCGAGTACCGCGGAGAAGCCGATGTCGTTTCCGCCGATGCTTACGGTTACGAGGTCGGTCTTCCGGGAGAGGGCGTCGTACTGTGCGGGAGCAGCACCGTGGGCGACGGCCAGGGCCGCTGTGGTCGCCCCCGAACAGGTGACGTCTGTCAGATGTGCCTTGTTCTGGATCCCCACGAGATGAGGGTAGTTACTGCTGGAGCGGGCGCATGCTGGGTCGATCTGCTCTGGCACGCCCGGAGCGGCGGCGTAGGAGTCACCCAGTGCGACGTAGTCGAGCGAACTGGCGTTCTGGGGTGCGGCATTTGCGGATACCGAGGGCATCATCGCGAATGCCAGAGCGCCAGAGGTGACTGCCGCGCTGAGCGCAGCCGCGCGATAACGTGAGAGACGAGTAATACGTGGCTTCACGTGCTTCCTTTGTTCTGAATCAGGTGATTCTGCTTGCCAGTAGAGGTGCGAGGGGCGTATGCAGGCGCGGGTACCTCGTATCTCCGCCGGCTCTTCTCGCTCGTCACTACTCCGTTCCCAGTCCCCGGGTTCATCCCAGTGGAGTGGGCGTGTTGGCGATCTCCGCAAAGTTGGGTTGATCCCCTTTTGGCGGACAACTGAGATCAGAGGTTCGTTCCGGGATGTTCCCTCATGGGGACCATGAGGGAAGAAGCCTCTCGCTCGTCGTCCGTCACGCCCTAGTTGAAGGCCAAGATGTCGAGGGCGCCGACGGTGTGACCACTCGTCAGGGGCGTCGATCCGATCGAGACTGCGATGCGCGACAGGCAGGTCGAGGCCGGTGGCAGCGATGGTCGAAACGGGGGTGCCTGGAAGGTCAGGCGTGGGTGTCGTCGCGTTTGCGCTTGGGCGCGTCGGACACGAGGCGGGCCTCGCCGGGGTGAGCTGCGTTCCAGGACTCCGCGCAGGTCTTGTGCGCGGGTTCGCCTGCAAGGGAACGCAGTGGCGAGGGGTCTTCGAAGCGCTCGGACGCCGCCATGTGCTGAGTTGCTTCGAGGTACCGTTCGTCCAGCGGGTGCTGGGCCACCAGTGCGGCCAGCTCCCTTGCGGTATCCGTGTGCTCGCCCAGGTCGAGCCGGACCGCGAGACTCGCCTCCAGGGCCGAAAGCCGCAGTCGGTCAAGCCTTTCGCGCTGGGCTTGGGCGTCCTCGCCGCGGAATCCGGCCAGCGCGTCCGCCCGGCGACGAGGTACCGGAAAGCGGTCAGGTCAAGTGAGTCGGGACAGGTGGACCTCAGCGTGACGTCACTTCCGGGGAAGATGGGGTCGCGTGATCGATTCCAGTCGTCACGTGCGGAGCCCTTCACGCTGCTGAGCTTGCCGAGCCCGGACAGGCCGTCGAACCTGATGCAGAGCATGGTTTCTGAATGGTCTTCAAGCTTGAGGCGGAGCTGCTGGGTCAGGTCGTGGTGACCTCCATGCCGATGAGGAGGCGGTCCGAGCGCAGCTGAATGGCCTCACGACGAAACGGCCTTGTCACTGACGCGCCGATAGAGCTCCCTCGCCGACTCGCCCAGGCGGGGCCCGGCGAGCCAGGTGTTTTCGGTTGGCCCTATGGATGTGTTGCTCACCAGCGCCAGGCCACCGCCCGGGCCGCGGGCGAACCAGCCGCCCCCGGAGGAGCCCCCGGTCATGGTGCAGCCGATCCGGTACAGCACCGGTTGCTCCGGGCGGATCGACAGACGACCGGGCCTGTCCTGGCACGAGAACATCCGCTCGCCGTCGAACGGGGACTCGGCCGGATAGCCCCAGACCGCCATGTCCCCGATACCAGTGGCCGACGGAGCGCCGAACCAGACCGGCGCCGACTGACTGATCGTCTCCTGGAGCGAGGCAGGCTGCCCCTGCCGCTGCACATGGAGCACCGCGTAGTCGAACGGCGAGCCGCCACCTTCGGAGGGTTTCCCCTCGGCGACCCACTCGGGTGCGACTTCCGCCCAGGTGGCCCACCAGGTTCCGAAGGGCGCGATCCGGTCCTCGTCCGCGGTCTGCCGGGCCGTTCCGTCGAGCCCGAAATTGTTGTACGAGGGGACGAAGACGATGTTGCGGAACCAGTCGCCGCCGGCCCCGGCGTGCACACAGTGACCCGCCGTCCATACCAGCCCCGATCTGCCGGGGCGTGCCGGGTCCTCCACCGCCGTGCCGGAACACACGCTCGGCCCGTCGGGGGTGTCGAAGAAGAGCTTCCCCATCACCGCGGCGTTGTCGTGGTACGTCGCCTTCTGCGGCTGTGCCGGCACCGGGTCGGGCTCAGGGTCCGTCGTACCGGTGTTCTCGCCGGTGCCGTTCGGCACACGGGTGTCCGCGGACCCGGCCTGTGCCATGCGCTCGATGGTCCACAGCCCTTCCACGACGGGGTTGGAGAAGGCCGACAGGCGTCCTGAGGAATCGCAACCGGCGACACCCGCCAGGACGAGTAGCAGCGCAGTGACGTAAGCAGCGACGCGTGTGCGGCGGGTCAAGGGCATCCTTCAACTCGTGCGGAGCCCGGGGCGGGCGGAACCAAACGGGGGAACAGCCCCACCCGCCCCGGAGATCAGTGATCGCGATCGAAGTCGGCGGCCGGATGGCCCGCCCGATCGCCTGTTCTCTTCTGCGCGTTGTTCTGCCTGGCCGTCCTGCGCTCGAACTCCACAGGGCCGACTCAGAGTGCTGCGCGGCCTCCGAAGCGGGGCCGACAACCCCTTCTACGGAGCCGGTCCCGGCGAGGTTCTCCCGAAGCGGCCCGACGCACAACCGTGATAGTCGACCAGGCGGTGTCGGCCAGGTGTGGACCTCAACCGGCTCGGCCCATCGATCGCAGGCCGACTGTCCGCTGGACGGGCCAGCGGCCCGGTCGAGCGCTCGCTGCCTTGCGCGACATGACAACCTCGGCCGACCCGCTGTCCTCGCCTCGTTGCACGGGGCCGGATAACTGTCCGGACTGGAGGCACGGGGCGGCTGGGCACTCCGCTTCGGCGTCACGAGCACATCAAGATCGGGGCTGTACTCGACGGGTGCTGCCGGCTGGGCGTCGACAACGCCGAGCCGGTACGCCTTTAGGCCGGCGGCTGCTTCCTCCTCGCTGCGCGCGAGTCCTCCACGTCTCCAGTGACAGAGGAACGCCGTACCGCAGCGCCGAGGAGCTCTACCAGGCGGCCGACGGCGGCATTGTGCGGCGCGGCGGAAATCTGATGGGTTCTCGGCAACCGAGAAGGGAGGTCCATGGCTGAGAACTGGTCACGGTTGTGTCTCGGAGCCAGGTGCTGAGAACCCCTTAAGAATCGGCTCCGTAGCAGGGGGTGATCGCTTCGGAAAGTCCGGAGCGGAAAGACCAGCAGCATTCGGGGGGTATTTCTCGATGTTCCGTACACGAGCCACAGCGCTCGCCTCTTTCGCGGCGGTGGGCGTTCTTCTGCTGTCCGCCTGCGGCGGAAATGACACCAAGGACGCGGGCGCATCGTCATCCGCATCCGGGGCCGGCGAGCTGTCCTTCCAGAACGGCACAGCAAAGCAGAACAATGCGCCTGCGCAGACCGGTGATTTGGCGCCCGACGCGGCACCCGCTGTGGCGGCGAAGAAGCCGGTGGCCCGCAAGTGGGTACAACTGTCGGCCGGCCGCGCTGGACAACTGGACCCGGTCGTAGTCAATGGTGCCGGCTTCACGCTGTATCGGTTCGACAAGGACACCGCAGACCCGTCGAAGTCCAACTGCAGCGGGGAGTGCGCAACCACCTGGCCGCCGTATCTGGTTGCGCGCGGCGGGAAGGTCTTCCTCGACGGCATCGACAAGTCGTCGATTGGCTTCATCCAGCGTGACGGCGCCTTCCAGGTCACCATCGGCGGCTGGCCCGTGTACCTCTTCAACAAGGACACGAAGGCCGGGGACACCAACGGCCAGGGCGTGGGCGGCACTTGGTTCGGCGTCAAGCCGGACGGCGAGAAGGCCGGCGGCGGTCAGTCCGGTGCTGGTGCCGGTGCCGATCCCAACGCCTCGCCCGCGAGCAGCGCCACCTTCTTCCAAGGTCCGAACTTCGCCGACCCCTCCCAGGGGGTGGCGGGTCCCGGCTGCAAGAACGTCCGCTTCTCCGGCTCGCTCCAGGCAGCCGGCGCCGTCAAGATCTGGGACGGAGCCGACTGCACCGGCAAGGCGCAGGTCGTCAATGGGAGTGTCCAGGATCTCTCTGCCATCGGATTCGGCACGGTGAGGTCCGTTCGCTTCCTCGGCTGAAATGCCCGGCGCCGGACGTGGCGGCTCCTGCTCCCGACTCCTCGGGGCGGGCGCCGCCACAGTCGGCGAGTCACCCGTGCCCCGGAGCGAAGCTGTCGCGCCTTTGGCTTCTGTCCCACTGTGATCACGCGGGGTGCTCCCGACCGCGGAGCCCGCGACGTCGCCGGCCGGAAGATGGAAAGCAGAAGGCTCCGCCGGTGCCCTTAGAGGCGGGTCACCTGCAGCCTGAGCGACAGTTGTTGGCCCTCTGCCGTGAGCAGCAGAGGGCCAATATGCTCAGGTCTCCATGCGTGAACGGGCTTAGTGGCTGCAAGCTGGAAGTGTGACATCAGCAGTCTGTGCCGCACCGTGATGGGCGTCCGATCTTGAGGATTGCCCGTGCTGGGCAGGAGGCTGTTCCGGCCATCCCTGATCGGCCCCCGCTGGCGTGCGGCAGGGGCCAGGCCGTCGCGTTCGCGACCACCCTCCTTCTGCTGTACGCGGCACGCGCGGTTCGGTTCACGCGGCGTCAGAGTCCCCGGCGCGGGACGCTGTCCTGAGGCGGTACCCGATGGAGGGAGTTGGCTCAAGGGACGGGCACTTCCGGTCCACCACCACCCCGGCTCTACGGAGTAGGAAGACGCGCTGATGGCGCCACGGCCCTTCCGACCGGATCCCGCCGGCGGAATCCGGAGCGCGATGTCGACCAGGCTTGCCTTCTTGGACAGTCGGGCAACGGTGGTCGGCTGACGGATGGCCGGCCGCGCAGATGCGACATCGCTCGTGGAGCTGATCAGTACCGAGCGTCATGAACCGGTTCACCAGCGACCACGTAATGCAGGCGGGGGGGGCAGTGCCTGCGGATCGCCTCCGAGCTGAGAGCACAGACACGGCAGTGTTCACGCCGACGATCAGATCTCTTGAATGCTACGGCCGAATTGGCTGGGAAGTGATGAACGTGATTGAAGCTGTCATAACCGGACTAGGTGCGACTACTCCGCTGGGAGGTGATGCCAAGGCCACTTGGGCTGGGCTGCTGGCCGGTCAGTCGGGTATCACCCGGCTACAGGAAGAACGGTTCCGCCCGCTGCCCGTCCGCGTGGCGGGACGTATGGCGGTTGACCCGGCCACCTTGATGAATCCGGTGGAGGCCCGCCGGCTCGACCGGGCATCACAAGCCGCAGTGGTAGCGGCCCGCGAAGCATGGCGAGATGCCGGCCTGGACATCAGTGATGCCGACCCGGACCGGGTGGCCGTCGTCATGGGCACCGGCATCGGTGGCGTAACCACGCTGCTGGACAACCACTCAACCCTGGGCGCGCACGGGCACCGGCGCGTGTCCCCGCGGCTGATTCAAATGAACATGCCCAACGGTTCCGGGGCTGCAGTGAGCATCGATCTTGGCGCCCGGGGCGGCGTCACCACTCCAGTGAGCGCCTGTGCTTCCGGTGCCGAAGCCATCGCCCACGCACTGGACCTTATTCGCCTGGACCGGGCCGACATAGTCATCGCCGGCGGAACTGAAGCCTGCGTCCTGCCACTTACCATTGCGGGCTTCTCCCAAGCCCGAGCCATGTCGGTCAATGACGAACCGCACCGGGCATCCCGCCCCTTCGACAAGAATCGCGACGGCTTCGTGCTCAGCGAGGGCTCAGCCGTCCTCATCCTGGAACGCGCATCGAGCGCCGCCGCCCGAGCTCGCCGCCCCTACGCCACCCTCGCAGGGGCCCACATGACCTCCGACGCCCATGACATGGTTGCTCCCGATCCGACCGTGACCGGACAGATCCGGGCCATTCGCGGGGCTCTCCTCGACGGCGACCTGCACCCGGGCGACATCAGCCATGTGAACGCCCACGCCACCTCAACACCGGTCGGTGACGCCCTCGAAGCACAGGCCATCGCCTCCGTGTTCGGGAGCACACCGGTCGTCTCAGCGACCAAGTCCATGACCGGTCACCTCATTGGCGCCTCCGGAGCTCTTGAGGCCCTTGCAACCGTGTTGGCCGTCCATCACGACGTCGCCCTGCCCACTCCCACCCTCGACGACCCCGACGACAACCTCGCCATCGACGTCACACGGGCGGAGCCGCGGAGGACGACCATCAGCGCTGCCGTCAGCAACTCATTCGGCTTCGGTGGCCACAACGTAGCCCTCGCCTTCCGCAAAGCCTGAACCGGTGGGGAACCATCAACTCCTCTTTGGGAACGCTGTGGACGGCGAGCCGAACCGCATCAGAGAGGAAGCAAGATGTTGATGTCGAGAGGACCGGCGCCTGTGTCCCGCCGCGTGATACTCGCCTCGGCCGGGAGCGGCACTGGCCGCCGCCGGGCCCATGGGGGCGACGGCGCAGGCGTCTGGGCCGGTTCACCCGCTCGCGTCGCAGCGTACGGCGGCTCGACACGCTGCGGTAAGCGGGTTCGGTGGCCTTCAGCAGGGCAAATGTCTCATTTTGAGGGAGTGCCTGAATTGTTCTTCGTCGACATGATCGAGGTGGCCGGACTCGGCAACCGCAGCTATCTGGCGGGCGGCGAGCGCACGGCTGTGGCCGTCGACCCGCCGCGTGACGTCGACCGGGTGCTGGAAGCCGCGGCGCGCAGGAGGGTGCGGATCTCACACGTTGTGGAGACGCACATACACAACGACTACGTCACCGGCGGCCTGGGACTCGCCCGTCTCACTGGTGCCGCGTATCTCGTACCGGCCGACGCCACAGTGTCCTTCGAGCGCATACCCGTGCACGACGGAGACCGCACGGCCATCGACGCGGGTCTCGCCCTGCGGGCGCTGGCGACACCCGGTCACACCCCGCACCACACCGCGTACGTCCTCGAGGAGCATGCGACGGTGGTCGCGGTGTTCACGGGAGGCTCGCTGCTGATCGGCACGGTCGGCCGCCCCGACCTGGTCGAGCCGCGTCTGAGCGAGAGCCTCGCCCGGGCCCAGCACGCGTCCGCGCGCCGCCTCGCCGCGGAACTGCCCGACGCCGCCGCCGTGTTGCCCACGCACGGATTCGGCAGCTTCTGCTCCGCCGGCCAGGCCGAGGGGGACGAGACCACCATCGGGAAGGAGAAGGCGTCGAACGAAGCCCTCACCCAGGAGGTCGACACCTTCGTCACCCGCATACTTGCGGGGCATGACGACATCCCCGCGTACTACGCACACATGGGACCCGCCAACTCCGCCGGCCCCTCTCCGGTCGACCTCACCGCGCCGGCGGTCGCCGACGCCGAGGAGATCGCGGCACGACTGGCCGCCGGGGAGTGGGTGGTCGACCTGCGCAACCGGATCGCGTTCGCCGAAGGGCATGTCGCCGGCACCTACAACTTCGAAGCCGACGGCCAACTCGCGACCTATCTGGCCTGGTTGATCCCCTGGGGCAAGCCGGTGACACTGCTCGCCGAATCGGCCGAACAACTGGCGTACGCACAGCGCGAGTTGGTGCGGGTCGGCATCGATCGCCCGGCCGCCGCGGCCAACGGTGGACCATATGCCTGGACGTCCGAGGGCGCAGCCCTGGCCACCTTCCGCCGCGCCGACTTCGCAGACCTCGCCGGGCGACACCCGGCGGAGGACGTTGTCGTGCTGGACGTCCGGCGCGTCTCCGAGCGGGCTGCCGGGTTCATCGAGGGCTCGGTCCATATTCCGCTGCACACCTTGCACCGGCGACTCGACGAGCTGCCACCCGGTGAGGTGTGGGTGCACTGCGGGGGCGGTATGCGCGCCGCCATCGCCGCTTCACTGCTGGACGTGGCAGGCCGTGATGTCGTCGCGGTGGACGACTCCTTCGCCGCCGCCGACACGGCCGGACTCACCCTCCGTACCGCCTGAACCCACCCAGGCCGGATCCACCCGCGCCCGTGCCTCGAAGTGGCCCGCTCTGACGTGCGGATCGAGTTGCAGTGGGCCGGGGGTGGGCGGGCTCGGCGGGCGGTGCCGGGCGAGCTGGTGCACGATGAGCGACCGCCGCGGATGCCGCCGTAGCGGTGGCCGACGACCACCACGGGACCCTCGATGCCTTCAAGCGTTTCGCGGACCGCCCGCGCATCCGCATGACTGCCGGCGAACGGGGAGGGAGCCGTCTGCGGAGGTCCCGACGACGGACAGCACCCCTTTCTGCGCAGCGCTCGCCAACTGCACTGGCAACCCGGCACGGCAGTTCCGCCTGAATTCGGCACATGACCTGGTGAACCCGCAGTCGGACAAGTGCGTGGGCGTGAAGGACCACGCCACGGGCAACGGTGCCAGGCTGCAACTGTGGTCGTGCAGCGGCGCGGGGTGACCAGAAGTGGAAGACCGGCTGACCCGGATCCGCCCCGATGCGACGGCATGTGCGTCAGATCTCCTCGCGATACGCGCCCGAGTTGGACGGGTCGTTGGACATCGCGTCCAATTCAAACTAGCCTTTGGGCTAACGAGGTTGCGCGGGTATCGGGCAGCCCTCGGTAGGTGCTTCATCCGGCAGCTGGGCCCCCGTCCGGCTGCCGGATGCGCATCCACGGCACGGATCCGGGGGATTTCGCGGGGCCGCCACGGCGGAGGAACGCGACGCTGCAGCGAACTGTCTGAACATAGCCAGCGAGCCGGCGCCCAGCGTGCCGCTTGTCACGTACAGCACCTACGACGCTCGCTTCGCCGATGGGGTGTGTGCCTGTGCTGCTTGTCCGAGCAGACTCGCGCGGCGGCTTCTTGGTGATCCGCAGCTCTCTGAAGTCATTGGTTTTCTGGAACAGCTAGGAGATTCGACTTGGTTACCGCCGAAGCATCCCGTCCCACTCTGCTCCTGGTGCACGGGGCATGGCACGGCCCCTGGTGCTGGGAGAAGCTGGAGTCCGCGCTGGAGGCCGAGGGCTGGGCGACTCGAACGGTTGAACTGCCCAGTGCTGTGAGGCCGGACGCCCCGACAGCAGAGCCGCTTGCCGGCATTGATACGGATGCGCGGGTCGTCCGGGAGACCCTTGAAGGCATTGAGGGTCCCGTGGTCGTCGTCGCTCACTCCTACGGTGGCATTCCGGTCACCCAAGTCATCGCTGACGCCCCGAACGTCTCGCATACCGTCTACCTGGCGGCATATCAGCTGGACGTCGGAGAGAGCCTCTATGCGGTCCATGGCGCTCCCGAGCCGGAGGATCCGAAGGGCGTCTACCCGCCTTTGGAAAACAGTGATACGGAGCTCTACGCCGATGTATCCGAGGAGGAGACCGTGCGAGCGGTCCGGCAGCTCGTGCCGCAAAGTGTGAGATCGATGAGCGACCGGGTGACAAAGGCGGGGTGGCGGACCACGCCCTGCACGTACATCATCTGTGAGCAGGACCAGGCTCTGCCGCCCCAGATGCAGGAGAAATTCGCCGCCCGGGCAAATGCCATTCACCGGCTGAAAAGCGGTCACTCGCCGTTCCTGTCGATGCCCGCAGAACTTGCTGCCCTTCTCGCGAACATCGCCCTCGGAGAAACCGGCTGACTCCGGTTCTGCAGGGGGCATCTCCCGCCCGGGGTTCTACCCAAGACAGCTTCATCGACAACACCATGAAGCTGCTGACCCAGGAACAGCTGTCCGGTCGCACACCAGCTGATATCGATCCTCACGGCTCGTGACGTCGGAGCGCCAGATCTGTTCGGCGACACCCCGGTCAAGCAGCAGCTGCTGCGACGCGGCGGCGGCTTCGCCCAGGTCTACGGCCCGGACGGCAGTCCCCTGGTCGAACTGCTGCCCGAGGACGCCGACGGCATCCTGTACGCCGACATCGACCTTGCGGCCATCGCCGTCGCCAAGGCCGCCGCCGACCCCCCAGGGCAGTCCGTCGGAACGTCGTTCTCCCGCGTAACCCGGGGTGCTACTCAGGACGCCGGAAGAGGCCGTACCAGTAGCCGCAAGCCATCTCGCGGGCGACCAAGGCGTCATCATGGCCATCGCTTGTCGCCACCTGCTGGGCGATGACCTGTGCGCCGCCTCGCACCATCACTGTGGCGGCGCACAGCGGATCGATATCAGCTGGTGTGCGACCGGACAGCTGTTCCTGGGTCAGCAGCTTCATCGTGTTGTCGATGAACTGGTCCTGAGTCGATGTCCACGACTCACGTACAGAAGGGTCGTATGCAGCCACTTCGTTGATGGCTGCCAGGAGGGCCGCATGCTTGCGGTAGTGCCCGAACAGCTGCTCATAGGTGTGGGCAAGCCCGTCAAGTCCGCCGCCGGGGCCGCAGGGCTGCCAGCCTTGTGTAATCTCGAAACTGTCTGCCTTGAGGAAAGCACTCAGCCGCAGGAGTACATCCACCTTGTCGCGGAAGTACAGGTAGAACCCCGAGCGGGAGATGCCTCCGGCAGCCGCGATCTGCTCCACGCCCAGTTCGGTGTAGGTCTTGCCCTCGCGCAGCAATTCTCCGATCGCGGACAGAATCCGCCTCTCCACTGCGGCGCGCCGGTCAGCGGCATTGGAGGGCCGTCGGGTGGTTGATGCCATACATCCATCCTACGAGCGTCGCGACACAGGTTTCGCTGACCCCTGGTTCGAGGTCCGCCTCCGAACGGGCAGGAACCGGTGTCGGGCGCTGGCCCGGCCCGAGAGGTGCCGTAGTCGCCGACCGTGGCTCTCGGATGGCGAACCGGAGTCAGCCGGTTTCTCCGAGGGCAATGTTCGCGAGAATGCGGGCATCGACAGGAACGGCGAGTGTCCTCACGGGCGCGTCGCCGGCTGTCTGCGTTCGAGCTGTGCGGTATCCCAACGGTGCTGATCAACGCACCACTGGGCGCGGAGTGATGAAGGGGTCCAGCGGTCCACGGAGCGTCCGCATTGGTCGATGACGCCCAGGACGTGCATGTCATAGGTCTCGTCCCTCGCTGTGCGCTCGATGGCGACTGCCCGTGCGCCCGGCGGAGAGCCGTGTTGACCGCGCCGACATAGCTTTCCGTCAAAGCGACAGCGGAGTGAGGAGCGTAAGACGATGTCACAGCGAACAGGTTTCGAGCACGACTATCTCGTGGTGGGCGCCGGATCGGCGGGCAGTGTGATCGCTCGGCGGCTGCTGGACGCGGGGCATTCGGTCCATGTGGTGGAGGCCGGATCGGCGGACGACGACGAGCGCGTGCACAGCCCGCAGGGCTGGCCGCTGCTTCTCCAGTCTCCTCTGGACTGGGCGCTCATGACAGTGCCTCAGCGGCATGCGAACAACCGGTCGTTGTACTGGCCTCGTGGCAAGGTCTTGGGCGGCTCCAGTTCGCTGAACGGCATGATCTACGTCCGCGGTCATCGCAGCGACTACGACGCCTGGGCCTACGCGGGCTGTCCCGGCTGGGACTGGGACAGCGTTCTGCCGCTGTTCAAACGGTCCGAGGACCACGTCGACGGCGAGAGCGCCTGGCACGGCAAGGGCGGACCGCTGCCGGTCGGCCGGATCACCGAGCCGCATCCCACCGCCGCCGCGTTCGTGGAGGCCGCCCTCGCGCTCGGACACGAGCACATCGAAGACTTCAACGGCGAGCGGATGACCGGCGTCGGCTTCAACCACGCCACGATCCGCGACGGCCGGCGGATGAGCGCCTGGCAGAGCTTCGTCGCCCCGGTGCTCGGCAACCCGGCGCTGACCGTCACGACGGGAGCCCATGTGCACCAGGTGCTGATGGAGGGCGGCCGGGCCGTCGGCGTCGAGTACGCAGCCGACGGCGCCGTGCACCGTGCGTACGCCTCCGCCGAGGTCGTGCTCAGCGGCGGCGTCATCGGCTCGGCGCAGACGCTGCTGCTCTCCGGCATCGGCCCCGCGCAGCACCTGCGCGAGGTCGGCGTCGAGGTGACCGTGGACCTGCCGGGCGTTGGCGAGAACCTGCACGACCACCTGCTGGTCAGCAACGTGTACGAGGCATCCCGGCCGCTGCCGCCCGGCAGGGCCAACCTGCTGGAGAGCCAGCTGTTCGCCTCCACCGCCGCCCGCCGCCCGGGCCCCGATCTGCAGCCGCTCTTCCTGCACCTGGTCTACCCGGCGGAGTCCTATCCGGTGCCGGAGCACGGCTACACCATCGCCCCCGGCATCGTACGACCGCTCTCGCGCGGCACACTGCGGCTTGCGTCGGCCGATCCGCGGAAGGCGCCACTGCTCGATCCGAACGTACTCTCCGAACGGTACGACCTCGAAGCGTTGGTCGACGCGGTGGAGCTCAGCCGCGAGATCGGCGAACAGGCCGCTTTCGACGCCTGGCGCAAGGCCGAGGTGGCGCCGGGGCCCGAAGCACGTACTCGCGACGACCTGCGCGCCTACGTTCGCCGGGCCGTCGGCACATACCACCATCAGGTCGGCACCTGCCGGATGGGACAGGACTCGCTCGCCGTCGTCGACCCCGAGCTGCGGGTGTACGGCGTCGAAGGGCTGCGCGTCGCGGACGCCTCGATCATGCCGTCGGTGCCCTCCGGCAACACCAACGCCCCTTCGATCATGGTCGGCGAGAAGGCCTCCGACCTCATCCTCGCCGCTTCCTGACACCGCAGCACCCGCACAAACCGGAGAACCAGCCATGCGTAGCGACATGCTCATCGGGGGCGAGTGGACCGCTGGTAGCGGCACTACCTTCACCACCGTCAACCCGGCCACCGGCGAGGTTCTCGCCGAACTTCCCGAGGCCACCGGGCCGACCGTCTTCGCGGGCGTCAGCCAGGACGTGCGGATAGCCCGCGAGGAGATCTTCGGTCCGGTGCTGGCCGTGATGCCGTACGACGATCCGGAGGAACTGGTCGCCCTCGCCAACGACTCCGAGTACGGACTCGCCGCAGCCATCTGGTCCCGGGACATCGGCACCGCCAACCGGCTGGCCCGGCACGTCAAGGCCGGCACGGTGTGGATCAACATGATGCAGGGCCGGTAGCCGCGTGAGTCGGCGAAGCTGCTCACACCGTCGCTGTGTTCGCGGTCGCGCGCGCTCCCGCCGCTGTCCCACTCAGCGAGGCACCTGACCACCCTCACGGCGTCCGGGACTGTCAGCCTCTTGGACGTTCGCCCGTATCTGCCTCCTTGCGGATCTCTGCCGCGCTCTGCCCGAACTCGGCGCGCAGGGAGCGGCTGAGATGCGTGCCGTCCAGGAGGCCCCAGCCCGCGGCGACAACGGACACGCTGCGGTCGGCAAGGGCCGGATCGGCCAGGTCGCGGCGGATCCGTTCGAGCCGACGGCTTCGGATCCAGGAGGCCAGTGTCACGCCACGCTCCTGCACGACCTTGTGCAGGTAGCGCACCGAGATGTGGTGGGCGCGTGCCACCGACTCCGGGGAGAGGCGGGGATCGGACAGACGGCTCAGGCAGTGGGAGAGGATGCGCTCGGCGAGGTGATCGGCGGGGCAGGCCGCGACCGGTTGCTCCGCCAGGGCCGACAGCACTAGGGAGACCAGCGCCTCGGCCAGGTGCGCACCTCCACTGCCGGTGCACGCGTCCAGATCGCTTGCAGCGCCGCGGAGCAGCGTGGCAGCCAGCCGTCCGCCGCCGCTGTCGGTCGGCACCGGCGACGCCGTACGAGCAGCGAGCCGATTGCTGTGGGGGCCCAACAACGTGCGCGGGATGCCGAGCACGACGATGTCGAACGGGTCCCAGAAGCGCAGTTCGTACGGCCGCGTGGTCTCGTAGACGACAAGGTCGCCCGCGCCCGGCAGGCACTGGCGACCGTCCTGCTCGACGCCCGCGCGCCCGCGGCTGTAAAGCGCGACCTTCACCAGCTCCTGGTCTCCGGAACTGATGAGGGAGCGGGTGCGCAGCACCGTGCACGGGCCTCCGGTGATCCTGGTGACCAGCACCTCGCCCGGCTTCGCACTCCGCAGAGTGCCGGCCGGGCTGGTGGCGGCGGTCCTCTTGTGGGGGCGGATGCGCAGCGGGGCGAACGAGTCGGAGGCGACCTGCTCGAATCGCTCGGACTGTTCAGGGACGTTGGGGACGGTGGTGATGGTCTGCCTCCTTCGCCGGAGAGGCCGGCGTCCGCGCCGGCATCAATGTGCCGGGCATCTCGGGTTCTCCACCGCGGTGCGGCTTCGCCGCCGCAGGCGGACAGCACAAGCACGCCCGTGGCAGCGAACACGGCGAACCTGGCGGCACGTCGGTCGAGCATCGGAAAACCCCTGGTAGAAAAGAGACAGGATGCTTGGGCCTCGAAGGCGAAGCCGACAACCCCCGCTACGAGGCCGGTCCCGGCACGGTTCTCCCCCAACCGCCCGATACACAACCGTGACATCCGCAGTCGCTCCGCCACAGCCCTGACTCCCTGCCACCGAGACCCGCCTGCGCAACGCAGAGGGGGAAACCCTCGCCGATGAACGGCAACTCCACCAGGACCACGGTGTCGGGCAACACCATCGATGCGGCTGGCTCCTTCATCAAGATCGCCGTGGCGATGGGGCCGATGCCGTGGGGATGCGAATCGTCCAACGTCAACTACGGCGCCACCGTGACGGGCAACACCCTGACGGGCACTCACATGGGCTACGGATTCGTGGTCAGTGGCGCCGAGACCCCCACGGCCATCAGCCTCCTGGCCGGCAACGACAAGTTCGTCACGGCGGAGAACGAGGGCACTGGCACTCGGTGCGTGCAGGCAATCGCTGTCCGTGTTCAGCAACGGCCGCTCGCTGGCGGCTGCACTGGTCGGCGGACATGGGCAACCGCTCCGCTAGCGTGAATGACATGAACTCACCGGCTGATCCGCTATCCGATGTCCTCGCCTCGTTGAACGTCCGGACGGGATCGCTGTCCGGCCTGGAGGCGTGGGGGAGTTGGGCACTTCGCTTCGGCGTCCACGAGCACATCAAGATCGGGGCCGTGCTTGACGGCTCCTGCTGGCTCGGCGCCGATGGAGCCGAGCCGGTGCGCTTCGAGGCCGGTGACTGCTTCCTGCTGGCGGTGCGTGAGTCGTTCGCAGTCTCCGGGGACCTGGACACGCCGTACCGCAGCGCGGAGGAGCTCTACAAGCGATCCGACAGCCGCATCGTGCGGCTCGGGGAGACGCGCGGCACTGCCGACCAGGAGCGGACCCTCATCGTCGGCAGCAGCGTCGACTTTCTCGACGCCACCGTCGCCCTGCTGCTCGGTGGCCTGCCACCCATGGTCGCCATCCGTGCCGGAACTGCCCAGGCGAAGGCGATCCAGCCGCTGCTCGGGATGTTCCTCGACGAGGTGAGCGCTGTGCGCCTGGGCACTTCCGTGATGTCGGAGCGGCTCACCGAGATCCTGTTCATACAGGCGCTGCGGGCCGTCGTGGCGGGAGCGCATGCAACGGACGGGACGGCCCTGCCGGGCTGGCTCGGCGCCCTCGGCGATTCGCGTATCGGCCGTGCGCTGCTGCTGATGCACCAAGAGGCAGGTCGTCCATGGACCGTCGCGACGCTAGGTGCTCAGGCGGGCATGTCCCGGGCAAGCTTCGCCGCCCGCTTCAAGGAACTCGTCGGGCTCCCGCCGCTCGTCTACCTCCAGCGCTGGCGGATTCTTGCCGCCGGCCGGGAGTTGCGCCGCGGCGAGCGGACCGTGGCCTCCGTGGCCTGCGAGTGGGGGTACTCGTCGGAGAGTGCGTTCAGCACCGCGTTCAAACGGATCACTGGCCTCTCGCCGGCGCAGTACCGCAACGCCCCGCCCGCAGCAGTGATCGCGAGGCTGGACGACTGGCCGGCGGTTCCCTTCCGTCTTCCGGCCGGCTCGGACGAGCGCGCAGGTTCTCCGGACGTTTGATCATGGTGCTCGGCATGCCCGACCACTACAGCCCCCGCCTCGTCGCCGCACTCACGGGCCTGTTCGAAGGTGCCGACACCGAGGAGGCCAACAAAGGGGACACGGACTTCGAGCAGTACATGACTGAGCTCATCACGCTCAAAGCACAGTAGCGAGGAAACGACCTCACCTCATGGATCATCCCGCCGCGCTGAGCCCCGAAGAGCTCGTGCACCAGATCGGGATCGCCACAGGACGGCACCGTACTCGTTGAGCAGATCCACCCGCCCCCTGGGCCCGATCCGGTCGATGAGGGTGTCGGCGCTGTGCTCCACGTACCCTCTGAGCGCGACGGGGTCAACGCGGCCGAGGCTGTCGGTGATGGCGCCGCGCAGCCGGCTGTGCTCGTCCCCGTCGGTCCACAGGGCGTTCGGACGGTACATCATCATCGGCACGACCGGGGCTGTCTGCCGGCACCGTCCCGTCGGCGAGAGCCCGCCAGCGGCGCGGGTCCTTGGAGAAGCGCTCCGGACTGCGCAGCACCTCCAGAGCGGTCTCTTAGCCGGTGACCAGCCAGGCGCTTACGCCGGGTGCTATGTCCACGGTCGCGACGGAGCCGTGGGCGCGCAGTCGGGCGTACGACGCCCTGGGGTCGGCGGCGAACCCAGGGCCGTACAGCCGCTCAACCGAACGCGCAGCAGATGCCCGTATTTGAGGGTGATGACCTGCCAGCCGGCCGCGGCGAACATTCCCTGGAGCTTGTCCGCGGCGATGCCGGGGACGACACGGTCCAGGGATTGCCGGTGGGGGAGCGTAGAGAGGTTGTCACGGTTGTGTATCAGGCCGCCGCAGGTGAATCCTGCAGCCGATGCGCCCCGTAGCAGGGGTTGTCGGCGCCGGCTTCGAGGCCGCGCAGCAACCGTCTCTCTTCCACCGGGGGCTCCCCATGTTCCACCCACGTGCGGTCACGCTCACCGCTGCGGGCACTGTTCTGCTGTCTGCCTGCGGCAGCGACGCTGGTAGTGATGCTGCCACAGGCGGGAGGGCCCCGGCCGCCGCGTCCTCGTCCGGGGCGATCGAGCTGGAGTTAAGACGCGGCACCGTCAGGCAGAACAACACGACACAGAGCACAGGCGATTGGGCGAATGATGCCGCACCGGCCAGGGGCGTGAAGCAACCCGTGGTCCTGCACGGGCAGGTCCGCCACGGTCGAGAACAACGGGGAGCGACGTCAAAGTGAGGAGCGCCGGCAGCATCCCTGATACCGACACGGTGCGGCGGGCGGGGAAGAGTACGGAGGAGGACCTCGGCGGGGTGCGGGTGCTGTTCGACTCCTTCAAGAAGGATGCCGAGGGGTGCATCTCGCGCGTGGAGATCATGGAGCGGCTCCGGAAGGCGGGCATCACTCCCGAGGACCCGCGTATCAGGGATATCTGGGCCTCGCTTCAGGAGTCGGACGGCGACGGCCAGCGGCTGGATCTCGCGGGGTTCACAAAGCTGTGCCAGCGCAACCGACGGCTGCTGGCCCGTGCCGTCACCGGTGAGCTCGTCATCCCGGACTTTTCCTCCTTCGTGGCCGACATCACCGAGATCTACGAGAGTCTGCTGCCCGACAGGCGCGGTCATGTGGCCGACTACATTCCCCAGCTGAAGCGGGTCCCGCCCGACCAGTTCGCCATCGCGATCTGCACGGTGGACGGCCAGCGGTTCACGATCGGCGACTCGGGTGTGGGCTTTTGCGTGCAGTCGGTGTGCAAACCGATCAACTACTGCCTCACGCTGGAGGGGCACGGTGCCGAGGTGGTCCACCGGCATGTGGGACGGGAGCCGAGCGGACTCGGATTCAACGAACTGTCGGTCAACGGGAACGGTCTCCCCCACAATCCGATGATCAACTCCGGTGCCATCATGAGTTGTTCGCTCATCGAGACCTCCCTCGACATCGCCGACCGCTTCGACTACGTCGCGGACACCTGGCGGCGGCTGTCGGGCGACGGCCCCGTCGGATTCAACAACGCCGTCTACCTCTCCGAGCGGCAGACGGCCGACCGCAACTTCGCCCTCGGGTACTTCATGCGCGAGCACGGTGCCTTCCCGGCCGGCATCAACCTGATCGAGACCCTGGAGTTCTACTTCCAGTGCTGTTCGGTCGAACTCAACGCCGGTGCGCTGGCTTGCGTGGCCTCCACCCTCGCCAACGGCGGCGTCGTGCCGCTGTCCGGCGACCGGGTCTTCTCGACCGGCACCGTACAGAAGTGCCTCTCCCTCATGTCGTCCTGCGGCATGTACGACTACTCCGGTGAGTTCGCCTTCACCATCGGCCTGCCGGCCAAGAGCGGGGTGTCCGGGGCCCTCATGCTCGTCGTCCCGCAGGTCATGGGGATCGCCATCTGGTCGCCCCGCCTCGACGCACTGGGAAACTCCGTACGCGGCATCGAGTTCTGCAAGCAACTGGTCGCCAAGTACAACTTCCACGTGTACGACTCCCTCGTAGGAGACGACCGGCAGGGCAAGCGCGACCCGCGGCTGCAGAAGAACCAGACGGCGATCGAGGGAACGATCCGGCTCCTGTGGTCGGCGAGCAAGGGCGACGCCGACGGAGTACGTGCCTGTCTGGCGTCGGGAGTCGCGCCCTCCTCCAGCGATTACGACGGCCGTACAGCCCTGCACCTGGCAGCTTCCGAGGGGCATCTCGACGTCGTCACCTATCTGTTGGAGCAGGGCGCCGACCTGGCAGCCACCGATCGATGGGGCGGGACCCCGCTCACCGACGCGGAGAACGGCCGCCACACCACGGTCATCGACGCTCTGAGACAGGCCGCCGATCCCGTCGCGCCAGCTCCCCGGGCCAGGAAGCAGACCGCCTGACCCCCACGGATTCCCGGACGAATCCGCACCCACCGACCCGCCGCGCTGCCGGAATCCGCCGGGCTGAAAGGTCCCGGCGGATCCGGCCCGGCTATCACCCACAACAACGGGACAGGACCTTCCTGCCCCGGAAATGGAAAGAAGAGAGCCATGAGTTACCGCGCTGAGTACATCTGGACCGACGGCACCTCGCCGACCGCCAAGCTCCGCTCCAAGACAAAGATCCTTGCTGACGGCGCCGAGCCGTCCATCTGGGGCTTCGACGGCTCCAGCACCAACCAGGCCGAGGGCCACGCGTCCGACCGCGTTCTCAAGCCGGTCTTCTCCTGCCCGGACCCGATCCGCGGCGGCGACAACGTCCTGGTGATGTGCGAGGTCCTGAACACGGACATGACCCCGCACGAGTCCAACACGCGTGCCGCGCTCGCCGGGGTCGCCGAGAAGTTCGCCGCGCAGGAGCCGATCTTCGGCATCGAGCAGGAGTACACCTTCTTCGACGGCGCCCGTCCGCTGGGCTTCCCCGAGGGCGGCTTCCCGGCCGCGCAGGGCGGCTACTACTGCGGCGTCGGCGCGGACGAGATCTTCGGCCGTGACGTCGTGGAGGCGCACCTGGAGAACTGCCTCAAGGCGGGCCTGGGCATCTCCGGCATCAACGCCGAGGTCATGCCGGGCCAGTGGGAGTTCCAGGTCGGCCCGCTCGCCCCGCTGGAGGTCTCCGACCAGCTGTGGGTGGCCCGCTGGCTGCTCTACCGCACCGCCGAGGAGTTCGGCGTCTCCGTCACCCTCGACCCCAAGCCGGTCAGGGGCGACTGGAACGGCGCGGGCGCGCACACCAACTTCTCCACCAAGGCGATGCGCGAGGGCTACGACGCGATCATCACCGCCTGTGAGTCGCTGGGCGAGGGCTCCAAGCCGCTGGACCACGTCAAGAACTACGGCGCGGGCATCGACGACCGGCTGACCGGTCTGCACGAGACCGCCCCGTGGAACGAGTACAGCTACGGCGTCTCCGACCGCGGCGCCTCGGTCCGTATCCCGTGGCAGGTCGAGCAGGACGGCAAGGGCTACATCGAGGACCGCCGCCCGAACGCCAACGTCGACCCGTATGTCGTGACGCGCCTGATCGTCGACACCTGCTGCACCGCACTGGAGAAGGCCGGCCAGGTCTGACCTGCCGGTTCCGAACCCACCAGGGCCGCCCCGGCATCACCACCGGGGCGGCCCCCGGCAGTTGTGGGGGCATGTCCTCCACGGCCCACGGCGGCAGCCGGACGCTCGGCCGCGCGGTGCGTCTCTGCCGAGATGAGTAAGCATGTCGGCCTCGTTGCACCTGTTATCCAGTGTCCGGACCAACCCGATGGAGCGTGTGGCCCGCGTGCTGCGGGCGAGAAGCTCGTTCACTGGAACGGTCGCCTCGACGCGCGGCCCATCACCCCAGGCTTGCCGGCGAGGGGCCACCGGGGATCAGTCGATCAGATCGAGAGCGGCGCCGGTGATGCTGTCCGTGTCGAGCCCGTGGAAGCGGTACAGGTCCTCGATGGTGCCGGATTGTCCGAAGGAGGTGACCCCCAGGGAGCTGCTGCGCACATTGTTGACCGACGCCAGCAAGGGCCAGCGTGTGCGGATGCCCCTCCAGGACTGTGACAAGTGGTCGCGCCCGTCGGGCTGTCGGCCCTGCCGCACCTGAAGGGCACGGAAGACCAGCGCGGGACTGGTCACGCAGACCACGTCGGCCACCGCGGGCAGCCTGTGCCGCCACCCGTTCTGTCGCCTGTCGGTACAACGCTCTCCGCGGCCGGGGCGGGCTGGTTCGGGATCGCGGTCGCGGCGCCTCTGCAAGGGCAGCCGCCGCTCCCAGCGCGCTTCGCTCGAGTTGTGCCCGGCAGTTCGCGCGGCCGACGACTCCCGCGGCCTGATGACGTTGCCGAACAAGTCCACGGCGGGTTCCTCGCCCCTGACTGCCTGCCTCGTTGTGCGTTCCATGTGCCTCTGCTCCACTCTTCGTTCGGCGGCAGCCCGAAACCCTCGTCCCACTTCCTCACTGTGGCGCCAAGGGACCGGCATGTGCGGACGGCCGAGCCGCGGCGCCACGAGCGGTGCTCGTCGTCCGTGACGGGTGGTGGTCACCGCCGACGACGGCGGGAGGGTTCAGTGCCGGGGGAGCACCGCGCGTGGTGTCCCCCGGCCGGCACGGCGACATGCCTCCGGTTCTCCGGGGTGCGGGTGCCGTCCACGGTGACCCGAGGTCCTGAGCCGCCGTGCAGCCACGACCATAGGAATCCCGGCGCGGCAGGCGGCCCGGCCGCGCCAGATTCTGCCCGGCGGGACATGGATTACTTCCCTCGTATACGGCGGCGCGGGCGCGGACGCGTCCTTCTCCGAATTACGGCCCTAGCATGCGGCCGCGGGAAGTTGGCGGTGCGTCGCCAAGGGGATTTTGAGTACCGCACCTTTTCACGTGGATTGAATCCAGCTCATGTCGAAGGAAAAAGATGAAGCTACGACCACTGTCCCGCCGGTCACGCGAGGCCGCTCGAGGCCGAGCCGCCGGAGTCGGAGCCGCAGTCAGAGGGAGGCGGGACGGACGCGTGGGCTCTGCTGGTACGCCCCGCACTCGGCGGCGTTCGGCTCTGGTGATCGGAACCGTTCTGGGCATGGCCGTCACGGGTCTGGCCTGGTTCGGCCCGACCATCTCTCCGGCCTCCGCTGCCGGTTGCATATCTTCTGGGACAGACGCCGACATCACCGTTGCACTCGTAGGCCCTGGAGACGTGGCGGAACTCTGCCCGGGCGCTGTCTTCAACCTCAGCAAGACCATTTATTTCACTGCCGCTCAGCAGCGAATCGAGACCCAGGGGCTGCCCACCGACGGGACCCGCGCCATCCTGCGGGTCGCCAGCCCCACCCTGGCGATGGCCGTCTTCGGGCACGACCAGTCCGGCGCGGTTGTGCAGAACGTCGAAGTGGACGGCTCCCGCCCGCAGTACGGACGGATTCCCAACTCCGACGCGCTGATCGAGATGGGTGGCAACAGCACCGGCCAGGCCGTGCGCAACGTCTACGCCCACCACACCCGCGGCTGGTCGAACCTCCACCTGTTCGGCGGCGACTCGACCGGCGGCGTACCCGGGTGCCAGCAGGCCACCTTGTCCGGCAATCTGCTCACCGACGCCGGCACGGACGTGCCGGACACGTGGGCGGACGGCATCTCCCTGGACTGCGGCCACACCCTGGTTGAGAACAACACCATCCGGGATGCCACCGACGGCGGCATCGTGATCTTCGGTGCTCCCGGCTCGACTGTCCGGAACAACACGATCATCGCGGCAACCCAGGTGATGCTCGGCGGTATCAACATGGTCGACTACGGCCCGGACGGAGGCAACTACACGGGCACCGTGGTGTCGGGCAACACGATCAACGCCGCGGGTTCCCTGATCAAGATCGCAGTGCCCATGGGCCCGCTGCCCTGGGGATGTGGTTCCACCGTCGTCAACTACGGCGCCACCGTGACGGGTAACACGCTCGAGGGCGCGCACATGGGCTACGGGTTCGTCGCCAACGGCGTCCGAGACTGGACGGTGACCGGCAACACCGACAGGTCCACCCATGTGGGCCATGTGAAGGGCTCCAACTGCTCGGGCTCCATCGCCTCAGCACCGAGCGGATTCCAGTCGGCGTCCGTCAGAAACAGCACGCTGCAGTCGAACTTCATCCCCAACCAGTCCCTGACGAGCCTGCTCGGACTGACGGAACGCCCCACCACCGTAAGCTTCAAGGCCAACAACGGCCTGTTCGTCACGGCGGAGAGTGCGGGTGCTCAACCGCTCATCGCCAACCGCGCGCAGGTCGGCCCATGGGAGGCGTTCGACGTGACCTATCTCAGTGGGGACCAGGTTCAGCTGCGTGCGCAAGTCAACGGCCTGTTCGTCACGGCGGAAAGCGCCGGCACGAAGCCGCTGATCGCCAACCGGACTGTCGCCAACAGCTGGGAGACATTCCGCATGATCAAGAATTCCAACGGTACCGTCAGTCTGGTTGCCGGGACGAACAACATGTACGTGACTTCCAACAACGGCACCGAGCCGCTGATCGCAAACCGCCCCGCCAACAACGGCTGGGAAAAGTTCACTCTCTACGCCTACTGAGCCCGAATCGACCAAGGCCCGCTGAAACAACTTCCGGGCGCTGCGGCCCGATCCCGCCCCGCGGATCGGTAAGACGACCCACCCCAGCATGATCAAGGGTGAGCGGTTTGGTGGTCGTTGGCCGCAGCGTCCTGAGTTGATCTCAGGCTCGGCACGTTGATCATTGGGACCTGTGCCCGAGAAGTCGTCGGCACCCACTTTCGGGGAACTGCTCGCCCAGCGTCAGTCCCATCGGCCCCGGCACGTGGCCGTGGACCGTGCCGATGTGGTTGATCAGCCAGCCCTGGACCGAGGCGGGCAGCCCGCCGCGTCCGTCGGCGACGCCTCTGATGGCCTTGGTGATTCTGTCGAACCCGGCTCAGGCAGGAGGCGGCTCCTTCCCCGGTGACCGGGTCACTGGTGAGGATCGCGATCGATTGGGGCGAGACGCCAAGTCAGCGGTGCGTGGTCCGCTTGTGGTCCACTACGGCCCCGCGGTCGGCCGGGGTGCTGCCGCCGGCTCCGCCCGTGTCCAGAACCCCTTCACGTCCGTCTCCCTAGACACGATCAGGGCGCCGATGCCGGTCCGGCGCCGACCGAACCCCTTCTCCCGGGCCGAGGTGGCTTTATGACCCTGCCCCTGCTGCCGGCTGTCGTCATGGGTGGATGCGCTCGTCGCTGCCCTTGCCGCACTGGTGGCGGAGCGGCGTGAAAGCGACAGCCCGGGCCCCGCGCCGCCGAGCCGGGGCTGTGGGTCACCGGGCGTGAGGTCTGAAGGTCGTCGACCCCGTCAGAACTGACTGAGTATCAGAAAGCAACGGTGCGTCCATCGAGGGCCAGAAGCATGCGAGACGTCCTCGGGCGTTCCGACGCGGCGGTACATCAGGGGACGTTCCCAGCTGTCATCCGTACGCCGACCCGCCGCCGCTCGAGCAGTCGGCGTGGCCTGAAAGGCTCGGTCGAACCACCATGTACGTCACGTCTTCGATCACTCTGAAGGAAGACGAGAAAATGCCCGCAGTCGCCTCGTTGTGCGGCAGCGTTGCGCAGCACGTCTCAGGCTCCAAGAAGGTGGTCCCGGACAGAGGCCAGGACTTCATGTTGGCGATCAGCACGGAGGAAGCCGACCTGCTGCGCTTCGCCAAGACACTCACCCTTGGTGACGTCCACAGCGCTGAAGACCTCGTCCAGGAGGCGCTGTTACGGGCCTGGCGCCACGCGGATCGGCTCATCTCCACCCAAGGACTCGCGCGTCCCTGGCTCTTCACCGTGGTGCGGCGGCTGGCCATCGACCGTCTCCGGGCCTCTCGCGTCCGTCCGGTCGAGCTGTGCGCATCGGACGTGGACGTGGACGTGGTGCCCGATGCAGGCGAGCACATGCTCACCTCGCACGTGCTGAAGAGGGCGATGGCGGACCTGACCCCGCCCCACCGCGAGGTACTTGTTCACCGGTACTACCTCGATCGCAGTGTTGAGGACACCGCTGCCGCATTGAAACTCCCGATCGGCACGGTGAAGTCCCGCACCAGCCATGCGTTGCGGGCACTGCGCCAAGGCTTGACGTCCCAGGGACTCCACGCGGGGTGATTCCGGACGACCGCCTGAAGCCGGACGACCGCTGAAGCCGGTGACGCTGATCTTCAGCTGGGCCGCGCCCTCGACGTCGGAGGTGCCAGGGCGAGGTGTTCGGCGACGCGGATTCCGGCGGGCGTGCGGCGGGTGATCTGTCTCACCCTTCAGGAAGGTTCCGCGACGGGGCGCGGCCCAGGCCGTCACGGTGATGCGTCCCAGGAAGGGTGTTTGAGGGTGATCTCGATCGCGATCCTTGCCAGTGACCCGGTCACGAGGGAGGGAGCAGCCTCCTGCCTGAGCAGGCAGCGGGAACTGACAGTGCTGCCGCTGCAGGAGCACGAGCGGGCGGACGTGGTTGTGATGCTGACTGTGGACGTCACCGACGAGACGATGCTGCTCATGGAAGCGGTGTCCGCCCGCTCGGTCAAACCCGGCATGGGAATCGTGCTGGTCACCGGAAGCGTGCGCGAGGGCCAGGTGGTGCGGGCGGTGCAGTTCGGCCTGCGCAGCGTGATATGGCGTCAGGATGCCGGGTTCGACAGAATCGCCAAGGCCATCCGAGGCGTCGCCGACGGACGCGGCGTGCTGCCCGCCTCGGTCCAGGGCTGGCTGATCAACCACATCGGCACGGTCCACAGCGACGTGCTGGGGCCAATGGGGCTGACGCCGTCCGGACTGGAGGTCCGCGAAGTGGAGGTGCTGCGCCTGCTGGCGGACGGCCTGGACACGACAGAGATCGCCCAGAAGCTGAGCTATTCCGAGCGCACCATCAAGAACATCATCAGCGGCATGATCAACCGCCTGGGACTGCGTAATCGCACCCACGCGGTCGCCTTCGCATTGCGCTCCGGGACCCTGTGACGTCAACTGACCGAACTGAGTGCGGAGTTTCCGCGGGCCAGTCACCTATCCAGGGCATCCTCTCCCGCGGTGCCGGTCACCGCGGCCAAGCCCGGAGGGCGGGGGAGCGCTTGGCGGCCAGTGGCCGTGAACCTGGCCGCTGACGGGGCCGTAGTGCACGACGTACCACCCAAGGCCACCACATTACGGAGATCCGAATGTCCACCCCCCTTGACGTCCTTGTGGTCGGAGCCGGTATCGCCGGCCTGGCGACCGCCACTGCTCTGCACCGCGAGGGAATGTCCGTCGACGTCATCGAGCGTTCCCCCGAGCGCCGTGCCACGGGAGCCGGGCTCTTCCTGCCCGGGAACAGTGTCCGCGCGCTGACCGCACTGGGGCTGGGGAAACACCTCAGCGCGCAGGGAGCGCCCGTGCCCGGTCAGCGGCTGATGGACCACCGGGGCAGAGTGCTGTCCGAGATCGACATGGCCGAACTGTGGAGAGGCACCGCCGGTTGCGTCGGCATCACCCGAGGCGACCTTCATGCGGCCCTGCAGGACATCGTGCCGGTGCCTGTCCGCCACGAGGTCACCGTGGTCTCGCTCAAGCAGTCCGACGACGGTGTGCACGACGACGGTGTGCACGTGGAGTTCAGCGACGGCGGGAGCGGCCGGTACGACGTGGTCGTGGGAGCGGACGGCATACGGTCGGGTCTGCGAGAGTCAGTCGATCCGGCGGCCGGTACCCGCTACCTCGGGCAGGTCTGCTGGCGCTTCCTGACCGACGCCCCCGACATCGACCGGTGGACCGTGTGGCTGGGCCCGGGGACGGCCTTCCTGGCCTACCCCGTCGGCGGGGGCCAGGTGTGCTGCTACGCCGACGTGGCGGCCGCTTCACCCAAGGACCCGACCACCGCCGCCCTTCTTCTCGGGCTCTTCTCCGGCTATGACCAGCGCGTACGGGGCCTGCTGGCCACACCCGCCGCCCATGAGGCGTACTTCTCACCGGTGGAGGAGGTCAGCGGCGAGACATGGGTGCGCGGACGCGTCGTGCTCGTCGGGGACGCCGCGCACGCCAGCTCGCCCAACATGGCCCAGGGCGTCGCCATGGCCGTCGAGGACGCGCAGGTCCTCGCCGAGGTGCTGGCCACCGAGGGGGACACCGAGGACCTCCTCCAGCAGTACGTCCAGCGCAGGCTCTCCCGCACCCGGTGGGTCCAGCGGCAGACCCACCGGCGCGACCGGTCCAGGTCCATGCCGCCCGCCGTGCGCAACATCGCGTTCCGCTACGGCGCCAAGGCCTTGTGGGAGCGCGGCTACGCCCCGCTGCGCGACCTGCCCTGACGCCGGCCCAAGGACGCGCCCACTGGCCCGACTTCGAGAAGGCCGTAGCCGGCGGCTTGTCATGTGGGTCGTGGTCGAGCACGTGGTCACCGCCTACGGCGGTGACCACAGGAGGCTGCTGCTGATGGTCGCTCCCGCGTTCAGCGCGCGCCGCATCGCCGCCTCCGCGGTCTCGCAACGATCAGTAAGACGAAATCCGTGCCCCGACCCGCAAATCCCCTCGTCCGCGAGAACCTCCTCAATGCAGGCCCTTTTCCACTCTGAGGGGTTCAACGCAGTAGGCATCAAAGAGATCACGGACAAGGCCGGCGTACCCAAGGGCTCGTTCTACAGTCCGCCATCATGGACCGCTGGTCCTGCCTGGTCGCAGCCTGCCTGGCGGAAGCCAGGAGTGAGCAGAACGTCGCAGGTTCCCCCGAGGCCACCGAGCTGGCATCCATGATCATCGAATCCTGGGAGGGCGCGCCCATGCGGGGGCGCATCGATCGAAACAGGGCCCCTACAGGGCCCCTTACGGCCGCTTCCTCACCGCAGCCCTGCCGCGACTGCTCGGCATGCCGGCGACCTCCACCTGAGCGTCGACGGGCCCCGCAGTGTGCTTGCACAGAAGGGGCAGTTGAGAACCCCTCAGTCAGCGAGTCCATGCGGGCTGTCTATTTCATTTATAGACGACTGGACAGTTATAATTCCTGGACTCCCTGCACCTTCCAGCTTCCAGTCAGGAGTCCGACCCATGACGTCCGCCCAGACCAGCCTCTACACGGAGCCCTCCGCGCCCGCGCTTCCGGGCAGCGGCCTGCAGCTTGACCTCGCACACACGGCATTGGTCGTCACAGACCCGCAGATCGACTTCCTCAGTCCAGAGGGGGTCACTTGGGAGATCTTCGGCGCCAGCATCACCGACAACGACACGGTCGCCCACATCGGACAGCTTCTGGAGGCAGCCAAGACCGCCGACGTCACCGTGGCGATCTCGCCCCACTACTACTACCCGTCCGACGACGCCTGGCAGTTCGGCGGCCCACTGGAGCAGTACATGCACAGCGTGGGGATGTTCAGGCGCCAAGGGCCGCTTCTCCTCGACGGATTCGCCGACTCCGGGGCCGACTTCCTGCCCGTCTACCGGGAGCACATACTCGACGGCAGGACCGTCATCGCCTCGCCGCACAAGATCGTGGGGCCCGAGTCGAACGACCTCGCCCTCCAACTGCGCAAGCGCGGCATCTCACAGGTCCTCCTCGCCGGAATGGCCGCCAATCTGTGTGTCGAGGGGCATCTGCGCGAACTCGTCGAGCAGGGCTTCGAGGTGGTCGTCGTCCGTGACGCCACGGCCGGGCCCCGGCTCCCAGAAGGCGACGGCTACCTCTCCGCACTCATCAACTTCCGCTTCCTGGCCGGCGCAACATGGACGACGGCCGAGGCTGTCGCGGCACTGCGCGGACACTGACAACCGCATCCAGCAACCGAAGGACGTGCGTCGTGAATCGGGCTACCGTCACCGAGCAGATCGTCGAGACAAAGATCCAGAAAGGAATGAAGTGGGCTGACGTCGCCGACGAACTCGACGCGAGCAAGGAATGGGTGACCACCGCCTGCCTCGGCCAGATGACCTTGTCAGCCGATCAGGCACAGAAGATCGCCGACATCTTCGACCTGCCCCGTGCAGCCGTCGCGATCCTCCAGACGCCTCCCACTCGAGGGCTGAGTGAGCCCGCCATGGCCTCGGACCCACTGATCCATCGTCTCCGTGAGATCGTCACCGTCTACGGTCCGACGATCAAGGAGCTGATTCACGAGGAATTCGGTGACGGCATCATGAGCGCCATCGACTTCCGGCTGACACTGAACCGCCGAGAGGATCCCAGGGGCGATCGGGTCGAACTCGTCCTGAGTGGTAAGTACCTCCCTTACCCAGGAGCCTGAAACCCGGCTCAGCGACCTCGGTATGTGACTGCTGACGTTGGTTGTCCTTGCCGCGGTTTGCGGTTCCGAGGCGGCTGAGGCGTCAGGCACGATGCGGAGCCATGGCCTCAGAGCGTAGTCCCAGCATCGGCCGTCGGCCGCTGTCCCACTCAGCGAGGCACGTGCCCACCCTCAAGAGGCTTCTTCTTCCCCATGCTCTTCATGATGGACATCCTCCCGGGGCAGAACCGCTGATCTCGGATGTCCGTCAAAGCGGATCAAGCCCAATTCAGGGTACGACCGGAAACCGGGACGACCGAAGGGCCGCACCCGGTTCCAGGAAAGCGTCCAACCTCCTGGGGTGCGGCCCTTCGGCCAGTAAGCGGAGCTGCGAGCTGTCGGAATCCGACGGACGCCCGTCGCGGAGCGACTGATGACACGTCGGCGCCGCGGCTCGTAGCCCGTGACACGCCCCCGCGCCGAGCGGCGCGAGAGGTGCGTCGGGACATCAGACGGCGATGGCCACTTCGGCCAGGCCACCGGTCTGCGCGACGACCGTGCGGTCCGCCGTGCCACCCGGGACGAGGGCGCGCACCGTCCACGTGCCCTCTGCCGCGTGGAAGCGGAACTGTCCGGTCGCCGAGGTCGGGACCTCGGCGGTGAACTCGCCGGTCGAGTCCAGCAGGCGGACGTAGCCGGTGACGGGCTCGCCGTCACGGGTCACGCTGCCCTGGATGGTCGTCTCGCCAGGCTTGATCGTCGAGGCGTCGGGGCCGCCGGCCTTTGCTCCACACATAGAGGCTGTCCTTTGTGAGCGGGGAGGGAGGGGAGAGGGGTTACTCGTTGGCGCCGAGCTCGATCGGCACGCCGATGAGGGAGCCGTACTCGGTCCACGAGCCGTCGTAGTTCTTGACGTTCTGGACGCCGAGCAGCTCGTGCAGCACGAACCAGGTGAGCGCGGAGCGCTCACCGATGCGGCAGTACGCGATGGTGTCCTTGGCCAGGTCGACCTGCTCCTCGGCGTAGAGCTCCTTGAGCTCGTCGTCCGACTTGAAGGTGCCGTCGTCGTTGGCGTTCTTGGACCACGGGATGTTGCGGGCGGACGGGATGTGGCCCGGGCGCTGCGACTGCTCCTGCGGGAGGTGCGCCGGGGCGAGCAGCTTGCCGCTGAACTCGGCGGGGGAGCGCACGTCCACCAGGTTCTGGTTGCCGATGGCGGCGACGGCTTCGTCGCGGAAGGCGCGGATCGAGGTGTCCTGGGCCTTGGCCTTGTACTCGGTGGCCGGGCGGCTGGGCACCTCGGCGCCGTCGACCAGGTCGCGGGAGTCGAGCTCCCACTTCTTGCGGCCGCCGTCGAGGAGCTTGACGCTGTCGTGGCCGTAGAGCTTGAAGTACCAGTACGCGTACGAAGCGAACCAGTTGTTGTTGCCGCCGTAGAGGACGACGGTGTCGTCGTTGGCGATGCCCTTCGCGGACAGGAGGTTCTCGAAGCCCTCCTGGTCGACGAAGTCACGGCGGACCGGGTCCTGGAGGTCGGACTTCCAGTCGATCCGGACGGCGTTCTTGATGTGGTTCTTGTCGTACGCGGAGGTGTCCTCGTCGACCTCGACGATGACGACCTTCGGGTCGTCGATGTGGGCCTCGACCCAGTCGGCGTCTACCAGGACGTCGCTGCGGCTCATGCTCTTTTTCTCCTCTGGGGCAGTGTGCGGTGGGTGGTGCGAAGAGAGGGTGTGCGGGTACGCGCAGCGCGCGGCTTACCGGCACGAGGGGTGGCGCCGTGCGAAGCACGGCGACACGTCAGGGACCTTCGGCACTGGGTCGTGCATGGCTCGCGCCCGGGTCAGCGCTCGGAGACTGGGGGCCGATGAGCTGTTGCGTGAGCGCGCCGTCGGTCCGTCGGTACCAGGGTCATCAAGGTTCCTCGGAAGGTGGTTGAACGGTTGAATGTGATGGGTGCGGTGAGCAGTTGCCGGCTCTGGAGGCGTGGCCCGGGCCGCATGTGGTGATCGCTGACGGCTGGAACGGCCGGGGGCGGTGCACGGGTATGACATCCCGTGAAACGTCTCTCGGTTCGGTGTCTGCGTCGGGGCGCCCGGGACGTCTCGCATGCTGCTGGCCGGCGATTGACGCACCATTGCTTTCTGATACTCAGTCAGTTGCGCCGTGCCGTCCCGGCTCCGGCAGGTACGGCCACCTCGCCTCGCCCGGTCACGGCTGTGCTCGCAGCGCGAACGATGGGTGCTCAACCGGGGTGCGGCCAACTGCCGATGTGTCCCGGTCGCGGTCGGCGTCGGGTCAGGAGTGCAGCGGCAGCCGGTGCTCGAGGGCGCCCTGGTCCCACCAGTCGGGGTAGGGGACCGGGAGTGCGCTGGCCGCGTCCAGGTCTGCCAGGTCCTCGTCGGTGAGTACGAGGTCGACGGCGGCCAGGTTTTCGGTGAGCTGGTCGGGGCGCTTCGCGCCGACGATGACGCTCGTGATCCCGGGTCGGGCGAGTACCCAGGCGAGGGCGACGCGGGCCACACCGACGCCGTGGCGTGCGGCGACGACGCGCAGCGCGTCCACGATGTCCCAGCCGCGTTCCCGGTCCACGGGCGGGAAGTCGGCAATGGCGCGGCGCGCGGTGTCGTCGCTGGTGCCGTTGCGGTCGAACTTGCCGGACAGGAACCCGCCGGCGAGCGGGCTCCACACCAGCGTGGCGAGCTGCTGGTCGGCAGCCATCGGCAGGATCTCCCGCTCGATGTCCCGTCCGGCCAGCGAGTAGTACACCTGCTGGGACACGAAGCGCTCCACAGCGCGCGACCGCGAGGCGCCGAGGAACTTCATCATCTGCCACGCGGCCAGGTTGGACGCGCCGATGTAGCGGATCTTGCCCTGCCGGACGGCGTCGTCCAGAGCGGCCAGCGTCTCCTCGACCGGGGTCAGCGGATCGAAACTGTGGATCTGGTACAGGTCGATATGGTCGGTACGCAGCCGGCGCAGGCTGTCCTCCAGCGCCCGGGTGACCCACAGCCGGGACAGACCGACGTCGTTGGGGCCGCTGCCCATGCGGGCGAAGAGCTTGGTGGCAAGCAGCACGTCCTGGCGTCTCGAGCCCAGCACCCGGCCGAGGATCTCCTCGCACTCGCCTCCCGCGTACATGTCGGCGGTGTCGATGAGGTTGACACCCCCATCGAAAGCCAGGCCCACAAGCTCGTCCGCGGCCTTCTCGTCCAGACCGCCTACCAGGCTCCACGGCGGCGTGCCCGCCCCGCCGAACGTCATCGTGCCCAAAGCGATCCGGGACACGAAAACCCCCGTGGCGCCCAGTTGTTCGTACTGCATGTTCCGCCTTCCGATGATCCGTGCTCTGGTCGTGGACGGCGCTGCGGCCGTCCGCACGGCTGCCTGCCACGCTACGGACGGCCGGCCCGGCAGACCATGATCAAACGTCCGGAGAACCTGCGCGCTCGTCCAAGACGGCCGACGCTCCGTCGGCGCGTCGGCCGGCATCGGCGACAGTGGTGCCGGGCGAACGGCTGGGCTGAGACCGGGCCGTGCCGCTCCTCGTGTGACGCGCTGTCCGCAGTGCAGGAGCCGAAAGGGCATTCCGGCCCGCGGAGTTTCGCCGGGTGGCGGAACTCCGCGGGGCTGTGAGGGCGATCCATCAGGGAGGTCGACAGGAGTGACAGGCCTGATGCCGCGGTGCGGGCCGGGGTTCGCTCAGTTCAGCTGGAGGCGGTCGGCCAGTCCCGCGGCGGTGAAGGCGGCCACCAGGTCGTCGCGGCCTTCAGTGAAATGGGCCCAACTGTCGAAGTGGACGGGGACGACCCGGCGCGCCCCGAGGAACTGAGCGGCCTCGGCGGCCTGGGCGCTGTCGAGCACCACTGTCGACTCGAAGATGGGCAGACGCGGAGCACCTGCGAAGAGAACGGCGGTGTCGACCGGGCCGAACCGCTCGGCGATCTCCTTGACCAGGGCGAGCGAGGCGTTGTCGCCGCTGACGTACACCGTGGCCAGGTCGGGTGCGGTGAGGACGAAGCCCACGACCTCGCCCGCTATCGGTTCGACCTCCTCGCGCGCCCCAGGACCGTGGATGGCGGGCACGCCCGTCACGGTCACGGTGCCGCCGTCGGGACGGTCCAGCGTGACGGACTCCCAGTCCTCAAGACCCTTGGCGTGTGCGCCCAGGCGGCCAGCGCCGCTGGGGGTGGTGAGGGTGACGGGCACGTCGGCGAGGAGGGCCCGGCCGGAGTGATCGAGGTTGTCGGGGTGCTCGTCGTGGGAGAGCAGGACCACATCGATGCGGCCGAGGTCCTCGGGGGCGGTGGAGGAAGGCGTGGTCTTGGTCAGGACCAGGCCGGGGCCGATGGGGTAGTCGCCGGGGGCGTCGAAGGTGGGGTCGGTCAGGAACCTCAGCCCGCCGTACTCGATGAGCGCGGTCGGGCCGCCGAAGACGCGGACGGGGATCTGCTCAGGGGGCGTGCCGGCAGCAGACATGCAAGAAACACCTCACGGATCGCAAGCGGTTTATCCATGATAGACGTTAATCGCTTCTCACGGATGAATGCAAGCCGTAACATGAGAGTCATGGAGGAGACCGTGACCGCCGAGCCCTTGCTGCCGCCCGCACCGGGCGCGGAGCAGTACCGCGCCCTCGACTTCGCCAACAGCGCCGTCGCTCTGCCCGGCGGCCGGTTCCTCGACCTCCTCGGCACTCCCGCCGCCACGAACCAGTGGCTCACCGAGCACGACCTCGCCCCGGCCGGCGCCGGACTGCAGGAGACGTGCGCGGCGCAGCTGCGGACGCTGCGTGAGCAGATCCGGGCGCTGCTCGCCTCCCGGGTGGACGGGCACCCCGCCCCGCCGAGCGCTCTCGCCGCCGTCAACGGCGCCCTTTCCAGGGCTCCCGCGGCGTCCCTGCTGTACTGGGACCCCACCCGCGGACTGTTCCGGGCCGACTCGCACCCGATCACCCAGATCGTCGACCACGCCTTGGCCGCCCTCGCCGACAACGCCGCCGACCTGCTCACCGGCCCCGACGCAGAACGCCTCGCCGCCTGCGGCTCCAGCCCCTGCACCCGCTACCTGCTGCGCCACGGCCGCCGCCAATGGTGCTCCACCCGTTGCGGCGATCGTGTCCGCGCAGCCCGTGCCTACGCCCGGCGCACTCGACTCGAGTCGCAGTGAGACAGCTCGGTCCCCGATCGACCCGGGCCCGGACGTTCAGCTGTGCCCGTCCTCGAACGCCAGGGCGCCGAGTATCTGGGCGCGCATCTTGTTGTCCTCGGGGTGGCCATTGCCGCCGACCACCCTCAACTCGGCGTCCGGCCACGCCTTGGCCGGCTCGCGGGCTGTGGTGAGTGGCGCGCCCAGGTCCGGCCGCCCGTGGACCAGGGGTGAGTGACACACCGTCTCGGTGCCATGCAGCGCAGCGAATTCGTGCTGCTCTCCAATCCCAGCACCTCCATCGGTCCGGCCGACAGCACCTGGCTCGCGGGGCCGCGCCTGGGTGAGCCGGCGAGGGAGGTTATGAGCGCGTCAGTGACAAGGCCGGTTCTCTGTGAGGGCCGTGAGCTTCGCACGGACGGCGTCCGCGCCCGAATGGCCGAGCCGTTCCAGGATGGCGAGGGCCTCCGCCCATGCCGCACGGGCCGACTCCACCCCGCCCGCCGCGTGGTGGGTGTCCCCGAGGCGGCTGAGTGTGCTGGCTTCGCCGTGGGCGACGCCGGCTTCACGGTAGAGGACGAGGGCCTGTTCGTAGTCGGCGACGGCCTCTGTGTACCGGCCCAGTTGGTGCTGGGCGAGGCCGATGCTGTCCCAGACGAACGCCTTGAGGTAGGGGCGGTTGGACAGTTCCTCCATCGCCAGGGCTTCCCGGCAGTGGTCGAGCGCCTGCTGGTGCTGCCCGAGCCGGGTGTGGCACCAGCCGACGGCGTTGAGTGCCGCGGCGGTGCGGGTACTGTGGCCGGCAGCCCGCTGCAGAGCGAGAGCCTGTTGGGCGTGGGAGAGCGCTGCCTCCAGGTCGCCCTGCCGATCGGCCACCCAGCTCAGCAGCCGGTGGCTGTCGGCGTAGGCGGTCACGTCACCGGCAGCGGTGAACAGCTCCACCGCCCGCTCCATGCGGTTCCGTGCCTCTTCGACCCGGCCCAGATCGGTCGCGGCCCGCGCCAGTCCCTGGTGGACGTGTGCCCGGGCACAGGGGTCGCCGATACGCTCTGCCGCCTCCATCGCGATGTGGTGTGTGGCTTCGAGGTCGTGCCACAGCCCCTTCCGGCCCAGGTCGTGTCCGACGGCCCAGGCGAGCTGCCAGGTGTGCGTGTCGAGCCCATGAGCGGCCGCCGTTCTGATGGCCGCCACCAGCACCGCCCGTTCGGCGTCGAACCAGGCCGCGGCCCGGCCGAAGCGCCCAGGCTCCGGGGCGAATTCCTCGGCCCGGACGCCCCGGGAGGGGGCAGGCAGCACGATCGCGGGCCGGTGGGGAGAGTACGCCCGTCCTGCGCGGTGGGCACTGTGCAGATAGTGGTCGACGACGCGGACCCGGGCGGCGTGGTGCGCCTCCGGGGCGTCGTAGGCACGGGCCAGCTCACCGGCGTAGGTGCGCAGCAGGTCGTGGGCGGCGTACCGGCCGGGCACGGGTTCGTCCACGAGGTGGGCGTGGGTCAGTTCGGTCAGCAATTGGTGGGTGTGCGGGGCGCTGAGGCCTGCGAGGCTTGCGGCGGCGGCCAACGAGGTGTCCGGGCCCGGATGCAGGGCGATCAGTCGGAACAGGCGTGCGGCGGCGGGGGTGAGGGCGTGGTACGACCACGAGAAGACGGCGCGTACGTCGGTCGCCGTGTCGGTGTCGTGGAAAGCGTCCAGGCGGTTTTGACCGTCGGCGAGTTCGTGGACGAGGCTCGCTAGGGGAAAGCCCGAGCGGGTCAGCGCCCGCGCAGCCGCGATGGACAGGGCGAGCGGCAGCCGGGCGCAGTGTTCGATGATCTCGTCGACGGCCGTCGGCTCGGCGGCCACCCGGTCGGCGCCCAGCCTGCGTACGAGGAAGTCGCGCGCCTCTGCCAGCGAGAGCACGTCGAGGTGGATGGGCCGGGCTCCGTCCGTGGCAATGAGGCCGGACAGCCGGTTCCTGCTGGTGACGATCACCAGGCAGCCGGGGCTCGCCGGCAGCAGCGGGCGCACTTGCTGAGCGTCGCGGGCGTTGTCCAGCAGGAGCAGCAAGCGCCGCCCGGCGAGCCGTGTGCGGTAGCAGGCCACCAGCGCGTCGGCGTCCTGCGGCAGGCTCAGCGGATCGGCCCCAAGTGACTCAAGAACCGTGCGCAGCGCCCGGTCCGGGGAGACGGGGAGTCCGGCCGGGTCGAAGCCCCTCAGGTCGATGTAGAGCTGACCGTCGGGGAAACGGGAGGAGACATGGTGGGCCCAGTGCACGGCGAAGGTGCTCTTGCCGACTCCTGCCATGCCGGTGAGGGCGCTGACGACGATGGTCGTGGGCACCTCGCCGTTGCCGTCAAGCAGCAGGTCCATCTGTGCGAGTTGCGCCGCACGCCCGACAAAGGCCGGCAGATCGGCGGGGAGCTGAGCCGGCGTCGGGTGGTCGGGTACCGGCGCGGCCGGGCGCGGGGGCGTGGGAGGGGCGATCAGTCCGGCGTCCGCCTGCAGGATGCGCTCGAACATGCGCCGGAGTTCAGGTCCCGGATCGACACCCAGCTCGCCGGCGAGAACCACGCGGGCCTCGCTGTACGTCGCGAGCGCCTCCGCCTGGCGTCCCGACCGGTACAGGGCGAGCATCAGCATCTCGCGGAACCGTTCGTCCAGCGGGTGCTGGGCCACCAGCGCGGCCAGTTCCGTTGCGGTATCCGTGTGCTCGCCGAGTTCTAGCCGGACCGCGAGGCTCGCCTCCAGGGCCGACAGCCGCAGTCGGCCAAGCCGTTCGCGCTGGGCCTGGGCGTACTCGCCGCGGATTCCGGCCAGCGCGGTCCCCTGCCAGTGAGCGAGGGCGTCGTTCAGGTACCGGGCGGCGGTCTTGGCATCGTTGTCGCGTCGGGCCCGGTCCCCCCGGGCGACGAGGTCCCGGAAGGCAGCCAGATCGAGCGATTCGGGCGACGTATGCATCTGGTAACCGTCCCGCACGGAAAGGATCGCCAGAGGGCCGAGCAGCCGACGCAGCCGATGGACGTAGGTGCGCAGCGAACTCACCGCGGAACCCGGTGATCCGGTCCCCCAGACGGCGTCGACCAGCGCGTCGACCGGGACTTGTGCGCCTTCGCCGAGCAGCAGTACGGCAAGGACCGCACGCTGCTTCGGAGGCCCGAGGTCCACCTCGTCCGGCCCGCACCAGCCACGGACAGGCCCCAGAACAGCGAAGCGCAGTTGTTCCGGCACTCAAACTCTCCCCTGCTCAGACGTGGAGCAAGGCCATCGCCACCCTGCTGCCCCGCTCCCCGAGGAGCACGGACGTTCCGCATCCGACTCCGCGGCGGTGTCCCCGCGCCGTAGAACGTCAGTGTTCCCACCGCGATCCGGGAGAACGAAGAGCCCTGCCTGCTCGTACCGCATGGTGTGCCTTCCACTGATTCGTTTCTGGCCGTGGATGACTTCGCTGCGGCCGTAGGTACGGCTGGCCGCCGCTCTACGGTCCGCCGGCGGGATGGGCCATGATCAAGCGTCTGGAGAATTTGCGTATTCGTCCAAGGCGGCCGCCGTCTCCCCTCGTGCGGTGGCCGCCTTGTGGTGTTGGTAGGAGAGGGTCACACGGGAGCTGTTGCCGCAACGGGTGGTCACGCACCAGCGGCGTGTCGCCGTCCTCGCCCACCGGCGCATCGAGGTTCGGCGTTGAGGCCGGTCTGGGCGGACGTCACGTGTCGGACTCGTGGTTGGCATGAGTTCGGGAGACGGAAGGGACTCGAGAGGCGGAAGAGACTCCCCAATAATAAGCGACCAGTCGCCTGTAAATGAACCGAAGGGCATACATCACAGTGAGGCAGTGCCGGGGTGTGCGCTTTGGACCTTCAGACGGATACCCCGACTGCGTCCAGCAGTCGCGGCAGCGATACGGTGAGGAACCGGTCGTACGGGGCGCGGCTCTGGTCGACCCGGCCGCGCATGACAGCTCCCTCCCAGCTCTCGATGATCATCGATGCCAGGTCTGTTGTCTCGGTCGTCGCGACGACGTCATCAGCGGTGTTCCCGGCTTGCGCCAGACAGGCAGCGATCAGATCCGACCACTGCTCCATAATGTTCGCCAGCCGGAGCCGTGCTTCCCCGTTGTCGTCCGAGAGTTCGAGAGCGAGATTGCCGAGGAGACACCCGAGCGCGAACCCCCGCGCGGCATTGTCCCGGGTCAAGGCCTCGAAGAATGCGATGAGGCGGCGCACCGGCGGGGTGGACGGGTCGGTGAGGATCGGGCCGTGATGACGGACGACTCCGGCCCAGAAGCTGTCGAGGACCGCGGCCACGAAGGCGTTCTTGCTGCTGTAGTAGCTGTAGAACGACCCCTTCGGGACGCCGGCGGTGTCCGTGATCTCCTTGATGCCCACCGCGTTGAAACCGCGTGCATGAAAAAGGGTCAGTCCTGCGTCGAGGAGACTCTCGCGGACGAGGGGATTGGCAGGTCGGGGCACATGCACAGCCTAACCGCCGGGCCGACCGACCAGTTCAGAGCCGCCCAGTGGATCACGCGGCCGCTTGCGTGGTTCCGGGTTCCATGGGCCGGTGCGGGGGCATCGACTATGACCAGGCCGCGCCCGTGCTCATCGTCCTCCCGTGGGGCAGTCCAGGCGCTCTCTCCGGTGGGGGCGCCGTCCGTGACACCCACCCACACCCAGGAGCCGATGCGATCACGCACCAGGTGCAGGAGCAGCGGCGGACGGGCATACAGCACCGCGTTCGCCACCAGCTCGGAGACCACCAGCAGCACGGATTCGGTGTCCTGCCTCGCAGCACGCAAGTCGGACGGCATGCCCGGGGGCCGCCCCTCACTCCGGCGGGCGGGGGCGGCCCACACCTGGTCCACGTCACCCCCGGTCAAGTCCTCGTGCGCCGACGTTCAAGAGCGGCCGGGTGTCCGGCCTGACCTCCACCTGCGCGACGCGCCGAGTCGCCTGCGGTTCGGCGGCAAAGGAGCCGAGTTCACCAGGCTGGGGTCCAGCTGAACCGGCTCATTGCCCGGGAACTCCGGCAGCGCTACGCGGGACTTCACGAGGGGCTGCCGGTGTTGCCTCTGACTGCCTCCGAGCGGACCGGGTCGAATCGGGGTCGAAACCCGGTGGTTGGCTCCGACTGCCTCCTATAGCCTCTGAAACCCGTCCTAGCAGGTCACAGTCGTTTCAACCCCGTGTAAGCAAAGGTCAAGAGGTGCGTCGGATGTTCCTGACGATCAGTACGAGCGGTACTCCAGAACGTCCCGCCACCGACCTCGGCTTTCTGCTGCACAAGCATCCCGACAAGGCGCAGAGGTTCTCCACCTCGCACGGCACGGCGCATGTCTTCTACCCCGAGGCATCCGCCGAGCGCTGCACGGCCGCCCTGCTGCTGGAGGTGGATCCGGTGGCGCTGGTGAGGCGCGGCAAGGGCAAGGGCCGCGGCGGCGCGCCCGATTCGGCGCTCGCGCAGTACGTCAACGACCGGCCGTACGCCGCGTCCTCGTTGCTGTCCGTCGCCATGAGCACTGTCTTCAAGAGCGCCCTGCGGGGTGTCTGCGCCGCGCTGCCCGAGCGCGCCGAGGCCGCGATACCCCTGCGTATCGAGGTGCCCGCGCTGCCCGCGCGCGGTGGCGCCGAGCTGGTCCACAAGCTCTTCGGGCCGCTGGGCTGGACATCGGTGCAGGCGCAGCCGGTGGCGCTGGACGAGCAGTTCCCCGAGTGGGGCGACTCGCGATACGTACACCTGGTGCTGGAGGGGGAGCTACGGCTCGCCGACGCGCTGCGCCAGCTGTACGTCCTGCTGCCGGTGCTGGATGACGCCAAGCACTACTGGGTGGCGCCCGACGAGGTGGACAAGCTGCTGCGGGCGGGCGAGGGCTGGCTGGCCGAGCACCCGGAGCAGAAGCTGATCACGAGCCGCTATCTGTCCCGGCGCTGGGGGCTGACCCGGCAGGCGATGGAGCGGCTCGAGCTGGTGCGGCTCGCTGAGTCCGACGACCTCGAGGTCGAGGACGTGGACAACGCCGTGGACGAGACGACCGACACTGAAGAGAAGCCGGTGCCGCTCGCCGAGCAGCGGCGGGAGGCGATTCTCCGGGCGCTGCACGGTGCCGGGGCGACCCGGGTGCTCGATCTGGGCTGCGGTCAGGGCCAGTTGGTGCAGGCGCTGCTCAAGGACGTGCGCTTCTCCGAGATTGTCGGAGTGGATGTGTCGGTACGCGCGCTGACCATCGCCGGGCGCCGGCTGAAACTGGACCGGATGGGCGAGCGGCAGGCCGCGCGGGTCAAGCTGCTGCAGGGCTCACTCACCTACACCGACAAGCGACTGGCCGGATACGACGCCGCCGTGCTCAGCGAGGTCATCGAGCACCTCGATCTGCCGCGGCTGCCCGCCCTGGAGTACGCCGTGTTCGGGTCGGCCCGACCGCGGACGGTGATCGTCACCACGCCCAATGTCGAGTACAACGTCCGCTGGGAGACGCTGCCCGCCGGGCATGTGCGCCACGGCGACCACCGCTTCGAGTGGACGCGCGCCGAGTTCCGCGCCTGGGCGGAGGGCGTCGCCGAACGGGACGGCTACGGCCTCGAGTTCGTCCCCGTGGGTCCCGACGACCCGGAGGTGGGGCCGCCGACGCAGATGGCTGTCTTCACCAGGACCGACAAGGCCGAGACCGAGAGGGAGGCGAAGGCCGCATGAGCAGCACGACCACCACGACCGCCGCGCCGGCGAGGCGCCGACTCCCGGTGACCGACCTGTCTCTCGTCGTCCTCATCGGCGCCACCGGATCCGGCAAGTCCACTTTCGCCCGCAAGCACTTCAAGCCCACCGAGGTCATCTCCTCCGACTTCTGCCGTGGCCTCGTCGCCGACGACGAGAACGACCAGAGCGCGAGCGGCGACGCCTTCGACGTTCTGCACTACATCGCGGGCAAGCGGCTCGCGGCCGGGCGGCTGACCGTCGTCGACGCCACCAGCGTGCAGTCGGAGAGTCGCAGGCAGCTGGTGCAGCTTGCGCGCCAGTACGACGTGCTGCCGATCGCCGTCGTCCTCGACCTGCCGGAAGAGGTGTGCGCCGAGCGCAATGCGGTACGCCCCGACCGGGCCGGGATGCCTCGCCATGTCATCCAGCGTCACCGCCGTGAACTGCGCCGCTCGCTGCGCGGACTGGAGCGCGAAGGCTTCCGCAAGGTGCACATCCTGCGCAGCGTGGAGGAGGTCGAGGCAGCTGAGGTCGTCCTTGAGCGTCGCTATAACGACCTCACGCACCTCACGGGGCCCTTCGACATCATCGGCGACATTCACGGCTGCAGCTCCGAGCTGGAGACCCTGCTCGCCAAACTCGGTTATGTGGACGGCGCACACCCCGCAGGACGTACGGCCGTCTTCGTCGGCGACCTCGTCGACCGGGGACCCGACAGCCCCGGTGTGCTGCGCCGGGTGATGAGCATGGTCGCGTCGGGCAACGCCCTGTGTGTGCCCGGGAACCATGAGAACAAGCTCGGCCGCTACCTGAAGGGCCGGAACGTCCAGCACACGCACGGACTGGCCGAGACCATCGAGCAGTTGGAGAAGGAGGACGACTCCTTCCGCGAGCAAGTGCGGGAATTCATCGATGGCCTGGTCAGCCACTACGTCCTGGACGAGGGCAAGCTGGTCGTCTGTCACGCCGGTCTGCCCGAGAAGTACCACGGGCGCACCTCCGGCCGGGTCCGCTCGCACGCGCTGTACGGCGACACGACCGGCGAGACCGACGAGTTCGGCCTGCCCGTGCGCTACCCGTGGGCGGAGGACTACCGAGGACGCGCCGCTGTGGTCTACGGCCACACACCCGTGCCCAACACATCGTGGATCAACAACACCATCTGCCTGGACACCGGAGCCGTCTTCGGCGGCCGGATGACCGCGCTGCGCTGGCCGGAGCGTGAGCTCGTCGACGTACTGGCCGAGAAGGTCTGGTACGAGCCGGTGCGGCCCCTCGTCACCGAGGCGCCCGGCGGCGGTGAGGGCCGTCCGCTGGACCTCGCCGATGTGCAGGGGCGGCGGGTCGTGGAGACCCGGCACATGGCGCGCATCGGCGTACGCGAGGAGAACGCCGCGGCGGCGCTCGAAGTCATGAGCCGTTTCGCCGTCGACCCGCGGCTGCTCGCCTATCTGCCGCCGACGATGTCGCCGACCGCGACATCGAGGGAAGCAGGCTATTTGGAGCACCCGGCTGAGGCCTTCGCACAGTACCGGGCGGACGGCGTCGCCAAGGTCGTGTGCGAGGAGAAGCACATGGGCTCGCGGGCGGTGGTGCTCGTCTGCCGTGACGCCGAGGCCGCGCGCGAGCGGTTCGGGGTCGGGGGTACCTCCCATGCCGGAGGCAATGGAGGAGGGCCGACCGGCGCGTTGCACACCCGGACCGGACGACCGTTCTTCGACGATGAAGCCGTCACCGAAGAGATCCTCGACCGGCTGCGTACGTCCGTCACCGAAGCCGGTCTCTGGCAGGAACTCGACACTGACTGGCTGCTGCTGGACGCCGAGCTGATGCCCTGGTCGCTCAAGGCGTCCGGGCTGCTGCGCTCGCAGTACGCGGCGGTCGGCGCCGCCTCCCGTGCTGTCTTCCCCGGCGCCACGGCGGCCCTCGAAGCGGCGGTCGCGCGCGGCGTCGAGGTGGAGGGGCTGCTGGCCAAGCAGCGCGGACGCTCCGGTGACGCCGCCGCGTTCACCGAGGCGTACCGGCGTTACTGCTGGACGACCGAGGGGCTTGACGGGGTGCGGCTCGCTCCGTTCCAGATCCTCGCCGCGCAGGGGCGTTCGCTGGCGTCCGTGCCGCACGACGAGCAACTGGCATGGCTGGACCGGCTGGTGGAGCACGACCCGACGGGCCTGCTCCAGGTCACCCGGCGGCTGGTCGTCGAGACCGGCGACGAGGCCTCGGTCGGCGCCGGGGTCGACTGGTGGCTGGAGATGACCGGAAGGGGCGGCGAAGGCATGGTCGTCAAGCCGCTCCAGGCACTCGCCAGGGACGAGAAGGGCCGGCTCGTGCAGCCGGGCATCAAGGTCCGCGGCCGCGAGTACCTGCGGATCATCTACGGTCCCGAGTACACCCGCCCGGAGAACCTGGAGCGGCTGCGCAACCGGTTCCTGAACCACAAGCGCTCGCTGGCGCTGCGGGAGTACGCACTCGGCCTGGAGGCGCTGGACCGGCTGGCCGACGGCGAGCCGCTGTGGCGGGTCCACGAGGCGGTCTTCGCCGTGCTGGCACTGGAGTCGGAGCCGGTCGACCCCCGGCTGTGAACTGTTCGGGTGGATCTGGTGGACCATTCGCCGGGTGAATGGCGCTCCGCGCGGTGAGGATGGAGGCATGGGATTCCACGTCGACTCCGAGACCGGGCGGCTGCGCCAGGTCATACTGCACCGGCCAGATCTGGAGCTGAAGCGCCTCACCCCCAGTAACAAGGACGCTCTGCTCTTCGACGATGTGCTGTGGGTGCGCCGCGCCCGTCAGGAGCATGACGGGTTCGCGGACGTCCTGCGTGACCGTGGGGTGGAGGTGCACCTCTTCGGCGATCTTCTGCGCGAGTCGCTGGAGCTCCCGGAGGCCAGAAAGCTCGTCCTGGACCGGGTCTTCGCCGAGAAGGAGTACGGGCCGCTCGCCACCGATCACCTCAGATCCGTCTTCGACGAGCTGCCCACGTCCGACCTGGTCGAGGCGCTCGTCGGCGGGATGACCAAGCGGGAGTTCCTCGCCGGTCATCCCGAGCCGACCTCCGTCCGCTTCCATGTGATGGACCTGGACGACTTTCTCCTCCGCCCGCTGCCCAACCACCTCTTCACCCGCGACACCTCCGCCTGGATCTATGACGGCGTCTCCATCAACGCCATGCGCTGGCCGGCCCGGCAGCGCGAGACCGTCCACTTCGAGGCGATCTACAAGCACCACCCGCTGTTCACCAGCCCGCGGGCGGGGGAGTTCCACCACTGGTCGGAGGGGCAGGACGACTACCCCTCAACCATTGAGGGCGGCGACGTCCTGGTCATCGGCAATGGCGCGGTGCTGATCGGGATGAGTGAGCGCACCACTCCGCAGGCCGTGGAGATGCTGGCGCGCGGACTGTTCGCGGCCGGCTCCGCCCGCACCATCGTGGCGCTGGACATGCCCAAGCGGCGGGCCTTGATGCATCTCGACACCGTGATGACGATGGTCGACCGCGACACCTTCACCCAGTACGCGGGGCTCGGCATGCTCCGCTCGTACACCATCGAACCGGCCGTCGGACCTCAGGCCCTCAAGGTCAGCGATCATCCGCCCGAGCACATGCACAGCGCGATCGCCGCCGCGCTGGGGCTGAAGGAGATCCGGGTGCTCACGGCGACGCAGGACGTGCACTCGGCGGAGCGCGAGCAGTGGGACGACGGCTGCAATGTGCTCGCCGTCGAGCCGGGCGTCGTCGTGGCGTACGAGCGCAATGTCACGACAAATACCCATCTGCGTAAACAGGGCATCGAAGTGATCGAGATCCCCGGCAGCGAGCTGGGCCGGGGTCGTGGAGGCCCTCGCTGTATGAGCTGTCCGTTCGAACGCGAGGCCGTGTAGTGCCGTACGCCGCCGCGGCCGGCGATGGAGGCGGTGTATGGCAACGCGGCCGTGCAGCAATGCGCCGTATAGCAATGCGGAGGCCTGTATATACTTCCACGGTCACCGCATTCGCGACCCAGGAGCAGCCACCATGGCGATACATCTCGAAGGCCGCCACTTCCTCAAGGAGCTGGACTTCACCGCCGAGGAGTTCCGCGGCCTGATCGGTCTGGCCGCCGAGCTCAAGGCCGCCAAGCGAGCGGGCGCCGAGGTCCAGCGACTGCGCGGCAAGAACATCGCGCTGATCTTCGAGAAGTCGTCGACCCGTACGCGCTGCTCGTTCGAGGTCGCGGCGGCCGACCAGGGCGCTTCGACGACGTATATCGACCCGGCCGGTTCGCACATCGGCAGCAAGGAGTCCGCCAAGGACACCGCGCGGGTGCTTGGCCGCATGTTCGACGCCATCGAATTCCGCGGTGACGGCCAGTCCACCGTCGAGGAGCTCGCCGCGCACGCCGGGGTGCCGGTCTACAACGGCCTCACCGACGACTGGCACCCCACCCAGATGCTCGCCGACGTGCTCACCATGACCGAGCACAGTGACAAGCCGCTCGAACGGATCTCCTTCGCCTACCTCGGGGACGCCCGCTTCAACATGGGCAACTCCTACCTGGTCACCGGCGCGCTGCTGGGCATGGACGTACGGATCGTCGCGCCCAGGTCGTACTGGCCGGCCGAGGAGATCGTGACCCGTGCCCGCGCGGCCGCCGAGACCAGCGGCGCCCGGATCACCCTCACCGAGGACATCGCCGAGGGAGTCCAGGGTGCGGACTTCGTCGCCACCGACGTCTGGGTGTCGATGGGGGAGCCCAAGGAGATCTGGGACGAGCGCATCAAGGTGCTCGGTCCGTATGTCGTGACCATGGACGTGCTGCGCGCCACCGGCAACACGGACGTGAAGTTCCTGCACTGCCTCCCCGCCTTCCACGACCTGAGCACAAAGGTCGCTCGCGAGATCCATGAGAGCCACGGCCTGACCGAGCTCGAAGTCACCGACGAGGTCTTCGAATCGGAGCACTCCGTCGTCTTCGACGAGGCGGAGAACCGTATGCACACGATCAAGGCGGTTATGGTCGCCACGCTCGCCTCCGCCGGATAATCATGCGGCAGGAGGCCGGCTCCGCGACGGGAGCGTGAACCAGACCGCCTTGCCCCCGTCGGTGAGGCGGTGCCCGCAGGCCGAGCTCAGCGCACGGATCAGCAGCAGCCCCCGGCCGTGCTCCTGCCAGGCGTCGGGGGCCTGGCCGGGCCCGGGCCGGGGCCAGTCGCCCGGCGGGGCGGGGTCGCCGTCATGGACCTCCACCTGACAGCCCGTCGGCAGGAGTTCCACCACCAGCTCGATGGGGGTCTCGCTACTGGTGTGCTCCACCGCGTTGGCGACGAGCTCCGCCGTGAGCAGCTCGGCCGTGTCGCTGTCCGCCGGCACCTTGATGTCCGCCAGCGCCGTACGGATCAGGGCGCGGGCGATGGGCACGGCTGCCGCGGTGTGCGGCAGCGCGATGCGCCACGAGGCAGGGACGGGCAGGCCGGAGAGTTCGAGCAAGGCGGGCGGTCCATTCGAGGTTCGACGTCGTGCTTTCAACCTTATGAAGCGCAAGACGCCGGACAAGGGGCTGGGGCCCGCCTTGGATAGGACCTGTGCCACAACTGGGACGGGACCTTTGCATCGGTACAATCGGCGTATCGCGCAGTCGTGACGGGAGTCACGTAAGGGTGATAGCTTCGAGTGGCAGGCAGCAGCCCGCCCGCTGAAGGAGGCCACACTCCATGAGCCCCTTTTCCAGCTCCGCGCAGCGCACCGAACAGTGGCGCCATCTGCGGCTCACGACGGACGACGGGGTCGCGACCGTCACCCTCGCCCGTCCGGAGAAGCTCAACGCCCTCACCTTCGGCGCCTACGCCGACCTGCGTGACTTGCTGGCCGAGCTGGCGCGGGAGCGGTCCGTACGAGTACTGGTGCTGGGCGGGGAAGGGCGCGGATTCTGCTCCGGCGGTGACGTCGACGAGATCATCGGCGCGACGCTCTCCATGGACACCGCCCAGCTCCTCCACTTCAACCGGATGACCGGGCAGGTCGTACGGGCGCTGCGCGAATGCCCCTTCCCGGTGATCGCGGCGGTGCACGGCGTCGCGGCGGGGGCCGGTGCGGTGCTGGCGCTGGCCGCGGACTTCCGTATCGCGGACCCGTCGGCCCGTTTCGCGTTCCTCTTCACCAAGGTGGGGCTCTCGGGCGGCGACATGGGCGCGGCGTATCTGCTGCCGAGGGTGGTCGGCCTCGGCCACGCCACCCGGCTGCTGATGCTCGGCGAACCGGTCCGCGCGCCCGAGGCCGAACGGATCGGTCTGATCAGCGAGTTGACGGACGAGGGCCGGTCGGACGAGCGGGCCGCGGAGCTGGCCCGCCACCTCGCGGAGGGCCCGGCCCTGGCGTATGCGCAGACCAAGGCGCTGCTCACGGCCGAGCTCGACATGCCGCTCGCGGCGTCGGTCGAACTCGACGCGGCGACGCAGGCGCTGCTGATGAACGGCGAGGACTACGCGGAGTTCCACGCCGCTTTCACGGAGAAGCGCCCGCCGAAGTGGCGGGGGCGCTGACGATGCCACGCCGCCCACCCCGCGGCTCCGCCCCGGCCCCCGCGCAGGGGCTCCGCCCCCGGACCCCCGCGCCTCAATCGCGGGCGGGGCTTGAATTTCCCGGGCGTGCGCCGCAGTCGGCCCGGACCTCCGGCTCCCCGGCCGAGCAGAGGGTCGGGGTCCCCCAGCCCGGCCGGCCGACGGCCACCGCGCCCGAGGCACGCCGACGCGCCCTCCGCGTGGCAGTCATCGGCGGTGGGCCCGGTGGGCTGTATGCCGCCGCGCTGCTCAAGCGGCTCGGCCCCGAACGCGACATCACGGTCTGGGAGCGCAACGCCCCCGACGACACCTTCGGCTTCGGCGTCGTCCTCTCCGACGAGACCCTCGGCGGGATCGAGCACGCCGACCCGGTCATCTACCGCGCGCTCCAGGACGAGTTCGTACGGTGGGACGACATCGACATCGTCCACCGCGGCCGCACCCTCACCTCCGGCGGGCACGGCTTCGCCGCCCTCGGGCGACGACGCCTGCTGGAGATACTGCACGGGCGCTGCGAATCCCTCGGCGTGCGCCTCCGCTTCCGCACCCCCGCCCCGCCCGCCGCCGAACTCGCCGCCGCGTACGACCTGGTCATCGCGGCGGACGGGGTGCACAGCCTCACCCGTGAGGCGCACGCCGACACATTCGCGCCGCGCGTCACCACCCACCGCTGCCGCTACATCTGGCTCGCCGCCGACTTCGCCTTCGACGCCTTCCGCTTCGAGATCGCCGAGACCGAGCACGGAGTGATGCAGCTGCACGGCTACCCGTACGCCCTCGATGCCAGCACCGTCATCGTGGAGATGCGCGAAGAGGTATGGCGGGCCGCCGGCTTCGACACGGCCGACGAGCAGGAGTCCACGGATCTCTGCTCCAAGATCTTCGCGGAAGCCCTCGGCGGCCGCGGCCTCCGCTCCAACAGCTCCTCCTGGATCGCCTTCCGCACCGTCGTCAACGACCGCTGGTCCCACGGCAATACAGTGCTTCTCGGCGACGCCGCCCACACCGCCCACTTCTCCATCGGCTCCGGCACGAAGCTCGCCGTCGAGGACGCCCTCGCGCTCGCCGCCTGCGTCGAGGAACAGCCTGACCTGCCCGCCGCACTCGCCGCGTACGAGACGGAGCGCCGCCCGGTCGTCGAGTCCACGCAGCGCGCGGCGGCCGCCAGCCTCCGCTGGTTCGAGGAGCTCGCCGGCTACCTCGACCAGCCGCCACGGCAGTTCGCCTTCAATCTCCTCACCCGCAGCCGCCGCGTCACCCACGACAATCTGCGGCTGCGCGACCCGGCGTTCACCGACGCCGTCGAGCGCGACTTCGGCTGCCCGCCCGGCACACCGCCGATGTTCACCCCCTTCAGCCTGCGCGGACTCACCCTCCGCAACCGGGTCGTCGTCTCACCCATGGACATGTACTCCGCCGTGGACGGCGTCCCCGGCGACTTCCACCTCGTACACCTCGGCGCACGGGCCCTCGGCGGAGCCGGCCTGGTGATGACCGAGATGGTCTGTGTGAGCGCCGAGGGCCGCATCACCCCTGGTTGCACCGGCCTCTACACCCCCGAACAGGGCGCCGCCTGGCGGCGCGTCACCGACTTCGTGCACCACCACTCGCCCGGCACGGCGATCGGCGTCCAGCTCGGTCACTCCGGCCGCAAGGGCTCCACCAAGCTGATGTGGGAAGGCATCGACAAGCCGCTGGACGAGGGGAACTGGCCCCTCGCCGCCGCCTCACCGCTCCCGTACCGCCCCGGCGTCAACCAGGTCCCGCACGCCCTGGACCGCGCCGGACTCACCGACATCCGCGAGCAGTTCGCCGCCGCGACCCGGCGCGCCGCCCACTGCGGGTTCGACCTGCTCGAACTCCACTGCGCCCACGGCTACCTCCTCTCCGGCTTCCTCTCCCCGCTCACCAACCGGCGGACGGACGCCTATGGCGGCTCCCTGGAAAACCGACTCCGCTTCCCCCTCGAAGTCTTCGACACGATGCGCGGCATCTGGCCCGACGACCGGCCCATGACCGTCCGTATCTCCGCCACCGACTGGGCACGCGGCGGCACCACAGCCGAGGACGCGGTCGAGATCGCCCGAGCCTTCGCCGCCCATGGCGCGGACGCGATCGACGTGTCGACGGGGCAGGTGGTCCCCGACGAACAGCCGGAGTACGGCCGCTCGTACCAGACCCCGTACGCCGACCGGATCCGCAACGCCCTGGGTATCCCCGTCATCGCGGTCGGCGCGATCTCCTCCTGGGACGACGTCAACTCGCTCCTGCTGGCGGGGCGCGCAGACCTCTGCGCGCTGGCCAGGCCGCATCTGTACGACCCCCACTGGACCCTGCACGCGGCAGCGGACCAGGACTACGCGGGAGCGGCGGCACTGTGGCCCGATCCCTACCGGGCGGGCAGCCGCAAGCCCCCGACCGGCCGCGCCGACGCCCCGAAACCGCGGCTCACTCTGAGCTGAGCCGCACGAACTCCGCACCCGCGTCGCGCAGCAGCGCGTGCAGCCGCGCGAAGACCTCCGCCGACCGTCCGCCGGGCCAGCCCTGTGGTAGCAGCTCGGCCGGCAGACCCGGATCGATGTACGGCAGCTGCCGCCAGGAGTCCAGCGCCGGCAGGTAGTCGCGGTAGGCGTCCCGCGCCGGCACCTCACCGCGCGCTTCCCACGCCCGTAGTACCGGCTCGTGCAGATCCAGGAACTCCTCGTGCTGCTTGGCGATCGCGCCCAGATCCCACCAGCGCGCCACCGCCTCCGCCGTCGCCGCGAAGCCGAGGTGCTCGCCGCGGAACAGTTCGACGTACGGGTCGAGCTGGAGACGGCGCAGCGTGTGCCGGGTCTCCTCGTACAGCCACGCGGGGGCGATCCACACCCCGGGCGCCGCCGACCCGAAGCCGAGCCGCCCCAGCCGCGAACGCAGCAGATGGCGCTTGTGGCGCTCGGCCTCGGGCACCGAGAAGACGGCGAGCACCCAGCCGTCGGACAGCAGCGGGGCGTGCCGGGCGTAGATCCGCCGGTCGCCGTCGTCGAGCAGCTGACGGGCGGCGGGCGACAGGGCGTAGCCGGCCGCACCGTCCAGCGTGCGTTCGGGGACGAGCAGGCCGCGGCGTTTGAGCCGGGAGACCGAGGAGCGCACGGACGGCGCATCCACGCCCAGAACCGCCAGGAGGCGAATGAGCTCGGCCACGGGGATGGGGCCCTGCCGTTCGCGTCCGTAGGCGCCGTAGAGGGTGACGATCAGGGAACGGGGAGTGTGCTGCTCGGCCACGTGATCACTCTAGGGCCCGCAGGCGGAAGCGCTGCAGCTTGCCGGTGGGGGTGCGCGGAAGCGCGTCGAGGAAGACGATCTCGCGCGGGCATTTGTACGGTGTCAGGCGCCGCTTCACCGAGTCGGTGAGCGCGGCGGCGGTGTCCTCGCCGGCCGGGACTCCCGCACGCAGCACGACGTACGCCACCACGATCTGTCCTCGCAGCTCATCGGGGCGGCCGACAACCGCGGCCTCCGCCACATCCGGGTGGTGCAGCAGCGCGTCCTCCACCTCGGGCCCCGCGACGTTGTAGCCGGCAGAAATGATCATGTCGTCGGCGCGGGCGACGTAACGGAAGTAGCCGTCGGGTTCACGCACATACGTGTCACCGGTGAGGTTCCAGCCGTCGTGCACATACTCCAGCTGCCGGGGGTCGGTCAGATAGCGACAGCCCACCGGGCCGCGCACGGCCAGCAGGCCCGGCTCCCCGTCCGCTACCGGCCGGCCGGAACGGTCCACCACCCGCGCCTGCCAGCCGGGAACCGGAATCCCGGTGGTGCCCGGTCTGATCGCCCCGTCCGCCGCCGAGATGAATATGTGCAGCAGCTCGGTCGCGCCGATGCCGTTGATGATGCGCAGCCCGGTCTGTTCCTGCCAGGCCTGCCAGGTGGCGGCGGGCAGATTCTCACCGGCCGACACACACCGCCGCAGCGAGGCGGTGTCGTGCCCGTCGAGGCCGGCCAGCATCACGCGGTACGCGGTGGGCGCGGTGAACAGGACCGACACCCGGTGCGCGGCGATCGCGGGCAACAGCTGTGTCGGGCCCGCCTGTTCGAGCAACAGCGCGGATGCGCCCGCCCGCATCGGGAAGATCACCAGACCGCCCAGCCCGAAGGTGAAGCCAAGCGGCGGGCTGCCCGCGAAGACGTCGTCGGCCTGTGGCCGCAGCACCTGCGCGGAGAAGGTGTCCGCGACGGCCAGCACATCCCGGTGGAAGTGCATGCACCCCTTGGGGCGGCCGGTCGTGCCCGAGGTGAAGGCGATCAGCGCGACATCGTCGGCCGCGGTCGCCACCGCCTCGTACGGCTCACCGGTCCCGGCGGCGGCGAGCCGCAGCAGATCGTCGGGGGAGTCGCCGCCGTAGCCCGTGATGCGCAGCCCCGGCACCTCGGCCTTCGCCAGGTCGTCGAGCGAGCGGATGTCGCACAGGGCGTGGCTGACGGCGGCGATCTCGCACACCGTGGCCAGCTCCTTGGCGCGCTGCTGGGCGAGGACGGTGACTGCCACCGCGCCGGCCTTCATCACCGCCAGCCAGCAGGCCGCGAGCCAGGGCGTGGTGGGGCCGCGCAGCAGGACGCGGTTTCCGGGGACGACTCCCAGGCTGGAAGTCAGGACATGGGCGATCCGGTCGACCTGGTCGCGCAGCTCTGCGTACGTCCAGATCTCGCCGCCCCCGGTACGGAAGACGGGCCGGTTGGCGCCGAAGCGGTCGATCGTACGGTCCAGCAGCTCGGCCCCGCAGTTGAGCCGCTGCGGATAGCGCAGCGAGGGCAGCTCGAAGAGGAGTTCCGGCCACTGCCCGGCGGGCGGGAGATGGTCGCGCGCAAAGGTGTCGCGGTGGGCCGAGGGTGACAGCTCCATGGTTCGCCCCCTTCTCGTGGTGGGGTCGCCAAACGAGCGTATCGTGAAGGTGACGACAGTCAACGGTCCGCGATAGATGCGTCAGAAGTGGGGGCACGAATGCCCGTATTCTCGCTCGATCCGGTACAGACCGCCTGGTGTACGCAATTGCGTACGCTGGCCGCCGAGAAGCTGCGACCGCTCGCGGAGAAAGCGGAGCCGGGTCGCGTCAACCGCCCCCTGGTGGCCGCTCTCGGTGAACTGGGCTTGCTTGAGCGGCTGTTCGGTGCGGCGGCGGGCTCCCCAGCAGGAGCGGAGGCCACGGCCGCGGTGGGAGCGGGAGCAAGAGCGCTTGAGCTGTGCCTGCTGCGCGAGTCCCTCGCCTACGGATGCACGGAGGCCGAGACCGCGCTCGCCCTCCAGGGACTGGGCAGCTACCCCATCGTCCAGGCGGGTACGGCCGCGCAGCGGGAACGCTGGCTCCCCGAGGTGATCGCCGGCCGCGCCGTCGCCGCCTTCGCGCTCAGCGAGCCTGACGCCGGCTCGGACGCGGCCGCTCTCGCCCTCAAAGCCGTTCCGGATCAAGGGGGTTGGCGGCTGAGCGGGGAGAAGCGCTGGATCTCCAACGCCCCCGAAGCCGACTTCTACACCGTCTTCGCCCGTACGACACAGGGCGCGGGCGCCCGTGGTGTGACCGCCTTCCTCGTCCCCGCCGACCGGCCGGGCCTTGCCGGTGCCGCGCTGGAGATGCTCTCGCCGCATCCCATCGGTGCGTTGACCTTCACCGATGTCCCGGTGACCAGGGACGATGTGCTCGGCGACGAGGACCGGGGCTTCCGCGTCGCGATGAACACCCTGAACCTCTTCCGTCCCAGCGTCGGCGCTTTCGCCGTCGGGATGGCCCAGGCGGCCCTGGATGCGACGCTCGGCCACATCGCCCGGCGCTGTGCCTTCGGCGGTCCCCTCAAGGACCTCCAGTCGGTCGCCCACCAGGTCGCGGAGATGGCCACCCGTATCGAAGCCGCGCGGCTTCTCGTCTACGCGGCGGCCGCGGCGTACGACGAAGGCGCCGCCGATGTGCCGAAACGGTCCGCGATGGCGAAGCTGCTCGCCACGGAGACCGCGCAGCATGTCGTGGACGCCGCCGTCCAGCTGCACGGGGCACGCGCGCTCCAGCGCGGCCATCTACTGGAACATCTGTACCGTGAAGTCCGTGCGCCCCGGATCTACGAGGGCGCCACCGAGGTTCAGCGCACGATCATCGCCAAGGAGTTGTACGCCGAGGAGCTGCACGCCCACGAGCTGCACGCCGAGGGACCGTACGCGAAGGGCACGAAGGAGCCGTACGCATGAGCCTGCACCGCCACAATCCGGCGGAGCTCTCCCCGCCCACCGGCTTCTCCCACGCCGTCACCGCCACCGGCACGCGGATCGTGTTCCTGGCCGGGCAGACCGCCCTCGACACCGAGGGCAAGATCGTCGGCGAGACGCTGCCCGAGCAGTTCGAGACCGCGCTGGCCAATCTCCTCACCGCCCTCGCGGCCGCCGGCGGCGCCCCGCAGGACCTGGCCCGAGTCACCGTCTACGCCACCGATGTGGCCGACTACCGCGCGCACGCGCCCGAACTGGGTCGGATCTGGCGGCGGTTGGCCGGCCGCGACTACCCCGCGATGGCGGTGATCGGGGTGGTCCGCCTCTGGGACGACGTAGCGCTGGTGGAGCTTGAGGGCTTGGCCGTGCTCCCCTGACGGGCATAACATCGTTATGCCCGTACCGGTACGAGGGGAGACGCCATGCCGGAGATCGAGCTCGAGGCAGGGACGCTCGCATACGAGGACAGCGGAGGCCCGGGCCCGGTCGTGGTCCTGCTGCACGGGCTGGTCCACGACGCGACGGTCTGGCGCAAGGTGGTCGCCGACCTGGGACGGGACCACCGCTGTATCGCCCCGACCCTGCCGTACGGCTCGCACCGCACCGCCATGCGCCCGGACGTCCCGCTCACCCCCGACTCCGTCAACGAGCTGATCGCGGAGTTCCTGGACCTCCTGGACCTGCGCGATGTGACCCTCGTCGAGAACGACTGCGGGCGCGCCCAGACCGTCGCAGGACGCCATCCCGAGCGGCTCGCCCGGCTCGTGCTCATCTCCTGCGAGGCCTTCGACAACTACCCGCCGGGCGCACCCGGCAAGATGATTTCCCTCGTCTGCAAGGTGCCGGGCGGCATCGCGCTGATGGCCCGGATCCTGGCGCTGAAGCCGCTGCGCCGACTGCCCATCGGACTCGGCGCGCTCACCAAGCGTCCCGTACCGCCCGAGATCGCCGACGGCTGGCTGCGGCCCCTGCTCACCGACAAGGCCATCAGGGCGGACTTCAAGCGCTACAACGCGGGCGTGCGCAGGACCGAACTCCTGGAGGCGGTCGAGGGACTGCGGAAATTCGACCGGCCCGCGCTTGTCATCTGGGCGGCCCAGGACCGGATGATGCCGCGCGAACACGGCAGGCGGCTGGCCGAACTGCTGCCGCAGGGGCGGCTGTTGGAGATCGAGGACAGCTGCACGCTCATCGCCGAGGACCAGCCGGAGGCCCTGTCCACGGCCCTGCGCACCTTCGTTGCGGAGCCGGTTGTCAGCGGGTCTTGATCGACTGGTCACGGTCCCGCGCCGGGCTTACGGTCGATTGGTAGACGGAATCGTCTACTGACCCTCGTAAGAGGGACGCGATCCGCCATGACGCCCCCGCAGCCGACGCCCACCTCCAAAAGAACCGCCCCGAAGAAGCAGGGCGGCAGCGGCGATGGGATCGCGCTTTTCGTCATCGCCTCCTGTCAGTTGATGGTGGTTCTCGACATCACCATCGTGAACATCGCTCTCCCGCACATCCAGAGCTCGCTGAACTTCTCCACCACGAGCCTGTCCTGGGTGGTCAGCGCCTATACGCTCACGTTCGGCGGTCTGCTGCTCCTCGGCGGCCGCGCCGGGGACATCCTCGGCCGCCGCAGGGTCTTCGTCTTCGGAGTACTGCTGTTCGCGCTCGCTTCCCTGCTCGGCGGGCTGTCCCAGAACTCCGGCCAGCTCCTGGCCGCGCGCGCCCTTCAGGGCGTCGGCGGCGCCATAGCGTCACCGACCGCGCTCGCGCTGATCACCACGACGTTCACCGAAGGCCCGGCCCGCAACCGGGCGTTCGGCGTCTTCGCCGCGGTCTCCGCGGGCGGCGGCGCGATCGGTCTGCTGGCGGGCGGCGTCCTCGTCGAATGGCTCGACTGGCGCTGGGTGTTCTTCGTCAATGTGCCGATCGCCCTGCTCATCGTTCTGGCGACCCCCCGCCACATCAAGGAGTCCGAGCGCCATCCCGGCCACTTCGACCTGGCCGGCGCGCTGACCTCCACGCTCGGCATGGTCGCGCTGGTCTACGGCTTCATCCGGGCCGCGCAGGACGGCTGGCGCGACAGGTTCACGCTCGCGTCGTTCGGGGCCGCTGTGCTGCTCCTGACCACCTTCATCCTGGTCGAACGCCGCTCGAAACAGCCGATCACCCCGCTGCACATGTTCGCCGACCGTAACCGCGCGGGCACGTACGGAATCATGCTCAGCCTCGCCGCCGCGATCTTCGGCATGTTCTTCTTCCTCACGCTCTTCGTGCAGAACGTGCTGGACTTCAGCCCGCTGAAAGCGGGACTCGCCTTCCTCCCGGTGAGCGCGGTCATCGCGGTGGGCGCGGGTATCGCCTCCCAACTCCTGCCCAAATACGGCCCGAAGCCCTTCATGGTGACAGGCGCGATCCTGGCCGCGACGGGCCTGTCCTGGCTGACCCAGACCGACATCCACTCCACGTATCCGGGCAGCATCCTGGGCCCGATGCTGATCTTCGGTCTCGGCATGGGCATGAACTTCGTCTCGCTGACGCTGATGGCCGTCTCCGGAGTGCCCACGCACGAGTCGGGTGCCGCATCCGGCATGCTCAACACCACCCAGCAGGTGGGCGGCTCGCTCGGCCTGGCCATCCTGGTCACGGTGTTCGGCACGGCCAGCCGCAACGAGGCCCAGGAGCAGGTCCCGCGCTTCATGGCCCAGGCCGGACCGGGGGAGCGGCTGTTCTTCGAACGCACCGGTCAACTCCCGCCGCCCTGGGGCGACGAAGTGCTCACCTCCGGGGTCTCCGCCGCTTTCATCGTGGCCGCCATCTTCACGGTGATCGCCGCGGTGATCGCCCTTCTGGCCATCCAGGTCCGTCCCGCAGACCTGGAACGCCTCCAGGGAGGCATCAGCCCGGGGCCCTGAGGCTCGCCCCGGCCCGCCTCGCCACAATCCGTTCTGCGACCTGGCTGAAGTGTGCCAATGCGGGTAGACGTGAGGCGCATGGGACTGGGGAGAAAGGCCAGGACCCGGAGGAGGCGATCATGTGAGTGCCGACTCCCTCGGTGGGTACCAGAGCGCCTCCTCGCAGGCTGATTCCGTGGGCCTGGCTGTCCTCGACACAGACGCCAGGTACGTCGTCGCGGACGCCGCCTACTGCCGGATCGCGGGGGAGGAGCACGAAGGGCTGGCGGGCAGCCCCGTCAGCTGGGGAGCCCGGCCGAGAGTCGGCTCCACGCTGCTGCTGACCAGGGTTCTCACCGACGGGGTGTCGCGCACGCAGGTGACCGCACTCAGCCGCTGCACATGGCACCGTCTGACGATCCATGGAGAAGTCGTCGGTGTCGTGGGCGTCATCGTCGAGACCGCGCCCGCGTCGGCCGGCGAGCTGCAGGCAGCTCCGTCGTACCTCTCACTGGCGGAGACCGGGGAAGGCATCGGGACGACTCTCGACGCGGAGACCACGTGCCTGGAAGTGGTCAGTTACCTCAGTCCCGGTCTTGCCGACGCGGCGGCGGTCGACCTGCTTCCCAATTCTCCCCTCACTACCGGTGACCTGGGCGATGAGGAGCTGCGTGGGGTGTACCGCGCTGCCGTGTCAGGGCGGGACGAGCTGCTCGCTCACTCCTCCGCGGACGCCGTCCCGGTCTCGGTCCGTGCGATGCGGGCCGGACGTCCCGTCCTCGACGAGCGAAGACTGGCCATGCCGCTCATCGCCGACGGCCGGGCAATCGGCGCCGTGCTGGTCGCCCGCACCCACGGCAGGTTCACTCAGGACGACGTACGGAGCGTCCAGGCGGTGTCCGCGCGGGCAGCCACCGCCGTCGAACACGCCCGCCTGTACGAGCAGGCCGAGCGGACCGCGTTCAAGCTGCAGCGAGCCCTGCTGACCGACCCCGGCCTCCCGCACCCCAACCTCAAGGTCGCCACCCGGTACCTGCCCTCGGGATCCGGCAGCCTCGTGGGCGGGGACTGGTTCGAGACCGTGCGGCTGCACTTCGGCCGGACGCTGCTCGTGATGGGCGATGTGATGGGCCACGGCGTGGAGGCCGCCGTCGACATGAACAGCTACCGCTCCACGCTGCGCGAGGTCGCGGCCAACGACCTGCCACCGCACCGGGTGCTGCGGCAGCTGGACAACGCCATCTCCGAGGCCGTCACCCGGCGGCCCGCCACCTGTCTGCTCGTACGCGTGGACCCGGCGCGCGGCATGGGCTCCTTCTCCAGCGCAGGCCATCTGCCGCCCGCCGTATTCAGCCGGGAAGGCGCCGCGGAGCTGATAGGCGTGCCCGTCGGACCACCTCTCGGCACCGGCCTCGGCGGATACGAAATCATCTCGCGCGGCCTCCAACCCGGTGACACCCTGCTGCTGTTCACCGACGGCCTGGTCGAACGGCGCGGAGAGGACATCGACGCCTCGCTCGCCCGCCTCGCGGACGTACACGCCGCCCCCGACAGCAGCGTCGACGAACTGCTCGACGTCGTACTCGACGAACTCGACGCCGCCCACGCGGAGGACGACGTGGCGGTCATGGCCGCCCGCATCCGCCGCAGGCCGGTGGTGGAGCACCACTGACGTCGCCCTTGCGGATCCGTAGCGGCGGGGGCCCAGACTCGGTCCGCGAGCAGCAGCGCCGGCGGGCCGCCCTGCTTCCCCGACTGCCGCGGCCGGGCTCGCTCGCACGCGGCGCTCTGGATCGCTGGGGCGAGCCCTCCGCCCACCACACGCTCACGCCCGACGCTGGAGCGGAGCCGATGAGGTCATTGATGCAGTGGGCCGTGGGACAGCGACCGCGGATCTACCACTGCACGCCGGTGGCCGGGTCTCATCTGCGCCGGCGTGTGGCGACCCATGAGGTGAGAAAGATCGCGGGCAGGGTGATGCCGACGAGCAGCGCGGGGCAGCTCGGTCGCGGCCCGCACGGCTCGCTCCTCCTGGCCGAGCATGCGGCCGAGGTACCAGATCGTCGGCGACCATGCCCCACAGGGTCCTTGAGCTGCACCGCGGTTGAGGGCCGATCGCCTCCAGCAGAGAGCGTACGTGGTCGACGTCGGCGGACCGCAGCTCGGCGCGCAACGCCTCCCCGTGGGCCAGCACCCGGACCGCCACCCGGAGCTGCGACGGCTCCGCAAGCAGCTTGATCACGAGGACCAGCCGCCGAATCCCGCGCCGGCGCAGACCGAGTCCGACACGTCAGGCGCCTTGATCCGCCGCGAGCTATCGTCGAAGAAGGGGGCGCCGACGACAGCGTCCTGGCCGAATCGGATTCGTCGGTCAACCCGCAGGCGTGGTTCGAGGAGGCGCGGCGTGGCGTCGATCTCTCTGGAAGGACGACTTGCCATGCAGGACGACCCCGAGGTCCTCGAGTTCCTCAACGAGCAGCTCACCGCGGAGCTGACCGCCATCAACCAGTACTTTCTGCACTCCAAGATGCAGGAGAGCCTCGGTTGGACGAAGCTCGCGGCACACACGCGACGTGAGTCGTTCGAGGAGATGAATCACGCGGAGGTCCTGACCGACCGCATCCTCCTTCTCAACGGCCTGCCCAACTACCAGCGGCTCTTCCATGTGCGGCTGGGGCAGACGGTCACCGAGATGTTCCAGGCGGACCGTGAGGTCGAGGTCGAGGCGATCGACAGGCTCAGGCGCGGCATCGACGTCATGCGCTCCAAGGGCGACATCACCTCGGCGAACATCTTCGAGTCGATCCTCGCCGACGAGGAGCACCACATCGACTACCTCGACACACAGCTGGATCTCATCGAGAAGCTCGGCGAGCCGCTCTATATCGCACAGGTCGTCGAGCAGCCCGAGAGCTGACTGCGAGGACCGTGTCGGCACTCGGCCACGAGCACGGCCGACGACTCTGTCGAGCTCTGCCTAAAAGGTGCGGCACCAGTTGCAGGTTTCACCCTTATGCCTCGCACGAAACCTGACTTATCCCCCTATGTAAGGTTAGCCTGGCCTAAGGATGGCCCGCTCCCCCTTGCGGGCCCGGCCGATCGGCAACGGAGGAGTGGGTTCGTGAGTACGTCCCGGACGAGGCTCGTGCTGGCGTCGGCCCTCGGCGGTCTGTTGGCCCTTGGAGGCACGGCTTGCGGCGCGGCGCAGGGCGAGCAGAGCGAGTCGGGCTCCGACAAGAAGATCACCGTGTACAGCGGCCGGAGCGAGTCGCTCGTCAAGCCCGTGCTCGACGACTTCCGGGAAGCCAGCGGCATCACCGTCGACGTGCGCTATGGCGACACCGCCGCGATGGCCGCCCAGCTGCAGGAAGAAGGGGACCGGAGCCCGGCGGACGTGTTTCTCGCGCAGGACGCTGGAGCCCTGGGAGCCGTGGCCAGGCAGGGTCTGTTCGCCAAGCTCCGCGACGACGTGCTGGACAAGGTGGCAAACGCCTACCGGGACGACGGCGGGGAGTGGGTCGGGGTGACCGGCCGCGTACGCACGATGGTCTACAACGTGGACCAGGTTCGCGCCTCCGAGCTGCCGAAGTCCGTGTTCGAGCTGACCGGGCCGAAATGGAAAGGCAAGGTCGGCATCGCGCCGACCAACGGCTCGTTCCAGGCATTCATCACGGCCATGCGCGTGCAGCATGGCGAGGAGATGACCAAGGAGTTCCTCGTGGGGCTGAAGGCGAACGACGCGCAGATCCGAGAAGGGAACGCGCCCATCGTCGCCGACGTCAACAAGGGCAGGATCGCCGCCGGGCTGGTCAACCACTACTACGTGTACGAGCTGGCCAAGGAGGAGGGCGGCACCGTCGACGCCCTCAAAGCGAAGAACCACTTCTTCCCGGACGGAGACATCGGCAGCCTGGTCAACGTCTCCGGGGTCGGCGTGCTGAAGAAGGCAGGCGAGGATCCCGACGTACGCGTATTCGTCGACTATCTGCTGGGGAAGCAGGCCCAGACCTATTTCGCCGAGAAGACGTACGAGTACCCGCTGGTGGCCGGCGTCGACAGTGCTCCCGGGCTGCCGAAGCTCTCGTCGCTGAATGCGCCGGACATCGACCTCAACGACCTGGACGATCTGGAGACGACGGTCGAAATGATCAAGGATTCGGGGCTCGCCTGAGCATGTCGTCGTCGGCCCTCGCCCTGCGCCGGGTGCGGCGGCTGGTGCCCCGCCCGGCGCTGGCGGCTGCCGCGACGCTCGCGGTCGGTGTCGCCCTGATTCCGCTGGCCTATTTGGGGCTACGGGCCGGCGAGGCAGGCTGGGCCCGCATCGCCGACGAGCTGTTTACGGCGCGCACGGGGGCACTGGTCGTCCGCAGCGTGGCGCTGGCGGCCGTCGTCACCGCGGCGTGCACCGTACTCGGTGTGGCAGCGGCCTTCCTGGTCACCCGCACCGACGTACCGGCGCGGCGGCTGTTCGGGATGCTCGCCGCGCTGCCGCTGGCTGTCCCCAGCTACGTCGCCGCTTTCGCCTGGGTGTCCACCGTGCAGGGCTTCGAGGGCTTCTGGCCTGCCGCACTCGTGCTCACGCTGGTCTCGTACCCGTATGTCTACCTGCCCGTCGCGGCCGCGCTGGCCGGCGTGGACCCGGCGCAGGAGGAAGTGTCGCGGTCGCTGGGGCGCGGCCCGTGGCACACGGTCGGCGGCGTGACGCTGCGCCAGGTACGGCCCGCGGTGGGGGCGGGCGCGCTGCTCGTCGCGCTGTACGTACTCTCCGACTTCGGCGCCGTCTCCATCGTGCGGGTCGACGTCTTCACCCGGGCCATCTTCACCTCGATCAACCTCGGCTTCGACCGCACCGGCGCGCTCGTACTCGCCACGGTGCTCGTCGCCCTCACCGCGCTCATCCTGCTGGCCGAGCAGCTGACCCGGCGACGCGGGGCCCGTTACGCCCGGCTCGGCAGCGGGGCGCCTCGACCACAGGCGCGGCTGCGGCTGGGCCGACTGCGGTGGCCGGCCGCGTTCGGGCTCACCGGCGTGGCGGCGCTGTCGCTCGGCGTCCCCGCGGCGAGCCTGATGCGGTGGTTCGGCGAAGGCGTCTCGCGGCCCGGGTCGCTGACCGGGATCGCCGCGGCCGCGGGGAACTCGCTGTGGGTCTCGCTCGCCGGCGCGGGTCTCACCATGCTCCTCGCGCTGCCGCTGGGGCTCCTCACCGCCCGCGCACCCGGCCTGCTCGCCGTCGCACTGGACCGCCTGGCCTATCTCTCACACGCCCTGCCCGGCCTGGTCATGGGGCTGTCACTGGTCTTTTTCGGGATCAACGTGGTGTACCCGCTCTACCAGAGCGTGTGGCTCCTCGGACTGGCGTACGCGTCGCTCTTCCTGCCCCTCGCGGTCGCGGCCGTAAGCGCCGCCGCGGCACAGGCTCCTCCCGGCCTGGAGGAGGTCGCCCGCTCGCTCGGACGTCGACGGGCGTACGTGCTGCGCACGGTGACCGTGCCCCTGGCCGCGCCCGGCATCGGCGCCGGGGCCGCACTGGTCTTCCTCACCTGCATGAAGGAGCTGCCCGCTACCTTGCTCCTGCGCCCGACCGGGATGGACACGCTCGCCACCGAACTGTGGACACAGACGTCGGTCTCCGCGTACGCGGCCGCCGCACCCTACGCGGCCCTGCTGGTACTGATCGCCGCCGTGCCCACGTGGTGGCTGTCGGCGCGCACCGGAGTCCTCACACGGGGAGGCGGCTGACATGGCGGAACTGCGAATCGCCGACGTCCGCAAAGCCTTCGGCCGGGTGCAGGCCCTGTCCGGGGTGGACCTGACCGTCCGCTCCGGAGCGCTGGTGGCCGTGCTCGGGCCCTCAGGCTGCGGCAAGACCACGCTGCTGCGCTGCATCGCAGGCTTCGAGGTGCCGGACGCGGGCGAGATCCGCGTCGACGGCCGCCGTGTCGCCACACCCGACGCAGCGGTGGCGCCCGAGCGGCGGCGGATCGCGGTGGTCCCCCAGGAGGGCGCGCTCTTCCCCCACCTGTCCGTCCTCGGCAACGTCGCCTACGGACTCGACCGCGCCGCCCGGCGGGCCGGCCGGGCGGCCGCCGTGCTGAACCTGGTGGGCCTTTCCGGCTTCCAGGACCGGATGCCGCACCACCTCTCCGGCGGACAGCAGCAGCGCGTCGCCGTCGCCCGCGCACTCGCGCCGCGACCACCGGTCGTGCTGCTCGACGAGCCGTTCAACGCACTCGACGCCGCACTGCGTTCCGAGGTGCGCCAGGACGTATGGCAGGCCTTGCGCGCCGACGGCGCCACGGCCGTCCTTGTCACCCACGACCAGTCGGAGGCCCTGTCGATGGCCGACGACGTCGCGGTCATGCGGGACGGCCGGATCGTCCAGAGCGGACCGCCGGAACTTCTCTACGGGACACCGTCCGATCCGTGGGTGGCCGGGTTCGTCGGCGAGGCCGTATGGCTGCCCGCGGTGATCGACGGCGACCTGGCCCGGACCCCGCTCGGCGCCGTACCGCTCACACCGGCCGACAGCGGCGTGCCGACCGGCCCGATGCGCGTGATGCTACGGCCCGAGCAGATCGCGCTCGCCGCGCGCGGGGCTCCGGGCGCGGTCGCCGCTACCGTCGTGCGGCGCGACTTCTACGGCCACGACGCGGTGCTGGCTCTGCGCCTGGGGGACGGCACGCCGGTGGCTGCCCGGATCTTCGATCCGGCCGCGGTCCCGCCAGCCGTGGGGGACGAGGTCGGCCTGCGCGTCCGCGGCACCGCCCGCGCTTTCCCGCTGGGCGGAGGCATGGCCCCCGGAGACTGACCCGGATTCTGCTCCGGAGGGTTGAGTCCGACCACCGAACCGAAGTGGCCCCCGTCGTGATCAGCTTGAAAGTTGCGCCCTGCCGCCTTACCGCTCTGCGCGTGGGACGGCCAGGGCTGTCAGCAGAGCGGCTCCCGGTGCGAGGTCCGACCATGTGCCGTGCCGGGTCAGCACGGCGATGGCCGAAGTCGGGATTGTCAGCGACCCGACCACCCAGTGCCGTCCAGCACGGCCGCGCGGAGATGACGCTCCGCCTGGCGCTGCGTGACCGGATCCTGCACTTCGCCGTCATCGACACCGGCAAGAGCCTTCCCCTCGAGGAGCGGGAGCCCCGTTCACGCCTTGCGCGTGCGGGGCTCCCGGTGCGCAAGGAGTTGTTCGCGCAATGCGGTCAGCTGATGGGAATGCTCCACCGCGCGCGTCTCGTCGACCGCGGTGAGGGCGAGCAGCAGAGCGTCGGCAACGATGAGGCCGGTCAGCGCTTCGTTCGTGATCCCGGTCGGGGTGTGGGGTGCGGTGAGGATGGCGTCGACTCGGTCCTCGAAAGCCTCGCCCAGCTCATCGGTGACGAAGACGACCTTGGCGCCGACCGAGCGCGCCCGCTCCACCAGGACCGTCAGCTCGTGCAGGGGGCGTCCGGGCTGGAAGATGACGACCGCGTCCCCCTGGGCGAGGGAGAGCAGGGGGTCGGCGAGGGCGAAGCCGGTGGCGCCGACGAATCGGGCCCGGCGGCCGATGCGGCCGAGGGCCAGCGCAAGATGGCGGGCCGCGAGCTCGCAGGCCGCGACGCCGTAACAGAAGACCTCGCGGGCATCCGCCATGGCCGCGACCGCCTGTTGGAGGGCGTCGGTGCCGGTGAGCCGACGGCACTGGTCGATGCGGTCCTGCGTCTCGTCGAAGACGTCGTTCCAGATGCCCTCCAGGTCGTGACCGACGTGGGCGATGCGCTGCTGGAGCCGGATCTCGGGGGCGATCGCCGAGGTGAAATCGGCAGCCAGCTCCCTCTTGAGCGCGGGCAGTCCCGCATAGCCGAGGCGTTGCAGGGCCCGCACGACCGTGGCGTTACTGGTGCCACTGGCCGCGCCCAGCTGCTGGGCGCTGGCGAACATCACCTGCTCGGCCGGAGCGCTCGCGAGGTACTGCGCAACGGTCCGTTCAGAGGCGGACAGCTCATCCCAAAGATCGCGAATGGTCGCCCGCAGGCGAGTGAGCCCACCGGGACCCGCACTGCCGGACTCTGGATTCTTCATTACACCTCTTGACTATCACGTCATCACCGTTACGCTCTCGAGCATCCCGTTCCAAGGGCGTGCATTTCCGGAACGGATGTTACAGCAACTGGTGTGTCCCTGAGGAGTCCCGCGATGCAGCACAGCCTTCCGGTCATTGAAATCTCGGGAACCCCCGCAGAGCGCGGCAGGCAGTATGGAGAAGCTGTAGCACCACAGCTGGAGGCCGCGCTCGGCTACTACGCGGAGGCGTTCGGCGAATCGTCCGGCCTGACCTGGCAGCAGGTGACCGGACGGGCCGCACGCTGGCTCGAGCCCGTGCACGACTATGCGCCGCACCTCCTGGAGGAGATGCAGGGCATCGCCACCGGCGCCGGGCTCGACCTCCTCGACATCCTGGCGCTCAACGCCCGCGGAGAGGTCATTTACGACGACTCCTTCGCGCAGATGCGCGACGAGGAGGAGCCTGCCGAGGGCTGCACCTCCTTCGCGGCGTACGGACAGGCCAGCGGTGACGGCCACGTCTGGGCCGGTCAGAACTGGGACTGGCGCGCGGGTGTCGCCGACACCGTCGTCATGCTCCGTATCGTCCAGCCCCCCAAGCCCACCCTCATCATGCAGGTGGAGGCCGGACAGATCGGCCGACAGGGCGCCAACTCCGCGGGGATCGCCCTCAACGCCAACGGGCTCGGCGGGCGCTTCAGCGACGCCGTCGGACTGCCGCAGACCGTGATCCGACGCAGCGTTCTCGACCAGTCGAGCATCGCCGACGCGCTGGGCGTGCTCTGCCGCACCCGTGCCCACATCGCCAGCAACGCCCTCCTCACCTGCCGCGAGGGGTTCGCGATCGACCTGGAGACCACCCCCGCCGGCCACGGCTGGATGTACCCGACGGACGGGCTGCTCGTGCACGGCAACCACTATCAGGCGGGCGTTCCCACCGCCCTGGCCGACGGCTACCGTCCGCTCGCCCCCGACTCCCTCGTGCGCGTGCCACGCGCCGAGGAAGGGCTGCACCGACTGCGCGAATCCACCGGCGCCGACGAGTCCCGCAAGGCGATCCGGCAGGCGATGTCCGACCATCTCGGGTTCCCCGAGTCGCTGTGCACGCACACCGACCCGCGGCAGCCGCAGGTCAAGCAGTGGCAGACGCTCGTCTCCTCCTGTGTGGACCTCACCGCCGGTGACTACCACGTGACGGCCGGAACGCCCTGTGATCACGAGTACCAGCACCTCCCCTGGAATCTCTACGACGGCCCCCACGCCCCCCACTGACCCGCCCCGGACCACGCCCGCACCCAAGTCCCCGAGCAAGCAGTCTTCGCTCTCTCCCGTCCCCTGTTCAGGAGCCCTGCCATGAAGCTCAAGACCTCCATTGCCGCCGTCGGCCTCGCTGGGGCGATGGCCCTCACCACCGCGTGCAGCGGCGCGGACACCAGCCCGTCGGCCGGCGGCGGCAAGACCGCCGACGCCGCCACGCTGAAGCTCACACCGACCACAGCCGAGGCGAAGGGCGAAGTCGCCACCGTCAACTGGTTGCTGGAGGACGAACCCGACTCCCTGGACCTGGACACCCAGGGCGGCAGCGCGGGCCGCACCGTGCTCAGCAATGTGTGCGAGCGCCTCTACCAACTGCAGCCCGACATGACGGTCCGCCCCTCCCTGGTCCGGACGGCCACCACACCGGACCCCAAGACGCTCGTCCTGTCGCTGCGCGACGACGTCACCTTCCACGACGGCTCCGCCATGACCGCCGACGATGTCCTGTTCAGCCTGAAGCGGCACGCAGAGCCGGAAATGGAGCAGTCCGACGAGTTCGAGAACGTCGCCACCATGGCCAAGACCGGTGATCTCGAGATCACTGTCAAGTTCAAGCAGCCCGACGCCCTGTTCACCAAGGCACTGGCCGGGGACGCGGGACTCGTCTACAACCGTGAGCAGGTCGAGAAGGCCGGCAAGGAATTCGGCACCCCCGGTCAGCCCGACGCCTGCTCCGGCCCGTACAAGCTGACCGACTGGACGTCCGGCGACTCGATCGTCATCGACCGGAACGAGACCTACTGGGGCACCAGGCCGCTCACCCAGCAGGTCGTCTTCCGCTGGGCCGACGACAGCGCCATGGTCAACGCCCTGAGGACCGGAGCAGCCGACGGCACCTATGCCGACTCGACCAGCACCGCCGCCGCGCTGCGCGGCAAGAAGGGCCTCGACCAGCATTACGGACCGAGCACCGCCGCCCTCTCCCTCATCCCCACCGAGCGCGGCGGCCTGGCCGACCCGGACATCCGCCGGGCACTCTCCCTCGCCCTGGACCGCAGCGGCATCGCGAAGTCCGGTTACGGCGGCCTGATCGAGCCCTGGGCCACACCTGTCGGCTCGGGCTCCTGGGGATACGAGAAGGCCACCTTCGCCGCTGCCCAGAAGCAGCTCACCGGCGCGCCGGCCCATCCGGACGCCGAAGACATCGCCGCGGCGAAGAAGCTGGTGGAGAACGCCAAGGCGGATCCGGACAAGCCGATCGTCATCGGAACCGACAACAGCCAGGGCCGCATGGTCATCGCCAACGCCGTCCGCGCGGCACTGACCCAGATCGGCCTCAAGAGCCAGATCAAGACCGTGCCGCCTGCCGAGTACGGAGAGTTCTACGGCGACGCGGAAGCCCGTGCGGAGATCGATGTCCTGGTCGCCGACTGGTACATCTCCAAGAGCGATCCGGTCGGCTTCTACGACAACGCGCTGTCCGACAGCTCCAACAACTGGGTCGGCTTCAAGAGTCCTGCCTACGACTCCAAGGTCAAGGACGCGATGCGTGCGCTGGATGACAAGAAGCGCGCCGCTCTCATGGTCGACGTCCAGCGGCAGTTCGCCGACGCCGCCGTGTGGATCCCCATCGCCCAAGTGCCCACCGCGCTCGTCATCGACGACAAGCTGACCGGCCCGCCCGCCTCGATGGCGTACCTCTACTACCCCTGGGCCGCAGAGCTCGGCGCGAAGCGAGGCTGAGCACTCATGACCGCCGCAATCGGCCGACGAATCGGGGGACTGCTGGCCACGCTGCTGGCCGCGTCCTTCGTCATCTTCGCCGCCGTGTACGCAGCCCCGGGCGACCCTGCCGTCTTCCTCGCCGGGGGCCGCGACAAACTCACCCCTGAGCGACTGGCCGCGGTCCGGGAGCAGTACCACCTCGACGAGCCGCTGGTCGTGCAGTACGGCCGCTGGCTCTGGGACGGTCTGCACTTCGATCTCGGTCGCTCGTTCCAGTACAACGACCAGGTTTCCGACCTGCTCGCCGGCCGTTTCCCCACCACCCTCGCCCTGGTCGGTTACGCCACCGTCCTGTTCGTGGTCCTCGGTGTCGGCGCCGGCATCCTTGCCGCCGTCCGCCGCGGCAGCTGGGTCGACTCGGCGGTGGTGGGCGGCACCACGCTCGCCGCGTCCGTGCCCTCGTTCGTCGGCGGCATCGCTCTCGTCGCGCTGTTCGGTGTCCAGCTCGGCTGGTTCCCGGTGACGGGCAGTGGTGAGGGATTCGCGGGCACGATTCACCACCTCACGCTGCCCGCGGTGGCCATGGCGCTCGGCGCGCTCGCCGTCATCAGCCGGGTGACCCGGCAGGCGATGGTCGAGGCGGGGGCCGCCGACCATGTGGAGGTGGCGCGCGCTTCCGGGCTGCCCGAGCGTCAGATCGTTCGGCGGCACGTCCTGCGCAACGCACTGGGGCCGATCGTCACCATGTGCGGCCTGGTCACGGCGGGCATGCTTGCCGGCACCGTTGCCATCGAGACCGTCTTCGGGCTGAACGGCATCGGCTCTCTGCTCGTCGGCGCCATCAACAGCCACGACTTCCCCGTCGCACAGGCGGTCCTGCTGCTGATGGTGACCTGCTACATCGTCGTCACCACCGTCGTGGACCTCGTGCACCCGCTGCTCGATCCCCGCGTCAAGGCCATGAGGAGTTCAGCATGACGACCGCCGTCACCACCGGGCCGCTGCTGCCCGTCGGGGAGCGCGCCCGCCGACCCGTCGGGGTGGCCGTCGCGGCGGGATTCCTCGGACTCGTTGTGTTCGCCGCCGTGTTCGCCCCGTTGCTCGCGCCGTACGCCCCCGACGCCGTGGATCTGTCGGCCTCCCTGGCCGGCACCAGTGGCGACCATCTGCTCGGCACCGACGCCTCGGGGCAGGACCTGCTCTCCCGGGTGCTGTTCGGGGTCCGTACGAGCCTGATCGCCCCGATCGTGCTGCTGGCGCTCGCCGCGATCCTCGGCGTCACCATCGGGACCGTCGCTGCCTGGCGCGGAGGTTGGGTGGACACGCTGCTGTCCCGGGTCACCGACGTGATGTACGCCTTCCCGGGCCTGCTGTTCGTCGTGCTGATCATCGCGGTGTTCGGGGCCGGCATGACCACGTCCGTGCTGGGACTCGCGCTGGCCTTCGCTCCCACGATCGCCAAGTACACCCGCAGCGTGGCGCTGGCCGAGCGGGCGAAGCCGTACATCGACGCCTACCGTGTGCAGGGCATGGGCGGAGCGCGTATATGTGTGCGCCACCTCGTGCCCAACCTCGCGCGCTCGATCGTCGGCTATCTCGTCGTCCTGTTCGGCGAGGCACTGATGAGTCTGGCGACGCTCAGCTACCTCGGCTTCGGTGCCCAGCCGCCCAGCAGCGACTGGGGGCTGATGGTTCAGGAGGGGCAGTCCGCGATCGTCCAGGGCGCCCTGCTCCCCGCACTCGTGCCGGGTATCGCCATCGCCGCCGTCGTGGTGGCCTTCAACGTCGTCGGGGTCTGGGCCGCCGACCGGCTCGGCGCCAGGAGGTAGCCGCTCATGCTGCTCGACATCGAGAATCTGACCCTGCACCTGCCGGGCGCTGCGCGGCCACTGCTCGCGGATGTGAGCCTTCAGGTCCGCACCGGTGAGGTCGTCGGCCTCGTCGGCGAATCCGGCTCCGGCAAGTCCACCACCGCCAAGACGGCCCTGCGCATCCTCCCGGAAGGAGCGCGAGCCCAGGGGAAGGTGCTGGTCGACGGCGTGGACGTACTCTCCATGACCGATGCCCGACTGCGAGACCACCGGGCGCGTACGGTCGCGATGGTCCATCAGGACCCGCGCTCCGCCCTGAACCCGGTGCGCCGGATCGGCGACTTCCTCATCGAACGGCTCGTCCGCACAGGCACAGGCACAGGCACAGGCACCGGCGACAAGCGCGCGGCGCGGACGAAGGCCGTCGAGCTTCTCGACGCCGTAGGCATCTCCGACCCCGAACGGCGCATCCGCCAGCGCCCCCACGAGATGTCCGGCGGAATGCTGCAGCGCGTCGTCATCGCCGGCGCGCTCGCCACGGAGCCACGGTTGCTGCTCGCCGACGAGTCCACCAGCGCACTGGACGTCACCACCCAGGCGGAAATCCTCGCCCTGCTGCGCAGCCTGCGCGAACGACGCGAGCTGGGGCTGCTGTTCATCACCCACGACCTGCACCTCGCCGCGGCGTACTGCGACCGCGTATACGTGATGTACGCGGGCCGCGTCGTCGAACAGCAGAGCGCGCATCGGCTCTTCGCGCACGCCCAGCACCCGTACACCCGGGGCCTGCTCGACTGTTCCCCCGCCCTCGGCGACACCACCCGCACGCTCCACCCGATCCCCGGCCGCCCGCCCTCCCTGGCCGACAGCTTCACCGGCTGTCCCTTCAGCGCTCGCTGTCCGTACACCGAGTCCGCATGCGAAACGTGGATTCCGCAGCCCATCCCCGTTCCGGGCGGGGGCACCGCCGCCTGCCGACGGCTCCCCGACCTGCCTGACGCGTCCGACGCATCCGACGTGTCGGCGGAACCGACCGGACAGCCGTCCCACAACAGCCACGAGGACCCGAACGGGGGCGACGCCCCGGCCGAGGCGTCCGTGTCGCCCGCCGCCGTCCCCTCGCCCCTGGCCAAGAGGAGCACACCGTGACCGCACTCGATCCGCCGCACGACGCGCCCCTGTTGGTGGTCGACGCCCTGACCAAGAGCTACCGGCTGCCGGGCGGCGGGAGCCTCACCGCCGCCGACCGCGTCTCGTTCACCGTGCCTCGCGGCGGATCGGTCGGCATCGTGGGCGAGTCCGGATCGGGCAAGAGCACCGTGGCCCGCATGCTCGTCGGCCTGGTACCGCCGGACGCCGGTACGGTCACGGTCAATGGCAGAGACCGCGCCTCGCGGCCGTCGGCCCTCAGCCGGCACCGCCCGGCCGCCCGGCTGGAGCGCGCACGCGAGATCCAGATGGTCTTCCAGGACCCGTACGTCTCGCTCGACCCACGCCTGACGGCCCGCCAGTGCCTGCGCACCGCCCTGCGGCTGCACGGACATCCCTCGACGGATGCCCGGACCCAGTCACTGCTGGACCAGGTCGGCCTCGGCACCCGCGAGGCTGGCGCCCGCCCGCACCAGCTGTCGGGCGGGCAACGCCAACGACTGGCCATCGCCCGGGCCCTCGCCGTCGACCCACAGATCCTCGTCCTGGATGAGGCGGTCGCCGCTTTGGACGTGTCGATCCAGGCCCAGATCTTCCAACTGCTCGGTGAGATCCGGGACGAAACCGGAGTGGCGCTCGTCTTCGTCAGCCACGACCTGGCCGTGGTCCAGCACATCACGGACGAAACGGTGGTGATGCAGCGCGGCAGCGTCGTTGAACAGGGCCCGACCGAGCGTGTGCTCGGCATGCCCCAGCACCCGTACACCCGTCTGCTCCTCGCCTCCGCACCGCACGAGGGCTGGGATCCGGCCGACGCGATCCGGGCCAGGGCCGCAGCAGATTCGGCGCAACCCGTCGTCTGAACCCCGACACCCCGCAGCCGGTCAGGTCAGGCAAACCTGGGCCTGGTCGAGCTTGTAGTAGAGACAGCAGTGCGGCCATCGACGCGGTCTTCGCGCGGCCCGGGCCGGACCGGCAAGCAACTCGGTTCCGGCGCAAAGCCCAGAGAAGCCCCACGGGTGCCGGGCGCACCCCCTCCTGACCCGTGTTCGTGCTGGTCAGGCAGGGTGCGGCGGCATTCGTCGTTCAGATGTCGCGGAAGATCTCGATCTGCGCGCCCACCGAGTTGAGCCGCTCCGCCAGCTCCTCGTAACCCCGGTTGATGACATACACATTGCGCAGTACGGACGTGCCCTCCGCCGCCATCATCGCCAGCAGCACCACCACCGCGGGCCGCAGCGCCGGCGGGCACATCATCTCCGCCGCGCGCCAGCGGGTCGGACCCTCCACCAGGACCCGGTGGGGGTCCAGGAGTTGGAGGCGGCCGCCCAGCCGGTTGAGGTCCGTCAGATAGATCGCGCGGTTGTCGTAGACCCAGTCGTGGATCAGCGTCTTGCCCTGGGCGACCGCCGCGATGGCCGCGAAGAACGGGACGTTGTCGATGTTCAGGCCGGGGAACGGCATCGGGTGGATCTTGTCGATCGGCGCCTCGAGCTTGGAGGGCCGCACGGTCAGATCGATCAGCCGGGTACGCCCGTTGTCGGCGCTGTACTCCGGCGTACGGTCGTGGTCCAGGCCCATCTCCTCCAGAACCGCGAGCTCGATCTCCAGGAACTCGATCGGCACTCGGCGGATGGTGAGTTCGGACTCGGTGACCACCGCCGCGGCCAGCAGGCTCATCGCCTCGACCGGGTCTTCGGAGGGGGAGTAGTCGACGTCCACGTCAATGTTCGGCACACCGTGCACGGTCAGCGTCGTCGTCCCGACACCCTCGACCTTGACGCCCAGCGCCTCCAGGAAGAAACACAGGTCCTGGACCATGTAGTTGGACGAGGCGTTACGGATGACGGTCACCCCGTCGTGCCGGGCCGCGGCCAGCAGCGCGTTCTCGGTCACCGTGTCCCCGCGCTCGGTCAGTACGATGGGGCGTTCGGGGACGGTCGCGCGCTCCACCTTCGCGTGGTAGAGCCCCTCGGTCGCGGTGATGTCGAGGCCGAAGCGGCGCAGCGCGATCATGTGCGGCTCGATGGTCCGCGTGCCGAGGTCGCAGCCGCCCGCGTACGGCAGCCGGAAGGTGTCCATCCGGTGCAGCAGCGGCCCGAGGAACATGATGATCGACCGGGTCCGGCGGGCCGCCTCCGCGTCGATGGCGTCCATGTCGAGGTGTGCGGGCGGCACGATCTCCAGGTCGACGCCCTCGTTGATCCAGCGGGTGCGCACCCCGATGGAGTTCAGCACCTCCAGCAGCCGGAAGACCTCTTCGATACGGGCCACCCGGCGCAGCACCGTACGACCCTTGTTGAGCAGCGAACCGCAGAGCAGCGCGACACAGGCGTTCTTGCTGGTCTTGACGTCGATGGCACCTGACAGCCGACGGCCGCCGACCACCCGAAGATGCATGGGCCCGGCGTAGCCGAGCGAGACGATCTCACTGTCGAGCGCCTCACCGATACGCGCGATCATCTCAAGGCTGATGTTCTGGTTGCCGCGCTCGATGCGGTTCACGGCGCTCTGGCTGGTGCCGAGCGCCTCGGCAAGCTGCGTCTGTGTCCAGCCCCGATGCTGACGGGCGTCACGGATGAGCTTGCCGATGCGTACGAGGTAATCGTCTGCCATGGCCGCAGGCTATCTCAGATATGAGATGTGATCGCGTGGGGATAGGCCATTGGGGTGACAGGCCGTGGGCAATCGGGTGTCGAGGCTCGTAAAAGCGGTAGTTCGGCGCCACTCGGCATCCATGCAGCGGCGATCGGGCGAGGTCGGGGCATGACCCAGCGGCGGTCATGTACTAGAGTTATCTCGACATCGAGATATCTGCCGAAGGCGTACCGCAGCCGCCATCCGGTAAGGGTTACCTAACTGAGTCTTACCTTAGCGGATCGGCGAGAAGCCGTGGCGGCAGCATTGAGGTAGTACGCGCACATTGATGAAGGAGACTGTCGTGTCGGCGAACAGCTTCGACGCCCGCAGCACGCTGCGCGTGGGCGACGAGTCGTACGAGATCTTCAAGCTGGACAAGGTCGAGGGCTCCGCGCGCCTCCCTTACAGCCTGAAGGTGCTGCTGGAGAACCTGCTCCGCACCGAGGACGGCGCGAACATCACCGCCGACCACATCCGGGCGCTCGGCGGCTGGGACTCCCAGGCTCAGCCGAGCCAGGAGATCCAGTTCACGCCGGCCCGCGTGATCATGCAGGACTTCACCGGTGTTCCCTGTGTCGTCGACCTCGCCACCATGCGCGAGGCCGTCAAGGAGCTCGGCGGCGACCCGGCGAAGATCAACCCGCTTGCCCCGGCCGAGCTGGTCATTGACCACTCCGTCATCGCCGACAAGTTCGGCACCAACGACGCCTTCGCGCAGAACGTCGAGCTGGAGTACGGCCGCAACAAGGAGCGCTACCAGTTCCTGCGCTGGGGCCAGACCGCCTTCGACGAGTTCAAGGTCGTTCCCCCGGGCACCGGCATCGTGCACCAGGTGAACATCGAGCACCTCGCTCGTACGATCATGGTCCGCGGTGGCCAGGCCTACCCCGACACCCTCGTCGGCACCGACTCGCACACCACCATGGTCAACGGCCTCGGCGTACTCGGCTGGGGCGTCGGCGGCATCGAGGCCGAGGCCGCGATGCTCGGCCAGCCGGTCTCCATGCTCATCCCGCGCGTCGTCGGCTTCAAGCTGACCGGTGAGCTCAAGCCGGGCACCACCGCCACGGACCTCGTCCTCACCATCACCGAGATGCTGCGCAAGCACGGCGTCGTCGGCAAGTTCGTCGAGTTCTACGGAGAGGGCGTCGCTGCCACCTCGCTCGCGAACCGCGCCACCATCGGCAACATGTCGCCGGAGTTCGGCTCCACCGCCGCGATCTTCCCGATCGACGACGAGACCATCAAGTACCTGAAGCTGACGGGCCGCAGCGAGCAGCAGCTCGCGCTGGTCGAGGCGTACGCCAAGGAGCAGGGCCTCTGGCTCGACCCGGCCGCCGAGCCCGACTTCTCCGAGAAGCTGGAGCTGGACCTCTCCACGGTCGTCCCGTCGATCGCAGGCCCGAAGCGTCCGCAGGACCGCATCGTGCTCGCCGACGCCGCGTACCAGTTCTCGCAGGACGTACAGAACTACGTCGAAGACGCCAACGAGGCGGGCATCGAGTCCTTCCCGGCCTCCGACGCCCCGGCCGCCACCAACGGCGTGCCGACCCGCCCGACCCTGGTCACGGCCCCCGACGGCTCGACCTACGAGATCGACCACGGCGCCGTCACCGTCGCCGCGATCACCTCCTGCACCAACACCTCGAACCCGTACGTCATGGTCGCCGCCGCGCTGGTGGCCAAGAAGGCGGTCGAGAAGGGCCTCACCCGCAAGCCGTGGGTCAAGACCACGCTCGCCCCGGGCTCCAAGGTCGTCACCGACTACTTCGACAAGGCGGGTCTCACCCCCTACCTCGACAAGCTCGGCTTCAACCTCGTCGGCTACGGCTGCACCACCTGCATCGGCAACTCCGGCCCGCTGCCGGCGGAGGTCTCCAAGGCCGTCAACGACCACGACCTGGCCGTGACTTCGGTGCTCTCCGGCAACCGTAACTTCGAGGGCCGGATCAACCCCGACGTCAAGATGAACTACCTCGCGTCCCCGCCGCTGGTCGTCGCGTACGCCATCGCCGGCTCGATGAAGCTGGACATCACCAAGGACGCGCTGGGCATCGACCAGGACGGCAAGCCGGTCCACCTCCAGGACATCTGGCCGACCGAGGCCGAGGTCAACGACGTGGTGGCCAACGCCATCGGCGAGGACATGTTCAACAAGTCCTACCAGGACGTCTTCGCGGGCGACGCGCAGTGGCAGGCGCTGCCGATCCCGACCGGCAACACCTTCGAGTGGGACCCGCAGTCCACCTACGTGCGCAAGCCCCCGTACTTCGAGGGCATGACGATGGAGACCACCCCGGTCTCGGACATCGCCGACGCGCGCGTGCTCGCCAAGCTGGGCGACTCGGTCACCACCGACCACATCTCCCCGGCCGGTGCGATCAAGGCCGACACCCCGGCCGGCCAGTACCTCACGGAGCACGGCGTCGAGCGTCGCGACTTCAACTCGTACGGCTCGCGCCGTGGCAACCACGAGGTGATGATCCGCGGCACCTTCGCCAACATCCGTCTGCGCAACCAGATCGCGCCGGGCACGGAGGGCGGCTTCACCCGCGACTTCACCCAGGACGGCGCCCCGGTCGCCTTCATCTACGACGCCTCGCAGAACTACCAGGCCGCCGGCATCCCGCTGGTCATCCTGGCGGGCAAGGAGTACGGCTCGGGCTCGTCCCGCGACTGGGCCGCCAAGGGCACCGCGCTGCTCGGCGTCAAGGCCGTCATCGCCGAGTCGTACGAGCGCATCCACCGCTCGAACCTCATCGGCATGGGCGTCCTGCCGCTGCAGTACCCGGAGGGCGCGTCCGCCGAGTCCCTCGGCCTGACCGGCGAGGAGACCTTCTCCTTCACCGGCGTGACCGAGCTGAACAACGGCACCACGCCGCGCACGGTCAAGGTCACCACCGACACCGGTGTGGAGTTCGACGCGGTCGTCCGTATCGACACCCCGGGTGAGGCGGACTACTACCGCAATGGCGGCATCATGCAGTACGTGCTGCGGAACCTGATCCGCAAGTAAGCACGGAAGCAGGGCAGTACGACACAAGGGCCGCATCCCCGGTGACGGGGATGCGGCCCTTCCGTATGGCTTCCGTATGGCCGATCGCTACGCGATCAGAACAGCATGCTGTAGATGTTCCAGCCGGAAGCGCCGATCTTGACGCGGCCCGAGAACGGGGCAGCGGCATTGCCGGTCCCGTTGTAGCGCCACAGGGCGCCGGCGCCGTCGCGGGCGATCAGGTCGGTGCGGCCGTCCGCGTTCAGGTCACCCGTGGACACCAGGTAGTTGAAGGTGTTCCAGCCGGAGCCGACCTTGGTGCGGGCTGTGAACGGGGCGGCGGCGTTGCCGGTGCCCTTGTAGAGCCACAGCACACCCGAGCCGTCGCGGGCGACGATGTCGGCCTTGCCGTCGCCGGACAGGTCGCCCTGGCCCACGATCTGGTTGTAGATGTTCCAGCCGGAGCCGACCTTCACCCGGGACTGCAGGGTGCCGTTGGCGTTGCCCTTGTACACGTACAGGACGCCGGCCTTGTCGCGGGCCAGGATGTCGTACGCCTGGGTGCCGCCGAGGTTGCCCGGGGCGAGGACCTTGTTGTAGATGTTCCAGCCGCGGCCCTCGCTGCTGTTGCCATCACTGTCGTTGTAGAACATGTTGCCCAGCTTGTCCCAGGCGTAGAGGCCCTCGGACTCGCCGTCGGCGTTGTGGTCCGCCTGGGCCGAGGCCCAGAACAGGTCCCAGTTGCCGCCGATGGACTGGCGCGGGCTGAAGGCTCCCGTGCCGTTGGGGATGTAGAGAAAGAGCTCACCGGACTTGTCCGCGGCGAACAGCGCGTTGACCGGGGCAGCGGCGTCGGCCTCCGCGGTCGCCTGCTGCGGGGCAGCGTCGGCGACCGAACCCATGTCAACGCTCTTCAGCGGCGCGGGGACCGGGGTGTCGGCCACGGCGGACCCGGCGGAGGTGCCGACCAGGGCAGCGGCTATGGCTGCGACGGCGAGACGCGAGAGGACGCGTCCGCGCTTACGGCCGGGAAGATTGGCCACGTATTTTCTCCATGTGCGTGATGAGACGCGATGTGCCTCACGAGGTCATCGCAGGATCATCAGGATCGTTGCACAACATCTTTACGAGTCAATCGGTTTGAAGGGGAATCAGCGGGTCCGGGAGGGGTCTACAAGGGGACAAACAGGCCCGCATCCGGAGGATCCGAATGCGGGCCTGTGTGGTGGTGTGACGAACTCGTAACGTCAGGAGAGCAGCTCGACCTCCGCGAGTGTCGCCGAACTCGTCGCCACCAGCCGGTACTTCGCGTACGTGCCCGGCGCGCCCACCGTGAAGACGCGGGTCTGCCTGTCCCAGGCGAACGACTGGCCGGACCGCTTGTCGAGGTCCCTCCAGACCGTCCCGTCCTGCGAACCCTGCAGCACCCATCCCGCCGGGGCCTTTGCCCGTGCCGACGAGGTGAGGGTGTACTGCACGGCCCGGGTCTTCGACGCCACCGGCAGTTCCGCCGTCTCGAACGCGGCCTCCGTGGCGGAGGCGTTGTCGAAGAGCGGACCGCTCGCCGTGATCACATCGTGGCGCGGCGAGGGTACCTTGTCGTCCTGGGTGATGGAGACCGGGGCGGCGTTCTTGCCCGTACCCCACGAGGACGGCTTCGGGCCCATCGCGAACTCCAGCGTGCCGCCCCGCGCGATCAGCTGATGCGGCAGAGCAGTGGAGTTCCAGGTATTGCCGTTCACCTTCAGACCCTGGACGTAGACGTTCTTCGCGCTGTTCTTCGGGGCCTTGACCACCAGGTCGCGGCCGTTGTCCAGATGCACGGTCGCCTTGGTGAAGAGCGGCGAACCGATCGCGTACTCGCCACTGCCCATCACCAGCGGGTAGAAGCCGAGCGCGGAGAAGAGATACCAGGCCGACTGCTCGCCGTTGTCCTCGTCGCCGTGGTAGCCCTGCCCGATCTCGCTGCCGGTGTAGAGGCGGGAGAGCACCTCGCGCACCTTCTCCTGGGTCTTCCAGGGCTGTGAGGCGGCGTTGTACATGTACGTGACGTGGTGGGCGACCTGGTTGGAGTGGCCGTACATGCCCATCCGGACATCACGGGCCTCCGTCATCTCATGGATGACGCTGCCGTACGAGCCGACGAACTCGGGCGAGGCCGTCTCCGGGGTGGAGAAGTAGCTGTCGAGCTTCTCGCCGAGCGCGGAGCGTCCGCCGTAGAGATTGGCGAGACCGCGGCTGTCCTGCGGGGCCGTGAAGGCATAGCCCCAGCCGTTGGTCTCGGTGTAGTCGTAGCCCCACACCCGCGGATCGTACTTCTCGCTCTCGACCCGCCAGTCGCCCTTCAGATCGCGGCCCTGGAAGAAGCCGGCCTTGGAGTCGAAGAGCGTGATGTAGTTGCGGGCCCGGTTGAGGAAGTACTGGGACTCCTCCTGATAGCGGGCCTTCTTGGTCTTCTTGAAGAGGGCCTGGCCCATCTTGGCGATGCCGTAGTCGTTGAGGTAGCCCTCCAGCGACCAGGACAGCCCCTCATGGGTCTCGGTGGAGGCGTAGCCGAGGAACGGCGAGGTCTCCATGCCCTTGCGGCCGACCCCCGAACTCGGCGGGACCACCGTCGCGTTCTTCAGCGCCGCCTCGTACGCCGCCTCGGCGTCGAAGTCCACGCCCTTGACGTACGCGTCCGCGAAGGCCACGTCCGAACTGGTGCCTGTCATCAGGTCGGCATAGCCGGGCGAGGACCAGCGGGAGATCCAGCCGCCGTCCTTGTACTGCTGGACGAAGCCGTCCACCAGCTCGCCCGCCTTCTCCGGGGTGAGGAAGGAGTACGCCGGCCAGGTCGTCCGGTATGTGTCCCAGAAGCCGTTGTTGACGTACACCTTGCCGTCGACGATCTTCGCGCCGGTGTGGGTCGGGGTGTCCGGCCCGGGCATCGGCGAGAACGGGCTCGCGTACTGGTGCTTGGGACGGGACGTGGTGCCGGTGTTCTCGAAACCGGAGTTGGGATAGAGGTACAGCCGGTACAGGCTGGAGTAGAGCGTGGTGAGCTGGTCGTGGTTCGCGCCCTCGACCTCCACCTTGCCGAGCAGCTCGTCCCAGGCGTCCTGCGCCCGGTCCTTGACCCGCTGGAAGCCCGTGCCGGCCGGGATCTCGTCGGCGAGGTTCTTCTTCGCCTGGTCGACGCTGATCAGCGAGGTGGCCAGCCGGAGAGAGACGGAGCGGTCCTCGCCCGCATCGAAGCGGAGGTGGCCGCTCACTCCGTCGGCGCCCGATGCGGTGACCGGCGCGTCGAAGACGCCGTACACGAAGAGCCGGGTGGCACCGGTGGACAGTCCGCTCTTGACGTCGGAGAAACCAGTGAAGGAGCGGGTGGCCGGATCGAGGGTCAGTCCGCCCTCCTTGGTGACGTTGTCGAAGACGATGCTCGCGTCGTCACCGGGATAGGTGAACCGCATCATCGCCGCGTGGTCGGCCGGGGTGATCTCGGCCTTGAGACCGTTCTCGAAGGTGACCCCGTAGTAGTGCGGGCGGGCGGTCTCCTTCTCGTGCCGGAAGGGCAGAGCGCGCTTGGCGCGGTCGGTATCGGGTGTGCCCGCCGCCGCGGACGGCATCAGCTGGAAGGTCTGCCGGTCGCCCATCCAGGGGCTCGGCTCATGGCTGGCGCTGAAGGCCTGCACGGTCGGCAGATTGTCCGCGTTGTTGCCGCGCGCGTACTCGTACAGCCAGCTCCTGGACGCGGCGTTGGTCACCGGCGTCCAGAAGTTGAAGCCGTGCGGGACGGCGGTCGCGGGGAAGTTGTTGCCGCGCGAGAAGGAGCCGCTGGAATTGGTGCCGCGGGTGGTCGACGCATAGTCCGAAAGATGAGCGAGCCGCTTCTCGGGGGCCTTGGGCGCCAGCGAGATGTCGTCGATCCAGCCCTGGAACTTCGCCGGGCCCTTCGGGGAGTCGTACGCCACCAGGATGCGGTCGACAGTCTTGCCTGCCGCGACCGAGCCGATCCTGGACGCGACATGGTTCCACTGGTTGACGTAGAGCCGCTTGGCCGCGCCTTGGCCCTGCGGGGTCAGCAGCCCGCCGTGCGAGTCGAGCGCCCGGAGATCACTCAGCTGGGTGCCGTCGGTGAAGGCGAGGTCCACCGACACATTCGTGGCCGGATAGTTGAGATCCGTCTCCGGCAGGGACGGGAAGACCCGGTACGACAGCTGGGTGTCGCGGCCCACGGCCGTATTGACGTCGAAGACCTTGTTGTACGAGTAGGCCCGGCCGGCCGGCTTGTGGGTGCCTGCGTACTTCAGCGCCCGCTTGCCGGTGAATCCGACGTTGGACTTGGCTGTGGGGGAGCCGCCGGGACCGCGGTCGACCTGGCTGCGCATGTCGTCGGGGGTGGGCGTGCTGGTGTCACCGTTGGAGAACTGCACATCGGCGAGCTGGGTGATGTCCGCGCCGTTGTTCTTGGTGATCTCCAGCCGGTAGTGCCCGTACGCCGTGACGTTCGCGCCATCGGCGATGTCGTACGTCTTGGTCTGGAAGCGTTTGTCGAAGGTCTCGCCCTCGCGGGTGTCGAGGACCTTCCATTCCTTGCCGTCGGCCGAGCCCTTGAGGGTCCAGTCCTTCGGGTCGCGCTCGGCGTGGTCGTTCGCCGAAGTGAGCGCATACGTGACGACCTTGACCGGCGCGTCCGTGTCGAACTCGATCCAGGCAGTCGGCTGGAATCCCAGCCATTTGGTGCCCGGCTGCAGATCGACCAGGTTCTCCTTGGTCTCACCGGCGCCGGTGTTTTCGTCACTGGCGCGCAGCTCTATCACCTTATCGGTGATATTGCCCGGTATTCCGGTGGAAAATCCGCCATCGACACCGGATGACCGCTTCTGTCCATCGGCTCCGACGTCAACGGTATTGCGCCAGTCCGGCTGGGGCTCGTCCGCCTCGAAGGACGAGGTGAATTCCCGGTCCGCCGAGGGGGATTGGGCGGACGGCGCGGGCAGCGCGACGGCGGCCGACTGGGCCGTCATCACGAGCATGGAAGCGGCCGCCACCAAGGCTGCCGCGTGGAAATGTCTCTGCCGAGGTCTGGGGGTGGGCTGCATCCCGGGGCCTTTCCTCCAGTGGAGCCGCGTTGGACAACGTTGTCAGGCGCGATGCGCAGGCTCCAGTAGGGAGGTAAGTGCCATACGGTGTCAAGGGTGTTGACGGGGTGAGGCGGCCGGATTCAGCCGTTCGGCGAAGAGCGCTGTGATCGTATGGGCGCGCACGGGATTTGGGCGCGCACGGGACTCAGGTGTCCGCGAGGTCTCAACTCGGGAAAGACTGCTGCCCAACCTTGCTCTCGATCTTGCTCACCCGATGTGAAGTGGACTATACCTGTCGGCACCCGCATAGCTGTTCCACATATGGCAGCGGGCCAGGGGGGACGGGGGACAGCGGACCGGCATCTGCAACAGCGACTGTCCTCCGCGGAAGATCCGTTCCCGCTGCCGACCGTGCACGACCCAAGCTTCACTGAGTTTCCCCCCGGGAAGACACAGCAACTGACTGCGGTGGCGGGGCCCTTCGCCTCAGGCGAGAAGGACGGGCGACCGGTACACCGCCTGAGTCCTGGAGAAGGCGAGGACTTGAGCATGGGATCCACCTCCGCCCACAACAATGAGGGCCTTGGCCGTCGCGATCTGATCAAGCGTTCCGCAGCAATCGGGTTGATCACCGTTCCGACGATGAGCTTCCTGTCCGCGTGTGCGAGCAGCGACGGCGGCAGCGAGAACAAGGTCGAAAAGGGCAAGAAGACCGCCAAGAACCCGCTCGGTGTCAATGAGACGGCGCAGCTCGAGGTCGTCATCTTCGACGGTGGTTTCGGCCAGCAGTACGCGCTGGACGCCGAGAAGAAGTACCAGGAAGCCTTCCCGAAGGCTCCGAAGGTCAAGCACCGTGCGACGCAGAAGATCCAGTCGGAGCTGCAGCCGCGCTTCAACGGCGGCACCCCGCCGGACCTGATCGACAACTCGGGTGCCCAGCAGATGGACATGGGCGTCCTGGTCGGCAAGAAGCAGCTCTCCGACCTCACCCCGCTGCTGGACGCGCCGTCCATCGACGACCCGAACAAGAAGGTGCGCGACACCTTGCGCCCGGGCATCGTCGAGATGGGCCAGTTCGACGGTGACCCGGTCTGGATCCTCTACTACGCGTACACCGTGTACGGCGTGTGGTACTCCCAGACCGCCCTGGAGAAGCTCGACTCCGCGTACCCGGAGACCTGGGACGAGATGCTCGCCCTGTGCGAGAAAGCGAAGAGGAAGGGTGTCGCCGGCTGGACATATGCGGGCAAGCACCCCTACTACCTGCCGTTCTCGCTGTACCCCTTCATCGCCAAGATCGGCGGCCGTGAGGTCCTCGACGCCATCGACAACCTCGAGCCCAAGGCCTGGGAGCACCCGGCCGTCAAGGCCGCCTTCGAGGCGTACTACGAGCTCTACAAGAAGGGCTACATCCTCAAGGGCACGCCCGGCATCGACCACATCCAGTCCCAGACGGCCTGGACCGAGGGCAAGGCGCTCTTCATCCCCAACGGCTCCTGGGTGGAGAACGAGGCGGCGAAGACCACGCCCAAGGACTTCAAGATGATGGTGGCCGCGCCCACCGGCCTCGACAAGTCCGACAAGCTGCCGTTCGGCACCATCTGGGCATCCGGCGGTGAGCCCTTCGTCGTCCCGGCCAAGGCGAAGAACGCCGAGGGCGGCATGGAGCAGCTGCGCATCATGCTCAGTGAGGCTTCGTCGAAGAGCTTCACCCAGCAGGTGAAGTCGCTGACGGCGTTCAATGGCGGCACCGACGGCCTGACACTGTCGACGGCGATGCAGTCCGGTGTCGACGCGCTGAAGAAGGCCGGCGAGAACGTCGTCAACCCGCGCATGCAGGACTGGTACGTGAAGCTGCAGAAGGAGCAGATCGGCGTCGCCGGTCTGGGCGAGATGATGGCGGGCCGAGCGACCCCGGCCGAGACCATCAAGAAGATCCAGGGCTTCGCGGACGCGGCGGCCAAGGACCAGTCCATCAAGCACTACAAGCACCAGTGAGCTCGCGTCACCAGCGGCGGCATTCGCCGGAAGATCGGGGTCGGTAACCATGCAACACGGCAAGTACCGGTTCATCGTGGGGTTCTTGGTGGCCCCACTGGCGTTGTACGCAGTCTTCGTCATATGGCCGTTCATCCAGTCCATTTACTACTCCTTCACGGACTGGACCGGCCTGAGCCCGGACTTCAAGATGGTCGGCTTCGACAACTACAGTCGAATGCTGGACGACGACATCTTCTGGAAGTCGCTCCAGCACAGCCTGTGGTTCGCGCTGCTGCTGCCGCTGGTGACGCTCGGCCTCGCGCTGTTCTTCGCCTTCATGCTCAATGTCGGCGGGCGGCGCCGTAAGGGCGCCGCCATCGCCGGAGTGCGCGGTTCGTCGTTCTACAAGATCGCGTACTTCTTCCCGCAGGTGCTGTCGATCGCGATCGTGGCCCTGCTGTTCCAGTTCGCGTACAACCCCAACGAGGGCGCGATCAACGGAGCGTTGCGGGCCGTGGGCCTCGACAGCATCCAGCCGGGCTGGCTCGGCGACCCCGATCTCGCCCTGTGGTGCGTCATGGCGGTCCTGGTCTGGAGCACGGTCGGATTCTTCGTCGTGCTGTTCTCCGCGGGCATGGCGTCCATCCCCAGGGACTTCTACGAGGCGGCGCTGCTGGACGGCGCGAACCGGTTCACCACCTTCTTCCGGATCACCCTGCCCCTGCTGTGGGACACCGTGCAGTCGGGCTGGGTCTACATGGGAATCCTGGCCCTGGGCGCGGAGTCCTTCGCGGTCGTACAGATCATGACCGTGGGCCCCGGCGGACCCGACTACTCGACGACGGTGCTCACGCTGTACGTCTACCAAACGGCGTTCCGCGACGGCCAGGCGGCATACGCGACAACGATCGGTGTCGCCCTGCTCGTCGTCACGCTGGCCTTCGCGGCCGTCGTGATGCGGCTCGGCCGGCGCGAGCGGCTGGAGTTCTGACATGAAGACGACTGACACCCCGCCCGCCGGCATCTCCGAGGACCGCCCGCCGGTGGTGAAGACGACAGCCCTGCCCGCCAGGACGAAGAGGACCGAGGGCGGCGTCCTCAACGTCTTCTCGCACGGTGTGCTCGTCATCTGGGCGATCATGGTCGTCCTGCCGCTGCTCTGGGCGGTGATGACCTCGTTCAAGACCGACAAGGCCATCTTCACCTCGCCGTGGTCACTGCCCGACTCGCTGCACTTCGAGAACTGGTCGCGCGCCTGGAGCCAGGCGCACATGAGCGACTATTTCCTCAACACCGTTCTGGTGGTGGGCGGTTCGCTGGTCGGGACGCTGCTGTTCGGCTCGATGGCCGCATACGTCCTCGCGCGTTTCGACTTCCCCGGGAACCGCTTCATCTACTTCCTCTTCATCGGAGGAATGAGCTTCCCCGTCATGCTGGCGCTGGTGCCGCTGTTCTTCGTACTGAACAACGTCGCCCTGCTGAACACGCTGCACGGCCTGATCCTGGTGTACATCGCCTACTCCCTGCCGTTCACCGTCTTCTTCCTCACCGCCTTCTTCCGTACGCTGCCGACCTCGGTGGCCGAGGCGGCGCTGATCGACGGGGCCTCCCACACCCGGACGTTCTTCCAGGTGATGCTGCCGATGGCGAAGCCGGGCCTGATCAGCGTCGCCATCTTCAACTTCCTGGGGCAGTGGAACCAGTACATGCTGCCGACCGTGCTCAACACCGAGCCGGAGAAGAAGGTGCTCTCCCAGGGCCTGGTCGAACTTGCCGTCAGCCAGGGCTACAAGGGTGACTGGTCCGGTCTCTTCGCCGGTCTGGTGATGGCGATGCTGCCGGTGCTCGCTGCGTACGTCATCTTCCAGCGGCAGGTGGTCGCCGGTCTGACCGCGGGTGCGCTGAAGTAGGAGCACCACCCCGGAACCCCGGCCCCTCGCGGGGGCCGGGGTTCCGTGTTTCATAACAGTAGCCATGTATATAGTAGCCATGTACTGTATTTGCTATGAGTGCAGCATCCGAGGGCCCCACGCCCGGCTTCCTGGTCTGGCGACTGTCGCTGAAGTGGCGGGTCGCCGTCGACCGGGCCGTCGCGCCGCTGGGCCTGACCCACGCGCAGTACTCACTGGTCGCGTCGCTGCTCGGCATGGAGCGCTCCGGGCTCCGGCCCAGCCAGCGGCAGCTTGCCGACCACACCGGCCTCGAACCGCTTTACGTGTCGAAGCTGGCCCGCGCCCTGGAGGCAGCCGGTCTCGTCGAGCGCGCCCCGGACCCCGCCGACACGCGAGCGGTCCAGCTGTCGCTCACCGCCCACGGGCGTGCGGTCACCCGGCGCGCGATCGTCGTCGTCCAGCGGCTCCTCGATCAGCTTCTGGAGCCCTTGGGGGGACTGCACGGTTCACGTGCCGAAGTCTTCTCCCGCGAACTGGCGCTCCTGCTCGACACACCACTCGACTTCCCGACCGAGGAGTAACGATGTCCACAGCCCCGACCCTCAACGGCCAGGTCATAGGCCAGGCCCACTATGCGACGCGGGCCCTTCTGAAGACAGTCCTGGCTCCCACCGGTGCCACGTTCAATCAGTCGGTGGCGCTGAACGCCGTCGCCGACGGCGGTGAGGCACTCGAGCACGGCGCCCTCGTCGCCCGGATGACCGGCGCCCTGAAGATCGACGAGTCGGCGGTCCTGGCGACCATCGGCGAGCTCGCGGAGTCGAAGCTGCTGGAGACCCTGCCCGGTGACACGTCCCGCCTTCGCCTCACGGAAGCGGGCCGGACGCTGAACGGGCGGATCCGGGCGGCCGTCGCCGAGATCACTGAGCGGCTCTACGCTGACCTCCCCGCCGACGACCTGGCGACCGCGGGCCGCCTGCTGACCCTGGTCACGGCCCGGGCCAACGCCGAGCTGTCGGACGCCTAGGCGCCCGAAAAACACCCCTTCGTCCACCCCTGCCCCAGCTGCCGCGCTGCCTCGCTCATCCGTGGTTGCCCCGCTCAAGGTCTTGACGGGATAAGCCCCGAGAGTTGAGCTTAGAGTTCACAAGTTGGAGAAACGTCGGGTGCCGCTTCGCGGTGGGCCCGGCCGGGGGCGGCCGTCGTGCCGCCCACCGGGGGCAGGAGTGGATGAGTCGATGGAGACTCCGGGGTCGCAGACATCTCTGCACCGGGCCAACCTAGAGCGGGTCGTACGCGCTGTGCGTATGGCGGGCTCGCTCACGCAGGCGGAGATCGCGAGGAGCACAGGCCTCTCCGCAGCAACGGTCTCCAATATCGTTCGCGAACTGAAAGACGGCGGAACCGTCGAGGTCACCCCCACCTCGGCCGGCGGTCGCAGGGCCCGCAGCGTCTCTCTCAGCGGCGACGCGGGCATCGTCATCGGCGTCGACTTCGGCCACACCCATCTGCGCGTCGCCATCGGCAACCTCGCCCACCAGGTGCTCGCCGAGGAGTCCGAACCGCTCGATGTGGACGCCTCGTCCGAGCAGGGCTTCGACCGGGCCGAACAGCTGGTCAACCGGCTGATCGCGGCGACCGGGATCGGCCAGGACAAGGTGATCGGCGTCGGTCTCGGTGTACCGGGTCCGATCGACGTGGAGTCCGGCACCCTCGGCTCCACCGCGATCCTGCCGGGCTGGACCGGGATCAACCCCAGCGAGGAGCTCTCCGGGCGGCTCGGCGTGCCTGTGTACGTCGACAACGACGCCAACCTCGGCGCCTTGGGCGAGCTGGTCTGGGGCAGTGGCCGCGGTGTCAAGGACCTCGCGTACATCAAGGTCGCCAGCGGCGTCGGCGCCGGCCTGGTGATAGACGGCCAGATCTACCGCGGCCCGGGCGGCACGGCCGGCGAGATCGGCCACATCACGCTGGATGAATCGGGCCCGGTCTGCCGCTGCGGCAACCGCGGCTGTCTGGAGACGTTCACCGCCGCCCGCTACGTACTGCCGCTGCTCCAGTCCAGCCATGGACCCGATCTGACCATGGAGCGCGTGGTGCAGCTGGCGCGCGAGGGCGACCCAGGCTGCCGCCGCGTGGTCGCCGATGTGGGGCGGCACATCGGCAGCGGCGTGGCCAATCTGTGCAACCTGCTCAACCCGAGTCGCGTCGTGCTGGGCGGAAATCTTGCGGAAGCGGGAGAATTGGTTCTCGGACCGATCCGGGAGTCGGTCTCGCGTTACGCGATTCCCAGCGCGGCGCGTCAGCTGTCCGTCCTTCCGGGGGCGCTCGGAGGGCGTGCCGAAGTGCTGGGTTCACTGGCCCTCGTACTCAGCGAAATGGGCGATTCGACCCTTCTGGACAGTCCGCTCCCTGTCGGAGCACCTGCCTTCACTTAGATAACGAATGGCACCGTTGTCATCTCGTTAAGGATTTACTCCTTGACGCTGGCAGCGGGGCCGAGTTGACTTCCAGCCACCTCGGCCGCAACGACGCGGCCTCGTCAGGGAGGTTTCGAAGATGAACATGCGAATGCGTCGTGCCGCCGTTGCTGTAGCAGCCACCACGATGGCTGTTTCCCTCGCCGCGTGTGGCAGCGCCAAGGAGTCCGGCGACAAGACCAAGGAGACCGGCGCCGGCAAGGGCGACGCGATCAAGATTGGTCTGCTGCTGCCGGAGAACCAGACGGCGCGCTACGAGCAGTTCGACAAGCCGCTCATCGAGAAGAAGATCAGCGAGCTGACCAACGGCAAGGCCGAGGTCATTTACGCCAACGCCAAGCAGGACGCGACGCTGCAGAACCAGCAGGTCGACACCATGATCACCAACAAGGTCGACGCGCTGATCGTGGACGCGGTGGACTCCAAGGCCATCGCCGGCTCGGTCAAGAGGGCCAAGGAAGCGAACATCCCGGTCGTTGCCTTCGACCGCCTGGCCGAGGGCCCGATCGACGCCTACACCTCGTTCGACAACGAAGAGGTCGGCCACGTCCAGGGCAAGGCGCTCCTCACCGCCCTCGGCGCCAAGGCCAAGGACGGCCAGATCGTCATGATGAACGGCGCCGTCACCGACCCGAACGCCGCCCTCTTCAAGAAGGGCGCGCACGCCGAGCTCGACGGCAAGGTGAACATCGGCAAGGAGTACGACACCAAGGAGTGGAAGCCGGAGAACGCCAACGCCAACATGGAGGCCGCGATCTCGGCCCTCGGCAAGGACAAGATCATAGGCGTCTACTCCGCCAACGACGGCATGGCGGGCGGCATCATCACCGCCCTGAAGGCCGGCGGCTTCGCCAAGCTCCCGCCGGTCACCGGCCAGGACGCCGAGCTCGCCGGTGTGCAGCGGATCGTCGCGGGTGAGCAGTACGCGAGCGTTTACAAGCCGTACGCGCCGGAGGCCGCTGCCGCCGCCGAGATGGCCGTCGCGCTCGCCAAGGGCGAGAAGCTCGACTCCATCGCCAAGGAGAAGGTGGACAGCCCCACCAACAAGGGCATCCCGTCCGTGCTCGTCCCGGTCGTCTCGCTGACCAAGGACAACATCAACGACACGGTCATCAAGGACGGCGTGTACACGGCCGCCCAGATCTGCACCGCGAAGTACAAGGCCGCCTGCGACGCACTCGGCCTGAAGTAAGTCCCCCAAGGCTTACGGGACTTACGCCCCCTGGAAGCCTGTCCGGTGCTCCGCCCCTCATTCAGCCCCCGCTATCGGGGGCGGGGCGCCGTACAGAAACGCTTCTTCCCTTCTGTTCGCTTCTGCTCAACCACCGCGCCCGTTCCCCCGGCGCGGTATCCCCGCCGGTCAGGCGGCGAAGGAGATGGTTCACGTGTCCGCTACGCCCGTGCTGGCGTTGCGCGGGGTCTCCAAGCGATTCGGTGCCGTTCAGGCGCTCACCGACGTAGAGCTTGAGGTCCACGGCGGCGAGGTGGTCGCCCTCGTAGGCGACAACGGCGCCGGAAAGTCCACGCTGGTCAAGACAATTGCCGGCGTGCACCCCATCGATGAAGGCGTCATCGAGTGGGAAGGCAGGTCCGTATCGATCGACAGGCCGCACGACGCCCAGAACCTGGGTATCGCGACCGTCTACCAGGACCTCGCGCTGTGCGACAACATCGATGTCGTCGGCAACCTCTACCTCGGCAGGGAGATCCGCAAGCGCGGCATCCTCAACGAGGTCGAGATGGAGCGCCGCGCCCGCGAGTTGCTCGACACGCTGTCGATCCGCATCCCCAGCGTGCGCATCCCGATCGCCTCGCTCTCCGGCGGCCAGCGCCAGACCGTGGCCATCGCCCGCTCCATGCTCGGCGAGCCGAAGCTCGTCATCCTCGACGAGCCCACCGCGGCCCTCGGCGTCGAGCAGACCGCCCAGGTTCTCGACCTCGTCGAGCGGCTCCGCGAGCGCGGCCACGCGGTCATCCTCATCAGCCACAACATGGCCGATGTGAAGGCCGTCGCGGACAAGGTGGCGGTGCTCCGGCTCGGCCGGAACAACGGCGTCTTCGACGTCAAGGTCACCTCGCAGGAAGAGATCATCTCCGCCATCACCGGCGCCACGGACAACGCCGTGACCCGGCGTGCGGCGCGCAGCACGGAGGTTCAGAAGTGAACACCGAAAAGACCTCCACTCCCACCGACGCGCCCGTCGTCAACCCCGAGGCCGCCCACGACGCGGTCACCGCGGTCGACCCCCGGCTGCTGGTCCGCGAGCAGGGCTTCGCCGGCTACCTCACGGAGTTCAAGCGCAAGCTGCACTCCGGCGACCTGGGCTCGATGCCCGTGATCATCGGCCTGGTCATCATCGCCGTGGTCTTCCAGAGCCTGAACTCGAACTTCCTCTCCGCGCAGAACCTCAGCAACATCGCGGTCACGATGGTCGCCACCGGCATGATGGCCGTCGGCATCATCTTCGTGCTGCTGCTCGGCGAGATCGACCTGTCGGTCGGCTCGGTCAGCGGCGTCGCCGGCGCGATCGCCGCCGTCATGAGCGTCACCCATGGCATCAACGAGTGGCTCGCCGTCGTCGTCGCGATCGTCAGCGGCGCGGTCATCGGCGCGCTCCACGGCTTCTTCTTCGCCCGGATCGGCGCACCCGCGTTCGCGGTCACCCTGGCCGGCCTGCTCTTCTGGCTGGGCTTCATGCTCCAGCTGCTCGGCGACCAGGGCACGATCAACCTGGACGGCGAAGGTGTGATCGGCAAGCTGACCACGTACTACTTCACGGACGTGGCGGCCGCCTATGGTCTCGCAGCGGTCGCGGTGGCCGGGTTCTTCCTCTCGGCCTTCTTCGACGCCCGCCGCCGTGAGGCCGCCGGCATCCCGTCCCGGCCGCTCGTCGACATCGTCGTGCGCACGGTTCTGCTCGCAGTGGTGGCCTTCGCCGCCGCGGCCATGTTCAACCAGTACAAGGGCCTGCCGCTGGCGCTGGTCCTCTTCCTGCTGGTGCTTGTCGTGACGGACTTCGTGCTCCGGCGCACCACGTACGGGCGCAAGATCTTCGCGCTCGGCGGCAGCGTCGAGGCCTCCCGCCGTGCCGGTATCAGCGTCACGGCGGTCCGGATCTCGGTGTTCTCGATCGCGGGCACGTTCGCCGCCATCGGCGGTCTGTTCTGGGCGTCCAAGATCGCGGCGGCCAACCAGAGCGCCGGCGCCGGTGACCTGCTGATGAACGTCATCGCGGCGGCCGTCATCGGTGGCACCAGCCTGTTCGGCGGACGCGGCCGGACCTGGAACGCGCTGCTCGGGGTCATGGTGATCGTCTCCATCCAGTACGGACTCGCGCTGGAAGGCATTGCCACCCCGATCCAGTACATGATCACCGGTGGCGTGCTGCTGGCGACCGTGGTGATCGACTCCCTCACCCGCAAGACACAGAAGACAGCGGGCCGCGCCTGACCGCGGTTCCGCAGGAGTGCCCGGCGCCGTTGGCGGTGCCGGGCACCTCTGCGTATGCGGGCTCCTCTGCGTGTTCATCCGAATGCGTGATGTAGATCGCACCGCCCGGCGACCGGCGCCGCAGGCGGAACATTAGACTCGACAAACCGGCAAGCTAGACCGCACAACTGCAAGGAGGCACGGGTGGCGCTGCTGACCCGCATCACGGGACCGCGCGATCTGGACCGGCTCAGCCCGGAGCAGCTGGACCAGCTGGCTGCCGAGATCCGGACCTTCCTCGTGGACGCCGTCTCCAAGACGGGCGGCCATCTCGGTCCCAACCTGGGCGTGGTCGAGCTGACCATCGCACTGCACCGTGTCTTCGACTCCCCGAAGGACAAGGTCCTCTGGGACACCGGCCACCAGAGCTACGTCCACAAGCTGCTGACAGGCCGGCAGGACTTCTCCAGGCTCAAGATGAAGGGCGGCCTCTCCGGCTACCCCGCGCGTGCCGAGTCCGAGCACGACATCATCGAGAACTCCCACGCCTCGACCGTGCTCGGCTGGGCCGACGGCCTCGCCAAGGCCAACGAGGTGCTGAAGAAGGACGACCACGTCGTCGCCGTCATCGGCGACGGAGCCCTCACCGGCGGTATGGCCTGGGAGGCCCTGAACAACATCGCGGCCGCCAAGGACCGTCCCCTGGTGATCGTCGTCAACGACAACGAGCGCTCCTACGCCCCCACCATCGGCGGCCTCGCCAACCACCTCGCCACACTGCGCACCACCGACGGCTACGAGCGGTTCCTGGCCCGCGGCAAGGACATCCTGGAGCGCACCCCCGTCGTCGGGAAGCCGCTCTACGAGACCCTGCACGGTGCCAAGAAGGGCCTCAAGGACTTCATCGCCCCGCAGGGCATGTTCGAGGACCTCGGCCTCAAGTACGTCGGCCCCATCGACGGTCACGACATCGAAGCCCTGGAGTCCGCGCTCGCCCGCGCCAAGCGCTTCGGCGGGCCCGTGATCGTCCACTGCCTCACCGAGAAGGGCCGTGGCTATCAGCCCGCCCTCCAGGACGAGGCGGACCGCTTCCACGCCGTCGGCAAGATCCACCCCGACACCGGCCTGCCGATCGCCAGTTCCGGCCTCGACTGGACCTCGGTCTTCGGCGAGGAGATGGTCGAGCTGGGCAAGGAGCGGGGGGACATCGTCGCGATCACCGCGGCGATGCTGCAGCCGGTCGGCCTCGACAAGTTCTCGAGGGCCTTCCCCGACCGGGTCTACGACGTCGGCATCGCCGAGCAGCACGGCGCGGTCTCCGCCGCCGGCCTCGCGACCGGCGGACTGCACCCCGTCTTCGCCGTGTACGCCACCTTCCTCAACCGCGCCTTCGACCAAGTGCTGATGGATGTGGCCCTGCACAAGTGCGGCGTGACGTTCGTTCTCGACCGGGCCGGCGTCACCGGCACCGACGGCGCCTCGCACAACGGCATGTGGGACATGTCGATCCTGCAGTGCGTGCCCAGCCTGCGGATCGCGGCCCCGCGCGACGCCGACCAGGTCCGCGCCCAGCTGCGCGAGGCCGTCGAGGTCGATGACGCGCCGACCGTGGTGCGCTTCTCCAAGGGCGCGGTCGGCCCCGCAGTGAAGGCTGTCGGGAAGGTCGGCGGCATGGACCTCCTGCGTACCGCCGGCACGGACCGGCCCGACGTCCTCCTCGTCTCCGTCGGCGCGCTCGCACCGATGTGCCTGGAGATCGCCGATCTGCTCGACGCCCAGGGCATCACGACCACCGTCGTCGACCCGCGCTGGGTCAAGCCGGTCGACGAGGCCCTCGCGCCGCTCGCCGAGCAGCACCGCGTCGTCGTCACCGTCGAGGACAACAGCCGTGCGGGCGGCGTCGGTTCGGCGGTCGCCCAGGCGCTGCGCGACGCGAGCGTCGACGTACCGCTGCGCGACTTCGGCATCCCGCCGCGCTTCCTCGACCACGCCTCCCGCAAGGAGGTCATGGCGGAGATCGGCCTGACCGCGCCGGACATCGCCCGTCAGGTCACCGGTCTCGTCTCCAAGTTGGACGGCCGGTTCGACACCGAGGCGGTCGAGCCCGCCCGCGACTGACCTGTAGCGCCGAAGGGCCGGTGGGTTCACCCTGTATGGGTGGTCCGACCGGCCCATTCGCGTGAAATCCACCCGTACGGAGCCCTCTCGGACCGCCAATGTCTCAATCATGGCGTTCACGACGAGTGCGTGGAGGTACGCCGGTGAGTACGCAGCAGGACACGGGACCAGCCGGAGGCGGCCTGTTCCGGACCAAGACGGTCGAACAGTCGATCCGTGATACCGAGGAGCCGGAGCACGCGCTCAAGAAATCCCTCTCCGCGCTGGACCTGACGGTCTTCGGGGTCGGGGTCATCATCGGCACCGGCATCTTCGTTCTCACGGGCAAGGTGGCCAAGGAGACGGCGGGTCCCGCGACCGCCCTCGCGTTCGTGGCCGCGGGCATCGTCTGTGGCCTCGCCGCGCTCTGCTACGCCGAGTTCGCCTCCACCGTCCCGGTTGCAGGATCGGCGTACACCTTCTCGTACGCCTCGCTCGGTGAGCTGGTCGCCTGGACCATCGGGTGGGACCTGGTCCTGGAGTTCGCCCTCGGCACCGCGGTGGTGGCGGTCGGCTGGTCGGGCTATGTCCGCTCGCTGATGGACAACGTCGGCTGGCACATGCCCGAAGCGCTCTCCGGGCCCGATGTGGCGGTAGGATTCGGCTTCGATCTCCTGGCCTTCGTGCTGGTGCTGATTCTCACGGTCATCCTGGTGCTCGGCATGAAACTGTCCGCCCGGGTCACGGCGGTCGTGGTCGCCATCAAACTGGCCGTGGTCATGATCGTGATCGTCGCGGGCGCCTTCTTCATCAAGGCCGACAACTACTCGCCCTTCATCCCCAAGGCGCAGCCACAACCCGCCGGTGCCGGTCTGGACGCCCCTCTGGTCCAGCTCATCTTCGGATACGCACCCACCAACTTCGGCGTCATGGGCATCTTCACCGCCGCCTCCGTCGTCTTCTTCGCCTTCATCGGCTTCGATGTGGTGGCCACCGCCGCCGAGGAGACCAAAGTCCCGCAGAGGGACATGCCGCGCGGCATCCTCGGTTCGCTCTTGATCTGCACCGTGCTCTATGTCGCCGTTTCGCTGGTGGTCACCGGCATGCAGCACTACACCGAAATGTCGGTGAGCGCCCCGCTCGCCGACGCCTTCAAGGCCGTCGGGCACCCGTTCTACGCCGGTGTCATCAGCTTCGGCGCCGCGGTCGGACTCACCACGGTGTGCATGATTCTGCTGCTCGGTCAGACCAGGGTGTTCTTCGCGATGAGCAGGGACGGGCTGCTGCCGCGGTTCTTCTCCGTCACACACCCGCGCTTCCGCACGCCCTACCGGCCGACCATCCTGCTCGGCGTGATCATCGCGATCATCGCGGGCTTCACCAGCATCAACGAGCTCGCGACACTGGTGAACATCGGCACGCTCTTCGCGTTCGTCGTCGTCGCACTCGGCGTGATCGTCCTGCGCCGCACCAGGCCCGAACTGCACCGCGCGTTCCGTACCCCCTGGGTGCCGCTGATTCCGATCCTCTCGGTGGCCGCCTCGGTCTGGCTGATGCTCAATCTGCCGGCCGAGACCTGGGTGCGGTTCGCCATCTGGATGGCGCTCGGCTTCCTCGTGTACTTCGTGTACGGGCGCCACCACAGCCGCCTCGGCAAGCTGGGTGCCGACGCCACGTACTAGACCTGTTCTGCCCGGCCCCGTATGCCCCGCTTCGGGGGGACTGCGGGGCCGGATACTGTGCTCTTCCGGGTGAACCCCGGACCGCGAAAGGCAGGCATGCCCGTCGAGCCGTCGTCGTCCCTACGGTACGTATCCGCAACCGCATTGCCCCGGCAGCGAGGCCGTGCTCCGTCCGCCGTCCCTCCGCCCGGCTACTGGCGGCGGCTGCTCCCGGTGCTGGCCCTGCTCGCCCTCCTCACCCGCATCCCTTCCTTCGGACGCCGGCTGTGGAACCCGGACGAGGGCTATCTCGCCGTCCAGGCAAGGATATTGGCCGACGGAGGAGCGCTGTACGACACGGTGGTCGACCGCAAACCGCCGCTGCTGCCCCTGTTGTACCAGGCCTCGTTCGCGATGTTCGGCGACGAATCCCTGCTCTCCGTCAAAATCCTGGCGGTCATCGCCCAACTGATCACCGCCGCCCTGCTCGTGGGCATCGCCCGCCGCCGCTGGGGCGACCGGGCCGGACGCACCGCAGGCGTCCTCTATCTGCTGGTCTCCATCGGCCTCAATCCGCAGGACGCGCAGGCGGCCACCTTCGAGGTCTTCATGCTGCCGTTCACGGCGGCCGCCATCTGGTGCGCGGACCGGGGCCGCTGGGCCGCGGCGGGCCTCGCGGTGGCGGGGGCCCTCCTCACCAAACAGACCGGCGGAGCAGTCCTGGTCCCGGTCCTGTGGCTGCTCTGGCAGACGTCACCGTCCCGAACAGCCTTGCTGCGTACGGGAGTCGGCCTCGGTCTCCCGGTGTTCTGCGCCGCCGGGCTGACCACTCCGCACGGCTTTGTGTTCTGGACGGTGACGGGCTCGGCTGCGTACGCCACCTTCACCGGCTCCGAACTCCACGTCCTGTTCCGGGCCCTGGTCAACTCCGCGCTGCTCGGCACCGCCTGCGCCGGACTGATCCCGCCGATCGTGCGGGTGCTGCGCATCGCCAGGACCGGCGCCACCGATCTGTGGCTGTGGCTGGCGGCGTCGGCGGCCGCTGTGCTGCTCGGCTTCCACTTCTTCGGCCACTACTACCTGCAACTGATCCCGCCGCTGGCTCTGTTGGCGACCGGAGCGCTGCAGATCCTGCCGCGCGACCGGCTCGCAACGGCCCTGCTCACCTCGGCCTGCGGGTGCGCTCTGTTCCTCGCCTGGGGGATGCTGGCGCCGCGCCCGGAGCTGGACCATGCCGAGCGACTCGCCGCCGCCGTACAGGCCCGTACAAGCCCATCGGAGCCGGTTCTGGTGTGGGGGATACACCCCGAGACGTACTGGCTCGCCGACCGGGCACCAGCCAGCAGGTATCTGACCGCCGGGCTGCTCACCAACTACAGCGGTGGCCGCAACGGTCCGCAGGTCGGTGAGAAGTACGCGATGGCCGGCGCGTGGCAGGTCTTCGCCGGCGAGATGCGCCGCGGACCGGCCCTGATCGTGGATGACTCCCGCGGCAAACCGTTCGCCCCGGAGCGGATCCCCACCCTGGACAGGCTGCTGTCCCGGCACTACGAGCCGCTGCCCGACGAGGTCGACGGCGCGGTGTTCTATGTACGCTCGGGTGGCTGAACCGCCCGCGGTCCCATGCACTCGGCGCCGTACGCCTCTACCCGCCGTCTGAGCTCCCGGTCGGCCGTGACCACGACGCAGGGCAGGCCCGCCGGACGCTCGGACACCAGCTCCACGATTCTGTCGTCCCCGCTGCCCGGCGCGGACTCGACCCGCACCCGGGGCACACTCTCCACCCCGCGGGCGGCCCCCTCCACGACGAGCACCAGCTCGACGGGACCGGGATGCCCGGGGACTCCGGCCGCCGCGACATCGACCAGTCGGTCCCGCAGCCGTTCGGCTGCCCCGCGGCGGTCGCGCCACCAGCCGTCGGGCACGGAACCGACCACATTTGCCGCGTCGACGATCACAAGCGTTCGCATCAGAAATCCCCAAAAATTCGCCGCCCGGCTGGGTGTTATTGTCGCAGCACTTCATGGAGCGTTGTATGCGGCCGCTCAATGCGGTTTCTCGTCAGGAAAGGTGGCCGGTGAGCCATGGCGTTGGGGCCTGCGCGAAGATCGAAGCAGCAGGCGGGCCGGACTCGCGAGGTTCCCACCGCACAGCGGGGCCACGCACCGGTCAGCACTGCGGAGGACGGCAGTCCGACGGCCACCGGCTGGCTGCTGCGCGGCAAGGACGGCCGGCTCACGGCGTATGCACCCACCGTGGGCGGTGTGCTCCGGTGGACCGAGAGCCGGCCTGCCGGGCCCGAGTGGTGGGGCCCCGAGCTGGTGGTCCCGGCCGACGGTCTGCTGCCGTACCTCTCCTTCGCTCAGGGAGCCGACGGCTATGTGCACCTCTTCGGCCTGCGGCAGACACCGGCGGGCGGTGACGAGGTCCGGACGGACCTCGTCCATGCGATCCAGTACCAGTCGGGCCGTCCGGTGAAGGAATGGCAGCCGCTGGGCACGCCGTATCCGAACGACTGGAAGCTCGCCGGGCAGATAGGCCGTCCGGCGTCGGTCGTGGACGGTGCCGGCAACGTCCATGTCTTCGTACGCAACGTCGGCGGCGGGGTGTGCGGCCGGAGCCAGACCTCCTCCGGAGCCTGGCGGCCATGGGCCGATCTCAAGGGCAGCGGAGCCCATGGCAGGCTCGCCGTCGCCGCGACCGGCAGCGGGCGGACGGAGATTCTCGCGCCCGCGCGCGAGGGCATCATGCGCTGGCTGCAGGACGGCGACAAGCCGCTGTTCACCAGGGACGAGGACATCCCCGCGCAGGTCCGGGACGGCTCGGTATCGGGTGTGGCGACCGGTGAGGACCGGCTCACTTTCTTCTGGCGTGACGAGAAGTCCGCCGAGGTGCACGCCTGGCGTCAGGACAGCGTGCCCGAGCCGCTGGGCGGCGGGACGGGGACGGGACCGGTGGCCGTGCTGCGGGCCTCCGTGGACGGCCACGACTGCACGCTCATGGCGCAGCGCGACGGCGACGGACGGCCCGCGCTCGCCGCGTATCCGACCGAGGACGAGCCCGCGGGCGCGGTCTGGACCGGTACCGGAGAAGCGTGCGTGGGCGCCCCGGCACTGGCCGTCGACGCCGATGGCCGCGTCGTGCTTGCCGCGTTCGCCCCGGACGGCGGCCTGCGGATCACCCGGCAGAAGACGACGGAGCCCGGTCTGGCGATGGAGGCCTGGACCCGGATCTGACGGCCGCGCGCCGCCGCCTCGAGAACGCAAACTGCCCCGGCACCGAAGGACGGTGCCGGGGCAGCTGCTTGCTCGCTTGCTCGCGACAGGCGTTACGCCGGGACGCTCGCCACGCCCTGCGGTAGGAACAGCTTGCCGTTCACGCGCTCGGAGACACCCTCGCGGTCCAGGTACGGCGTGATGCCGCCCAGGTGGAAGGGCCAGCCGGCGCCCGTGATCAGGCAGAGGTCGATGTCCTGGGCCTCGGACACGACACCCTCCTCCAGCATCAGACCGATCTCCTGCGCCACCGCGTTCAGCACGCGCTCGCGGGTCTGCTCCTCCGTCAGGACGACATCGCCCTGCTTGAGGAGAGCGCCGACCTCCGGGTCCAGCTCCGGCTTTCCGGAGTCGTAGACGTAGAAGCCGCGCTTGCCGGCCTTGACGACCGCGGCCAGGTTCTCGGAGACCGTGAACCGGTCCGGGAAGGCCCGGTTGAGGGTCTCGGAGACATGCAGGCCGATCGCGGGACCGACCAGCTCAAGCAGGACCAGCGGCGACATCGGCAGACCCAGCGGCTCGACGGCCTTCTCGGCCACCTCGACCGGAGTGCCCTCGTCGATGACGTTCTGGATCTCGCCCATGAAGCGGGTCAGGATGCGGTTGACCACGAAGGCCGGCGCGTCCTTGACCAGTACGGCGGTCTTCTTCAGCTTCTTCGCGACACCGAACGCCGTCGCCAGCGCGGCGTCGTCCGTCTGCTCGCCGCGGACGATCTCCAGCAGCGGGAGTACCGCGACCGGGTTGAAGAAGTGGAAGCCGACGACCCGCTCCGGGTGCTGCAGCTTCGACGCCATCTCGGTCACCGACAGCGAGGAGGTGTTGGTGGCGAGGATCGCGTGCGCCGGGGCGACCGCCTCGACCTCGGCGAACACCTGCTGCTTGACGCCGATCTCCTCGAAGACGGCCTCGATGATGAAGTCCGCGTCGGAGAAACCCTCGGCCTTGTCGAGGACGCCCGTCACCAGGGCCTTGAGGCGGTTGGCCTTGTCCTGGTTGATGCGGCCCTTGCCGAGCAGCTTCTCGATCTCGGCGTGGACGTAGCCCACACCCTTGTCGACGCGCTCCTGGTCGATGTCGGTCAGCACGACCGGCACCTCGAGGCGGCGCAGGAAGAGCAGCGCCAGCTGCGAGGCCATCAGACCCGCGCCGACGACGCCGACCTTGGTGACCGGACGGGCAAGCGACTTGTCCGGCGCCCCGGCCGGGCGCTTGCCGCGCTTCTGGACCAGGTTGAAGGCGTAGATGCCGCTGCGCAGCTCGCCGCCCATGATCAGGTCCGCGAGAGCGGTGTCCTCGGCGTCGAAGCCCTTCTGCAGGTCGCCGTCCTTGGCAGCCTCGATGATGTCGAGGGCGCGGTACGCGGCCGGAGCGGCGCCGTGCACCTTGGAGTCGGCGATGAAGCGGCCGCGTGCGACGGCCTGGTCCCAGGCCTCGCCGCGGTCGATCTCCGCGCGCTGGACGGCGATCTCGCCCTTGAGGACTGACGCGGTCCAGATGAGCGACTGCTCCAGGAAGTCCGCGCCCTCGAAGATCGCGTCGGCGATCCCGAGCTCGAAGACCTGCTTGCCCTTGAGCTGCTTGTTCTGGTTGAGCGAGTTCTCGATGATCACCGAGACCGCGCGGTCCGCGCCGATCAGGTTCGGCAGGATCGCGCAGCCGCCCCAGCCCGGGACGAGACCGAGGAAGACCTCGGGCAGCGAGAAGGCGGGGATCGCCGTGGAGACGGTGCGGTACGAGCAGTGCAGCCCGACCTCGACACCGCCGCCCATCGCCGCGCCGTTGTAGTACGCGAACGTCGGGACGGCGAGCCCCGACAGCCGCTTGAAGACGTCGTGGCCGCCCTTGCCGATCGCCAGCGCTTCCTCGTGGCGCTTCAGCAGCTCCACGCCCTTGAGGTCGGCGCCGACCGCGAAGATGAACGGCTTGCCGGTGATGCCGATGCCGGCGATCGTGCGCTCGGCCGCCTCCTTCTCGACCTGGTCGATGGCGGCGTTGAGGTTCGCCAGCGATTGCGGCCCGAAGGTGGTCGGCTTGGTGTGGTCCAGGCCGTTGTCCAGCGTGATGAGCGCGAACTTGCCCGCCCCGCCGGGGAGTTCGAGATGGCGCACGTGCGCCTGAGTGACTACCTCGTCCGGGAACAGCTCGGCCGCGCCCTTCAGGAGTTCAGCGGTGGTGCTCACTTGTTGCCTCCGTCGAAGTGCGGGTTCTCCCAGATGACCGTCGCGCCCATGCCGAAGCCGACGCACATGGTGGTCAGGCCGTAGCGGACCTGCGGCTGCTCCTCGAACTGCCGGGCCAGCTGCGTCATCAGACGTACGCCGGAGGAGGCCAGCGGGTGGCCGTAGGCGATGGCGCCGCCGTACTGGTTGACGCGCGCGTCGTCGTCCGCGATGCCGTAGTGCTCGAGGAAGGCCAGCACCTGGACGGCGAAGGCCTCGTTGATCTCGAACAGGCCGATGTCCGCGATGGACAGGCCCGCCTGGGCAAGGGCCTTCTCCGTCGCCGGGATCGGGCCGTAGCCCATGACCTCGGGCTCGACGCCGGCGAAGGAGTACGAGACCAGGCGCATCTTCACCGGGAGGTTGTTCTCACGGGCGAAGTCCTCGGAGGCGATGAGCGAGGCGGTGGCACCGTCGTTCAGACCCGCGGCGTTACCGGCGGTGACGCGGCCGTGGACGCGGAACGGGGTCTTCAGGCCGGAGAGGTTCTCCAGCGTGGTGCCCGGCCGCATCGGCTCGTCCGCGGTGACCAGGCCCCAGCCGGTCTCGCCGGCCTCGGCGTTGGTACGGCGTACGGAGACCGGCACCAGGTCCTGCTGGATCTTGCCGTTGGCGTACGCCTTGGCGGCCTTCTCCTGCGAGCGCACGGCGTACTCGTCGGTGCGCTGCTTGGTGATCGAGGGGTAGCGGTCGTGCAGGTTCTCCGCGGTCATGCCCATGAACAGGGCCGACTCGTCGACGAGCTTCTCCGACACGAAGCGCGGGTTGGGGTCGACTCCCTCGCCCATCGGGTGGCGGCCCATGTGCTCGACACCACCGGCGATGGCGATGTCATACGCACCAAAGGCCACGCTGCCCGCGACCGAGGTGACGGCGGTCAGGGCGCCGGCGCACATGCGGTCGATGGAGTAACCAGGCACGGACTGCGGCAGACCCGCGAGGATGCCCGCGGTCCGGCCGATGGTCAGACCCTGGTCGCCGATCTGCGTGGTCGCTGCGATCGCGACCTCGTCGATACGGGCGGGGTCGAGGTCCGGGTTGCGGCGCAGCAGCTCCCGGATCGCCTTCACGACGAGATCGTCGGCACGGGTCTCGTGGTAAATGCCCTTCGGGCCCGCCTTGCCGAACGGGGTGCGGACGCCGTCGACGAAGACGACGTCCCTGACGGTACGAGGCACGATGGCTCTCCTCCAGGGTGCGGGATGGCACTGCGGCGGGCACGCGCCTAAGCGCGCGCTTCCTCGGCTCATGCTACTTGCGGGTAACCACCCTGCCCACCCCCTACGGCGGGAGCGGTGAACGTCACACGGGGAGAGCCGGCTCGTAGCCGGGGGTTCCGCCCCCGGATCCGCGCGCCTCAATCTCCCCCAGACGTCGTCCGGGGGACCCCCACGGGGCTGACAAATTCAGCCCCGCCGCAGGCGTCAGGCCGTCGCCGTCAGCGCGCTCGCCAGCAGCGGCGCCACCTGCCCGATCTGCCAGGCGCGCGCCCCGTGCCCGGCCAGCGCCTCGGCCACCGCGGCCAGCGTGGGCTCGGCCGGCGGCTCCCAGCAGACCCGGCGGACCGTGTCCGGGGTGATCAGGTTCTCCTGCGGCAGACTGAGCTCCTCCGCGAGCGCGGAGACCGCCGCACGCGCCGCGGAGAGCCGGGCCGCGGCCGCCGGGTCCTTGTCCGCCCACGAACGCGGCGGCGGCGGGCCGTTCAGCGGCTGGCCCGGCTGCGGGAGCTCGGCGTCGGGCAGCGCCTTGGCCCGGTCGACGGCCGCCTGCCACTGCTCCAGCTGCCGTCGTCCCATCCGGTGGCCGAACCCGGGCAGCGCGGTCAGGGCCTGCACATTCGCCGGCACGGCGAGCGCCGCCTCGACGATCGCCGAGTCGCTCAGCACCTTGCCCGGCGACACATCGCGCCGCTGCGCCACCTTGTCGCGGGCCGTCCACAGCTCCCGTACGACCGCCATCTGACGGCGGCGGCGCACCTTGTGCATCCCGGACGTACGACGCCAGGGGTCCTTGCGCGGGGGAGCGGGCGGAGCCGACGCGATCGCCTCGAACTCCTGCCAGGCCCACTCCAGCTTGCCCTGCCGGTCCAGCTCCTTCTCCAGCGCGTCGCGCAGATCGACCAGCAGCTCCACATCGAGCGCGGCATAGCGCAGCCACGGCTCGGGCAGTGGGCGGGTCGACCAGTCCACCGCCGAGTGGCCCTTCTCCAGCGCGTAGCCGAGGACGGACTCGACCATCGCGCCGAGGCCGACCCGGGGGAAGCCCGCGAGGCGCCCGGCGAGCTCCGTGTCGAAGAGCCGGGTCGGGATCATGCCTATTTCGCGCAGGCAGGGGAGATCCTGGGTGGCCGCGTGCAGAATCCACTCCGTACCGGCCAGGACCTCGCCGAGCTCGGAGAGGTCGGGGCAGCCGACCGGATCGATCAGCGCGCTGCCCGCGCCTTCGCGGCGCAGCTGTACGAGATAGGCCCGCTGGCCGTAGCGGTAGCCGGACGCGCGCTCGGCGTCGACGGCGACAGGGCCGGATCCCCTGGCGAACGCGGCGATCACTTCGGCGAGTGCCGCCTCGTCGGCGACCACGGGCGGAATGCCTTCACGGGGCTCCAGCAAGGGAATCGGCGCCGGTTCGACGTCGTCCGGGGGAGCGCCCCCGGTGGTTCGCAGTGCGGTCTCTGCTGCGGTCTCTTGGGCGTCGGTCACGTGTCAAGGGTATCCGTCAACGGAGAGCGCCCGTCGACGGAACGTTCCGTCGACGGGCGCGAAGAATATGTACAGCGGTCAGTGGATGATGCCGGTCCGCAGGGCGACGGCCACCATTCCGGCCCGGTCGCCCGTGCCCAGCTTGCGCGCGATACGGGCGAGGTGGCTCTTGACGGTCAGCGCGGACAGGCCCATCGAGACGCCGATCGCCTTGTTGGACTGGCCTTCCGCGACCAGGCGGAGCACCTCGACCTCACGGCCGGAGAGCTCGCGGTAGCCGCCCGGGTGGCTCGGGGCGCCCGGGGGGCGGCGGTGCATCCGGCCGGCCACGGCGCCGATGGGGGCGGCGCCGGGTCGGGTCGGGTGCCCGATGTTCGTACGTGTGCCGGTGACGACGTAGCCCTTGACGCCGCCCGCGAGGGCGTTGCGCACGGCGCCGATGTCGTCGGCGGCGGAGAGGGCGAGGCCGTTGGGCCAGCCCGCGGCTCGGGTCTCGGACAGGAGGGTCAGCCCGGAACCGTCGGGCAGGTGGACGTCGGCAACGCAGATGTCGCGCGGGTTGCCGACGCGGGGACGGGCCTCCGCGATGGACGACGCCTCGATGACGTCACGCACTCCGAGGGCCCACAGGTGGCGGGTGACGGTGGAGCGGACGCGCGGGTCGGCCACGACGACCATGGCCGTCGGCTTGTTCGGGCGGTAGGCGACCAGGCTTGCGGGCTGCTCGAGAAGAACGGACACCAGGCCTCCTGGGAGGGTGCGGGACGGAGCCGGCTCGGGGGGAAGAAGCCGGGGCGGACCGTGCAGTTAGGGTCACAGACCTCTTCGGCACCGAACCCGTCCGCCTTTAGAGAATGATCACGATTTGGTGAGTAACAATTGGGGCAATTCGGACGAGTGATCGATCATCCTACGAGCTCCCGGCGACCCCGTGTTCGATCTTCCGGCCAGGGCCCCGGCGGTCCCGTGCACGATCTCCGGCCGCGGCCCCGGTGCGTTCCTGCGGCACGTCGCGGGCGTCAACCTCCGGGCACGTCCCAGGCGTCGGCCTGCCGGCACGTCGCGGGCGTCAACCTCCGGGCACGTCCCAGGCGTCGGCCTGCCGGCACGTCCCGGGCTGAGATCCCGGCTGCGGCTGCGAGCGCCTCTCGTGGTCAGTCTCCCGGGCGTCGCCCCGGGCGCGGAGTCACGGCTGCTGCGGGCCCCGCCGCTGTGGAAGCGAGACCACGCCCGTCGCCGCGTCCACCGGACCGGCCGGCGACGGCGGCAGCCCGGCGACCTGGCAGAGGAGATCGCACCAGGCCACGAGGTGTGCCGCCGAGTCCGGAACCCCCTCCAGACCCTCGCGCGGTGTCCACGACGCCCGGATCTCGATCTGCGTCGCCGGGCGCCGGTCGGAGAGTCCACCGAAGTAGTGAGAACTCGCGCGGGTGACGGTCCCGCTCGCCTCGCCGTACGAGAGCCCGCGCGCCTCCAGCGCGCCCGTCAGCCACGACCAGCAGACCTCGGGAAAGAGCGGATCGGCCGCCATCTCGGGCTCCAGCTCGGCGCGTACCAGCGTCACCAGCCGGAAGGTTCCCTGCCAGGCCTCGTGACCGGCCGGATCGTGCAGCAGCACCAGGCGGCCGTCCGCCAGGTCGTCGTCGCCGTCGACGACCGCCGCCTCCAGCGCGTAGGCATGCGGCGCGAGCCGCTGCGGCGGGCGCGTCGGGTCCACCTCGACCTCGGGGCGCAGCCGCGCGGCCCGCAGTGCGTCGACCGCCAGCCGGAACGCGCGCGGGACGGCATTCCCCTCCGTGCTGTCCGCGTCGTCAGCGCTGTTGGAATGATCGGAAAAATGTCCCTGAGCCGCAGCCATGCGGGGAAGAGTAGGCGGAACGGGGGCTTCGCGCAGGGAGGGACACCCGGCCCGGAGCGGCCACTTCAGGTGCACGTGCGAAGATTCTCGGCGTGAGTGCCAACGACCTTCCCCTCGCTCGAGGCTTCGCCCGAGCTGGGGATACCCCATCCTCGGGCCAGCCGACGACGACACACGCTGTCGAAGAGTCAGCCTTTCTGAAGGCGTGCAGGCGTGAGCCGGTGCCGCACACCCCGGTCTGGTTCATGCGTCAGGCGGGACGCTCACTGCCCGAGTACCTCAAGGTCCGCGAGGGCATCGGGATGCTCGAGTCCTGCATGCGGCCCGAGCTCGTCACCGAGATCACGCTGCAGCCGGTACGCCGCCACAAGGTCGACGCGGCGATCTACTTCAGCGACATCGTCGTACCGCTCAAGGCCATCGGCCTCGACCTCGACATCAAGCCGGGCGTCGGCCCGGTCGTCGCCGAGCCGATCCGCACCCGCGCCGACCTGGCACGGCTGCGCGACCTCACGCCCGAGGACGTCTGGTACGTCACAGAGGCGATCGGGCTGCTCACCGGCGAGCTCGGGGCCACCCCGCTCATCGGCTTCGCCGGCGCGCCCTTCACCCTCGCGAGCTACCTCGTCGAGGGCGGCCCCTCGCGCAACCACGAGCACACCAAGGCCCTGATGTACGGCGACCCGCAGCTGTGGGCCGACCTGCTCGACCGGCTCGCGGAGATCACCTCGGCCTTCCTCAAGGTGCAGATCGAGGCCGGTGCCTCAGCGGTGCAGCTCTTCGACTCGTGGGTGGGCGCGCTCGCCCCCGCCGAGTACCGGCGCTCGGTGATGCCGGCTTCCGCCAAGGTCCTCGACGCGGTGGCCTCGTACGACGTGCCGCGCATCCACTTCGGCGTCGGCACCGGCGAACTCCTCGGCCTGATGGGCGAGGCGGGCGCGGACGTCGTCGGCGTCGACTGGCGGGTGCCGCTGGACGAGGCCGCACGCCGGGTCGGCCCGGGCAAGGCGCTCCAGGGCAACCTCGACCCGGCTGTCCTGTTCTCCACGCAGGAGGCCGTCGAGGCCAAGACCCGCGAGGTGCTGGACGCCGCCGCGGGCTTGGAGGGCCATGTGTTCAACCTGGGCCACGGCGTGCTTCCGACGACCGACCCCGACGCGCTGACCCGTCTCGTGGAGTACGTGCACACGCGGACCACGCGCTAACCGGGCCCCGCCTCGCGGACCGCCGCCGTCGCCTTACGCGCCGCCACCAGCACCGGGTCCCAGACCGGGGAGAACGGCGGGGCGTAGCCGAGATCCAGGGCCGTCATCTGCTCCACCGTCATCCCCGCGGTCAGGGCGACGGCCGCGATGTCGACGCGCTTGGCCGCGCCGTCGCGGCCGACGATCTGGACGCCGAGAAGCCGGCCCGTACGGCGTTCCGCGAGCATCTTCACCGTCATCAGCGCGGCGTCGGGGTAGTAGCCCGCGCTGTTCGTCGACTCGATCGTGGTCGTGACGTACCGCAGGCCGACCGCGCGGGCGTCCTTCTCGCGCAGGCCGGTGCGGGCGATCTCCAGATCGCACACCTTGCTGACCGCCGTGCCGACGACGCCGGGGAAGGTCGCGTACCCGCCGCCCGCGTTCGCGCCGATGATCTGGCCGTGCTTGTTGGCGTGCGTGCCCAGCGCAATATGGCGCTCGCGGCCCGAGACCAGGTCGAGAACCTCCACACAGTCGCCGCCGGCCCAGATGTTCTCGTAACCGCGCACGCGCATCGCGAGATCGGTGAGCAGCCCGCCGTACGCACCGAGCGGCAGACCGGCGGCGCGGGCGAGGGTGGTCTCCGGCTCGACGCCGATGCCGAGGACCACCACGTCCGCCGGGTACTCCGCGTTCTCGGTCGCGACGGCGCGGACCCGGCCGTCCGGGCCCGTGAGGATCTTGGTGACCCCGGCGCCGTTCACCGTCGTGATGCCGATCCGGTCCATCGCCTCGTGGACCAGGCGGCCCATGTCGGGGTCGAGGGTGGCCATCGGCTGCTCGCCGCGGTTGAGGACCGTCACCTCGTAGCCGCGCTTCAGCATCGCCTCCGCCATCTCGACGCCGATGTAGCCGGCGCCCATGACGACCGCGCGCCGCCCGTCGGTGCGCGCGAGGGTGTCCAGCAGGGCCTGGCCGTCGTCGAGGGTCTGCACGCCGTGCACGCCCGGCGCGTCCATGCCCGGCAGCGCCGGCCGGACCGGGCGCGCGCCGGTCGCGATCACCAGCTTGTCGAAGCCCGTCCACGACTCGGCGCCGGTCTCCAGATCACGGGAGCGCACCCGCCCGCCAGGGGCGTCGATCTCCGTCACCTCCGTGCGCATCCGCAGCTCGATACCGCGCGCGCGGTGCTCGGCCGGCGTACGGGCGATCAGGTCGTCGCGCTCGGGCACATCACCGCCGACCCAGTACGGAATCCCGCACGCCGAGAACGAGCTGAAGTGGCCGCGCTCGAACGCGACGATCTCCAGCTCGTCCGGGCCCTTGAGCCTGCGTGCCTGCGATGCGGCGGACATGCCCGCCGCATCGCCCCCGATGACCACCAGTCGCTCCATCGCCATGGGGAACACGCTACGGCGCGAAGGCCGTTCAGTCCTGACCCGGGGCCGGGCCGGATCCGGGGCCGGGCGCGGGCATCGCGGGCTCAGCGACAGGCCGCCTGGCGAGCCGCGGCCGCAGCACCCAGCGCCACAGCGCGTACAGCACCCCGAAGAGCACGGCGAACGGGGCCACCGCTCCCACCGCCAACGCGATCCATACGCCCACCGCCACGAGCGCGTACCAGCCGCCGCCGAGCGCGTCCAGGAAGCCCGGGTCGTCCTCCTCCTTCTGCCCCTTGTCCTCCTTCTCGGAGAGGACCAAGGTGATGGTCGCCAGCGTCGTACGGTCCTTGAGCGCGGCCTGCTGCGCGAGCAGCGACTCCAACTCGGCCTGACGGCTGCTCAGTTGACCCTCCAGCGTGACCACGTCGCTGAGCTTGTCGGCCCGGTCCATCAGCGCCCGTACGCGTGCGACGCTCGCCCGCTGCGTCGCGATGCGGCTCTCCACGTCGACGACCTGGCCGGTGACGTCCTTGGCGTCGGCCTTGCGGGAGAGCAGCTTTCCGGTGCCCGCCAGCTCGGCAAGGACCGCGTCGTACTTCTCCTGCGGGACGCGCAGCACGACGCGCGAAGTCACATGGGTGTCGTCGATCCGCTCGGTGCTCTCGTTGGAGACATGCCCGCCGGCGCTCTCAGCGCTCCCGCGGGCGGCGGCGAGGGCCTTCGGGGCGTCCTTGACCTCCACGGCGAGCTCCGCGGTGCGGATGATGTGGGTCGGCGCCAGGGCGACCGGGTCCTTCGGCTTGGTCTGCTCCGCGCCGGACGACTGCCGGTCGGAGTCGTAGCCCGAACCGGCCCCGCCGTCCTGCAGCGCGGGTTTCGCGGCGCTCTGCGCCTTGTCGTCCGCGCTGGATTCGGGATCGGCCGCACTGCATCCGGCAAGCGCGATTGAAGCGGTGAGAAACAGTGCCGCGACTGTACGACGTGCACGCATGTCGTCCCCCCCAGGGACAGATGGTGAGTGTTGCCGGTTTGACGGAAGGGCCCTTGGTGAGGGTTGCCGTTTTCCGGTTCCGAAGCGGTCACGGTCAGGACTCGGTAAGGGGTTTGAGAGAGTGGGGGCATGGACACACGTACGGGTCATGTCGTCGTCATCGGAGGCGGCATCGCCGGTCTCGCCGCCGCGCACCGGCTGCTCGACTCCGGGGTGCGCGTCACGCTCCTGGAGGCCACCGACCGGCTCGGCGGCAAGCTCCAGGCGGGCGAGATCGAGGGCGCTCCCGTCGATCTCGGCGCCGAGTCGATGCTCGCCCGCCGCCCCGAAGCGGTCGAACTGGCCCGCTCCGTCGGCCTCGCCGACCGGCTCCAGCCGCCCGCCACCGCCTCCGCCTCGGTGTGGACGCGCGATGCGCTGCGCCCGATGCCCAAGGGGCATGTGATGGGCGTGCCGGGCGACCCGGCGGCGCTCGCGGGACTGCTCTCGGCGGAGGGCATCGCCCGTATCGAGCGGGAGCGGGACCTCGCGCCCGCAGAGCTCGGCGACGATGTCGCGGTCGGCGCGTACGTCGCCGAGCGCCTCGGCCGCGAGGTCGTGGACCGGCTGGTGGAGCCGCTGCTCGGCGGGGTGTACGCGGGCGACGCGTACCGCATCTCGATGCGCGCCGCCGTCCCCCAGCTCTTCGAGGCGGCGAAGACCCATGACTCGCTGCTCGCCGCCGTACGCGACATCCAGGCGAAGGTCGCCGAGCAGCAGGCCGCCGGGCCGGTCTTCATGGGCATCGAGGGCGGCGTGGGGCAGCTGCCGGGCGCCGTCGCCGACGCCGTACGCGCCCGGGGCGGCGAGATCCTCATGGAGACGCCCGTCCTCGGGCTGACCCGTAGCGCCGAAGGCTGGCAGATCCGCACCGACCAGCGCGTCATCGCCGCCGAGGGCGTGGTGCTCGCGACCCCGGCCTGGTCCGCGTCCGCGCTGCTCGCCGCCGAATCCCCGGCCGCCGCCGCGGAGCTCGGCCAGATCGAGTACGCCTCGATGGCGCTGGTCACCATGGCCTTCCGGCGCACGGACCTGGCCGGCATGCCGGAAGGCAGCGGCTTCCTGGTGCCGCCCGTGGACGGCCGCACCATCAAGGCGTCCACCTTCTCCACCCGCAAGTGGAGCTGGGTCGACAAGGGTTCCCCCGGCCTCTTCGTGCTGCGCACCTCGATCGGACGCTACGGCGAGGAGGAACACCTGCACCGCGAGGACGCCGAGCTCGTCGATGTATCCCTGGGCGATCTCGGGGAGGCCACCGGACTCGCGGCCAGGCCCGTCGCCACCGAGGTGACCCGGTGGATCGGCGGACTGCCCCAGTACCCCGTCGGGCATCTCGCGCGCGTCGCCCGGATCCGTGACGAGGTCGTCAAACTGCCTGGCCTCAGGGTCTGCGGGGCGGCGTTCGACGGCGTCGGCATCCCCGCCTGCATCTCCGGCGCCCAGCGCGCGGCCGACGAGATCCTCGCCACGCCCCCCCTGGCGCGGGGCACTGATCGTGACGCGGGAGAATAGCCCTATGAGTGCGCCCGAAAAGATTCCGAACGCAGGCAAGAAGGCCAAGGACCTCAACGAGGTCATCAGGTACACGCTGTGGTCCGTCTTCAAGCTGCGCGATGTGCTGCCCGAGGACCGTTCCGGCTACGCCGACGAGGTCCAGGAGCTGTTCGACCAGCTCGCCGCCAAGGACGTCACCGTGCGCGGCACGTACGACGTGTCCGGGCTCCGCGCCGACGCCGACGTCATGATCTGGTGGCACGCCGAGACCGCGGACGAGCTGCAGGAGGCGTACAACCTCTTCCGCCGCACCAGGCTCGGCCGCGCGCTCGAGCCGGTCTGGTCGAACATGGCGCTGCACCGCCCCGCCGAGTTCAACAAGTCGCACATCCCGGCCTTCCTGGCCGACGAGACGCCGCGCAACTATGTCTCGGTCTACCCCTTCGTGCGCTCCTACGACTGGTACCTGCTGCCCGACGAGGACCGCCGCCGGATGCTCGCCGACCACGGCAAGATGGCCCGCGGCTACCCGGACGTGCGTGCCAACACGGTGGCGTCGTTCTCGCTCGGCGACTACGAGTGGCTGCTCGCCTTCGAGGCCGACGAGCTGTATCGCATCGTCGACCTGATGCGTCATCTGCGCGGCTCCGAGGCGCGTATGTACGTCCGCGAAGAGGTCCCGTTCTACACGGGCCGCCGCAAGTCGGTCGCGGAGCTGGTGGCGGGGCTCGCGTAAAGCGGGCTCGCCCCAGAAGCCCGACGGCCGGGTCCGCGCGATGCGGACCCGGCCGTCCCCCGACCCGGAAGATCAGACGACGTGCGGCAGCTTCGGCTCTGCCGCCGCCCGTTCCAGCGACACCGGGTCCGGCTCCGGGTGCGGCGCGCACGATGCGCGCCGCACCGGCGTCACGCCGTACAGCAGGTACTTCTCCAGGTGGGCGTTGACGCACTGGTTGTTGCCGCCGCCGATGCCGTGCGTGCCGGCGTCCTTCTCCGTGATCAGCACGGAGCCCTTCAGCCGCCGCGCCAGTTCACGCGCCCCTTCGTACGGCGTCGCCGCGTCCCGCTCCGCGGCCAGGATGAGCGTCGGCGGCAGCGCACCGAGCTTGGTACGCACGTCCAGCGGCTGCTGCCGGGGCGCGGGCCAGTAGGCGCACGGCAGATTCATCCAGGCGTTGTCCCAGGTCTCGAAGGGCGCGATGCGTGCGAGAGCGCTGTTGTCGCGGTCCCACACCTCCCATTCGGTCGGCCAGGGGGCGTCGTTGCACTCGACGGCGGTGTAAACGGCGTTGCCGTTCTCCGCCTCGTGCGCTTCCTCCGGCCGCGGCGCGGCCTGCTTGACCAGCGGCTCCTCGTTGCCCTTCAGATACTCGGCCAGCGCGCCGGCGCGCAGTGGCCAGTAGTCGTCGTGGTAAGCGGCCCGCAGGAATGCCGCGTGCAGCTGTCCGGGGCCGACCGTCCCGCCCGCAGGCTCGAGGGCGAGCCGGGCGCGTGCCTGCTCGTAGCTCATGGCCACCTCCTCCGGCGTGGCGCCCAGATGGTACGTCCGGTCGTGCTTGGCGACCCAGGTGCGGAAGTCCGCCCAGCGGTTCTCGAAGGCGAGCGACTGGTTCAGGTTGCTGCGGTACCAGATCCGGCCCGGCTCCGGGTTGACCGCCGAGTCGAAGACCATGCGGCGCACATGGGAGGGGAAGAGGGTCGCGTACAGCGCGCCGAAGTACGTGCCGTACGAGGCACCCATGAAGGTCAGCCGCGGCTGGTGGAGCGCGGCCCGCAGCACATCCAGGTCGCGGGCGTTGTTCAGCGAGGTGTAGTGCCGCAGCGCCGGGCCCGCGTTGCTCGCGCAGCCCTGGGCGTACGCCTTCGCCTGCGCAATCCGCTCCATCTTGTACGAGCGGGAGGGGTGCACCGGCGACAGGGTGGGCGCCTTGGTGAAGTCGGCCGGGTCCTGGCAGGACAGCGGGGCGGAGCGGCCGACACCGCGCGGGGAGTAACCGACGATGTCGTACGCCTTGGCGATCCGCTTCCACTCGGGGAGTTGGGCGGCCATCGGGAAGTACATGCTGGAGGCGCCGGGGCCGCCGGGGTTGTAGACGAACGCGCCCTGGTGCTCGGCCGGCTTGCCGCTCGCCTTCACGCGGCTGACGGTCAGGGAGATCTGCGGGCCCGAGGGGCTGGCGTAGTCGAGGGGGACCTTGAGCGTGCCGCACTGGACGGGAGCGGGCAGCATCTCAATCTTGGGGCAGCGTCCGAAGGAGATCCCGGCGGCGGCCGCGCGCTCGGCGGCGACGGTCGTGCCGTACGACTCGGCTTCGACGGTGGTGGTGCCGCCGGCCGGGGCGACGGCCAGCGCAGAGACGACCAAGGCACTGAGGCTCGTCACGGCTCCGTACATGGCAACTGCTCTCATCGCGTTCCCTTCGTGCGGACAGCGGCCGTGAGGCCACGGGACGAAAGGGATCCTTGGTGGGCTTATTAGCGATGTAAAGGACCAATGTCCGGTGTCGGGGTCAATGACTCCGATGCGCCATGCGGCCGCTCGCCAGCGCCGCCCGCAGGTCCGGATCGTCGAGCGCGCCGACGCCGCGCACCGCGACGGCGGTGAGCGTGTCCCCCGGGGAGAGCGCGCCGAGGAGACGCTGGCCGTCGGGCGAGGCCCAGCGGGTGTACGGATGCACCTCGATCCGCGCGATGGCCAGACAGCCCAGGGTGAGCAGGAGGGGGAGGGCGAACCAGGCGAGGACCGGGGCCCTCGCGCCCTGCTCCTGAGGGAGCATCAGCAGTGTGGCGGCCGCCAGCGCGACGGTGAGCGCGGTCGCGCCCTGGACGGCGCGCACGGCGGCGGCGACGCCCGACCTGGCCGCGTCCGGGACGGCGAGGCCGGCGCTGACGAGCCGGTCGGCCAGGGCCCGTACCGCGTCGGCGGCGGATGCGGCGGCCCGCACCGCGGCTATCCGGGCCTGGCCCGCGGGTCCTATCGCGCCGATGACCGAGCGCTCCAAGTCGTCCTCGCCCTCCGGGTCGACGACCGTTGCCCAGCCGGTGCGCGCGAGAAGCAGCCTGCGGCCGCGGTGCATCGAGACGAGAGTGAGCTCCGTGACCCGGTGCGGGCCGCCGGCCAGGAAGGCGGCCTCGTACAGGCTCAACTGCCCCTTCCGGCTTGTTCCTTCGGGGGCGGGGCGAGCGGCTTCGACGGCGGCGATGCAGAGCCGGGCGCAGCTGATGCCCGCCGCGGCCCAGGCCACCAGCAGGAAGAGGACCCAGAACATGGCCGAGTTCTACGCGAGATGTCCGCGGTTGCGCCATGGGTTGTTCACCATACGGACCGTGGCGTCATCGGTCCGTGACGTCGGCGCGGGGGCGGGAGGCCGCGGGCGGCAGCGGGAACGACGTGGCCGGGGTGGGGGTGACGGGGTCTGCGGGCGGCGGTGTCGCGCCCGGGGCGGGCGGCGGCGGTCCGGTGGGACTCGCGGTCGCGGTGGCGGCGGAGTCGTCGGCGATGGCGTCGAAGTCGACCAGGCCGGTCGCCTCCAGGACCTTGATGTGGTCCAGGACGGTGGTGTTGGCGTCGTTGGCGAGTTCGCGCACCAGGGTGTTGCGGGTGCTGTTGCGGATGTCGGCGACGAGGGAGAAGACCTTGCCGTGGGCGCGGCGCAGGATATTGGCGAACTTGGTCTCGTACTCCTGGCCGCGTGCCTCGGTGAACTCCTTGAGCCAGCCCTGCTGTTGGGCCGTCGGCTGGTTCGGCAGCTCCATGTTGAGCCGGGCCGCGACCTCGCGGACGCGGGCGTCGAGATAGGTGTGGCCCTCGACGAGATGCTCGCCGGCCACCTTCACCGCGACGGTGGGGGCCCGGCCGACGGCCTGCTGGCCCGCGGGGAGCTCCCACAGACCGGCGAGTCTGACGCGGACGACGAAGTCCCGGTCGGCGGCGGAGAGCGGACCCCAGGGTGTGCTGACGGAACCGGCCCTGAGGTTGGCACGGCCGGTGCCTGAGCGGTCGTCGTACGACCAGATCGGGAAGAGGATCGCGGCGATGGTCGCCGTCAGTGCGACGACGACCAGGCCGGTGCCGGTGAGGGAACGCATGGGGCCTCCTGCGTGCGGTCCAGCACGCTAGTCGGCTCCGGGGTGATCCTGTGGGGTGTTGCGGGAAGTGGTGGCTTTGCTTGCGGTCAGGAGCTGCTGCCGCCTCCGCAGCTGGACCCGCCCGAGGATCCGCCGCAGCTGGAACCTCCTGACGAACCGCCGCAACTGGAGCCGCCGGACGAACCACCGCAGCTCGATCCCCCGCTCGCGCCGCAGCTGGAGCTGCCACAGCCGGATCCCGGGCTCGACCCGGCGCACCACACGGCCGCGGAGTCCGTGTACGACGGCGAGTAGCCGTCCGTGCGGCCCGCCGGGATCCGTGCCGCCGTGGTCAGCTGCGCCTGGAGCGCGGGATCCGGCACTCCGCGCAGACCGTGTACCGCGACGAGATGGGCCGCCGAGTACACCTGGGCGTACTGCACCAGGTACGAGCGCAGGGCGTGCCGCCCGGCGGTCGTGATCCGCCGCCGGGCGCGGCCCCCCATCATGAACCCGATCACGATGCCCGCGATCAGGGCCGGCAGAACCATCAGGATGAACGGCGGGCCGAAATCGACCGGTCCGTCGTTCTGGATGAAGCTGAAGATGGTCAGGCCGAAGGAGAGGGGCAGCCCCATGACGCAGAGGAAGCCTTGGGTGTAGCCCCACACCGTCAGCCCCCGGTTCTGTCCGGGCGGCGTCATCAGCCCGCGGGCGGCGAGGCCGTCGCCGATCTCCTGCACGGCGGGGTGGCGCATCACCGCGAGGCGCAAAGTGTGCAGCGCGCCGGTCGGGGCGGCGGCCAGTTGCTCGAAAACCCCGCGCTCCACGGGGTCATGGGCGAGGGCATGCCGCACGGAGACGATGCCCGGGCCGCCGATGACCAGCCGGCCGTCCGCGTGCATGGCGGCGAGTGCGGCGTCGGCGACACGGGCGGGGCCGCCGCTGAGGAAGGCCGCCTCGTAGACGTGCTGGATCTGTCCGCCGCCGGCCGGGTGGCGGGGCCGGGACGCGGAGGCCCGGACGATCAGCGCGGCGGACGATGCGCCGATGGCGAGGTACACGAACACGGCGAGAAGGACCATGCCGCTCACCGCCTGACGAGCGCGGCGCGGGCCGCACGGACGAGCCGGGTCCCCCGGCGCGGCGGATGGGCTGCGGCGCGCTCCTCCCACCAACGGGTGAGCAGGCGGCGGGCATTGTCGTCATCGGGACGTCCGGAGACGAGCAGCTGCTCGGCGAAGTCGAGCGCGTCGCGGCGGTAACCGTCGTGCATGGGGCGGCCCTTGGCGTACGCGAGAAACGCGGCGCGGTATCCGTCACCGAGGATCTCGGGCAGCTCCGGGGCCACCTTGGCGACGACGTCGGCACGCTTGGCGGCGAGGGCACGGCTCTGGACGCGCAGGCGCTGTGAGTCGAAGCCTTCGGGGGCGGGAGTGCCGGCGACGAGAGCGGAGAGAAGGGCGGCCTGTGAGAGCGCGACGCGCTCGCGGGCGTTGGGTGAGCTGCTCTCCACAACCTTCGGGCGGGCCCCCAGGCCCCCTCGCGCGCGGGCTTCGCCGCGCGGCCCGGCGGGCTGCCCCGCTACCCTCCCGCGGATCGTCGTCAACTCCTCCGCCAGCTCCTCCTTGGGCGGGAAGTCGTCGTCGCGCTCCAGCAGCACCCCTGGCGGGGACACCCGTGCCCGCAGGTCCGACAGGATGTCCAGGATCGGCTCGGTGACCGGGTGCGAGTGGGTGTCGTGCCAGATGCCGTCGCGTTCGGTGCCGCCCGCCACGTGGACGTACGCGATCGCCTCGACCGGGAGTTCGTCGAGCGCCGCCGCCGGGTTCTCGCCGCGGTTGACATGGTTCGTGTGGAGGTTGGCCACGTCGATCAGCAGGCCTACGCCCGTCCGCTCGACCAGCTCCGCCAGGAACTGGCCCTCCGTGAGCTCCTCACCGGGCCAGGAGATCAGCGCCGCGATGTTCTCCAGTGCCAGCGGCACCGGCAGGGAGTCCTGTGCGATGCGGACGTTCTCGCAGAGCACCTTCAGCGCGTCCCAGGTGCGCGGCACGGGCAGCAGGTGGCCCGCCTCCAGCTGCGGGGACGCGGTGAGCACGCCTCCGGCCCGTACGAACGCGATGTGTTCGGTGACCAGGGGCGCGCCCAGTGCCGTCGCCCGCTCGGCCAGGTCAGCGAGCCGCTGTGCGGAGGGGCGGTCCGCGCCGCCCAGACCCAGTGAGACGCCGTGCGGGACGATCCGCGTGCCGCGCGAGCGCAGCCGGGTCAGCGCGGCGGGCAGATGGCCCGGGCAGATGTTCTCCGCGACGACCTCGACCCAGTCGATGCCTGGCAGCTCCTCCACCGCGTCCGCGATCTCCGGGCGCCAGCCGATGCCGATACCGAGTTTCATTGGGTCCCCCTCCTCTGCGCCGTGTGACGGTGCGTGCAGAGCTCATGGCCCCGCCGGACAGCGGCGAACCCAGAGGAGGGGACGTTCAGAGCTTCATTTGAGGTTCCGGCGGGTTCCAGCCGGTTCCGGCCGGAACCCGGCGCGCCTGCGCTACGGACGGTTGGTGTTGATCGCTGTCGGTGGCCCCGGCTGCGTGGACGGCCGCGAGGTGAAGGACTGGTCGTTCCCGGACGGCGACGCCGGCGCCGGCTGCGGCGGCAGGTTGCCGTTCGGCGGCGGCGGACCGGTCGGGCTGGCCGTCGCCCCGCCCGCAGCCTCGTTGGCGATCGCGTCGAAGTCGACCATTCCGGTCGCCTCCAGCATGGTGATGTGGTCGAGCACCGTCTGGTTCGCGTCGCTCGCCAGCTGACGTATCAGTGTGTTCCGCGTGGTGTGCCGGACCTGCGCGATCGCCCCGAAGACCTTGCCGTGCGCATTGCGCAGGATATTGGCGAACTTCCGCTCGTACTCCTGCCCGCTCGCCGCCGACAGCTCCCGCAGCCACGCCTGCTGCTGCTCCGTCGGCTGATTCGGCAGCTCGACGCCGAGCTTCGCCGCTACATCGCGCGACCGCTTGTCGAGGTCGGCGTGGCCGACCACGAGGTGGTCGCCCGCATCCTTGATCGCCTTGCTCGGAGCTCGCTCGATCGCCTGCTGCCCGGCGGGCAGTTCCCACAGCCCGGCCAGCCGGACCTTCACCAGCAGATCGCGGTCCGCCGCGGACAGCGGACCCCACTGCGTCGCAACGCTCGAGGCGTTGAGATTGTCCTGCCCGGTGCCGGAACGGTCCGCGTACGACCACACGGGGAACGCAAGCGCGCCTACCGTGGCGACCAGAGCCGCGATGATGAGAGCTGTCCCGTTGATGCGCCGCAACAAAGTGCCTCCTGAACCGATGAGTTTCTCGGCAACCAACCGCCAACAAATCAGCGCTCAACCTACTTGGCGGTATTGAGAGGTACGTACGGCGGGCCCGCCGTGTTCAGCCGCGCAGTGAGGGATGGTCCGCGACCACCGTGCACGACCCCGGAGCGATCTCCGTGAAGCCGGCGTCCCGCACCACCGGCAGGCCGCTGACCGTGAGTTTTCGCCAGCGCGCCGGATCCGCGGTGCGCACGGAGAGCGGGAAACCGGCCTCGCGCCACGCCTTGCGGTCCGCCTCCGACAGCTCCCACCAGGCCAGTTGGGCACCGTGTCCGGCCTGCGCCATCGCCTTGCCCGCCGACATGCCGACATCCGGGCTCAGCCACAGCACCGGGGCCGCGAGGTCGGGCGCGGCGGGCGGCTCGGGGTCGTCCAGATCCGTGCCCGAGACCTGGAGCTTGGCCAGCTCCTTGGGCCAGCCGTCCAGAGGTACGGGCGGGAAGACCCGTACCTCGGCGGTCCCGCCCGTCACCGTGGTGCCAGGAAGCGCCCCGGCCTTGCGCCACTCCGCGCCGCGCGCCCGCCGCACGACCTTGCGGATCCGGGCGTCCTGCCAGTCCCGCATCGACTGCGCCCACTCTCCGACGCCCGCCGACCGCTCGTCGCTCAGGATGTCGAGCACGGCGCGAGCCGCGGTCTCCAGCGCGTCGGTACGGGACGGGGGTTCGGCCTTCTCGATGCGCACCACCAGCGGAAGCACGAACTGCGGGGCCTCGTCGCGTGCGGTGCTCTCGTGTCGGAAGGGGCTGTCGGCGGGACTGCCGACGGGGCTGCCTGCGGGACCATCGGCGGGGCTGTCGGGGCGGGTTTCTTCGCTGCTCACACCGGCAAGTCTGCCAGCCGCTGCTGTTCTGCCCGTCGAGACTGTTGGCGGAACGGGTACCTCCGGGACACGATGCACACCATGAAAAGTGATCTCTTCGCTTCCGAGAACATGGCGCAGCCGGCCACCGCGCCCGGCATGACCCTGCAGAACGCAAAGTCGATCAAGTACGCCGTCAACGGCGAGATGCACGCGCGACAGGGATCGATGATCGCCTTCCGCGGCAATCTCCAGTTCGAGCGCAAGGGCCAGGGCATAGGCGGCATGCTCAAACGCGCCGTCACCGGTGAGGGCCTGCCGCTGATGGCGGTGCGCGGCCAGGGCGAGGCGTGGTTCGCGCACGAGGCCGCCAACTGTTTCATCGTCGACATCGACCAGGGCGACGCGCTCACCGTCAACGGCCGCAACGTCCTGTGCTTCGACGCCACCCTCTCGTACGAGATCAAGACGGTGAAGGGCGCCGGCATGACCGGCGGTGGGCTCTTCAACAGCCTCTTCACCGGCTATGGAAAGCTCGCCGTCATCTGCGAGGGCAACCCCATCGTGATACCCGTCACCGCCGCGCAGCCGGTGTACGTCGACACGGACGCGGTCGTCGGCTGGAGCGCCCAGCTGCAAACCTCCCTGCACCGTTCGCAGTCCGTGGGCTCGATGATCCGCGGCGGCTCGGGCGAGGCCGTCCAGCTGATGCTCCAGGGCGAAGGATTCGTGATCGTACGGCCCAGCGAGCTCACCCCCCAGAAGGCGTCGGCCGGCTGACCTCGACGCATGGACGAGTCGTACTGCGAGGCCCCGGACCGCGCGCCCACGGCGGCCGGCGGCCCGCCGTTTGCCGACTGCGTGCTGTGCCGGAAGCCGACGGAGTATCCGGAGTCGGTCAAGGGTGTGACGCTCTGCCCCGTATGCGAATGGCAGGAGGCCCAGCGGACGGCGTGCTCGGGCTGACCCCTCCGGCTAGCCGCGCATGAGGTCGGAGACCTTCACAAAGCGGTAGCCGCGCTTGCGCAGCTCGGGGACGATCCTCCGGACAGCCTGCTCGGTGACGGGAGCCGCGCTGCGCGTGCAGTGCATGACCACCAGGGATCCCGGCCGCACGCCCGCGAGCACCTGCTCGGCGACCGCGTCGGCGCTCGTGGCGAAGGCATCGCCGCTGATGACGTCCCACTGGACCGCGGTCACCTTCGCCGGGGCGATGGCCCGCAGGGCCGCGTCGTTGTAACAGCCACCGGGGAAGCGGAAGTACGGCACCACATTGCGCACCCCGGCCTTCTTGAACGAGGCGAAGGCCCGGTCCACGTCGGCCCGCATGTCGTTCTTGTCCACCACCGGCAGTCCGTAACAGGGGGACTTGAAGGCGTAGTGGCTGTACGAGTGATTTGCGACCTCGAAGAGTTGGTCGCTGCCGATCGACTTCGCCTGGTCGGGGTACTCCTCGGCCCAGCGGCCCGTCATGAAGACCGTCGACGGTACGTCCAGCTTCCGCAGCGAGGCGATCAGGGCGGGGTTGTCGAAGCGCTCCCCGCGGGCGGCCCGCGGCCCCTGATCGGCCGTCATGTCGGCGTCGAAGGTGAGCGCGACAGTCTTGGATGCTGCTTTTGGCGCGCGCTCGAATACGGGCGTCAGGCCGTTGGGAGCGTTCTTTTCGACCCTGTCGACCGGCTTTCCGGGCTGGGGTGACTTCTCGGGCCGGGGTGATTTCCCGGGCTGGGGCGAGACGGGCGCGGTCGCCCTGCTGGGGGAGATGGGGGAGGCCTTCTCGGAACTGCTGTCGCAGCCGACGAGCAGGGTGCCCATAACGGCCGCGACCATAAGTCTTCGTACGAAAGTCGTCACTGGCGCAAGCTATCCGATTGAGCGCATGTCGACTCCGGTGACAGGCCGTCAGAAAACTTGTCGCGCACCGTGGATGAGTACAACTCCCGCCCCATCCGTATCAACGGTCGGACGCGTCCCCCGGTTTCCGTCGGCAACCGGACTCCGTACCCCCCTACAGGAGGCGACGAGTTGAGTCACAGGCGAATACCCAAGCGGAAGGCCATTTTGGCGGGAGCTGGGGCGGTGGGAATCGCCGCAGCGGCCATCCTGCTGCCCCACGCCAACGCTTCGCAGTCGGAATCCGACTCCGAGGCACGGTCGGCCCCCAGGACGATGAGCGCCGCATCGGCGGCGGATCTCGTCTCGAAGCTCGGCGAGAAGCTGGGCGAGGCCTACGGTGGGGCGTACTACGACGCCGAGAAGCAGCAGGTCGTCGTCAATGTGGTGGGCAACGACAACAACGTCATCGTCGAGGTCAAGAAGGCCGGCGCCCTGGCGCGGAGTGTCGAGAACAGCGCGGGCGAACTGAAGTCCGCCGCGAGCACCTTGGCCGAGAAGGCCACCATCCCGGGAACGGCGTGGGCCGTCGACCCGAAGACCAACCAGATCCTCGTCACGGCGGACCGCACGGTGTCGGGCGAGCGGTGGGACAGAATCGAATCGGCCGTGAAGTCCCTGGGCACGGGCATGGCCCGGATCCAGAAGTCCGCAGGTGAGTTCAAGCCCTTCGTGGAGGGCGGCGACGCCATCTTCGGCGGCGGCGCGCGCTGCTCGCTCGGCTTCAATGTCACCACTCAGGACGGCAGCCCCGGCTTCCTGACCGCAGGTCACTGCGGTGTCGCCGCCGAGCAGTGGTCGGAGGAGCCGAACGGCGAGCCCATCGGCACTGTCCAGGCGGCGACGTTCCCCGGCGACGGTGACTTCGCGCTCGTCACGTACGACGACCCGGCGACGCAAGCCGCGAGCACGGTCGACGTGGGCAACGGACAGACCGTGTCGATCACGCAGGCGGCCGACGCCGCGGTCGGCCAGGAGGTGTTCCGTATGGGAAGCACCACCGGGCTGAAGGACGGCTCGGTCACCGGCCTCGACGCCACCGTGAACTACCCGGAGGGCACGGTCACCGGGCTCATCCAGACCGATGTCTGCGCGGAGCCGGGCGACAGCGGCGGCTCGCTGTTCACCCAGGACGGGAGCGCGATCGGCCTCACCTCCGGCGGCAGCGGAGACTGCACCGCGGGCGGCGAGACGTTCTTCCAGCCCGTGACGACGGCCCTGGCAGCGGTCGGCGCCCAGATCGGTGACGGCGGCGCGGCGGGTGACGGCGGCGCTGAGGGCAATGGTGGCGCGGCGGACGGCGGCGCTGAGGACAACGGCGGCGCTGAGGACAATGGCGGTGCTGAGGACAATGGCGGCGCGGCGGACGGTGGCGCAACGGAAGACCCGGGCGCTCAGGACAACGGTGGCGCGGCGGCGGACGGCGGCGCGGCCGACGACGGCGCGACGGCCGACCCCGGTGCTCAGGACAACGGCGGCGCTGCGGGTGACGGCGGCGCGGCCGACGACGGCGGCGCACACGACGGCCTCGGTCAGAGCGGCTGACGTCTCCAGGTAACGGCCCCGGGTGTCGGCGGATGCCCGGGGCCGTACGTCTGCCCAGCCATGAGCGACCCGGACCTCAGTCGTCGGCCGCCGCGCAGTCGGCCGCGTCCGGGTCGGCGGTGTCCAGCCTCGCGGTAAGCGCATTGAGATCGGCGCGCAGCTCGCGGATGCGCTCCAGGGGCATCCCGGTGGCCACCGCGATCCTGCGTGGCACGTCCAGCGCCTGCTCGCGGAGCGCGGCACCCTCGGCCGTGGGCCGGGCGGTGACCGAGCGCTCGTCCTCCGGGCTGCGCCTGCGCTCCACGTAACCCGCCGCCTCCAGGCGCTTGAGCAGCGGTGACAGCGTGCCCGAGTCCAGCCGCAGATGCTCGCCGATCCGCTTCACCGGCAGCTCGCCGTGCTCCCAGAGCACCAGCATCACCAGGTACTGCGGATAGGTGAGGCTCAGATCCTTCAGCGCGGTCCGGTAGACGCCGTTGAAGGCGCGGGACGCGGCGTGCAGCGAGAAGCAGATCTGGTTGTCGAGGCGCAGGAAGTCCTCGTCCGGCACGGTCGTCAACGTCGTCTTCTCCATGGAGACAGCATACCTGGTCGTAACTCGTACGCCATTTAGTTGTACGCAACTAAATTGTGTGTCACTATGGTAGCCAACGGTTCCCCCACGGACGAAGAGGGATGCAACTCATGGACGCGCTCTACACCGCTGTCGCCACCGCCAACGGCCGCGAAGGCCGTGCCGTCAGCTCCGACGGCCACGTCGACCTGCCGCTCGCCCACCCCAAGGCCCTCGGCGGCAACGGCCAGGGGACCAACCCCGAGCAGCTCTTCGCCGCCGGTTACGCCGCCTGTTTCGCCAGCGCGATGGGTGCCATCGGCCGCATGGAGAAGATCGACGTCAAGGACGCCTCGGTGACCGCCGAGGTCAGCATCGGCAAGGACACCGACGGCGGCTTCGCCCTCTCCGTGGTCATGCGCGTCGAGCTGCCCGACCACCTCCAGGGCGAGGCGGGCCGCGAACTCCTGGAGAAGACCCACGCCTACTGCCCCTACTCCAAGGCCACCCGCGGCAACCTGCCGGTCGAGCTCGTCATCGAGTAGTCATACGGCACGCGGGGCGGCCCCGCGGGCGGATCCGGGCGGCTGCCCGCAGGTCAGTCCTGCGGCAGCCGCTTCCGGTATTCCGCCACGTCGAAGTCGACCTGCGGAACAGCTGCTCCCCCGAACGTGGCGTGGGAAGAGGAGATTCAGCGCAAACCGCGTGTATCAGCGCCAGGGTCCGGTCACCGCGAACGTCGTGCCGGGTGCATAGCAGTTGACGTACATGGTCTCCCCGTCCGGCGAGAAGGTGACTCCCGCGAACTCGCCCCACTCCGGGGCCTCGGGCGTGCCGATGTTCTGCCGCCCACGCGCCATCGGATAGACCTCGCCGCGCTTGGTCAGTCCGTACACATGCTGCGCACCGCCGCCGTCCTCGCACACCATCAGCCCGCCGCCGGACGCGAGGCAGATGTTGTCGGGGGACTCACCGGGCAGCTGGATGTCCGTACTCGGCCCGAAGACGATCACCAGCGTGAGCCGGCGCCGGTGCGGCTCGTACTTCCACACCTGCCCGAAGTGGTCGGCCGCCGAGCCCTCAGCGCTGTGCGCGAAGCTGGAGACGAAGTACACCGAACTCCCGCCCCAGTAGCAGCCCTCCAGCTTCTGGGCGTGGGTGATGCCCTTCGGGCCGAAGTCCTGCAGCCTGATGGGCGTTTGCTTCGCCTGACTGTCCGGTACGGGCGCCCACTCGATCCGGTCGAAGCTCGCGCCCGGCTCCTGGATCGCGGACAGGTCGGGCACGCCCGGCACCCGCATCGCCTCCAGCGTCCCGCCCGCGCGCAGCGAGCCCGTACCGCCGAGCGGCTTGCAGGGCAGGAAGCGGTAGAAGAGCCCGAAGGGCCGCTCGAAGGCGTCCTCCGTCTCGTACACGATCCCGCTGTGCGGATCGACGGCGATCGCCTCGTGCTGGAAGCGGCCCATCGCGGTGAGCGGTACGGCTCCGGTACGGCGCGGATCGGCGCCGTCGACCTCGAATATGAAGCCGTGGTCCTTGGTGTAGCCGTTGGTGCCGGCCCTGTCCTCGGTCTCCTCGCAGGTGAGCCAGGTGCCCCACGGGGTGGGCCCGCCGGCGCAGTTGACGGCGGTGCCGGCGATGGCTACCCGCTCGGACAGGACATTGCCCCGGCCGTCCAGCTCCAGCGCCGTGCAGCCGCCCTTGCCCATCGGGTCGTAGGTGAGGCCCTCGACCGTGGGGACGCCGATCGCGGCGGGGACGCGGTTCTCGTGGTTGCGGACGAGATGGACGCGGCCGCGGCGGCCCGCGAAGGCCCCCATGCCGTCATGGTTGCTGGGGACCCGGCCTTCGCCGGAGCGCAGCGGCTCGCCCTCCCGGGACAGGACCCGGTAGCGAAAACCTTTCGGCAGATCGAGCAGTCCCGCGGGGTCGGGGACGAGCGGGCCGTATCCGCTGTGCCCGCGGGCGGCGGCGGTGCCCGCGAAGAGTTCGGAGAAGGCGCCGGTGAAGGCGATTGAGGCGCTCAACGCACCGGTGCGGGCCAGGACCTGACGGCGTGTTGTGGACATGAGGCAACTCCCTGTGGGGGTACCCCCATGCCGAAGGCCATGGGGGAGGACAGGAGATGTGACCCGCACGTGTGTATCACCGAATTGGTTACTCGTGAACCGTGCGGGTCACTGTGCCTCGTGGTGCGACCGGGTCAGCTCAGCTTGGCGGTGAGCGTGATGCTCGTACCCGTAAGGGCCTGGCTGACGGGGCAGTTCGCCTTCGCGTCCTCGGCCGCCTTGACGAAGCCGGCCTCGTCAAGACCGGGGACCTCGCCCTGCACGGTGAGGTGGATGCCGGTGATGCCCGTGCCCGGCTGGAAGGTCACTTCGGCCTGGGTGTTCAGCTTGGTCGGCGGGTTGCCGGCCTGGGCGAGTCCGTGCGAGAGAGCCATGGAGAAGCAGCTGGAATGAGCGGCGGCGATCAGCTCCTCCGGGCTGGTCTTGCCGTTCGCCTGCTCCGCACGCGACGGCCAGGAGACCGGGTACTCGCCAATGCCGGAGGAGTCGAGGGTCACAACCCCCTTGCCCTCGAGCAGGTTGCCCTCCCAGACGGTGTGCGCCTGACGCGTGGTGGCCATGATGGGTCCCTTCAGATGGATTGGTACCAACCAGCCCCAACCTACTGGGACACCAAGCCCTTCGCGTCCCGAGCCAGCGCAGTGAGGCGGGAGATCGCCCGGAAGTACTTCTTGCGGTAGCCGCCGTTCAGCATTTCTTCGCTGAACAGTCGGTCGAAGGGCATGCCGGAGGCGAGCACCGGAACCTCCCGGTCGTACAGCCGGTCGGCGAGCACGACCAGCCGCAGCGCCGTCGACTGGTCCGCAATGGGCTGCACATCGGTGAGGCAGACGGCGCGCAGACCGTCGGTGAGTGCCCCGTACCGGCTCGGGTGCACCTTCGCGAGGTGCTCCAGCAGATGCGGGAAGCCGTCGAGGGAGGCGCCGTCGGTCGCGTACGCGGTCTTGGCGACCTGTTCCTCGGAGTACGGGGGAGGGGCCTCGGGCAGCCCGCGGTGGCGGTAGTCCTCGCCGTCGATGCGCAGCGGGCGGAAGTGCGCGGAGAGCCCCTGGATCTCGCGGAGGAAGTCGGCGGCGGCGAACCGGCCCTCGCCGAGCTTGCCGGGCAGCGTGTTCGAGGTGGCCGCAAGCGCGACGCCCGCGTCGACCAGCTTGCCGAGCAGCGTCGAGACGAGGACGGTGTCGCCCGGGTCGTCCAGCTCGAACTCGTCGATGCAGAGCAGCCGGTGCCCGCTCAGGGTCTGCACGGTCTGCTGGAAGCCGAGCGCGCCGACGAGGTTCGTCAGCTCCACGAAGGTGCCGAAGGCCTTCAGCGACGGGTCGGCCGGGGTGGCGTGCCACAGAGAGGCGAGCAGATGCGTCTTGCCGACGCCGTAGCCGCCGTCGAGGTAGACGCCGCGCGGTCCGGTGGGCGCCGCGGGCTTCCTGGCGAACCACCTGCGCCGGCCGGAGCCGCTCGCGTGCGCCCCGCCGAGGCCCGCCGCGAACGAGCCGAGGACCGTGACCGCCTCGCTCTGGCTCGGCTGGTTCGGGTCGGGGACGTACGTATCGAAGCGCACCGAGTCGAAGCGCGGCGGCGGCACCATCTCGGCGACCAGCCGGTCGGCGGGGACATGCGGCTCGCGGGCGCACAGGGACAGCGGGGCCGCTTCGGTTATGGCACTGGTCGACACAGTTCCCAACTGTAAGGGGCGTGCCAGACTGCACGGCATGCGACGTCTGCTCCCTGTGACCGACCAGACAGCCGCCGTGGACCGGGAGTGGTCCCTGGACGAGCTGGCAGAGGCCTACGCGTATCCGGCAGAGGCCTACGTGTATCCGGCCCTCGGGACCGGATCCGGGGGAGGCTCCGGGGGCGGGACGGGTGCCGATGCCGGTTCTGGGGGAGGGGCCGGTGCCGCGGGCCGGGCCTGGCTGCGGGCGAACATGGTCTCGTCCCTGGACGGGGCCGCCCAGCACGAGGGCCGCTCGCAGCTCATCTCGTCCGACACCGACATGCGGATCTTCGGCACGCTGCGGGGGCTCGCCGATGCGGTGGTGGTGGGCGCGGAAACGGTACGTCTGGAGGGGTACCGCCCGGCCCGCGCCCGGGATGCCTTCGCGGAGCGGCGGGCAGCGGCCGGCCAGGGCCCCGCGCCCGCGATCGCCGTGGTCAGCGCCTCACTCGACCTCGACTACTCGCTCCCGCTGTTCGCCGAGCCGCTCGTCCCGACGCTGGTGCTGACGGGGGCCGCGGCGCCCCCGGACCGTATCCGCGCGGCGGAGAAGGCGGGTGCGGAGGTGGTGATCGCCGGAGACGGGCCCGGGGTGGAGCCGGCCAGAGCGGTACAAGCGCTGGCGCAGCGCGGTCTGGTGCGGCTGCTCACCGAGGGCGGGCCGCGGCTGCTGGGTCAATTCGTGGCGGCCGGGGTACTGGACGAGCTGTGCCTGACCCTGTCGCCGATGCTGACGGCGGGGGACGCGCAGCGGATCGCGGGCGGCCCGGCGCTGGCCGTTCCGGAGAGGTTCGCCCTGGCTTCGGTGCTGGAAGAGGCGGGGTTCCTTTTCACCCGCTACCGTCACATCTGACAATCGGCGGAATTTGTCGTTCCGGTTAGCTTCGGCCGGTGCTCCGGCTGGGCACAATTGGTCTCGCAGACCCCGTGCGGGCACGGGGAAGGATGGTTCCGCAGAAGGGCTCCGAACGTGTTCACAAGCGTATTGATGATCGAGAAGCCCCTGACTTCCGAAGACGTGGAATTCGTCACCACCCTGCACGGTGACGAGGCGGTCTCGTTCGTCGTGCTGATGCAGCCCCGCGGCGACCAGGCCGACCTGCTGCTGCGTGCCATCGACGACGTGGCGATCGGCGAACTGAGAGAAGCCGTCCGCGAGGGCGAGGAGCCGGAGGGCCAGGACGCCAAGGCCCCCGCCGAGCGCGCCCTGGACCACTCGCTCGCCGCGCTGCGGGCCGCCGGCTGCGAGGCCGTGGGCCAAGTGGTCGAGGACCATCCGCTGGACAAGCTGAAGGCCGCCGTCGACGAGTCGGGCGCGGACGAAGTGATCGTGCTGACCGCGCCGCACTATGTGGAGGAGTTCTTCCACCGGGACTGGGCCTCCAGGGCCCGCCACAAGGTCGGCGTACCGGTGCTCAAGCTCTTCGCGCACAGCGAATAGGCTGGACCCTCGCACATACCCGTGCGCCTCGCTCGCTGATCTTGCTCGCTGATCTTGCTCGTACATCTTGGGGAGACACACGCATGGCACCCGCCGTCCCTAGCGCCATGGAACGCCCGCACTTCATCGGCATCGGCGGCGCCGGAATGTCGGGCATCGCGAAGATCCTCGCCCAGCGCGGAGCGAAGGTCGCGGGCAGCGACGCGAAGGAGTCGGCGACGGCCGAGGCCCTGCGGGCGCTGGGTGCCACTGTCCACATCGGGCACGCGGCCTCGCACCTCGCGGACGACGCGACCTGCGTGGTCGTCTCCAGCGCCATCCGCCCCGACAACCCGGAGCTGGCACGCGCCGCCGAGCTGTCCGTCCCGGTCGTGCACCGTTCCGACGCGCTGGCCTCGCTGATGACGGGCCTGCGCTCGATCGCCGTAGCGGGCACGCACGGCAAGACGACCACCACCTCCATGCTGGCCGTGGCCCTGACCGAGCTGGGCCTCGACCCCGCGTACGCCATCGGCGGCGACCTCGCCGGACCGGGGACGAACGCCCGCCACGGCGAGGGCGACATCTTCGTCGCAGAGGCCGACGAGAGCGACCGCAGCTTCCAGAAGTACGACCCCGAGGTCGCGATCGTCCTCAATGTGGAGCTCGACCACCACGCCAACTACGCCTCGATGGACGAGATCTACGACTCCTTCGAGACGTTCGTCGGCAAGGTCGTCCCGGGCGGCACGCTGGTGATCTCCGCCGACCAGCCCGGCGCCGTCGAGCTCACCTCCCGTATCCGCGACCTGTCCACGCTGAAGGTCGTCACCTACGGCGATGCCCAGTCCGCGGACGTCCGCGTCCACAAGGTCACCCCACGCGGCCTCACCAGCGAGGTCACGGTCCTGCTGAACGACAAGTTCCTCACCTTCACGGTCTCGGTCCCCGGCCGTCACTACGCGCACAACGCCGTTGCCGCACTTGCCGCCGGCGTCGCCCTCGGCATCCCGGCGCACAACCTCGCATCGGCGATAGGCAAGTACACCGGCGTCAAGCGCCGCCTCCAGCTCAAGGGCGAGGCCGCGGGCGTCCAGGTCATCGACTCGTACGCCCACCACCCGACCGAGATGACCGCCGACCTGGAAGCGATGCGCGGCGCGGCGGCGGACGCCCGGCTGCTGGTCGTCTTCCAGCCCCACCTCTTCTCCCGCACCCAGGAACTCGGCACGGAAATGGGCCAGGCCCTGGCACTGGCCGACGCGTCCGTGATCCTCGACATCTACCCGGCCCGCGAGGACCCGATCCCGGGCATCACCAGCGCCCTGATCATCGACGCGGCGCACGCGGCGGGCGCGGACGTGACGGCCGTCCACGACAAGGCGACCGTGCCCGAGGTGGTCGCGGGAATGGCGAAGCCCGGTGATCTGGTTCTCACCATGGGCGCGGGCGACGTCACGGACCTGGGTCCGGACATCCTGGCCCGCCTGACCGGCCGATAGACCCAAGGGAGCCGTTCTCATGTCGTACGACATCGAAAAGCCGGACGAGCAGTGGCGAGCGGAGCTGTCCCCCGCGGAATACCAGGTCCTGCGGAAGGCCGGCACGGAGCCCGCCTTCGTCGGTGAGTACACGGACACCAAGACGGCAGGCGTCTACTCCTGCCGGGCGTGCGGCGCCGAGCTCTTCCGCTCGGACACGAAGTTCGAGTCGCACTGCGGCTGGCCGAGCTTTTTCGACCCGAAGGACACGGACGCGGTCGAGCTGATCGAGGACCGCTCGCACGGGATGGCCCGCACGGAGGTGCGGTGCGCGAGGTGCGGGTCGCATCTGGGCCACGTCTTCGAGGGCGAGGGCTATCCGACCCCGACCGACCAGCGGTACTGCATCAACAGCATCTCGCTGCGACTGACGCCGGACGAGGGCTGATCCCGCGGACGGAAAATCGGCTGCGAGGGACCATCGGGCCCGCCCACACTGGGCGGGCCCGATCTTCTTCTCCGAGTACGCCGAAGGAACACCACCGCGTGCAGGCTGCCGTCACCGTCACTCCCGCCCAGATACCCGAACTGCTGCTGGGGCTCGCCACCGTGCGGCCCGTGTTCCTGTGGGGGGCGCCCGGGATCGGGAAGTCCTCGCTCGTGCGGAGGTTCGCCGAATCGCTGGGCCTGGAGTGCGTCAGTCTGCTCGGGACGCAGCTCGCGCCCGAGGATCTCATCGGGGTACCGCAGATCCGGGACGGACGGTCCGTGTTCTGCCCGCCCGAGGCCATCGCGCGGGACGAGCCGTACTGCCTTTTCCTCGACGAGCTGAACGCCGCCGCTCCGGACGTCCAGAAGGCGTTCTACTCGCTGATCCTGGACCGTCGGATCGGCTCCTACGAGCTGCCCGCCGGTTCGATCGTCATCGGTGCCGGGAATCGTGCCACGGACAACGCCCTGGCGCGGCCGATCGCGTCCGCGCTCGTCAACAGGCTCACGCACGTCCATCTGCAGGCATCGGCGGCGGACTGGCTGGTCTGGGCGGGCGAGCACGGCATCCACCCCTGGGTGACGGACTATCTCATCGACCGGCCCGACCACCTGTGGTCCCAGCCGCCCAAGACCGAGGAGCCGTTCTCCACACCCCGGTCCTGGCACATGCTGTCCGACGCCCTGCACTCCTTCGGGCCGGGCATCGACGAGACCACCCTGCGGGTGATCGTGCACGGCACCCTCACGCCCGCGCACGCCGTGTCCTTCTGCGGCTACGCGAAGATCGTGCGCCACACCTTCGGCATCGAGGCGATCCTCAAGGGCGATGCCTCCTGGCCCACCCGGCTGGAGGACCGCGACCTGCTCTACTACCTCGCGGAGGCGTTCCGCGGGCGGCTGGTGAAGGAGCTCCCGCGCCAGAAGGAGCATGTCTCGCCGTCCATGCGGCAGACCGCCTACCGGGCCAAGGCGCTGCTCGTCCAGCTGGCCGAGATCTCCGTCGAGGTCGCGCAGACCGTCATCGCGGATGACGGCGACGGTCTGCCGGTGCTGCCCGCCTGGTTCCTCGTCGAGGCCGCACGCGACATGCCCCGGCTGGTCGAGGCCCGGCGATGAGCTCCTCATCCAGAAAGAAGAACAGGCCCGACCCCGCCACCGAGGCGTTCGCCGCCGGGCTCGCGCTGGTCAAACGGAACCCGGCCTTCGCGGCCGTCGGCGCGCGCTTCTGCCGCCAGGCCAAGTGCGCCGGAACGCCCGCCGGAGGGCTGGCCGCCGTCGACTCCAACGGCACCGTCCACGTCCACCCCACCAAGCGTGCGGAGCCGGCCGAGTGGGCCTGGACGATCGCCCACTGCCTGCTGCACCTCGGCTTCGGACACGTACCGGCCGCCAAGGACGACCCGCGCGAGCAGCCCGACCGATTCGACCGCGCGGCCCGCTGCACCGTGGTCAACCGCTTCCTGCTCACCTTCCCGGCCGGCCGGGCACCCGACCACCTCCCCGAGACGTATCCCGGCGGCGACGAGGCCGAGCTCGCAGCCCGCTGGCGCCGCGACGGCATCCCCGCCGCCTACGGGCACTGCGGCACCGCGGGCGAACACCCCGACCAGGTGCTGCGGCCCTGGCGGGAGTGGAACACAACCGTGCCCGACTGGGAGACGGCCTTCGCGCACGCGCTCACCCGCAGCGTGTCCGCCGCCATGGACGTCGCGGGCGGCCGTCGCGACCGGACGACAGGAGAGCGCGTCGCGCAGCGGCCCTGGAACCGCGCCCTGAACTGGTTCGTCTCCTCGTACCCACTGCTCGGCGGACTCGCGGCGGGTATCACCGTCGTCGCCGACGCCGAGCTCGCCCGCGCCCAGGACATCTCAGTCGCCGCCGTGAGCTCCGCCGCCGGGGAGATCTACATCAACCCGCTGCGCACCTTCACCGACGAGGAATGGCGGTTCATTCTCGCGCACGAGATGCTGCACGCCGCCCTGCGTCACGGTGAACGCTGCGGCGCCCGCGACCCGTTGTTGTTCAACGTCGCCGCCGACTTCGTCGTGAACGGCTGGCTCGTCGAGATGCGTGTCGGCGAGATGCCCGAAGGGCTGCTGTACGACCCGGACCTCAAGGACCTGTCGGTGGAGGAGGTCTATGACCGCATCGCCACCGACCTGCGCCGCCGTCGCCGGCTCGCGACCCTGCGCGGCAAGGGCGCCGGTGACATCCTCGGCGAGCCGCTGCCGCACGCGGGCGGCCGCCCGTACGCCGACCTGGACGACTTCTACCGCCGCGGCCTGGTCCAGGGTTTCGACCTTCACCGGTACGGGGCACGCGGTCTGCTGCCCGCGGGGCTGATCCAGGAGATCAGGGCCCTGGCCCATCCGCCCGTGCCGTGGGACGCGCGACTGGCCCGCTGGTTCGACGAGTTCGTGCCCCGGCCCGAGCCCGTGCGGTCCTATGCCCGCCCGGCCAGGAGGCAGGCGTCCACCCCGGACATTCCCCGCGCCGGTCGGTACTTCCCCTCCGAGGAGACACCGCGCTGCACCTTCGGAGTCGTCCTCGACACCTCCGGCTCGATGAACAGCGCGCTGCTCGGCAAGGCGCTCGGCGCCATCGCCTCGTACGCCGATGCCCGCGACGTACCGGCGGCACGCGTCGTGTTCTGCGACGCCGCGGCGTACGACTCCGGGTATCTGCCACCGGCCGAGATCGCCGGACGGGTACGGGTCCGCGGTCGCGGCGGGACCGTGCTGCAGCCCGGGATCGATCTGTTGCAGCGGGCCGGTGACTTCCCGCCCACCGCCCCGGTGCTCGTGATCACCGACGGCTGGTGCGACCCCCTGCGGATCCGGCGCGAGCACGCCTTCCTGATCCCGCAGGGCGGCTCCCTTCCGTTCACGCCTCGCGGCCCGGTCTTCCGGCTGACCTGAACACGGACTTCAGAGCCGCGTCAGCCCCGTGCTTCGGCGGCGGCGTAAGTGACGAAGCTGGTCCAGGAGGCGGGGGCGAGGGCGAGTTGGGGGCCCTCCGTGTCCTTGGAGTCGCGGACGTGGACGGTGGTGGGGCAGGTGGCGACCTCGACGCAGTCGTCTCCGGAGCCGCCGCTGTAGCTGGACTTGTGCCAGGACAGGGCGACTTCGACGCAGCTGTCGCCGGAGCCGCTGCTGTAACTGCTCTTGAACCAGGCCAGTTGAGTGGTGCTCATGCCGCTCCTCGCATACGCCGCAACAGGCTCAGGGAGTCTTCCAGGGTAAGAGCCTGTGACCGCATCCTGGCATACCGCATCTGGAGCATGCTGACCACTTTCGGGTCGGAGATGAACTGGCCGCTCTCCTGCCCCTCGCAGTAGCCGAGCCACCGGTTGTCAGGGGTCTCCAGCGACTGCATCGGACCGTGCAGCCCCGCGTGGTCCTCCCGTACCACCGGCATGATCTGGATCTCAATGTTGCGGAGTTCGGCGAGACCGAGGACGTGGTCGATCAGCTCCAGCGTGACCTGCCTCCCGCCCGTCCGCCGCAGGAACAGGTGCTCTTCGAGGATGAAGCTGTACGCCGTGTTCGGCCGCTCCCGAAGTAACCGCTGCCGCTCCAGCCGTGCGGCCAACTGTGCCTCGATCTGCTCGTCGCCCAGCGGCGGCAGCTGGTTCGTGAACAGCGTCCGCGCGTACGCCTCCGTCTGCAACAGGCCCGGAATCAACCGGCATTCGTATGTGTAGAGACTGACCGCCTCCGCCTCCAGACTCGCCCACTGCCGGAACCAGCTCGCCAGCCCCGGCCGCCGCGACAGATGCCGTGCCGCGCCCCTCAGCGTGCCGAACGCGTCCAGGACCTCCTCCGCCCGGTCGACGAAATCCGCCGGCGGGAAGCGGCGGCCCTGCTCGATCGACGCCACCGTCGGGAGCGAGTACCGCACCCTCGGCGCGAACTCCTCCTGGGTCAGCCTCGCCCGCCTCCGGAAGGCCTTGACCACCTCCCCGAACGCCTTCAGGCTGTCCGAGACCTCCGGCTCCCCGCCCGAACCGCCTGGTGCGCCCGCCGTCTCCGTCATCTACGGCCACCTCCCACGTGCCTGCGCTGAGAAACCCCGCAACTCGCCCATGGTCACGGTCAGTTACCCGTACTGTCCACTGTGGGTACCCGTACGCTGACTCGGCGTACGGGTTGCTGATCTGGGGGAACGCGGCTCCCGGCGGCCACCGTGGTCGCATGCACGCACCCAGCCCCCAACGGCCCCTCACCGTACGTGTGTTCACCCAGCGCTTCAGTGCCACCCGCCGCGGTGCCCGGCTCGCCAGGCGCCTCGCCCTCCACCAGCTGCACGCCTGGGGCATCCCGTACGACTCCGAGCCCTCCGACACCGCCGCCGTGCTCGTCGCGGAACTCGCCGCGAATGCGGCGACCCACGGGCGCGTACCCGGCCGGGACTTCGAGCTGACGCTCACCCTGAGCCCGGACACCCTCCGGATCGAGGTCTCTGACACCCGTACCGAGCAGCGACCGCCCCACCCGGGAGACGTACCGCCGCTGCCACCCCTGGCCGAATCCGGTCGCGGCCTCGTCCTCGTCGAGGCGCTCGCCTGCCGGTGGGAGGTCCTGGAGCGCGGAGGGCTCGGGAAGACCGTTCGCGCGGAGCTCGATCGCCCCGGCTGACTACTTGGGCTGCAGCAGATCCCAGCGGTTGCCGTACAGATCCTCGAAGACCGCAACCGAGCCGTACGTCTCGTGCCGCGGTTCCTCCGGGAAGCGCACGCCCGCCGCCGTCATCCTCGCGTGGTCGGCCGCGAAATCCTCGGTGTGCAGGAAGAAGCCGACCCGGCCGCCCGTCTGCGCGCCCACACTCGCGCGCTGGACCTCCCCCTTGGCGCGGGCCAGCAGCAGCGCGGTGCCGCCGCCCGACCCGCGCGGGCGGACCACCACCCAGCGGCTGCCGTCTCCGCGGTCGGTGTCCTCGACCAGCTCGAAGCCGAGCGCGTCGGTGTAGAAGGCGATGGCCTCGTCGTAGTCATGGACGACGAGGGTGACCAGGGCGATGAAGGACATTCGCCCCACATTATACGTATGACGAAGATCGATCAACGCGATGGAACAATGCGCAGCATGCACGCGCCACCTCCGCCGCAGTACCCACCGCACGTCCTGTACCGCGCCCGCACCCTCGCCGTCCCCGGTCGCCGCCTCGTCCTCGGCATCGCGGGAGCCCCGGGCGCCGGGAAGTCGACCCTCGCCGCCCATCTCGTCGACGCCCTCGACGGGCTCGCCGTCCTCGTTCCCATGGACGGCTTCCACCTCGCCCAGGCGGAGCTCGAACGCCTCGGCCGCGCCGGCCGCAAGGGTGCCCCCGACACCTTCGACGCCGCCGGATACGCCGCCCTCCTCGCCCGGCTGCGTGCCCCCGCGCCGGACGCCACGGTCTACGCACCCGCCTTCGACCGCGCCCTGGAGGAGCCGATCGGCAGCAGCATCCCGATCGCCCCCGACGTCCCGCTCATCGTCACCGAGGGGAATTACCTTCTCCATGACGAAGGCCCCTGGGCGCAGGTCCGGCCCCTTCTCGACGAGGTCTGGTACCTGGAGATCGACGACGCCGTGCGCGTACGCCGCCTGGTCGACCGGCATGTGCGGTTCGGCAAGCAGCGGCAGTACGCCGAGCGCTGGGTCCACGATTCCGACGAGCCCAACGCCCGGCTGGTGGCCCGTGGCCGCAACCGCGCCGACTTCGTGGTAACTCAGTCCCCTTAGCGCCCTGGGCCCGCCGCACGCACCGGCCCGCGGCGAAGGAGCCGGACGGGGTCGGTACGCTCGAAGCCCTGCACGCGAGCGGACGAGCGAAGGCGGTTGACGTGGGGTTGTTCCGGCGAGGGCCGAAGCGCGACGGACGCGATGCACCCCGGGACCCCGAGTTCTCCTTCTTCTCGGCCGACGAGGGCACACGCTTCCGCGCCCAGGTGCGGGAAGCCTTCGCCGAATCGGGCCTGGAGGTGACCGTCTACGCGGATGTGGTGACCGACAGCGCGGGCCGCCAGTTCGGCCTCGCCAACCTCGCTGCCGTCTGCCACAACGACGAACGCGGACCGCGGGCCTGGCCCGAACTCGTCCGCCAGCACGTCGGCATGGTGCTTCGCACCATGGACGCCCCCTCCGCGCTCGACACTCTTCCCACCGAGCAGATCCGCGCCCAGCTCTACCCCCGCGTCGTCGGCCGCGACGGCTTCAACCCGGAGAACTTCGGCTACGCCCGCGCCCTTGCCCCCGGCCTGTACGAGATCATCGCGCTCGACCTCCCGGAGAGCGTCATGATGCTCACCGACGAGGCACTGGAACCCCTCGGCGACCTCCAGTACCTGCGCGACCAGGCGCTCTACAACCTCAGGGGACTGCCCGTCGAGGGGCACGAGACCGTCAAGGACGGCGAGGGCATGCGCTTCGAAGTGGTCCTCGGCGACTCCTTCTACACCGCCAGCCGGGTCCTGGCGCTGGACAGCGTCGTACGGCAGGTGACCGGTCAGCAGCTCACCGCCGACGGTGCGCTGGTGGCCATGCCCTTCCGGCACCAACTCGCCTTCCACGCCATCCACGACGCCGGGATGATCCCCGCCCTCAACGCCATGGCCTCCTTCGCCGCCTCCGGCTACGTCGACACCCCCGGGGCCATCAGCCCGTACGTCTACTGGTGGCGCGACGGCACGCTCACTCAGCTCAGCGACCACGACGAGGACGGCGAGGGTCTGCGGATCGTGGTCGGCGACGAGTTCCAGGAACTTCTCGAGCGGCTGGTGGCCAAGGGCCAGGACTGAGCTCGCGCGCCCCACGAGCTGCGGGCAGGATGGCCCCATGCCCACGACGCCCGCGCCCTTCACCGCCGCTGACTACCAGGCCCGGATGGTCCGCGCCGCCGACTCCGCGACTGACGCGGGGCTCGCCGGAGTGCTGGTCGCGCCCGGCCCCGACCTCACGTACCTCACCGGCTACCGGCCCGCGATCACCGAGCGGCTGACCCTCCTCGTCCTTGCGGCTGGCCAGGATCCGGTGCTCGTCGTCCCCACCCTGGAGGCCCCGGACGCCGAGCGGGCCCCGGGCGCGGCCGCGCTGACCCTGCGGGACTGGACCGACGGCAAGGATCCGTACGGCGTCACCGCGCCGCTGCTCGATGTGGACGGTTGCTTCGGCATCAGCGACAACGCCTGGGCGATGCATCTGCTCGGCCTGCAGAGGGAACTGCCGGGAACTTCGTACGTATCGCTCACCGAAGCGCTGCCGATGCTGCGGGCGGTCAAGGACGCGGCCGAGCTGAAGCGGCTGGCCGCGGCCGGCGCGGCCGCCGACGCGGCGTACGAGGAGATCCTCAAGATCCGCTTTTCGGGGCGGAAGGAGACGGACGTCGCGGCTGATCTCGCCGCCCTGCTCAAGCACTTCGGCCACTCCCAGGTCGACTTCACCGTCGTCGGCTCCGGCCCGAACGGCGCCAATCCGCACCACGAGGCCGGTGACCGCACCATCGAGCACGGCGACATGGTCGTCCTCGACTTCGGCGGCCTCAAGCACGGCTACGGCTCCGACACCTCCCGTACCGTCCATGTCGGCGAGCCGGGCCCCGCCGAGCAGCACATCCACGACGTCGTACAGGAGGCGCAGCGGGCCGGGATCGAGGCCGTGCGGCCGGGCGTGGCCTGCCAGGAGATCGACCGCGCCGCCCGCGAGATCATCGACGAGGCCGGGTACGGGGACCTGTTCATCCACCGCACCGGCCACGGCATCGGCGTCACCACGCATGAACCGCCGTACATGATCGAGGGCGAGGGGCGGCCGCTGGTGCCCGGCATGTGTTTCTCCGTGGAGCCGGGAGTCTATCTCCCCGGGCGCTTCGGCGTCCGCATCGAGGACATCGTCACGGTCACCGAGGACGGCGGCCGCCGCCTGAACACCACCTCACGCGAGATGGCGATCGTGGAGTAGTGGAGTAGTGGAGTAGCACGGGCTCCACCTCCGGGCCCCGGTCGCCGGAAGGGCGTTCGGGGCCCGATGGCCCGCTCTAGCGCGGGTCGTGGTGGCTGTGGCGTGCCAGCATGTCGTACGGATACGGCAGCGGGCGCGCGCTCGCCGCGTCCAACTTCGCGGTCTGGTCCGCCGTCAGCTCCCAGCCGACCGCGCCCAGATTGTCCGTCAGCTGCTCGGCCGTACGCGGCCCGACGATCGGCGCGGTCACCGCCGGCCGCTCCGCCAGCCAGCGCAGCGCCACCTGCGACGGCGTACGGCCCGCCTCGTCGGCAACCTCGTGCAGCGCGTCCAGCACCCGCCAGGTGTCCTCGGTGTCCCGCTCGCGCCAGCCCTCGTTCCCCGACTGCTCCTGGAACCGGGCCTCCCGGGAGTCGGCCGGCACGGACTCCATGCCGCGCCGGTACTTGCCGGTCAGCCAGCCGCCCGACAGCGGGCTCCACGGAATGACGCCGACGCCCTCGGCCTCGCACAGCGGCGCCAGTTCCCACTCCAACTCGCGGCGCAGCAGGTTGTAGAGCGGCTGGAGACACACATAGGGCTCCCACCCACGGTGCCGCGCCACATCGAGGGAGCGCTGCAACTGGGAGGCGGACACATTGCTGGCGCCCACATAGCGGACCTTGCCGGCCTGCACCAGGGTGTCGAGCGAGGCGAGAGTCTCCTCGATCGGCGTCGTCGGATCCCACACATGCGTCTGGTACAGATCGATGTAGTCCGTGCCGAGACGGCGCAGGCTCGCCTCCACGGCCGCCAGGATGTGCTTGCGGCTCAGCCCGCCGTCGTTGGGCGCGTCGCCCATCCGTCCCCACACTTTGGTCGCGACGACCAGGTCGTCGCGCCTGCGCCCCTTGAGCCAGCGGCCCAGGATCTCCTCCGAGCCGCCGCGCCCGTACATGTCGGCGGTGTCGATGAAGGTGCCGCCCGCCTCTGTGAAGGCGTCGAGGATGCGATGTCCGCTCGCGTCGTCGGCGAAGCTCATCGTGCCGAGACAGAGCTCGCTGACGCGCAGACCTGTCCTGCCCAGATTCCGTTGCCTCATAGCAGCGACAGTAGGAGCTTGAGTGCGCTCGAAGGCAAAGGTTTTCAGTCGTCTGCCAGAACGACACAGGACTCCTGCGGCAGGTGCAACAGGCCGTCCGCGCCCGGCGCCTCGACCGTTTCCCAGGCGGCCAGCACGCGGCCGCCGCCGCCCAGTGGAATCGCGGCCGGATCCTTGGCGAGATTGACCGCGACCCGCAGATCGCCGCGCCGGAAGGCCAGCCAGCGCGCCTGTTCGTCGTACGCCACCTTCACCGCGGCCAGATCGGGGTCGGCCAGATCGGACTGCGTACGGCGCAGCGCGATCAGTTCGCGGTGCCAGGCCAGCAGCCGGGCGTGCGGCTCCCGCTCCCGTTCTGCCCGGTCCAGACATGAGTGCTCCCTGGTCCGCGGATCCTGCGGGTCGGGGATCTGCTCGGCCGCCCAGCCGTGCGCCGCGAACTCCCGCCGCCTGCCGGTCCGTACAGCCTCGGCGAGCTCCGGGTCGGTGTGGTCGGTGAAGAACTGCCAGGGCGTACGGGCGCCCCACTCCTCGCCCATGAACAGCATCGGTGTGAAGGGCCCGGTCAGCACCAGCGCTGCCGCGCACGCCAGCAGCCCGGGGGAGAGGGTGGCCGAGAGCCGGTCGCCCAGCGCCCGGTTGCCGATCTGGTCGTGCGTCTGCGCACAGCCGAGGAAGCGGAATGCGGGGGTGCTCGTCGTATCGACCGGGCGGCCGTGCGTACGGCCGCGGAAGGACGAGTACGTGCCGTCGTGGAAGAAGACGTGGGTGAGGGTCTTGGCGAGGGCCGCGAGGGGAGCGGTGGCGAAGTCGGCGTAGTAGCCCTGGGATTCGCCGGTCAGCACGGTGTGCAGGGCGTGGTGGAAGTCGTCGTTCCACTGCGCGTGCAGACCGAGGCCCCCCGCCTCGCGTGGCCTCGTCGTCCGCGGGTCGCACAGATCCGACTCGGCGATCAGGAACAGCGGCCGGCCGGTCTCCCCGGCGATCGTGTCGACGGCGGTCGAGAGCTCCTCCAGGAAGGTCAGCGCCCGGGTGTCGGCGAGGGCGTGCACCGCGTCCAGACGCAGGCCGTCCAGACGGTAGTCGAGCAGCCAGGCCAGCGCGCTGCCCAGCAGATACGCACGCACGTCGTCCGAGCCCGGGGCGTCGAGGTTGACTGCCGAACCCCACGGCGTGTGGTGAGTGTCGGTGAAGTAGGGGCCGAAGGCGGGCAGGTGGTTCCCCGACGGACCGAGGTGGTTGTGGACCACGTCCAGCACCACCCCGAGGCCGTGCCCGTGCGCCGTGTCGACAAAGCGCTTGAGTGCCTCGGGTCCGCCGTACGGCTCGTGCACAGCCCACGGCGACACGCCCTCGTAGCCCCAGCCGTGCACCCCGGGGAAGGGGCACAACGGCATCAGCTCGATATGTGTGATCCCCAACTCGGCCAGCTCGCCGAGCCGTTCGGCAGCAGCGTCCAGGGTGCCCTCGCGGGTGTACGTGCCGATGTGCAGCTCGTACAGCAACGCGCCGCCGAGCCCACGCCCCGCCCACGCGTGACGCCACTCGTACGCACCCTGGTCGACCACCGCGCTCGGGGCGTCCGGTCCTTCCGGCTGGCGCCGCGAGCGCGGATCGGGCAGCACGGGACCGCCGTCCAGCGCGAAGCCGTACCGCGCGCCGTCGCCCGCGTCGGCCTCCGCGTGCCACCAGCCCGCACGCCCCTCGGCGCGCACCATCGGGCGCTCCTCGCCCTCCAGCCACAGCGCGACCCGGTCCTCGGCCTGCGGCGCCCACACCTCGAACAGCACTGGCGGTCCCCTCGTCGTCTCTGCCGACTCCCATCCTGGCAAGATCGGGGTCTAGAGGCGGTGACGTTGGGGCCATTAAGGTCACCAACCATGTCGATGCCGCCGCTGCCCGCGTTCCCGCCCGGCTTCCTCTGGGGCGCGTCCGCCTCCGCCTTCCAGACCGAGGGGGCCGCCGACACCGACGGCAAGGGCCCCTCCGGATGGGATGCCTTCGCCGCCCAGGGCCGGATCAAGGACGGCGCCGACGCCTCGCGCGGCACCGGCTTCCACGCCCGGTACCGCGAGGACGTCGGCCTGCTCGCCGGGCTCGGCGCGGACGCCTTCCGCTTCTCGGTCAGCTGGCCGCGCGTCGTCCCCGGCGGCGGCGGCCGGGTGAGCGCCGCCGGGCTCGACTTCTACGACCGGCTCGTCGACGAACTGTGCGCCCACGGCATCACGCCGGCGCCCACCCTCTACCACTGGGACACCCCGCTCCCGCTGGACGACGCGGGCGGCTGGCTCAATCGCGACACGGCGGCCCGGTTCGCCGAATACGCGTCCGTGGTCGCCGAACGGCTCGCCGACCGCGTACCGATGTGGATCACCATCAACGAGCCGGCCGAGGTCACCCTGCTCGGCTACGCCCTCGGCGAGCACGCGCCCGGCAAGCAGCTTCTCTTCGACGCCCTGCCCGCCGCCCACCACCAGCTGCTCGCCCACGGCCTCGCCGTCCAGGCACTGCGCGCGGCCGGCGCGGAGAACATCGGCATCGCCGTCTCCCACTCGCCCGTGTGGACCGCGGGAACGAGCGAAGAGGACCGGTTCGGCGCGGAGCTGTACGACACGATCACCAACTGGTTGTTCGCCGACCCGATCCTGACAGGCCGTTACCCCGACGAGAACTTCGCCGCCCTGATGCCGGGACCGGTGGCCGACGATCTCGCCGTCATCTCCGCTCCCCTCGACTGGTACGGCGTGAACTACTACCACCCGATGCTCGTCGGCGCGCCTTCGAACAACGCCCTCGGGGACTTCGCGGGCGTCGGCATGCCCGCCGAACTCCCCTTCGGGCTACGGGACATCGAGAGCGACGAGCGCACCGACTTCGGCTGGCCGGTCGTCCCCGACGGGCTGCGCGAGCTGCTCGTACAGCTGAAAGACCGGTTCGGCGACGGCCTGCCGCCGATGTACATCACCGAGAACGGCTGCTCGTACGACGGTCTTGACGACCCTCGTCGTATCGCCTTCCTCGACGCCCATCTGCGCTCGCTGCACGAGGCGATCGGAGCGGGAGTCGACGTACGCGGCTACTTCACCTGGTCGCTCACCGACAACATCGAGTGGGTCGAGGGCGCGTCCCAGCGCTTCGGCCTCGTCCACGTCGATTACGAGACGCTTGAGCGCACACCGAAGGCTTCGTACGCCTGGTACCGGGACGCCATCGCCGCCCAGAAGTCACGGCACTGAGCGGCTCATGGCACTGAGCGGCTCACGGCACTGAGCGGATCTTCCACACCAGCACCCCGCCGAGGACCGTAACAACCGTGGAGGTCAGATACAGCCCGGCGTACCCGCCCGCGTACGCGACGATCGGCGCGGCCAGCGCCGGGCCGAGGACTTGTGGCGCCGAGTTGGCGACATTGACGACGCCCAGATCCTTGGCGCGGTCGCCTGCCCGCGGCAGCACCTGCGTGATCAGCGCCTGGTCGACCGCGATGTACAACCCGAAGCCGAGTCCCAGCAGCGCCGCGGCGCCCATCGCCACCGGCCAGGTGTGCCAGAACGTCAGCAGCAGCGAGGCCGCCGCCATCACCGCCGAACCGACTGCCACCAGCGCCTTGCGCCGCCCCAGCCGGTCCGAGACCACCCCGCCCGCCGTCGCCGTCACCACCACGCCCGCCGTGTACAGCAGCGTCAGGATCAGCACGCCCTCGTCGGGATCCGAGTAGTGCACGGCATCCTTGAGGAAATACAGCAGATAGAGCGTGCCCGTGGCATTGCCGAGCATCACCAGAAAGCGGGTGAGCCAGGCCCAGCCGAAGTCCGGATACGCCCGCGGGCTCACCCAGAAGTCCTTCAGCCGCACCGGCTCCCGTGCGGATACCGGCACTTGAGGGTCCGGCATGAACAGAACGAACGGCAGTGCGCAGAGCACCGTCAGCACAGCCAGCAGCAGATAGCCCGTCGCGATCCCCGTCACCACCATGGTCACCAGGAGCGCGCCGACCACCAGACCCAGCGTCATCGGTATCCCGATGAAGCCGGAGACCGCGGCCCGCTGGCGCACCGGCACCTGGTCGGGCACCACCGCGTTGGTCCCGGCGAGCATGGCGTTCAGCCCGAGCTGCGCCAGGCACCAGCCGAGCGCGACCCCGACGACCGTCGTCTGCGCCGCGGTGACGGCGAGTCCCACCGCGCCCAGAACGGCGCCGCCCAGGATCCACGGCCGACGGCGCCCGAAGCGCCCGCCCGTACGGTCCGAGAGCGCGCCCGCGAGCGGATTGGCGATCACGGCGACGAGCGCCCCGACACCCGTCGCCCAGCCCAGCGCGACCTCCTTGCCCGACGGGTCGAGCGCGTCGATCTGCTCGGCGAGCAGTATCTGGATCGGGGTGAGAAAGGCCATGAACAGGCCCAGGTTGGCCAGTACGAGAGCGGATATCCAGCCGCCGCCCACGCGATGCTGCGGCTCCGTGCGGGGATCGTCCGTGATCATGGGGGCCGCTCGCCATCAGTTCGGGGGTGCCCGGAGCCTACGGACACCCCCGCGCGTGATCAATACCTATGATGCAGGCAGGAAGTGGATCCGCTCCTGGACCACCGGATGCGCGGCCTTGGCGAAGTTCGCGGCCATCGGGAAGTTGCCCTGATCGGTCGCGCCCGCGATGAACTCAGCGCCCTGCTCCGCCAGGAAGTTGGTGCACTCCACGAGCAGGTCGTACGCATAGCCGTTGCCGCGCTGCTCCGGGACGACGCCGATGAAGCCGACGCACGGTCCCGACGGGTTGCGCGCCGGGACGTGGATGCCGACCAGGTCACCGGCCGCGGTGTACGCCAGCTGCCACCACTCGCGTGGCGACGGGCACCAGTGGAAGAAGTCCAGCTCCTCCTGCGCGGCCCGGTCCAGCCCGCCCTCGGCGATGGCGCGCAGCGCGTGCGCGTCGAGCGTGACGGAGTGGACTCGGCGCAGGACGTCGAGGACCACGGCGTCGTCGGGCTCCGGCCGGAACTCCAGCCGCCCGGGGCGCTCCGGGAGCCCGCACTCGGGCGTCCAGCGGTACTGGTACCGCTCCACCAGGACCTTCATTCCGGCCGCGGTCGCGGCTCGGATCCGGGCCTCACCGGCAGCCCGGGCCGCCGGGTGGTCGCGCCAGCCGGCGGGCAGGATCAGTTCGTACTCGACCTGGAACGGGGAGGTGCGCAGCAGCTCGGCGCCCGCCTCCTCCTCGCCTTCGGCGACGTCGAACCAGTTGACGTTGACAGGGGATTCGTCATCGGGGCCGCCCCACCAGGCGGCCCGCGCGACGGCTTTGCCGTCGCGCAGCGCGACCCGCTTCCAGCAGGGCCGGTGCGTGGCACGGGCCAGCGCGCGGCCTACGCCGAGCGGGTCGGGCAGGGTGTCGAAGAGATGTGCGTCGCTCTCGGTGAGCGCGCGGATGACCAGTTCGGTCATGGGAGAAGCCTCCGGGAAGATGTGCGGCATGCGCTCCCGGTCAGACAGCGAACGCGCGGTGGACGGGGCGGGAGCGCGGGAGTTGTGTGGTCTGCACTGCTCTCGCCTCCTTCCGTCGGTCCGTGGCGTCGCGATCACGCTAGACGGCCGGGTGGGGAGCCGTCCAGGGCTTATTTCCGTCCCCAGGAATGATCGACTGCGGCCGGACAGTAGCGGCCGCCCACCGGAACGAAAGCTTCCGCGCTGGTCAGCAATGTCGCGACCGTGTTCGGGAAAGCCGCTTCATCTGGACACTCCGGGGTCTTCGGCCCGACAATCTCGTATGTGACGTCCTCCTACGAGTTCCACACGTATCCCGCTCGGCTCTCGGATGCCGAGCGCGACCGTGTCCTCGGTGTGCTCAGAGAGGGCGCGGCCCAGGGCAAGCTGTCGCACGACACCTTTATGCGGCGCATGGAACTCGCCCTGGTCGCCCGCCGGCCCGACGAACTCCAGGCGCTCACCGCCGACCTCGGCACCGAGGGCCGCTGGTCGCGGCGGCTGTACGCCGCGGTGGGCCGCGTGTCCGCGTTCTCCGTACGGCTGCGCAGGGCCTGGCAGGCCGAGAAACTGCCGCCGCTTCTGCTGCCCGAACCCGGCCCGTACCCCTTGCGGATAGGCCGTGACCCGGCCAACGGACTGCGGCTCAGCCATGACACGGTCTCGCGACTGCACGCCGAACTGAGCAGGCAGGGCAGCCTGTGGATCCTGCGCGACCTCGGCTCGACCAACGGCACCACAGTCAACGGGCGGCGGGTCACCGGCTCGGTCGTCGTGCACGACGGGGACATGGTGGGCTTCGGCCGGATGAGTTTCCGTCTCACCGCGCGCTGAAGCCGACGTGGCGCCAATCTGTCCGCGCGGGACCACAGTCGGCGCCGCGGCACCGGCCACCGTGGCACGGCGGGTGCCGGGCACGGCGGACGCGCCCGCCGCGACCCGCCCGTCACGATCGCCTCGCCGACGACCCGCCCGCCCGCGACCGGCTGCTCACTCGCTCGCCGCGGATCCCTCCCGTACCGTCGCGCGGCTCAGCAGCGCCACCGGGCGGTCCGCGAACAGTTCGGCCACCGGCACAGGTCCGCCCCCGAACTCCCGTTCCGGCGCGAGCAGATCCGCCCACCGGCCCTCCGGCAGCGTCAGTTCCGTACCCGCCCAGCCGCCCGTCTGCGACAGTCGCAGCGACAGCCGGGTGACCGCCGTGACCACCTCGCCCGTGCGGCAGAACGCCACGCAGTGGCCGGCCGCGGGGCCGCTCGCGGTCAGTGGTGTGTACGTCCCCGACTCGCCGAAGACCTCCTGCCGCTCCCGCCGCAGCCGCAGCGCCGCCTGCGTGACCGCCGTCTTCTCGTCCGGCGGGCCCTGGCGGAACGGCCCCCGGTTGTCCGGGTCCACCAGGGCCAAGTACTGGCGCTCCGTGCCCTGGTACACATCAGGCACCCCCGGCATGGTCAGCTGCACCAGCGCCGCGCCCAGCGCGTTGGCGCGTACATACGGATCCAGCTCGCGGGCGAAGAGCGCAGCCGAGTACAGCGGCGGCCCCGCCGGTCCCGCGCCCACGAACGCGGTGACCGCCCGCTCGTACGCCGGGTCCGGCTCTGTCCAGCTGGTGTGCAGCCCCGCTTCCCGCACCGCCTTCAGCAGCGCCGTCTCCAGCCTGTCGTGGTTCGGGATGCCGAACCCGACAGCGGTCTGCCAGGCCACCCACGCCAGGTGCGGATCGGGCGCGCGCCCGCCATCGAGGCGGGCCGCCTCCTCCGTGATGCGCCGCAGGAAGTCGGCCCAGCGGTCGGGGCACTCGGAAAGCACCGCGATCCTGGCCCGTACATCCGCGCTGCGCTTGGTGTCGTGCGTGGTCAGCACGGTGCCGGTGGCGGGCCAGTCGCGCGCGAGCCGTGCGCAGTACGCATGGAAGTCCTCGGGATCCACCGCCGGCCGCCCCGGGTCTCCGCCCACCTCGTTCGCCGAGATCAGCGGCGCGTAGCGGTAAAACGCCGTGTCCTCGACGGACTTGGCGCGCAGCGCGGACGACGTCTGGGCGAAACGGGCACGGAACGCGGCATGGTCGGGCGCCTCGCCGAGCCGCCCGAGCGCCAGGTCCCGCACCACGTCGACGGCCGCGGCCTCCTCGGCCACCGCGAAGGCCCCCTTCGCCGCGGCCGCCGCTTCCACCGGTAGCGCCTCCTCGCCGCCGATGCGGTACGGGCGGTAGACGGGCACCCGCACCAGCAGCTCGCGGACCGCCGCCCGCAGCGCCCATGGGGCGTGGTCGCGCAGCGCGGGGTCCGCCGAGCAGATCCGCTCCGCCAGGCGGGTCAGCGCCTCGGTCTCGGCGGCCAGCTCATGCGTGACCACCTTGTACGCGGCGCGGCGCGCAGTCACCTCCCAGTAGCCGCCACGGTCACCGGCCGGGCCCGCGAACTCCCGGTATTGACCGACGAGTTCGGCCGCACCCGCCGGATCGGTGAACAGCCCGTCGACGTGACGCAGCGCGTCGTACCCCGTCGTCCCCGCCACGGGCCAGCCCTCCGGCAGCCGCTCGTCTCCGGTGAGGATCTTCTCGACGACCGTCCAGCACGCCCCGTGCGTCGCCTCGTCGAGCTGCCGCAGATACGACTCGGGGTCGGCGAGCCCGTCCGGGTGGTCGATGCGCAGGCCGTCGACGACCCCGTCCCGCACCAGTTCAAGGATCTTTCCGTGGGTGGCGTCGAAGACCTCCGGATCCTCCACCCGTACCCCGATCAGATCCGAAATGGTGAAGAACCGCCGGTAGTTGAGCTCGGTCCGGGCAAGCCGCCACCAGCCCAGCCGGTACCACTGCGCGTCCAGCAGCTCGGGCAGCGGCAGCTTCGCGGTGGACTCGCGCAGCGGGAAGCGCTGCTCGCCGTAGTGCAGCACGTCCCCCTCGACCCGCATCTCGCCCAGCTCGTCCCCGATCCGGCCCGCGAGCACCGGGAGCAGCACCTTCCCGCCGCCCGCCTCCCAGTCGATGTCGAACCAGCGGGCGTACGGCGACAGGGGACCCTCACGCAGCACCTCCCACAGGGCCAGGTTGTGGCGCGGCACCGCCGCCATATGGTTCGGGACGATGTCCAGGATCAGTCCGAGGCCGTGTTCGCGCGCCGTACGGGACAGCTCCCGCAGGCCCGCCTCGCCGCCGAGCTCCTCCCGCACCCGTGTGGGGTCGACGACGTCGTAGCCGTGAGTCGACCCGGGGACCGCCTCGAGCACCGGCGACAGATGCAGATGCGAGACGCCGAGCTCGGCGAGGTACGGCACGGCATCCGCGGCGGCCGAGAACGGGAAGTCCGGCTGGATCTGCAGCCGGTAGGTGGCGGTGGGCGTCATGCGAACGTACGTACCCACCTTGAGCGCTTCTGTGTCATCGGTCCATGCGCCGGTATCGGCCGATCGGGCTACGTTCGCCCGCTGCCCCGCATGGTCCGCAGCTACGGTGAAGCACCGGCTCTCACCCTGACGAGCACCCTCGCGCGGCCCGGCGGCCCCCGACTCGAGCTCTGTCGGCCCTTGCCGTGCCGGCGGCTACGCGGGCCGCCGCAGCACCGTCAGGCTCCGCCCCACCAGCCGCACCCGCTCCCCGGCCGCCACCTTCGGGCCCTCGCCCGGCGGGACCCCCTCCTTGCGTGCTGTGTCCACGACCACCTGCCACTGCCTTCCGTGGTTCACCGGCACCGCGAAGTCCAGATCCTCGGCGCTCGCGTTGAACATCAGCAGGAACGAGTCGTCGGCGATCCGCTCACCCCGCGGTCCCGGCTCCGAGATCGCGTGGCCGTTCAGGAACACCGACAGCGCCTTCGCATGCACCGCCTGCCAGTCCCGCTGGACCATCTCCTCGCCCTCGGGGGTGAACCACGCGATGTCGGACAGCTCGTCGTGCGTCCCCTCCACCGGCCGCCCGTGGAAGAACCTGCGCCGCCGGAACACCGGATGGTCCCGCCGCAGCCACACCATCGCCCGGGTGAAGGCCAGCAGCGTGCCGTCCTGGTCCGTGCCGGGTTCCGGCCAGCGCACCCAGGAAACCTCGTTGTCCTGGCAGTACGCGTTGTTGTTGCCGCCCTGCGTACGCGCGAACTCGTCGCCGTGACTGAGCATCGGCACACCCTGGGAGAGCATCAGCGTCGCGATGAAGTTGCGCATCTGCCGCTCGCGCAGATCGAGCACCTCGGGGTCGTCCGTATCGCCCTCGGCCCCGCAGTTCCACGACCGGTTGTGGCTCTCGCCGTCGCGGTTGCCCTCGCCGTTCGCCTCGTTGCGCTTCTCGTTGTACGAGACCAGATCGTGCAGGGTGAACCCGTCGTGGCAGGTGGTGAAGTTGATGGAGGCCAGCGGCCGCCGCCCGTCGTCCTGGTAGAGATCGGACGAGCCGGTCAGCCGGGAGGCGAACTCCGCGAGTGTCCGCGGCTCGCCCCGCCACAGGTCCCGTACACAGTCCCGGTACATGCCGTTCCACTCGGTCCACAGCGGCGGGAAGTTCCCCACCTGGTAGCCGCCCTCGCCGACGTCCCACGGCTCGGCGATCAGCTTCACCTGGCTGACCACCGGATCCTGCTGCACCAGGTCGAAGAACGACGACAGCCGGTCCACCTCGTGGAACTGCCGGGCCAGCGTCGCCGCGAGGTCGAAGCGGAAGCCGTCGACATGCATCTCGGTCACCCAGTAGCGCAGCGAATCCATGATCAGCTGGAGCACATGGGGGCTGCGCATCAGCAGCGAGTTTCCGGTCCCCGTGGTGTCGGTGTAGTAGCGCGGATCGTCGGACAGCCGGTAGTACGAGGCGTTGTCCAGGCCCCGGAAGGAGAGGGTGGGGCCGAGGTGATTGCCCTCCGCCGTGTGGTTGTAGACGACGTCGAGGATGACCTCGATGCCCGCCTGGTGCAGCGCCCGCACCGCCTGCTTGAACTCCAGCACCTGCTCGCCCCGGTCGCCCCACGAGGCGTAGGCGTTGTGCGGCGCGAAGAACCCGATGGTGTTGTAGCCCCAGTAGTTGTTCAGGTTCGCGTCCACCAGCCGGTGGTCGTTGACGAACTGGTGCACCGGCATCAATTCGAGCGTCGTGACGCCCAGTTCCGTCAGATGCGAGATCACCGCGGGATGCGCGAGCCCGGCGTACGTACCGCGCAGCTCCTGCGGCAGCTCCGGATGCAGCATCGTGAGGCCCTTCACATGTGCCTCGTAGATCACCGTCCGGTGGTAGTCGATACGCGGCGGCCGGTCGTCGCCCCAGTCGAAGTACGGGTTGACCACGACCGATGACATCGTGTGCGGCGCCGAGTCGAGGTCGTTGCGGGAGTCCGGCTTGCCGAAGTGGTAGCCGTACACGGTCTCGCCCCAGTCGATGCTGCCACTGATCGCACGTGCGTACGGATCGAGGAGCAGCTTCGCGGAGTTGCAGCGCTGCCCGCGCTCGGGCGCGTACGGACCGTGGACCCTGAATCCGTACCGCTGACCCGGCATCACGCCCGGCAGATACGCGTGCCGTACGAACGCGTCGGTCTCGCGGAGCTCCACCGCGGTCTCGGAGCCGTCGTCGTGCAACAGGCACAGCTCAATGCGTCGGGCGGCTTCGGAGTACACCGCGAAGTTGGTGCCGGCGCCGTCGTAGGTGGCACCGAGGGGATACGCCTGTCCCGGCCAGACCTGCATAGATATGACTCTTCCACTTCTGTTCCGGGTGCTGGGGGGCACTTGGCCCAGATCCTCCCCGAAAGTATCGCCGGTGAGGGGCCCCGACAGCGGTGGACGACGCGGTCAACATCGGGTTCGTTGTGTCGCCCCAGGACGCAACCGCTATGAATCCGCTCACTACGGCAGATCTCGCCTGGCAGAACGGCCGGATTTGACAAGGGAGTTGGGAAAGTACACTGCTGATCCGGCTGCACCGTGTCCCGCAGGCGGAGTAGTCTTCCTTGATCGTTGAAGGGGTTGGGAAGGCGGTGCGCGGGTGAGCTCGGGAGGGCTGGAGCTACCCCCCGGTGACGCAGGTCACGAGGGGGACTCCACCGACGTCCCGCCCGGAGCGGTCTCCCTCGCCAGACCGATGGAGATCGGGGCGGAACTGGACTGGGGCGCGGACGCCTGGAGCGAAGTGCGTACGCGCGCCCAGCGTGCCGGGCGGGCGTACATCTGGCTGAACCTCGTGGAGCAGCGACTGCGGGCCGTGGTGGCAGCCGTGCTGCGCCCCATCTACGAGCCCGTGCACGGCGACGAATGGGTGGTGGCCGCGGCGGGGCCCGCGGGGCAGGAGTGGGTGCAGCGCGCGGTCGCGGTGCGGGAGGTCTCCCGCCGCAAGGGCTATCTCCTCGATCCGGCGGACGACAATGTCCTGTCCTTCCTCACCCTTCCTCAGCTGCGCGAACTGATGGTCCAGCACTGGCCCTGCTTCGAGCCGTACTTCGACGACCGGCGCGACGTCGAGCTGGCGCTGGACGAGCTGGAGGTCGCGCGCAACGTCGTATCGCGCAACCGGGCGCTGAACGAGGCGGTCCTCGCCCAGGCCGAGCGCGCCTCCGCCCGTCTGCTGGAGATACTCGACAGCGGTGCGGGTGTGCCCTCCGCCGACCGCCTGCCGGTCGACGCGGTCGAGGATCTCGTCGGCGACCGCTACGCGGACGTGGTCTCCGTCCACCCCGACCGGGTCCGGCTGCAGCGTCAGCTCCCGGCCGAAGACCTCTTCGGCGGTGCGCGCCGCCTCGACGCGATCGGCATAGGCCTGAACCTCCTGGTCCAGAACTTCTCAGGACGCCGCCTGGTCCGGCTGGCCGAATCGGGCTGCCGGGTCCGCCTTGTCTTCCTGAACCCGGCGAGCAGTGCGGTCAAGCGCAGGGAGCGCGAACTTGGCCTCAAGAAGGGGGAGTTGAGCCGCACGGTGGAGATGAACATCCTTCATATGCGTCGCGTGCGCTCCCGTCTGCGTGACCCGGGAGCGTTCGAGATCCAGGTCTTCGACGAGACCCCCCGCTTCACGGCCTACCTGGTCGACGGCGACGGTCCCGACGGTCTGGCCGTCGTTCAGTCCTATCTGCGCAGGGCACGGGGCATGGAGGCGCCGGTGCTGGTGCTGCGGGGCGGCGGGCGGGCGGTCGTGCGTGCGGGGCACGACAGTGAGAACGGACTCTTTCAGACATACCGTGAGGAGTTCGAGTCCGTATGGGCGGACTCACGTCCCGTCTCCTGAGTTGTCAGTGGCGCGTGGGAGGGTGAGTACCCATTGGGGGAAAGCACCACCGCACCACAAAGGAGGGCCACGATGGCTTGGCACGGGGAACCGCTGGTCGGCTTCGATCTGGAGACGACGGGCACGGAGCCGCTGGAGGCGCGGATCGTGACGGCCGCGATCGTCGGGGTGCGGGCGGGGGAGACCGTGCGGCGGGGGTGGCTGGCGGACCCCGGGATCCGCATCCCCGCGCAGGCGTCGGCGATCCACGGCATCAGCAGCGAACGGGCGACGGCGGAAGGGCGTCCGGCGCGGGAAGTGGCGGACGAGATCGCGGAGACGCTGACGGGGTACTGGGCGCAGGGCGTGCCGGTCGTCGCGTACAACGCGGCATTCGATCTGACCCTGCTCACGGCCGAGTTGCAGCGCCACGGCCTGCCCTCACTGAGCGACCGGCTGGCCGGACGCCCGATCGGCCCGGTGATCGATCCGTACACCATCGACCGCGCGGTCGACCGGTATCGAAAGGGCAAGCGCACGCTGGAGGCGGTCTGCGTCGAGTACGGCGTGATCCTGGACGCCGCCCACGACGCGTCGGCGGACGCCCTGGCCGCGGTGCGGGTGGCCTGCGCGATTGCGGAACGCCATGCTCCGGTGGCCGCGCTGACACCGGCTGAGCTGCATGAGCGTCAGATCGACTGGTACGCAGAGTGGGCGGCGGACTTCCAGCGCTTCCTGCGGAAGAAGGGCAGCCCCGAGGCGGTGGTGGACGCGTCCTGGCCGTTGCGGGAACTGGTGCCGACGACGGGCTGAGCCCAGGTCAGAACGCATACCAGCTGAGCCCAGGTCAGAACGCATACCAGCGGACCCCGCGCGCGTCCTGGCGCAGGGAGGCGACCCGGCGGGCGAACTCCTCGCGCGCCTTCGGATTTGCCGGGGCATGCTGCGCCACCCATGCGCAGCTCGCCGTTTCGCGTGCGCCGCGCAGGACGTCGCAGCCTTCCCACTCGCGCACGTCCCAGCCGTACTCCACGGTGAAGGACTCGTACGCATCGGGCGCCAGGCCGTACCGGTCGAGGGACAGCGCCATGACCACCAGGTCGTGTTCGCGCAGGTCCCCCGAGAACGTCTCCAGGTCCACCAGGACCGGGCCGTCCGGGCCCACATGGACGTTGCGGGGGAGCGCGTCGCCGTGGATCGGGCCCGGGGGCAGGTGGGGAGTCAGTGTGGACGCCGCCGCGGCGAAACCGTCGCGGCGCTCGCGCAAGTACGCCGCGTCCGCCGGGTCGATCGCGTCGCCCGCCAGCCGCAGCCAGCGCTCGACGCCGCCGAGCAACTGCCGCCGCGGCAGCGCGAACGAAGGCGAGGGCAGCGCATGGATCAGGCGCAGCAGCCGCGCCAGATCCGCGGCCTCCGCCGGACGCACCGCAGCCGGCAGCCGGTGCCAGACCGTCACCGGATGGCCCTCCACCAGGCGGGCCTTCGGCTCGGCCGGCCGGACAGCGGGCACGCCCGCCTCCGACAGCCACGCCCCGACGGCCAGTTCGCGTTCCGCCCGCGCCAGCAGCTCCGCGTCCCGGCCGACCTTGACGACCACATCGCCCGCCAGGAACACCGCGTTCTCTCCGAGCGCCAGCAGCGACGCATCGGAGGGGAGCCCCGCGGCCGTCAGTACCTCGCGTGCCCGTGTCTCGTCCATGGGGGCAAAGTCTCGCATCCGTGCAGGCTGCCTTGACGAACCGACGGACCGTCAGCACGATGACGGGGGCCGCCGGGGCGGCCGGACCAGGTCGAGCCGCCCGAAGGAGTCGAATCCGTGACATTGGCGAGCGCAGCGCCGCGGTCCGGAGAGCCGGGGCCCAGCAGGCCGCGGCCCGGCAAGCCGCGGCCCGTCAGGCACCTGGACCACGGGGCCTGGTTCCTCGTACTGCCTGCCCTGATACCGATCCTGGTGCTGAGCGTCGGGCCGCTGCTCTACGGCATCTCGCTGGCCTTCACCGATTCCCAGGCCGGCCGCACCGAGCCCACCGAGTGGATCGGGACGCTCAACTTCCAGGACCTGGCGCACGACACACTCTTCTGGGACTCGTTCCGCATCGGCCTGCTCTGGGCCGTCGGCGTGAGTGTCCCGCAGTTCGTGCTCGCCCTCGGCCTCGCTCTGCTGCTCAACCAGAACCTCCGCTTCCGCTGGTTGACGCGCGCTCTCGCGATCATTCCCTGGGCCATGCCCGAGGTCGTCGTCGCCATCATGTGGCGGCTCGTCTACAACCCCGATGCGGGCATCCTCAACGAGACCATCCGCGACCTGGGCCTCGGAGACGGCCGGGACTGGCTGAGCGGACTCGCCACCGCGCTGCCCGCCGTGATCGTCGTCGGCATCTGGGCCGGCATGCCGCAGACCACCGTCGCGCTCCTCGCCGGGCTCCAGAACACGCCGTACGAACTCCACGAAGCCGCGGCCCTCGACGGCGCGGGCGCCTGGCGCCGGTTCCGCACCGTCACCTGGCCCGCCCTCAAGCCCGTCGCGCTCGCCATCACCGCGCTCAACTTCATATGGAATTTCAACTCCTTCGCGCTGGTGTACGTGCTCACCAACGGCGGTCCCGGCGGACGCACCCGCCTCCCCATGCTCTTCGCCTACGAAGAGGCCTTCCGCTACGGCCAGTTCGGGTACGCCGCCGCGATGGGCTGCGTCATGGTCGCGGTGATCTCGGTGATGCTCGCCCTCTATCTCGTAGGACGGCTCAAGGGAGGTGATGAAAAGTGACGGCACTGCGCACCAGCAGGTCCGGCCGCGCCGGCCAGTACCTCGCGCTCCTCGGCTACCTCGTTTTCCTCGCGTTCCCCTTCCTGTGGCTGATCTCCACCGCCTTCAAGCCGCCGCGCGAACTGGGCTCCCTGCACCCCACCTGGATCCCCGAGGACCCGACCCTCGGCAACTTCCGGCAGGCCTTCGACGAACAGCCCCTCCTCCAGGCCGCCGCCAACAGCCTGATCGCGGCGCTCGCCGCAGCCCTGATCGCCGTGGTGATCGCCACGCCGATGGCATACGTCATGGCCCGTCACCGCAGCAGGCTGTCCACCGCCGCCACCGGCTGGGTCGTGGTCAGCCAGGCGTTCCCGTTCGTCCTGGTGATCATTCCGCTGTTCCTGATCCTGAAGAACCTGCATCTGATCGACACCCTGTTCGGACTGATCATGGTGTACGTCGTGTGGGCGCTGCCGTTCGCGCTCTGGATGCTGGTCGGATACGTACGGGCCGTGCCGCGCGAGCTGGAGGAGGCCGCGGCCGTCGACGGCGCGGGCAGGCTCCGCACGCTCGTCTCGGTCACCGCACCGCTGCTCGCGCCCGGCATCGTCGCCACCGCGCTCTTCGCCTTCATCACCGCATGGAACGAGTTCTTCTTCGCGCTCGTCCTGCTCAAGACCCCGGAGAAGCAGACCTTGCCGGTCGTCCTCACCCACTTCCTCGGCGCGGAGGGCGTCGCCGACCTGGGCCCGCTCGCCGCTGCCGCGTTCCTCGCGACGCTTCCCTCGCTCGTCATCTTCGCGATCATCCAGAAGCGGATCACGGGCGGCATGCTGGCAGGGGCGGTGAAGTCGTGATGCGCGTACGACTGCCGACGGCACTCACCGCCGCGCTCGCGCTGCTGCTGACCGGCTGCACGGACGGCCAGGGCTCCGGCTCCGACGGGAAGATCACGCTTCGCTTCCAGTCCCTGGCCTGGCAGAAGGAGTCCGTCGACGCCAACAAGGAGCTGGTGAAGGAGTGGAACGCGAGCCACCCCGACATCCAGGTCCAGTACGTCCAGGGCAGCTGGGACAGCGTCCATGACCAGCTGCTGACCTCCTTCGAGGGCGGTGAGGCGCCGGACATCATCCATGACGCCTCCGACGACCTCGCCGACTTCGCGTACGGCGGCTATCTCGCCGATCTGAGCCAGCTGCTGCCCGAGCGCCTCAAGTCCGACATCCCGCAGCGGAGTTGGGAGACGGCGACCTTCGGCAAGGGGATCTACGGCGTTCCCTTCCTGCAGGAGCCGCGCGTCCTGATCGCCAACAAGAAGATCCTCGACTCCTCCCCAATCCGCGTCCCGACCGCCCGGAAGCCGTGGAGCTGGGAGGAGTTCCGGCAGGTCACCAAGGCTCTGACGGAGAAGATGGGACCGGGGAAGTACGGTGTCGCCTGGCCGCTCAAGGAGCCGGTCTCTCTCACCCTCAACCTCGGTCTGTCGGCCGGTGGTCGGCTCTTCCACCGCGGCGGCGACGGCAAGGTCACGATCAGATTCACGGACGGCGACGGGGTGGTGCCCGGCACCGTCCACGACCAGGTCAATGCCGACAGGAGCGCATCGCGCAGCACCCTCGGCATGGGCGGTTCGGACACCCTGCCCGGCTTTTTCGGTGGCAAGTACGCGATGGTCCCGCTCGGCTTCTCGTACCGGCAGCAGATTGTGCAGCAGGCGCCCAAGGGCTTCGAATGGACGGTGCTGCCCGCCCCGGCAGGACCCGATGGCCCGGCCCAGGGAGTAAGCCCGCAGACTCTCTCGGTCGCCGAGGACAGTCCGTACAAGAAGGAGGCGGCGCAGTTCATCGACTTCATGCTGGGGCCGCAGAACATGGTGCGGCTGGCGAAGGGCGACTGGATGCTGCCGACCGGTACACAGGCGCTGGCCGACCCGTCGCTGCACACCGAGAAGGACGGCTGGGCCACCGGCGCGGCGCTCGCGCGGGATCTGCGGTCCGCGCCCGCGCAGTCGGTGCGCGGCTATCCGGAGTGGAAGGACAAGGTGGCGACGCCGGCGCTGCAGGAGTACTACAGCGGCGCGATCGACGCCGATGAGCTGGAGAAACGCCTGGTGAAGGACGGGAATCTGGTGCTGGCCCGCTATCAGCGCTAGGTGCTCGCGCCGGGAGCGGTACCAGGGTGAGGCGTTCGCGCCCGGGAGCGGTATCAGGGTGAGGCGGTCGCGCCGGGGAGTGGTCAGCATGAGGCGGTCGCGCCGGGAGCGGGCTCCCGGCCGGCGCGGCGGGCCACAGCGTCCCCCGTGCTCCGGCCCGCGACGAAGGTGCGCAGAAAGGCCAGCACCCCGTCCGGGTCGTGCCCGGCCGCGGCAGCCTCGATGCGCGCACGGAGTCCGGCCTCGATCCCGGCCACCTCGCGTGCCGCCTCATGGCCTGCGGGCGTGAGCGTCAGCTCCACATGGCGCCGGTCGCGACTGCCCTCCTCGCGGCGTACGAGCCCGCCGGTGACCAGCCGGTCAACCTGCTCGGATTGTTGCCGCTTTCGCAGACCAGCAGCGCCCCCAGGCCGGACATGCTGAGTGGCTGCCGCTCGGCGAGCAGCCGCAGCACCTCCGCCTGAGCGGGCGTCACCGCCAACGGGCGCAGCGCCTGAGCGAGTTGCCGGTTCCCCTCGCGCTGCGCGGCGAAACAGCGCCCCGGGCAGCGTTGATGCCGGATGCCACTACGCGGCTCAGGAGGTCCGGGTGTGGTGGTCCAGCAAGCGAGTGAGCAACTGCACGAACTGGTCGCGTTCGGCCGGACTCAGCGGCGCGAGCAGTTCGTCGTGGAGGTCGTCCAGGACCTTGTCGAGGAGGCGTAGGTGGCGGCGGCCTTGGGTGGAGATCGTGATGACGTTACGGCGCCGGTCGTCGGGATCCGGTGCCCGCTCGACGAGGTCACGCTCGGCCAGTTCGTTGAGCACGCCGACCATGTCGCTGCGGTAGATGCCGGAGCGCCTGCTCAGCTCCGCCTGGCTGCACGGCCCGTACTCCTGCAGTGAGGCGAGCACGGCGTAGTGCCACTTGCGGGCGTCGGCCCGGGCTAGCCCCTCGGTGATCAGCCGGTCCGACCGCATGGTCAGCTGCGACAACAGGCGGCTCGCCCGCCGACGCAGCCTGTCGGGCGTCTTGAGCGCGCCGTCGTCGGGCATGTCCGCGGCTTCGGCTCTGATCATGACGCCAATCCTACCCATTGCGTTAGTCTGACTAACGATGTACGTTCACTCGCGCCGAACACGTTAGTGCAACTAACGTTAATTGAGTGAACTCCAAGGAAGGAAGATCTTGCCCACCAAGACAGTGCGGATTCCCACCACGGACGGTCAGGCCGACGCCTTCGCCGCCTTCCCCGACCGTGGCGAGCGGCACCCAGGGGTGCTGATGTACGCGGACGGCTTCGGCATCCGGCCCGTGCTGCGGGAGATGGCCCGCGAACTGGCCGGGCACGGGTACTACGTGCTCGTCCCCAACCTCTTCTACCGGCACGGCCCGGCACCGGTGATCGAACTTCCCGAGCACATCGGAGAAGAGGTCCGGCCCCAGGTCATGGCCCAGCTGATGCCTTTGATCGAGGCGCACACCGCCGAACGTGTCCTGAGCGACGCCGACGCCTACCTCAGGTTCCTCACCACCCAGCCCGAGGTCGGCGCCGGACCGGTCGCGGTGACCGGCTACTGCATAGGCGGCCTCCTGGCGATGCGCACCGCCGCGGCCCACCCCGGCCAGGTGGCCGCCGTCGCCGGATTCCACGGCCCCGTCGGCGCCGACGGGCCCGACCTCCTCTCCAAGCTCACCGCCCAGGTCCACCTCGGCCACGCCGAAGGCGACATGACGCCCGAGGCCCTCGGCGAGCTCAACCAGGCCCTGGATGCCGCAGGTGTCGGCTACACCTCCGAGATCTACCCCGGCACCATCCACGGCTTCACCATGTCCGACACCGACGCCTTCAACCCCGCCGGGCTGCAACGCCACTGGGACTGCCTGCTGCCCCTCCTCGGCCGCACCCTGGCCAACGGCTGAGGCTCCGGCCCGGAAACCGAACCCGAAGTGCACGGCTCCGCAGCCCGTAGCTCGCACGCCAGCCGCAACGCAGCGGCCGGTACCTGGTGATCGTGGCCATGCGCCGCGATCCCCGCGTCGTACGCCGACAAGGTCGCCGCGACCGGCGCCGAGACGTCGGAGGGGGGCACGATGCGTGCGGCGGACCTGATCGAGGCGGAGCTCGGCGACCGGCAGGGCTGAGGTCACTGCTTTGTCCTCAATCGCCGGACGGGCTTGAGAATCAAGCCCGTCCGGCGATTGAGGACCCGGGGTCTGGGGCCGGAGTCCCAGCCAGGGGCCCGGGCCCCGTGCGTAGACGCTAGACCCGCACCGGCGACTGGCGCCCGTCGCCGTCATGGTCCCGGACCCCCGGCGCCGGACCGACCGCCGGCTCGTCGTGCGTCAGATCCGGCAGCCATCGCAGCCACTTCGGGAAGTACCAGTTGCGCTCGCCCAGCAGCGCCATGATCGCCGGGAGCAGCACCCCGCGGATGATCGTCGCGTCGATCAGCACCGCCGCCGCAAGACCCACGCCCATCTGCTTCATCGACTGCATCGACAGCGTGCCGAAGATCGCGAACACCGCCACCATGATGACCGCCGCGCTCGTCACCACACCGGCCGTCGTCACCACTCCGTGCGTGATCGCGTCCCGCGTGTCGCGCCCCTGCATCTTCCCCTCGCGGATCCGCGACACCACGAACACGTGATAGTCCATCGAGAGCCCGAACAGGATCACGAACAGGAACAGCGGCAGCCAGGCGATGATCGCGCCCACGCCCTCCGCGCCGAACGCCGACGCGCCCCAGCCGTGCTGGAAGACGGCCGTCAGGATGCCGTAAGCCGCCCCCACCGACAGCAGGTTGAGCACAATCGACGTGATCGCGATCGTCAGCGAGCGGAACGACAGCAGCATCAGTACGAAGGCGAACACCACCACGAAGGCGAAGACCGGCGCCACCGCCCCACCGAGCTGGTCGTTGAAGTCCTTCGACCCCGCGACCTGGCCGCTGATCGGCGCCTCGAGTCCGTCGATCTTGCCCAGGGTGGCCGGCCGGACGTCGTTGCGCAGGATGTCCAGGCTCTTCTCCGCCTTGTCCTGGTCGGAGCCGCCCACCAGGGGTACGTATACGAACGCGAGGTTCTGCGCATCGTGCGTCACGACCTCGACCGGGCCACGGGACGCGCCCGAACTCACCGCCTGCTTACGGAATTCGGCGATCGCCTGCCGTACCGGCGCCGCGTTGATGTCGTCCGCCTTGACGACGACCTCCGCCGGATCCGCCCCGCCCGGGAACGCCTCGTTGATCCGCTCGTACGTCGCCACGATCGGCACAGAGTCGCCGAACTCCTGGTCCAGCGTGAAGCTCTGGGTCTTCATGCCGACCGCGGGCAGCGCGATCGCCACCAGCGCGCCCGCCGCGACGAGCAGCGACACCAGAGGCCGCTTCAGTACGCCGCCGAGCACCCAGGTCCATACGCGGCTCTCGCCGCCGGTGCCGTTGGCGCCGCGCTTCAAGCGGTTGAGGAAGGGGATGCGGCCCTTCTCGACCCGGTCACCGAGCAGCGAGAGCAGCGCCGGCAGCACCGTCACCGAGCCGACCATCGCCACGGCCACCACGATCAGCGAGGCCAGTCCCATCGACTTGAACTCGCCGATCCCGGTGAAGAGCATGCCGGCCATGGCCACGCACACCGTCACGCCGGAGACGATGACGGCCCGCCCACTGGTCGCCGCGGCTATCTGCATCGCTGTCTGCCGGTCACGCCCCGCGGCCCGCTCCTCGCGCTCACGCCGCAGATAGAAGAGGCAGTAGTCGACGCCGACCGCCAGACCCACCAGCAGCATCACAGAGTTTGCTGAATCGCTCATCGGCTGGAGATGGCTGACGACACCCATCAGTCCCATCGTGGCCACGATCGCGGTGATGGCCAGAGCCACCGGCAGCAGCGCAGCCACCAGCGCGCCGAAGGCGATCAGCAGAATGCCGAGCGCGACCGGCACCGCCGAGAGCTCCGCCTGCTGGAAGTCGTCGCCGAAAGCGTCGTCGAAGGTCTTGTTCATGCTCGCGCTGCCGATCTCCTCGATCCGCAGCTCCTTGTGCGCGTCCTGGACCTTGGCAACGGCTTGCAGAACCGGCTCGATCCGGTCGCTCGCCGTTTCTGGATCACCGCGCACATTGAATTGGACGAGCGCACTGCGCCCGTCCTTGGAAATGCTCTTGGTGTCGTACGGAGAAGTCACCGCGGTTACTTCACCGGTGCCGCCGACCGCCTTCACCACCGCGTCGACCGCCTTGCGGAACTCAGGGTCGGTCGCCTTCGTGGTGTCGTTCCTGGCCTGGACGAGCACGCTCTCGCCGGCCGGCTCCTCGACGCCCGCCTCCTCCGTGATCCGCGAAGCCTGGGTCGTCTCACCCTTCAGCTGATCGCTGTCCTTGAGCTCCACCGTGCCCGCGGCAGAACCGGCCACCACGGTGAGAAGGACGAACAACACCCAGATCCCCACGGCAGCCCAGCGGTGCTGCGCACTCCAGCCGCCGGCCCGCGCGGCGATTCCGCGCGGCCTTCCTCCTGCGTTTCCCATGACAGCCCTGTCCCTTGAGCGTGACGTCGGCGCGGCGCCGTCGTCCCCACTTCGAAGTTATGGGCTCATTCAGGCCTTCTCCTCCTGCTCGCCGGTGACCCCGCTGGGCGGTTCACTCCTCCTTTCGGACCGGTCGGATCCCCGACAAGAAGGATCGAAGCCCCTTACATGTATAGGGGGTTGAGGGGCGAAGTCGGACTTGTGCGGCCCTGGCCGATTTCTTATTACGAAACCTTGTTGTCTAAGTCACAGCTGTATGAAGGTCTTGATCTGAGCCCGTCAATCGGTCAGGGTTTCGAACCAGCCCCCGGAGATTTTCCGTCCGCGGGCCAATCCCCCCACAAATGATGACGAGGAGACCCCTCTTCATGGCAACTCACAAGCGCGCGAGCAGGATCAAGCTCACCGCGGCGATAACCGCCGTGGCTGCCGCAGCCGGAGTGACCGTACTCAGCACGTCCTTCGCCGGAGCGGCGACTCCTGCCCAGGGCACCATCTACGGCGCGAACGCCGAAGGTGCCGTCGCAGGCAGCTACATCGTGCTGCTGGACAAGAAGGCCGACAAGCAGGACCTGGCCAAGGAGTACGGCGGCAAGCTGCAGCGCAACTACAGCTCCGCAGTCAACGGCTTCTCCGCCAGCGGCCTTTCGGAGACCGAGGCCAAGCGCCTCGCCGCCGACCCGGCCGTCGACAAGGTCGTCCAGAACAAGAAGTTCTCGATCAACGCGACTCAGGACAACCCACCGTCCTGGGGTCTGGACCGGATCGACCAGGCCGACACCGCCGGCGACAAGAAGTACACCTACCCGGACAGCGCGGGCGAGGGTGTCACGGCGTACGTCATCGACACCGGAGTCCGTATCTCCCACAAGGACTTCGAGGGTCGCGCGGCCCACGGCTTCGACGCCGTCGACAACGACGACTCCGCAGACGACGGCAACGGCCACGGCACCCATGTCGCCGGCACCATCGCCGGTGCCGCCCACGGCGTCGCCAAGAAGGCGAAGGTCGTCGCCGTCCGCGTCCTCGACGACAACGGCTCAGGTACCACCGAGCAGGTCGTCGCGGGCATCGACTGGGTCACCAAGAACCACCAGGGCCCGTCCGTCGCCAACATGAGCCTCGGCGGCGGCGCCGACGAGGCGCTCGACGAGGCCGTCCGCAAGGCGATCGCCTCCGGTGTCACCTTCGCCGTCGCGGCTGGCAACGAGTCCACCGACGCGAGCCAGGGCTCCCCGGCGCGCGTCAAGGAAGCCATCACCGTGGCCTCCTCGACCAAGGACGACGCGCAGTCGGAGTTCTCCAACTTCGGCCAGATCGTGGACATCTACGCCCCGGGCTCGGACATCACCTCGGCGTGGAACGACAGCGACGAGGGTACGAAGACCATCTCCGGTACCTCCATGGCGACGCCGCACGTCGTCGGCGCCGCGGCGGTCTACCTCGGCGCCCACCAGGACGCCACCCCGGAGCAGGTGGCCACGGCGCTGACCGACGGCGCCACGGCCGACAAGATCACCAACCCCAGCGAGGGCACGCCCAACAAGCTGCTGAAGGTCGTCGAGTAACCGACGCACTCCATCGCTGAACCGGCGGTCGCCGTGCCCTCCCCCACGGGGCGCGGCGGCCGTCCTATGGTGTGCCCATGACCACGAGATATGCGGCACTCCTGCGCGGAATCAACGTGGGCGGGCACAAGAAGATGCCGATGGCTCAACTCCGCGAACTGCTCACGGAACTGGGCCATGGCGACGTCGCCACGTATCTGCAGAGCGGCAACGCCGTCTTCACCAGCGACTCGGACGACGAGAACGCCATCTGTGCCGCGTTGGAACGGGCGATCGAGAAGCGCTTCGGCTTCGGCGTCGACTGCCTGGTGCGCAGCGGTCCGTATCTGCGCGCGGTGGCCGAGGCGTGCCCCTTTCCCGCCCCCTCGCTGGAGGGCAAGCAGCTGCACGTCATCTACTTCTCGGAGCCGGTCGGCCCCGAGCGGCTCGCGTCGATCGACGCGGCGGCGTATCTGCCCGAGGAGTTCCGGCTCGGTGACCGGGCGCTGTACCTGTACGCGCCGAACGGCCTCGGCCGCTCCAAACTCGCCGAAGCGCTCGGAAAACCGAGCCTGTTCAGGGGCACCGTCTCCACCAGCCGCAACTGGAACACCGTCGTCAAACTGGTGGAGCTGACGCGTGAGTGAAAGCTGATCGCCGAAGGCCGATCACCGAAGGGCGACGAGATCCTCCTCCGAGAGCCGGATCGCGGCCGCGTCCAGGTTCTCCTCCAGATGCGCGAGCGAGCCGGTGCCCGGCGTCGGACACAGCACCGGGGAACGGTGCAGCAGCCAGGCCAGCGCGATCTGCCCCCTGCTCACGCCATGCCGAGCGGCGACCGCGTCCAGCGCCGCCGCGGCCTCGCCCGTCAGCGCCCCGTTGGCCAGCGGGAACCACGGCAGGAACGCCAGGCCGTGCGACTCGCACACCTCAAGCACCGCCTCCGACTCGCGGTCGATCAGATTGAAGCGGTTCTGCACCGAGGCGATCGAGTCGGTCTCTGCAAGGTCCAGTGCTTCCTTCAGCTGCTCGACGGTCACCGTGTCCAGACCGATGTGCCGGATTTTCCCCTCGTGCCTCAACTCACCCAGCGTGCCCAGCTGTTCGGCCGGCGGCACCTCGGGATCCAGCCGGTGCAGCTGATACAGATCGATTGTCTCCCTACGCAGCCGGCGCAGACTGGCCTCGCACATCGCGCGCAGTTGCCCGGGCCGCCCCGCGATGTGCCAGGCGCTGTCGCTCGTACGCACCACCCCGCCCTTCGTCGCGACGACCAGGTCCGCGGGGTACGGGTGCAGTGCCTCGGCGACCAGCTCCTCCGCGAGACCCGGGCCGTAGTTGTCGGCGGTGTCGATCAGCGTGACACCCCGATCGACCGCCCGCCGCAGCACCGCGACGGCGTCCGCACGCTCGCCGCGCGGCCCCCAGTAGCCGGGGCCGGTGAGCTGGGCCGTGCCGTAACCGAGCCTTCGCAGGGCCGGCTCCCCGACGAGCCGGAGACTGTCCACGATCATGGCTGGACGGTATCCGACTGTGCGAGTCTCGTACGCATGCGCTACATCATCATCGGGGCAGGGGCGGTCGGCGGCACCATCGGCGGGCGGCTGGCCGAGGCGGGGCACGAGGTGGTGCTCGTCGCACGCGGCGCGCACTACGAGGCACTTCGCGACGGCGGTCTGCGCCTGACCACACCCGATGGCAGGCACACTCACCGGCTGCCCGTCGTCGAAGGACCGCAGCAGCTGGGCGAGTTGCGTGAGGACGATGTGCTGGTACTGGCCGTCAAGACTCAGGACAGCACCGCCGCCGTCGACACCTGGGGCCACCGGCCGGTGGCGGTCGGCGGCACCGCGGCTGAGCGCCTGCCGCTGGTCTGCGCCCAGAACGGTGTGGCGAGCGAACGTATCGCGCTGCGCCGCTTCCGCCATGTGTACGGCATGTGTGTGTGGCTGCCTGCCACCTACGTCGAGCCGGGCGCGGTCTCCGCCGCGGGCGCCCCGCTCACCGGCATTCTGCACATCGGCGGGTACCCGTCCGGCACCGATGAGACCGCCCACCGCATCTCCGGCGATCTGGAGAAGTCGCGGTTCGAAGCGCCGGTCGTCCCGGACGTGATGCGCTGGAAGTACGCCAAGCTCCTCGGCAATCTCGCCAACTCCATCGAGGCCGTCACCGGCCTCCTCACCGGTGAGGACGGTCGCGCACTCTACCGACGGGCCCGCGCGGAGGGCGAAGCCGTGCTCGCGGCCGCGGGCATCGAGGCCGCCGGCGAGGAGGAGCAGAAGCGGGCCCGCGCCGAGAAGGTCCGGCTCGAGCCCCTCTGCGGCTCCGAGCGCGGCGGCGGCTCGTCCTGGCAGTCGCTCAACCGCGGCACCGGCACGATCGAGGCCGACTACCTCAACGGCGAGATCGCCCTGTTGGGCCGACTGCACGGCGTTCCGACGCCCGTCAATGACGCCCTCCAGCGCGTGGCGAACAGCTTCGCCCGCGAGCGCAGGGCAGCCGGCTCGATGTCCGTCGCCGAGCTGACCGCGCTCGTCGACGCCGAAATGGACCAGTGAATCAGCTCGTGAATGGCCCGGGATTCCGGTCCACTTCATGGCTAGCCTCAAGGCATGACCACTGACATGACCACTGAGAAGAACAACATCGCAGTCGATTTCTGGTTCGACCCCGCCTGCCCCTTCGCCTGGATTACCTCCCGCTGGATGCTGGAGGTCGAGCGGGAGCGCGACATCGCGCTGAACTTCCGTCCGATGAGTCTGTATCTGCACAACATCGGCAATGAACTGCCTCAGTGGTACCGCGAGTTGGTCGACAAGTCGATCGGTCCTGTACGGGTGGCGGTCGCCGCGGCCGAGCAGCACGGCGACGCGATCCTGCGCGGCCTCTACACCGCCTTCGGCACCCGCATCCACGAGCGCAAGACCGAGGACTTCGACGAGGTCATCGCCCAGTCCCTGGCCGAACTCGGCCTGCCCGCGTCGCTCGCCAAGGCGGCCCACGACGAGTCGTACGACGAAGCGGTGCGCCGCAGCCACGACGCGGGCAAGGACCCGGTGGCCGACGCCTATGTCGGCACGCCCACCATCCATGTCGACGGCACGGTCTGGTTCGGCCCGGTGCTCAACTCCATCCCGCGCGGTGAGGAGGCGGCGCGGCTCTTCGACAGCTTCCGGGTCATCGCCGGACACCAGGATTTCTTCGAGCTGAAGCGCACCCGCACCGGCAGCCTGAACTTTGGCTGACGGGGGGACCGGCCCGCCCGGCCGCCCGGCCGTCGCGTTTGTTCAAGACCCCGCCCGGCGCCCGTCCCTAAGGTGCCGGGCATGGACATGGACAGCGTGTACCCCTACCTGACCGAGTGCGCGAGCGAAGCCGCTCGCATCGCCCGCGGCGTCACCGCCGACCAACTGTCCGCGCCGACGCCCTGCAAGGAGTGGGACGTCCGCGGACTCGTCAGCCATCTTGTCCTCTACTCGTCCCACGGCCTCGAACACCGCGCCCTGCGCAAGCAGCTCCCCGACGAGCTCACCAGTCGCGACTTCACCGCCGACGCCGACTGGGCCGAGCAGTACGCGGCCCAGCTGGACCGCGCCCTCGCCGCCTGGTCCGACCCGGCCGTCTGGGAGGGCGAGGTGGACCTGGGCTTCACCTCGATGCCCGCACCCGAGATCGCCTCGCTGATCACCAAGGAACTGGCCGTCCACGGCTGGGACCTGGCCCGCGCGACCGGGCAGCAGTACGGGATCTCCGACGATGCCGCGGCGCTGGTCCTGTCGGTCGTGGACGAGCACGCCGAGGTCTACCGTCAGTACGGCGGCTTCACCGATCCCGTACCGCTGCCGGATTCGGCCCCTGCCTTCGAGCGCGCCTTGGCCGGCTCCGGCCGCGACCCGCGCTGGACGCCCTAGCCGCCGCGCTCGGCCCGCCGTGCCCAGCCGCCGCTCAGCCCGCCGCCGCGACCCGCGCCCCGGCCCGCACCTCGGCCCGCGCCTCGTCGAAGCGCCGCAGCAGAAGCCGCGCCAACTCCGGTGCCGCGCCAAGGACATCGGCGATGACGTCCGCCTCGCGGGCCCCGGCGGCGATACGGTCCGGGAGGCGGCCGGGAGCGATGACGTACGGAGCCACCGCCACCCGGCGGACGCCCTCGGCCCGCAGTTGTCGTACCGCGTCCTCGGTGCGGGGAAGGGATGCGGAGGCGAACGCAGGCCGCACGGCGCACCAACCGGTGTGCCGCAGCTCCCGCGCGATTTCAGCGATCACTGCGATCGCCTCCGGGTCTGTGGAGCCCGCCGAGGCCAGCACCAGGCCGGTCGAGTCCTTACGGGACGGGTCGAGCCCCGCCTCGTACAGCCGTCGCTCCAGGGCGGAGCGCAGCAGCGGCGACGGGCCGAGGACCTCGGCCTGGCCAATCCGCAGGCGCGGCAGGCGCGCCGACGCCTCGTGCAGTACGGCGGGGATGTCGGCCTTGGCGTGGAAGGCGCGGGTCAGCAGCAGCGGCAGCGCGACCACATCCTCGATGCCCTCGGCGGCCAGCCGCTCCAGCACCCGCGGTACGGCAGGGGCGTTGAAGTCCAGGAAGCCCGTCTCCACGCGCAGCCCCGGCCGCAGCCACCTGGCCCGCTCCACCAGGGCGTGCACGGTCGCCGCATGCCGCGGGTCGCGGCTGCCGTGGGCGATGACGAGGAGGACAGGGCTGCGCATGGCGGTGCTCAGTTCTTGACGAGGAGACCGCGGCTGCGCAGCACCCGCCGTTCCAGCGGGCTGAAGATCAGCAGGTCGATGGCGATGCCGACGATCAGGATGAGGATGATGGCGAGGAGTACGCCGGGCATGTCGGCGTTGTTGCGCCCGTTCTCCAGCAACTGGCCGAGCCCCAGGCCCAGATCGGGCGAGGACGCGATGATCTCGGCGGCCATCAGCGAGCGCCAGGAGAACGCCCAGCCCTGCTTGAGGCCCGCCAGATAGCCGGGCAGCGCGGCCGGCATGACCACGTGCCAGATGCCCCGGTAGCCGGTGGCGCCCAGCGTCCGGCCCGCCCGCAGGAACAGCGGCGGCACCTGGTCCACTCCGGAGACCAGTCCGTTGGCGATTGAGGGGACCGCGCCGAGCAGGATCACCGCGTACATCATCGAGTCGTTGAGGCCGAGCCAGATCACCGCCGGAGCCACCCAGGCGACCGAGGGCAGCGCCTGGAGGCCGGAGAGGATCGGTCCGATCGCCGCACGGACGAACTTCACCCGGGCGACGAGCAGTCCGAGCGGGGTACCGATGGCGAGTGCCAGCAGAAAGCCGAGCAGGCCACGCGAGACGCTGGTCCAGACGACATCGAGCAGCGTGCCCTGCACCCACTGCTCGGCCGCGCTGTCCCACACCGCGGACGGGGCGGGCAGCTTGTAGTCCTCGGTGACCTTCGCCCAGACCAGCACCTGCCAGACGACCAGCACGAGGGCCACGGCCAGGATGGGAGGCAGCACCTTCTGCAGCAGCACCTGGTGCACCGGGGTGCGATGGACCTGTACGGCGTCCAGTGCGTCCAGGCCGGCTTCGAGGCCGGCGAGGTCGTCGGCCTTCGTGCCTGCCTTTGCGACGTCGTCGCGAACCTCAGTGCTGGCCATGGCGGCGGATCTCCCCACGCAGTTGTTCGGTGATCTCGACGGACAGCTCCGCGACGTCGGCGTCCTCAATACGGCGCGGCTGCGGGATGTCCACCCTCCACTCGTGCGCGATCCGGCCCGGCCTGGAGGACAGCAGCACCACACGCTCGGCGAGCCGCACGGCCTCGCGGACGTTGTGGGTGACGAACAGGACCGAGACGTTCGTCTCGCGCCAGATCCGCGTCAGTTCGTCGTGCAGGACGTCCCGGGTGATGGCGTCGAGCGCGGCGAACGGCTCGTCCATCAGCAGCAGTTCGCTGTCCTGCGCCAGCGCACGGGCCAGCGCCACGCGCTGGCGCATGCCGCCGGAGAGCTCGTGCACCCGCTTGCCGTACGCGCCCCGGAGCCGTACCAGCTCAAGGAGACGCTCCGCTTCCACGCGCCGCTCGGACTTGGCGACGCCGCGCATCCGCAGCGCCAGTTCGATGTTCTTGCCGGCGGTCAGCCACGGGAAGAGTGCGTGCTCCTGGAACATCAGGGCGGGCCGCCCGCCGGGTGTCTCGATGGACCCCGCGGTCGGGCGGTCGAGCCCCGCGACCAGGTTGAGCAGGGTGGACTTACCGCACCCCGACGCCCCCAGGAGGGTGACGAACTCGCCCGGCGCGACATCAAGGGTGATGTCGTCCAGCACAAGCTGCCGCCCGGACGGACCGCCGAAGGACTTCGAGACATGCTCGATACGGGCGGCGTGCGTCACCGCGGCACGGTCATCGGCCTGGGCCTTGTCCTTGGTGAGGGTAGTGGCCATGGTCGTCACCTCCTGGGAACGTGGGCGGGTGGACTACTTGACGCCGAGACCGGCGTCGGCGACCTCGGGCTGCCCTGCGGCCTTGAGCACCTTGTTGAGGAGCGTCAGGTCGTAGATCCCCTTCAGGTCGGGCTCCTTCAGCAGACCGGACGCGACCGAGTGCTGCGCCTGGGTGTTCAGCGTGGCGGCCAACGGGTCATTGGTGATCTGGATGCTCGGCCAGGCCAGGTCGATGACCTTGGCGGGGAGCTCCTTGCCGGTCTCCTCCTTGAGGGCGGCGTTGGCCGAGGCCTTCGCCTTGTCCGGGTTGGCGTTGATCCACTCGTTGGTCTTCACGGTGCCGCGCAGTACGGCCTCGACGACGTCCGGGTGCTCCTTGAGGAAGCTCTGCTTCACGATCACGTTCGTGATCACGAACTTCTTGTCGGGCCACAGGGTGGACTCGTCGAGCAGCACCTTCGCGCCCTCGGAGACCAGCTTGGACGCGGTCGGCTCCGGCACCCAGGCGCCGTCGATGGCACCGGACTTGTAGGCGTCCGGGGTCACCTTGTTGTCCGTACGGACCACGGAGACGTCGCCCTTGCCGCTCTGGGCGTCGACCTTCCAGCCCTTCTCGGAGATCCAGTTGAGGAAGGCGACATCCTGGGTGTTGCCCAGCTGCGGGGTGGCGATCTTCTTGCCCTTGACGTCGTCCAGGGTCTTGATCTTGTCCGGGTTGACGACGAGCTTCACGCCACCCGATGCGGAGCCGGAGACGATCCGCAGGTTCTGGCCCTTGGCCTTCGTGTAACCGTTGATGGAGGGGGACGGGCCGATGAAGCCGATGTCGATGCTGCCCCCGTTGAGGGCCTCGATCTCGGACGGACCGGCGTTGAAGGCCTGGGGGGCAACCTTTGTGCCGCCGAGCTCCTTGGCGATGAGGCCTTCCTGGAGGCCCACCAGAGCGGTGGCGTGCGTGAGGTTCGGGAAGTAGCCGATCTTCACGGTGTCGGCGGAGAGCTTCTTACCGCCGGCGGCGACGTTGGCCTTCTCGCCGTCGTCCTTCTTGGCCTCGGAGCCGTAGCCGCAAGAGGCGAGCGCGCCTATCAGCAGCGGCAGGGCGGCGGCCGCGGCGAGGCTGCGGCGCAGGGTGGTACGGGTGGCAGGCACGGGAGGGTTTCCTCTCGGAGGCCCGGTTCTTACGTCACTTCGGACGTGGCCGGGAAGTCGGCAGATCTTCGTTTGTGCAGTGTGCGGGGGGTGCGGGCGCGCAGGCAGTGCGCGTACGTCATCGGGCACATCGTGCGACCCCGCCCGTGCCCGCGCCGAGGGCGCCGCTGCCGACGCGGCCGCCCTCCTTCGCGAACGTCGCGTAGAAGTCGGTGGTCATCAGAAGTCCCACCCCTCGTCGTCGGTCACATGCACGGCCTCGGCGGTCGCGGTGAACGAGTCGCCCGCCATGCCGGCCGCCAGCGTGGTGCCGTCCGCGGGGTCGATCAGCAGGAACGACCCGGTACGGCGGGAGTCGGCGTACGAGTCGAGCGCGAGCGGCTCGGCGGTACGGATCTTGACCCTGCCGATGTCATTGGCGACCAGCTGCCCGGGGTTCGGGTGCTGGGACAGGTCGTCGAGGGTCAGCCGGGACGGGATCTCCTTGACGATCGCCTTGACCGTGCGGGTGGTGTGCTTGAGCAGCACCCGCTGGCCGACGGCGAGCGGCTGGTCCGCGACATGGCAGACGGTCGCCTCGACGTCCTGTGTGGTCGCGGGCGCGTCGCCGCTCGGCACGATCAGGTCGCCCCGCGAGATGTCGATGTCGTCCTCGAGCAGGAGCGTGACGGACTGCGGGGTCCAGGCGATGTCCACCGACTCGCCGAGCAGGTCGATCCCGGTGATCTTCGACGTGTGGCCCGCCGGCAGGACGGTCACCTGCTCGCCGACCCGGAACGTGCCCGCGGCGATCTGGCCCGCGTAGCCCCGGTAGTCGGGGTGCTCGGCGGTCTGAGGACGGATCACGTACTGCACCGGCAGCCGGGCGTGGCAGCCCGTCAGATCGTGGCTGACCGGGACCGTCTCCAGGTGCTCCAGCACGGTCGGGCCGCCGTACCAGTCCATGTTCGCGGACGGATCCACCACGTTGTCACCGGCCAGCGCAGAGATCGGGATCGCGGTGATCTCGGGGACGCCCAGGGATGCGGCGTACGCGGTGAACTCCTCTGCGATCGCGGCGAAGACGGGCTCGGCGTAGTCGACGAGGTCCATCTTGTTGACGGCGAGGACGACATGCGGGACGCGCAGCAGGGCGGCGACCGCGGCATGGCGGCGGGTCTGCTCGACCACGCCGTTGCGCGCGTCGACCAGCACGACGGCCAGCTCGGCCGTGGAGGCGCCGGTGACCATGTTCCGGGTGTACTGCACATGCCCGGGGGTGTCGGCGAGGATGAACCGCCTGCGCGGCGTGGCGAAGTAGCGGTAGGCGACATCGATGGTGATGCCCTGCTCCCGCTCGGCCCGCAGACCATCGGTGAGCAGCGCCAGATCGGGCGCCTCCTGGCCGCGGCTGGCGGAGACCCGCTCGACGGCCTCCAGCTGGTCGGTGAGGATCGACTTGGAGTCGTGCAGCAGCCGCCCGACGAGGGTGGACTTGCCGTCGTCGACGGAACCGGCGGTGGCGAAACGCAGCAGGGTGGTGGCCGAGAGCTGCTCGGCCAACTGGATGTCACGTGTGGTCATGGCTAGAAGTACCCTTCGCGCTTGCGGTCTTCCATCGCGGCCTCGGACATCTTGTCGTCGGCGCGGGTCGCGCCCCGCTCGGTGAGCCTCGATGCGGCGATCTCGGTGATCACGGCGTCCAGCGTTGTGGCGTCGGAGTCGACGGCGCCGGTGCACGACATGTCACCGACCGTGCGGTAGCGCACCAGCCGCGTCTCGACGCTCTCGGACCCCTTCGGCCCGCCCCACGCACCGGCGGTCAGCCACATGCCGGAGCGCTGGAAGACCTCGCGCTCGTGCGCGAAGTAGATCTCGGGCAGCTCGATCTTCTCGCGCTCGATGTACTGCCAGACGTCCAGCTCGGTCCAGTTGGACAGCGGGAAGACTCGCACATGCTCGCCGGGCGCGTGGCGGCCGTTGTAGAGCTGCCACAGCTCGGGCCGCTGCCGGCGCGGGTCCCACTGCGAGAACTCGTCCCGCAGCGAGAACACCCGCTCCTTGGCGCGCGCCTTCTCCTCGTCCCGGCGCCCGCCGCCGAAGACCGCGTCGAACTTCTCGGCCTGGATCTTCTCGGTGAGCGGCACGGTCTGCAGCGGGTTGCGCGTCCCGTCGGGGCGTTCGCGGAGCACACCCCGGTCGATGTAGTCCTGTACGGAGGCCACATGGAGCCGCAGCCCATGTGCGGCCACAACGCGGTCGCGGTACTCCAGCACCTCGGGGAAGTTGTGCCCGGTGTCCACATGCAGCAGCGTGAAGGGAATCGCCGCCGGGGCGAACGCCTTCAGTGCCAGATGCAGCATGACGATCGAGTCCTTGCCGCCCGAGAAGAGGATCACCGGCCGCTCGAACTCGCCCGCCACCTCGCGGAAGATGTGCACCGCCTCGGACTCCAGAGCGTCCAGGTGCGACAGGGCGTAGGGGCTGTCAGTGCCCTCGTGAACAGTGGCGGCGGTCGTCATGCCAGGCCCCTCTCGGTGAGCAGCGCGTGAAGTGCCGCCGCGGACTCCTGCACGGTCTGGGTGTGCGACTCGATCCGCAGATCCGGGTTCTGCGGCTCCTCGTACGGGTCGTCGACGCCGGTAAGTCCGCTGATCTCGCCGGCCGCCTGCTTGGCGTACAGACCCTTCACATCGCGTACGGAGCACACCTCCACCGGAGTGGCGACATGCACCTCCAGATACGCGGTGCCCTCGGTCTGGTGGCGCTTGCGGACGGACTCGCGGCTGTCCTCGTACGGGGCGATCACCGGCACCAGCGCCTTGATGCCGTTGGACGCGAGGAGTTCGGCGACGAAGCCGATCCGCTGGACGTTGGTGTGGCGGTCCTCGCGGCTGAAGCCGAGGCCCGCGGAGAGGAATTCGCGGATCTCGTCGCCGTCGAGCACCTCGGTCCGGTGGCCGTCGGCGCGCAGCCGGTCCGCCAGTTCGTAGGCGATGGTGGTCTTGCCCGCGCTCGGCAGACCGGTGAGCCAGATGGTGGCCCCAGTCACGTGCTTCTCCCGCTGCTTCTCGTCGTTCATCAGCCGTGCAGCCCGCATTCGGTCTTTCCCCGGCCGGCCCAGCGGCCGGCGCGTGCGTCCTCGCCCTCCAGCACCCGGCGGGTGCAGGGCGCGCAGCCCACGGAGGCGTAACCGTCCATCAGCAGCGGGTTGGTGAGGACGCCGTGTTCGGCGACGTACGCGTCCACGTCGTCCTGCGTCCAGCGGGCGATCGGCGAGATCTTGACCTTCTGCCGCTTCTCGTCCCAGCCGACGACCGGAGTGTTCGCCCGGGTCGGGGACTCGTCGCGGCGCAGGCCCGTCGCCCACGCGTCGTACCCGGTCAGGCCCTCTTCGAGCGGCTTGACCTTGCGCAGCGCGCAGCACAGGTCGGGGTCGCGGTCGTGCAGCCTGGGGCCGTACTCCGCGTCCTGCTCGGCCACGGTCTGCCGCGGGGTGAGCGTGATGACGTTGACGTCCATCACCGCGTCCACGGCGTCCCGGGTCCCGATCGTCTCCGGGAAGTGGTAGCCGGTGTCGAGGAAGACCACGTCGACCGGGCTGCCGCCGGGGAAGGCACGGGAGGCGAGGTGGGCGACCACCGCGTCCTCCATGGAGGACGTGACGCAGAAGCGCGGCCCGAAGGTGTCGGCCGCCCACTTCAGAATGTCCAGGGCGGAGGCCTCTTCGAGGTCCCGCCCCGCCTGCTCCGCGAGCTCTTTGAGATTGGTCTGAACCACCGTCATATCTCGTCCCCTCCACCGTCATTGCGCTGAAGTCCCCGGGTCAGCAGCCCGAGGAACTTCAACTGGAAGGCTCGATTGCATGCCGCGCATTCCCATGCGCCGTGGCCCTGCTCGTTCGGACGCAGGTCCTCGTCGCCGCAGTACGGGCAGTAGAAGGGTGCAGCCCTCTCACTCACGACAGAGCCTCCTCGGACGCACGCGCCGCCCAGGCCGCGAAGCGCTCGCTGTCCTCGCGCTCCGCCTGGAAGCGCTTGAGGACGCGCTCGACATAGTCCGGCAGCTCGGCCGAAGTGACCTTCAGACCGCGGACCTTGCGGCCGAAGCCGGGCTCCAGGCCCAGCGCGCCGCCCAGGTGCACCTGGAAGCCCTCGACCTGGTTGCCTTCGTCGTCCAGCATCAGCTGGCCCTTGAGACCGATGTCCGCGACCTGGATACGCGCGCAGGCGTTGGGGCAGCCGTTGATGTTGATGGTGATCGGCTGGTCGAACTCGGGGATGCGGCGCTCGAGTTCGTCGATCAGCGCGGCGCCACGGGCCTTGGTCTCGACAATGGCCAGCTTGCAGAACTCGATGCCGGTGCAGGCCATCGTGCCGCGCCGGAACGGCGACGGGTTGACCCGCAGGTCCAGCGCCTCAAGACCGGCCACCAGCGACTCGACCTGCGACTCCTCGACATCGAGCACGATCATCTTCTGCTCGACGGTGGTACGCAGCCGGCCCGAGCCGTGCGCGTCCGCCACTTCGGCGATCTTGGTGAGCGTGGCGCCGTCGACCCGGCCGACGCGCGGTGCGAACCCGACGTAGAAACGTCCGTCCTGCTGCCGGTGGACACCGACGTGGTCGCGCCACTGCTGTACGGGCTGCGCCGGGGCGGGCCCGTCGATCAGCTTGCGCTTCAGGTACTCGTCCTCGAGCACCTGGCGGAACTTCTCGGCGCCCCAGTCGGCGACCAGGAACTTCAGGCGGGCGCGGGTGCGCAGCCGCCGGTAGCCGTAGTCGCGGAAGATCGAGATGACGCCTTCCCAGGCGTCCGGGACCTCGTCCAGCGGCACCCAGGCACCGAGGCGGACCCCGAGCTTGGGGTTGGTGGACAGTCCGCCGCCGACCCAGAGGTCGAAGCCGGGGCCGTGCTCCGGGTGTTCGACACCGACGAAGGCGATGTCGTTGATCTCGTGGGCCACGTCCAGCAGCGGGGAGCCGGAGATCGCCGTCTTGAACTTGCGGGGCAGGTTGGAGAACGCCTTGTTGCCGATGAACCGGCGGTGGATCTCCTCGATCGCCGGAGTGCCGTCGACGATCTCGTCCGCTGCGATCCCGGCGACCGGCGAGCCGAGGATGGTGCGCGGCGTGTCGCCACAGGCCTCGGTCGTCGACAGGCCCACGGCCTCGAGACGGTTCCAGATCTCCGGGACGTCCTCGATGCGGATCCAGTGGTACTGGACGTTCTGCCGGTCGGTGATGTCGGCGGTGCCGCGCGCGAACTCCTGCGAGATCTCACCGATGACGCGCAGCTGCTCGGTGGTCAGCCGGCCGCCGTCGATGCGGACGCGCATCATGAAGTACTTGTCGTCCAGCTCCTCCGGCTCCAGGATCGCGGTCTTGCCGCCGTCGATCCCGGGCTTGCGCTGGGTGTAGAGCCCCCACCAGCGCATCCGGCCGCGCAGGTCGGCGCCGTCGATCGAGTCGAAGCCGCGGTGGGCGTAGATCGTCTCAATGCGTGTCCGCACATTGAGACCGTCGTCGTCCTTCTTGGTCTGCTCGTTGGCGTTCAACGGCGTCATATGGCCAACTGCCCACTGGCCCTCGCCGCGGTGGCGTCCGGCCTTGCGGCGGGGCGTGGCGGGGGCGGGCTTTTCGGGGGTGGCGGCCATGGCGGTATGTCCTTCGAGACTGCAGGAGGGCGGCTCTCAGCTGCACACTCGCGTGGGGGCGCGGCGGTGCGCAGGAGGTTCAACGGGGTGCGGAACGCTCGGCTGTGCTGGTCTTTCAGCAGACCGGACAGATGGCGCTGGACATGCGGCCGAGGTCGACGTGCCGCCGACTCACCAAGGCAGTTCCAGCTCGAGACATGACGGAAGCGTGTCACGGCGATCCGATGGCAGTCCACCGTTATCCAGAATGTGGACAACACCGTCCTGCATCGCGAGACGGTGTGTTGCCCGTCACTCAGCGGTGAGCGCCGGGCCAGGGACCTGGAGCGGCCGATTCGGACTCCTCTTCGACCACTGTGTCGAAGAGAGTGAAGCCGCGCCGCAGATAGTTGTCCATGGCGTGCGGGCCGTCCTTGGAGCAGGTGTGCAGCCACACCCGCTTCGTCGGCGGCAGCCCCGGCCATCGCTCCGCCAGGTCCCAGGCCCTGGCGACCGCGTACGACAGGAGATGGCCGCCGATCCGCCGGCCCCGGAACGACGGGATCAGCCCGAAGTAGACGATCTCGACCGAGCCGACGTCCTGCGCCTGAAGCTCCGCATAGCCGGCCGGGGTGCCCTTCTCGTACACCACCCAGGTCTCGGTGCCCGGCCTGGCGAGCAGCTCCTCCCACTGTGCGTACGTCATGCCGAGCCGGTCGTTCCATTGGACGTCACCGCCGACGGCCGTATACAGAAAGCGGCTGAACTCCGGGGACGGCACCTCGGCGCGGACGATCCGCACATCCCTTTCGGGCGCGGCGGCCGACCGCAGATCCGCGGGCGAGGTCTGTTCCAGGGACCAGGTGGTCACGGTGATGCTCATGCCCGCCAGGAAATCACGACGCCTTGATCAGGCCAAAGCCGCGTCCGTGGATCACCGAGGACCGGATCATTGAGAATCGGACCATTGAGGATCGCGGTGGGCGCGGCGCACAGCCGGGGCCGTGGAGTGCGGCAGCAGCTCGGCCGGCTGCTCCGGCCGCACCAGCTCCACCTCGACGTCCTCGACGAAGCGGTACGGGCGGTGTGCGAGGACCGGCGCCAGATGCCGCCGCAGTCGCGACATCTCGGCCCGTACCGTCCCCGTCCGTGTCCCGTCCCCGAAGATGTCCTGCGCCAGCTGCACGGCGCTGCGCCCGTCCCGGTGCAGCGCCAGCACATACAGCAGCTCGGCATGGCGCGGGCTGAGCTCCTGTACCCAGTTGCCCGCGTCGCCCGAGACGGTGACCGAGGGCCGCCGGGATCTGCTCAGATCCAGCACCACCCGGGCCGGCGCCGCCGCGGAACGCTCCTCGTCCACCCGCACCAGCCAGCCGCCGGGCAGCGGCTCGACCGTGCACATGCCGAGCGAGGGGAGCCAGAGCCGGCCGCCGCCGATGGACTTCGGCAGCGGCAGCCGCGCGGTCGGCGGCATGCCGGTGACCGCGGCCGGCCAGCCGTTCACGTCCACGGCCAGTGCCCGGCCGGCCAGCCTCGCGAGCAGCGGGGCCGCCACACCGCGCAGCCGGTCCAGCGCCGCGAAATGCCGGTTGCGCAGCTCGGCCTCGGCGAGCCGGGTGACCGAGGTGACCAGCGAGAGGGTCGCCGGATGCATGGTGGACACCGGTCCGCTGATGTCGACGACACCGATCAGCCTGCCGTCGCGCGGATCGGTGACCGGCGCTCCCGCACAGGTCCAGTTGTGGTTGGCGGAGACGAAGTGCTCGGCGGAGTGAACCTGGACCGGCCGCCGGGAGACGAGGGGGGTGCCGATGCCGTTGGTGCCGACCAGATCCTCGTTCCAGTCGGCCCCCAGTACGAAGCCGTGCGAGTCGCCCTTGCGCAGCACGGTGGCCTTGCCCTCGCGCCAGAGCAGCTTTCCCTCGGTGTCCGCGACGACCATGATGTGCTGTGCCGCCTCGGCGATCGACACCAGACCGTCCCGCAGGACAGGCAGCACCTCCCGCAGTGGCGAGGCGTGCCGGCGGCGTTCCAACTCCTCCAGCGGCAGCAGCCCGGCCCTTCGGCCCCGGTCGGGATCCAGGCCCCCGCGCAGCATCCGCTGCCAGGATTCCTCGATGTCCGCCCGCGGGCCGACCCGGGACGGGCGGCCGTTGAGCGTGGCGTCCCGCACTCCCTTCAGCAGTCGGGCGGCCTCCGCGCTGTCCATGGCGGCGAGTCTGGCCAGGTCGAGTGATGTCGTGTGCACTGGGGTCCTCCCGGGCGAGGCCAGCGTCCGAGTGCGGGGGGCTGGCACAATCGTGCCCCTCCTGGACGAGAGCCGTGGCGATACGGCGCACAAAGCTGCAACCTTTTGCAACCCTCGCGAACGGGTGTGCGTGTGTACGAGGCTGACGGAGCACCGGTTCGTTCCGGTGGTCCGTCATGCACCGCACCGCTTTGCTGAGGGCGCATGACGGAGCGCGGGGTGGTGCCGTGTCGGCGCAGCACCACCCCGACAGTCATCCCGACGCGGCGGACTGCGGCTCGCGGCCGCGCCGCTCCACGACCGGCCGTCAGACCACCGCTCGTGCCCGGTCCACGACCGACGCCAGATCCAGCGTGTGCGGCAGCGTGCCGAAAGCCGCGCCCCAGTCCCCGCCGAGCCGCGACGCGCAGAACGCGTCCGCCACCTCCGGCGGCGCCCAGCGCACCAGTAGCGACCCCTGAAGCACCAGCGCCATCCGCTCCACCAGCCGGCGCGCCCGTGCCTCGATGCCGTTCAGATCGGCCAGCTCGGTCAGCAGGTCCTTGATCGCCCCGTCCAGCCGGTGGTCCGCGCCCCGCGCCGTGCCGACCTCCTGCAGGAACGCGTTCAGCGCCTGCGGCTCGCGGTGGAGCGCCCGCAGGACGTCCAGGGCCTGTACGTTGCCCGAGCCCTCCCAGATCGAGTTGAGCGGCGACTCGCGCAGCAGCCGCGGCAGCCCCGACTCCTCGACGTAGCCATTGCCGCCCAGACACTCCAGCGCCTCGGCCACCGTCGGCGTACACCGCTTGGTCACCCAGTACTTGGCCGCCGGCACCGCCAGGCGCAAGAACGCCCGCTCCTCCTCCGTATCGGCGTCGTACGCCGCGGCGAGCCGCAGCGCCAGCATCGTCGCCGCCTCCGACTCCAGTGCCAGATCGGCCAGTACGTTGCGCATCAGCGGCTTGTCGATCAGCAGCCCGCCGAACGCGCTGCGGTACGCGCTGTGGTGGATCGCCTGCGCCACCGACTGCCGCATCAGCGCGGCCGATCCGACGACGCAGTCGAGCCGGGTCGCCGCCACCATCTCGATGATCGTGCGCACCCCGCGCCCCTCGTCGCCGACCCGGCGCGCCCACGTCCCGTCGAACTCGACCTCGCTCGACGCATTGGACTTGTTGCCCAGCTTGTCCTTGAGCCGCTGGATCCGGAACACGTTCCTGGTTCCGTCCTCCAGCACCCGAGGCACCAGGAAACAGGTCAAGCCCCCGGCCGCCTGGGCGAGTACCAGAAAACCGTCACTCATCGGAGCCGAGCAGAACCACTTGTGACCGGTGAGCACGTACTCCCCGTCACCGGCGATGGGCTCGGCACGCGTCGTATTGGCCCTGACGTCGCTGCCGCCCTGCTTCTCCGTCATCCCCATCCCGAACAGCGACCCCGCCTTCAGCGAGGCCGGCCGCAGCCCCTCCTCGTACACCTGCGAGGTCAGCCGCGGCTCCCACTCGGCCGCCAGCGCCGGGTCCGTACGCAGCGCGGGGACGGAGGCGTGCGTCATCGACAGCGGACAGCCGTTCCCGGCCTCGGCCTGCGTCCACACCAGGAACCCGGCCGCGCGCCGCACATGTCCGGCCGGCCTGCCCCAGGCGTTCGTCAGACCCGCGGAGACGCCGTGGCCCAGCAGCCGGTGCCAGGCGGGGTGGAACTCGACCTCGTCGATCCGGTTTCCGTACCGGTCGTGCGTCCGCAGTTTTGGCGGATTCTCGTTGGCCTGCACCCCCCACTCCTGGGCCTGCGCGGAGCCCGCGGTGGTGCCGAGCCCCGTGAGCTCCTCCCGTGCCTCGTCGAGGAGTTCCGGCGCGACATGCCGCTCCACGCCCTCGGTGAGCGCCTGGTCGGAGGTGTAGACGTCGTACCCCACCAGGGGCGGAGCCTGATTGGTCACTGTGTGGGTGGTAGCTGCCATGCCGATACGGTAAGGAGGTGCAGGCAGCAAATGAAACACCCGAGCGGCCATCGGGCCGACTCCACCGGGCCCGAGTCCTCTATCGCAACGTCTCCAAGCGGAAGATGGCATGGCTGCTGCTGAAAGACACGGTCAATTCGTGCATCGAATACCGCATCCTGGGCCTCGCCGCCGAGGCGGCGTTCTTCACGCTGCTGTCCCTGCCACCGCTGATGCTCGGCCTGATCGGTCTCCTCGGCTATATCGACAACTGGACCAACACCACCACCGTCGCCTCGATCGAGGAGAACATCCTGGGCGCGGTCGGCACGGTGCTGTCCGACCGGGGTGTCAACGAGATCGCCAAGCCCCTGCTGGAGGACGTCACCCACGGCGGACGTCCCGACATCATCTCGATCGGCTTCGCGATCGCCCTCTGGTCGGGATCGCGGGCGGTGAACGTCTTCATCGACACCATCACCGTGATGTACGGCCTCGACGGCCAGCGCGGCATCGTCGCCACCCGGCTGCTCGCCTTCCTGCTCTACATCGTGGCCCTGCTGATCGGCGCGGTGGTGCTGCCGCTGGCGGTCGTCGGCCCGGACCGGGTGGTGGAGTTCATCCCGTGGGGCACGGAAGTCGTCAGCGTCCTGTACTGGCCGGTGGTCAGCCTGCTCTCGATCGCGTTCCTGACCACGCTCTACCACGTGTCTGTTCCCGTCCGGTCCCCGTGGATCGAGGACGTCCCCGGAGCGCTGGTGGCGCTCGGAATGGGCGTGCTCGGCAGCTTCCTGCTCCGCATCTACCTCACCAGCACGGTCGAGGGCCCCACGATCTACGGCTCGCTCGCCGCTCCGATCGCCGTCCTGCTGTGGATCGGTCTCACAGCCTTCGCGGTCCTGGTGGGGGCGGCGGTCAATGCCGCGATCGACCGTGTCTGGCCGTCGGTGGCCACGGCCGCGGCCCGTGCGGCCAACGAACGCGTCCGCGCTGTCCACGCGGCCGAGGTCCTGGCCCGGGCGAAGGCGGACCACGTCTTCGCGGAAGAGGACGATGACGAGGACGACGCGGACAACGGGGACATGCCTTCGGAGTTCCCGGAGCGGTGGTCGCGGTTCCTGCCGCCGGACGATGTGAAGTCCCGGCTGCACACGACCCGGGAACACCGAGAGAAGGAGCACCGCGACAACGGCCGGGACAAGGAGTCCAGGGAGTAGCGGCGGCCGGCATTCTGGATCAATGCCGAGGCGTTCGGGAGCGATTAGCCTCACTGTCATGTACGAGGAACGGCGATCGCGGCTCGACGGCGCCGTCGTCTGGACGCGGACGATCGACACCCGCGCCGGTGCCGCCCACCCCGTGCTGCCCGACGGCTGCATGGACCTGCTGTGGGCCGATGGCCGCCTTCTCGTGGCGGGGCCCGACACCCACGCCTACACCCCGGGGGGCGCGCCCGTCCTGCGGTACGCGGGCGTCCGCTTCGCGCCGGGGACCGCGCCCGCCTTTCTCGGCGTACCGGCGCACGAGCTGCGCGACCAGCGCGTCGAGCTCGCCGACGTATGGGGCGCGGCCGAGGCGCGCCGGCTCACGGAGCGCATCGACGAGGCCGCGGACCGGGTGGCGGCGCTGGAGGCCGTGGCGCTGCGCCGCGCGGCCGTGGCCGGCCCGCCCGATCCGCTGCTCAGTGAGGTGGTGCGCCTCCTGGAGGCGGGCGGCACGGTCGCGAGCGCGGCGGAGGCCATCGGCCTCGGCGCGCGCCAGCTGCACCGCCGCTCCCTGGACGCCTTTGGCTACGGGCCCAAAACACTGGCCCGGGTGCTGCGGCTGCAGCGAGCGCTGACGCTCGTACGGAAAGGTGTGCCGTACGCCGAAGCGGCACTCGCGGCGGGCTGCGCCGACCAGGCGCACCTTGCCCGCGAGATGCGCGATCTGGCCGGAATCACCCTGGGGACCTACTCGGCGCTGGCGAAGAGCGAGACGGCACAGCCGTCGGGGTCCAGGACGAGCGCGTAACGCTGCCCCCAGAAGGCGTCCCAGGGCGGCAGATGCCCCTTGTAGCCGGCCTCGGTCAGCTCGGCGTACGCCGAGTCCACCTCGGCGGGTCCGTCACAGAGAAAGGCGAGCCCCAGGCGCTCGCCGCCGCCGGTGGGCCGGGCCCACCCGGGGTCGAAGGAGCGGACGGTCTCCTCGGTGTCCCACAGCACGCGCAGCCCGCTCGGCAGCGTCGCCTCGGCGTGGGGCGCGGAGTCGGCTTCGGCGGGGATGTCCAGGCCGAGCCGGCGGTAGAAGGCGAGCGAGGCGGCCATGTCGGCGACGACGAGGCCGATCGCATCGAGTCGTGGAGTCATGACCTCACCGTAGGCAGGGCCCCGACCCGCGGTCTTGAACGAATCGGACGTCTGCGGTTTCGCAGGACCCAGTTCTTCGGGCGTCATGGTTTCGTAAGGCGACACATGCCGTGGGCCGTGCTCAGTACGAGGACACTGGCGGTATGCACAACATTCTGGTCGTCGACGACGATCCGACCGTCGCCGAGGTCGTCACCGGCTATCTGGAGCGCGCGGGCTTCACCGTGGACAGGGCCGCCGACGGGCCCCAGGCGCTCCGGCTCGCCGCCGCCCGGCTGCCCGATCTGGTCGTCCTCGATCTGATGCTGCCGGGCATGGACGGCCTGGAGGTGTGCCGCAGGCTCCGGGCCGGCGCGCCCGCCGCCGTGCCGGTGATCATGCTGACCGCGCGCGGCGACGAGGACGACCGGATCCTGGGGCTCGAGGTAGGGGCGGACGACTACGTCACCAAGCCGTTCAGCCCGCGCGAGCTGGTGCTCCGGGTCGAGTCGGTACTGCGCCGGGGCGGTGCGGCGGGGGAGCGGCGGGCGGGGCCCGAACTTGCGGCCGCGGGTATCGTGCTGGATCCGGCGGCGCGGCGGGCCACCAAGGATGGGCGTGAACTGGGCCTGACCCTGCGGGAGTTCGACCTGCTCGCGCATCTGATGCGGCACCCGGGGGAGGCGATCGGCCGGGAGCGGCTGATGCAGGACGTGTGGGGCTGGGAGTTCGGCGATCTGTCCACCGTCACGGTTCATGTGCGGCGGCTGCGCGGCAAGATCGAGGACGATCCGGCCAGGCCGCGGCTGATCCAGACGGTGTGGGGCGTGGGCTACCGCTTCGACGTGCCGGATGGCGCCTCCCCCGGCGACGGCGTACCGCACGGCCACGTACCGCACGGCCACGTACCGCACGGCCAAGCACCGCACGGCCAAGCACCGCACGGCCACGCACCACGAGAAGAGGCCTGATCACCGTGCGGGACATGCTCCTCATCGCGCTCTTCGCCTTCCTCGGGGCCGCGGCCGTCGGCCTCCTCGGCGCGCTGACCCTGCGTCTGCTGCGCCACCGGTCCGTCGCCGTCTCCCTCACCGTCGTCGCCGCCGTCGCGGTCACCGCCATGCTCGCCGGGACGCTCGCGGTCGCCCAGGCCATGTTCCTGTCCGCGCACGACCTCACCGTCGTCACCACGGTCGTCGCGATGGCGGCGGTCGTCTCGCTCGCCACCGCGCTGCTGCTCGGCCGCTGGGTCGTCGCCCGCAGCCGTGAACTCGCCCTGGCAGCACGCTCGTTCGGCGACGGCGGCTCCTTCGCCGCCCCCGACGGGGCGTCCACCGCCGAACTGGCCGCACTCAGCCGCGAACTCGCCGCCACCAGCGACCGGCTCGCCGCCTCCCGCGAGCGCGAACGCGCCTTGGAGACTTCCCGCCGCGAGCTCGTCGCCTGGATCTCGCACGATCTGCGCACCCCGCTGGCCGGGCTGCGCGCGATGTCCGAAGCCCTGGAGGACGGCGTCGTGCAGGATCCCGAGCGCTACTTCCGCCAGATCCGCACCGAGGTCGACCGCCTCAACTCCATGGTCGGCGACCTCTTCGAGCTCTCCCGCATCCACGCGGGCACGCTGGCCCTCACACCCACCCGGATGTCGGTGTACGACCTGGTGGGCGAGGCGCTCGCCGGGGCGGACCCGCTCGCCCGCGAGTACGGCGTACGCCTCGTCGGCGACCGTGTCGAGCCGTTCCCGGTCGAGGTGGACGGCAAGGAGATGACCCGCGTCCTGGCGAACCTCCTGGTCAACGCCATCCGCCGGACCCCGGCCGACGGCACGGTGGCCGTCGCCGCCGAGCGCCGCGAGGAGTGGGTCGTGCTGTCCGTCACCGACGGCTGCGGCGGCATCCCGGAGGAGGACCTGCCCCGCGTCTTCGACACTGGCTGGCGCGGCACGCAGGCCCGTACGCCCCCGGCCGGCGCGGGTCTTGGCCTCGCCATCGTCCGCGGCATCGTCGAGGCGCACGCGGGCCACGCCGACGTACGCAATGTGACGGGCGGCTGCCGCTTCGAGGTGTCGCTGCCCGCGGCTGCGGCCCAAGGCCGTTGAGCCACAGGGGTCGTTGAGTCACAGGAGTCGTCGAAACATGAGGCGGTTGAAACGGCGACGGTCCGCATGAGTGACCGCCGAGCCCGCCGGGCAGTCAAACGTCGATGCCCTCGGGGGAGGCGTCGCGATCTGTAACCGGCAATAGGCAGGGGTGGGGACGGTATGGCGCGTAAGAAGGAGTGGGAATTCCTGGACGACCGCGGCCGCCTGGCGGCAGCGGCAACCACACCGTCGAGGCCGGTCGCCTACATCCAGGCCGGGGCGACACTCTTCGACCACGGCATTCGCCCGGTGGGCATCTTCGGCTCCAACCACGACGGCGACACCGCAGACCCGGCCAAGGCCGGCCCCCTGCCCATCGGGGACATCGCCTACCTCGGGTCGGGATCACGCGTGGACGCGGACGCGGTCCTGCGGGCGGACCCCGACCTGGTGGTCGCCGTCGCCTACGGCACCGATCAGGTGTACGGCCTGGATCCGGACACGGCGAAGTACATCGAGGAACGGGTCCCGGTGGTGGTCTTCGACGTGGGACAGGGCCGCTCACTCGGTGACGTACGCGACCGGTTCACGGCGCTCGCCCGGTCGCTCGGAGCGGACGCCGACAGCTCGGGTGCGGTGGAACTCGCCCGTGCGGAAGGCCGGTTACGTACCCTCGCGGCCCAGGCCGCCGGGTTACGCATACTGGCGCTGTCGCCCGCCACCCCGGACAGTGTCCACCTCGCCAGGCCCCGAGCCTGGGCGGACCTGCGGGCGCTGGCCGACTACGGTGTCGGCCTGGTGGAGCCCGAGCGCGGACCGGGTGCCAGCTGGTCCACCGTCGACTGGACGGCGGCTGCGTCGCTGCGGCCGGACATCGTGCTGAGCGACGTACGCGCCAATGCCCTGCCGGTCGACCGGCTCAGCGCGATCGAGGCGTGGCGGCCTGTGGCGGGCGGGGCGCGGCTGGTGCCGTGGAACCCCGAGATTCCGTGCAGCCACCTCGCGCACGCACGCTTCTTCGACGCTGTCGCTGACGCGGTGGAGGCGTCTGCGGGATAACTGGGCTTCGCCCCAGACCCCGGTACGTCCTTCGGGCGTTGTCCTCAATCGGCCGGACGGGCTTGATTTCCGCCCGGTCGGCCCGAAGATTCGGGCCGACCGGCGGGAAATTCCGGCCTGGTGGCGATCCCCCCGGACGAAGTCCGGGGGGAGTTTGAGGCGCGGTCCCGGACGCGAAATCCAGCCTCGCCGACGGGAAAACTCAGCCCCGTGGGCGTTTGAGGCGCGGGGTCCGGGGCGGAGCCCCAGCTCGGTCAGTTCGCGGCGGCTGTCGCCCGCGACGCGCCCTTCCCGTCTGCCGCCGTCTCGGTCGCCGGGGTGAGGAGCCGTTCGGCGAGGTACCCGAAGACGAGTCCGAAGCAGGTCCAGAGGGTGACCTGGATGGCAAGCGTGGCCAGCCGGAACTCCCAGACCACGGTTGCCGGGAAGCCCTTCGGCACCTCGTTGAACGAGGGCAGGAAGGCGAAGGCGAGACCGGCGGCGACGACGAACGCGGCCGCGGCGGCGACGGTCGCGTTCCAGTTGCCAAGACGGGGAGCCAGGCGTTTGCCGAGGATCACCGCGGCGACCGTGAGCAGGACGCTGAGCACGATCATCAGGAAGTACAGCGTGGTGCGTTGGCCGATCGTGTCGGGGTCCCCGACGGCCGGTGGGTTCGGCGGGTACTTGAGGAACGGCACGACGTACACGCTCAGCAGCGCGCCGAGAGCGACCAGCAAGGCTGTGGCGCGCGGGCTGAACCGGCCGATGCGGCCGAGTGCGACGGCGAACGCGAGGGCGGCGATGCCGCCGATCGCGACGCCGAAGACCAGTACGCCGGTGGCGAGACCGCCCGTGGACTGCATGGCGCGGCTGACGAGTTCCTCGCCGCCGTCCCCGTGATCATGGCTGTGGCTCTCCTCGAACGCGATGGCGGCGTCCACAGGGGACTCACCGAGCAGATACGCGACGACGAGAGCGAAGACACCGGCGATCAGGCCCGCGAGCATGCCGCGGCCGAGCAGGCCTCTGACAGATATGGAGTTCATGGTGTTTCCCCTGAGCTCTGAAGAAGTTCTAGTGGCAGGGGAATCCGAGCAGATGGCGTCCGTCGTGGACCCACTCGTGGACGTTCTCGCCGGAGATGAGCGAGGTGGCGCCCTGCTCGGCGCCGACGAAGTAGAGCAGGACCAGCATGAGAACGCCGAAGAAGAGCGCCCAGGGGGCGATGGCCGTGAGCGAGATGGGGGTGATGGCCGGTGCGGCGGTGGCGGGCGCAGCAGACTGTGCCATGGCAGAACCTCCTGGGGGAACACGCGTCCCGATCGTGGTGCCTGAGACGAAGGTGCTGGGTCTGACTTCCCGCGGGGAACGGGTACACAGTGGCGCGACCGTGCCGGATTCTCACCGGGCTTCCGTCACACCGTCGTCAATGTCCACGAGACCGTACCGCTTGCGGGCCTGCACCGCTACGGCGCAGGGGCGCGTGACCGGGCGCCCGAACGCCCATGATGTGCTTGTTCCTTGGCCGAGAAGGGGAGGGGAGCGCACGGGATGACGGTACGGGTGATGTTGGTCTCACCTGCGACGAACGCGGCGCTGCGGGAGGCCCGTTTCGACGCCGACGCGCCGCTGGACGAGTCGGGAGCACGCCGCGCCCGCGCCGCCGCGGGTGCGCTGCCGCGCGCCGACCGGCTCTTGAGCGGCCCGTCCGCGCGCTGCCGGGAGACAGCCGCCGAGCTGGGCCTGCGGGCGGAGCCCGCCGAGGCCCTCGGCGACTGGGACTTGGGCCGCTGGCGTGGGCGACGACTGGACGAAGTGAGCGCCGGCGAGCCGGAGTCGGTGTCGGCGTGGCTCAGCGACCCGTCGTGCACACCGCACGGTGGTGAGTCACTGCGGTCGCTGTGCACGCGGGTGGGCGCGTGGCTGGAGTCGCTCCCGCCCGACGGGGGCCGTGTCCTCGCGGTCGTCGACCCGGCGGTGACGCGGGCGGCGATCGTGCAGGCGCTGTCCCTGCCGCCTGAGGCGTTCTGGCGGCTGGACGTCGCCCCCCTGACCCTGACGGAACTCACCGGGCGCGGGGGCCGCTGGAACTTGCGGTGCGGACGCCCGCTGGGCCCGGAGGCCGGCTGACACCCACGCTCACTGCCCCTCGGCCGGCAGTGGCTGTTCCGTCCAGATGACCTTGCCGTCCGGGGTGTACCGCGTGCCCCAGCGTTCCGCGAACTGGGCGACCAGGAACAGTCCCCGGCCGCCCTCGTCGGTGGTCGCCGCCTGGCGCAGGTGCGGGGACGTGCTGCTGTGGTCCGAGACCTCGCAGATCAGGGAGCGGTCACGGATCAGCCGTACGCGTATCGGGCCCGTGGCATACCGGATCGCGTTGGTGACCAGCTCGCTGAGGATGAGCTCCGTCGTGAAGGCCTCCTCCTCCAGACCCCACTCGGCCAGCTTGTGGGTGACGGCGGACCGCACCTCGCCCACGGCCGACGGGTCGGACGGCACCTCCCAGTCGGTCACCCGGCTGGAGTCCAGGACGCGCGTACGGCCGACGAGCAGCGCGATGTCGTCGCGCGGGCGTTCCGGCAGCAGCTCCTTCAGCACCGCCTCGCAGGTTTCCTCCGGGCTCCGGTCCGCGTGCTCCGCCAGCGTCTGGCGCAGCAGCGCCAGGCCGTCGTCGATGTCGCGGTCGCGGTCCTCCACGAGCCCGTCCGTGTACAGGACCAGGCGGCTGTCCTCGGGCAGCTGAAGGTCCAGGGTCTCGAAGGGCAGTCCGCCGAGCCCGAGCGGCGGGCCGCCGGGCACATCGGCGAAGACCGCGGTGCCGTCCGGGTGGACGATGACGGGCTGGAGATGGCCGGCCCGTGACATCGTGCAGTGCCCGGACACCGGGTTGTAGATAACGTAGATGCAGGTGGCTCCGGTGACCCCTTCCGTGCCGTCCGCGGTCTCGTCCTGGTCGATGCGGGCGACCAGCTCGTCGAGGTGCCACAGGAGCTCGTCGGGCGGCAGATCAAGGCTGGAGAAGTTGTGGACCGCGGTCCGCAGCCGGCCCATGGTCGCCGCGGCGTGCAGGCCGTGGCCCACGACGTCGCCCACCACAAGCGCCACCCGGGCGCCGGGCAGCGGGATGATGTCGAACCAGTCCCCGCCGACGCCGCCGAGCCCGCCGAGCCCGGCCTGCGCGGGCCGGTAGCGGTACGCGACGTCGATGGCGTTCTGTTCGGGCAGGCCGCGCGGCAGGAGACTGCGCTGGAGGGTCACCGCCATGGTGTGCTCGCGGGTGTAACGGCGGGCGTTGTCGATGCTGACCGCGGCCCTCGCGACCAGCTCCTCCGCGAGAGACAGGTCTTCCTCCTCGAACGGCTCGGGCTTCTCGGAGCGCCAGAACATCGCCACGCCCAGAATCACGCCGCGGGCGCGCATCGGCACCGCGATCATCGAGTGGATTCCGTGCTCGACGAGCTTCCTGGCCCGCACCGGATCCTGCTCCTGCCACCCGGTGTACGCGGCCAGATCGGGCTCCATGACCGCCTCGCCCCTGCGGATGCCGAAACCCAGCGGGGTGGACGGCACAAAGTGGATCAGCTTGCCCAGCGGGTAGAGCGCGGTGTCGTCCCGCCGTCCCCTGAAGGCCAAACGGCGCATGTCGTGGTTGGTGCCCGCGGCAGTCGGTTCCTCGCCGCGCAGCACCTCCTCCACCAGGTCGACGGTGGCGTAGTCGGCGAACCGGGCCGCGGCGAACTCCGCCAGCTCCTCGCAGGTACGTACCACGTCCAGGGTGGTGCCGATCTCCGTACCGGCGTCGTACAGCAGCTTCAGACGCCCCCGCGCCACATCCGCCTTCCCGGTCAGCGCCCGCAACTCGGTGGTGTCGCGCAGCGTCGCGACGCTGCCGGGCGGGCCGCCGTCCTGGTCCGTCGGCCGCTGGTTCACGGCGAGCAGCCGGTCCCCGACCAGATGCACCTCGTCGGTGGCGGTCCGCCCGGAGGCGAGCAGCCTGGCGGTGAGCGGGTCGAGGCCGAGCTCGGTGACCGGGCCGCCTTCCACGTCCGAAGGCAGATTGAGCAGCCTGCGCGCCTCGTCGTTGGCCAGCAGCAGCCGCCCGTCGCCGCCGACGATGAGCACGCCCTCGCGTACGGCATGCAGCACCGCGTCGTGATGCTCGTACATCCTGGTCATCTCGGCCGGGCCGAGGCCGTGGGTCTGGCGGCGTAGCCGTCGGGTCACCAGTGCCGTACCGCCGGTGGTGACGAGAAGCACCGCCCCGGTGGCCGCGAACAGCAGCGGGAACTGCTCCTCCACGACATTGCTGACATGCGCGATCGTGATCCCGGCGGACACCAGGCCGACGACCGAGCCATCACGTCCCTTGACCGGCACCACCGCCTGCACGAGCGGCCCGATCGTCCCGATGATCTTCTCGGTCGTGACGCCGCCGGCCAGCGCGGGCCCCAGATTGCCGACGAACTTCTTCCCGATCCGGTCGGTCAGCGGGTGGGTGTAGCGGATTCCGTCGGTGTTGGTGACGACGATGAAGTCGACGCCGGACCGCTTACGGGCCTCTTCGGCACGCGGCTGGAGAACGGCCGTCGGATCGGGACTCTTCAGTGCCGCCTCGATGCCCGGCGAATGGGCGAAGGTCTCGGCGACAGCGACCGACCGGTTGCGGGCCTCGCGCTCGCTGTCGGACCTGGACTGCAGGACGAGCGCGACCATGGCGGCCGCGACGAGCAACACCACGATCGCCAACTGCAGGAGAAAGACCTGGCCTGCGACAGTTCGCATCCGTAGAACCGAGCGCGGGCGGCCGTAGCGTCCGGCCATATCCTAGTTCTACACCTCCCCCATACGCAGAGCTATCTGCGCACCGTAGAGCGCAAAGGCCGCACGCGCGACGCGTTCGCCACAGATTTAGTGTGGTCCGGCCCGCGGATCTGTGCCGGGGAGGGTAGCGGGACGTCGGTCAGGCGCGACTCAGCAGCGTGCTCATAGCCGCGTGGAGCGTCGCTTCCGGATCCTGGACCGCGCCCGGCGAACGCCAGGCCACGAAGCCGTCCGGGCGTACCAGCAGCGCGCCCTCGGGCGTCGTGCCGTGCATTGCGGCCCAGTCGGCATCGCCCTCGGGCACCAGATCGGCGTCCGGACCCGCACCGATCGCGTACGCGTCCAGCTGCACGGACAGCCGCTCCGCTACCCTCCGCGCCGCTGCCTGCCACGCGGTGCCCGCCGCGCTGAGCAGCACGAACGACCGCTCGTAGAGGTCCAGGGTGGATACCCGCCCGGTCGGCCCGCCGGCCCACATGTGCGGGGCCCTGGTGCCGGGTGCGCCCATCAGCTCCATCCGCTCCGGCACGATGGGCCGGTCCGGGGCGACGCCCAGGACCGCACCGTGCAGATAGCTGTAACCCATCGCCACCGAGAGGATCCCGCCCTTGCGCCCGCCGCCCGGGGTGACCGCCGGTGCGTAGCCGGGGTGGCTGTGTTCAGCCGAGCGGGACGAGGCGCGTTCGCTCGTCGCGCGCGCCACCGGGCGCCGCTCCGCGTCGTACGTCTCGAGCAGCGCGGGACCCGCCGATCCGTCCAGCACCAGCGCGAGCTTCCAGGCCAGGTTGTGGGCGTCCTGGATGCCGGTGTTGGAGCCGAACGCCCCGGTCGGGGACATCTCGTGGGCCGAGTCGCCGGCCAGGAAGACCCGGCCTGACGAGTAGCTTCCGGCGACCCGTTCCGCGGCGTGCCACGGTGCCTTGCCAGTGATCTCAACGTCCAGGCCCGGCGCACCGGTTGCCTTGCGGATGTGCTCGGCGCAGCGCTCGTCGGTGAAGTCCTCGAGTGCTTCGCCCTGCTCGGGGTGCCAGGGTGCGTGGAACACCCACAGCTCCCGGTTGTCCACCGGCAGCAGGGCCCCGTCCGCTTCGGGGTTGGTCAGATAGCAGACGATGAAGCGCCGGTCTCCCACCGCGTCCATGAGCTGCCGGGAGCGGAAGGCGATGCTCACGTTGTGGAACAGATCGCCGTTGCCGGTCTGGCCGATGCGCAGCTGTTCCCTGACGGGGCTGCGAGGCCCGTCGGCCGCGACGAGATAGTCGGCACGCACGGTGCTGTGCTCCCCGGTGTCCCGGTTCTTCAGGACCGCCATAACGCCCGTCGAGTCCTGCTCGAAGCTGAGCAGCTCGGTGGAGAACCGCACGTCGCCGCCTTGGGCGCGGGCTCGGTCCAGCAGCACGGGTTCGAGGTCGTTCTGGCTGCACAGGCACCATGTCGTCGGGCTGAAGCGGGCCAGCCCGCCGCCGGGGTCGATCTCCTTGAACAGCCACTCCTGGTCGTCGCCGGTCAGCGAGCCCGCCTGCAGGATGCCGTGGTTGTCCGCGAGGACCGACGCGGCCTGCCGGATGTCCGCCTCCACCTCGGCGCCCCGGAACAGCTCCATCGTCCGCACGTTGTTGCCGCGCCCGCGCGGGTGCATCGAGGTGCCCGAGTGTTTTTCGACCAGCAGATGTCTGACGCCGTGGCGGCCCAGAAACAGCGACGTGGACAGGCCCACCAAGGAGCCGCCCACGATCAGGACCGGTACGCGGTGGTCGACGTTCTCTTCCATATCTGCCATGAGTCGCTCCAGCTCCTGCCGCCCGGGGGGATGGAACTTTCATGCCCTCTGGGGCAACGGTTCCCTCGCCCATTCACCCGCTTGGTTCTCAGCTCTCGCGCCAGTCGAAGTACCGGACCACGATCAATTGCGGGAGCGCCACCCGAGCCAGGGAGGCGGACCGTCCGTATCCGCAGGGTGGTTGAAACCCGGGCGGATTCCACCGACGACGGACGAGGAGCGCCACGGCACGTGGCGGCCGAGCTGTCGATAAGGAGTGTGAACGATGACAACCCTGTCGGAACGGATATCGCAGTCCGCCTTCGATGGCTCCAGGCTTCGGGTCGTGCTGCTACTGGACCTCCAAGACGGCGCACAGAACCAGTTCCTCGAGGCCTACGAGCATCTGCGCAATCAGGTCGCGTCGGTCCCTGGCCACATCAGCGACCAGCTGTGCCAGTCGATCGAGAACCCCTCGCAGTGGCTCATCACCAGCGAGTGGGAGGGCGCCCCGCCCTTCCTCGCCTGGGTGAACAGCGAGGAGCACGTGACGACGGTTCAGCCGCTGCACAACTGCGTACGGGACACCCGCTCGCTGCGCTTCAGCGTCCTGCGGGAGACCGGACAGGCCTTCACCGAGACACCCGCACAGCTCAAGGGCAGGCTCCAGGCCGCCCCCCGGGTCGGCGACGGCGTCGTACGGCATGCCCTCACCTTCACGGTGAAGCCGGGCAGCGAGAAGGAAGTCGCGAAGATCCTGTCCGGGTACACCTCCCCGGCGGCCCGCGTCGACGAGAACACCCGGCTGCGCCGCACCTCGCTCTTCATGCACGGCAACCGCGTCGTGCGGGCGATCGAGGTGCAGGGCGACCTCCTCGCCGGACTGCGCCATGTGGCCAGGCAGCCCGAGGTCAGGGCCGTGGAGGAAGCCATCAACCCGTATCTGGAACAGGACCGGGACCTCGAGGACCCCGACTCCGCCCGGATGTTCTTCACCCGGGCGGCTCTCCCGGCGGTCCACCATGTGGCGGGCGACGGGCGCAACCCCGCCGAGCTGAGCCGTCACGCGCTCTACTACCCGGCCAAGGAGGGCTGCGGAATGGCGCTCGCCCGGCTGCTCGCCAAGCAGGACGAGGCGGCGGCCGAGAACCCGCAGAGCCCCATCGCGAGCAGCACCATCTTCCAGCGCGACGACATCGTCGTCCGCCTCGTCGATGTGAGCGGCAAGCTCGATGCGCAGCCCGCCCTTGCGCTCGGCGTCAGCGGACCCCGCAAGGCAGCCACCCTCGCCCGGCTGCTCGCCATCGGTGAGGTCGGCATGCCGACCACCAAGAAGGAGATGTCGCGATTCCTCGCGGACTCCCAAATGCACCTGATCACCGACCGGATCGCGTCGCCGGAATCCTGAACCGCACGTCCGGCCATCACGGCCACCGGCCGAGCCGTCGGGGGCAAGCACCTGGAGGAACCATTCATGACCACGCACCGCCCACGCATCGTGGACCTCAGCGAAACCCAGCCCAACCGCAGGCGCGGAGGCGACCTGCGCGCCATGCTCACCCCGACCGCGGTGGGCGCCACCAGTGGATTCATGGGCCTTGCCATCGTGCAGCCCGGCGAGCGAATCGGCGAGCACTACCACCCGTACTCCGAGGAGTTCGTGTACGTGGTGAACGGGCTTCTGGAGGTGGATCTGGATGGTGAGACGCACCCGATGCGGCCGGATCAGGGCCTCCTGATCCCCCTGAACGTGCGCCACCGGTTCCGTAACGTCGGGGACGTGGAAGCCCGCATGGTCTTCCACCTCGGCCCGCTCGCCCCGCGCCCGGAGCTCGGGCACGTCGACACGGAGGAGAACGAGCGGCCCGACGACACCGACACCGGTCACCCCGGAAGCGCCGAGCAGGGCAGGCCGCCGGAACGGACTGGGGTCGTTTCGTGAGCCGGCGGGTGGCGGTCACCGGGGTCGGTATCGTCGCCCCCGGCGGAGTCGGCGCCCAGGCGTTCTGGGACCTGCTCGCGAACGGCCGTACGGCGACGCGCGGCATAACGCTCTTCAACCCGGAGGGCTTCCGCTCGCGCATCGCCGCCGAGGTCGACTTCGACCCCGGGGCCCACGGTCTCGACCGGGAGCAGGTGGCGCGCTCGGACCGGTACATCCAGTTCGCGCTGGTGGCCGCCGAGGAGGCGATACGCGACTCCGGCATCGATCCGGAGAAGAAGGACCCCTGGCGTATGGGGGTCTCGCTCGGCACGGCGGTGGGTGGAACCACCCGCCTGGAGCACGACTATGTCGCGGTCAGCGGCAAGGGCGAGCGCTGGGACGTGGACCACCGGCCGGCCGGACCGCATCTGCACCGCGCGTTCTCGCCGAGCTCCCTCGCCTCAGCGGTGGCCGAACAGGTCGGCGCCCACGGCCCGGTGCAGACCGTCTCGACGGGCTGCACCTCAGGGCTCGACGCGATCGGCTACGCCTGCCACGCCATCCAGGACGGCCGGCTCGACGTCTGCGTCGCGGGTGCGTCGGACTCACCGATCTCCCCCATCACGGTCGCGTGCTTCGACGCGATCAAGGCGACCTCGCCGAACAACGACGACCCGGCCCACGCATCCCGGCCGTTCGACGCCAACCGGGACGGGTTCGTCATGGGTGAGGGCGGCGCCGTACTGGTCCTGGAGGAACTGGAGCACGCCCGGGCCCGCGGCGCGCGGGTGTACTGCGAGATAGGCGGCTACGCCACCTTCGGCAACGCCTACCACATGACGGGACTGACCCCCGATGGACTGGAGATGGCCCAGGCGATCAACAGCGCCCTCGAGCACTCCCGTATCAACAGCACCGAGATCGACTACGTCAACGCGCACGGCTCGGGCACCAAACAGAACGACCGGCACGAGACGGCCGCGGTGAAACGCTCCCTGGGCGACCACGCCTACAAGACGCCCATGAGCTCGATCAAATCCATGGTGGGCCACTCACTGGGCGCCATCGGAGCGATCGAACTCGTGGCCTGCGTCCTCGCCATGGACCGGCAAGTAGTGCCGCCGACGGCGAACTACGAGACCCCCGACCCCGAATGCGACCTGGACTATGTGCCGCGCACCGCCCGCCCCCGGAAGCTGCGCAGCGTGCTCTCGGTCGGCAGCGGGTTCGGCGGATTCCAGTCAGCGGTCGTCCTGACCCGGCCAAGTGGGAGGGCGCGATGAGCTCCGGAGAAGCCCGGCAGACGGTCATCACAGGCATCGGCGTCATCGCCCCCAACGGGTTCGGCACCGAAGTCTTCTGGAAGTCGACCCAGGCGGGCACCAGCGTCCTCGACCGGGTCACCCGCGAGGGCTGCGAGCAACTGCCGCTCCGCGTGGCGGGGGAGGTGCGCGACTTCGACCCCGGTGCGCTGATCGAGGAGCGCTACCTCGTCCAGACCGACCGCTTCACGCACTTCGCGATGGCCGCGGCCGATCTCGCACTCGACGACGCCCGGCTCGGCCGCGCCGACTACGAAGGCTCGCCCTTCGCCGTTGGTGTGGTGACCGCCGCCGGGTCCGGCGGCGGCGAATTCGGACAGCGTGAACTGCAGCGGCTGTGGGGCCAGGGCTCCCGCTTCGTCGGCCCGTACCAGTCCATCGCCTGGTTCTACGCGGCCAGCACCGGCCAGATATCCATCCGCGCCGGCTTCAAGGGACCCTGCGGCGTCGTCGCCAGCGACGAAGCTGGTGGACTCGATGCGTTCGCGCACGCCGCAAGGGCGGTACGACGCGGCACCGACGCCGTCGTCGTCGGCGCCGCGGAGGCCCCGCTCGCGCCGTACTCCGTCGTCTGCCAGCTCGGGTACGAGGACCTGAGCACCTGTGAGGACCCGACGCGCGCCTACCGGCCCTTCACCTCCGACGCCTGTGGCTTCGTCCCCGCCGAAGGCGGAGCGATGCTCGTGGTCGAGGAGGCGGCGGCGGCCCGCCGCCGAGGTGCCCGGCCGCGCGCCCTGGTGGCAGGGCACGCGGCCACCTTCACCGGGCCTTCCCAGTGGGAGCAGTCCCGGGAGGGTCTGGCCCACGCGATCCGCGGTGCGCTGGCGGAGGCCCAGTGCGCGCCCGAGGACGTCGACGTGGTCTTCGCGGACGCGCTCGGCGTGCCGGAGGCCGACCGGGCAGAGGCGCTGGCGATCGCCGACGCGCTGGGCACACACGGCCGGCGCGTACCGGTCACGGCACCCAAGACCGGTACCGGACGGGCCTACTGCGGAGGCCCCGTGCTCGACACGGCCGCCGCGGTGCTGGCCATGGAACACGGCCTCGTACCGCCCACGCCCAACGTCTTCGACGTGTGCCACGACCTCGACGTCGTCACGGGCAAGGCCCGCCCCGCGCAGCTGCGGACTGCGCTGGTGCTGAGCCGCGGGCTGATGGGCTCGAACGCGGCGCTGGTGCTGCGCAGGGCCACCGACACCCCCTCGTGAGAAGGAGAAGCCCCCATGTCCGATCGACTGACCATCGAAGAACTCGCCGCCCTGATGAAGAAGGGCGCCGGACTCACCGTCGACCCCGTCGACCTGGCGAGCCGGCCCGAGGCCCGCTTCGACGAGTTCGGCCTCGACTCGCTGGGCCTGCTCGGCATCGTCGGCGAGCTGGAGAACCGGCACGGCCGTCCGCTGCCCCCTGACGCGGACCGCTGCAAGACCCCCCAGGAGTTCGTGGACCTCGTCAACAACACCCTCATGACTGGAGCCTGAAGTGCCCGGACACACCGAGAACGAGATCACCGTCGCCGCCTCCATGGACCTCGTCTGGGAGGTGACCAACGACATCGAGAACTGGCCCCGACTGTTCAGCGAGTACGCGTCGGTCGAGATCCTCTCCCGGGAGGGCAGCACCACGACCTTCCGCCTGACCATGCACCCCGACGACAACGGCACGGTCTGGAGCTGGGTCTCGGAGCGTACGACCGACCGCAAGGGCCGCAAGGTACGGGCCCGCCGCGTCGAGACCGGGCCCTTCCAGTTCATGGACATCCTCTGGGAGTACTCGGAGGTCCCGGGCGGCACGCGCATGCACTGGACGCAGGACTTCGCGATGAAGCCGGACGCCCCGGTCGACGACGACTGGATGACCGACAACATCAACCGCAACTCCCGCGTCCAGATGGAACTCATCCGGGACAAGATCGAGCAGCGCGACCGCGAGAGCCGCAGCGCCTCGGTCACCGCCAACTGAACCCCGGGCAAGGGACCTGAGAGAGAAAGGGAGCTCCCCGATGCACCAAGCCCTGATCGTCGCCCGTATGGCGCCGGAGTCGGCCCCCGACATCGCCAGGCTGTTCGAGGCGTCCGACAACGGCGAACTGCCGCACCTCGTCGGGGTCGCGCGGCGCAGCCTGTTCCAGTTCGGCGATGTGTATCTGCACCTGATCGAATCCGAGCGGCCCCCCGGCCCCGAGATCGCGAAGGTGACGGACCATCCGGCGTTCCGGGACATCAGCGACCGGCTCACGGCCTTCGTCAGCCCGTACGACCCGGAGACCTGGCGCACCCCCAAGGACGCGATGGCCCGCCAGTTCTACCGGTGGGAGCGTGACGGAGCGGCCTGACACAACAATTGCCCCGGGCCCGGCTCTGTGCCGGGCCCGGGGCTTTTGTGCCGTAGGAGTGTGCCGCGGAGAGTCACTCGGGCACGGCGCCCTCGAACGCATGGAGATACGCGTTCACCGGACGGATCTCGCCGACGAGCAGGCCCGCCTCCGTCATCCTGTCCACCAGGCTTGCCTTGGTGTGCTTCGCACCGCCGACATTGAGGAGCAGAAGCAGGTCCATCGCCGTCGTGAACCTCATCGAGGGAGTGTCGTCGACGAGATTCTCGATGACGACGACCCTGGCGCCCGGGCGGGCCACCGTGACGATGTTCCCCAGCGTCCTGAGTGTGCTCTCGTCGTCCCACTCCAGGATGTTCTTGACGATGTAGAGATCGGCCTCGACCGGGATGTCCTCCCGGCAGTCCCCGGGAACGATGCGCACCCGCTCCGCCAGCGATCCGCCGGCCCGCAGCCGGGGGTCCGCCTTCGCCACCACGTCGGGCAGATCGAGCAGGGTGCCCCGGACGTCCGGATGCTTCTCGAGCAGACTCGCCAGCACATGACCCTGGCCGCCGCCGATGTCCGCGACCACACGGATCCCGGTCAGGTCGAGGAGCTCCGCGACCTCCAGCGCGGACTGCACGCTGGAGGTTGTCATGGCCCGGTTGAAGACATGGGCCGACTCGTGCGCGTCCTGGTGCAGATACTCGAAGAACCCCTTGCCGTACAGCTCGTGGAAGATGCTCTTGCCCGAACGCACCGCGTCGTCGAGCCGCGGCCACGCGTCCCAGGTCCATGGCTCCGTGCACCACAGGGCGATGTACCGCAGGCTGTTGGGGGCGTCCTCGCGCAGCATGCAGGACATGTCCGTATGGGCGAACGTCCCGTCCTCGGTCTCGACGAAGACGCCGTAACAGGACAGGGCGCGCAGGAGCCGGCGCAGGGGCTGCGGTTCGGTGTTCAGCGCGGCCGCGAGTTCCTCCGCGGTCGCCGGCGCGTCGCCGAGTGCGTCAGCCACACCCAGCCGGGCCGCCGCACGCACGGCAGCGGCGCATGCCGCTCCGAAGACGAGCTCCCGCATGCGCATGGCCGACTGGGGAGTGGACTCGAAGGTTGACGCTGGTCTGGGGCTAACGGTGGTCATACCGCCTCGATTCTCCAGGTATCGGGGAACACCGGTCAGCACATCCCTGCGGGGGCGGATTCCCGGCACACATTGTTGAGGAACGTGTTGGCCGTTCCCCCGTCCTGGTTGACCAGGTCCGCCGTCTTGTTGCCCTGCACCTGGTTGTTCCGGATGACGTTGGCGGTGTTCTGGGCGCCCACGAAGCTCTTGAACAGCACGATTCCGCCGGAGAGCGGCGTGGAGCCCACGTTGTTCAGGATCTGGTTCGAGCGGACGACGGTCGCCTCGGAACCGGTGAGGACGATGCCGGAGCCCTGAATGGCGGGCAGGCGCGGGGTGGCGGCGCAGAACTTGTTGTTCTTGTAGATCATGTTGCCGCGTACGGTCATCGCGCCGGCCGCGGGCTTCGACTCGTCGCCCACGACGAACACGCCGGCGCAGTTCTCGGTCATGGCATTGCCGCGGACGGTGAGGTTACGGACCCGCCTGACGGTGACTCCGATCCTGTTCCCGATCAGCACGTTGTCCGCGACCACCGCACCCATGGTGTCGGTCGCCCCGCCCTCCTCCTCGACCGTGTTGGCGATGAAGATGCCGGCGTCTCCGTTGTCCCGGGCGACGTTGCCACGGAACACACCCCGGGTGGACTTCTGCTGAGCGATGCCCCAGATGCCGTTCTTCTCGGCGAGCACCCGCCTGACCGTCAGCCGGTCGGTGCCGGACGCCCAGATGGCGTTCTTCTTGAAGCCCGAGAGGGTGAGCGAGCGGATGCTGACCCCGTTAACGGTCTTGGCCGCCGTACCCATCACACAGATGCCGTTGCCGTTCTGCGCACAGGTGTTGGTGGCCGGCGTGGCAGCGGGCCCCGGCATGATGACCGTGCTCCTGCCGGACCCGCGCAGGGTCAGGTCCGCCTTGGTGATGAGCACGCTCTCTCGGTAGGTGCCGGGGTAGAGGAAAATCGTGTCTCCCGGCGCGGCGGCGTCGACCGCCGCCTGAATCGATTCGCCCGGATACACCGTGTGCCTGACAGGTCCGGTGGACGGCGCCGCCGCGCCCAGTCCAGTGACCATGATTACTGAGATGCATGCGAGGCATCTGATCTGTCGTTTCGTCATGAGGCGAAGCTATGGGCGATCATCCGCGCTCGCCACACGGAGTGAGCGGATGGATACCTACTGTGCGCGAATGGCCGCTCACGTCCCCCCGACTGGGCCAACTGCGCCTCGGCCCGGGCGGTGCTCAAGGGGGTGTGGGCCGAGCCCCGCCAACCGCTGAGGAGCGAATGCTGCGACGTGATCGTGGGCCGCGCGGTCGGTTCGGCGCCGGGGTCGTCGTCGGACATCGCGACGGCGACCCCGCCGCCCACTCGGGCGGCGGGGTCGCACAGGAGACGACGGAGGAGGCTCCGCGACAACAGTTATTCGCCCCACGGAGCTTCGCTAGGCACGGAAGCCGTCGAACGCGATGTTCAGGTGGCGGGGTCCGCGCAGGACGGCGTTCTGGCGGTAGGGGGGTGGGTCCTCCAGCAGGCGGGGGTTGTCGAGCCTGCGGGCGAGCGCGGTCAGGGCGAGCTGTGCCTCCAGGCGGGCGAGGGGTGCGCCGAAGCAGTTGTGGATACCGCTGCCGAAGCCGAGGTGCTGGTTGTCCTTCCGGTCGGGGTCGAACCGGTCGGGGTCGAGAAACCGTTGCGGGTCCCGGTTGCCGGAGGCCAGGACGAGCCAGACGGAAGCGCCCTTGGGGATGGTGGTGCCGGCGATGTCGATGTCCGCGAGGGTGGTGCGCTGTGGAAGCAGTTGCACGGGGGGCTCGAAGCGCAGGAGTTCTTCCACCAGCGGGACGGCCAGGCGGGGTTCGTCCCGCAGCCGCTTGAGAACGTCCGGGTTGCGCAGCAGGGTGAGCATGCCGTTGGTGATGAGGTTGACCGTGGTCTCGTGGCCGGCGATCAGGAGCAGGGCAGCAGTGCTGAGCACCTCCAGCGGGGTCATCTGCCCGTCCGGGCCATGGTCGGTGACCAGTGCGGAGAGCATGTCGTCGCCGGGTGCGCCGCGACGTTCCTCGATGAGCCCCGACAGGTACATGCCCAGTTCGGTGCGGGCTTGCTGGGTGACGCGGAGCCGCTCGCCGGGGTCCTGCTCCGGGTCCGGGTCGAGGCTGGCGGCGATGGTGTCGGCCCACGAGTGGAAGCGTGCCTCGTCCTCGCGCGGAATCCCGAGCAGTCGGCAGATCACGGTCACGGGGAAGGGGTAGGAGAAGTTGTCGACGAGGTCGACCTGGTCCCGGTCTCCGAAGCCGTCGATGAGGTCGGAAACGATCCGGGCGAGTTCGCCGTGCATGTTGTGGACGCGCCGGGGTGTGTGCGGCGGTCCGAACGGGCGCATCGTCATACGGCGCAACCGGTCGTGCTCCGGAGGGTCGAGCTTCAGGAAGGCGGGCGGCAGAGCCGTTGCCTCCTCTTCCTGCTGGGGGAGTGCGCCGGCGGCCTGGGGGGAGAGGTTACGGGCGTCCGAGCTGATCCGCGGATCGTGCAGCAGGCTCTTGATCTCCCAGTAGGTACTGACGACGAACAGAGCGTCTCCCTGTTGGGACACCGGCGTCTTGCGGAGCTCGGCGTACAGGGGATAGGGGTCGGCGCGGTTGGCGTGGTCGGTGATCTGCCGCAGGAGCATGCCTTGCGTCATGGTGGCGTCCTTGTGGGCGTTGGACAGCGGGCTTCCGGGTTCCCCGTGCCGCGGTCAGGCTCGGGCAGGGGTGAAGGTGATCCGCCGGTCGGTCGGCGAGTAGCCGCTGAGGGTGACAGACGGCCCGTGGGTGGGCAGTGAGGGGTCGGGGAAGTCGGCCGGGACCGGCCGCAGACCTTCGGGACGGCGGTCCACCGTGGGGAATGCCGGCGGGAACGGCGCAGCCGCTTCGATCTGCCGCTGGTAGAACTCCAGCCACTTCGTCTGGTCGAAGGTGACGGCGGCGATGACGCGGCCCTGGTATCCGTACACGCCGGTGAAGCGGCGCTCGGCGAGTGACCCTTGGGCGATGAGGACCTCCTCACCCAGGGACGGAACGCCGACCGATTTGATGCTGACCCCGAATTGGGAGGACCAGAAGGCCGGCACCCACAGGTGCGGACGGCGGTCCGAACTGGCGCTGATCATGTTGTGCGCCGCGATCTCGGCCTGTGCGACGGCATTGCCCCAGTGTTCGAGGGACAGGAACTGGTACCCGAAAAGCGCGTGCGGGGATCGTGCCACGTCGCCGGCGACGAAGATGTCGTCGGTCACGATGCCCCGGACGTCAAAGGCGCGGCATCCGGCGTCACAGGCGATTCCGCGCGGACCGGCGCCGAGTCCGGAATCCGCCAGCCATGCGGTGTTGCGCGTCGCGCCGAGCGAGACCACCGCGATATCCGCGTCGATGGTCGTGCCGTCGGACAAGTGGGCGCTCCGCAGGCGTCCTGCCGAGTCGCCCTCCAACCCCGTGACCATGATTCCGCAGCGCAGGTCCACGCCGTGTTCGCGTTGCAGCTCTGCGGCCGCCTGGCCGACCACGCCGCCGAGCGCGCCCACGAGAGGCGCTGCTGCGCGTTCGACGACAGTGACCGGCAGCCCGCGCTCGCGGCAGGCGGATGCGATCTCCGAGCCGGTGAAGCCGGCACCGATGACGAGCACCCGGCGCGGCGCGGCCATCAGCTGCCGGTGCAGCCCGGCCGCGTCGTCGCGCGTACGCAGTACGAAGACCCCCTCCAGGTCGGCTTCCGCCTCATGCGGCCATGGCCGGGCATGAACGCCGGTCGCGATCAGCAGCCGGTCGTACTCCACCTCGTCGCCGTCGGCCAGGCGCACTCGTTTGGCTGCCATGTCCAGCCCGGTTGCGGCGACACCGAGCCGCCAGTCTGCGTCGATCGCCATACGCCGGGGCAGTGCGGTGCGATCGGCGGTCGCCTTGCCCAGTAGGACCTGCTTGGAGAGCGGCGGCCGGTCGTACGGTTCGTGGGGCTCGTCTCCGATCAGCGTCAGTGAACCGGTGAAGCCCTCCTCCCGTAGGGTCTCCGCGGCCCGGAGGCCGGCGAGGGAGGCGCCCACGATCACGATCCGCCCCTCACGCCTCATCCATTCCAAGAACCCGTCACTCGCCACTGGACAGGCCCTCCTTCACCGTGCCGGCCCCATCGCCCAGGTCGTCCACCAAGATGGCCTGGACCGGACACGACGCGGCGGCGCGTGCCACGTGCTCGCGCTGTGCGTCGTCGGCGTGCGGGTTGTACAACAGCGCCTCGTCGCCGTGCATGGCGAATACATCGGGTGCGAGGAAGGCGCACTGCGCGTACCCCTGGCACCGGTTGAGATCGACGACAAGCCTCATCAAGGGGCCGCCCTTTCAGTAGTCCCCTGCCCCAGCATGCGAGCGTTGTTGTGCTTCCGCGAGCACAGCGGGCCAAAGGAGTTATCGGTCGATAACGCTCGGGAAATGGCTCGTCATGAAGAGACGCCTGGCGCGGGCCGTGGGCGGAAGCTGGCCACAAGAATGTGGATACTGACAATCAGCGCCCACAGGGGGAAGACCAGCTCGGACCAGGCGATGCTGTCCGTCACGAGGAGCAGTGTCAGGGCGACGAGATAGCCCAGGAGGGAAAGCCAGCGCGGAAGAACTCCGAGCCGGTGCCCGATGGAGGAGGTCGAGAAGACGAACACCGCGGCCATGCGCATCGAGTAGGTCGTCAGAAGGCTGTAGGTGAAGTGCTGGCCGAATGACGACAGTTGCTCGTTGGAGCCGGCCCCGGACCCATCAGCCGTGGCCAGCAGGCTTCCGGCTGCTGCCGAGGCCCCGAAAAGAGTCGCCACGAACAGCAGACCGCTGCCCATGAATACAGTGGCGATGAACTTGTCTTCCGCTTCTCCGATACGTGCGCGCACAGCGCCCATGAACCACAGGAAGAAGATGCCCGCGAATGGGATGAGGTCGAGCGCCGTCTGAACCGTGCGCCGGCGCGAGGGATCGATGAACCAGTTGCTGCCGCCGTCGCTCGGCTCGTCCGGCATCGCCAGGCGGACCAGAACGATGGCGCCGGCCAGCAACAGGGCGAAGATGATCCCTACCAGGCCCGCGGCTCGTGGAGTGCGCAACGACTGCTGTCTCGTCTCCATGGGCGGTCGTGCGCTCCTCTCCCGGTCCCTGCGTCACCCGATCCGAGGACGGCTAGGACCAGCAAGCACCCGCGCACGCGGCAGCGCCACCCGGACCACGCGTGAGGGTGACGTGCGGGGACCAGCAGTGAGCCCCGGACCCGGCACGCGGACACGAGCTGTGCCGCACGGAGCTCGCGAGCGGGCCCTGCCTTGGGTGGGGGAGGACGGGGTTCCCGTGGAGCCTGCTCCCGCGGTCGTGACGCCGCGCGATCCGCTGCGGGTCATCAGCACCGGTGACCGGGGCGCCCTCGACCACGCGAGGGCCGCGGTCGCGAGGGCCGCGGTCGCGAGGGCCGCGGTATAGCTGCGGACACGACAGTCCCCGGCAAGTCCTTGCCGATGCCGTGAGTCTCAGTCGTCGCTGCTGGCTCCGATACCGACAGATTCCGCCGGGGGCCTGGCCAGAGCCGAGAAAAGGGTCACGCCACCTATGGACGTCTCCGTAGGCATTGCGGCTCTTTCCGGTTGTCCGGTGTATTGACCAGTTTCCTCCCGATTCTGTTCTAGTCAAGGGCCTGCCTCGTTTTCCGCGGGACGAAATCTTCGCCTCGCTGCGGGGGGCGTCCCGCTGGGCCACATCGGGCCGTCGGCCTCCGGACGTAGCCTTGAAATAACCCGCGCCCGCATCGGCGATCCCCCGGAGCTCTGCGCCACGGCCCGGGCACCCGAGTCGTGCCGCGGACGAACAGGGAACGCCTGGGGGAACGACGCCGGAGCAGGGTGACGGCATGAACGAGATCGAGATCATCACCACCGCATCACTCGGTGACACCAGCTACCTCCTCGTCAGCGGAGACGAGGCCGCGCTGGTCGACCCCCAGCGGGACAGCTGGGAGCTGATGGAGTCCTGTGCCTCCCGGGGGGTGCGGATCCGGTACGCCCTGGAGACGCATGTGCACAACGACTACGTCTCAGGCGCGCTGGAGGTCCGCGCGGCGACCGGCGCCACGGTGGCAGGCCCGGCACGGGCGCCGTACGCCTTCGACCACCTGCCGCTGGCGGAGAACGACGAGATCGCCGTCGGAGACGTGATCGTCCGGGCGATGGAGACACCCGGGCACACGGTCGAGCACACGTCGTACCTCGTCTTCGAAGACACCCAACCGGTGCCGACGGCCGTCTTCACCGGAGGCAGCCTGCTGGTCGGCAGCGCCGGCCGTACCGACCTGTCCGGTGACGACCACACCGAAGAGCTCGCCCGGGCGCAGTTCCGTTCGCTGAGGCGACTTTCGCCGCTGCCGGACGCCACCCGGGTGCTGCCGACGCACGGAGCGGGCAGCTCCTGCGCGGCAGGACCGGTGTTGCAGGACAGGACCACCACCGTGGGCGCCGAGCGGCGCACCAACCCCGCACTGACCACCCAGGACGAGGAGGAGTTCATCAGCCAACGGCTGTCCGGCTGCCTGGCGCCGTATCCCGCCTACTACCAGTACATGGCACCGATCAACCGGTTCGGACCGGGTGTTCTCGGTGGTCCGCCCGCTCTTATGCCGCTGACGCCGGGCATGGCGGAAGGAATGGCCGCGGGAGGAGCGCAGATCGTCGACGGGCGTGACCGCGGAACCTTCGCCGCGGCCCATGTGCCCGGGTCGCTCTGCGACGAGCTGGACGACCGTTTCGCGAGCCTGATCGGCGAGGTTGTGCCGTTCGGCACACGCATGGTGCTGCTGCTGCCGGAGCCGGCCGAGGAGGAGGCGGCGGCCGACGAGGCGATGACCCAGCTGCTGCGGATCGGATACGAGAACGTCGCGGGCTACCTGGAGGGAGGCATCTACGCCTGGCAGGCCGACGGCCGCCCGCTGCGTGCCTTCGGTACTGCGGACGTGTCCGAGCTGGCCGCGCACACCGCCGAGGTGCGGGTGCTCGACGTTCGGCCCATACGTCCGGAGGGCGGAATTCCGGGCGCGCTCGCCGTGCCCCTCGCCGAACTGCCCGGGCGGCTCGACGAGATCCCCAGGGACCGCGAGATATGGACAGTCTGCGGAAGCGGTCGCCGGGCGATCATCGCAGCGAGCCTGCTCGACCAGGCCGGTATGCCCGTGACGGCGGTGGTCAGCGGTGGCGTGCAGGATCTGATGGCACTCATGTGAGTGAGGAGAAGATCATGGGCAGCAGTGGCTACGCACATCCGGAGACGCTGGTGGACACCGAGTGGCTGGCCGCCCACCTCGACGACGGAACGGTGCGTGTCATCGACGTGGACGAGGACACCACCGCATACGAAAATGACCACATCCCCGGCTCCGTCGGCTGGCATTGGACCAGGGACCTGCACACCGCCGTGGGCCGTGACTACCTGGACCGCGCCGCGCTCGGGCGGCTTCTGGCCGCGGCCGGCGTGGAGGACGACACCACCGTGGTCCTCTACGGGGGCAACAACAACTGGTTTGCGGCGTACGCCTACTGGATCCTGCGGCTGCGCGGCTTCAGCAAGGTGAAGCTGCTCGACGGCGGGCGCAAGAAGTGGGAGCTGGAAGGCCGGGAGATGACCCAGGAGGTCATGGACCGCCGGCACACCGGCTTCACGGTGGCGGGGGAGGAGAACCCGCAGTTCCGCGCGCTGCGCGGCGAAGTGCTGGAGAAGGTGGGGTCCGCCGCTCGCCTGGTCGACGTACGGTCCCCGGAAGAGTATCGGGGCGAGAAGCTGGCGCCCCCTCACCTGCCGCAGGAGCAGGCACAGGTGCCCGGCCACATCCCCGGCGCGGCCAACGTCCCCTGGGCGCAGGCGGCCAACGACGACGGGACGTTCAAGTCGGCCGACGAGCTGAAGGCGCTCTACGCGCGGAAGGGCATCACGTCCGACCGCGAGGTCATCGCCTACTGCCGTATCGGTGAGCGCTCGTCGCACACCTGGTTCGCCCTCCACGAACTGCTTGGCTACCCGGACGTCAAGAACTACGACGGCTCCTGGACCGAGTACGGCTCGCTGGTACGGGCCCCCGTTGAGATGGGGTGATCGCGTGGCTTCTGCACCGGACGGAGTCCTATGAGGCTGTCTACATTGGTGTCATAGCTGCCAGGTGTCGCACAGGGAATTGACAAGCAGGCTTTGGCGGGCGTCCAACGTGGCAGGGGTCCAACTGTCTGAGCCGACGACCTGCGCGGTCAAGGCGAAGTTGACCACACCGAGCTTGCCCGTGAAGTACCGAACCTTCTTCGTGGCGAAGTCGTAATTCCGTGCTTCGGAGTTCTTGTAGCGGTTGAGCAGAACCAGGTTTCCAATACGGTTCGTCCAGAATTGCCGTTGCTCGTCGGTGAAGTCGGCCTGCCACTGAGAGTCCGGTTTCGGGGTTTGCGGCAACACGTGCTCGACGGTGATCAATGGATGGGTGTAGGCGACACCTGAGCTGTTGGCCAGTACTTCGTCCAAACGCAGCAGGATATACTTGCGGGTTCTCACATCCAGGTACAGAGGCCCGGCGATGCGTTCGCGGGTAGCGGCCCGCTCCTGTTCTGTGAGTTGGAGGGAGGGGGAGGTAAGCCCCTGGCCGGCGTCCAGCTCTCTCAGCAGCTCCGCGTAACGCTGGACTCGTGGAGTGGTGTACACGCGACGGATGAACATGCTGGCGGCAAGGCGTTCCAGGGCTTGGAGGAACCTGTCCAGCCACTCTGCGTCCGGCCCGTGATTGCGAAGCGCCCAGAGTGCCGACGGCCGCCAGTCGTTGTTGTCGATCTGCACCAAGCGCCGGAACCAGGCATTGACGCGCTCCGCTCCGGTTTCGGCCCGATAGTCATGATCCCGAATTTGGGCGTAGGCATCCGCGTAGGGCACCAGGACGTCGTTGACGAAGAGCTGTGCCTTGCCCGGCAGGAAGCGCGTGTTGAGGACCTGCTTGGGAAACTCCTTGAGCAGTTCCGCCTTGGCGCGCTCTTTCGCATAGATCATCCGCAGGTGCAGGAAGAGATCGGCGAAGTCGTCGCGGCCCAGCGCCTCCTCCGCGTCCTCCCACTTGGCGGCAGCCGCGTCCTCGGCGGCAGAATCTCCGAGGTCGCCGATGATCAGTGATTTGAAGATGTCGGCAGGGGACAGGTCGAGCCCGCGGGCGTTCATGACGCTGAAGATCCGGTGGGCGCTGTCGAGGTCCGGTGTGCTCACGACGACCAGGTAGGTGCGCATGATCAGCATCCGCACGAGCTCCAGTCGGCGGTGGGCCGTCCACGAAGACAGTTCCTTGTGGAGGGCTTCGGCATTGGAGCGCACGGCCTTCTGCGCGTCGGTCTTCAACCCGGCCGCCGACAGTTCCAGCAGTGCGGAGACAGCGCCCTGTGTCTGCACGTAGTTGCGGAAGAAATCGGCATCCTTGCTGCGCAGAGTCAGCCTTGGTTTGGCGGGCAGTCCTTTCGATATCTTTCCCGGCTCACAGACAGCCGCGTCCAATTCCGTCCGTAGGCCCGGATCATCGGTGAGATCCCGCAGGACCGCGAGCAGGATCGTCAGTGTGGTCAATCGCTGCTGTCCGTCGATGACGTCCGCGACGGAGTGGGAAGGCTCCTTCACGAGGACGATGGACCCTAGGAAGTACGGCTCATCCGATCCGCTGTCCAAAGCCTCGACAAGGTCGGACAGCAGTTGTTCGGCCTGCTCGACCTCCCACGCGTAGGGGCGTTGATACGTCGGGATGTGAAATTCGTAGTCGCTGCAGAACACCTTGTCCAGCGGCATCTCGTGAGCTTCGAGCTGCTTCATGCCACTATCGTTTCGCGGAAGGGGCGTGTGCACCCGAAGAACACGAAATCTGCCCGCCCGTGCTCTGGTTCCGCATGTCGCCGCAGGGCAGCCGGGGGACTGGGTGAGGCTTCCCCGAGTCGGCGTCCGGTGTCTGCAACGGCGGCGCGTAAAAATCCGTTGACGGCGACGCACCGGCCCCGGCTATGGTTCCTCTGGTTCGGAGGGGTCCGATTCGGCCCTCGACGCGAGCATGAGATGAGCAGGAGGTGAGGACCGTGATGACTGTCACAGCGCTGGGCGCTGCCCAGGTCCAGATCATCAATCCCACTCCCGTGGTCTCCGGCTGACCTCTCCTTCATCTCCGCGCCGAAGTGCGCGTGCCGGGGCCACCCTTGTGAAGGGTCACCCCTTGTCTTTCTCTTCTCCTCAGGCTGCCTCGCACCCTCTCGCCCCGTATGGCTGGGATGAGGGATGGGAGGCGGAGTTCTCTCCGTACGCCGAGCAGGGGCTGCTGCCCGGCCGGGTCGTACGGGTCGACCGTGGCCAGTGCGATGTCCTCACCGCCGACGGGCTGGTCCGCGCCGACACCGCGTTCGTGACGCCGCACGATCCGCTGCGGGTCGTCTGCACCGGTGACTGGGGCGCCGTCGACCGGGACGGCGATCCCCGCTTCGTACGGACGTATCTGCCGCGCCGTACCGCCTTTGTACGTTCCACCTCGTCGAACCGCTCCGAGGGGCAGATCCTCGCCGCCAACGTCGACCACGCGATCATCGCGGTCTCGCTCGCCGTCGAGCTCGACCTCGGGCGGATCGAACGGTTCCTCGCGCTGGCGTGGGAGAGCGGGGCGCAGCCGCTGGTCGTCCTCACCAAGGCGGACCTCGTACCGGATGTGACCGGGCTTTCGTACCTCGTCCAGGACGTGGAGACGACCGCGCCGGGAGTGCAGGTGCTGCCCGTCAGTTCGGCGACCGGCGAGGGCGTCGGCGTGCTCGCGGCAGTCGTGTCGGGCGGTACGAGCGTGCTGCTCGGGGCGTCCGGCGCGGGCAAGTCGACGCTCGCCAACGCGCTGCTCGGCGAGGACGTGATGGATGTTCAGGCCACCCGCGACGTCGACGGCAAGGGCCGGCACACCACGACGACCCGTAACCTCCTCGCCCTGCCCGGCGGGGGCGTGCTCATCGACACCCCGGGGCTGCGGGGGGTCGGGCTGTGGGACGCGGAGGCCGGTGTGGGCCAGGTCTTCTCGGAGATCGAGGAGCTCGCCGAGGGGTGCCGCTTCCACGACTGCGCGCACGATGCGGAGCCGGGGTGCGCGGTGCTCGCCGCGATCGAGGACGGTTCGCTGCCGGAGCGGCGGCTGGAGAGCTACCGCAAGTTGCTGCGGGAGAACCAGCGCATCGTCGCGAAGACGGACGCGAGGGTGCGGGCGGAGATTCTGCGTGACTGGAAGCAGAAGGGCGCGGAGGGCCGCGCGGCGATGCAGGCGAAGCGCGGCCGCGTGCGCTGATTCTCGGGCCCCGGCCCCGGGCCCCGGCCCCGGGCCTCAATCGCCGGCGAGACTGAAAGCCGGGGCTCCGCCCCGGACCCGCGCCTCAATCTCCCCCGGACGAAGTCTGGGGGAGATTGAGGCCAACGCCCGAAGGGCGTACGGGGCTGGGTGGGGAACAGGCCCCCTACTCCTCCAGGCCCCAGCTGTGAACCTTCCTCGGGTGGATCCGAATCAGCTCCTCGCTGAAGTGCGGCCCCAACTCGTGTGGCCCCGTCAGGAGTTCCGCCTCGCCCCGGATGTCCACTCCGCGTACCTTCCACGGGCGGAAGCTCACAATGTCGTCGACAACCAGCGCCACCTTCGGGTTCGACTTCAGGTTGCGCCACTTCTTCGTCGTGCCCAGCGCATAGCCGCCGATCAGGATCGTCCCGTCGTCCTGCGGGAAGAAGCCGACCGGGTTCGCCTGCGGCTGGCCCTTCGGGTCGACGGTCGCCAGCCGGCCCAGTCGCTGGGACGAGAGGTACGCGCGCTCGGCTTCGCTGAATTCGGTCATGAACAACAGCCTCACACGCGTACCTCGTCTGCCGCATCGGATGCGGGACCTAGGCGAGTCCTAGGACCTCAGCCCGGTTTCACGCCGGACTGGCTCACGCCGGACTGGTTCACGCCGGTCAGGGTCACGTCGGTCAGGCCGGCAGCCCCCACGCCGGGGCCGGCGCGTTCGGCTTCACCGGGCGGATGCGGAGGTCCGGACGGTCCCCCCGCGCCGTGATCAGCGCCGATTCGCCCTTCCGTAGCCGGATGCGGATCGCGCCGTCCCCCGCCTCCTCCCATCGCAGCCGACCGTCCCGACCGTCCCGCCCGTCGCGGACCTCGATCTCGCCCTCGATGCCGTGTCGTACGACGCACGGCGCGCCCGCCTCGCTCGTGATCCGGATCCAGCGGGTCCTGCCCGCCTCCCGTACCGCGCTGAGCAGGAACGCCCCCTGCGTACGGAAGTCGTGCACGACCAGTTCCCGCCATGCCGCCGGCAGCGCCGGGAAGACCCGGATCACCCCGCCCCACGACTGGCACACCATGTCGTGCAGCGACTGCGCCGCCGAGAGCGGGGTCTCGATGACCGGGCCCGACTCCTTGTACATGGTGTTGGCCTGGATGAAGCGGGTCATCAGCTCGCCCAGATACTTCAGTGCGTCCTCTCCCTTGCCCAGCAGCGCGGACATGGACGCCGCGCCCGTGAACGTATAGCCCTGCAGCGCCCCTTCGAAGCTGACCCAGTGGCTGAGCGACTTCTCGATCAGGGCGCGCTCCTGCGGCGTGCGGCCGGTGATCTCGTACAGCGGGTAGACCGCGAGGAGATGCGAGTAGTGGCGGTGCGACTTCGCGAAGGGGACCCCGGCGCCGATCATGTAACCGTTGGCGTCCACCGGATACGGGACGAGCTTGGCCAGGACCTCCTGCCAACGGGGCTCCAGCGGATCGGAGATGCCCAGTTCGGCGGCCGAGTCGATGAGTGTGCGGCAGCCCCAGCGCAGCAGCATCAGGTCGTAGTTGCAGTCCGGGGCGTCCACTCCGTACTCCGGCGAGAACGTCGGCGGCAGATGCAGCTTGCCGTCCGGGCCGGGGTCGAGGAAGTGCAGGTAGTAATTGACCGCCTTGCGCAGCAGCGGGAAGAGGAGGTCGCGCAGCAGCGACTCGTCCATGGTGTGGCGGTAGGAGAGCCAGACGTTGTGCAGCGCCCAGGTCAGGTTGCCGACCTCGGGGGTGGGCGGGTTCTGGCCGGGGATGCCGACGCCGTAGCCGTTGCCGTTCGGGGTGGCGCCGCCGTTGACCAGGCGGGTGTCGGTGGTGCGGGGGATGCCCGCGGAGTCGCCGCGGTAGGGGGCGGCGACCTCGGCGGTCAGCTGGTTCCGGAATTCGCCCAAGGCCCTTGATACGGCGTCGAGTTCGAGATGGTTGGAACCGTGGATCAGCCAGTACTCCAGCTGGACGTTGAGGTTCCACCAGGTGTTGGGCCACGGGGTGGACTCCAGCCAGGGGCCGCAGGTCGCCATGACGGGGGCGTCGCGCCGGGCCGCCGCGGCCGTCTTGTACAGCTGGATCCAGTAGAACCGCTGCAGCCGCGCGTCGGGCAGTGACAGGAAGCTCTTGCGGTAGAAGCGCTCCCACCAGGTGCGGTGGGGTCGGGCGAGTACGTCGTACGGAACCGAGGACGCGCCCCGCACCGTACGCAGCGCCCGGTCGCGGGCGGTCGTCTTCGGGAACGAGTGCGCGACGGAGACGTACAGCGTCCGCTTCTGGACCTGGGTCCGCTCCCGCCAGGCGGTGACATGCTGGCCGCCCGCGAGCAACGGCTGGATGGCGGCGGTCAGTTCGCCGTGCCGCTCGACGACGGGGGGCGGGTTGCCGGTGTACCCGTCGGGCAGCGGACGGAAGGCGGCGCGCGGACTGATGGCATCGGCCGGGTGGAAAACCCAGCGGAAGTCCTTCTCGCCCTCACTCGGGGTGATCTCGACGGCGAGTACGGACGTTGTGGTGTGCACGAAGGCGCGCACGCGCAGGGTGCCCGCCGTGGTGGTGATGGTGCCGGTGAGTTCGGCGTCGCGCAGCCGCAGCCGCCAGTCGAGACCGGTGATGGTGCCGACGGGCTCCAGAGTGAAGTGGCCGATGGGCAGCCGGGCGAGGCCGAAGAGGGAGCCGAACTGCGGGCGGTGGTCCTGGACTTCGGAGTGCTGGACATTGAAGCGGACGGCGTTCTTGCCCCCGGGCTCGGCGTAGATGCCGGAGCCGAGGCAGCCATTGCCGAGATACGGGCCCTCGTACCAAGTCTTCGGCATCTTCTGCCAGACGAGGTCGGCGTCGTCGAGGACCGTGCGCCAGGAGTCCTCGGGCGCGGTGAGGGAGGCTGCCCCGACGAGAGCGGACGAGGGCGCGGCCTGTGCGGGGATCGTTCCGGCGGTGCCCACCACCAGCGCTCCGCCGATCGCCGTGCCCGTGGCAAGGACGGTTCTCCTGGACGGGTCCCTGGACGGGTCTGATGCGGTGGCCATGTCGCCTCCTGGCGGCTCGTACGCAGACATGTCAATTCATCCGAGCTATCCCTCGACGGAAGGTAGGGAAGCGGTGAGAGGCAGTCAATACAGCGGGAGAGATCCGATGTGTTTCTCTCTATCTGGACGGTGTTCAGCACATCGGTGCCAGGGAGGGCTCGGCGCCGTCAGCCGGAGATCACCACGCCCAGCCACGCCCCCACGACCAGCAGACAGGCGAACAGCTCCACCAGCACACTCGTCCCCGCCGCCCGCATCACCGCCCGGGTGGAGGCCACCGCCGGACCGTGCCCGCCGAGCCGCTGCCGCTCGGAGGCGTAGATCCCCCCGATGAATCCCGGTATCGCGCCCACGACGGGCACCAGGATGAAACCGACGAGCGCCCCCGCGCCCGCCCACACCACCATGCGCCGGGTCACCCCCACCCCACGCGGCCGGCGCGGCGGCAGCTGCCACACCACTACCTGGTCGATCAGCAGCACCACCGTCGAGGCCACCAGCAACGCCCAGGCCGGACCGGACTTCACGTTCATCGACCACCACAGGACGGCGGCCCATATCAGCCAGCGTCCCGGCACGCCGGGGACGAGTACCCCGAACAGGCCCAGCAGCATCACCAGGCCGACCATCAGGAGCTGCCACACGCCCATCTGCCAAGGGTGCAGGATGGGGATCACTACCGCAGGTCGCGAGCCACCCAGCCCTTCGCGTACGCCTGCCAGCCGAGCTGCATCCGGGTCGTCACGCCGGTCAGCTCCATCAGCCCCTTCACACGGCGCTGTACGGTCCGCAGCCCCAGGTCCAGCTGCTTGGCCACGCTCGCGTCCGTCATCCCGGCGAGCAGCAGCGAAAGGATCTCCAGATCCGTGGCATCGGGCCCCGCCGCGTCCTCCTCCGAAACCCCGCCGCCCGCTCCGAGCCGCAGCCGCAGCGGCAGCGCCTCCCGCCACACCGCCTCGAACAGGCCCATCAGCGACTCCAGCAGCCCGCTCGCATGGACGACGAGCGCCGCGGGCTCCGCCCCGCGCGCCGTCAGCGGCAGCATCGCCAGGGCGCGGTCGGCGACGACAAGCTTGGTCGGCACCCGGTCCACCGCACGTACCTGCTCCTCACGGCCCAGCGCCGCGGTCAGCTCGGTGATGCCCGCGGGCGCCGCAAGCACCGCCCGCTCGATGACCACGCGGTACGTCACCCCGCGCTGTGCCGCCTTCTCCTCGGCCTCGTTGTCCGTGGCGGAGATGGCCATCGGATCGCCGGTGACCAGGGCGCAGACCTCCTCGGCCGCGCCCAGTTGGAGCTGTAGGAAACGGTGCGCGATGGCGCTCGCGCCCGTCACCACCTCGACCAGGTCGTGCACGGCGGTCTCGGTGGCCTCGGCGCGGTACTCGTCGGCGAGAAGTGCTGCCGCCAGCTCCGCCCGGTCCAGCTCATGCCGTTGCTGGGTCAGCAGCGCGCCGAGCGCGACGCCTGGCGGGGCCGCCACCCAGCGGCCGGTGCGGGCCGACGACTGTGCCGCCAGCCCCTGTTGCTCCAGTCGGCGCAGCGCGCGCTCGGTGTCCGTCTCCGGCAGAGCGAGACGGTGGGCGAGGTCGGTGACCTCCGCCGCCCCGAGCGCGACCAGCGCGCGGTATGCCGACTCCTGTCTCTCGTCGAGACCTATCGCTCCCAGCACCCAGACCCCTCCCCGGACGTGCACTTCCCTGGCCGCCGTGGCGGAAACCGGCCACGGCGTATTCCCGCCGCGTACATCATCCCTGTCCCTGCTTCGGATGGGGAGAGCGATGCGCCCGACAGCGATGCCGCAAATTCCGTCATCCAGCTCGTGGCCAACGCATACACCGTGGCCTGAACACTTGTCGTACTGTGCTTTTTTGGGATGCCTCGTTTTCGTACGGCCGACGCGGTGGACAATAAGGGCATGAGTCAGCAGGGGGAGAGGCCCGCCGCCGAGGACGACTGGTGGAACCGGCTGTACGACGAGTCCGCCCCGGACATTGGTCCCGCGGCGAGGGCGGGCGACACGCTGGACGACCGATTCGACTCCGCGGCGGATGCGGTGGCCGCGGACGACCCGCCGGAGCCGCTTGACCCGCCCGAGCCGCCCGAAGCGGCGCCGGAACCGGCGCGTCCGCGCGCCTGGTGGGAGACGGATGCCGCCGCGCGGGAAACCCCGCCCCGGCCGACCGTGCCCCCACGGCAACGCGCACCGTGGGAACCGCCGACGACCCCCGAACGACCGCCCGCCTTACCACCCCTGCCGCCGCCCGAACCGCCCAGGACCGAACCGCCCAGGACCGAACCGCCCCGGACCGAACGGCCCCGGACCGAACGGCCCCGGACCGAACCGCCCCTGCCCGACCCGGCCCGGACCGAACGGCCCCGAACCGAACCGCCCCGGCCCGCCCCGGCTGTCCAGGCGCAGACCGGTGGCGCGCGGCCGCACGTCGCGTACGTCGGAGACGGCCCGCCCACCTACGACGCCGAGCCCACCGCCCTGCCCGCCGCCCAGCCGCAGGAGTTGGACGAGCTCGTCGCCGACACCGTGCTCGACGGCGCGAGCTACGGCACGTACACCCTGCGCGCCGTCTCCATCCGCGGGGACTCCGCGCGCTACCGCGGCGAGCCGCGACGCGACGCCCTGCTCACCGCGCGCTTCGGCACCGGGGACGCCGCGCTCGTCCTGGTCGCCGTCGCCAGCGGCGCACGCGCGGCCGAGGGCGCCCATCGCGCCGCCGCCGACGCCTGCCGCTGGATCGGCACAGCCGTCGGCCGCAGCCACGTCCGCCTCTCCGAGGACATAAGGGCAGGCCGCCGCGGCGACCTCAAGTCGGGCCTGCACCGGCTCACCGACCGCAGCTTCGGCAAGCTGCGCGCCAGCGCCGCCGAACAGGGCGTGGAGCCGCAGGAGTACACCGCCAACCTGCGGTGCCTGCTGCTCTCCGCCGACCCCGAGTGCCGTACCCGCGTGTTCTTCGGCGTCGGCGGTGGGGGGCTCTTCCGCCTCCGCGACGGTGTCTGGCAGGACCTCGAGCCCCTGGTTCCCGAGCCCGAGGCCGTCACCGGCGCACCCGTTGTCGGATTCGGCTCACCGCCCTCCGAGACCCCGGACGGCGACCGTCTCACCATGGACCTGGGGATCGCGACGCCCCCGTCCCCGTACATCGAGGCACCGCCCCCGCCACCCGCCGAACCGTTCCGGTTCCGCGCCTCCGTGGCCCACCCGGGCGACGCCCTGTTGCTGTGCAGCACCGGCCTCGCCGAACCGCTGCGCGGCGAGCCCGCCCTCGCCAAAGAGCTGGGCGGCCGCTGGGCGGACGGTGAGCCGCCGGGCCTGGCCGCGTTCCTCGCCGACACCCAGGTGAGGGTGAAGGGATACGCCGACGACCGTACGGCTGTCGCAGTCTGGGAGGCGTAACCGACCCCGCCATGGGTTGATGGATGTTCAAGCCCCAAGCCGAGAAAGGGTACGCATCCCATGGCCAAGCAGAATGTGGCGGAGCAGTTCGTCGACATCCTCGTCCGCGCCGGCGTCCAGCGGCTGTACGGAGTCGTCGGCGACAGCCTCAACCCCGTCGTCGACGCCATCCGCCGCAATTCCGCCATCGACTGGGTCCAGGTCAGGCACGAGGAGGCCGCCGCCTTCGCGGCGGGCGCCGAGGCCCAGATCACCGGGAAGCTCGCGGCCTGCGCCGGCTCCTGCGGCCCGGGCAACCTCCACCTCATCAACGGGCTGTACGACGCCCACCGCTCCATGGCCCCCGTGCTCGCCCTCGCCTCGCACATCCCCTCCAGCGAGATCGGCCTCGGCTACTTTCAGGAGACCCACCCCGACCAGCTGTTCCGCGAGTGCAGCCACTACAGCGAGCTGATCTCCAGCCCGCAGCAGATGCCGCGCCTGCTGCAGACCGCGATCCAGCACGCCATCGGCCGGAGCGGCGTCAGCGTCGTCTCGCTCCCCGGCGACATCGCCTCGCACTCCGCCCCGGAGAAGTCGATCGAGCACGCCCTGGTCACCTCCCGTCCCACCGTGCGACCTGGAGATGCGGAGATCGACAAGCTGGTCAGCATGATCGACGATGCGGACAGGGTCACGCTCTTCTGCGGCAGTGGCACGGCGGGCGCGCACGCCGAGCTCATGGAGTTCGCCGAGCGCATCAAGTCCCCGGTCGGGCATGCATTGCGCGGCAAGGAGTGGATTCAGTACGAGAACCCCTTCGACGTCGGCATGAGCGGTCTGCTCGGCTACGGCGCGGCTTACGAAGCCACCCACGAGTGCGACCTGCTGATCCTGCTCGGCACGGACTTCCCGTACAACGCCTTCCTCCCCGACGACGTCAAGATCGCTCAGGTCGACGTCAGGCCCGAACACCTGGGCCGCCGCTCCAAGCTGGATCTGGCCGTCTGGGGCGACGTACGCGAGACACTGCGCTGTCTCACCCCGCGCGTGCGGGCCAAGGCGGACCGCAGGTTCCTCGACAAGATGCTCAAGAAGCACGCCGACGCGCTCGAGGGTGTGATCAAGGCGTACACCCGCAAGGTGGAGAAGCACGTCCCGATCCACCCCGAGTACGTCGCCTCCGTACTGGACGAACTCGCCGACGAAGACGCGGTGTTCACCGTCGATACGGGTATGTGCAATGTGTGGGCGGCCCGCTATCTCTCGCCCAATGGCCGCCGCCGGATCATCGGCTCGTTCAGCCACGGCTCGATGGCGAACGCCCTGCCGCAGGCCATCGGCGCCCAGTTCATCGACCGGAACCGACAGGTCGTCTCGATGTCGGGCGACGGTGGCTTCACCATGCTGATGGGCGACTTCCTCACCCTCGTCCAGTACGACCTCCCCGTGAAGATCGTCCTGTTCAACAACTCCTCACTGAGCATGGTGGAGTTGGAGATGCTGGTCGCGGGACTCCCGTCATACGGAACCAGCAACCGCAATCCGGATTTCGCGGCGATCGCGCGGGCGGCGGGGGCGCACGGCGTACGGGTCGAGAAGCCCAAGCAGCTCGCGGGCGCGCTCAAGGACGCCTTCCGGCACAAGGGCCCCGCCCTGGTGGATGTGGTCACCGACCCGAACGCGCTCTCCATCCCGCCGAAGATCAGCGCGGAGATGGTGACGGGCTTCGCGCTCTCCGCCAGCAAGATCGTGCTGGACGGGGGCGTAGGCCGGATGGTCCAGATGGCCCGCTCCAATCTGCGGAATGTACCAAGGCTCTGACGCCGCTGCCGTTGGTTGAGGAATCGACATGAATCGGCATGAGTGGCGCTGTCCGCGCGGGGCATGCATTTCCGTGAACGTATTCGACACAAGGGGCCATTCCGGAGAGAGGGTTGTCCGACGTGCGGGTGGGGATGATGACTGGGCGTCAGGGAGGTGCCGGGCCTGCAGCGAGCGGACACGGCAGGAAACCTGGGGCGGAGGGAGACCCGGGCGGCGGTCGGCTGCGCCGCCGATTAGGCTGCGCGGATCTCACCGCTGTCCCTGAAGTACGACGTGCGCTGCGGGAGTTGCTGCGGCACTGGGGAAAGCAGGACACGGCGGAGGTGGCCGAGCTGCTCGCCAGCGAGCTGGTGACCAATGCGCTGGTCCACACCGATCACGGCGCGGTGGTCACGGCCACCGTCGCCGCCTCCACACTCCGCGTGGAGGTACGGGACTTCATGGCCGGACTGCCGGTACCGGATGTGCCGGCAGCAGCGCATCTCGGCACTCACGGCAGAGGGCTGGTCCTGGTGCAGAGTCTCGCGGACGCGTGGGGTGTGCGCACCCACGGCGTGGGCAAGGTGGTCTGGTTCGAGCTGCGCGAAAGGCCGGCCTGACAGTCGCAGACCGGCCTTCGCGTGACTGTGTGCCGACGGGCTTTCGGCCTCTACCCGTATTGCCGCTCTAGATCCCTGAGCTTCCGCTCCAGGGAGTCGAGACGCGGCAGCGTCAGGGTGTCGTCCTCGGCGGTGAGGTCGACCGTGTGCGGCTCAGTGCCGTTGGCCGCCTTCACGGCCTGCAGGGAGGGACGGGAACGAAATGGCAGCTGTCCCGGCTCGGCTATGGCAGGCTCCGCGACGGACCCGACGCTGCCCGAGGCGGCCTGTGTCGAACCGGTTGCGGAGCCCAGGGCGGGAAGCTCCGAGCGTAGTTCGGACAGGCGGTGGCGCCCGCGCCCCCAGGCCCGGTGCTGCCGGTTCAGTGCCCTTATCTGCGCCCGCTCCAGCTTCTCCCGGTCCCGCCTCCGCAGGCGGTTCTGCTCCTTCAGCTGCCGGTCCTCGCGGACTTCCTCCACCGCCTCGTCCAGGGTGCGCACGCCTTCCAGAAGCATCAGCGACCAGGCGCCGAAGGTCTCCCGGGGAGCGCGCAGCCAGCGAACGACGCGGATCTGCGGCAGCGGGCGGGGCACCAGGCCCTGCTCGCGCAGCGCCGCCCGGCGGGTCTGCTTGAGCGCCCGGTCGAACAGGACGGCTGCCGACAGCGACATCCCGGAGAAGAACTGCGGGGCCCCGTCGTGGCCGAACCCCCTGGGTGCGTGTACCCAGTTGAACCAGGCGGCCGCGCCCGCGAACAGCCACACCAGCAACCGCGAGCCGAGCGCAGCGTCACCGTGGCTGGCCTCGCGCACGGCCAGCACCGAGCAGAACATGGCGGCGCCGTCGAGGCCGAAGGGGACGAGATACTCCCAGCCCCCGGTGAGGTTGAGATTCTGCTGGCCGAAGCCGACCAGGCCGTGGAACGAGAGTGCTGCGGCGACGGCGGCACAGCAGAACAGGAGCACATAGGAGGCCGTTCCGTAGATCGCCTCCTTGCGCCGTCGGCGCTCCTCGCTGCGTTCCCAGGTGTCGTCGGCCGAGGCCTTGTCACCGGCGCGCTTGCCGCGTGTGAACACCGTCACCGCGCCCAGGCACCCCAGGAGCATCACGCCGCCAGGAAGCAGCCACAGCGATATGTCGGTCAGTCTCATGGGCGGTGTCCCTTGCATCGCGGTAGAGCGTTTCGGCCGCCATAGTGGCCGAAGTCCCAGCGCCCTCAAGGGGTTTCGGGGCAAGAGAACGCCAATGGGGCGCCACGGCATACGGATAGGTGCGTTTCCTTCGAACTACCGTATGAGCAAGGGGAGTTGGTTCGATTTACATCACCCAGTCGGATGGCGTGTCAACCGGCAAACGGGAGATCAGACGCTCGGCCGCAGCCGGTCCACGCGGTCCGCGTCACACGTGCGCGGACAGGTGACGCAGGTGTCCTCGGGCCTCAGGGTGTAGAAGAGGCAGCAGCTGGCCCGGTCACGGGTCGGCAGCAGCTCGCCGCCCGGGCCGGTGAGCTCGCGGAAGCCGGCGGTCCCGACGTACGGCTTGGTGGTCCCCGGCAGCAGCCGCTCCAGCTCCGCCACCGCGCGCTGCTCCTCGCCGAGCAGATGCGCGACGTACCAAAGGCCTTCGACGATCTCGTCGGTCGCCATGCCCCACAGCGCGCGCTTGCCGCGGCGCATCCGCTGCCCGAAGCCGTCCAGGACGGGCCGGATGTGCTCGGCGACGGCGGCGCGGACCTCGGCGCGCAGTGCCTCCTCGTCCGGTACGACTCGGGCGCCGGGCAGCTGTGCCGCGGGGTCGTCCGGCAGGCAGGCGAACTCTGTCACCCGGACCGCCATCCGCCCCCGCGCGCGGTGGAAGGCGACGTCCTCGACGGGCGCCCGCGCCACCCGGCGGTGCAGAAACCAGGGGACCGTGATCAGCAGACAGGCGGGCCAGGCATAGCGGTGCAGACCGAAGCTGGCGATCACGTCGGGGCGGGCCTGCTGTCCGTAGTCCCGCAGGACCTGAGCGTTGTCCCAGGCAAGAAAGGCGTCGAGGGCGGGTCCTCCGCCGGCGAGCTCGGCCGCGCCCACCCAGCCCGCGCCGGACGGGGGCCGCTCGCCCTCCGTGAGCTCCCGCACACGCAGCCCGGGGAAGACCTCGGCCAGGCGCGCGTACGCCTCGCCGAAGGGCGAGGCAAGGGCGGGCAACGGGGCGGGAACGCTCATGCTGAGGGACCACCGAATCGCGATCGTTAGCAGGTTAGCCTTACCTTACCCGACGCATTCGATGTTTGAACTGCTGCACCGTCCGCCTATGGTGCACAGGGGCCCTGCGCTTGGTGCCGGGCCCGGCACCAAGCCGGAGGAGGACCCGAGTGGAGCAGGCCCGAGCGCGCGATGCCGCGCTGCCGCAGCCGTACGGGTCCGCCCGCGTCCCCGGACAGGCAAGCCCACCCGACCGCCCGGGCCCCGCGCAGCCACGCATTCCGGCGCAGTCCGCCCGCGCCCCGGAAGACGCGCGAGGCGAGCACACCCACAGCGAGCCCCCTGCTCCCGGCACCGCGCCCCGCACGGTCCAGCGCCACTCGGTCCGCGGCCAGATCCTCGAAGCCCTGCGCACCGCCCTGGTCGACGGCGAGCTGATCCCCGGCGAGGTCTACTCCGCCCCCGTCCTCGGCGAGCGCTTCGGCGTCTCGGCGACGCCCGTACGCGAGGCGATGCAGCAACTGGCGATCGAGGGCGCGGTCGAGGTCGTCCCCAACCGCGGCTTCCGCGTCACGGTACGCAGCGCCCGCGAACTGGCCGACCTGGCAGAGGTCCGCTCCCTGATCGAGGTCCCGGTCATGCTCCGCCTGGCCCGCACGGTCCCGGCCGCCCGCTGGGCGGCCTTGCGTCCCCTGGCCGAGGCAACGGCGGCGGCTGCGGCCACCGGCGACCGCGCCGCCTACGCCGAAACGGACCGTGCCTTCCACCGCGCGGTGCTCGCACTGTCCGGCAATCACCAACTGGTGATGGTCGCCGACGACCTCCACCGCCGCTCCCAATGGCCCCTGACGAGCGCCCCCGCCATGCGCCGCGCGGACCTGGTGGCCGACGCGGCGGAACACATGGCACTGCTGGAGGCGCTGACCGCGCAGGACTTGGCGGTGGTGCGGTCGCTGGTGCGGGAGCACTTCACGGGCGCGGACGGCTGACGGCCCCTAGGACAGTAGTGCGCCGCGCACGGCCGTGACGTTGCCTGGAGCGGCCGGCGATGTACGCGCCCTCGAGCAGCTCGCGCATTCGGCCGCGGTTGGCTTGTGCGCCTTGTCGGACCGCGGTGCTGTTGATGCGGATGCGTGCCGACGTCCAGGACCTTGGTGGCATCGGGCGCTCAGCCACGAAGGAGGACGGACGGAGTATGCACATACCCGGATCCATAGCGAGCCGCCGGCATCATGCGGCGGCCCTCGCCGCGGCGGTGGTCTGCTCGACGATATTCACCGGGCCGGATCTCGCTCCGGCCCGCGGCGCGCCGCCGCCTTCTGTGCCCGCCCCGAAGCTGGACTGGAGACCCTGCGTCAAGGGCAGTCCATTCGACTGCGCGACGGCGAGGGTGCCGCTGGACTACCTCAACCCCGGTGGTCGCACCATTGAGCTGGCAGTCGTCAAACGGAAGGCAACCGGCCCCGGACGGCGCATCGGCACCCTGTTCTTCAACCCCGGTGGCCCCGGCGGGCCCGGAACGGTGCAGATGCCACAGAATTACGAGGCTTTCCCCCGGGAGGTGCGGGAGCGGTTCGACATCGTCAGCTGGGACCCCCGCGGGATCGGCAACAGCACCGCGGTGAACTGCTTCGAGAGTCCCGAGGAAGCCGACGCCTGGGGTGCGAGCAAACCGGCCGGCGGCTTCCCAGCGGGCGAAAAGGAGCGGACGACCTGGATCGCCGCGTACAAGGATCTGGCCCGGCGATGCCAGCAGCGTGACCCCGAGCTCCTGCGGCATGTGTCGACCGCCGACACCGCTCGCGACCTCGACCAGCTCCGCCAGGCGGTGGGCGACCCACAACTCACCTACCTCGGGATCTCCTACGGCACGATCCTCGGCGCGACCTACGCCAACCTGTTCCCCGACAAGGTCCGCGCTCTGGCCCTCGACAGCAACATCGACCCGCAGGCCTGGACGAACCACGCGTCCAACGAGGACCCCCGGCTCACGACATTCCTGCGCATGGGCGCGGACCGCGGCGCGGCAGCGATCCTGGACAGGTTCCTCGCCCTGTGCGGGTCCACCACCACCGCCCGCTGCGCCTTCTCAGCCGGCAGCCCGAAAGCTACCCGGGACAAGTTCGACCAGCTGCTGCGGCGGCTCCGGGAGCATCCCGTGGGCGCGTGGACCTATGGCCGTACGGCCAGTGACGCAGTGAGCAGCCTCTACGTTGTCCACCCCGGATGGACGGACCTCGCCGGCAGGCTGCAGAACCTTTGGCAGGGCCGCGTCCCGGAGCCGTCCCCACCCCCACCCGCACCACCGGTCCCGAATCCGAATCCGTACACGGGCGATGAACAGGCCGGTGCGGTGCTCTGCGGCGACAGCCCCAATCCGCGTGACCCCGGTGCTTACCACGCCCTGGAGGAGGCCAGCGCCACCCGTGCGGGCGACGCCGGACGCTTCTGGACCTGGGCCACCGAGGGGTGTGCCGACTGGTCGGCCGTAGCGGCCAACCGCTATAGCGGTCCGTGGAACAAGCCGACGGCGCACCCCGTCCTGGTGGTCGGCACCACCTACGACCCCGCCACTCCCTACTCGGGCTCGCAGGCCATGGCCAAAGAGCTGGCCAACGCCCGCCTGCTCACCAACAGCGGGTACGGGCACACCGCACTGATCAACCCCAGCAGCTGCGTCAAGGAATACGAGAGCCGCTATTTCATCGACGGCACCCTCCCGCCGGCCGGAACAACGTGCCAACAGGACACGCCCCCCTTCCGCGCACCCAAGCCTCACGGCGGCGTAACCACGGGCGGGGGCGGGATGGCCGACTTCGCCTCCTGACTGGAGCCCTCGGAAGCGCCCGGTGCCATCCCCATGACTTGGATGCTGCCCGGTGCCGCTGCCGCCGATCCCTGAGGCTGTCCGAGCTGCTGAACGTAGGTGTACAGGGCCGCGGAGGCCCTGAGTCGGTGCAGGCTTCGGCGGTGCAGATCCCGTTCGCGGTTGGCCAGCTCTTCGCCCACTCGCTCGGGGCTGCCGGTAGTGCGCAGTTCATCAAGGACCGCGCGCACGGTGGCCAGGGGGTAGTTGCCGCGTCGTAGAAGCGCGACGACGTGTGCCATCCGCACCTCGGAATCGGGGTAGACGCGGTATCCCGTGGACTTTTCACGGCCCGGTAGCAGCAGACCGCGGGCCTCCCAGAGACGGAGCACCGGTGGCCGTACGCCCACAGCGCCGGCAACCTGGCCGATGCGCATACCCTGCCGGGACGTGGGCCCGGACGTGGTCCGGCCTGCCAGGATTGCGTCGAGGGCATCATGCACCATGGCGAGTTCAGCCCGCTCCCTGTCCAGTTCGGCGTGGCTGGCATCGAGTGCGGCCAGCCCGGTCTCCAGGTCGCCGTCGTGGACGGCACGCATGGCGGTACGGGCCGTCTTCCAGCCGTGACCGGCGGCCACTTCCCGGGCGGCGACGAGCGCCTTGGCGTGGGCGCTCGTAAAGATGCGGTAGCCGCCGGCGGTGCGTTCGACCGGCGGCAGAATCCCCATCTCTGTGTAGTTGCGGACCTGTTGAACCGAGATGCCTGCCGTACGCGCGAGGTCGATGGCCCGCAATCGGTCACTCACACCGCCTCGCCTCCTGGCTGTTGTGCGCGGGACGGCACACCCTACCGCCTCACTGCGGGTTGAGACTTTTCGGTCATTTCTGATCGATGGCCAGGGGTTCTGCCTCAAAAGTCCCTCGTAGCACTTCAATGAAATGATTGAAGCCACGAGCCGGTGGCCACATCGCCATCGGCGATCAAATCTGGTACTGGAGGCGAGAAGTGAAGTTTCTTCTCGAAGTCGATATGGGTGACAAAGCATTTGACGGGGGCGCCGCCGGCGAGCTGGGCCGGATCCTGCGGTACTGGGGCGGGAACCTCCACCACTACGACCTGAAACCCGGCACTGGTTCGGTCGTCTACGACTCGAACTACCACGAGGTCGGCCAGTGGAGCGTCATCACGACCGCCGAGTCCTGAGCCACGCTGCCGCGTCGAGCTCGCCGCTAACCTTTGGCCAGAGGATTGTCCATCGAGTGGGGGGTCATTCATGTCCGCGGAGCTGCCCGAGTCGTCCATACCCGACGAGGCGTGGGAGGAGTTCCAGCGCGAGAGCGAAGGGCCCGCACGCCTCGCCGCGCCCAAGGAGCCGTCCGCGCGGGCGCGGATGGTGACCGAGCGGCTGCGGCGTGAGGACGAGGAGGCCGCGCGGCGGCACGGCAGAGTGCGGGGCTGGGGCAAGCGCGGGAATCAGGTTCGGGCGGAACCTGACGCGTGGCGGGCGTGGCCGTCCCAGCAGCGGCAGGCGCGGCGGCGCAGGGTTTGGGGCGTCTTCTGGGTGCTCGTGGTCGTCGGGGTCGTTCTGGTCGTGATGAATCCGGCCAAGTCCCTTTCCTGGCTGGTCGGCTAGGAGCAGAGGCTGGGTAGGAGGCCTCCGTCCGGGAGCGCCCCCGAATCCGTACGAAGGAGATATTCGTGGCCTTGACCCGTGAAGAGCGTGAGCAGTTTCTGGGTGAGCCCCACATCGCCGCGCTGGCGGTGGACGCGGGCGAGGACGGGCGGGCTCCGCTCACCGTGCCCATCTGGTACCAGTACGCACCTGGCGGCGACATCTGGATCATGACGGGGCGTGACTCGCGTAAGGCCGCTCTGATCGCCCGGGCGGGACGGTTCAGCCTGATGGTCGACCGCGTCACGCCCACCGTCCGGTACGTCTGCGTGGAAGGCCCCGTCATCGAGACCGTCCCGGCCACCCGCGAACAGCTCGTCGAGATCTCGGCCCGCTACCTCCCGGCCGAAAAGGTCGACGGCTACGTCGACTTCGCCTGGAAGGAGCACGGCGAGCAGGTGGTCATCCACATGCGGCCGCAGCGCTGGATCAGCTCGGACCTCGGCGAGGCGTGAGCGGGCCCGCCTCCGGTCATGCGGCAGGCTCGGGCTGCGGAGGGGAGGACTGGGCCGGGGCCGAAGATGACAACTGGCCCGCCAGCCACACCGGTACGCCGCCCAGCAGGCGGAACAGCCGGCCCGCCTCCGCCCGCAGTCGGCCCGCCTCCGGCTCCGGCTCGCAGTCGGCGAGCGAGGCCAGCACCGGTGCCGTGCCGATCAGATAGCCGAGCTCCTCGCGGATCCGCAGCGACTCGGTGAAACCGTGCCGCGCTTCCGCCAACTGCCCGTCGCGCAGGGCGAGTCCGGCCAGGTGGTGCCAGGTGAAGGAGAGCAGCAGCGCGTCCCCATGCGCGGTGGCTCCGGCGTGTGCGCGCTGATACGCGGCACGGGCGGCCTGCGGAGAGTCCGCGATGTGCTCCGCGACCAGGCCGCGGCGAAAGTCGAGCAGCGGGCGTCCCGGTGAAGTGGGGGCGAGCAGCGCCGCAGCCCGGCCGAGCGCGGAGCGGGCCTCGTCGGCACGGTCGCGTACGCCGAGGCGGGTCGCCGCGTACGCGAGCCGCCCGCGCTCGCTCGCCGCGCCGCCGCGCTCCTCGTCGTCCTGGGCCACGGCCTCCGCCGTACGCAGCGCGTCCTCCGCCTCGGCCCAGCCGTCGGCGGTGAACAGACAGCGCTCGACGAGCAGTCCGGCCCGTTCGAGTGCTGCGGCGGGATTCGCTGTGTGGGCTTCGAGCAGAGCTGCCGCATCGGTCCAACAGCCGCGCGAGCGCAGCCGCCATACCGCGGTCTGGAGTGGATCGTCACCTGCAGTGGTTCCGGAACCAGACATGGCGGTATGCGCCACATTGCCCTCCCCGAGCACGCCATTGAGCTGTTGAGTCTGTCGCATCTCAGCATGGATGGCCATGCCAGGCCAAGGGGTCAGGTGAATGAATTCACAATCGGTCAGCGGCCGATGGGGTCGCCGCGGGCGCCGTTGCCGGGGAGATCAGCGCGAGGTGGCCCCGTCGTTCAGTGGCGAAGGTACGGTCAGGATTGGGACGTCGGCCGCGGCATCGGCGTCAACAAAGTGGATCTCGCCAGGACCGCCACGGGTGACCGCAACGAACGGTAAGCCGGGGGAGGCGGCATCTTCCACCCGACGAGAACCGCATCCGGAGCTTCCTCCGCCGCATGGGAGTGGGCCCCGACGCCACACCGCAGCCTGCCCCGGAGCAGTCGGCTGCTGCACCCCCGCACGAGCCGGGCGGGTTTGAACAGCTGTACGCCGACGAGCAGGAGCCGGCCGACGCCGACGAGGCGGGGGAGCAGCACACCCGCTGGTACTCCGCGCGCAGCGGGCGCGGACCAGGGGCCGTGGTGACCCGCCACACCGCTTGGCCGGGCTTGCACTTACGCGATCAATCCCGCATCTTGTCCCCAAGTCCGGTGTGCCCGGACATAGTCGACAGGTTCACCTCTGTGTGGGACTTCACCATTTCCACCCCGGACGACGCACCGGTCCCCGATGATGGGCTCTCTCATCCGCTATGTCCTTGGGGGGACCATGCGCACCCGCGCCACCGCGGCCGCCGCCGCGCTCCTACTCGCCGCACTCACCGCCTGCGGCCCAACGACCGACACCTCGACGGGCAGCACAAAGACGGCGGACAACGAAGCGCCCGCCTCCGACAGCGGCACCGAGACCGCAGCCCTGCCGAACTTCGTCGGCAAGGGCCTCCAGTCAGCCCAAGACGAAGCGCAAGCAGCCGGCTTCTACACCCTTGACTCCCACGACGCTCTCGGCCGCGGCCGTATGCAGGCCCTCGACAGGAACTGGAAGGTCTGCTCTCAGACCCCCGCCCCCGGCAATCACCCGACCAACGCCACGGTCGACTTTGGCACCGTCAAGATCGAAGAGGACTGCCCCGCGGGCGGAGACCAGGACGAGCCCGAAGCAGCAGGCGGCACCATGCCCAACCTGAAGGGCAAGTCCGTCAAGATTGCACGCCAGACCCTCGACTCATCGACCAGCCTCACTGTCAAAGACAGCAGCGGGCAGGACCGCATGGTGCTCCTCGAATCGAACTGGCAGGTCTGCGGGACCGATCCGGCGGCCGGGAACAAGCTCGATGGGCAGCCTGTGACCATCAGCGCGGTCAAGTTCGGCGAGGACTGCTAGGGGGAGGTGACCAGCGGCCGCGAGGCCGCCTCTCGATCCACCGCGCCTTCACGGCCTGCTCTCCGAGATGCCGTCGTACGCCTGGGACGACAAGGCGGCCACGGCCGGTGAGGACAAGCCGCTGAAGACCGACGACCACTCCGTTGACGCTTGCGCTCAGGCCTCCACCCGACGTGGAGCGACTGGCACAGCCTCATCCTGACGCCAACCCCGAGGAGTCGAGCCCGGAGGGGCCCAAAGCCCGCACGCGGCGCCCCGCACCCCCGCCCCCCAAAGAAAGACCTCAGCTCATCCTCAGCGCCAGGAAGAAGTCCAGCTTGTCCTCCAGCCGGGACAGATCACGGCTCGTCAGCTGCTCGATCCTGCCCACCCGGTACCTCAGCGTGTTCACATGCAGATGCAGCCGCGTCGCGCATCGCGTCCAGGACCCGTCGCAGTCCAGGAACGCCTCCAGCGTCGGGATCAGCTCCGCGCGGTGGCGGCGGTCGTAGTCGCGCAGGGGGTCCAGCAGGCGGGCCGTGAACGCGCGGCGGACGTCGTCCGGGACGAAGGGGAGCAGCAGGACGTGCGAGGCCAGTTCGTGGTGGCCCGCCGCGCAGACCCGGCCCGGGCGGGCCGCCGCGACGCGGCGGGCGTGGCGGGCCTCCTCCAGCGCGCCGCGCAGCCCCTCCGCCGAGCTGACCGCGGCGGAGACGCCCAGCGTGAGCCTGCCGTCGTCGGCGAGGCCGGCCGAGAGCGGGTCGCGTACGGAGCTCAGCAGCGCGTCCGCGTGCAGCCCGGCCTCAGTGGACCCGGCGTCGGGCGCGTCCGGGTCGGCGGGGACGGCAGGCAGCGGGAGCAGTGCGATGGCCTCTTCGCCGGTGTGGGCGACCGCAATCCGGTCGGTGGCGTCGGGTCCCGCCGCCGCCGGGTCGACCAGGATCTCCTCGAGCAGGGACTGGGCGACAGGCCCGGCTTCGATCGCCGTAGCCGTCCCGCCGGCCGCCACCCCCGCACCCGCGGCGCCGTCCTGACCCCAGTCCACCCGGGCCACCACGACCTGCCAGTGCGGCGCGGTCCCGAGGCCAGGCAGCAGCACCGGCGCGGCCACCCGCAGCCGGGCCGCGATCTCGGCGGGCGCGGCGCCCGTCTGGACCAGTTCCAGGACCTCCTGGGCGAGCCGGCGCCGTACCGTACGGGCCGCCTCGCGCCGGTCCCGTTCGACGGCGATCAGCTGGGTCACGCCTTGCAGCAGGTCAAGACGGGCGGCGGGCCAGTCGCTCGCGTCCGCCTCGACCGCCAGCAGCCAGTCCGACAGGACGGTCTCGCGTACGTCCCTGGAGGCGGGGACGGCCCCGCGACCGGCGTTCCGGATAGGGAAGAGGGAGTACGTGACTCCGCCGATTGTCGCCCGGTGCGGCCCTCGGCGGCCGGTGCGCGTGGCGGCCAGGTGCTCGCCCGCCAGCGCGGCGCTCACCGCGGGCGGCAGCGGCTTGCCCGCCCCCGCGATCTGACGTCCGGTGGGGGAGAGCACCCAGGCCCGGAGGTCCAGGTCGGAGCCGAGGAGGTCCAGTACGACCTCGGGTCCGCCGCCCGCCGGTCCCGACGTCATGAGCCGCCTGTGTCTGTCCACCACCGCCGCGAGATCACCGGCCCGCTCACCCGAGACCTGGCGTACGACGTACTCCGTGATCGTCGCAAATGCAACGGATTCATTGACTGCAAAGAGTGGCAGCCGATGGCGCGAACACGCCTCGACCAGATCACCGGGAATGTCTCCGAGCTCCGCCTCACCGGCCGCCAGACCTGCCACCCCTGCACCCGCCAGGATCCGGACGAACGGCTCGGAGTCGGCCGCCGTACGCCACCAGGCGAGCCCGGTCAGCACCAGTTCGCCGCCCGAGAGATACCGGCTCGGGTCCCGCAGGTCGGTCGTCATCACGCCACGAACACCGCGGTCGAGTTCGTCCTCGCCGCCGAGCAGCCGCAGCCCCAGCGCTTCGGTTTCCAGAAGTGCGCGCAGCCGCATCTCGTCGCCGCCGATCTGTCTCGTTGTTGCCGGTGGCCCCTGGCCACGGTTTTCATGGGGAAACAGTGAGGTTACTGAGCCTCGCCTTTCGTTCGAATCTACAAGACGAGACGGGCGACCAGCCAACTCCTTCATGGTTTCGGTGACTGCACCGAGCGGGGCACGGCTTGTGTACTGGGGCCACACCGCGTTAACAGCACATGAATAACCAGTCGAGGGTCAACCGTCCGGGCCCGCTTGCGACGAACGACCCCCGATGAAGAAGAAGAGAGCCACTCATGGACTTCCTTCGCCCCGCCAGCTGGGAGGAGGCGCTCGCCGCCAAGGCCGAGCACCCCACCGCTGTACCCATTGCTGGTGGCACCGATGTGATGGTCGAGATCAACTTCGACCACCGCCGGCCCGAGTACCTCATGGACCTGAACCGCATCGGTGAGCTGTGCGAGTGGGAGGTCGGCGAGGAGAGCGTTCGCCTGGGCGCCTCCGTGCCGTACACCCAGATCATGGAGCACCTCCGGGCCGAGCTGCCCGGTCTGGCACTGGCGTCGCACACCGTGGCCTCCCCGCAGATCCGCAACCGCGGCGGCGTCGGCGGCAACCTCGGTACCGCGTCCCCGGCCGGCGACGCCCACCCGGCGCTGCTCGCCGCCGGCGCCGAGGTCGAGGTCGAGTCGGTGCGCGGCAGCCGCCTCATCCCGATCGACGAGTTCTACACCGGTGTGAAGCGCAACGCGCTCGCCGCGGACGAGCTGATCCGCGCCGTCCACATCAAGAAGGCCGACGGGCCGCAGCAGTTCTCCAAGGTCGGCACCCGCAACGCGATGGTCATCGCGGTCTGCGCCTTCGGCCTCGCCCTGCACCCCGAGACCCGCACGGTGCGTACTGGCATCGGCTCCGCCGCCCCGACTCCGGTCCGGGCGAAGGCGGCCGAGGAGTTCCTGAATGCCGCGCTCGAAGAGGGCGGCTTCTGGGACAGCAAGAAGATCATCACCCCGTCGGTCGCCAAGCAGTTCGCGGAGCTCGCATCCGGCGGCTGCAGCCCGATCGACGATGTGCGCGGCACCGCGAGCTACCGCCGCCACGCGGTCGGCGTCATGGCCCGCCGGACCCTGGGCTGGACCTGGGAGGCCTTTCGAGGCAACGAGAGGAGCGCACAGTGCGCGTGAACTTCACGGTCAACGGTCGTCAGCAGGAAGCCGACGATGTGTGGGAGGGCGAGAGCCTTCTCTACGTACTGCGCGAGCGCATGGGCCTGCCCGGCTCCAAGAACGCGTGTGAGCAGGGCGAGTGCGGTTCTTGCACGGTCCGCCTCGACGGCGTGCCGGTCTGCTCCTGCCTCGTCGCCGCGGGTCAGGTCGAGGGCCGCGAGGTCGTCACCGTAGAGGGCCTGGCGGACTTCGCCAAGCAGCGCGCCGAGCACGGCTGCGCCACCGGTGCCTGCGGTACTTCCCTCCAGGACGCCCAGCAGTGGGAGTCCAGGCCCCGGGACTCCCAGACCGGCGAGGGCGGCAGCGACCCGTCGACACTCTCCCCGATCCAGCAGGCGTTCATCGACGCCGGTGCCGTCCAGTGCGGTTTCTGCACCCCCGGCCTGCTGGTCGCCGCCGACGAGCTGCTCGAGCGCAACGCCGAGCCGTCCGACGCGGACATCCGCGAGGCGCTCTCCGGCAACCTCTGCCGCTGCACCGGTTACGAGAAGATCCTCGACGCGGTCCGCCTCGCGGCTGCCCGCCAGGAAGAGGCGGTCTGACGATGGCACGGAACACCAGAGTCGCCACCGCTCCGGCCGGCACTCCCACCAACATCTCTCAGGGCTCACAGACCAAGGGCGGCATCGGCGAGTCGACGCTGCGGCCCGACGGCACGCTCAAGGTCACCGGTGAGTTCGCGTACTCCTCGGACATGTGGCACGAGGACATGTTGTGGGGCCACACGCTCCGCTCCACCGTCGCGCACGCCGAGATCAAGTCGATCGACGTCTCCGAGGCGCTCGCGACGTCCGGCGTCTACGCCGTGCTGACCTACGACGACCTCCCCGCCGAGGTGAAGAACTACGGCCTGGAGATCCAGGACACCCCGGTGCTCGCCCACGGCAAGGTCCGCCACCACGGCGAGCCGGTCGCCCTGGTCGCAGCCGACCACCCGGAGACCGCGCGCCGCGCCGCCGCCAAGATCAAGATCGAGTACGTCGAGCTCCCCCTCATCACCGACGAGGCATCGGCGACCGCGCCCGATGCGGTGCTGGTCCACGAGGGCCGCACCGACCACCACATCGGCCATGTCCCGCACCCGAACATCGTGCACCGCCAGCCGATCGTCCGCGGCAATGCCGACGAGGCCGCCAAGCGCGCCGACGTGATCGTCAAGGGCGAGTACACCTTCGGCATGCAGGACCAGGCCTTCCTCGGCCCGGAGTCCGGCCTCGCGGTCCCCTCCGAGGACGGCGGTGTCGAGCTGTACGTCGCCACCCAGTGGCTGCACTCCGACCTCCGCCAGATCGCTCCCGTCCTCGGCCTGCCCGAGGAGAAGGTGCGGATGACGCTCTCCGGGGTCGGCGGCGCGTTCGGCGGCCGCGAGGACCTGTCGATGCAGATCCACGCCTGCCTGCTCGCACTCCGTACCGGCAAGCCGGTCAAGATCGTCTACAACCGGTTCGAGTCCTTCTTCGGACATGTGCACCGGCACCCGGCGAAGCTCTACTACGAGCACGGCGCCACCAAGGACGGCAAGCTCACGCACATGAAGTGCAGGATCGTCCTGGACGGCGGCGCATACGCGTCGGCCTCCCCGGCGGTCGTCGGCAACGCCGCGTCCCTGAGCGTCGGCCCGTATGTCCTCGACGACGTCGACATCGAGGCGCTCGCGCTCTACTCCAACAACCCGCCCTGCGGCGCCATGCGCGGCTTCGGCGCGGTCCAGGCGTGCTTCGCGTACGAGGCGCAGATGGACAAGCTCGCGGCCAAGCTGGGCATCGACCCGGTCGAGTTCCGTCGGCTCAACGCCATGGAGCAGGGCACGATCATGCCGACCGGGCAGCCGGTCGACTCGCCGGCTCCCGTCGCCGAGCTGCTGCGCCGTATCAAGGCCAGGCCGCTGCCGCCCGAGCAGCAGTGGCTCGCGGCCGGTGAGGAGGCGGACGTACGCGCCCTGCCGGGCGGGCTGTCCAACACCACGCACGGCGAGGGCGTCGTCCGTGGCATCGGCTACGCGGTGGGCATCAAGAACGTCGGCTTCTCCGAGGGCTTCGACGACTACTCCACCGCGCGGGTGCGCATGGAGGTCGTGGGCGGCGAGCCGGTCGTGACCGTGCACACCGCGATGGCGGAGGTCGGCCAGGGCGGTGTCACCGTCCACGCGCAGATCGCCCGCACCGAGCTCGGCGTCACGCAGGTGACGATCCAGCCGGCCGACACCCAGGTCGGCTCCGCAGGTTCGACATCGGCCTCCCGCCAGACGTACGTCACGGGCGGCGCGGTCAAGCACACCTGCGAGAACGTCCGCGAGAAGGTCCTGGAGATGGGCCGCCGGAAGTTCGGCTCGTACCACCCGGCATGGGCCACCGCCGAGCTGCTGCTCGAAGGAGGCAAGGTCGTCACCGACGGCGGCGAGGTACTCGCCGACCTGGTGGACGTCCTCGAGGGTGAGGCGGTCGACCTGGAGCTCGAGTGGCGCCACCGTCCCACCGAGGCCTTCGACCTGGTCACCGGCCAGGGCAACGGTCACGTCCAGTACTCCTTCGCCGCACACCGCGCGGTGGTGGAGGTGGACACCGAGCTCGGCCTGGTCAAGGTCGTGGAGCTGGCCTGCGCCCAGGACGTCGGCAAGGCGCTCAACCCGCTGTCCGTCGTCGGCCAGATCCAGGGTGGCACCACCCAGGGGCTGGGCGTCGCGGTCATGGAGGAGATCATCGTCGACCCGAAGACCGCGAAGGTGCGCAACCCCTCCTTCACGGACTATCTGATCCCCACCATCCTCGACACGCCGACCATCCCCGTCGACGTACTCGAGCTCGCCGATGACCACGCGCCGTACGGACTGCGCGGCGTCGGCGAGGCCCCGACCCTCTCCTCGACTCCGGCCGTCCTCGCGGCGATCAGGAACGCGACGGGTCTGGAGCTGAACAGGACGCCGGTGCGCCCCGAGCACCTCACCGGCACCTGATCACCGTCCCCACAAACTCTCCGGGCGGTGCGCCGTGCCTCCAAGGAACGTCACAATTCCGCGCGTCCGCACCGCCCGGAGAACTCAAGTACCGCACCGCTCGCGGTCCTTGCGTATCCCAGCAACACCAGCAGTACCAAGCAACCCCAGCAGTACCTGTAACACCAGGCAAAACCAGTTCGTCTCGGGCCGTCCCCCGGGTCGTGCAGCCAACGCACCATCCCAAATCCCGCAGCTACAACGCTCACGCGGGTGCCCCTGTGAACCTTGGGAGTAGGCACCATGACCCAGCAGTCCCTTGAGACCAAGACCACGGCGGAGGACGCCGGCGCGGGTTCGCGTCAGCCCGCCGGCCGGTCTTGGCTCGACCGGTATTTCCACATAACCCAGCGAGGGTCGACCATCGGTCGGGAGGTGCGTGGCGGCATCACCACCTTCATGGCGATGGCGTACATCATCCTTCTCAACCCGGTGATCCTGTCGGTGCCTGATGCTGCCGGCCACAAGCTCGACGGTGATCAGCTGACCACCGCGACTGTCTTCGCCGCCGCCACAACCACCATCGTGATGGGCCTCCTCGGCAATGTGCCGCTGGCCCTCGCCGCGGGACTCAGCGTCTCCGCCGTCATGGCTTTCCAGGTCGCTCCGGAGATGACCTGGGAAAACGCGATGGGCATGTGCGTCATCTACGGTCTTGTGATCGTCCTGCTCGTCGTCACCGGCCTGCGCGAACTGATCATGAACGCCATCCCGCTGGCACTGAAGCACGCGATCACCATGGGGATCGGTCTCTTCGTCTGCCTCATCGGCCTGGTCCAGGCCGGCTTCGTCACCTCCATGCCCGGAGAGGGCGGCATCGCGGGAGCCAAGCCGATCCAGCTCGGTACGAGTGACATGCTCACCGGCTGGCCGGTGCTCTGCTTCGCCGTCACTGTCCTGCTGATCTTCCTGCTGCAGGTCCGCAAGGTGCCCGGCGCGATCCTCATCGGGATCGTCGGCGGCACGCTGTTCGCCGCCGTGGTCCACCAGTTCGCCGGGCTCGACAGGAAGGCCTGGGGCGGACTGAACGCCCCCGAGATCACCGGCTCCATCGTCAGCACGCCGGACTTCGGCCTCTTCGGCAGCGTCTCGTTCGACGGCATCGGCAGCGTCGGCGGCATCACCGTCGGCGTCATCGTCTTCACCCTCGTACTGGCCGGCTTCTTCGACGCCATGGGCACCATCATCGGCATCGGCCAGCAGGCGGGCCTCGCCGACGACAAGGGCAAGATGCCCGGACTCAACAAGGCCCTGGCCATCGACGGCGCGGGCGGCGCGATGGGCGGCCTCGCCGGCGCCTCCGGCCAGACGGTGTTCGTCGAGTCCACCGCGGGCGTCGGCGATGGTGCGCGCACCGGCTTCGCCAGCGTCGTCACCGGCCTCGCCTTCACGCTCTGCCTGTTCTTCACCCCGCTGGCCCAAGTCATCCCGACGCAGGTGGCCGCCGCCGCGCTCGTCGTCATCGGATCGATGATGCTGACGAATGCCAAGCACATCGACTGGAACGACCAGGCGACCTCGATCCCGGTCTTCCTGACCACCGTGCTGATGCCCTTCACGTACTCGATCACGGCGGGTATCGCGGCGGGCGTCCTCGCGCACGTCCTGATCAAGGCCGTACAGGGCAAGGCGCGTGACGTCGGCTGGCTGATGTGGGTGCTGTCCGTCGTCTTCCTGGCGTACTTCGCCCTTCACCCGATCGAGGGCTGGCTGGGAGTCAAGTAAGTCCCGCTGCCCACCCACACCCTTGAGGAGACCGACATGCTGGACATCGCCGAAGAGCTGAACCGGTGGGTCGAGCAGGGACGCGAGTTCGCTGTCGCCACTGTGGTGGCCGTCGGCGGCAGCGCGCCCCGGCAGCCGGGGGCGGCCCTCGCCGTGGACAGCGAGGGCACGGCGATCGGGTCGGTCTCCGGAGGGTGTGTGGAAGGCGCGGTGTACGAGCTGTGCCGACAGGCGCTCGAGGACGGCGGGAGCGTCCTCGAGCGCTTCGGCTACAGCGACGAGGATGCGTTCGCCGTCGGCCTGACGTGCGGCGGCATCATCGACATCCTCGTCACGCCGGTACGCGGCGGGATCTTCCCCGGCGCGCTGGCCGCCGCCGCCAGGGGGGAGGCGGCGGCCCTCGCCAGAATCACGGACGGCCCGTCCGATCTGATGGGCCGCGCAATGCTGGTCCGCCCCGACGGTTCGTACGAGGGATCGCTGGGCGGCCACCCGGAACTGGACCGTACGGCGGCGGCAGAGGCGGGCGCGATGCTCGAGGCGGGCCGCACGGGCACTCGGGTCATCGGCGAGGACGGCAGCCGGTGCGGGCAGCCGCTGACCCTCCTCGTGGAGTCCGCGGTCCCCGCTCCCCGGATGATCGTCTTCGGTGCGATCGACTTCGCCTCCGCGCTGGTACGGGTCGGCAAGTTCCTCGGCTACCACGTCACGGTCTGCGACGCCCGCCCCGTCTTCGCGACGAGGACCCGCTTCCCGGAGACGGACGAGATCGTCGTCGACTGGCCGCACCGCTACCTGGAGTCGGCGGAGGTGGACAGCCGTACGGTCCTCTGCGTGCTCACCCATGACGCCAAGTTCGACGTCCCCCTCCTCGAACTGGCGCTCAAGCTTCCCGTCGCCTACGTCGGCGCGATGGGCTCCCGCCGCACCCACGAGGACCGCAACACCCGCCTGCGCGAGGTCGGCGTCACAGAACTCGAACTGGCCCGTCTGCGCAGCCCGATCGGCCTGGACCTGGGGGCGCGCACTCCGGAGGAGACTGCGCTCTCGATCGCGGCGGAGATCGTGGCGAACCGCCGCGGCGGCAGCGGGGTCTCCCTGACGGGAGCGCACACCCCGATCCACCACGACGCCGAGCAGGAACTGACGGGGCGAATCGGGTCGGTCGCCTGACGCCCCCGGGGGCCTTGGTTGTGACGACACCGCCGGGCGGCGCGGGAGCGGGTGGGGCGCCGGCGCCCCGTTCCTCTGCCCTGGGCCGGCTCGCGTCGCCGGCGAGGGGCCCGGCGGTGCACGGCTTCGCCCGCGCGAGCTGCGCCGCGAAGCCCGTGCTCCCCGGGGGTGTTGGGGCGTAAGCCCCCTGAACACCGGCTGTCCCCTGCCGGGGCCGGGGGTGCAGCCCCCGGGTTCGGCAAGGGACGGGGCAGGGGAAAGAATGGCCCCTCATCGCACACACGTACCCACCGGGGTGACAGTCCAGACACGCGCGACCCGCACAACCCCCGCCGCCCACCTCGGCGTACGACAGCCTCGGCCCAACCGCTGCCCAGGAGTGAACCCGTGAGACGCATCCCATCGCCCTTCCGCCTTGTGCCCTTACCTCTCGCCCTCGCCGCCGCCCTGCTCTCCGGCCCCTCGGCCGAGCCCGCAGCCGCCCGCACCGCCCCCGAACCCGCAGCCGCCCGCACCGCCCCCGAGCCCGCCGCCGCCCGTACCGCGCCCGAGCCCGCCCGTACCGCGCCCGAGCCTGACCCCCAACTCACCCGGCTCTACACCCCCGCCGCCAACCCCGATGCCCTCCGCCACGCCTTCGACCTCGGCCGCGAGGGCCGGCCCGCCGACGAGGCCAAGATCCTCGCCATGGTTCGTACGCCGCACGCCGTCTGGTACGGCGACGAAACCCCCTCCGACATCGAGCGCGACGTCCGCACCGTCGTCCGTGACGCCGCGGACAACCTCGCCGTGCCCGTCCTCGCGCTGTACAACATCCCCGGCCGCGACTGCTCCAGCTACTCCGGCGGCGGCGCCTCCACCACCGCCGAGTACAAGGCCTGGATCGACGCCATCGCCCGCGGCATCGGCGGGCGCCACGCGCTCATCGTCCTCGAACCGGACGCGCTCGCCCTCCTGCCCGCCGACTGCGGGCAGGACGACGCCGCCGGTACCAGGACCGCCGCCCGCTACGCCGAAGTCGACTACGCGGTCGACACGCTCGAACCCCTCGCCCGCACCAAGGTCTACCTCGACACGGGACACCCCGCCTGGCACTCCGTCAACACCATCGTGCCCCGCCTCGTCAAGGGCGGCGGCGCCCGCGCCACCGGCTTCTACACCAACGCCTCCAACTACCAGACCGACGACGCCAACGCCTGGTACGGCAAGCTCATCTCCGCCTGTCTCGCCCACGCCGCGGCCGGCGGCGATCCGGCGCACTGCCCCTCCCAGTACTGGCCCCGCCCCACTGCCCTGGCCTGGATGAAGGACAACGCCCCCGCCGACCCCGCCGGGATGAAGCACTTCGTCACCGACAGCAGTCGCAACGGCCTCGGCCCCTGGACCCCGCCCGTCGGCAAGTACACCGACGCGCAGGACTGGTGCAACCCGCCCGGTCGCGGCCTCGGCGCCCGTCCCACCCTGAGCACCGGCGACCCGCTGCACGACGCGCGGTTGTGGATCAAGACCCCGGGGGAGTCGGACGGCCTGTGCCTGCGCGGTACGGCGGGTCCCGAGGACCCCGAGCGCGGCACCGTCGACCCCAAGGCGGGCGAGTGGTTCCGTGACCAGGCCCTGGAGCTCGCCCGGCTGGCACAACCGCCAATCGCCACGCCCTGACGCGTGAGATGCTGCCGGATCTCGAACTGCCGTCTGTCCAAGATCAGTCGGTTCGGGATCCGGCCTGCGTCCGGCAGGGCACCCCGCGCCTCACGCGCGGCGTGCGACCACCAGCCGGCAGCGCGGTCTGCCGTCCGGCAACCGGCCCAGATCCTGCATCGGCAGCAGCTCCACCGAGAACCCCGCCCGCCTCAGATCGGCCAGCACATCCGGGAGCCGGAAGGTGCGGTAGTACATGACGAAGCTCGGCCGCCACAGCAGATTCCGTACGCGCATCGCCACATCGAAACCCCACAGCGTCCAGTAGAGCCGCGAGCCGATCCGGGGCGGCGCGGGAACGGGAAAGACGAACCGGCCGCCCGGCCGCAGGGCCTTGTGGACCTCGGCGAACAGCAGCGGCCGCTCCCGGGGCAGGAAGTGGCCGAACGCCCCGAAGCTCACGGCCAGGTCGAAGGCCCGCTCGAAGGGGAGAGCGCGGGCGTCGGCCCGTACCCAGTTCACCGCCGGTCCGCCCGGCCGGGTCTCCGCCGACCTCCTGGCCTCGGCGAGCATGCCCGCGCTGAAGTCGACACCGGTGACTTGGTCCTCGCACAGCTTCGACAGGACACCCACTCCGGCGCCGGTGCCGCAGCAGACGTCGAGTCCCGACGAGAAGGGGCCGAGCGGCCGGACCGCGTGAACCACCTCGTCCAGCAGGCGCTCCGACGTCCGGAAGGGCGTCTCGTCGAACTTCGGCGCGAGCAGGTCGTAGCCGTGCTCGGTGGACGAGAGCGCCTGCACGGCGAGCTCGCGGAAGGTGGGGCCCGAAGGAGTGAACATCACCCCATCTTCCTCCGTATACGTGGAGGGTCCATGCGCATCCGTACGGGCCGTTCCATGCAGGGGAGGCAGGGTCAATGGCCGGCAGCAATGTCACCGCACTCTTCCGCGCGTCCACCGCGCACAGCCCGTCGTACTTCACGCTGAACCGGGCAGGCGGTGGCCCCGCCGGTGAGATCACCGACTTCTGTATCCCCTGCAATCCGTACTTCCCCACCCCCGCGATGTTCGACCAGCTCGGCCGCGGGCTGCGCGAGATCCTCACCTACTACCCGAGCGGCGCCGACACCATCACCGCCGAGCTGTGCCAGGTGCTCGGGCTCAACCCGCAGACCGTCGCCATGGGCAACGGCTCCACCGAACTGATCACCTGGATCGACCACTTGCTGGTGCACGAGTCGCTGGCCGTGCCCGTCCCCACCTTCGGCCGGTGGACCGACCAGCCGATGGAGACCGGCAAGCGCGTCGACATGCTCCTGCTGCCCGAGGCGCACGGCTTCCGCCTCGATCCGACGTCCTTCGTACAGTTCGTCCGGACCCGTGGCTCCCGCGCCGCGGTCATCTGCAACCCCAACAACCCCGACGGCGGCTTCCTGCCCAAGCAGCAGGTCATCGCTCTGCTCGACTCGCTCCAGGACCTGGACCTGATCGTCGTCGACGAGTCCTTCCTCGAATTCTCGGACGCCGAACAGGAGCCGAGCGTCGCCGCGGAGGCCGTCCTGCGGACGAATGTGATCGTGCTGCGCAGCCTGGGCAAGAACTTCGGGCTGCACGGAGTGCGCTTCGGCTATCTCGTGTCGAATCCCAGTCTGGCCGGCAAGGTGCGGGCCGCACTGCCGAAGTGGAACCTCAACTCCTTCGCGGAGACCGTGGTGTTCATGCTGAAGGAGCACCGCCAGGAGTACGCCGAGAGCCTTCAGCAGGCCCGCCGCGACCGGCAGGAGATGACCTGGCGGCTCTCCCAGCTGCCGGGGCTGACCGTCTACCCCTCGCAGGGCAACTTCCTCTACGTACGCCTGCCGGAGGGCGTGGACGGGACGGTCCTGCGGGACCGGCTGCTCGCCGAGCACGGGGTGCTGGTGCGCGAGTGCAGCAACAAGATCGGCAGTTCGAGCCGGTTCCTGCGGCTGGTGGTGCGCCCGCAGCAGGATGTGATGCGGCTGATGTCGGCGATGGAGCAGGTGCTGTACGGGCAGCGCACCCAGGTGCCCGAGCCGCTTCCGGAGCCGCTGGCGCCGATGCTGGCGCAGGCGCCCCAGTCGAAGCCGCAGCCGCTGCCGCAGGCACAGCCGGCGGTGCAGCAGCCGGGGCCGATGCCGATGCTGGCGCTCGCCCAGCAGCCGGTCGACGCGCGGGGCCTCGGGCCGGTCCGTTCCACGGGCACGGCGGCCGTGGACCGCCTGATCGCCCAGGCATAGAGCCGGAGCACTGTATTGACGAATACACGCCATGCCCTTACGTTGCTATGCGCTGAGCTGTTCAGCTACCGGCCCAGCATTCATATATCTGAACAGTCTGCGTCGAGGGAGTGGAAGATGACCGGTAAACGCCCCATGCTCGCCGGCTTAGCAGGAATCTGCGGAGTCCTGCTGGTGGCCCCGAGCGCCTCCGCCGAAGTCGAGCCGGGCGGCTGGACCTCGCAGTCGCCCTCGTTCAACGTCCAGGAGAGAGGCTGTGGCCAGGTCGACAACCTCACCTTCAAGCTCACCTGCTCGACCGGCAGCGGCGATCAGCGCGCCGAGCGGCGGTATGCCACGTACACCGGCGGCACCCGCCAGTTCGAGGGCTACTTCAAGATCACCAGCCTGGGTGGCACCCGGATCAGCCTCAAGCAGACGTTCAGGGACGCGCCGTCCGCGGGGCCTTACTTCATGCTGGCCGTGGAACGCGGCGGCAGGCTCTACGCGGTGCACGGCGGCTCCACCGTGGCCAATGGGGCGACGGTCGGCACGAGCGTACGGGTCAACACCGTTCACCAAGTGGGCAGCAGCCACCGCACCTACATCAACGGGTCGCTGAAGCACACGTACGACAGCCCGGGCGGCAGCTTCTACGACAAGTTCGGGGCGTACCGGACGAGCAGTGGTCAGGGTCCCGCCACCGTGGTGTGGAGCGGCATCAAGTTCTGGCGCAAGTAGGGCCGGGATGAAAGCAGTTGGGGGCGCGTACCGCGCGCCGGCCGCCGCAGCCGTCATTGCCGTCACGTCGGCCGCCGTGGCCGGCTGCGCGGACGCGCCCGCCGAAAGCCCCACCGCCGAGAGGCCGCGGATGACACTGACCGCGACGCTCGACTCGCCGACCGACATCACCCTGCGCTGGAACGGCCGCGATCCAGGAGCCGCAGGCCGCACCGTCGAGTTCGCCACCGAACCCGGCGGCCCGTACACCATCCTGCAGTTCCTGCCGCCCGGCCGGGCGGCGTTCACGCACCCCGATCTGATGCCGAAGACCCCCTTCTACTACCGGCTGCGGCCCTTCTACGGGCCCACCTCCGCAGCGGTGAACGTCACGCTGCCCGCGGGCGACTTCAGCCAGCGGGACCAGCGGAACGACCACGAATGGGCGGAGCCACGGACGTCGGTGGGCGACAGCGGCCCGTCCCACTCGGTGAGAACGAAGGCCGCGGCTCCCGCGGGGCTGAAGGTCACGGTCATGCATGCGAACGGCATCAGGCTCACCTGGCAGGACCGCGCCCGCGGCGAGGAGGGCTACCTCATCGAACTGCGGCCCGCCGGCGACCCCGACTTCCGCGTCGCCGCGGTCGCGGGACCCGACATCGAATCCATCGGCCTGATCACCCTGCCCGACGAGAAGAAGTCGACCGTCCGCGTCCGGGCCTACTACTACGGCGAGCAGTCGAACGTCGTCCACCGTACGACGGGCCCCGAGGCCTGACTTCGCGCACCGGCCGCCAGATCCTGGCCGGTCCTGGCTACCTACGTAACGTCGGGCTTCCAGGCTGGGCGTTGTGCACAGTGGAGCAGGACCCGCCGCGCAGCCGCCCCTAGCCTCACCGGAACAGCACCCAACGAGGGGCGGTACCGGTGAACTGGCTCATCCACGACTACCGCGAGAGCGATCTCGCGGCGGTGGTCCACCTGATCGACACCACGGCCGAACTCGGACAGGAATCGGTCTTCTCACTCGCGGAATGCATCGGCGCGCTCACCTCGCGGCAGCCCGCCGTGGTCGCCGTCCACCGGGGCGTCCCCATCGGCACGGCCCTCGCCTCCGTGGCCGGTGAGCGCGCCTGGGTGATGCGTATCGCCATCTCCTCGGCCTGGCGCGGCCGGGGACTGGCGAGCGCCCTTCTGGTGGAGCTGGAGCGACGGCTCGTCGCCGCCCGGGTGGGCCGTATCGCCTACGTACTGCCCGAGGAAGAACTGCTGGGCGAGGGTCTGCTCAATGCGGGCTACACGCGGCAGCCTGCCGTGGCCTACTTCGAGAAGGTCGAGCCGCTCCACGGCCCCGTGGCCAGTCTGCTGGAGGATCTCGGCGGCCGGTTCCTGCCGAACGACCTGTGGGCCAAGATCGCCGGCATGGAGGCGCAGAAGGACCTCATCGAACGGCGCGTCGTACTGCCGCTCGCGGAACCTGAGCGAGCCGCCCGCCACGGTGTCAGGCCGCCGCGGGCCATCGCCCTGTTCGGCCCGCCCGGTACGGGGAAGACCACGTTCGCCCGGGGCATCGCCTCCAAGCTCGGCTGGCCGTTCGTCGAACTGCTCCCGTCCCGCCTTGCCGACGAGGGAAACCTGGCGGCCGCCCTGCGCAGCGCGTTCGCCCGGATCGCCGAGCTCGAACGGGTCCTGGTCTTCATCGACGAGGTCGAGGAGATCGCCCCGGTCCGCACCGAGCCCGCACAGCCGGGCGGAATGCACGGGGTGACCAATGAACTGCTCAAGCTCATACCGGGCTTCCGGGAGCGGGACGAGCGCCTGCTGGTGTGCGCCACCAACTCCATCTGCTCGCTGGACCCGGCGTTTCTGCGCCCCGGCAGATTCGACTATCTGATCCCGATCGGCACGCCGGACACGGCGGCCCGAGCGGCGATCTGGTCCCGGTACACGGACGGCCGGCCCGACGTGGATGTGACGGTCCTGGTGGCGGCCACCGATCTGTTCACCCCCGCCGACATCGAGCACGCGGCCCGGATCGCCGCCCAGACGGCGTTCGAGCGCGACCTGGAGACGCTCGGCAGCGGCAAGGGCGACCAAAGGGCGCTCGGCGCGAGCACAGAGGACTGTCTCTCGGCGATCGCCCAGTGCAGGCCGACGGTGACGCCCGCGATGATCGAGGAGTTCGGCGCGGACATCACCGCCCACGCCCGGTTCTGACGCACGTGGGAAGTGGAAGTGCGAAGCCCTCCGCGGGGTGCTGCAATGACCTGGAGGGCTGACCACCGCGGTCTGCCGTGGCGAGCGCCGCGCGAGGCCCGGACCCCTACCCGCTCGTGAGGAGTGGCGATGAGCGACGACTTCGAAGCGATGGGACCCGTCGACTACATGGTTGTCGAGTTCCCCGGCAATCGCATGACGGGCGAGGGCTTCCCCCTGCTCGTCGATCTGGTCGATCGCGGCATCATCCGCATCCTCGACCTCCTCTTCGTCCGCAAGGACAGCGACGGCTCGGTAGCCGCATTGGAACTGAGGGACCTCGGGGACGAGGTCGACCTGACCGTCTTCGAGGGCGCCTCGTCCGGGCTGCTGGGCCAGGACGACATCGACGAGGCCGGGGCCGCGCTGGAGCCGGGCAACTCCGCGGGAATCCTGGTGTACGAGAACCTCTGGGCGGCACCTTTCGCCCGGGCCATGCGGCGCAGTGGTGCGCAGCTGGTGGCGGGCGGCCGAATTCCCGTCCAGGCCCTGCTGGCCTCGCTGGACGCGGCCGAGGCGACGGCCCCCGACAGACCGGTCGCCGGCTGAGAGCAACGACCCGCGGACCGTCCGCGCGACGGCCCGCCCCGCACGCACCGTGGGAGATGAGTGAACATGCCCGGACTTCTTCGTGGCGTCGCCCGCACCGCCGTTGTTGCCGGAACCGCCACCGCGGTGTCCAATCGCGTATCGCGGCGACAGGCGGGCCGATGGGCACAGCAGGACGACGCGCAGCAGGCCGCGGCCCCCGCCGCCCAGACCGCACCGCCTCCGGCCACCCCCGGCGACGACATGAGTAACAAGATCGATCAGCTCAAGCAACTGACCGACCTGAAAGCCCAAGGGGCGCTGACCGAAGAGGAATTCGCGGCACAGAAGCGCCAGATCCTCGGCTGACACCGGACAGCTGACACCGGACATGGGGGACTGGGAAGGGATGACCCCATGACGGAGCCGAGTCCGCGGCCGGCCACGTCCGGCGGCGGAACGCAGCCGGAGGAGGCGGACCGGCTGCGCGTCATGCTGCGAAGCCCGGGCTATCTGAAAACGCTCGTGTTCTGCGCCCTCATCGGTATTCCGGTGTCGTTCGCCGCGTTCTGGTTCCTCGTCGCGCTCCACGAGCTGGAGCATCTGATGTGGGCCGATCTGCCGCAGGCCCTGGACTGGGACACTCCGCCGTGGTGGTGGCCGCTGCCCCTGCTGCTGGTCGCCGGCATCGTCGTTGGCCTGGTGGTCACACATCTGCCCGGCGCCGGCGGTCACATCCCCGCGGCGGGACTGCAACCGGGGGGTGCCACGGCCAGGGCCCTGCCGGGGGTGATCCTCGCGGCTGTGGCCAGCCTCCCGCTGGGCGCGACCCTGGGCCCGGAAGCCCCGCTGATCGCCTTCGGCGGTGGCCTGGCGCTCCTCTTCAAGGACCTCGCCCACGCACCGGCCACCCCGGGGACCGCGGCGCTCGTGGGCGCGGCCGGGGCCGCGTCGGCTCTCGCGGCCATCTTCGGGAACCCGCTGGTCGCCGGGGTGCTGCTCATGGAGGTGGCGGGGGTCGGCGGTCCACAGCTGTTCGCGGTCATGCTGCCGGCGCTGCTGTCCAGCGGGGTGGGTTCGCTCGTGTTCACGGGCTTCGGCAACTGGACCGGCCTCTCGACCGGCGGTCTGTCCCTGAAGCTGAGGGCACCGTTTCCGCATCTCGACACCGGAGACGTGGTCTGGTCGGTGCTGATGGCGGTCGCGATCGGTGCCGCCGTGCATCTGGTGCTGGTCGGAGGCCGGCGGGTCGCCGCGTTCGTCCCGACGCGTCCCGTCGCCCACACGGCCGTCTGCGCACTGGCTGCCGGCGCCTGCGCCGCCGTGTACGCACTCGTCACCGACAGGTCGCCCGCGGACGTGGCCTCGTCCGGTCAGGCCACGCTGACCGGGCTCGCCGCCGATCCGCACGCCTGGGGGGTCGGCGCCCTGATCGCCGTACTGCTCTGCAAGGGCGCGGCCTACGCGCTCTGTCTGGGCAGCCTGCGAGGCGGGCCCATCTTTCCCGCGCTGTTCCTGGGCGGCGCGGTGGGCGTGCTGCTCGCGCCCCTTCCGGGTCTGGGTGTCGTACCGGGACTGGCTGCGGGCATGGCGGCCGCGGCGGCCAGTGCCCTGCGGCTGCCGATCAGCAGCATGGTGCTCGTCGTCCTGATGCTCGGCAGCGCCGCCATGAGCCCCGTGGTGATCCTGGCGGCCATCGTGGCGTTCGTGACCGCCGAGCTGCTTCCTCCCGGACGGGCTGTTCCGCCGGTGGGCAAGCCTGCCGGATCTGTGCCCACCCACGCGGCCGACCGGTCCTGAGAGCGGCGTCGCGCCGCTGCGGAACAGCCCCGAGTCGCGAAACGGATCACTTGGACCGATGTTGGAGGTAACCCGATCGGCCGAACGGGAGCCCGACCGGCCGGTCGTACGACACGAAGGAGCGCACCATGACGAGTCATGTGAGCGGAACCCACACGGGCGCTGCGGCGCGCAGTTCGGAGAAGAGCGGCCTCGGCAGCGGGTGGCTGGTCTTCGCAGCCGTCCTGATGGTTTTCGGCGGCTTCATGACGCTCTTCGCGGGCATCGCCGCCATCGCCAACGACGACGTGTTCGTCGCCACCGACGACTACGTCTACCGGTTCGACCTCACCGGATGGGGCTGGATCCATCTGATCCTCGGCATCGTGATCGTCCTCGCCGGATTCGCCCTGTTCCAGGGCGCCACGTGGGCGAGGGTCGTCGGTGTGGTGCTGGTAGGTCTTGCCATGATCGCGAACTTCCTGTGGCTGCCCTACGCGCCGTTCTGGGCGATGGTGCTGATCGCCATCGACGGCTTCGTCATCTGGGCGCTGTGCGCGGCTCCGAGTCCTTCGGAGAGGTGACGCGCGGGACTCCAGCGGCCCCAACTCCCGCCAACCGCGGGCGCGGCGGCCGCCCGCACCGCCCGAGGAGCCGCTCATGTCCCCGCGCGCGACAGGAGAACAGTGGCAGCTGCGTCACGGCGGGCAGAAGGCCGTCGTGGTCCAACTGGGCGGCGCCCTGCGCCACTACGAGGTGGACGGCCGACAGCTGCTGGACGGGTTCACCGCCGACGCGCGGATCACCGGCGGCCGAGGGCAGCTGCTCGTCCCCTGGCCCAACCGGGTGGGCGGCGGGCGCTACCACTTCAACGGCCAGGACCTGCAACTCCCACTGACCGAGCCGGAGAAGCACAATGCGATCCACGGCCTGCTGCGCTGGACCCCGTGGCAGCTGCTCGCCCGCAGCGACCACGGAGTCAGGGTGGGCACCACGCTCTTCCCGCAGCCGGGCTATCCCTTCCAACTGGAGGTATTCGCCGACTATCGGCTGGGGCCGGAGGGGCTCGAGGTTGCCGTCACCGCGACCAACGTGGGGGACATCGCGGCACCCTACGGTGTGGGCCAGCACCCCTACTTGACCGTGGGCACCGGTGCGGTGGACACGGCACTGCTGACCGTGCCCGCCCGCCACCGGCTGTGCACCGACGAGCAGGGCCTGCCGACCGGTCACGAACCGGTCGAGGGCACTCCGTACGACTTCCGCACCGCCCGCCCCATCGGCGACCAGCAGCTGGACACCGCCTTCGCCGGACTCGACCGTGACGGCTCCGGCCGGGCCGTGGTGCGGCTGGCTCACCCCTCGGGCCTCCATGGCATCGATCTCTGGCTCGGCGAAGGCACCGGATACGTGCAGGTGTACACCGGTGACACGCTGCCCGAGCCCGAGCGGCGGCGGCGCGGTGTCGCCGTGGAGGCCATGTCCTGCCCGGCGGACGCCTTCCGCAGCGGTACGGATCTCGCCGCCCTCGAGCCGGGCGGCAGCCATGTGCTCCGGTGGGGGCTCGGCCCGTGGGGGACCAGCGGCTGAGGCCGGCGCCGCTGTCGCGGCCCCGGACCGGCCGATCGACAATGAGACGGCCGTATGCACAACTCGTCGGCGGGAGGCAGCATCCTCATGGCCACGCGCACGGAACCACCGGCCCCGCAGGCCATGACCACGGACGCCTTCCGGGCGCTTTACGAGCACCTTCGCGACGAGGCCCGGCGCAGTCCGGACGACCGGCGCGGGGCGCTCGGCCACCTGACGCCCGAGCGCGTGGTGGCAGCCGCCGCCGAGGTCCGGTCCGGCCGTACGGTGTCCCTCGCCGCGCCCATCGAGACGCGGCCCGGACCGGACAACCCTGAACCCGCGGACCACCGGATGACCGGACCCGCAGCCGGTGACATCGGCGCGGGCGGGCTGCACTTCGCCCTCGACCGGTTCGCGATGAATGTGCACGGGGACGCCGACAGCCATCTCGACGCGCTCTGCCACGTGCTGTTCGACGGTGAGCTCTACAACGGGATCCCCGCGAGCAGTGTGACACCGGACGGCGCAGGTTCACTCTCCCTGGACATCGTTCGGGACGGCATCGTCGGCCGCGGGGTGCTCCTGGACATCCCACGACTGCGCGGCGTGCCGTGGCTGGAGCCCGGCGATCAGGTGACGGCCGCCGACCTGACCGCCGCCGAGGCCGCCCAGGGCGTCCGGGCCGGCCAGGGAGACCTGCTGCTCGTCCGGGTGGGTCACCGCCGCCGGCGCCGGGAACTCGGGGCCTGGAACGCGGCGCAGGCCAGGGCCGGACTTCATCCGACTGCGGTGCGGTTCCTGGCCGAGCGGAAGGTCGCGGTGCTCGGCTCGGACGGCAACAACGACACCGCCCCAAGTGCGGTTGCGGACATCGCCTTTCCCGTGCATGTGCTGGCCATACACGCCATGGGGCTGCACCTGATGGACTATCTGCAGTTCGAGGAGCTGGCTCCTGCGTGCGCAGCTGCGGACCGCTGGAGCTTCCTGTGCGTGGTCGCCCCGCTGCGGCTGCCCGCCGCCACCGGCTCCCCGGTGAATCCGATCGCCGTCCTGTGACCGCGGCCCGACGGCCGCGGCAGCACCGGTCCGGTCGCCGTGAACCGAAAGGGCGGATAGGTTCGAATGGGTGGGACGGGTATTTTTCCGCAGCGCGCAGTGACAGGTCCCGGCGGGGAGCGCAGGGCCGCGAGCGCAAGGACGGTGGTCGCCGTGGGCGATGCCCCTGACTACGACATCATCATCATCGGTACCGGTGCCGGCGGCGGAACGCTCGCCCACCGGCTCGCCCCCTCCGGGAAACGCGTGCTCATCCTCGAGCGCGGTGACTTCCTCCCGCGCGAGCGGGACAACTGGGACTCCACCGCCGTGTTCGTCAAGGGCAAGTACCGGGCCCCGGAGTTCTGGCTCGACAAGCACGGAAACGAGTTCCCGCCCGAGGTCAACTACTACGTCGGCGGCAACACCAAGTTCTACGGCGCCGCCCTCTTCCGGCTGCGCCCCGAGGACTTCGGCGAACTCCGCCACCACGACGGCATCTCGCCCGCATGGCCGATCCGCTACGAGGACCTGGAGCCGTACTACACCCAGGCCGAACACCTCTACCTGGTGCACGGGCGGCACGGCGAGGACCCCGGCGAAGGACCGGCGAGCGCGCAGTACGCCCACCCGCCCGTCGAACACGAGCCGCGCATCCAACAGCTCAGCGACGACCTCGAGAAGCGCGGACTGCGCCCCTTCCACCTGCCCATCGGTGTCAATCTGAGCCAGGACGGAAACGGCCGGGCGACCCATTCCAGCGTTTGTATCCGCTGCAACCGGGTGGACGGCTTCCCGTGCCTGGTGCGTGGCAAGTCCGACGCTCAGGTGATCTGCGTCGAGCCCGCACTGGAGCACCCCAACGTAGAGATGATCACCAACGCCCGGGTGGTCAGGCTGGAGACCGACCCGTCCGGGCTCAGCGTCAGCACGGTCGTCACCCGGCTCGCGGACGGCTCCGAGGCCCGGTTCGGGGCGGACATCGTGGTCGCCGCGTGCGGGGCGGTCAACTCCGCGGCCCTGCTGCTGGCATCGTCCAACGACCGGCACCCCCGAGGACTTGCCAACAGCTCCGACGTGGTCGGCCGACATTACATGCGGCACAACAACCTGGCGTTGATGGCACTGTCGAAGGAACCCAACGACACTCAGTTCCAGAAGACCCTCGCGCTCCACGACTGGTACCTGGGAGCGGACGACTGGGACTACCCGCTGGGCGGCATTCAGATGCTCGGCAAGTCGGACGCCGAGCAGATCCACGGCGAGGCCCCGCGCTGGGCCGGAGCAGTGACCCCGGACCTGCCGTTCGAGGTGCTGGCCCATCACGCTGTCGACTTCTGGCTGTGCAGTGAGGATCTTCCTCTCCCGGACAGTCGCGTCACCCTGGACGCGGACGGCAGGATCCATCTGTCCCTCGACGAGAAGAACAATGTCGCCGGGCTCAAGCGCCTGCAGCACAAACTGCAGGGAATGCTCGGCCACTTGGGCATGCACGAACACCAGCTGCTCTCGCACAGCATCTATCTGCACAAGGGCATGCCCATCGCCGCCACCGCGCACCAGGCCGGCACCGTCCGGTTCGGCGACGACCCGAACAGCTCTGCCCTGGACGTCAACTGCAAGGCCCACGACCTCGACAACCTCTATGTGGTCGACACGAGCTTCTTCCCGTGCATCGGCGCGGTCAACCCGTCGCTGACGGCCATGGCCAACGCCTTGCGGGTGGGCGACCACATCCTTGACCGGCTGACCTGACCGGCTGACCTGACCGGCTGACCTGACCGGCTGAGCTGACGGCGGTCCGGTCGATGGTCCGACCGGGCGAAGATGCTCCGCCGTGCGGCCCAATGTCTGCTTCGCCGCAGGTGCCGTCCCCGTCCGCCGGTGATTCTGTGACGAGCCGGGCTCGACCGGCGCACCGAGGAGGTAGGCAATCGTGAATTCCACCGCGGGCGCACCCCAGGGCGTGATCCCGACGCATCTGCTGAAGGGGCAGAAGGCTCTGGTGACCGGTGCCAACTCCGGTATCGGCAAGGCGACGGCCATCGGTCTCGGCCGGGCCGGCGCCGACGTGGTCGTGAACTACGTGGCCGACCGTGAGGCCGCCGAGCAAGTGGTAAAGGAGATCACCTCGTTCGGTGTGCGTGCGGCGGCGTACGAGGCGGATGTGTCCAGGGAGGACGAGGTCGTCGGCATGGTGGACCGGATGGTCCAGGAGTTCGGGACCATCGACATCCTTGTCGCCAACGCCGGTCTGCAGCGCGACGCCCCGTTCACCGAGATGACCCTCGCCCAGTGGCAGAAGGTGCTGGACGTCAACCTGACGGGTCAGTTCCTGTGCGCCCGGGAGGCGACGAAGGAGTTCCTGCGGCGCGGGGTCGTCCCGGAGGTGTCGAGCGCGGCAGGGAAGATCATCTGCATGAGCTCGGTCCACCAGCTCATCCCGTGGGCGGGGCATGTGAACTACGCCTCCTCCAAGGGCGGCGTACAGATGATGATGGAGACACTGGCGCAGGAACTCGCGCCGCAGAAGATCCGGGTGAACGCGGTCGCCCCGGGAGCCATCAAGACGCCGATCAACCGCGGCGCCTGGGAGACACCTCAGGCCCAGGAGGATCTGCTGCGGCTCATCCCCTACAAGCGCATCGGCGAACCCCAGGACATCGCCCATGCCGTCGTAGGCCTCGCGTCCGACCTCATGGACTACGTGGTGGGGACCACCCTCTACGTGGACGGCGGGATGACTCTCTTCCCCGGATTCGCCACCGGCGGCTGACCCTCTCCTGCACGTCGCGAGCAGCAAAGGCACGTATGCATACCACGGTCCACCTGCTGGCGGACGCCCCGGCCCAACTGCTGCCGGCCAGGCAGCTCATGGCATTCACCCTGGCCTCCCACATCATCCTGGTGCCGTTTGGGGTGGCGCTGCCGCTCCTCACCCTGGTGATGCACTATCGCGGCCTGCGCCGCAACGACCCCGTCGCCCTGCTCCTCGCCAGACGCTGGTCGGCCGTCATGGCAGTGCAGTTCGCGGTCGGCGTCGTCACCGGCACCGTCCTGTCCTTCGAGTTCGGCCTGCTCTGGCCGGGCCTGATGGGCAAGTGGGGTGATGTCTTCGGCATCGGATTCGGTGTCGAGGCGTGGGCCTTCTTCCTCGAAGCGGTACTCATCGCCATCTATCTCTACGGCTGGCGCAGACTGAAGCCGCGGACCCATTTCCTGCTCGGCCTGCCGCTTCCCGCAGCCGCACTGCTCGGGGCGTTCGGCATCCTGGCGGCCAACTCGTGGATGAATACGCCCCAAGGCTTCTCACTCGACTCCGACGGCAACCCGGTCGACGTCGACATCTGGTCGGCGATCTTCACCCCGATGTTCGGACCGCAGTACTGGCACTTCGTCGTGGCGATGCTGGTGACCGCGGGATACGTCGTCGCCGGCGTCTACGCGGTCGGCTGGCTGCGGGGCCGCAGGGACCGCTACCACCGGCTGGGCTTCACCCTTCCCTTCACCGTTGCCGCGGTGCTCACCCCGGTGCAGCTCATGCTGGGAGACTCCATCGCACGGTCGGTCTTCCACAAGCAGCCGGTGAAGTTCGCCGCGACGGAGATCGTCTGGAAGACCGACACCCATGTGCCGGAGTACTTGTTCGGACGCCTTCACCCGGACGGAACCATCTCCGGCGGCATCAAGATCCCCCAACTCGACTCCATCCTGGCCGGGTTCAGTCCCGGCACCAAGGTGACGGGACTGACGTCCGTCCCGGCGAGCCACCGGCCCACGGCCACTCAGGCCACCATCGCCCACTGGGCCTTCGACATCATGGTCGTGATCGGCTCGCTGCTCGTTCTCATCGCCCTCTGGTACGGCCTGGTCTGGCTGCGGCACCGCCGGCTGCCCGCCTCCCCGTGGTTCTTCCGCAGCGCGGCCTGTGCGGGAGTCGCCTCGGTCGTCGCCGTCGAGTGCGGCTGGATCACGACCGAAGTGGGCCGCCAGCCCTGGATCGTCTACCAGAACATGCGGGTCGCCGAAGCAGTGACGTCGACCCGGTCCACCAGCCTGTGGATCATGCTGGGCGTGGTGATCGTGGTGTACGTGCTGATCTTCGGCTCACTGCTCGCCGTACTGCTCAAGATGCGTACCCGTTGGAGGCTCGCCGACGAGCGCCGGGAGGCCGGGGAACCGGGCGAGGGACCGGAGGCGGAGACGCCGTACGGGCCCCGATCCCGGCCGCCCGCCGCCGACGTACTCGCCTCCCGTGGCGCCGGGTCCGGAGCGGACGAGGACGGGCTCTGATGACCGCGAACCTCATCGCCGCCGTACTGCTGCTCGCGGTGGCCGCCTATGCCTGCGCCGGCGGCACCGACTACGGGGCCGGGTTCTGGGACCTGACCGCCGGCGGCGCGGAACGCGGCAAGCGCCCCAGATGGCTGATCGACCACGCCATGGCACCCGTCTGGGAGGTCAACAACGTCTGGCTGATCTTCGTCTTCATCATCATGTGGACCGGATTCCCGACGCTGTTCCAGACCGTGTTCTCCGCGATGTGGCTGCCGCTGGCGCTCGCCGCCATCGGCATGGTCCTGCGCGGCGCCGGGTTCGCCCTGCGCAAACCCGCCCGGCGCCTGGCCCGTCGGCGCATCTTCGGGGCGGTGTTCGCCGTCGCCTCGCTGCTCACCCCCTTCTTCCTCGGCGCGGCCGTCGGCGGCATCGCCTCCGGCCGGGTGGCGCCGGGAACGGAAGCCTCGGCGGAAGCCTGGTCCAACCCCACTTCCGTCCTCTTCGGGCTGCTCACCGTCGCATCGACGGCCTTCCTCGGAGCCGTGTTCCTGGCCAGAGACGCGGCACGCTTCGGCGCGCCCGACCTCGTCGGCTACTTCCGGCTGCGGGCCCTCGGCAGCCTCGCCGTCGTAACCGTGCTGGGATTGGCGGCGCTAGCCGTCACTCACGGCGACGCCCCCTATGTGTGGAACGGGCTCACGGGCGGCCTCGGCCTCGGGTTCGTCGTTCTGGCCGCAGTGTGCGCCGCCGCCACGGTCTGGCTCCTGCTCCGGGCGTCCGGCGCCTGGTCCCGCTTCACGGCCGTGGGCGTGGTCGCGGCGGCCGTCATCGCTTGGGGGGCAGCCCAGCGCCCCTACCTCATCCCCACGTCCCTGACCGTGGCGGAAGCCGCCGGCGCTCCCACGACGCTGCGCTGGCTCGGCGTCGTCACGCTCGTCGCCGTGCTGCTCGTCGGACCTGCCGTCGTCCTGCTCTACTGGCTGGACACCCACGGCGAGCTGGAATCCCTCACCGATGCCGACCTTCAGCGCAGCGCGCCCGGCCTCGGTGGCACGGCCGACGACGACTGACCATCAGGCGGGTGTCATGCGGGTGCGGCGGCCACCCGGCCGGTCTGCACGGCGTCGACCAGGGACCGGTGGTCGCGCTCGTTCTGGTCCGCGTAACTCTCCGCGAACTCCGTCAGCGCACGGTCGAAACCGTCGCCGCCTCCCAGGTACGCGGCGATGGCGATCCGGTCCCCGGAGCGGGCGTGGGCCCGGGCGAGGGTCGCGCCGCAGAGCTCGCCGAACACCCGCATACCGTTCGGCACCATGAGCTGGGGCTCTGCGATGCCCTTCCAGTCGTGCAACTGGCGGACGTAGAAGTCCCGTCGGCGGCCGTCGATTCCCACGACCCGGTCCCAGCCCAGGAAGATGTCGCCGGCGGCCTGCATCAGGCGCTGCCCCGCGACCACGCGCTCTCCCTGGTTGTCGTACCTGCTCTGGCCGACGTGTGTGGCGAGCACAGACCGGTCGGCCTCCTTGGCCTGCAGGATGAGCGGATCCTCGTCGTCCTTGCCAAGCAGCAGGAGGATCCAGCAGCGGGTCCCGACACTGCCCACGCCGACCACTTTGCGCGCGATGTCGACCACGCGGTACTGCCGGAGCAGGTGCCTCCGGTCGGTTGCCAGGGTACGGGCGTACCGGTCGACGAGCACGCGGATCTCGTTTTGGACCCAGTCGCGCTCGGCACCGGGCAACATGTCCTCGATCGGTACGACCAACGGCGGATCGGCGGCGAACCGGCGTTCACCACCGACGATCCGGGTGAGCTTCTGGTACGCCTTGAGGTTGTCCCGGGTCCGCGCCTTCGTCATGGCCGCCGACAGACGTCCACGGCCCCTCTTGTCGAGCTTCTGGTCCAGCAGGGCCTGGATCTGTTCCATGTCGGCGCGGGTGTACCACACTTCGAGGTTGCCCATGCCCGCGAAGCGACGCATCCACTGGCGGTACGACCCAACGGCGGCCCGGACGACCGTCGCACGCTCCTCGTCGGTGTAGCCGTTCTCCCGTCCCGCGATGACCAGGCTCGCTGCCAGCCGCTTGACGTCCCATTCCCAGGGGCCTGGCAGCGTCTCGTCGAAGTCGTTGATGTCGAACATCAGCCGCCGTTCGGGGGAGGCGAGCAGCCGGAAGTTCAACAGGTGGGCGTCTCCGCACAGTTGGGCCGTGATTCCCGAGCGGGGAGTGGAGGCCAGGTCGCCGGCCATGATCGCGGCAGCACCCCGGTAGAAGCGGAACGGCGACTCCGTCATGCGTCCGTAGCGGATGGGAACCAGCTCGGGCACCCGCGTGGCCGACTGCTCCTCGATCACGTCCACCGGGTCCGGACGCCCCGCGGCGGGGGAGAAGCCGGCATGGCTCGATCTCGGCACCTGCTTGCGGGCCGCCCTGCCCCTGTCCGCCCGTTCCCGGGGCGACAGGTGCGCTACGTCGTCGGAGGTCCGGCTGCCCTTGCTCATCGCATGCACTTCCTGTCCGGCGGGGTCAGTCCAATTGTCCGTGACCACGTACGTCTCGCATCTCGGGTGATTGCCGGAACGGGTGAAGGCGCGTGAGCCGACCAGGTGGCCGGACCGGTGTCCGCCCGACGGAGTCGCGCGCTGCCCGCCCGAAGCCGGTTCAATCCCCAAGGCGCCCGTCATCAGATCGGCGCGTACCAGGCCCCTGCTGGTCGGCGGGGATCCTTGGGTGATCGACCTGGGGCGGTCCCTGAAGTCCGCGGGACTCGAGGTGCTGATGTGGGCGGGGCTCGAGCAGCAGCGGGGTACGGGCCGACGGCCGGTGGACCCGGTCACCGAGGCCCACGCAGTCACGCCGCGCGCCGGTGACACCGTCGGGCTGCTCAGCCCCGCGCCGCCGGGCCCGTGAGGCCGGTCCGGCTCGTCCTGGGCGGTTGATCCGTCGTACCCGACGGCACCTACGTCCCGTTGCTGCCGGCCCGGTTCAGCGTCGCGTCCAGGGTGATGGCCGCGTCGATGAGAGCGAGATGGGTGAACGCCTGAGGGAAGTTGCCCAGCTGCCGCCCGGTCAGGTCGATCTCCTCGGAGTACAGGCCGAGGTGATTGGCGTACGTCAGCATCTTCTCGAGGACGAGCCTGGCCTGTTCGGGCCGCCCGGCCCGCGCCAGCGCGTCGACGTACATGAACGTGCACAGGGAGAAAGTCCCTTCGGAGCCGCGCAGCCCGTCGGGCGAAGCCCCGGGGTCGTACCGGTACACCAGGCTGTCGGACACCAGCTCCCGGTCCATCGCGTCCAGCGTGGATATCCACATGGGATCGTCCGGGGTGATGAAGCCAACGGTGGGCATCCGCAGCAGCGAGGAGTCGAGCACATCGCTGCCGTAGTGCTGGACGAAGGCCTTGCGACCGGCATCCCAGCCCTGTGTCAGGACCTGATCGTAGATCTTGTTCCGCTCACGGCCCCAGCGCTCGACCGCGGCAGGCCGGCCGCTGGCGGCCGCCAGCCGCAGCGCGCGGTCGAAGGCGACCCAGGACATCACCCGGCCGTAGGTGAAGTTCTTACGACCGCCACGGGTCTCCCACAGGCCCTCTCCGGCCTGGTCCCAGTGGTCGGTGAGCCAGTCGAGGAGGGTGAGCAGCGATTTCCAGCCCCCGTGGTCCAGCTGTATCCCGCGCTGGTGGGCGAAGTAGATGCTGTCCAACGCCTCCCCGTAGATGTCCATCTGCAGCTGCTCCGCGGCGCCGTTGCCGATGCGCACCGGTGCAGAGCCCTGGTACCCCTCCCAGTGCTCCAGGATCTCTTCGGTGAGGTCGGACGAGCCGTCGACGCGGTACATGATGTTCAGCGGTCCCGTGTCTCCGGCACTGCCCGCCCTCTCCTTCACGCGGTCGCGCAGCCAGCCGATGAAGGAGGTCGCCTCCTCCTTGAACCCCAGTCCCAGCAGGGCGTATACGGAGAACGAGGCGTCGCGGATCCAGGTGAAGCGGTAGTCCCAGTTGCGCTCGCCGCCCAGTTGTTCCGGCAGTCCCGCCGTCGGGGCCGCGACCAGAGCGCCGCTGGGTGCGTACGTCATCAGCTTCAGCGTCACGGCGGAGCGCTCCACCGCCTCGCGCCACCGGCCCGAGTAGCGGGACTGGCCGAGCCAGGACCGCCAGTACCGGACGGTGTCGTCGAAAAGCATCTGGAATTCGTTGAGGCGGATTTCGCGCGGCGGTCCGTCGGCGGACGACTCCATGACCACACCTCGCTCCTGACCGGCCTGCAGGGTCAGCGAGAAGTGCAGGTCCTGTTCGCCTGCGAGGGAGTTCACCAGCCGCTCGTCCCCCGGCTCCCGGACCGCGTGCACGGTCAGCTCCAGTCCCTCCGAGGCGAACACCGCACCGTGGTCGGTGATGTGCAGCTTGTGGGGCTTACGGCCGTAGTCGAACCGGGGGGCCATCTCGATCTCGAAGGACATGCTGCCGCGCACGCACCGCAGCATGCGGACCAGACGATGGCGAGGTGTGGCCGTCCGCCCGGTCACCGGCATGAAGTCGACCACCTCGCCGGCGCCCGCCTCGGTCATGAACCGGGTCACGAGAACCGCGGTGTCGGGAAAGTACAACTGCTTGGTGGCGTAGGTCTTGTGGGCCGGGGCGACCGTGAAATGCCCGCCCTTCTCACGGTCCAGCAAAGCACCGAAAACGCTTGGCGAGTCGAAGCGTGGACAGCAGAACCAGTCGATCGTCCCATCGGTGGTCACCAGCGCCGCGGTCTGCAAATCACCGATCAGGCCGTGATTCTCGATCAGCGGGTAGTCGTCCATCGTGAGCCCCTTTCGGCTCGTGCCGAAAAACGCACCGCGTGCGCAACCCTCAGTACGGATCGCTCGCGTCGCGGATGTAAATCACCCATGTGCCGCTGCGCCGACTCGGTGTCACCCGGACAGCTTAAGCAAGGAATTCCCCCTGGGCCTGTCGAGCCGGCAACGGCTCCTTGAGCGGCGACGGCTTCCCTGCGCCCGCCGAGCAGCGGCATCCGAAATCCGCCGCCGCTACGTGACTGGCGACGATCGTGGCCGACCGCGACTGGTGGTGCCGAGCCCGGGGCTGGGAGGACTACCTTCAGCTCGCCGTCACCGAAATCCGTGAGTACGGGCGAGGTCCACCCATCTCTGCCGACGGCTCCGTGTGCTGCTGGAGGGCCTGCTGGACACCCTGCCGGCCGAACACCTGCCGGCGGTCCGCACGGAGCTGGGGCTCCTGGACGAGGCGGTCGAGCGGGAGTTCACCGATCCTGTCCGCCGCGCCATGGCGCGGCGGACGACCGTCAGGGCATCGGCGGCGGGCACCGACCGGAGACCGCACCGCCCGGCTGAGCGGGCCGCGCATCCAGGGCGCCACGCCAGGACAGTGCATGTACCCCGTGTGGCCCTGGACAGCTCGCGTGTGCCCGGTCCGCGGGGTCTGCTGGTATCCACCCATCCGTACGGGGAGGACACGCAATGCCCAACAACGGACCGACCGGCCCGGACGCGGGCGCGGAGCACGCCGGGGCACCGGGCGCGGACGACGCGCACGCCGGAGTGGAGCAGCTGCGCACACGCGTCGCGGCGCTGGAGGCCGATCTGGCGTCCCGGGTCCCCCGGCACCGGTGGAGGTCCTTCTTCGCGGCGCTGCTCATCGTCATCGGCTGCGTCTTCGCACCGCTCGGCGCCGTTGCCGCGTGGACGGCGGACGAGGTCGGCAACACGGACCGGTACGTCGACACGGTCGCACCTCTCGCCTCCGACCCGGACATCCAGGCGGCCGCGGCGAACCGGGTCACCAACGCGGTGATGGAACACATCGACCTGGCGACCCTGCTGGAGGGTGCGGCCCCTGCGGACCGGCCCCTCCTGCAGAAGGCGCTCGGCAGGCTGGGCGACGCCCTGGAGAACGCCGTCCGCAGCTTCGTCCACGACAAGGCGCAGGACATCGTCGCCTCCGACACCTTCAAGAAGATCTGGATCGACGCCAACCGCCGGATCCACGCAGCCGTGGACAAAGCCCTGACGGGCAGTGCCGACAGCGCGGTGAAGATCAACAACGACTCGGTGACCGTCGACCTCGGCCCGGTCGTCGACCAGGTCAAACAGCGCCTCGTCGCCGAAGGAATGACGGTGGCCGGAAAGATCCCCGAAGTGCACACCGACTTCACGGTCCTGCGATCCGACAACATCGGCAAGGTCAAGACCGGCTTCCAGGTCCTTGAGGTCGCCGGGTTCTGGCTGCCGGTGATCGCGGTCGTGCTGATCGCCGCCGGCGTTCTGCTCTCCGTCCACCGCCGGCGTACGCTCGTGATTTCCGCACTCGCCTTCGCCTTCGCGATGCTGATCCTCGGCCTCGGTCTGAGCGTGTTCCGCGTGGTGTATCTGAACGCACTGCCGGACAACGTCTCGCAGCCCGCCGCCGGGGCCGTCTACGACACACTGACGCGCTACCTGCGCACCACGGTCCGGATGACCGTGGTGCTCGGCGTAGTGATCGCGCTGGCCGCCTGGCTGAGCGGCCACGGCCGACGGGCAACGTTCGTACGGCAGTTGTGGAATGCGGGCATCGGCGCGGTCCGCTCCACCGCCGACCGCGCCGGTCTGCGAACCGGGCCGGTCGGCCCGTTCGTCAACCGCTACCGGGCATGGATCACCTGGGTGCTGGTCGCCGCGGCCGTCCTGACGTACTTCCTGTGGAGCTACCCCACGGGCTGGGTCGTCGTCGGCATCGCGCTCGTGCTGCTCCTCGCGCTGGCAGTGGTGGAATTCCTGGCAGAGGGCGAGGCGGAGGAAAGCACACCGGAGGTGGCACCACAGGAGTCGCCGCCACGGTGAACGTAGATGGTCGCCGCGGCGGCTGATCGTGGGGCAGTGTCCCGCGAGACGGCGGGGGCGGCCCCGCGCGCCGGGGTCAGCGGTCGGCGATGTCCTCGCGGAGGCCGTCGGAGAACTCCCACCACGACAGCGGAAGCCAGTCGCCGTTGACAAAGGCATCGACAGTCGCGCCGCGACCGCGGACAGTCACCGTCGTTCCGGGCGGGTACGTGGTGCCGGACAGGCCGGGTACGGGGACGAGCAGGGTCCCGAGCCGTTGAGCTGCCACTCCTCGCCCTCCCTTCCATTCCTTTCCCCGGTACGACACCAGGGCAGATATTCCTCCCGAGATTACCGGGTTGTATGTCGGCGCAGGCGGGAGAATCATGAGAGATAGGTCACGCGAAATATAGCGGATGGGGAGGGAATCATACCTGCACGCCGAGCGGAGGTGGCAGCCATGAAAGCTGTCGTATACAAGGGACCGTTCACCGTGGCGGTAGAAGATGTTGAAAAGCCCAAAATTCAGCACCCGAACGACATCGTCGTACGGGTCACCTCCACCGCGATCTGCGGCTCCGACCTGCACATGTACGAGGGCCGTACCGCGGCAGAGCCCGGCATAGTCTTCGGCCACGAGAACATGGGAATCATCGAGGAAATCGGCCAGGGCGTCACCTCGCTCAAGAAGGGCGACCGCGTGGTGATGCCCTTCAATGTCGCCTGCGGGTTCTGCACCAATTGTGTCGAGGGATTCACCGGATTCTGTCAGACCGTCAATCCCGGCTTCGCGGGCGGCGCTTACGGCTATGTCGCCATGGGGCCCTGGCCGGGCGGCCAGGCGGAATACCTACGCGTTCCCTACGCCGACTTCAACTGCCTGAAGCTGCCGGAGGGAAGCGAGAACGAGACCGACTTCATGCTGCTCGCCGACATCTTCCCCACCGGCTATCACGGCTGTGAACTCGCTCAGGTCCGCCCGGGCGAGAGCGTCGCCGTGTACGGCGGCGGGCCGGTCGGGCTCATGGCCGCCTACTCGGCCATGCTGCGCGGCGCGAAGAAGGTCTTCTCCGTGGACCGGGTTCCCGAGCGGCTGGAGAAGGCCCGGGAGATCGGCGCGGTTCCGATCAACTTCGCCGAGGGCGATCCCGTGGAGCAGATCAAGGATCAGACCGAGGGTGTCGGCACGGACAAGGGCGTGGACGCCGTCGGCTACCAGGCGATGGCGCACGGCACTGACCGCGAGGAACCGGCGACCGTCCTGAACTCGCTCATCGGCACGGTCCGGCCCACCGGAATGCTCGGCGTGCCCGGCCTCTACGTCCCGGCCGACCCCGGAGGCCCTGACGAGCAGGCCAAGCACGGCATGCTCCTCGTCTCGATCGGCAAGCTCTTCGAGAAGGGCCTGAAGGTGGGGACGGGGCAGTGCAACGTGAAGCGCTACAACCGGTACCTGCGCGACATGATCATCGAGGGCCGGGCGAAGCCGAGCTTCGTCGTCTCGCATGAACTGCCCCTGGACCAGGCGCCGTCGGCGTACGACAAGTTCGACAAGCGGATCGAGGGCTACACGAAGGTCGTGCTGCACCCGTAGCGGAAGGGGTTCGAAGGCAGCACCGTATGAGCGGGGCTCCCACGACCGGCTGAGTGCCGGGCGCGCGGGGCCCCGCTTACGGATGCAGACAAGGTCCTTTGGGAAACAGAGGGATGGCAGTCGGCCGCGGTCAGCGCCGTACGCGTCTGCGTCTGCGACAGCGGGTGCGTGGGCATGCCCAGATCGACCACACCCTGCTCGGTCCTGCAGGCCGACGCCCGGTCATGCAGCCCGCGGCGCTGCCGGTCGGGGCGGGGTTGACGCCGTGCTCTGCCGGGGGCGGCGGCTCATACTTGGAGAGTCCCCTGCGGGCATGAGGTCCCGGCTATGAGCGATGACATGCCGATCGAGGAGCTGACCGGCGGCGCTGGTGCGGCATCAGGTGCCGGCGGATGGCTGGGTGTGCTGCCGGTGGCGCTGGTCGCCACCGGAGCCGACGGCCGGATCGTGCGGTGGGATCCGGTAGCGCAGGAGTTGTTGGGCTACCGGGCGCCGGAGGTTGTGGGCCGGCATGTGGTGGAGCTGATGCATCCGGGCGCGGACCGGAGCCTGGGCTCGTCGCTGTGGGAGGCGGCTGCCGCGGGGCACGGTGTGATGGGTGTGGTCACGGCGTGGCACAGGGATGGGCACCCGCTGGAGCTGGAGATCTGGGCATGTCCGGTCCCGGGCGGTGACCGCAGCCCAGGGGTGCTGGTATTCGCGGCCGACGCGTCCGGTGCCCGCCGGGTGCGGGGGGCCTCCGCCGTGTGGGACGGGCTGTTCGCCCGCTCTCCGATCGGGATCGCGGTGTTCGACACACAGCTTAGGTTTTTGCAGGTCAACCCGGCTTTGCAGCTGATGAACGGGGTCCAGCAGGCGGCTCATGTGGGCCGTCGTCTGGCGCAGGTGCTGCCGGAGGTGAATACCGGGGAGATGGAGGAGGCGATGCGCCAGGTCCTGGAAAGCGGCGAGGCGGTGCTGGACTTCCGCCGCGTCGGACGGACCCCGGCCGACCCCGACCACGACCGGGTGTGGTCGTGCTCGTTCGTCCGTCTGGAGGATGCCCACGGTCGGCCGATCGGTGTCACCGCGTCGATCATCGACATCACCGCCCAGCAGCAGGTCGAGGCGGAGGCGGCAGCGAGCCGCGGCAGGCTCGCTCTGCTGAATGAGGCCAGCGTCCGGATCGGGACGACACTGGAGCTGGAACGGACCGCGCAGGAGCTGGCCGAGGTGGCGGTGCCGCACCTGGCCGACGTGGTCATCGTCGATGTGCTGGAAACAGTCGCCGCCGGCGTCACACTCGGCACCGGGCTGGTCGGCGGCGCCACGCTGCGCCGCCTGGGCAAGGCACCTCTTAGTGGCTCGCCGGTCGCCGATGTCCTGGCCCCGCTGGGCCGGACTCTGACATTCCCGGCTGCCGCCCCCTACACCCAGGCCCTCGTCCAGCGGCAGCCCTTCCTGATCGCCCACCTGGACACCCGCGCGGTAGCGGCTGCCGCCCGCCATACCGACAAGCCCGAACGGCTGCTGCGGATGGGCGTGCACTCGTTCATGATGGCGCCCATGCCCGCCCGTGGCGTGGTGCTGGGTGTGGTGTCCTTCTGCCGCGTCGGCACGGCCAGACCCTTCGATACAGCCGATGTCGCGCTCGCCTGCGACCTGGCCGCCCGTGCGGCGGTGTGCGTCGACAACGCTCGCATGTACAGCCGGGAGCATGACACCGCTGTGATCCTGCAGCGCAGCATGCTGCCGCAGCATGTGACGCCGCCGCCGGGGATCGACATCGCCCACCGTTACCTGCCGGCCAGTGACGTCAACGAGGTCGGCGGGGACTGGTACGACGTCATCGCGCTCCCTGACGGGAAGGTCGCATTGCTGATCGGGGACGTGATGGGCCACGGCACCGCCGCTGCAGCCGTCATGGGGCGCCTGTCCAGCTCCGTGCGGGCCCTGGCCCGCCTCGACCTCCCCGCCATCGAGCTCCTGCACCACCTGGAGGCCGCCCTGGCCGACCTCTCCGACCCGCTGCTGGCCACGTTCCTCTACGCCGTCTGCGACCCGCGCACCGGACACTGCCAGGTCACCCGCGCCGGTCACCCGCCACCCGCCGTCGTCGCCCCCGACGGCACCGCGCACCTGCTGCAGCTGCCTGCGGGAGCCCCGCTGGGCGTCGGCGGCATCGACTTCACCACCACCGAGGTGGTCATGGCCCCGGGCAGCCTTCTCGTCCTGTACACCGACGGCCTGGTGGAAGCCCGCGGCCGTGACATCGACGAACGCCTGGCCGAACTCACCCACCTGCTGACCGGCACCACACCGCTGGCCGACCTGTGCGACACCCTGCTCACCCACCTCGCCCCCGCCTCCGCCGACGACGACATCGCCCTGCTCATTGCCCGCATCGGCAGCCCGGAGGCTGTTGTGGCGGACGGAACAGAGTCGAAGGACCGTTGAGGCAGAAGGATGTCGGACGGTTTGATGCCGCGGTGTGGCCGGCCGTGCCGGTGCGCCCGTGCGACTGCTGGACGGCCACGGCAAGTCAGCCGTGTGCCCCTCACCCATGGGCTCAGGTTCTGGTCTCCGCCACCCTGGCCGATTGCGGATGCCGTTCCCGCCAGCGTGCGTACACAGGGCTGGCGGCGCAGGTGTCCAGATAGCCGTCGGCGACTCTGCGGTGGATTTCGGCACCGTGTGCGGCGAGGGGGCCGTCGCGGCGCCAAGCCAGGACATGCCGGTACCACAGAGGATTTCCGGCGAGGGGACGGACAGCGATGCCCGGGGCTTCGATGAAGGTGGCCTGGCAGAGGCTGACGGCCAAGCCGGTCCGTACGATCTCGATCAACTGCCGCCCCTCGGCTTCGTACGGGGTGAACGGACGGCGATCTGCCTGAGCGCAGACGGATGACCAGTATTCGCGGGTGCGGTCGCTGTCGGGGCGGGGGACTGCCCAGTCCTCGTCCATGAGTTGGGCCAGCAAGACCTCCTCCTGCGCCGCCAGCGGATGGGCCGTCGGCAGGAGGGCGAATACGGGCTCGGTGACGATCGGGTTGAGCACCACGCCCTCACGCGGCGGTAGCTCCTGGTCGGGATGGTCGCCGAGCACCGTCGCTTCCAAGCGGTCGGCCGCAAGGTCGTCGAGCAGAGTTGCGGGGGAGTACTGGCAGCGTGAGGTCACTTCGGCATGGGGCAGCAACTCCTTTACAGCCAGGATGAGATGACCGAGCAGTGGGGCGCCGACCGAGCCGATGCGGACTCGGTCAGGGGTCGACGTTCGGCGGGCGGCCCGGGCGGTGTCGGTGAGGAGGCCGTCGATGCCCGGCAGGATCGCGCGGGCCCGGCTCAGTACCAGCTCGCCGAAGGGTGTGGGGACGGCGCCGGCTTGCCTCCGGTCGAACAGGGTTCCGCCCAGCATGGCCTCGATGCGGCGCAGTTGGGTGCTGAGTCCTGGCTGAGTCATGGACAACGAGGCAGCGGCGCGAGTGAGGCTGCCTGCCTCGGCGATCGCGCACACCACCCGCAGATGCCGTACTTCCAGATCCATGGCGTGGATGTTATGGAGCGACGACAGCTTTCGGACAGGGCCGTGCATCCGCAGTCTTATGTGAAATGTCACACACCATACATCGAGAGGTAGTGATCCGGTGAGACAGTCCCACCCCTTGACGCCGGCACACAGGGTGCTCTTGCCCGCGCTGCTCGCCGCCGTGCTCCTGCTGCTCCTCGGCACGCCGTCCGCCGAGGCGGCCTCAGCCGGCCCATCAGCCTGTGCTCTTCGCGGCACCACCGGCTGGACGGACGAGGGTCACGACACCGACTACTCCGTCTTCCAGCGCCCCGTTGGCACCATCAAGGTCGGCATGATCTTCGTGGACTTCCCGGACGCGCCCGCCACCGAGTCCCCGGCCGACGACGCCGCGCAGCTCACGCCCGGCGCGGACTGGGTGTGGAACGCCTCGTACGGCAAGGTGTGGCTCGCCATCACCCAGCAGCAGCGCTGGGTTCGGATGCCGCGCAACTCCACCGACTACGGCTTCGCACGCGGTCTCGGCCACGAGGCACACGAGACATACCTCAGAGATGCCGTGACGGCCGCCGACCCGTCTGTGGACTTCTCGCAGTACGACATGGTGTACGTCGTCGCGACGAGGAACGCGGCGGCGATCTCCTTCACCCCCACGTACGTGTACGACCCGGGCACGGCGGGTGTCGTCGCCGACGGCACCAGAATCAAGTGGGCGGTGACCTTCGGCCAGGACATGTGGCACTGGGGTCCGAAGCTGGTCGCCCATGAGACCGCCCACAGCTTCGGGCTGCCGGACCTGTACGCCTTTGACACGGGCACCGATGGCCACGGGTTCGTCGGAGGCTGGGACGTGATGGGTCTGGTTGGGGGGAAGGCGCCGCAGTACTTCGGCTGGGAGTCGTGGAAGCTCGGCTGGACCGATGAGAGCCAGGTCTACTGCCAGGCCTCGGCGGGCAGCGGCACGGTGTATCTCACCGCGGTCGAGTACGGCAGCGGCACCAAGATGGCCGTGGTGCGTACGGGACCGACGACCGCGTACGTCGTCGAATCCCGCAGGGCGGTCCAGGCGGACACGGCGGCCTGTTCGACCGGCGCCCTTGTCTACAAGGTCGACACGTCCGTGCGGACCGGCTACGGACCGATCCGGGTCATGGATGCCAAGCCTACGGCCACTCCGGCGAGCGGGTGCCGCCCACTGGACGACGCCCCGTACTGGGCCGGTGAGTCATTCACGGACTCCGCGGCCGGTGTACGGATCGACGTGCTGAGCGCCGATGGCTACGGAGAAACGGTGCGAGTCACCAAGTCGTAGCCGAGACAGAACAGTTGTGCCCCGGATCCGTTGTGCGGATCCGGGGCACAACCGTGTTCAGGCCGCCTCTGGGAAGTGGCAGGCGACCTCACGCGGCTCGCCGGGTGCGGCGATCCGCAGCAGTGGTGCCTCGGCGCGGCAGATGGCCTGGGCCTTGGCACAGCGCGGGTGGAAGGTGCAGCCCGGTGGGGGAGCGGCCGGGCTGGGCGGGTCGCCCAGGAGCGTGATGCGCTCACGGGCCCGCTCGGCCGCGGGGTCGGGCAGGGGCACCGCGGAGAGCAGTGCCCGGGTGTAGGGGTGGGCGGGGGCGGCGTACACCCGTTCCTTGTCGCCGATTTCGACGATCCGGCCGAGGTACATGACGGCGACCCGGTCGCAGACCCGCTTCACGACCGAGAGGTCGTGGGCGATGAAGAGGTAGGCCAGACCGAGCTCCTGCTGGAGGCGTTCCATGAGGTTGACGATCTGGGCCTGTACGGAGACGTCGAGGGCGGAGACGGGCTCGTCCGCGACGACCAGCCGGGGGCTGGTGGCGAGCGAGCGGGCGATGCCGATGCGCTGGGCCTGGCCGCCGGAGAACTCGTGCGGATAGCGGTCGATGTGCTCGGGAATGAGTCCGACCAGGTCCATCAGCTCGGCTGCTTGCTTGCGTGCGTCCGCCGGCGAACTCCCTTGCGCCAGAAGGGGGTCGGAGATGATCCGGGCCACGGTCTGGCGCGGGTTGAGGGAGGAGTGCGGGTCCTGGAAGACCATCTGGAGTTCGCGGCGCAGTGGCCTCAGTTCGCGCTGGGACAGGTGGCTGATGTCGTGGCCGTCGTAGGTGATCGAGCCGGTGGTGGGTTCGAGGAGCCGTACGACCATGCGGCCGGTGGTGGACTTGCCGCAGCCGGACTCCCCGACCAGGCCCAGTGTTTCCCCGGCGGCGACATCGAAGCTGATGCCGTCGACGGCTCGCACGGGATCCGCACGGCGGCGCTTTCCCGGGAAGGCCATCGTTACATCCCGCACGCTGAGGAGTGGCTGCACGCCGAGGAGTGGCTGAGCTGTACTGGTCATGAGGCGACGCCTTCGTACGCGGGGAGGTGGCAGGCGGCCGGATGCCCGGCCGGTCCGGAGAGCAGGGGCCGTTCGGTCTCGCAGCGCAGCCGCTCGCTCTCCGAGGCGCCTGCCGCCCGGGGGCAGCGGGGCGCGAACGCACAGCCGGGGGCGGGTGCCAGCAGGGACGGCGGGCCGCCGGGGATGGCCCGCAGCGGTTCGTCGTCGCCGTCGTCGAGCCGGGGCAGGGAGTCGAGCAGCCCGCGGGTGTAGGGGTGGGCGGGGGTTGCGAACAGGGTGTCCACCGGGGCCTGTTCGGCCGCGCGCCCGCCGTACATCACCAGCACCTCGTGGGCGACCCGGGCGACCACCCCGAGATCGTGGGTGATCATGACGACAGCGAGCCCGCGCTCCTCCTGCAGCCGGGCGATCAGCTCCAGGATCTGGGCCTGGACGGTGACGTCGAGGGCGGTGGTCGGCTCGTCCGCAATGAGGAGTTCCGGCTCGCAGGCCAGCGCCATGGCGATCATCACGCGCTGGCGCATCCCGCCGGAGAACTGGTGCGGATACTCGCCCGCCCGACGTTCCGGCTCGGGGATGCCGACCTCGGCGAGCATCGCCACGGCCCGTCTGTGGGCCACCGCACGGCGGGAGTTGAAGTGGACCCGGTGGTGTTCGGCGATCTGTTCGCCGACCGTGTAGTACGGGTGGAGGCTGGAGAGCGGGTCCTGGAAGATCATGGCCATCCGGCGGCCCCGCAGCCGGTTCATCTCCCGCTCCGGGAGCCCCAGCAGCTCCTGTCCGTCGAGGCTGATCGAGCCGGTGACCTCGGCGGCGGTGTGCAGCCCGAGCACCGCCATCGAGGTGACGGACTTGCCCGAACCGGACTCGCCGACGATGCCCAGGGTGCGGCCCCGGTGGACATCGAAGCTGAGCGAGTCCACGGCCCGCACCGGCCCCCGCTTCGTCGAGAAGGTGACACTCAAGTCCCGTACGATCAACAAGGATTGGCTGTCGGTCATCAGAACCTCACCCTCGGGTCGACGACGGCGTACAGCAGGTCGACGGCCAGGTTGGCGACGACGATGAAGGTGGCGGCGAGCAGGGTGACCCCGAGGATGACCGGCTGGTCCCCGGTGGAGAGCGCGCCGTAGAAGAGCCGGCCGATGCCCGGGAGTCCGAAGATGGACTCGGTGATGACGGCGCCCGCGAGGAGCCCGCCCAGGTCCATGCCGAAGATGGTGAGGATCGGCGTCATTCCGGCCCGCAACCCGTGCTTGACGACGACCGTGCGACGCGGCAGGCCCTTGGCGCGGGCAGTGCGGATGAACGGCTCCGCCATCGTCTCGATCATCGAACTGCGGCTCTGGCGTGCGTACATGGCCGCGTACAGGATGGCGAGCGCCAGCCATGGCAGGAGCAGGTTGGTCGCCCAGTGGACGGGGTCGCTGCCGAAGGGCACGTACTGCGGATAAGGGAGCAGCCCCGCCACCCGGATCAGCCCGTAGATGAGCATCATCGAGGTGAAGTACACCGGCAGCGAGGCGGCGCCGACCGCGCCGATCATCAGGACCCGGTCGAGCAGGCTGTCCTTGCGCAGGGCGGCGGTGACTCCGGTGGTCAGGCCGAGCAGCAGCCACAGCACCGCCGCGCCGGATGCCAGCGACGCGGAGACCGGAAGCCGGTCCATCAGCAGGCTCCAGACGGACTCGCTGTTCTCGTACGAGTAGCCGAGGCACGGGAAGCCGCAGTGCAGCGCGTACTGGCCGCTGCCCAAGGTGCGGCCGGTGAAGATGCCGCTGAGGAAGTCCCAGAACTGCCGCCAGATCGGCTGGTCGAGGCCCATGTTCGCGCGGATCGCCGCCAGGCGTTCGGCGCTGCACGACTTGCCGCAGGCCGCGGCGGCCGGGTCGGAGGGCAGGACGTAGAAGATGGTGAAGGTGACGGCGGCGATCGCGATCAGCACGCCGATCACGCCGAGCAGTCGGCGGCCGAGGTAGAGGGTCATGTGCGGCTTCCCCTCGGGTCGAGGATGTCCCGCAGCGCGTCTCCGAGGAGGGTGAAGGCGAGCACGGTGAGGAAGAGGCAGATGCTCGGGATGACGAAGTACATGGGATCCGTGTCGTAGAAGGCGACGCTCTCGGCGATCATCTGACCCCAGGAGGGCGTGGGCGGGCGGACGCCGACGCCCAGATAGCTCAGAGCCGCTTCGGTGGCGATCATGCCCGGGATGATCAGGGTGGTGTACGCGATGACGGGCCCGGCGACGCCCGGGAGGATGTCGCGGGTGAGGATCCGCCAGGACCCCGATCCGCCCACCCGCGCGGCGTCGACGTATTCGCGGTGTTTGAGCGACAGCGTCTGGCCGCGCACCACTCGGGCGATGCCGGGCCAGCCGAACAGCCCGATCACCGCGGTCATCAGCACGATCCGGTTGACGTCCTTGGCCACCGACATCATCGCGATCATGAAGATGAGGGAGGGGAAGGACATGGTCAGGTCCATGATCCGGCTGAGGACCGCGTCGGTGCGGCCGCCGAAGTAGCCGGCCGCGATCCCGGCTGCCGTGCCCGCGATCACGACGATCGCGGTCGCGGTGAAGGCGATCAGGAGGGAAACCTGGGCGCCGTGCATGACCCGGGCGAACAGGTCGCGGCCGGTGACGGGTTCGACGCCCAGCCAGTGGTCGGCGGAGATCCCGCCGAGCGGTCCGAGCGGCAGCCCGCCCAGGTAGGGGTCGACGGCGGACTTGTCGAACTCCTCGGGCGACCAGCCGCCCAGTGCGCTCAGCAGGGGCGCGGCGGCGGCCATGACGACGAAGAGCACGACAATGACGAGGGAGATCTTGACGGAGGAGCGGCGGCGTAGTTCCGCGCGGGCCAGCTGCCAGGGGCCGCTGCCCGCCGGAACCTCCACCGGTGCGGTTGCGAGGGCCATGATCTTTACGAGCCCTCAGCCCTGGCTCTTGGACGGGTCCTTGAGGCCGACTGTGGCGTAGTCGAGCTGACCGCCGAAGGAGGTCTGACCGTAGGCGCCCGCGATGTTGCTGCCGAGCACCAGGGGCCAGCGGCGGACCAGTACCGGGACGGCGGGGGCCTTGGCGAGGATCTCGCCGTCCAGCTGCCGCCAGGCGGTGTTGGCCTGCTTGGCGTCGGTCATGGCGGCGATTTCGTCCATCCGCTTCATGGTCGGCTCGTCACGGAAGAGCGAGTGGTTGCCGGAGTTGCCCTGCTCCTTGATGTAGCGGCCGTCGAAGACGAACGGCAGGAAGGTGGAGCCGGACGGGTAGTCGGGGCACCAGCCCGTGTACGCGATGTCGGTACGGTTCTTGGTGTCGCCGATCGTCGCGTAGAACGCCGACGGGTCGACGGTCTCGATGGTGACCTTGATCCCGGCCTTGCCCAGCGACTGCTGGATCGCCTCGGCCCGCCCCTTGTCCCCGGTCGAGACGGTCATCTTCGTCTCGAACCCGTCCGGCTTGCCCGCTTCCTTCAGCAGCTGCTTCGCCTTCTCGACGTCACCGGTCGCGGGGATCTTCAGGGCGTCGGGCTGCTTGCCGTCGAAGAGGGTGGCGGGCATGTAGGCGGTGGACAGGTCATTGAATGCGGGCCCGCCGGAGGCCGTGAGCACCGAGTCCCTGTCGAGCGCGTACTGCACGGCCTGACGGAGCTTCACATCGTTGAACGGGGCCCGCCCGGTGTGCATCTGGACCATGTCCGTGCAGTTGGTCGACTCGGCAATCAGCCGCTTCCGCACCTCCGCGTCGGGCAGCACCTTGGCCGCGCTCTCCGGTCGCAGCGAACCCCAGGAGACGGCGGAGGCGTCCGCGCCCTGGCTGGCGATCAGCCGGTCGTCGATCTGGTTGGCCTTCAGCCCCATCACCATGACCAGCTTGTCCGGGTACGCCTTGCGCACCTGGTCGGTCGAGGCGTCCCAGCTGGTGTTGCGCACAAGCACCAGCTTCTTGCCGCGCTCGTACGACTCGATCTTGTACGGCCCCGAGGAGAACGGCCGGTTGTCGTACTGAGGCCCCTTGTCCTTGCCCTTGGGCACCGGGGCGAAGGTCGGCATGACGGTGGCGTTGGGGAACTCCGCGAAGGGCTTGCGGAGTTCGAAGACGATCGTGTGGTCGTCGGGCGTCTTGATGGAGGCGAGGTGCTTGCCCTTGGCAGGCCCCTGGTAGCCCTCGGCGCCGGCCAGGTAGCGGGCCGCGTAGTCGGCGCCGCCGGGCAGGTCGGGAGAGAAGGAGCGCTCCACGTTGTACTTGATGTCCTGCGCGGTGACGGGTGTGCCGTCCTCGTACTTGATTCCCTGTTTGAGGTGGAAGGTCCAGGTCTTGGCGCCGTTGGAGGAGGTGCCGAGGTCGGTCGCCAGGTCCGGGGCGAGTTCACCGCCCGCCGTGCCGGGGGCCGCCTTGTAGGTGACCAGGGTGCGGTAGAGCAGCCGGGTCCCGAACTCCATGTCGCTCATCACCCAGTTGCGGGCCGGGTCGAGGTGGGTGAAGTCCTGGTTGGACAGGACCGTGAGGGTGCCGCCCTTCTGCGGAGTGCCGCCGACTACGGCGCCTTGGTTGGCGGTCGCCGGGTTCTTGCCGCCGGCGCCTCGGCCCCCGGCCGGGTGCTTGGAGCCGGAACAGCCGGCTGCGCCGAGTGTGATGGTCGCCGCCAGGGCGGTTGCGACGGCGGTAAGGGTGCGCTGGTTCATCAGTGGTCACTCCGAGAACAGTCGGCCAGTGAGGGCTGGAATGTGACCGGTAACATAGTAATGTGAAATTGCACTGACAAGGCGTTGGCAAGTCCGTTACTCACCTGTGTCCGAGGGGCCCTCATGAATGAGTCAGTAACCACCGGGATTCGCGTGGTAAGCCATGATCTGCCCGTCTCATCCGAGTTCGAGTCCTTCATGGCGGGCGACTGGGCGGTCACCTCGTTGCCCGATGGCATCCGGCTGTCCGTCGCCGACCTGACCCCCGCCCGGCGCGCCCGGCTCTCGGCCCACTTTCCCGGGGAGCGCGTGATCGTCCCTGCGGGGGAGCTGAAGGTCCGCTCCAACGACTGTGACTACCGCTTCCGGCCGTACAGCGCCTACAGCTGGCTGACGGGCCTCGCCGGAGAGGAGCAGGCGGGGCACGTCCTCGTCCTCGAACCGGATGGGCCGAGCGGTCACGATGCGGTGCTGTACATCCGGCCCCGCTCCCTGCGCACTGGTGATGGGTTCTACCGGGACCGCCGCTACGGCGAGTTCTGGGTCGGGCGCCGTCCCGATCTTGCGGAGGCCGAGCGGATGACCGGCATCAGGTGTGTACACCTGGATGGGTACGACGATCTGCCGCCCGGCAGGAATGCGGCATCGGATGCCGAACTTGCCGCGGTGCTGAGCGGGTTGAGGCTGGTGAAGGACGCCTGGGAGGTCGGCCGGTTACAGCTCGCCGTCGACCACACCGCCACCGGCTTCGAGGACGTCGTACGGGCTCTGCCGCGCGCACTTGCCCATCCGCGCGGCGAGCGCTGGATCGAGGGCGTCTTCGGCCTGCGGGCTCGTGCCGAGGGCAATGGCACCGGCTACGAGACGATCGCGGCCTCCGGCGCCCATGCCTGCGTGCTGCACTGGATACGCAACGACGGGCCGCTGGACGCACGGCAGTTGCTGCTCCTGGACGCGGGCGTGGAGACCGACAGTCTCTACACCGCGGACATCACCCGCACCCTCCCGCTCTCCGGGCGGTTCTCGTCGGTGCAGCGACAGGTGTACGAACTCGTCCTCGCCGCACAGGAAGCGGGCATCGCGGCCCTGAAGCCGGGCGCGAGCTTCCGCGACTTCCACCGTGCCTGCATGCGGGTGATCGCCGAAGGGCTCGTGGAATGGGGGGTGTTGAAGAGCGCCGGGGGAGACTTTCATCGCCGGTACACCCTGTGCAGCAGCGGGCACATGCTCGGCATGGACGTCCATGACTGCGCACAGGCGAGGGCCGAGGTGTACCTCGAGGGGATCCTGGAGGAGGGGCAGGTCCTGACCGTCGAACCCGGGCTCTACCTCCAGCCCGACGACGAGACCCTGCCGCCTGAGCTGCGTGGCATCGGTGTACGCGTCGAGGACGATCTTGTGATTACTGCGGAGGGGGCACGGCTGATGTCGGGCGCGCTGCCGAGGACGCCGGACGCCATCGAGACGTGGATGGGCGCCCTGCTGGAGGGGTGAACCGCGGGCAGAACACGTGAAGCCCTTGGCATCGTCAGTGCAATGTGAAATATTACTGCTCGTGCCCACGAGAAACACCTCGGACGTCATCGTCGTCGGTGCGGGCGTGGTCGGCGCGGCCTGCGCCTACTACGCAGCCCGAGCCGGCCTCTCCGTCACCGTGATCGACCGCGGCTCCGTCGCGGGCGGCACCACGGGTGCCGGCGAGGGCAACCTCCTGGTTTCCGACAAGGAGCCCGGACCCGAACTCGATCTCGCGCTGCTGTCCACCGGGCTGTGGCAGGAGCTGGCCGAACTGCTCCCGCCGCAGATCGAGTACGAACCCAAGGGCGGCCTCGTCGTCGCCTCCGGGGAGGCAGGGATGCGCGCCCTGCGCCACTTCGCGGCCGGACAGGCGAAGGCCGGTGTGCAGGCGGAGGAAGTCCCGGAGGACCGGTTGAAGGACCTGGAGCCGCATCTGGCCCCCGGCCTGGCAGGTGGCTTCCACTACCCCCAGGATGCGCAGGTCATGCCGGCTCTGGCGGCCGCGCATTTGCTGCGAGCGGGCTGCGGGCGGGTGCGCCTCAGGCTCGGCGAGGAGGTCACCGGCCTGCTCACCACGGCGGACGGACGGGTACGGGGGGTGCGTACGGTGGCCGGCGACGTACATGCCCCGTACGTGGTCAACGCCGCCGGCACCTGGGGTGGCGAGCTGGCCCGGCTCGCGGGCGTCGAGCTTCCCGTGCTGCCCCGCCGCGGTTTTGTTCTCGTCACGGAACCGCTGCCGCGCGTGGTGCGGCACAAGGTGTACTCCGCGGACTATGTCGCCGATGTCGCGAGCGGTTCCGCCGCGCTGCAGACCTCGGCCGTGGTCGAGGGCACCCCGGCGGGCCCGGTCCTGATCGGCGCAAGTCGGGAGCGGGTCGGCTTCGACCGTACGTTGTCGACCGAGGTGCTGCGCCGCCTGGCGGCCCAGGCCACCGCACTGTTCCCGTTCCTGGCCGGGGTCCGGGCGATGCGGACGTATGCCGGGTTCCGCCCGTGCCTGCCCGACCATCTACCGGCCATCGGCCCCGATCCGCGGGTGCCCGGCCTGCTGCACGCCTGCGGTCACGAAGGCGCGGGGATCGGGCTTGCCCCGGCCACCGGGCTGCTCATCGCGCGCTCCTTGGACGGCGGTGAACCACCGCTGGACCTGGGCCCGTTCCATCCCGGCCGCTTCGAAGCCACCGCTTGACCCGTCTGCTACGAGAGGAGGCCTGCAGTGGCCCGTACCCCCGCCGACCTGGTCGGTGCGAACCCCGGCCCGTCGTTCGAGATCACGATGGACGGCAGTCCGGTCACCGCCCTGCCCGGGCAGTCCGTCGCCGCGGCCCTGTGGTCCGCGGGCATCCTCGCCTGGCGCACCACGCGCAAGACCGGCCGCCCGCGGGGTGTCTTCTGCGGCATCGGGCAGTGCTACGACTGCCTCGCCACCATCAATGGGGAGCCCAACCGCAGGGCCTGTCTGGTGCCTGCCCGCCCCGGCGACGTGATCACCGCCCAGGAGGGACACGGCCATGCCGACCTCGGCGTCTGATCCCTACGACCTCGCGGTGATCGGAGCGGGCTCCGCCGGTCTCGCGGGCGCCGTCACGGCAGCCGGACTGGGTTTGTCCGTGGTCCTGCTGGACGCCTCGCCCCAGACGGGTGGGCAGTTCTACCGGCATCCCGAGCGGGCCATGGGCGCGGCGCGGCCCGAGGCCCTGCACCACGACTGGGCTGCCTTCGCGGAGCTGCGCCGACGCCTGGAGCAGAGCGACGTCAGCCACCTGTCCGGACACCATGTCTGGGCGGTCACCAAGGAGGACCACGGTCTGTGGGCGGTGCACGCCGTCACCGGGGTCGACGGCACCGCAGAGCGGTCGGTGCGGGTGCGGGCCCGTACGGTCCTGCTCGCGACCGGGGCGTACGAACGCCAACTGCCTTTTCCTGGCTGGACCTTGCCGGGTGTCGTGGGCGCCGGGGGAGCGCAGGCCATGCTCAAGTCCGGCCTGGTGCTGCCCGGTAAGCGCGTTGTCGTGGCAGGCAGCGGGCCCCTGCTGCTGGCGGTCGCCTCCTCGCTCGCCGCCGCCGGCGCGCAGGTCCCGGCCGTGATCGAGGCGTCCGGCTATCTGGGATACGCCCGCCATCCTCGCGCGCTCGCGGCCAACCCGCAGAAACTGGCCGAGGCTGCGGTTCACGGTGCCGCTCTGCTGCGGCACCGGGTGCGGCTGTGGCTGCGCAGTGCGGTCACCCAGGTGCACGGCACCGACCGGGTGGAGGCCGTCACCGTCACCCGGCTCGACCGCGACTGGCGGCCCGTACGGGGGGCGGGCCGGCGGATCGCGTGCGACGCGCTCGCTGTGGGGCACGGCCTTGCCCCGCAGATCGAACTGGCCACTGCACTCGGCTGCGCCACCCACCCCTTGGCTGACGGGACATCCGCCCTGGCCCTGGACGGCCTTCAGGAAACCTCGGTGCGTGGCCTGTGGGCGGCGGGGGAGACCGGGGGAGTCGGTGGCGCGCAGCTCGCCCGCTCGGAAGGGGAACTGGCCGGGCTGGCGGCAGCCGCCAGACTGTACGGGCACCCCGTCCGTGAGGGGCGCGTCCGCGAGCTGCAACGCCGCCGGGACCGGATGCGCGCCTTCGCCGACGCGATGACCGGCGCCCATGCCCCGGCACCGGGCTGGACGGGCTGGCTGACCGACGACACAGACGTGTGCCGCTGTGAGGAAGTGTCCGCCGGAAGCATCCGCGAAGCCGTCACCGACCTCGGGGCCCGCGACGCACGCACCGTCAAACTCCTCACCCGGGCCGGCATGGGCTGGTGCCAGGGGCGTATGTGCGGGACGGCTGTAGCTTGCCTCGCGGCCCGCGAGGGTGCCGTGGAATCACCCGCTGAACGCCGTCCGTTCGCCGTGCCTGTTCCGCTCTCGGCACTCGCCTCGCTCGAGGGGCCCGCAGAGATCGGGCCCGATACCGCCCGGGGCGCCGACCACTGACCCGCGGTCCGCCCTTGTGGGCGCCGCACAGCTACCAGTAAAATGTCACACATTACAGAAGGGCTTACTGACATGACCGCCATCACCTGGAACAGCACCTGTCCCTGGCGCGGGATCATGGTCGCCACCGCGCTGCCCCTGCGTGACGATCTGTCCGTCGACTATGACGCGTACGCCGAGCATGTCCACTGGCTGATCGAGAACGGCTGCGACGGTGTCGTGCCGAACGGTTCGCTCGGCGAGTACCAGACCCTCACCGACGAGGAGCGGGCCCGCGTGGTCCGTACCGCCGTCGACGCCGCGGGCGACGGCGCGCGGGTCATGCCCGGTGTCGCCGCCTACGGCAGCGCCGAGGCCCGCCGCTGGGCGGAGCTGGCGGCCGAAGCCGACTGCGGCTCGGTCCTCCTGCTGCCCCCGAACGCCTACCGAGCCGACGAGCAGGCCGTCCGCGCCCACTACGCCGAGGCCGCCAAGGCGGGGGTGGCGGTCGTCGCGTACAACAATCCCATCGACACCAAGGTGGATCTGACGCCCGGGCTGCTGGCCCGGCTGCACCAAGACGGCAGCATCGTCGCAGTCAAGGAATTCACCGGCGACGTACGGCGCGCGTACGAGATCGCCGAACTCGCCCCGGAACTCGACCTGCTGATCGGCGCGGACGACGTCCTGCTCGAACTCGCCGTGGCCGGTGCGGTCGGCTGGATCGCCGGATACCCCAACGCCTTCCCCGCCACCTGCGCCGAGCTGTACAACGCCGCCGTCGCTGGTGACCTGGACACCGCCCTGCCGCTCTACAAGTCCCTGCACTCGCTGCTGCGCTGGGATTCGAAGACGGAGTTCGTCCAGTCCATCAAGCTGTCCATGGACATCGTCGGCCGCCGCGGTGGCCCCACCCGCCCACCGCGTTTCCCTCTCACGGGGGAGATCGAGGCCGGCGTCCGGGCTGCCACCGAGAAGGCCGTCGCCGACGGTCACCACTGACCGCATCCGTGCTGCTTCGAAAGGATTCACCGTGCGTACGCGTCATGTTTTCCACGCCGTCGATTCGCACACCGAGGGCATGCCCACCCGGGTTATCACCGGCGGCGTCGGGATGGTCCCCGGCGCCACCATGGCCGAGCGCAGGCTGCACTTCATCGAGCATCTGGACCATCTCCGAACGCTTCTGATGTACGAGCCGCGCGGCCATGCCGCGATGAGCGGGGCGATCCTCCAGCCGCCGACCCGGCCCGACGCCGACTTCGGGGTCCTCTACATCGAGGTGTCCGGGCTGCTGCCGATGTGCGGGCACGGCACGATCGGCGTCGCCACCGTCCTCGTCGAAACGGGCATGGTGCCGGTGAGCGAACCGGTCACCACGGTGCGGCTCGACACCCCGGCCGGCCTTGTCACCGTCGACGTAGAGGTACTGGAGGGCGTGGCGAAGTCGGTCACGTTCACCAATGTGCCTGCCTTCTGTGTCGGCCTGGACCGCAAGGTGGACGTCCCCAGGTATGGGACGGTCACCTACGACCTCGCGTTCGGCGGCAACTTCTACGCCTTCGTCAACCTCGACGACCTGGGGCTGCCGTTCGACCGCGCCCGCAAGGACGACCTGCTGGCTGCCGGGCTCGCGGTCATGGACGCGATCAACGCGTCGCCGGACCGGCCCGTCCACCCGGAGCAGCCGGAGATCGCCGGGGTCAAGCATGTCTACCTGGCGGCTCCCGGCTCGGACGCCGGCCACTCGCGGCACGCGATGGCGATTCACCCGGGCTGGTTCGACCGCTCCCCGTGCGGCACCGGCACCTCGGCACGGATGGCGCAGTTGCACGCTCGCGGTGAATTGCCCCTGGGCCGCGACTTCGTCAACGAGTCCTTCATCGGGACGCGTTTCACCGGCCGGCTCCTCTCCCAGACGGAGGTCGGCGGGCTGCCCGCCGTCGTGCCGGCCATCACCGGCCGCGCCTGGATCACCGGCACCGCCCAGTACTTCCTCGACCCGGACGACCCCTTCCCCGGAGGTTTCCTCCTGTGACCAGCCTCGTCTCCCACAACCCGGCCGACCCCACCGACGTACTCGTCAACATCCCGACTCCGGGCGCGTTCGCGACGGTTGACGCCGTCGAGCGGGCACGTGCCGCCCAGCCCGACTGGCTGAACGGTGGCGCGGCCGCCCGTTCGGCGGCCCTCACCGCGGTCGCCACCGGCATCGAGGCCGCCGCGGACGAGCTTGCCGAACTCGCCGTGCGCGAGGTGGGCAAGCCGCTCGCCGAGGCCCGGGCCGAGGTCGCGCGGACCGCAGCGATCTGGCGGTACTACGCCCAGGCCCCCTACGAACCCACCGGCGCAGTCCACGAACCCGCGGCCGGCCCCGGACTCCTCCTCACCCGCCGGCGCCCGCACGGCGTCGCGGGCCTCATCACACCCTGGAACTTCCCCTTCGCCATCCCGAGCTGGAAGGCCGCCCCGGCACTCGCCGTGGGCAACGTGGTCGTCCTCAAGCCCGCTCCGGAAGCGACGGCGTGCGCCCAGCGCCTGGCAGAGATCGTCCAACAGAGCCTGTCGGCAGGGGAGTTCACCGTGTTGCCCGGCGGGGCGACCGAGGGCAACGCACTCGTCTCCGCCGCCGACGTCGTCTCGTTCACCGGCTCGACAACTGTCGGCCAGGCAGTCGCACGTGCCGCCACGGCCCGGGGTATCCCGGTCCAGTCGGAGATGGGCGGCCTGAACGCGGCCCTCGTCCTTCCGGACGCCGACATCGAGCAGGCCGCGGCACACATCGCCGCCGCGATCGCCGGATACGCGGGCCAGAAGTGCACCGCCACCAGCCGCGTGATCGCGGTCGGCGCGGCCCTCGACCCGCTGCGCGAGGCACTCTCCGAGGCGCTGCGGACCGTCCCGGTCGGCGACCCGGCCGACCCGTCCACCGTGTGCGGACCACTGATCAACGAACACGCTCGCGATCAGGTCGGCATCGCCTGGGACGGGTCCTCGGTACTCGCGGGCGGCACCGTGCCCGACGGCCCCGGCTGGTACACGGCCCCGACCCTGGTCGAGAAGGTGTCCGCGGGCCACCGGCTGCTGCGCGAGGAGGTCTTCGGGCCCATCGCGGCCCTGCTGCCCGCCGACGACCTCGCCCATGCGGTACGGATCACCAATTCGGTCCCGTACGGCCTGGTCACCTCGGTCCACACCGCGGACCTGGACACGGCCCTGAACGGACTGGATCAGCTCGACACCGGGATGATCCGGATCAACGCCCCGTCCAACGGCGTCGACTTCCACCTGCCTTTCGGCGGCGCCAAGGCATCCAGCCACGGGCCGCGCGAACAGGGTCACACGGCCCTGGAGTTCTACACCTCCAGCCGAACGTACACCCTGTCACCTGTGCAAACAACGTGACATTGTACGCTGGTGATCCGCAGGGATGAAGGGATCACCACCGTTATGGGGCACCTGAAGCAGCGCGACCTCAACGCCACCCGCGAGCGGCTGCGCGACCAGGTCGCCCATGCCCTGCGGGCCGCCCTGATCTCCGGCGAGCTGCGGCCGGGCGAGGTGTACTCGGCGCCGGTCCTTGCCGAGGACTTCGGGATCTCCGCGACGCCCGTGCGCGAGGCGATGCTCGACCTGGCCCGGGAGGGCCTGGTCGAGCCCGTCCGCAACAAGGGGTTCCGGGTCACCGAGGTCAACGAGCGCGATCTCGACCAGTACACCGAGATCCGTGCCCTGATCGAGATCCCCACGGTCGGCCGGATCACCCGGTCCGCCGCTCGTGAGGCACTGGAGGCGCTGCGGCCGGTCGCCGAGGAGATCGTCCGGGCCGCGCGCGATCACGACCTCATCGGCTACCTGGAGGCCGACCGGCAGTTCCACCTCTCGCTTCTCACCCTCTCCGGCAATGAGAGGCTCGTCGAAACCGTCGGCGACCTGCGTAAGCGATCGCGCCTGTACGGGCTCACCGCCCTCGACGAGCGCGGCGGGCTGATCCCCTCGGCCGAGGAACACCTGGAACTCCTCGACCTGATGCTCGCCGGTGACGCGAAGGGAGCGGAGAAGCTCATGGCCAAGCACCTGGGCCATGTCCGCTCCCTCTGGGCCAAGAGCGAGACCGCGGCGAAGACCGCCGGGTAGCGGCCCTGGCCGACGCGGGCCACGGCTGACTCAGGCGGCACAGCCCTCCATAACGTGGAGTTATGCGGACTTGGGGGCTCCCCACCGACAGTCGGCCGCACCATGCTGATCCGTGCAATGTCACACTTCATGCCGCGGCTCCTGGGCTGTGAAAGGGATCCATGAACCCCGCGTACGCGACCGTCGACCACGTCTTCACCGTCCCCCTGGACCACTCCGCCCCGGGCGGGCCGGACATCCAGGTCTTCGCCCGTGAGGTCATCGACCCGGCCCGCGTCGGCGAGCGACTTCCCTGGCTGCTCTACCTGCAGGGCGGCCCGGGCGGCAAATCACCCCGTCCGTCGGCCGGTTCACCGAGCTGGCTGCCCCAGGCGCTCAAGACCCACCGGGTGCTCCTGCTGGACCAGCGCGGCACCGGCCGCTCCACCCCCGTCACCGCCCGGTCCGCCGCCCGTTTCGCTTCCCCCGCCCAACTCGCCGCGTATCTCCGCCACTTCCGTGCAGACGCCGTGGTTGCCGACGCGGAACTGATCCGCCGTCAGCTCTGCGGTGAACAGCCTTGGGAGACACTCGGCCAGAGCTACGGCGGCTTCATCACCCTCACGTACCTCTCCCAGGCGCCCGAGGGACTGCGGGCCTGCTACGTGACCGGTGGTCTGCCCAGTCTCAGCGCCACCGCCGACGACGTGTACGCCCGCACCTACCCGCGGGTGCGGGACCGCGTTCTCGACCTCTACGCCCGCTACCCCGAAGACGCCCCCCGCCTCCGCAAGATCGCCGATCTCCTCGCGACCACCGAGGTCCACCTGCCCGATGGAGACCGCCTCACCACCCGCCGCCTGCGCACCCTCGGACTCGTCCTCGGCATGGGCGACGGCTTCGAACGGATCCACTGGCTGCTCGACGAATCCCTGGACGCCGAGGGCGCGCCGAGCGACACCTTCCTCCACCAGGTGATGGCCCTCACCGGCTTCACCGACAATCCGCTGTTCGCCGTGATGCAGGAGACGCTATACGGCCAGGGCGCGGGTTCGAGCGGCTGGGCCGCCTCGCGGGCGCTCGCGGACCTGCCCGAATTCGCCGAGGACGCGGATCCCCTCCTCCTCACCGGAGAAATGATCTACCCGTGGATGTTCCGCGACATCACGGGTCTGCGCCCTTTCGCGGACGCCGCCGACCTGCTGGCCGAGCGCGCCGACTGGCCGCCGCTGTACGACCCCCACCGACTCGCCGCCAACCAGGTCCCCCTCGCCGCGGTCGTCTACCACGACGACATGTATGTGGACGCCGCCCTCTCCCTGCGTACCGCGTGCGAGGTCGGTGCCACCCGCGTCTGGATCACCAATGAATGGGAGCACGATGGCGTCACCGCCTCCGGCGGCCGTGTGCTGGCCCGCCTGATGGATCTGGCCGCAGACCGCGCGTAACCCCATCCTCTTTTGTCCTTCCCCTCCGCTTCCGTCTGCTACCACTGCCTCCTAAGGGAGAGACATGTCCGCTCTGCCGACCCGCCTGCGGCCTCTCGCCGCCGCATTCGCCCTAGTCTCCTGTCTTGCCGCCCCGACCACGGCGACTGCTGCCGCAAAGCCCAATTCGCCTGCTCCGGCGGCTGATTGCGCTCTTCCCGGCAAGACCGGCTGGACCGACGAAGGCCAGAACACCGATGGGATCCAGTTCCAGCGTTCCATCGGCACCCGCCGCGTCCTGACCCTTTTCGTGGACTTCCCCGACGCGCAGGCCACGGACTCCACGGACGCGTACGCCGCCCAACTCGCCCCGGCCGCCGACTGGATGAGCAGAGCCAGCTACGGCCTCTCCCGGCTCGCCATCAGCTCGTTGCACCGCTGGATCCGGATGCCCGCGGACTCCACCTCGTACGGGTTCGCGCGCGGCCTCACCTTCGAGATCCACGAGAAGTACGTACGCGACGCGATCACCGCCGCCGACCCCTCCGTGGACCTCTCCCAGTACGACATGGTCTATGTCGTCCCCACGAAGGCAGCGGCCGCGATCTCCTTCTCCCCGACCTACCTCTACGACCCGACCACGCCCGGTGTCACCGCCGACGGCACCCGGGTCAAGTGGGCGGTCACCTTCGGGCAGGACATGTGGCGCTGGGGATACAAGGTCGCCGCCCACGAGACCGGTCACACCTTCGGCCTCCCGGACCTGTATTCCTTCACCGGCTCCACCCACCAGTACGCCGGCGGCTGGGACGTCATGGGCAACATCGCAGGACCCGCCCCGCAGTACCTCGGCTGGCACTCGTGGAAGCTCGGCTGGACCCGCGACAACCAGGTCGCGTGTCTGCCCAGGCCCGGACGCCGCACGGTACCGCTGACCCCGGTGGAGCGCCCCGGCGGGACCAAGATCGCCGTACTGCGCACCGGCGAGACGACGGCGTACGTCGTGGAGTCCCGCCGCGCCGAGGGCAATGACCAGGCCGCCTGTTCCACCGGCGTGCTCATCTACAAGGTCGATTCCGCCGCCCAGACCGGCGAGGGACCGGTCAGGATCATGAACGCCAACCCGACCGCCACCCCGCCCACTGGTTGCACCCAGCTGGACCTGGCCGCTTACGCGCCTGGCCAGACCTTCACCGATCCGGACACCGGAGCCCGGATCGATGTCCTCGCGGGCGGCAGGGCAGGGGACGTGGTGCGGCTCAGCAAAGCGTGACCGCCGGCCGCGCATACGGACGCTTGGTGACACCCGAGGGCAGATGGCAAGGTGTGCGCGATCGCAAATTGAACGGAGTCAGTGAGGGTTCGGGGTGGCAGCCTAAGAGCATTTGATTTACCGGCGTTCACCGCCTGGCCGCACCTGCCGACCGCCGTGCAGGCCGCGCACGACCAGGCGGCCATCGACCACGCCGACACCGGCCGGGGCAGCCCATGACCGAACCCCGACCACCCCACGAGGAGGTGAGCACCATGAGGCAGGACGCCGAGCCGCTCGGCGAATGATCAGGTGTCATATCCAGAGAGACCACACGCTTGCCGTGGTGCCTGCGGTTAGTTCCAAGAGCGCAAGGACCAGCGGGGTGCCCAGAGCCTCCGCCGCCTGCTCGACCACGTGGAAGCGAATGAGGTGCTTCAGGTAGAGGACATCAACCCATTCCGACGTAGTACGCAGGGTTTAATCCCGAAGCGACGAAGGCACCTGGCTGTGGGTGATGATGTGCACGCCACGGAGGCGCCACTTCAAGTCTCGGAACTCTCGCCGAAGATTGCGGACGCCGCTTGTGAGCGCCACCACCGTCACGATGCCGCCGATGAGCGCGAGCGCAGCATTGGCCTGCTTGGCGCCAGCCAGCAGGCCGAATGCGGTGGGTATCAGGACAGTGCTTGAAATGGCCGTGAAACGCGTGACTCGATCTCTCATCCTGCGGAACCTTAGCGCTGCGGCTGAGCCGTACACCAGCCTGGATCAGGGCCTGGTGTGGACCACTTCCTGGGGACGACCGACATCGGCCCATGCGCTCGTGAGCGGCAGGCGGCCGAAGCTCCGCCAATTGGTAGGCGGCCTGTCGGGCCCCTCGCTCGTACGGTTACGGTGCGCGCGCCAGAACTAGCCCCGCCTTCGAGGGAGGACCCATGGCCCGACGACTGTCCAAGGTCGGCACCAACTCCGGCAACAACGGCTGCCCAACCCTGTACGAGACACCGGCCGGGCACTACGTGGTCCAGGGCGACCGCGTCACCGACCCCGTCGAGCTCCAGCAGCTCGACAACTTCACCCCCGACGAGGGAGCCGTCACTGTCCCGCGCGAGCTCCTCGCCAACTTCGGCCCCAAGGAGCCCGTACACGTGCCCCAGTTCATCACCTTCGACGATTTCGACGGCATGTTCACCAGCCTGCGGCACTCCGCATGGAGGCTGGAGACCCGCCGTCGCTACGCCTCCGACGAGACCACCGACACCTACCGGCAGTTCGCCGGCGGCGAGGCCGTCGACTGGGACCTCAACGACCCGTGGTGCGTCGAGCGCCGCGAACAAACCGCGCTCGGCAAGCGGTTCGAGCGCGTGCGGATCCTCGACACCCCGCCCACCGAGGGACAGCGCTACCTCCTCGACAACGCCCGCCGCAACACCGCAGCAGGTGAGACTATCCGCACCCTCACCCGCGCGCAGGCCCACGAACTCAGGCTCCCCGCTGAAGACTTCTGGATCTTCGATGCGCGGGTGGTCGCCCTGCTCCACTTCGACGACGCCGACCAGATGACCGGCGTCGAGCTCATCACCAACCCGGTCGACGTACTGCGCTACCTCCAGGCACGCGAGGCAGCGTGGCACCATTCCGTGCCCTTTGACCAGGCATAGCGGTACGTTGCCCATGTGAGCACGGACTTCCAGCAGGCCCGTATTTCCCTCGGCGCGAGGCTCCGCGAGCTCCGCGCCGGGCTCACGGGGCGGGACCTCGCTGCCCGCCTCGGATGGACACAATCGAAGGTCAGCAAGTTGGAGACAGGCAGGCAGACCGCGACCGCGGATGACCTGCGGGCGTGGGCGGCGGCGACCGGCAACCCGGACACCTCCGACGAGCTGGTGTCCCGCCTGAACGGGCTGGAGTCCCATGTTCGTTCGTGGCGCCGCCAGCTCCGCGCCGGCCATCGCCCGGTACAGGACGCACTCACCGTCGAGTACGAGCGCTCCACCGTGCTGCGCGCATGGGAAGGAGCGATGGTCGTCGGCATGCTCCAGACCGCCGACTACGCCCGATCGATCTTTCAGCTCTACGCCGACCTGCACCAGTCGCCTCGCGACATAGACGACGCGGTACGCGCCCGCATGCACCGCCAGCACCTCTTGTACGGGTCGGGCCGAACCTTCCACATCGTCATGTGGGAAGCCGCCCTACACGCCCGCGTGTGCCCGACGTCCGTGCTCGCCGCGCAGCTCGACCGGCTGACCGGAGTTATCGGCCTGGACACTGTCCGCCTCGGCATAGTCCCCTTCGGTGCCGCGGTCCGTGTCCCGCCTGCCAATGGCTTCTGGCTGTATGACGACCGGCTCGCGATCGTCGAGGACTGGCACGCGGAACTCTGGCTCGATGAAGCGGACAGCGTCAGCGTCTATCGCAGGGTGTGGGATCTCCTCGACCAGGCGGCCGTGTACGGACCGCATGCGCACCGGTTGATCGGACGGGCGCGGGCTCAGTTGGACGTCTCCTGAGCATCCGCGCGAATCCTCCGGGGCGGCCGGAGAATATTCGAGAATCACGGACGGCTGTGATTCTCGAACCTGCCTAACGTCCTGGTCATGGACCCACATGCCCGCCCCTCGGGGGCCTGTGAAGCGGGACTGTCCGGCTCGTGCAACTGGCACAAAGGACCGTCCAAGACAGCCTTAGTCGTCGACGCGGTTGACCGGCCCTCGGGCCCGCCGTTCCCGCTGGAGGCGTGCGCACCCTGCCGTGAGCAGCGGCACCTCGTACCGCTCGCGTCATGAAGCCGTACACGACCCCGGGCCGCACGCTGCTGCCGTTGCTCTGTTGGGTCAAGGAGCCCGGCACGGCGACGCGTTGCACGCTGCGCCCGCACTCCCGGGGCGATCACTACCACGCCTACCGCCGCACGCCGTGGCGGCACCGCATGCCGGAGCCGCAGTGAGCACCGCCGCGCGGGCGCGCCGCGCCGTGCGGATCTGCCGGGACCGGCCTGTCCCGTCGGCGGGCTCCCTGAACTGGGAGCAGTACGCCGGCCGGGCCTGTTACGCGTGCGGCCAGCCGCTGACGTCCAGGGCGATCCACTGCGGGTGGGCTCGCGGCCGCCTCGGTGCGCACGTTCTGGACGTCGAAGTGTGGTCGTGCCCCTGATTCCCTGCCGCGGCCGAATGGGCGCCCACGTTCTCGACACCGAGGTGCACGAGGGCCCTTGCTGCCCGCAGCCCACCACCCATGAGCCCCGCCTCGGCCGACGACTCCGGCCAGGAACCCCAGCCGAGGCGGAGATGGGCCCGCGGGCCCAGCACGTGCACGACGGCATGGGGGAAGGCCCCGCGCCGAGCACACACCCAAGGAGCATCGCATGACAGCTGTAGCTGTGGAACTCCGCCATGGTCGAGACCTCGTGGACGGCGACCTGTTCGACAGGCTCGTGGACTTCTGCGCGGAGGAGTACGGCCTCGAACGCGTGGTCGCGGAACAGATCCAGGACCAGGCAATCGCCATGTGCTACGTGATGGGCACCACCCGGGCCGGCGACACCATGGCGCCGTCCAAGGAGGTTGACCCGGGCTGGCACACCTTCATGCTGCACAGCCCCGAGTACACAGCCTGGTGCCAGGAGAACTTCGGCTACTACCTGCACCACAAGCCGAACTCCAAGGTCCGCACGCGCGGCCTGATGGTGGACGTCGTCGGCAAGCTCCGCGAGGCCGGCTTCGTCGTCGACGAGAGGCTCTGGGGAACCGCTGCCGACTGCAACCCGCCGACGTGCTGCGGCGACGGCCCCTGCTGCTAGCCCGTCCCTCGCGCGCGCGGCCGTCGAGAAGGCGGCCGCGCGTCACTCACAGAACGGAGCCGTTGTGGTTGCCCTTCTCTCCGCTTGCAGCCGTCTCACGGTGTTCCCGCTGGAGGGCTTGACCGTCGCGTACACCACGAGGTCGAGCGACTCCCGCGGCCTCGGGGATGTTGCGATCGTGGGCGTCGTCGAGCCGGACAGTGCGACCGGCGATCACATGTGGCGGCTGGCCGCGAGCATGTACACCAACCCGCCACCGAGCCAGGCGCAAGCCCGGTGGATCCTGACCCAGTGCACCAGGGCCCGCACCGTCCGGGCGCCCACGTACCGTGATCTGCCGGATGCGAAGTGGACCGGTGACCTGACCCGCGAGTTCCACCTCGATGCCCTCTTCGCGAACCACACCTGCCTGCGCACAGGGCGTATCACCATCGAGTGACGCGCCATGCCCTAAGCCGCCCCGGCCTGCCACTCGTCCCCCGTCGTGGGGCAGGCTGGGGCAGCGAACGGTCCCCGAGCGCGTACGCGTGTCCACGCTCGGGGGCCGTGGCGTTCTACGCTTCGCTAATGAGCGGGATCGACTGGGGCGACGCCCCGACTGGGTCGCCGGCGCTTTCGCAGCAATAGCGGCGTACTACACAAGAGCGGGTAGTCTCGCCGCGGCACTCGAACTGGCAGCTGCCGGGTTCGGGCTCTCTTTGGGCAAAGTCCTGATCAGTGACTCAGACCCGCTCCGTTCGGCAGGTGTCGAGAGCCAGGCTGTTGACCGCGAGTCGTGCTGGATCGTCCTCGGAGCCGTCGAGCGATGGTTCATCTTCAGCGGTTGGTCCAAGGGAGTCCAGCTGATCTCGGGTTCGACACCGGATCTGGGAGAGATGGCCCGGGCTCTTGCAGCTTGGCGGGACGGGCCGAGATCCGAGAGATCCGCGTAGCGGCCCCGTTCGTCGAGGTGACCGAGCTGGCGGAGGCCCACGAACGCGGTCCCCGCGAGGCCGTCGCCATGAAGTGGCGCCTACTCCTGGATGACCTGCGCCACGAAGCAGAGAGGCTGGGGCACGCGCAGTCGATCTTGAAGGTTGCCGAGGCGGCGCATGCGGAGTCGACGCTTCGCCAGCTGTATCCGTTTGCTAGCTCGGCCATCCGCCGCCGTCGCCACGGCCGCGTAGACGGCCCGCTACTCTCCGTTCTGGCCAGCGCTCGCAGACGGCGCCGCAGCGGCAAGGCTCTTGTAGGCCGGCGCCCGGGATCGTAAGAGTCCGCCCGGATCGGGGCGTGGCTGATATCTCCCCAGATTCTCCCCAGCGGCCTCAGGCGCTCCGTCGGAGCCTGAGATCGGGGCTGCACCTCCTCGCGGCGGCGCCTCTCACGCCGATCAGAGCCAGTGGCGACGCTTGAAGATGAAGTACAGGCTCACACACACGACCGCCATCAGACAGATCGCGAACGGGTAGCCGAAGTCCCAGCTCAGCTCCGGCATCGTCTCGAAGTTCATGCCGTAGATCGTGCCGACCAGCGTCGGGGCGAAGAGAATGGCCGCCCAGCTCGAGATCTTCTTGATTTCCTCGTTCTGCTCGAAGCCCGCCTCCGCCAGCGCCCGCATCTCCGCGTTCTGCTGCTGCGTCACCAGCGTCGCGTTCACCGTGAGGATTTCCGTGAGCGCCTGGCGGAAGCCGTCCACGCGCTCGCTCGTGTGCGTGACGTGGTCGGCGACGTCACGGAGATAGCGCTGCAGCTCCTCGTCCGTGCCGTACTTGGCGAAGCCCGCCATCAGGGCGTGCAGCATGCCGACCAGAGGGCGGGTGGCGCGCTGGAACTCGACCATTTCGCGGGAGAGTTCGTAGATACGGCGGGAAACCTCGGGGTCGCCGCTGAAGACCTCGGTCTCGATCTCGTCGATGTCGTTCTGCACGCCCGCCACCACCGGGGCGTAGCCGTCGACCACGGCGTCCAGGATCGCGTACAGCACCGCCTCCGGGCCGAGGGCCAGCAGCTCCGGGGTCTCCTCCATGCGGCGGCGAACCGCGGACAGGTCGGGGGCCGCGCCGTGGCGGACCGTGATCAGGAAGTCCTTGCCCAGGAAGACGTGCAGCTCGCCGAACTCGACCTCCTCCTGGGCGTCGAGATAGCGGGCGGCGCGCAGCACCACGAACAGGGTGTCGCCGTACCGTTCGAGCTTCGGGCGCTGGTGGGCCTCCAGGGCGTCCTCGACGGCGAGTTCATGCAGGTCGAACTCGTCGGCGAGCGAATGGACTTCGGCCTCGGTGGGGCGGTGCAGCCCGATCCACGCCATGCCGTCGGGGAACTCGCGCAGCTTGCGGAAGGTCTCGGCGAGCGAGTCGGGCGTCGCGACGCGGTTGCCCTCGCGGTAGAGCGCGGCCTGGACGACGCTGCCCTGGTCCTTGTGTACGGGTGCGGGGGCGGCAGGCTCGGCGGTCGCGGGAGCCTTTGACGGCGGGCTCGTGGGCGGCAGGGGCCGGCGGCGCCATTGGTGCTTCTTGGGGGACAGCGGCATCGCGGGTCTCACCTCCACATCGAACCCATAACGTGCACCCTTGCGGCTTCGGAGCAGGATATCCGCGTCGAATTGCCCCGGCATGACGGGGCAGGGACAGGGCTCCCTCATTGCGGACAGGAGTTGTCCGCAAGTATGAGTAGCGTGTGGCGCATGGCCTCGAAGACGACGTATCCCCTACTCGGCAACCGCGCCCTCAACCGCGCAACGCTTCAGCGTCAGCTCCTGCTGCGCCGCGCCCCCAGGTCCGCGATGTCCGTCAAGGGCGCCGTCGAGCACCTCGTCGGCCTTCAGGCGCAGAACGTGAAGCCGCCGTACTTCGCCCTCGCGGCCCGGCTGGACGGCTTCGACCCCGCAGAGCTTTCCGCGCTGATGGCATCCCGCGAGGTCGCGCGACTGGTCACCATGCGTTCCACCATCCATACGCACACCGCCGAGGACTGCCTCACCCTGCGGCCGCTGGTCCAGGCCGCGCGCGACAGGGAGCTCAAGCAGTTCCGGTCGGGCCTGGCCGGAGTCGATCTTGCCCGCCTCGGCGCCCTCAGCCGTGAGCTGGTCGAGGAGCAGCCCCGGACCATGAAGGAGCTGCGTGAGGCGCTGCTGAGACAGTGGCCGGACGCCGATCCGTTCGCCCTGTCCGTCGCCGCCCGCTGCGTACTGCCGCTGGTGCAGGTCACCCCGCGCGGCCTGTGGGGCAGGAGCGGCCAGGTCACGCTCACCACCGCCGAGCATTGGTTCGGCCGGTGGGCGGAGCCCGCGCCCGCGCCCGACGCCACCGTGCTCCGCTACCTCGCGGCCTTCGGCCCCGCCTCCGTCAAGGACATGCAGATCTGGTCCGGGCTGACCCGGATGCGGGAGGTCTTCGAGCGGCTGCGGCCGCGGCTGGCCGTCTTCCAGGACGAGAACGGCGTCGAGCTCTTCGACCTCCCCGACGGGCCCCGGCCGGACCCCGGGACCCCGGCGCCGCCCCGCTTCCTGCCCGAGTTCGACAATCTGCTGCTCTCGCACGCAGACCGCAGCCGCCTCGTGCCCGAGGAGTACAAGACGAGCACCTGGAAGGGCAACCAGGCGTACTCGACCCTCCTCGTGGACGGCTACCTCGCCGGGATCTGGCGACTGACCGAGACCGATGAGACCGCGACCGTGACCGTCCAGGCCTTCGGGACGCTGACCCGCGCGCAGCAGGGCGCCGTGGCCGAGGAGGGAGAGCGGATGCTCACCGCCATGTCCTCGGCCACCGCGTACGACATCCGCTTCGGGACCTTCAGCGAGTAGCGGGAAGCGGGAGTCAGTCCGCGCGGCCCGTCGCCGCCACCGTCACGCCCAGGCCGATCATCGCGAACCCGCCCGCGCCGCCCACCATCGACAGTCGGCGCTCCGAGCGGGCGAACCAGCCGCGCGCCGCCGCCGCGCCCAGACCCCAGAGTGTGTCCGTCACCAGGCCGATCGAGATCGGGACCAGGCCGAGCAGCAGCATCTGCGCGGGCAGATGGCCCGCCGAGTGGTCCACGAACTGCGGCAGCACCGCGGCGAAGAAGACGATGCCCTTGGGGTTGGTGACGCCTACCAGGATGCCGTCCACGACCGTACGGACATCGCCGCGCGCCGGTCCTGCCGGGGCGGCCATGTCCGAGACCTTCATGTCCTTGCGGTGCCGGAAAGCCTGCACACCGAGGAAGACCAGATACGCCGCGCCCGCCAGCTTCACCGCCATGAACACCGTGGCCGACCGCTCCACCAGCGCGCCGACGCCCAGCGCGACGGCCACGACCAGGACGTACGAGCCGAAGACATTGCCCAAGGCGGTGGCCACCGCCGTCCGGCGGCCGTGGGCGAGAGCCCGGCCGATCACGAAGAGCACGCTCGGCCCGGGATCACGATCACCAGCAGGGACATCGCGGCGAATGCGATGAAACGGTCCGTCGACACCATCCCGTCATTCAACGCGATGCCCGGCTGGGCGCATAGAGCCGCGGTCTCAGCCGCTGAGGCGATTGAGGAGTGGCGTCCGGGGCGAAGCCCCGGTTTCGGGAAGGGGCGGAGAGGGCAATCCCCGCCGGAGGCGGCTACGGCAGCAGCCCCGCGCGCCGCGCCGCCACCACCGCCTCCAGTCGGGTGTGCGTCCCCAACTTCCGCATCGCGGACCGCAGATAACCCTTCACCGTCTCCGGCTTCAGGCCGAGCCGCTCGGCCGCGGCCGCGTTCGTCGAGCCCGCCGCGACGCACGCCAGCACGTCCAGCTCGCGCGGCGTCAGCGTGACCGTGTACTCGCGCGGCCGACCGCCCGCCGCGGTCGCCAGCCGGCCGCAGACCGACAGCAGCGTCTCCCGCAGCGCCTGGTCGACGATCCGCGGGGCCAGCGCCCGCAGCTCGCCGTGCGCCTCGCGGACCTCCTCCCACGCCCCGGGACCCGCCACCGGCTCCCGCGCCGCCGCCAGCAGTCGCTGCACCTCGTCCCGTACGACCAGCGCCTGCTCCACATCGCGCGCCGCGGCCACCGCGGCGTCGAAGGTCCTCTCGCCCATCGCCATCGGCTCACGCAGCGCGCCGTAGAGCACGCCCCGTACCTTGCGCCGTACGACGACGGGCACCGCGAGCACCGAGCGCAGCCCCTCCGTCGCGACCGCCGCGTCGTACTCGTGGCTGATGTGCCGCGCCGAGCGGTAGTCGGTCACCGCGCACGGCCGGGACAGCGCGATGGACTTGCCGCCGAGGCCGTTGCCCGCGCATATCGCGAGGCCCCGCAGCGCGCCCGTCGCCGCGCCGCTCAGTTCGGCGATCCGCAGCCGGCGTGCGTCGTGCAGCAGACCGCCGAAGGCGACCGGCAGCCCGGTCGTCCGGCGCAGCCGCAGCAGCGCCGCTCGCATCTCCACCGCATCGGCCGGCTCGTGCACGTCCTCTTCCTCCGTGCTGGGTCACCCCCGTACGGGGGTGGTGAGACCTGAGTCACTGATTACACGATGTCGGTAGCCGGTCCCGCAATGAGGAGGACACATGACTTCAGGCAGCGCGACGGAAAGTTTCCGGGCCGCCCGGGACTTTCTGCTGGAGCACCGGGAGGACTACGCGACGGCGTACGACGGCTTCGCCTGGCCGCGGCCCGAGCGCTTCAACTGGGCGCTGGACTGGTTCGACGAGATCGCCACCGGCAACGACAGGACCGCGCTGCACATCGTCGAGGAGGACGGCCGCGAGATCACCGTCTCGTTCGGTGAGATGTCCGTACGCTCGAACCAGGTCGCCAACTGGCTGCGGGCCCAGGGCGTACGAGCCGGGGACCGGATCCTGGTGATGCTCGGCAACCAGCAGGAACTGTGGATGATCGCGCTCGCGGCGATGAAGCTGCGGGCGGTCGTCATCCCCGCGACCCCGCTGCTCGGCCCGCTGGACCTCAGGGACCGGATCGAACGCGGACGCGCCCGGCACGTCATCGTGCGGGAGGCGGACACCGCCAAATTCGCCGAGGTGCCGGGGGACTACACCAGAATCGCGGTGGCGGACCGGGGCGCAACCGGCGTGCCGGGCTGGCTCGAATTCGAGGGGGCGTTCTCCGCGCCGGACGACTTCGAGCCCGACGGTGTCACGCACGCCCACGACCCGCTGATGCTCTACTTCACCTCCGGCACGACCGCCCGTCCCAAGCTGGTCGAGCACACCCATCTCTCGTACCCCGTCGGCCACTTGGCGACCATGTACTGGATCGGGCTCAAGCCGGGCGATGTGCATCTGAACATCTCCTCGCCCGGCTGGGCCAAGCACGCCTGGTCCAATCTCTTCGCGCCCTGGAACGCCGAGGCGACCGTCTTCATCCACAACTACACGCGCTTCGACGCGGCCCGGCTGATGGCGGAGATGGACCGCGCGGGAGTGACCAGCTTCTGCGCCCCGCCCACGGTGTGGCGGATGCTGATCCAGGCGGACCTCGGCCAGCTGCGTACGCCGCCGCGCGAGGTGGTCGCGGCCGGAGAGCCGCTCAACCCCGAGGTCATCGAGACCGTACGACGCGAGTGGGGCGTCACCGTCCGGGACGGGTTCGGGCAGACGGAGACGGCCGTGCAGGTCTCCAACAGCCCAGGTCAGCTGCTGAAGGCCGGCTCAATGGGCCGTCCGAGCCCCGGCTACCAGGTGGTGCTCCTGGACCCGGTGACGGGCGAGCCGGGCGCCACGGAGGGCGAGATCTCGCTGGATCTGTCCGGCCATCCGGTCGGCCTGATGACCGGGTACCACGGCGACCCGGAGGGTACGGCCGAGGCGATGGCCGGCGGCTTCTACCGCACCGGCGACATCGGCGCGCGCGACGCCGACGGATACATCACCTACGTCGGGCGCTCGGACGACGTCTTCAAGGCGTCCGACTACAAGATCTCGCCGTTCGAGCTGGAGAGCGCGCTGCTGGAGCACGAGGCGGTGGCGGAGGCCGCGGTGGTGCCCGCACCCGACCCGGTGCGGCTCGCCGTGCCGAAGGCGTACATCGTGCTCGCCGAGGGCTGGGAGCCGGGCCAAGACACGGCGAAGCTGCTCTTCGAGCACTCGCGCTCCGTCCTCGCCCCGTACAAGCGCATCCGCCGTCTTGAGTTCGCGGAGCTGCCCAAGACCGTCTCGGGGAAGATCCGCCGGGTCGAGCTGCGCGAGCGTACGGCCGACGGCTCGGCCGCCGAGTACGACGAGGGGAACCTGCGGTGACGCTCTCCTACACGCACGGCACCGGCACGACGGCGCTGCTCGGTGACACCATCGGCCAGAACCTCGACCGGGCGATCGCGGCTTATCCCGACCGCGAGGCGCTGGTCGACGTGCCCGCGGGCACCCGCTGGACGTATGCCGAATTCGGCTCGGCGGTGGACCAGCTGGCGCGCGGGCTGCTCGGGACCGGGGTCGCCAAGGGCGACCGGGTCGGGATCTGGGCGGTCAACTGCGCCGAGTGGGTGCTCGTGCAGTACGCCACCGCCCGGATCGGCGCGATCATGGTGAACATCAATCCGGCGTACCGGGCGCACGAGCTCGAGTACGTACTGAAACAGGCCGGGATCTCGGTGCTGTGCGCATCGCAGCGGCACAAGACCAGCGACTACAGGGCACTGGTGGAGCAGGTGCGCCCACGCTGCCCCGAGCTGCGGGCCGTCCACTACATCGAGGACGGCTCCTGGGACGTGCTCCTGGACGCGGCCGGTACCGTCACCGACGAGCAACTGGCCGCCCGCGAGGCCGAGTTGTCCTGCGACGACCCGGTCAACATCCAGTACACCTCGGGCACCACCGGCTTCCCCAAGGGCGCGACGCTCTCCCACCACAACATCCTCAACAACGCCTATTTCGTGGGGGAGATGATCGCCTACACCGAGCAGGACCGGATCTGTCTGCCGGTGCCCTTTTATCACTGCTTCGGCATGGTCATGGGCAATCTCGCCGCCACTTCGCACGGCGCGTGCATGGTCATCCCGGCCCCCTCCTTCGATGCGACGGCCACCCTCAGCGCGGTCGCCGAAGAGCGCTGCACCTCGCTCTACGGCGTCCCGACGATGTTCATCGCCGAGCTGAACCTCGCGGACTTCGCCTCGTACGACCTGTCCACCCTGCGCACCGGAATCATGGCGGGCTCGCCCTGCCCGGTGGAGGTGATGAAGCGGGTCGTCGCCGAGATGAACATGGCGGAAGTGTCGATCTGTTACGGCATGACGGAGACCTCGCCGGTCTCCACCCAGACCCGGCGCGACGACGATCTGGAGCGCCGCACCGGCACGGTGGGCCGGGTGCTGCCCCATGTCGAGGTCAAGATCGTCGACCCGGTCACCGGTGTGACCCTGCCCCGCGGGGAGGCCGGTGAGCTGCGTACCCGCGGCTACAGCGTGATGCTCGGCTACTGGAACGAGCCGGAGAAGACCGCAGAGGCCATCGACGAGGGCCGCTGGATGCACACCGGCGACCTGGCGGTGATGCGCGAGGACGGCTACGTCCAGATCGTCGGCCGGATCAAGGACATGATCATCAGGGGCGGTGAGAACGTCTATCCGCGTGAGATCGAGGAGTTTCTGTACGGCCACCCCAAGATCGCGGACGTTCAGGTGGTCGGCGTCCCCGACGAGCGCTATGGCGAGGAGATCCTGGCCTGCGTCGTCCCCCGCGATCCCGCGGACCCGCCGACCCTGGACGACATCGCCGCGTTCTGCCGGGAACAGCTCGCGCACTACAAGATCCCGCGCCGTCTCGAGATCCTCGCCGGCTTCCCGATGACGGTGAGCGGGAAGGTCAGAAAGGTGGAGCTGCGCCGGCGGTACGGCTCGGCGGAGGAGAGCCGGCGAGCTCCCGGCGCATGCACACCCGCGGCCAGTGGTCCAGGCCGTGCCGAGCCTCCGCGCGTCTGATCTCCCGCAGTCCTTCGGTGAGTTCGGCATCGGTCAGCGAGCGGAAACCCAGACGTGTGTAGTAGGGCGCGTTCCACGGGACCTCGGCGAAGGTCGTCAGGGTGAGGGCCGTCAGCCCGTCGGCGGCCGCACACGCGGCGAGGTGGTCGATCAGGGCGCTGCCGAGCCCCCGGCGGGCGGCGGCCGGGTGGACCGAGACCTGCTCGATATGGGCAGCGCCGTCGACCGTGTCGGAGATCAGATACGCGACCGGACGGTCGGCGGCGTCGGCCGACACCCAGGCGTGGCCCAGGCGGTGGTAGCGCTCCAGCAGGTCGAGCGCCGGGGGCTCGTCGTCGGCGATCACCGCCATGCCGAGGCCGCGGAAGGGCTCGCCGGCCGCCCTCTCGATGTCCTGGAGCAGGGGGAGTTCGGCGAGTGCGGCCGGTCGGATACGCATATGGGGAGTATGGCCCAGCCGTTTCAGGCCCCGCAGCCCGCGCCCCCGAGGCGTCGTGACGTCGTGGCGAGAGCCGTGTCAGACGCCGGTGGAGATGAGTTCGTCCGCCGGGCCGTTGACCGGCTGCGGGCTGCCCGTGAGGTCCATGACGAAGAGCGGGATGCCGAGATCGTCGGCGCGGGACCTGGCGTCGTCCGCATACCCCGCGAGTGAGAAGAAGACGCTCGACGCCGAGATGCTCAGCCCGTTCAGCCACAGGCACTCGACATCGCGCAGCGTGGCGGGGCGGGTGGACGGGTCGACCTGGGCGACCAGGCCAGGGCCGCGCAGATCTATACCGGACGAGGGCCGGACCTCCGGCTGCACGACGTCCCGGAACCCCAGCCACTTCAGATAGAGCGCGGCCGCGGTCACCGCGTCCCGCGCGGTGCGGATCGTGACCGGGCGGAAAGAGGGGCGCACCACGGCTGTCGCGGTGCTCGGCAGTCGGATGTGCGACGGGCGTGCCGCCAAGGACGCCGTCGAGTCGGGCGCGGCCGGGGCGGGGGCGCTCACCGGGCGGACCGGGACGCGCAGCACCGTGCCGCACAGGCAGCCGAGCTCCGGCTGTGGCCACTGGTCCTGGCGGCCGCACTCCTGGCAGCGGACCGTCACCCAGTCGTCCGTCCAGGTGCGGTGCGTGATCGGCTCCGCGGGGGCGGCGCGCAGCAGCGGCGGGGCGATCGGGGCGCCGCACGCGCACGGATAGACCTGCGCTGCGTACAGATGGTCGCGCCGGCAGGACGGACAGCGCACCCGCACGGTCTCGGCCACCGCGGGTCCCCCTTCCCCTCGTACTGGCGTACATCGTCCACCAAGCGCAAGGCCTTGGGGAGGGACTTCGGCCATCCCTTGACGCCGTTCCGTACGCGTCCTACATTACTTCCGTATAGCAGAACTATACTTCCGCATTACGGAATCGAAGCTCTCGAGTGACGCGAAAGAGTCCGACTCCGCCTGGCCGAAGCAGGAGCATCCATGCCTCGTATGACCGCTGCCCGAGCGGCAGTTGAGATCCTCAAGCGCGAAGGCGTCACGAACGCGTTCGGTGTGCCGGGCGCGGCCATCAACCCCTTCTACAAGGCCCTCCAGGCCGTCGGCGGCATCGACCACACGCTTGCCCGCCATGTCGAAGGCGCCTCCCACATGGCGGAGGGCTACACCCGCGCGGGCGCCGGCAACATCGGTGTCTGCATCGGCACGTCGGGCCCGGCGGGTACCGACATGATCACCGGCCTGTACTCCGCCATCGGCGACTCGATCCCGATCCTGTGCATCACCGGCCAGGCGCCGACCTCCGTGATCCACAAGGAGGACTTCCAGGCCGTCGACATCGCCTCGATCGCGGGGCCGGTCACCAAGGCCGCGACGACAATCCTGGAGGCCGCGCAGGTCCCCGGCGTCTTCCAGCAGGCCTTCCACCTGATGCGCTCGGGCCGTCCGGGACCGGTCCTCATCGACCTGCCGATCGACGTGCAGCTGACCGAGATCGAGTTCGACCCGGAGACGTACGAGCCGCTGCCCGTCTACAAGCCGTCCGCCACCCGCGCCCAGATCGAGAAGGCGATCTCCTTCCTCCTGGAGTCGGAGCGCCCGCTGATCGTCGCCGGCGGCGGCATCATCAACGCCGACGCCTGCGACCTGCTGGTCGAGTTCGCCGAGCTCACCGGCACGCCGGTCATCCCGACCCTGATGGGCTGGGGCACCATCCCGGACGACCACGAGCTCAACGCCGGCATGGTCGGCCTGCAGACCTCGCACCGCTACGGCAACGCGAACTTCCTGGAGTCCGACTTCGTCCTGGGCATCGGCAACCGCTGGGCCAACCGCCACACCGGCTACAAGCTCGACGTCTACACCAAGGGCCGCACATTCGTCCATGTGGACATCGAGCCCACCCAGATCGGCAGGATCTTCGCCCCGGACTACGGGATCGCCTCCGACGCCAAGGCCGCGCTGGAGCTCTTCGTCGAGGTGGCTCGCGAGCTGAAGGCCGCGGGCAAGCTCCCCGACCGCGCCGAGTGGGCCGCCGCCACGCAGGAGCGCAAGGCCACGCTGCACCGCCGTACGCACTTCGACAACGTGCCGCTGAAGCCGCAGCGCGTGTACGAGGAGATGAACAGGGCCTTCGGTCCGGAGACCCGGTACGTCACCACCATCGGCCTCTCCCAGATCGCCGGCGCGCAGATGCTGCACGTCTACAGGCCGCGCCACTGGATCAACTGCGGCCAGGCGGGCCCGCTCGGCTGGACGATTCCGGCCGCGCTCGGCGTCGCCACCGCGGACCCGGAGTCGCCGGTCGTCGCCCTGTCCGGCGACTACGACTTCCAGTTCATGATCGAAGAGCTGGCGGTCGGCGCGCAGCACCGGATCCCGTACGTCCATGTTCTGGTGAACAACTCCTACCTGGGCCTGATCCGGCAGGCGCAGATCGGCCTGGACATCAACTTCCAGGTCAACCTGGAGTTCGAGAACATCAACGCCCCGGAGCTGGGTGTCTACGGTGTCGACCACGTCAAGGTCGTCGAGGGTCTGGGCTGCAAGGCGATCCGGGTCACCGAGCCGGACCAGCTGCTGCCGGCCTTCGAGGAGGCCAAGAAGCTGGCCGCGGAGTTCCGGGTGCCGGTCGTCGTGGAGGCGATCCTGGAGCGGATCACCAACATCTCGATGAGCACGACGGCGGACATCAGCAATGTCGTCGAGTTCGAGGAACTGGCCACGGAGCCGGGCCACGCGCCGACGGCGATCAAGCCGCTGAATGTCTGACGTACCTGCCGCCGGGGGCTGCTCGGCGTTTCAGGACACCCGGCTTCGCGCATGCGGCCCGTGCGCAACAGCCGGTCACTGTGCGACCGCGGGAATGCCGAAATCGCCGTTCAGGGCGGGCACGTTGCTCTAGGGTCGGGTCCCGGGTCAATGAGAACAGTGGGGGCTGCGGTGGCGCGGGTTGTTGTCGTGCACGGCATCGGCAAGGAGTTCTTGGGCCCGGAGACGATGCGCGTGGTCGTCGGCCCGGCGCTCAGGGACGGGGTACGGCTGGCGGGAGGGCCACACCTTCGGGATCGGGACGTGGCGTGCGCCTTCTACGGCGATCTGTACTTCGAGACGGGCACCCGGGGCACGGAACTTGACCTGCCCTCGTGGGACGAGTCGGACGTCGAGGACGGCATTGAGGCGGAGTTGCTGGCCGCGTGGTGGGAGCAGGCCGCGCGGGTAGATCCGGCGGTGACCGGGCCTGACGAGGACGGTACGCGGGGACTGGTCGGTTATGGCGCCTCGCGACTGCTGCTGTTACAGCGGGTGCGGGAGGCGCTGGACGCGCTGGCCGGCTCCCGGTTCTTTGGCAAGGTCTCTGACCGGCTGCTGATCTTCGCCCTGAAGCAGGTCCGCCGCTATCTGACGGAGCCTGAGCTGCGCGAAGCGGTACGCAGGCGGCTGACCGAGGAGATCGCCGACGAGACCAGCGTGCTGGTCGCCCACTCCCTGGGCTCGGTCGTGGCGTACGAGGCGCTGCACGCGAACCCGGACTGGCCGGTGACCGACCTGGTGACACTCGGCTCCCCGCTGGGCCTGCGCGGCATCGTCCACGACCGGCTCGATCCGGCGCCCGTCGGCGGGGTTGGGCTGTGGCCGGGCGGCATCCGCCGCTGGACCAACATCGCCGATCCGGGTGACATCATTGCCCTCCCCGACACCCTCGCCGACCACTTCCGCCCGCGCGAGGGTGAGCTGCGCATCACCGACCTGCCGATCACCAACGGAACGCGGATGCATGACCTCACCCGCTACCTGACCGCCCGTAAGACGGGCGAGGTGATCACCAAGGGCCTCCTGGACTCGGCCTGTTCGGAAGGCGAGGAGAAGCGGTGAACGAGCACACCGTGAACCGCCGCCTCCTGATCGCGGTGGGGGCTTCCACCTACAGGGACGACGCCATCAAAGACCTGCCGGGCGTCGCGGACGACGTACGGCGGGTATGCGCGTTACTGGAACCGATGGGATACGAGCGGGTGCTTGCGGGGCTGTCCGAGAACCCCGACAGTCGTGCCCTGCCCGAAGGCATCGAGGACTGGGCGCTGGAAGCCGATCTCGGTCCGCACGACGTCGTGGTTGTCTATTTCGCCGGCCACGGCACCAAGGCCGCCGACCGCCACTATCTCCTGTGCGGTAATACCAACTACGGCCGGTGGACCACCGCCTTGGCCAGCGAGGACCTGTGCCGACCGCTATTGACCAGTCCGGTGGGCCATCTGCTGGTGATGCTGGACACCTGCTACGCGGGCGCAGGGGCCGAGAACGTCTCGGTGCTAGCGGCGGAGCTGGCGGGGGCCCAGCGCAGGGCGGCGGGCCGCTGGCTCCTGGCCGCCGCCCGCGGCAAGGAGAAAGCCAAGGAGAACGCATTCGTCGACGCCCTCACTGATGTACTCAGGCATCCCCGAGCGAGCGCCCACCAGGAATTCCTCGGGGTGCGGGAGGTCACTGAACGGATCAACGCCCACTTCCGCACCGCCCACAAGGCAGCCCAGCACGCCAGCCACTCGGCAGTCGACAGCGACGGCTACGCTCCGTTCTTCCGCAACACGGCCCATATCCCCGGCCTGCCCTGGAACGACCTCGACGTCGAGACCCTGACCCGCCTGCGCAAGCAGAGCCGGGGGCATTTCGGACCTCGGGGCCGGGGCCTGGAACACGCGGGGCAGCGCGGTGACTACTTCACCGGCCGCACCGCCGCCCTCAACTCCCTGGCCTCCTGGCTCCGATCCGACCGCCACGACCGCAGAGCCAAGGTGGTGACCGGCGACCCCGGATCCGGCAAGTCCGCCCTGCTCGGACGGTTGCTGATGCTGACCGAAGCCGACCATCCGTCCCGTAGTGGTACCCCGCGGAACGCCCTACCCCCGCCCGGCCTGGCCATCGTCCCCCTGCACGCCCGCCGCACCACCGCCGAGGAGCTGGCCGCTGAGCTCGCCAAGGTGCTGAACCTGCCCAGCACTGACCGCGATGACCTCCTGCAGGCACTCGGCGAGCGCACCGAACCGGTCACCTTACTCGTGGACGCCCTCGACGAGGCCGGTACCGCGGGCGACAGCAGCGAGGGCATGCGGGTCGCCCGCGAACTCCTCCAGCCGATGACCAGCCTGTCCGCCGTCCGGCTGATCATCGGCACCCGCCGCCCTGTGATCCCCGCGCTGGGCCGAGCGGTGGACGTCATCAACCTGGACGACTCCGAGTACATCACGCAGAGCGACATCACCGACTACGCCCGCAGTCTCCTGCTTGAGGCCCAAGACCCGGACAGCCGCTCCCCTTACCGGAACCGGCCTGCACAAGCCGCCATGGTCGCCAAGGGAATCGCGGAGCGCGCGGGCAGGTCGTTCCTGGTCGCGCGGATGACCGCGCGGGCTGTCGTGGACGGCCGGATCACGGTGGACACCACCCGGCCCGGCTGGCAGAACGCCCTGCCCAGCGACGCGGGCCAGGCCTTCGCCGCGTACCTGGCCCGGTTCGGCCGCGACAGGGAGAAGGTCGAACGCCTGCTGCGCCCGCTCGCCTACGCCCAAGGTGCCGGGCTCCCGTGGTCCACCCACTGGTCTGCCATCGCCGAAGCCCTCTCCGGAAGACCCTGTCCTGAGGAGGATTTGCACTGGCTCCACGAGAACGCCGGCTCCTACGTCGTCGCAACGGGCACCGCGGACACCTCCGCCTTTCGCCTCTTCCACGAGACGATGGCCGAGCACCTGCGCACCCCAGGCCATGACAGGGAAGCTCACGCCGCCATCACCAGGGCGCTCCTCGCCCAGGTGCCCCACGATCCGCGCAGCAGCGGCCGGGACTGGCCCGCCGCAAGCCTCTATATCCGCGACCACCTCGCAACCCATGCCGCTGCCGCCGACGTCCTTGACCCGCTGCTCCACGACAGCGACTTCCTGATCCACGCCACCCCCGGCCCCCTGACGCACGCCCTCCCCAACGCCCGGTCACCCGAGGGCCGGCTACGCTGCGCGATTTACCGGGCCTCCGCTGACCAGCACGCTCGCGTCACCTCCGAGGCACGCCGCGACATCCTGGCCATCGACGCGGCACGGTACGGCGAACGCAGTCTCGCCGCGGAGCTGGCAAGGGGACGCCCCTGGGGACCACGCTGGGCCACCGGCACTCTGGTGCACCCCGCCCTCATCATCACGCTATCCGGCCACACCGGCCCGGTGACAGCCGTCGCGTGCACCACGATCGACGGCCGCCCCCACGCCATCACCACAGGCAAGGACGAAACCGTCCGCGTGTGGGATCTCACCGATGGCACCACACGGACCACCCTCCCCGGTCACACGGGCCGGGTTAGCGCCGTCGCCTGCACCACCATCAACGATCGTCCCTACGCCGTCACCAGCGGCGACGACACCACAGTCCGGGTGTGGGACCTCGCCAACAGCACGCAGCAGGCCACCCTCGCCGGCCATACCAACTGGGTGAACGCCATCGCCTGCACCACGATCGACGGCCACCCCCACGCCATCACCACCAGCAGCGATCACACCATCCGCGTGTGGGATCTCACTGATGGCACCACACGGACCACCCTCACCGGTCACACGGCCTGGGTACTCGCCGTCGCCTGCACCACGATCGACGGCCGCCCCCACGCCATCACCACCAGCGCCGACACCACAGTCCGCGTGTGGGATCTCACTGATGGCACCACACGGACCACCCTCACCGGTCACACCAACTCGGTGTTCGCCGTCGCCTGCGCCACCATCGACGGCCGCCCTCACGTAGTCACCACCAGCGCCGACACCACAGTCCGCGTGTGGGACCTCACCAACGGCGCCCAGCACGGCACTCTCACCGGTCACACCAACTGGGTGAACGCGATTGCCTGCGCCACCATCGACAACCGCCCCCACGCCGTCTCCGGCAGCGCCGACTACACCGCCCGCGTCTGGGATCTCACCTCCCGCACTCAGCGAATCCTTACCGGACATACCAACTGGCTACGCGCCGTCGCCTGCACCACCATCAACGACCGCCCTCACGCGGTCACCACCGGCGACGACCACACAGTCCGCGTCTGGGACCTCACCGAGCAGACCTCGGTCATCACTCTGACCGGTCACACCAACTGGGTGTTCGCGGTCGCCTGCACCAGCATCGACGGCCGCCCCCATGCCATCACCGGCAGCGGCGACCAGACCGTCCGGGTATGGGACCTCACCGATGGCACCGAACGAACTCTCATCGGCCACACCAACTGGGTGAACGCCGTTGCCTGCACCACCGTCCACGACCGCCCCCACGCCGTCACCGGCAGCGCCGACTACACCGTCCGCGTGTGGGATCTCGCACACGACACCCCGCACGCCATCCTCACCGGCCACACCGCCCCGGTGCGTGCTGTCGCCTGCGCCACCATCGACAACCGCCCCCACGCCGTCACCGGCAGCGCCGACCACACCGTCCGCGTCTGGGACCTGACCGACGGCACCGCACTTGCCACCCTCACCGGTCACACCAATTCGGTGCGTGCTGTCGCCTGCGCCACCATCGACAACCGCCCCCACGCCATCAGCACCAGTGCCGACCACACCATGCGGATTTGGGATCTGACGGGCAATCGGCTCACCGCCGCGCTCGCACTGCCACTGCCTGCGGATGCGGTGGCCGCCCTCGGGCGCGACATAGTGATCGGTATGCGGAACGAAGTCGTCGTCCTCACTCGGCGGCACTGAGCCCAGCGTGCAGTCAAACCAGATGATCTTCCCATCCCATCAGTCATCCGCTCCGCGCCGCACTTGTCGGCCACGGACGCGCGCAGCGCCAGCCCCCGCCTCGACTGGTCAAGCGCGGGACCCATCCAGCCGTTAGCAAACTCGGGGAAGGGCTGCCTGATCTCCACCCGCACCCGTCGTCCAGATGCAGCCCGTACATACCGCTGGGCACATATGCAGCGCAGGGGCGCGCTGAGCATCGGTCACCACTGGTGGCGGTCAACGCAATCCGGCAGATCCAGTACCCTCAGCGAACCAGGCCAGCCCCCCAACCGCGCCCCGTCCAGCGCCTCAAGTCGAGGAGTACGTGACGCTGCTGCCGCCTTCAGCAGCCGCATGAGCCCTCTGACGGCCGAGTGCGCCCGGTGGCGAACGTCGTCACGCGTACCGGTCTCCCCGCTCCATCGGCAGGCGAGCCCGATCACGAAGTATGCGGGCTGCTCATGCGGTCCTGTCCGCCAAAGAATGGCCTCACCTTCGTCCTCAAGTGCCAGCACCTGCCTGATATTTCTGAGCGTAAACTGACTCAACGGCAGCGAGCACAGCGTGATGGCGCAGATGCGCAGACCAGCCGCCTCCAGCATTCGGACGGCCTTGCGCGGAGTCGAGTAGCTTCCGATGGTGAGCGCGAGACCGCTGCGCAGCGAGCGGCAGTGTTCGATGATCGCGGGGACCAGATTCAGACCGTCCGTTCCCCCGCCAATGGACGAGAGCGGTTCGCCCACCTGAGCGGAGAAGGGGACGTACGGCGGATTGCTGGTGATGATCAGCGGTCGGGGAAGAAGGTTTGGCGCCGTGGCCAGTAGTTCCTCGGCGGAGAGAACGGAGAAGTCACCGCAGGCGAAGGTCACCTTGGACCTGCCTTCCTGGGAAGTGTAGTGCTCGGACGCCCACGCGACCGTCTCTGGCCCGTGGTCCACACCGTGCACCCGTGCGCCGGCGCGAGCCATCGCCGCCGCTGCTGCGCCGCTGCCCGAGCCTAGGTCAAGAACGCCGCATCCTTGGGTGATGAGGTCCCGGGCCGCCCAGATGCCGGTCTCCGTATCGGCTGGATCGAAGAAGACCCGTGCGGACGTGGGTTTGACGAGATCGTCTTCCTGAAGGTGCTGATAGTCCGGGACACGTGGGACATTGAGCATGGCAACCTCGATCCGTGCGCGGGGATGATCAGCGGCGTGGTGCGACCGCCCATTCAAGGATGGCCATGGCGCTGGCCAGCTTCATGGACGCCTGGGTCCACGCCAGTGACCGGGCGCCGTCCAGGACCTCGCCGCTGACCTCCTCGCCCCTATGGGCGGGGAGGTCATGCATGAACGATGCGCTTGGCCAGCGGTCCAGCAGTGCGCTGTCCACATGGAAGGGGCGGAACGCCTCGCGCCAGGCCGGGTCCACCTTGTGCGTCCCCGTGGTCTGCCAGCGGGTTGTATAAACAACGTCCACCTCCTCGGGAGCCAGCGCCAGGTCGTGAATCTGCTGGATGACTCCCCCTACCGCCTCCGCCCGCCGGACCGCCACTCGCAACTCGCTTTCCGGCATGCCATATCCGGCAGGAGTGGCGAAGGTGATCCGGGCATCTGGTATCACGGCGAGGACGTGGGCGAGGGCCACCGCAGTGTTGTTGCCTTCCCCCACGTAGAGCAGGCGCACACCGGCCGGATCACCGAAAACCAGGCGAAGTGTCGCGAGGTCGCACACACCCTGGCTGGGGTGCTCCTGCGCCGCCATGGCGTTGATCACCGGGATACGGCCCTGGCGTGACAGCACTCGGAGATCGTCCATGGGTCCGGCGCTGCGGATGACCAGGGCATCGAGCATCGAGCCGAGTACCCGTCCGGTGTCCTCCAGCGCCTCCCCGGTGTTCAGTTGCAGATCATTCGGGCCAAATGGGACAGCGGTGCCACCGAGGCGAACGACGCCGACGGTGAAGGCGGTGCGGGTACGCGTCGACGTCTTGGCAAACAGCACGCCGACGACCCGGCCGTCCAGCGGACGGGCGTGGGCGTTCCTGTCGTGGAACAGCTCGACCGACCGTGTGGAGAGTTCCCTGATCAGTGCTGGCTCCAGGTCGGCTAGCGAGAACAGCCCGTGCTCGGGGACCTGGCCCGGCCAGGCGTGGGGGTTGTCCATATGGCCTTATTCGGGAGGATGGCCCGTCCATGACTGGGCGAGTCCGGGATTCTGACAGCGTCAGTTGCGGAGGGATCAGTACAACGTGAGGACCTGACCGATCCCGCGGCCGATCGCGATCTGGTGCACCGCGCTCAGCAACGCCACGTCCAGGACTGACATACCGAACGGGTTGCTGATGACACGCCCCCAGGACGGACGGATCGCCGGCCGCATACCGGTCAGGACCTGGCCGAGGGTGCCGTTCAGTACCCGCCTGGACATCGCTGTGCCGACGTCCTGGTCCGCGCTGATCCGCCCCTCGCGGATCAACCGTCCTAGAATCCGCCGGTGGTTGTCCGTCACCAGTTCCACGTCGTCCACATGCAGGCCCTGTGCCGTCTCGAAGGCGTCCGACAGCAGGTCGGCCAGGGAAACATGAGCGACAAACGTGCCCGGAGCCAACCAGTCGGCAGAGAGGTAACCACTGCTCGTCGTGGTGGTGGTCACGACCACACTGGCAGCATCCACCGCCGTCCGCGCACTGCCGTAGGTTCGTGCCGCCAGTTGCGGGTGGTGCCGCTGGATCCAGTCCACCAACGCCCGCGCGCGCGTCGGCACGCTGTCGTACAGGTGGATGTCCACAGCCTGCGGGAACTCGCGGCTAAGAAGGTCGATACGCGCTCGGGCCAGCGTTCCACAGCCGACTATGGATACGGCATGGAAGCCACGGGGGCCAAGGTGGCGCAGGCCGACCATCGTGTACGCAGCCGTTCGGATCGCGCTTAGCCACCCCGATTCGGCCAGTGCCCGTGGACGTGCGGTCTCCGGATCGAAGACCATGCTGAGCCCGGCCGCCCGCTCCCGGTCGTGCGCGGGATTGCTGACCGCCGCGTTGATTAGCTTCACACCGATTAGTGGAGGCCCCTTGCCTGAGTCGATCACGCCGAGCATGGCGAGTGCACGGCAGTAGGCTCCTTCGCTGTTGGTCCACGGCAGGTAGCACTCGGGAGGCAATGTGACGCATTTCCGAGCGTGGCGTTCCAGCACCCGAGTCACGACGGCGCACAGGTCCGCCTCAGCCAGGCATGCCAGGACCGCGTTCCGGTCGAGAAACAGAAGATTCTCAGTCATGGCACTTTCCCCTTGCCGCGGTTGACCGGACCGGACAGAGCGTCGAACTGCGGTGGGCCGACAGCGGTGACCTCGACCCCGCGAGCGATGTCCACCTGGGCGAGCCGCTGACGCCAGTGCGCGGAGTAGACGGTGTCGAGATAGTGCTCCACACCGTCCGGGCACAGACAGGCCACGCTGCTGCGCCGGGGCACCGTGCGGAAGAGGCGCAATGCTGCCGCAACCAAGGCACCCGAGCTCGCCCCCACGCCGATGCCGGTGGACTCCAGCAGCCACACGCACGCGCTCACCGCTTCCTCAGGAGTGACCCGTAAGGCCAGCCGGTAACCTGTAGGGAGGAACACCGACTGCTGGCTCGCTCCGATCCCGGGCAGCAGACGTGGGCCGCGTTCCCAGCCAAGGGCGGCTGAACCGACCACGTCCACGCCTATCAGTTCCCAGTCGGGACTGGTGGCGACATAGTCGCGGAAGCCGGCCAGCGTGCCCGCCGTCGAGACCGCCACCAGGACGCTCATCGGTCGCCGGGGAAGCTGCGCCCGCAGTTCAGGAGCTGTGCCGGAGGCGTGGGCCCGCGGATTGGCTGGGTTGGTGTACTGGTTCGGCCACACCAACTCCGGTTGATCACGCATGCGCTCCCGGATGTAGCTGAGCCTGGTGAGGAGATATCCGCCCGTACCGTCAGGTTTGTCGACTGTGACGGTACGTCCACCAAGCGCCTGGATTGCCGCGACGACCGGCTCGCTGCTTCGGGGGTCCACGACCGCCGTGAACGGCACTCCTTGCTTTGCAGCCAACGACGCGAGAGCGAGTCCCAGGTTGCCGGAGGTGGATTCGATGATCTCGGCTCGGGGGCCAATTCTGTTACTGACGTCCTGCCACAGGGCAAGTGCGACACGTCCTTTGACTGAACCGTGCGGGCCATATGACTCCAATTTCAGCCAAAGCCTGGCCGGAAAGCCATTGATGGTAAGTCTCAGCCCGACAATCGGCGTGCTGGCCACGCTGATACCCTGGCCCTCACCTGGGCGTTGCGGCCGCCTAAAAGCCATTCCCCCCACCCCCGTCCATCTCATCATTCGCGCCCGCGCGCCGACGCAAACATTGAGCATTCGGCGGGTCCGTCAGATCTTCGGCCGGACGGAGCGCTTACCGTCGCCGTGCGGGAACGTGCCCTCTGAGACCGTGTCCTATGGGGTGAGCGGGACCAACCGCTTGTAGTGGCAATGGGTGGCTGCGAGCCCGGGAAAGGCCAGGTAGTTGTGCGGCCGCACTGCCGGTGGCGCGGATAGGTGCCGGACCGGGTGGCAACACGAGCGACAGCCGCACCCAGCAAGCGTCGGGCTACGGGGCCCGTCTGTAAGCGCCTTCTCGACGCGCTTGCCGTAGTCGGCGTCGTCGGCGGCGGTCTTCCGGACGGCGCCGGCGCCTGGGCGCGACAGGACAGGTGTCAGCGCCAACGCCGCCCGGAAATCTGGGAGTCAGACCTGCTGGCCGGAGAGGCGCTCGACGGAGCGCAGCAGGGCGGAGTGGTCGAGGCCGCCGTCACCCTGGGCGCGCAGCGAGGCGACCAGCTGGGCGACCACCGAGCCGACGGGCAGTGCGGCGCCGACATTGCGGGCGGCGTCGGTGACGATGCCCATGTCCTTGTGGTGCAGCTCGATCCGGAAGCCGGGCTTGAAGTCCCGGTTGAGGAAGTTGTCCTTCTTGCGGGTCAGTACGGTCGAGCCGGCCAGACCGCCGTTGAGGACGTCCAGGGCCGCCTGGAGGTTCACGCCGGACTTCTCCAGGAAGACCACGGCCTCGGCGCAGGCCTGGATGTTGACCGCGACGATCAGCTGGTTGGCGGCCTTCACCGTCTGGCCGGAGCCGTGCGGGCCGCACAGGACGATGGTCTTGCCGAGGGCCTCGAGGATCGGCCTGGCGCTGTCGAAGTCGGCCTGCTCGCCGCCGACCATGATCGACAGCACGGCCTCGATCGCGCCGGCCTCGCCGCCGGAGACCGGGGCGTCCAGCACGCGGATGCCCTTCTCCGCGCCGGCCTTGCCCAGGTCCACCGAGGTCTGCGGGGTGATCGAGGACATGTCGATCAGCAGGGTGCCCGGCCTCGCGTTCTCCAGGATGCCGTCGGGGCCGTACGCGATGGCCTCGACGTGCGGGGACGCGGGCACCATCGTGATGACGACGTCGGCGTCCTTGACGGCCTCGGCGATGGAGGGCGCGGCGGTGCCGCCGGCCGCGGCCAGCCGGTCCAGCTTGTCCTGCTCCAGCGTGAAGCCGGTGACGTCGTAACCCGCCTTCAGGAGGTTCTCGGACATGGGGGAGCCCATGATGCCGAGGCCGATCCAGGCAATCGCGGGGCGGGCCGGGCGGGAGGAATCAGCGAGAGTGCTCATGAGGGTGCCTTCCTAAAAGCTTGTTGCGTCTGCGAGTTCAGCGGGCCGCTCGGGCCTCGGCCGGGAGCCACTCGAAGGACTCCGCGCTCGGGCGGTCGCCGGCCTTGTACTCCAGGCCGATCCAGCCGTCGTAACCGGCCTTCGTCAGCTCGTCGAGCAGCTGCTCCAGCGGCAGCGAGCCGGTGCCCGGGGCGCCGCGGCCCGGGTTGTCCGCGATCTGGACGTGGCCGGTCTTGTCCGCGTACGCCGTGATGACCTGGCTGACGTCCTCGCCATTCATCGACAGGTGGTAGATGTCGAGGAGGAACTTCACGTTGCCGAGGCCCGTCGCCACGTTCACCTTGTCGACGATCGCGATCGCGGCCGGGGCGCTCACCAGCGGGTAGAGCGGGGACTCGGGCTTGTTCAGGGTCTCGACCAGCAGGATCGCGCCGACCCGGTCGGCGGCGCGGGCGGCGAGTACCAGGTTCTCCAGGGCGAATGCGTCCTGGATTTCCGGGTCGATGCCCTCGACGCGGTTGCCGTACAGAGCGTTGAGGGCCTTGCAGCCGACCGAGGCGGCGAAGTCCGCGGCGACGTCGATGTTGGCGCGGAAGCGGTCGGACTCCTTGCCGGGCACGGAGAGCGCGCCGCGGTCGGGGCCCGGCAGCTGCCCGGCGTAGAAGTTCAGGCCCACGAGCTGGGTGCCGGCGTCGTCGAGCGCCTTCTTGAGGGCGTCGAGCTCGGCCTGCGGCGGGGTGGGGGTCTCGATCCAGGGCCACCACAGCTCGACCGCGGTGAAGCCGGCGGCGGCCGCGGCCGCCGGGCGCTCCAGGAGCGGGAGTTCCGTGAAGAGGATCGAAAGGTTCACATCGAAGCGCTGGTACGTGTATCCCATAAGGGTGCGCTCCTTCCGTATTGCGGAAGTCGGTTTCTGCTTAACGGAAGATTGCCTGGCGGGCTGGAGTGCTGTCAAGGGCGGGTCCACAAAAAGAGCCTCCCGAGCGGGGGGCAGAAGGCCTGTTCAGGCTTCCGCCGTCCCGGCTCGGGAGGCACTTGGTGGGTCTCGGGTGGGTACGGCCCGTGCGGCGGGGCCCGTACGGGCGCTACAGGGCGTCGACCGCGCTCACCTTCCAGCCCCCGGAAGTGAGCGTGAGAGTCATCCGTACCCGGTTCAGGTCCACGCGGGGGCCGGAAATCTGGGTGCTGCTGGTGACCTGGTTGACGAAGAGCAGGACGACGGCGCGGTCCGGTGAGGCCGACACCACCGATGCCGCCGGCGCGCCACCGCCCGCAGGCTTCACCACCGTCGCTTTGACCACGCCTTTGTACTTCACGGCGGTCGGGGCCACCACTTTCGTGGTCGTCCGCCGGTACTCGTCACGGAAGGAACCCGTGAGGTGGCCGCGCGCCGCGTCGAAATCCCGGTCCAGATGCCGGTAGTCGTACGACAGGATCACGGGAGCCGCCTTCTGCGCGGTTGTCAGCGCCTGTGCCCGCGCCCGATCCGTCTGCCGGGCGTCCCCGTACTTCCACCCCAGCACCGTGACCGCGACCAGCCCCGCCACGACCAGGACGGCGAGCACAGCGGTTATGAGTCCGCGCCGCCGCCCCCCAGCGGGTTTCTCAACGGGGTCCTCCGTCTGCAGGACCCGTCCGACGCCCACCAGGGCAGGGACCTGCATGTCGTCGAGACCGGAGTCGGGAGCGGAGTCGAGACCGGAGTCGAGACCGGAGTCGCGATTGGAGTCGGGACCGGAGTCGGGACCTGAGTCGGGGCCGGTGCGCTCGGCGCGTCTGGCTGCGGCGCGGGCGGCCGCGGCCAAGGACCGGCTTCCGGGTGAGCCGGCGCGGCGGCTCCGCGTGCTGGGGTTCGCCACGGTGTCTCTCCTCACTGGTGGTACGGGGTGTGTCCGGGCGACGCGGTCAGCCGACGAACTCGACGTTGGACGTCAGCCAGCGACCGTTCTCGAGCACAAGGTCGAGCTGCAGCCGGTAGGTGCGGGCCTGCCCCTGCGGGGCGGCGGTGTTGGTCACCTTGCTGTCGGCGACCACCAGGACCCGGGCGGTCTTCTCGTCGGCCCGGGTGATGCCCGCTTCGAGCACCTGGCCCTCGGAGACCGACTTGTTCGCGGCCACCAGCTTGGTGAGCTCCGCGGTCTGCGCCGCGAACTGTTCCTTGAAGTCGCCGGCGGAGCCCTTCAGCACGGTCTCGCTGTCCCGTGCGTAGTGCCGGTAGTCGAGCGAAGTGAAGTTCAGCGCCGACTGGCGTGCCGCGGCCAGAATGGCCTGATGCCGCTGCTCCTGCGCGCGCTGCTCGTACACCTGGACAGCCAGCCATACGCTCAGCACCGTCGTCACGGCCGTCGCCACGGCGAGCGTCGCGGGCAGTGCCCTCCCGCGCCGTGCGGCCTCGACCAGTCTGATACCCAGTTCGCGCAGCCGCCGTGTCGCGTGCGCGACACGACCGCCGGTCATGCCATCGGTCCGACGAGCAGCCATTGCCACGAGTCCTTTCCGAACACATTCTGTTCTCCGCCCGTCGAGCCGATCTCGACGAACGATCCGTCCGGGCCGGCTGCGGCGCCGGTCTCCGGGTCGTAGGGGGTGATGAACGCGGCCGGGCCGGCCCCGCCGGAACCCGAAGCTCCGGGCGCGTTCTGGGCGCCGCGGACCGAGGTCTTGCCGCCGCGCGGGGCCGTGCATCGTGCGGCGGTGTTCGCCGGACGCTCGCTCGTGTCCGCGGGGTCGCGGCGCTGCGTCCCATAGCCCTGCCGGCACGCCGGCGGCTCGTCGGCATTGACGACCATGCCGAAGTGGGTGGTGCCGTCGCCCGGGATCACGGTGAAGCTGCCCGCGACCACCACGGGAAACGTGACGAGCGCCTGTTCCACGCCCGGCAACCGCGCCACCGTGATCTGGCCGCCGCTGATCAGATTGCCCAACAGCACCGGAAGGTGCGTCCGGTTGGCCTTCAGCAGCGAGTTCAGCTCGTTCGCCGCGGGCGCGCCCGCGCCGGTCAGCCTGCGGATGTCACCGTCACTGGACTTCAACTCGGCGGTGAGGTCCGCCAGGTCGCGGGAGAACGACTTGATGGCCGAGCCCTTGTCGGACTGCGTCTTGAGGGCCACGCGCGAGTCCTCGATCAGCGTGATGGTCTGCGGGAGCGAGTCGGACGCCGACTCGATCAGCCGGTTGCCCGAGTCCACCAGCCGGCTCAGGTGCGGGCCGGTGCCCGCGAAGGCCTTGCCCAGCTCGTCGACCGTGATCCGCAGATCCTCCTTGCCGACGGATTTCACCAGGCGGTCCACACTCAGGACGAGATCTGTGGACGGCAGCGGCACCCGCGTGTCACCGCGGGCGATCGTGCTGCCGTCCTTCAGATAGGGGCCGCTGGAAACGCGTGGCTGCAGATCGACGTACTGCTCGCCGACAGCTGAACGGTGCGCAACCACGGCCAGGGTGTCCGCCGGTATCCGCTGTCCGTCCTCGATGTCCAGCGCCACCGACACCCCCTCCGAGCCGGTCAGCCGAAGCTCGCCGACCCGGCCCACCGGCACTCCGCGATAGGTGACCTCGGCACCCTTGAAGATGCCTCCGGACGCGGCGAAGTCGGCCCGAACGGTGTACCCACGGTCGAGGACCGCTTCGGACAGCCCCGTGTACTGGGCGCCGACGTAGGACACGCCGACGGCGGTGACGACGGCGAAGGCGACCAACTGCGTCTTGACGCTGCGTGTGATCACGGCTGCATCCCCTTCAGCATGAGCTCCGCGAGAGCGAAATCGACTCCGGGCGGGTAGCCGTCGGCGTTTTCGGCGGTTTCGTCGTACGAGGCGTAACCGCTGGTGCACACCGGTGGGCACAGCGGATCGCCGGGGGCCGGCGGGTCGTTCGGAGTGCCCGGAACACCTGGCCCAGACGTCGGTGTGGAGGGTCGGGGCAGGCCGGGAACTCCTGGCACCTCGGGGACCTCCGGGGCGCCCGGCACTTCCGGAACTCCGGGCTTCGCCGGGGGTTTGGGCTTCCCGTTCCCGTCGCCGAGGTTGCCGTAGATGCTCGCGAGATCCAGATCGGCGGTGATCTTGAGATTGACGTAGTCGCCCTTGATGGCATTCGTCGCACTGCGCGGGAACGGATACGTCGTCATGAGTTCCAGGGCGTTGGGCAGGTCGTTGCCCGCCTTGTTCAGCTGCTCCAGGATCGGCCGCAGGCTCGTCAGATTCGCGACCACATCGTCCCGCGAGGCGTTGATCACCCGGGTGCCCGTCGTGCCCAGCTTCGACAGGGACGTGAGCATCCGTGTCAGGTTCTTGCGCTGGTCGGCCAGCACCTTCAGCGCGGGCGGCATGGTGTCGACGGCCTGGGCGACCGTCGTCTTCTCCTTGGCGAGTCGCTTGGACAGCCGGTCGATGCCGTTCAGCGCGCGGATGATCTCCGCGCGCTGGCTGTCGAGACCGCCGAGGAAGGTGTCCAGCTCGGTGAGCAGGGACTTGACCCGGTTCTCCCGGCCCGCCAGGGCCTCGTTCAGCTCCACGGTGATGGTTTTGAGCTGCGCCACTCCGCCGCCGTTGAGCAGAGCCGACAACGCGGCCAGCACCTCTTCGATCTCCGGGTTGCGGCCGCTGCGGGACAGCGGGATCCGGGCGCCGTCGGCGAGCTTGCCGACCGGCGCGGTACCCGCCGGGGCGGACAGCGCCACGTACTTCTCACCGAGCATGCTGGTCTGCCGCAGCTCGGCCACCGCGTTGGCGGGCAGTTTCACCGAATCGGCCACCCGCAGCCGCACCCTGGCGTGCCAGCCGTCCAGTTCCACCTTCTCGACGGCGCCCACCGTGACGTTGTTGACCTTCACGGACGACTGCGGAACCAGATCGAGGACGTCCCTGAACTCCACGGTGACCCGGAAGGCGTTGCCGTCCGAGGCGGCGCCGCCGGGCAGGTCGACGTCGTACCACCCGTTGATGTCGCAGCCGGAAATCAACAGCGAGCCGACGGCCGCCCAGGCGGCTGCCCTCCCCTTGCGCAGCGCGCTCATGCACGGGCCTCCAGGATTCCGCCGAGGGTCTTGTCCACCGGTCCCGTGCCCGCGGTCGGCACGTTCGGCGACAGCTTCGGAAGGGAGTCGAACAACGTCTCCAGCTCCTGGCAGTCGGGGTTCTTCCCGCCGGTGTCACCGGTCGTCTTCAGCACCGAGCACAGCAGTGCGGCCGGGTCCTGGGGATGGTCCGGGTTATTACGGGTGTCGAGGGTGCCGGAGGACGGGTTGTAGGCGTTCTGCAGGTTGGACAGCCCGGTGGGGGCGACCTCCAACAGCTCGGCCAGCGCCGCCCGCTGGGTGACGAGAACCTTGGTGACCTTGCTCAGGCCCTTCACATCGGCCGTCAGCGACTTCTTGTTCGCCTTGACGAACTCCGTCACATCGCGCAGCGCCACCCCCAGGTGCCGCAGCGCCGCCGCGAGGTCCTTGCGCTCCCCGGCCAGCTGGTCGGCCACCTTGGCGAGGCTGTCGTTGAACGAACGGACACTGTCGTCGTCGGCCGCCAGAACAGCCGTGAACACCTGCAGATTCCGTACGGTGCCGAACAGGTCCTTCCGGCCGTCGGACAGCGTGCCGACCGCCAATGACAGATCCTCCACCATCTGGTGCATCTGCTTCCCCTGGCCTTGGAGGTTGTCCGCGCTCACCCCGAGGAGCCGGGACAGCGAACCGTCCGTGTTGGCTCCACGCGGACCGAGCGCCTCGGCCGTCGTGTGGAGGCTGTCGAAGACGCGGTCCAGCTCGACCGGGACTGCCGTCCGGTTCTCGGGGATGACGGCGCCGTCCCTCAGCGCCGGCCCGCTTCGGTACACCGGCAGCAGCTGCACGTACCGGTCGCTGACCACCGAGGAGTTGATGATCGCGGCCTTGGCGTCGGCGGGGACCTTGCGCCCGGCCTCGTACTCCAGCTCCACCCGCACCCGGTTGCCGCTCGGCGTGATCTTCTTGACCTCGCCGATGCGGACACCGAGGACGCGTACGTCCGAGCCGGGGTAGATGCCGACGGTGCGCGGGAAGTACGCCGTGACCTGGACCTTCTCCGGATGCGGCCAGAGCGCGACGACCGAGGCGGCCACCAGTACCAGCGCGGTGAGCAGTGCGACCCGGCGCAGGCGTGACGCGGGCAGCCGGACCCGGCGCAGGCGCCCCGCCGACAGCCGGACCCGTGCCGACTCCCGGATCCGGCGCAGGCGTGACGGGGGCGGCTCGATCCGGTGCACGTGCCCGGGCACACGCCCTCTCAGGCGGACGTTCATCGTGAGCCTCCCGTCCGCGGCACCACCGGAGCGGCGACCATGTTCTGGATGTAGCTGTCGAACCAGCGGCCGTTGCCGAGGGTGTTGGTGAACACCCGTACATAGGGGGCGAGCAGCTTGACGCTGCGGTCGAGGGAGGCCTGATTGCGTTCGAGCATGGTGACCACCGCGTTCAGGCCCTTGAGCGCCGGGCCGATCTCCTTGCGGTTGTCCTCGACGAGGCCGGAGAGCTGGATGCCCATCGCGGCCGAACTCTTGAGCAGCGCATGGATCGCCGCACGCCGCCTGGTGATCTCCTGGAACAGCTTGTCGCCGTCCTTGATCACCCGGGAGAAGTCGCCGGAACGCTCGGAGAGGACGCCCGTCACCCCGTTGGCGTGCTTGAGGAGTTCACGCAGGGCCTCGTCGCGGGACGCCACCGTACGGGAGATCCTCGAAAGCCCCTTGATGGACGCCTGCACCTCGGTCGGCGAGTCCTTGAAGGTGGCGGAGATGGTGTCCAGGGCCTTCGCCAGCTGGTCCGTGTCGACCTTCTCCGACGTGGTGGTCAGATCACTGAACGCCGCCACGACGTCGTACGCCGGAACCGTACGGTTCAGCGGGATCTCGCTGCCCGGCGCCAGCTGCCCCGACCCCTTCGGGTGCAGCGCGAGGTACTTGGAGCCCAGGATCGTCTTGATCCGGATGGCCGCGCCGGTCGTGGTGCCGAACTCCGGATCGCCCTTGACCCGGAAGGTCACCTTCACGTGGTCGCCGTCCAGATCGACCTCGTCGACCTTGCCGACCTTGACCCCGGCGATGCGCACCTCGTCGCCGGGCTTGAGGCCGCCCGCTTCCGAGAAGGCCGCGCTGTACGTCTCGCCGTTACCGATCAGCGGGAGGCTGTCGGCGTTGAACGCCGCCGCGGTCAGCAGGGCGAGCGTGGAGATGCCCACGGCTCCGACCACCACGGGGTTTCGCTCACGGAAGGGGATCACTGGCCGCACCTCGCTCGCGCGACATGGAGCTCGGGGGTGAGCACCTGCCTGGTCTTCGGCAGCACGATCCGGCCGTCGAAGTCACAGAGATAGAAGTTGAACCAGGAGCCGTACGACGCCGTCCCCGTCAACTTGTTCAGCTTGTTCGGCAGCCGTTTCAGCACGCCCTCCACGGTCTTCTCGTTCTTGTTCAGCGTTCCGGTGAGGTCGGTCAGCTCGGCGATGTCGTCCTTCAGCGGCGGGCGGGCGTCCTCGATCAGGCCCGAAGTGGCCTCGGTCAGTTGGCCGATGCTGGTCAGCGACTCGCCGATGGGCTTGCGGTCGGCGGACAGCCCGGAGATCAGCCGCTGCAACTGCTTGAGCAGTGCGGAGAAGCGGGCGCCGCGCTTGTCCAGCGTCTTGAGCACCTCGTTGAGGTTGTCGATCACGGACCCGACGAGCTTGTCCCGGTCGGCGAGTGTGGTGGTCAGCGAGGCGGTGTGGGCGAGCAGGCTCTTCACCGTCCCGCCCTCTCCCTGCAGGGTCTTGATGATCTCGGTGGCGAGCTGGTTCATGTCGTCGGGGCTCAGTGCGGCGAAGAGCGGCTTGAATCCGTTCAGCAGCGCGTTGAGATCGAGCGCCGGCTGGGTCCTGGCCAGCGGGATCCGGGTGCCGGGCGCCAGCGGTGTCCCGTCACCCGCGCCCTCCGTCAGCGCGATGTACCGCTGTCCGACCAGATTCCGGTAGCGGATGACGGCGCCGGTGCTGGAGAACAGCGGACGGTTCTGGTCGACCGTGAAGGTGACCTCCGCCAGCGTGCGGTCCTTGATCCCGCCGCCCTTGATCCGGATGTCCTCGACCTCGCCGACGCGCACTCCGGCGACCCTGATGTCGTCGCCCTCCTCCAGGCTGGTGACGTCGCTGAACACCGCGCGGTACGTCTCCTGCGGAGTGAAGGAGAGGTTGACGATGGTGGCCGCGAGCATTGCGGTGACCAGCACCGTCACCACGGCGAAGAGACAGAACTTGATCAGTGGGGCCGCGGTCTGGGTAGCTCCCTTCGTCATGCGACGCTCACCGCCGTTCCGCGTGCCATCGGGCCGAAGAGGAGCGTCGCGACGGCCGGCACCCGGTCGGCCGGAACTCCCATGACGGGCGCCACGAGTGAGCCGACCGCACGCTGCTCGGCCTCGGTGGCGGACACAGCACTATTGGTGCCGCCTCCCGAGCCGTGCGCCGACGTACCGTCATTGAGCTTTGTGTCCGGTGCGGGCACCCGGGGGTTGGGCAGCCCCCTGCAGTCGGGTCCTGAACGTTCTGCATAGCGCGGTTCCTCACCGGGTTTGTACGCGGGCCGGGGGCGGACGAATTCGAGGGTGATGCGCATCTCTCCGCCCCTGAAGGTCGGTTCGGCCGCCGCGTCCTGCTTCACCAGGCCGTCCAGGAGGCAGGGGTAGACCGGCGCGTAGCGGGCGAAGAGGTTCAGCGTGGGGCGCGAGACCCGGCCGAGGGTGATCAGCCGTCCCTCGTTCTCGTCGAGGAACCCCTCCGCGGTGCCGGCGGCGTCGGCGGTCGCGGTGAGCGCGGAGGCCAGCTGGTCCCGCTGCTCTACGACGGTGCGGCTGGTGGTGACGGTGTTCCGCAGGATCCTCAGCAGATCGGGCGCCGCGTCCCCATACACCGCGGCCACATCCGCGAACCGTGAGATGTCTTCCTTGATGGACGGCATGTGCGGGTTGAGCCGGCTCAGATAGCGCTCGAAACGGGTGAGGTTGGCGCCGATCCGGTCGCCGCGCCCGTCGAGCGCGGTGGCGAACGCCGACAGCGTGGCATTGAGTTCGGCGGGCCGCACGGTCCGCAGCAGCGGCAGCAGGTCGTTCATCAGATGCTGGAGCTCGATGCCTGCCTCGGTGCGGTCCTGGGTGATGACATCCCCGGCGCGGATGTGCCGCCCCGCCGAGCCGCGCGGCGCGACAAGATCGACGTACTTCTCGCCGAACAGCGTCTTGGGCAGCAGTAGGGCGTGCACATCGGCCGGGATGCGGGAGACGTGCTCCGGCTTGAGAGCGATGTCGAGCGTCGCCTTCTCGCCGTCTGCACGGACGGCGCGCACCTCGCCGACCAGCAGCCCGCGCAGCTTGACGTCGGCCCGCGGGTCCAGCTGGTTGCCCAGGGTGTCGGCCTCCAGCGTGATCCGTACGACGGAGACGAACATCTGCTGGTAGACGGCGACGGACAGCGACAGCAGAAGCGCGATGACCGCGATGAAGACGATGCCGTACAGCCGCAGTCGTGCGCCGCGCGTCGGGACGGGAATGGGAATGCGCATGGATCTTCTACCCCGCTATCCGTACGGTCGTGTTGGCGCCCCAGATCGCCAGGCTGAGGAAGAAGTCCAGGATGTTGATGGCGACGATGGAGGTCCGCACGGCACGGCCGACCGCGACGCCGACGCCTGCCGGGCCGCCGCTCGCGTAGTAGCCGTAATAGCAGTGGACAAGGATGATCACGACGGCGAAGACGATCACCTTGCCGAAGGACCACAGGACGTCGACCGGCGGCAGATACTGCTGGAAGTAGTGGTCGTAGGTGCCCGCGGACTGCCCGTAGTAGCCGGTCGTGATGGTGCGTGCCGCGAAGTACGAGGACAGCAGCCCGATCACATACAGCGGGATGACGGCGACAAAGCCGGCGATCATGCGCGTGGTCACCAGGAACGGCAGCGAGGGGACGCCCATCACCTCCAGCGCGTCGGTCTCCTCGCTGATCCGCATGGCCCCGAGCTGGGCGGTGAACCCGGCCCCGACCGTCGCCGACAGGGCGAGACCGGCCACCAGCGGGGCGATCTCACGGGTGTTGAAGTACGCGGACAGGAACGCCACGAAGTTGGAGGTGCCCAGCTGGTTGAGCGCGGCGTAGCCCTGCAGGCCGACCTCGGTGCCGGTGAAGAAGGACAGGAAGGCGATGACGCCGACCGTCCCGCCGACGACTGCCAGTGCCCCGCGACCGAAGCTCACCTCGGCGAGCAGACGCAGGATCTCCTTCTTGTAGCGGCGCAGCGTGCGGCCGGTCCAGGCCAGTGAGCGTCCGTAGAAGGACAGTTGGCCGCCCAGCTCCTCGAGCCGGTCCAGCAGCAGACGATTCATCAGCGGCATCGGTCAACCCCTCTGCGGAACGACCTGGAAGTACACCGCGGTCATCACGAAGTTCGTCACGAAAAGCAGCATGAAAGTGATCACCACCGACTGGTTCACGGCGTCGCCCACGCCCTTCGACCCGCCCTTCGCGGTCAGTCCCTTGTACGAGGCGACGATCGCCGCGATGGCGCCGAACACCAGGGCCTTCAGCTCGGCCGCCCACAGGTCGGACAGTTGGGCGAGGGTGGTGAAGGAGGCGAGATACGCGCCGGGCGTACCGTTTTGCAGGATCACGTTGAAGAAGTAGCCGCCGGCCACTCCGACCACCGACACAAGGCCGTTGAGCAGCACGGCCACCACCATCGAGGCCAGCACCCGCGGCACGACCAGGCGGTGGATCGGGTCGATGCCCAGCACTTGCATCGCGTCGATCTCCTCACGGATCTTGCGCGCCCCGAGGTCCGCGCAGATCGCGGTGCCGCCCGCTCCCGCGATGAGCAGCGCGGTGACGATCGGCGAGGCCTCCCGCAGCACCGCCAGCACCGAGGCCGCGCCCGAGAACGACTGGGCGCCGAGCTGGCGGGTCAGACTGCCGATCTGCAGGGCGATGACCGCCCCGAACGGGATGGAGACCAGGGCGGTGGGCAGGATGGTGACGCTCGCGATGAACCAGGCCTGCTGGATGAACTCCCGCACCTGGAACGGACGCCTGGGGAAGGTCCGTACGACGTCCAGGGCCATCGCGAACAGGCTGCCGGAATGTCGCAGCGCGCCTGTCGGGGAAAGGCTCATGCGTCCGCCACCTCCACCTTGTTCAGCGCCGCCTCACGCCGGGCGATCGCCTCCCAGCGGGGCGGCCGGGTGATCCCGGGGCTCGGCAGCAGGCGGGGCGTCATCTCGGCGGCGCCCTTGGGAGCGCGCAGGTCCCCGTCGCCGAGCCGCGCCAGCTCCTGCTCGACCTGGGCGGCGTCCTTCTCCTCCGCCATGCCGATCGGCCCCTGCATCCGGCCGTTCAGGAATTGCCGTACGACCGGCTGGTCGCTGGTAAGCAGCTGTTCCCGGGGGCCGAACATCACCAGCTCGCGACGGAAGAGCAGCCCGATGTTGTCCGGCACCTGCCGGGCCGATGCGATGTCGTGCGTGACGATCAGGAAGGTCGCGTCGATCTGCGCGTTGAGATCGACGATCAGCTGATTGAGATACGCCACGCGCACCGGGTCGAGACCCGAGTCCGGCTCGTCGAAGAGGATGATCTCCGGATCGAGCACCAGGGCCCGCGCCAGCCCGGCCCGTTTGCGCATGCCGCCGGATATCTCGCCGGGCAGCTTCTCCTCGGCGCCGATCAGCCCGACCATGTCCATCTTCTCGAGCACGATCTGCCGGATCGCGCTCTCCGTCTTGCGGGTGTGTTCCCGCAGAGGGAATGCGATGTTGTCGTAGAGGTTCATCGACCCGAACAGCGCGCCGTCCTGGAACAGCACGCCGAACTGCTTCCGCACCTCGTACAGGTCGTGTTCACGCAGCTTGGTGATGTCCGTACCCGCGATCCGGATCGCGCCCGCTTCCGGCTTGAGCAGGCCGACCAGCGTCTTGAGGAACACCGATTTGCCCGTGCCCGAAGGGCCGAGCATGACCGAGACCTCGCCGGCGGGCAGCGTCAGCGAAACGTCCTGCCAGATGACCTGGTGGCCGAAGGACTTGGTCAGTCCTTCCACACAGATCTCGACACCCATCCGGTTCACCCTTCAGCAGTGGAGCAGCTCCGACATCTGCTCTACGGGGAAGGGCGGCTCGTCCGTCGCGCCGAAGCACGAAAATTTTTACGGGCGTGAAATCAGGGGTGAACGTCGGTGTGCGAAGTGGCCGCCGGCAGCTACGGGCGTGGCAGGGACACCGGGGCGGACGGCGTGGCCAGGGGCACCGAGGCCGACGGCGTGGTCACGGGCACCTCAGGCACGGAGGGCACCGTCACCTCGGGCGCGACCGTCATAGGGGGCACGTCCGGCGCTCCGAGCACGTCAGGCACTTCGGGCACGTCAGGTATGCCGGGGACGTTCGGCACTTCAGGGACGTCCGGGGTGGAGAGCGGCGGAAGCGGCGGCAAGGTGACCTCCGGCAGGGACGGCAGTGCGGGCAGTCGGACTCCGGGCGCGTCCGTCCCGCTCGTGGCGGTCCCCGACGCCGTCTCTGCGGGGGTGCCGGCGGCCGACGGCTCCGCTCGGCCGTGATCCGGTGTCCGCACGTCCGAGGCCTTCGACGGGGCGGGCCCGGCACCGGGCCGGTCCCAGTCGTGGGCGTACGGCAGGATGAACCCGGCGACGACCAGCGTCGCCGCCGTCGAGGCCACTGCCACCGCCTGCGCGTTCACGCCCGTCCGGGGCCGGTTTCGACCGCACAGCCACAGGGCCAGCGCCAGCGTGCCGGCCAGCGTATTGCGCAGCGTCCGCCGGGCTCGCGCCAGCAGCGACTCGACCGTCCGGTAGCTCAGACCCATCTCGTTGGCGACCTGGCCGACATCGAGGTCCTCGGACTTCAGTCGGATCGCCTGCGCCTGCCGGGCGGGCAGTTCGTCGGTGCGCACGGCGAGCCACTTGGCCTCGGCCCGGTCACAGACCACCTCGTCGACGGGCACCGGGCCCGTCGGTACGAGCGTCGCGCTGCTGCGCACCTCGGCCTCGCGGTTGACCTGCCGGTAACGGTCGACGCACAGCCGCATGGTCACTGTCGTCAGCCACGCGCCGAGCCGCTCGTTGTCCAGATGCGGGTTCTCGGCAGCGCGCAGCATGGCCTCGTGTACCGCGTCCTCGGCGTCCTCCATGCTCATGGAGCGGCGGCGGGCCACCTTGAGCAGCTGCTCGCGGTGGCTCCATGCACTTTGCCACCGCTCGTGGGCAGCCGTGTCCGGCGGCCCGCCCGAGTACGCAGGCATGTCCGTCGCCATGAGGGCCCCTTTGCGCTCACCCGCCGGTTCGGTGCTGTCCGGCGGATGGCGACATTACCGCCGGGTATCCGGAGTTGGGGAGGGGGTGGCGCTCATCGAGTCCTTACCGTTGCTGGTCAGCGAACCTGTCCGTTGCCGGCCAGGGAACCCGCGCCGGGCAGGACACCGTCGCCGGGCAGCTCGACACCGCTTGTGGGGACGGGAAGCACGGGCTCCGCGGGCTTGGGGTCACCGCCCGGCGCGGTCTTCGAGGGTGAGGGCGTGGGCGAGGACGGCCCGGGGGAGGCGTCGTGCGGGGCGGCCGAGCGTGCGGGAGCTGTGGAGGCCGACGGCCGCGCCGGACGGGACGGCTCCGGGGCCGGGCGGGTGGCGGATCCGCCGTGGTCCGGCACCATCCGGTGCCCTTCGAGGAAGTACCCGAACCATGCCCTGACCGTGTGCAGATACTCGGCGGAGTGGTTGTAGCCGAGGATCGCGAGGTCCAGGTCGTGCGGGTCGGAGAGATCCCGCCCGCCCGCGCACAGGTAGCGGCCGGCCGCGAGGGCAGCGTCGTAGACGTTGCCCGGATCGCTGCGTCCGTCGCCGTTGGCGTCGGAGCCCCAGGTGGCCCACGTGGAGGGGATGAACTGCATCGGACCGACGGCGCGGTCGTACGCCGTGTCCCCGTCGTGCACCCCGCCGTCGGTGTCCCTGATGAGGGCGAACCCGTTGCCGTCCAGCCGCGGGCCGAGGATCGGTGCGACGGTCGTGCCGTCCGCGGTCACCCGACCGCCGCGCGCCTGCCCGGACTCCACCTGACCGATCGCGGCCAGCAGCTGCCAGCGCAGACGGCAGCCGGGCGCGCTGCGCGCGAGGTCCGACTCGGCCTGCCGGTATGCGGCCAGGACCGTGGCCGGCAGTGCGCCTCCGACCGGTGCGGTGGAGTCGTCCGTGTCCCGTCCCGTCTCGCGGGCCCGCAGCGGCGGAAGCTCGGTGCGGTACGGGGTGTCGCCGGTCACGCTCTGCCCCGGCGGGGGCGTCGGACGCTGAGCCGGGGCCGAGGCGTGTGCCGCCGGCCCCGGCCCCCGTGAGGCGGTCAGCGCCGCCATGGCCGCCGTCGCGACCGCTGTTGCCCTGACACCCCTGCGCTTGCGCCCGGTCATCTTGCGCCCAGTCATCATGCAGCCCCTCCCAGTGCCGCCGAGCCGGAGATGAGGGCCGGCGCGGCTTCCGTCACCTGCTCTACGCGGGGACATAGCGGGTCCGTCGCGGACAGCTGCGCCTTTTCCCGGTCGGGACGGCGACTTCCTGGTTCGGGACGGCGCCGACGGCGCGGGAGGGCACCGCTAACGTGGGCGCATGGAGCGATTGCGGGTGGAGTTCACCACCGAACCCTTCGACCTCGATGAAGCGCCGGCCCATGCGGTGGTCGCCCGCGAGGTCATCCAGGCGGCCGAACTGGACGCCGTGGACGTCGGCCCGTTCGGCAATACGGCGGAGGGCGGCGCCGACGAGGTGCTGAGCGCGGTCGACGCGCTGCTGCGCCGGGCCCTGGGGGCTGGTGCCACTCGTGTCTCGTTGCAGATCAATGTGATCGGGGAGGGGGAGAAGTGACCCAGCCGGGAGATCACCCCCTCTTCAGCGCCGTGAAGCCGCTCGTCGACGCGATGGGCGCGGAGATATTGAGCCCCGAGCAGGCGAGTCCCGATGATGTGGTGCTCGCCTGGGAGGGCGAGGACGTGCTCGCCGTGCGGCTGCCACAGCTGTCGGACTCGCTCGACCACATCCTGGCCGCCATGGAGCGCCGTCACGGCATGCCGCTGTCCGAGCTGGACCGGAAGACGAAGCAGCTGGTCGTACGGACACTGGAGGCGCGCGGTGCCTTCTCCGTACGGCACGGAGTGGAGACGGTGGCCGGCGCCCTGGGCGTCAGCCGCTTCACCGTCTACAACTACCTCAACCGGGAAAACGCCGAGAGGGGGACGAACTCGCAGGGCAAGGGCACATAGCAGACGGTCGGTACCCCCTCGGAGGGCCGACCGTCTCACAATTTCTCACAGGCTAAAGGAGTCTGCGAAGATCCTCCATCGAGCCTCCTCAGCCACTACCGCCGCCGCGGTCACCGACCCCCGTAACTGCGGGCTGCAGTACCAGCCGGAAAAGCGTTTGCGCCCGTCGGCGTCCGGCGATCGGATGGCGCCCTATGAGCACAGGGCAGATGCATCCCGGCCTGTACCCCATCGACGACGACCTCGTACGGCGGCTGATCGCCGGGCAGTTCCCGCAGTGGGCGGGGCTGGCGGTGGAGCGGTTTCCGTCCGGCGGCACGGTCAACGCCATGTACCGGCTGGGCGACGGCATGGTCGTACGGCTGCCGCTGGTGAAGGGCGGAGCCAAGGACGTATCGATGGAGCAGGAGTGGCTGCCCCGCCTCGCGGCCCGGCTGCCCACGGCCATCCCCGAGTCGCTCGGGGCCGGGGAGCCCGACGAGGGGTATCCGTGGCCGTGGTCGGTGTACCGGTGGCTGGCGGGGGAGAACCCCGAGGCGGGGGCGCTGAGCGAGCCCGTGTTGCTGGCCAAGGATCTGGCCGAGTTCGTGGCGGCGATGCGGAGCATCACCCTGCCGGGGGCACCGGTGGCCTACCGCGGCGGGCCGGTCGCCTCGCAGGACGCGTCGACCCGGGCGGCGATCGAAGAACTGCGCGGGATCCCGCAGGAGAGCGTCGACTGCGATGCCGCGGCTGCCGTATGGAAGGACGCGCTGCAGGCCCCGGGCTGGGACGGACCGCCGGTGTGGCTGCACGCCGATCTGATGCCGGGCAATCTGCTGGTGGACGGTGGCAGGCTGACCTCGGTGATCGACTTCGGGTGCACGGGGGTGGGCGATCCGGCCTGCGATCTGTTCCCGGCGTGGAATCTGCTGCCGGCCGATGCGAGGGAGGTTTTCCGCGAGGCGCTCGGCGTGGACGACGCGACCTGGAACCGCGGCCGAGGGCGAACGCTCTCGCAGGCGCTGATCGCGCTGCCGTACTACCGGAGGACGAACCCGGCGATGGCGCACAACGCCCGGCACGTGATCCGGGCGGTGCTGGGAGAGGGGTGAGGCCTCCTAGTACCCCCAGCCGTAGATCGCGCCGGTGACCTGCGGTGACGCTGGACGCAGGGCAGCCACCCAGTTTGGACGCGGCCTGTGATCTGTCGTGAGCGGGGGGTGCCGGTGCGGCGTCCGGCCTGGTGGCGTAAGCAGGGCACCGTTTTGCGCGCTTCAAGATCGGTCGGCATGTGCTGTTCGAGGAATCGGACGTGCGGGCCTGGATCAAGGCGCACGGCATACCTGCCGAGCCTGCTGCCGGGCGTCGCAAGGACGCTGACCGCGGGACGGGGTGGTGACCGATGCTCCGGGCGAGGCGGTCGACGAGTACGAAGCTGGGTACCCGTGCAGCGATGAGTCTGCCGGCGCCCACAGGTCTACCTCCCGACCGGGACAAACAACTCATCGGGAGTAAGGCATGGGCCTCATCCACATCGAGCTGTTCGCAACCCTCGACCTCGTCGGGCAGGCGCCCGGCGGCCCCGACGAGGACCCGGTGGGGTTCCCGTTCGGCGGCTGGCAGGCGCCCCTGCTGGACGAGGTCGCCGGGGCGCAGGTCGGTGCCGCGTACGAGGGCACGGACGCCCTCCTGCTCGGTCGGCGGACGTATGACATCTTTGCCGCCTACTGGCCGTACCAGGAGGGCGGCGAGGACAACGAGATCGCCACGCTCTTCAACAGCGTCCCGAAGTACGTGGCCTCCCGCGGCAGGCCCGACCTCTCGTGGGCCGGGTCCACGCAGCTCGGCCCGGATCTGGCCGGCGCGGTGCGCGAGATCCGTGACCGGCATGAGCACGTGAAGGTCGTCGGGAGCCTGAACCTGGTGCAGACCCTTCTGCGCGAGAAGCTCTTCGACCGTCTCGACCTCTGGGTGCACCCGATCGTGCTCGGCATCGGGAAGAAGGTGTTCGACGGTGGCGCGGTGCCCACGAACGTCACACTCCTCGAACCGCCCGTAGCCGGTCCGAAGGGCACCGTGTACCTGCGCTACGGGCTCGCCGATGGCACGCCCCGGACGGGGGACATGAGCGCACCCGATCGCGGTGCCGGGCGCGACGACTGAAGCCGCCCCGCGCCAGGTGGGTCTGTGTCGTCGGCGGTGAATCCGCCAGGTCGGCGCCGTCACGCAATGGTCTGGCAGGCCCCGTCGCCCTAGTACCACAGCCGTAGACGGGGGCTGTGGTCTGCGGTTTCGCGTCTGCGGTAGTGGGCGGTGCGGGCTCGGTCGTCGTCGCCAGCGGGACCAGGCGAGGATCTGTTCGGTGGTCGCGGTGGTGCGGGCCAGGAGCGTGGTGAACAGGCGGCGTGCTTCGGCCAGCGTGACCGCGATGAGCCCGGCCTCGTCGGTGGTGGACCCGGCGGCGTTCATCACGGTGGCCAGGACGGTGAGGAAGGCGTGGGCGAGCATGGCCATGGTTGTCCACCGGTGCCAGGAGTTCCAGCGGCGGACCTGGTGCTCGTCCAGCCCGGCGTGGCCCTTGGCGGCCTGGAAGTTCTCCTCGACGGTCCACCGGCGGCCGGCGACGTGCACGAGGTCGCGCACGGGGACCGGGCGTGGGGTCCAGCACCCGTACCAGACCAGCTCGCCGGTGGTGTCGTTGTGGCGCACGAGCAGGGTGTGGTGGCCGGACCCGAGGTCGGGGCCGTCGGGCTGGGGCAGGATCTCGACGATCGCCCAGGAGTACCAGCGGTGCCCTTTGGACCCTTCCCCCGCCGACAGGCGCACCCACGCGTCGGGCGGGATCAGCTCGGTGACCTCGTCGGCCCGCTTGGTCCCGGCGTGGGACGTGGGACCGCGGGCCACGAGCCGCTGACCTGGACGTTTCCCGCACCTTGTGGACGGTATGGGCCAAGCGGAGCGGGTAGGGCTCAAACTGCCTGAACAGGCAAAACGCCGCGAAGAACGGCTGAGGGCCCGCAGTCGAGAGCCGCCTTCGGATGTCCGGACGGCGGCTTCCGCGTTGCCGAGTTTTCAACAAAGTGTTGACGTTGTGTTGCCCGAGGGCGTTAGCTGTCCGCAGCCCTTCCATGCACAGCGAAGAACAGCCACGGAGGCTCCCGTGACTTCGAGTCCGCCGCCGGGTCTCGCCCGGTTCAACACCTCACAGGACAGCGCGGCCCTGGCCGCCCTGCACGAGGTGTGCGCCAGTTCGGCGTGGGGGAGCAAGCTGCTCGCCCAGCGCCCGTACGCCACCGTGGAGGCCCTCTTCGACGCAAGCGACGCCGCCATGGCCGAGCTGAGCGCCGAGGACCTGGCCGAGGCGATGGCGGGGCACCCGCCGATCGGCCGGCCGAAGCCCGGGGACCCCACCTCGTCCCGCGAACAGAGCGGGATGGCCGGGGCCGCCGAGGAGCTCAAGGCCGAAATGCTCGAACTGAACCTCGCCTACCAGGAGAGGTTCGGACATGTCTTTCTTATCTGCGCCACCGGCCGCACCGGTGAGCAGATGCGTGACGCGGTCCGCGAGCGGATAGGTAACTCGCCCGAGCAGGAGCGGGAAATCGTCCGCACCGAGCTGGGCAAGATCAACCGCATCCGGCTGACCCGCGTCGTAGCAGAAGGAGAGTGACGTCTTGAGCACCGAGACCACCGCATCGGTGTCCACGCACATCCTGGACACCAGCGTCGGACGCCCCGCCGAGGGCGTCGCCATCTCCCTCGCGGCCCGCAGCGGCCTCGACGCGGAGTGGGTGGCGCTCGGCGGATCGAAGACCGACGCGGACGGGCGCTGCAAGGACCTGCCGGCGCTGCCGGAGACAACGACACACGTACGTCTCGACTTCGAGACCGAGGCGTACTTCGCCAACCACCCCACCAAGCAAGCCGAGGCGCAGCAGGACGCCCCCCGCGTAAGGGACAGCGGTGCGTTCTTCCCGGAGGTGGCGATCACTTTCGCCGTCAGGCCGGGCGAGCACTATCACGTACCGCTGCTGCTCAACCCGTTCGGCTACTCCGTTTACCGAGGGAGCTAGCAGACATGCCCACGATTCTCGGCCAGAACCAGTACGGCAAAGCAGAGAACCGCGTCGTCAAGATCACGCGGGACGGCGACACCCACCACATCAAGGACTTGAACGTCTCGGTCGCCCTCTCCGGCGACATGGACGATGTCCACTACTCCGGCTCCAACGCCAACGTCCTGCCTACCGACACCACCAAGAACACGGTGTACGCGTTCGCCAAGGAGTACGGCATCGAGTCCGCCGAGCAGTTCGGCATCCACCTGGCCCGTCACTTCGTGATCAGCCAGGAGCCGATCCACCAGGCGCGCATCCGCATCGAGGAGTACGCCTGGGAGCGCATCGAGACCTCGGACAACAACTCCAAGTTCATCGGAGCCGACGAGGTCAAGCACTCCTTCGTCCGCAAGGGCCAGGAGACCCGCGTCACCCAGATCACCTTCGACGGTGAGAAGTGGCAGGTCATCTCCGGTCTCAAGGACCTGACCGTGATGAACTCGACGAACTCCGAGTTCTGGGGCTACGTCAAGGACAAGTACACGACGCTCCAGGAGGCGTACGACCGCATCCTCGCGACCGAGGTGTCCGCCAAGTGGCGCTACAGCTGGTCGTCCGACGAGGAGCGGATGCCGAACTGGGAGAAGTCCTACGAGCAGGCCAAGAAGCACATGCTCCAGGCCTTCGCCGAGACGTACTCCCTCTCGCTCCAGCAGACCCTGTACCAAATGGGTTCGCGCATCATCAACAGCCGCAGCGAGATCGACGAGATCCGCTTCTCGCTGCCGAACAAGCACCACTTCCTGGTCGACCTCGAGCCGTTCGGGCTCAAGAACGACAACGAGGTTTACTTCGCGGCCGACCGCCCTTACGGCCTGATCGAGGCCACCGTCCTGCGGGACGGCGTCGAGCCGCAGATCCCGGTCGACATGACCAACATCTAGCAGTTCTGCCGTACTCCCGACGTGCGCGCCGGCGTCAGGTCCCAGGGGGAGAGCGGGGGCATCTGCGCAACAAGAGCATCGCGGACCCGGTCGTCACCCCGCTCGACCCCCGGGTCCGTTCCACCAATGGGAAGAACGAGGACCCGCCATGGCGGCTTCGCGCATCGTCATCGAGAACTGTTCCATCGCGACCGTGGACGCGAACGACACCGAGTACGCCACCGGCCACATCGTCGTCGCGGACAACCGGATCGAGTCGGTCGGAGCGGGCAAGGCCCCCGTCGGCCTGGAGAACGTGGTCCGCCGCATCGACGCAACCGGCCATCTCGCCACCCCCGGCCTGGTCAACACCCACCACCACTTCTACCAGTGGATCACCCGGGGTCTGGCCACCGACCACAACCTCTTCAACTGGCTGGTCGCGCTCTACCCGACGTGGGCGCGCATCGACGAGCCGATGGCGCGTGCCGCGGCACGGGGCTCCCTCGCGATGATGGCCCGCGGCGGTGTCACCACCGCGATGGACCACCACTACGTCTACCCGCAGGGCTCCGGCGACCTGTCCGGCGCGATCATCGGCGCGGCGAGCGAGATGGGGGTCCGCTTCACCCTCGCCCGCGGCTCCATGGACCGCGGCAAGTCGGACGGCGGCCTGCCGCCGGACTTCGCCGTCGAGTCCCTCGAAGGCGCGCTGGCCGCCACCGAGGCGACCATCGACAAGTACCACGACGCCTCCTTCGACGCGATGACCCAGATCGCCGTCGCGCCCTGCTCGCCCTTCTCCGTCTCCACCGAACTGCTGCGCAAGGGCGCCGAGCTGGCCCGTCGCAGGGGCGTCCGGCTGCACACCCACGGCTCGGAGACCGTTGAGGAGGAGGAGTTCTGCAAGGAGCTCTTCGGGATGGGCCCGACCGACTACTTCGAGTCGACCGGCTGGCTCGGCCAGGACGTGTGGATGGCCCACTGCGTCCACATGAACGACTCGGACATCGCCGCCTTCGCCCGTACGGGCACGGGCGTCGCGCACTGCCCGTCGTCCAACGCCCGCCTCGCCGCCGGCATCGCCCGGGTCCCCGACATGCTGAAGGCGGGCGTCCCGGTCGGCCTCGGCGTCGATGGCACCGCCTCCAACGAGTCGGGCGAGCTGCACACCGAGCTGCGCAACGCGCTCCTCATCAACCGGCTCGGGGCGCACCGCGAGGCGGCGCTCAATGCTCGCCAGGCTCTGCGCCTCGGTACGTACGGCGGCGCCCAAGTCCTCGGCCGCGCCGACCAGATCGGCTCCATCGAGGCCGGCAAGCTCGCCGACCTCGTGCTCTGGAAGATGGACACGCTCGCCCACTCCTCCATCGCCGACCCGGTGATCGCGCTCGTCTTCGGCGCGGCCGCCCCCGTCACGCTCTCCCTCGTCAACGGCAGGACCGTCGTCGAGGCGGGCCACCTCACCACGGTGGACGAGGACGCCATCGCCCGCTCCGCGCGGGACGAGGCACAGCGCCTCGCGCGCATCGCCGCGCAGGCCTGACCCGAAGGAAGTCCGGTCGAGGGGGACGGCCCTCGACCGGCGGCCGTGGACCCGAGCGGGGTCCATGGCAGCCGTGCCCGGCGGGGTGCGCACCGCAAATCGGTGCGCACTCCCCGGGACGGTCGTGTCTTCACCACCCCAGAAGGCCTGCACACTTCGCGTTCGCACCACCTCCCTGACTCCCGCGTCACCGCCGACGTGTAACCGACCGGAGGAACCGCAGTGGCCGCACAGCCCAGGTTTCACAACGATGCAGGCGCCGCACCCGACCGGAAGCACCCGGTCGACGAGACGCTTCCGCCCGTCAAGATGTTCACCAGCGGTCTTCAGCATGTGGCCGCGATGTACGCGGGCGTGGTGGCCCCGCCCATGATCGTGGGTCCCGCTGTGGGCCTGAGCGCCAAGGAGACCGCCTTCCTGATGGGGGCGAGCCTCTTCACGGCCGGCATAGCCACCCTGCTGCAGACCCTCGGCTTCTGGAAGGTCGGCGCCCGCCTCCCGTTCGTCAACGGAGTCTCCTTCGCGGGTGTGACCCCGATGATCGCGATCGGCAAGGACCGCGGAGCCGACGGCATCACCGTCATCTTCGGCGCGATCATCGTCGCCAGCGTGCTGGGCTTCGTCCTCACGCCGTACTTCTCGAAACTCGTCCGCTTCTTCCCGCCCGTCGTCACCGGCACCGTCATCACGCTGATCGGCCTCTCGCTGCTGCCGGTCGCCTTCAACTGGTCGCAGGGCGGCAACTCCGCCGCCGCCGACTACGGTTCGATGAAGAACATCGGCATGGCGGCCCTCACCCTTGTGATCGTGCTCGCCCTGCGAAAACTGCTGCGCGGGTTCCTCCAGCAGATCGCGATCCTTCTCGGTCTCGTCGTCGGCACCGTCATCGCCGTCCCGATGGGGATGACCAGCTTCGACGCCATGAAGAACGCCGACGTGGTCGGCTTCCCGATGCCTTTCCACTTCGGCGCCCCGCAGTTCGAGATCGCCGCGATCGTCTCGATGTGCATCGTGATGCTGGTCTGCATGACCGAGTCCACCGCCGACATGCTCGCGCTGGGCAGGATCGTCGACCGGCCCGCGGACCGGCGGATCATCGAGGGCGGACTGCGCGCCGACACCCTCGGCAGCGCGATCAGCCCGCTCTTCAACGGCTTCATGTGCAGCGCCTTCGCCCAGAACATCGGCCTGGTCGCGATGACGAAGGTGCGCAGCCGGTTCGTCGTCGCCGCGGGCGGCGGCATCCTGATCCTGCTGGGGCTGTGTCCGGTCGCCGCCTCGGTGATCGCACTCGTACCGCTGCCGGTCCTCGGCGGCGCGGGCATCGTGCTCTTCGGCTCGGTCGCCGCCAGCGGCATCCAGACGCTGGCCACCGCCGCCCTGGAGAAGGGCGAGAACGCGCTGATCGTCGCGGCAGCCGTCGGCATCGGGCTGATCCCGATCGCCGCGCCGGAGTTCTACCACGCCTTCCCGAAGGACGCGCTCGTCGTCCTCGACTCGGGCATCTCCACCGGCTGCATCGTGGCGATCGTCCTCAACCTGGCCTTCAACCACCTGGGGAAGAAGGGGAGTTCGGAGCCTTCTGGGGTCACCGCGACCGGCTCGGAGACGGTCGCGGTCCACTGATCCGGGCGCATCGGCGCAGCCTCGTGCGGCATGCGCAGCATCTGAACAACGGCTCAGGGCCGGGTGTCCGCGGCTGCGGGAACACCCGGCCCTCCGGGCCGTGGGCTGTGGGCCGTGGGCCGTGGGCTGTGTCGGCCTGCTCAGTCGATGTGGAAGCTCTCGCCGTAGACCTTCCAGTCCAGCGGCGTGTTGAGGTTGAAGTTGTTCTTCTTGACGAAGACCCGTTGGGCGGTGTCGACCCGGCTGGTGTCCTCGTGCGCCTCTTCCTGCTTCATCGCCCAGACCCGGGCGTCGAGGAAGGCATTGAGATACGTCTTCTCGTCGCCGCCTTGCGCCGGCGTCTTGGCCTTGGCGAGGGCCTTCTTGCGGATGTTGCTGAAGCTGGTCGAGTCGCCGCCGTCGCCGTGCATCACGATGGCGTCGTAGTAGATGAACTGGCCGAGGACACCTATGCCGTCGCTCTTGCCGCGCTTGACCGCCGGGTTGAAGTAGACCCGGTCGCGCTCGTCGTTCTGCGCCTTCTTGAACTCCGAGTCCTGGGCCGCCTTCTTCCAGTCCTTGGTGAAGTTCGGGTCGAGGCCCGCGTGCGAGTCGCTGCCGTCGACGTTTCGCAGCGCGGGCAGGTACTTGGCGAGTACGTTGCCGGGCTTGCGCTTGGTGTAGAGCTCGACCAGATCCAGCATGTCGCCGGTGCCGGAACAGAAACCGATGATGCCGGCGGTGTAGCCCCGGCCGTCGCCGATGTCCTCGATGTACTTGTACTGCGCCTTCCAGTCCAGCGAGGAGTTCTCCGCGCTGGACACGAGCTTCATGGCGATCTCTTTCTTCGCCGGGTCGTCAAGGCCGATGGCGGCGGGGGCAGGTGCCGGGGCCGGTGCCGCGGCGGCCGGGGCCTGGCCGGTGGACTCGGAGGATGTGGCTGCGACGGCGGTGGCCGGTACCGCGAGCAGGGTCACGCCGAGCAGGACACGGGGAAGGAACTTCAGCGGTCGTGTGGTGCGTGCATGGGGGGTGGGCACCTGGCCTCCAGGGGGAGTTCGACGTTCCGGTGTTCTGTTAGGAAGCTTTCCTATCAGAGTGCACAGGGAGACGTACACCCTTTCTCCAGACCGGAGTTCGGGCCCGCTCCTGCGACGCGCGTCTTACCCCAGGAGTTCCGCGCTGCTCGCCGGCTCCACCCGCGGCTGCCCGTTGAGGCGGTGCCGCTCGATGGACGAGCGGCGGTACACCTCCTCGCGGACCCGCTGGATCTCGCCGATCGGCCGGTGCTCCTCACGGGTGCGCCAGGGCGTGATCGACGTGCCGTCGGCGGCGGCCAGATTCTCCTCGCCGCCGATGTCCTGTCGCGGGATGGCGATCGTCGCGACCGTCACCCACGGAGACAGCGGCTCGGGCCACTCCACCGAGGTGTTGTCCACCGGCATCCGTGCCAGATCGGCATTGAGCTGCACCTGTAGCTCGAAGACGTGGTCCCGCTCGGCGGCCTCCGCCACCAGCGTGTTGCGGAACGCCTCGCCGTCCGCCCGCACGTTGACGGTCAGATGCGTGACGGGGGAGGTGGGCACCGTGCGCACCTTCGCGATGTGGTCGCCGTACCGGAAGGCGCCCATGCTGTTGTACGTGTACGAGAAGAGGTTCTGCCGCGGGACCTGAGTGAAGGACAGCATCGCGAACAGCTCGTCCCACAGCCACTCGTCCGAGGTCTCCAAGGTCCCCCGCCTGGTGAGGAATTCACCCATCCAGGACTTCCGCCGCGCCGGGTTCACCAGCGCGTCTGGCAGCTCGCTGAACAGCTCCTCGATGACCATGTAGTCGTAGGCCGTGTTGGCGAAGAAGACCCGGTTGTTGATCAGGTTGAGGTCGAAGGTCGTCTCGGTGGCCTCGTCGGCGAGCAGGGAGTCCCCGGGCACCCCGAACATCTTGATCCCCATGCCGCAGGCCGCGCCGAGCAGCGAGTCGGCCCGCAGATGGCCGAGTCCGTTGGAGTACCGGACGACCGCGTCGTAGGTGCCGGGCCCGGCGAAGATCCCCTGGTCGTAGGGCTCCGGCACCTCACCGACCGTAACCGAGGCCTTGACCAGTCCGTACGTCTTGCCGTGAGCCGTCCTGACCGAGCGCCCGACCCCCTGCCGCTCGACGGACTCCCGGGTGCGCCGGGCGACATTACGGACGACCTCGTCCAGCTCCTGCTGGTAGGTGGGCCGCTCGACGGGGGTGTATGTCTCGTACTTGACGAAATCCATGGCGGGGTTCTCCTCTGCCGCGTCCTGCGTGGCTGTGTCCTAGGAGAAAAGTAGCTCGCTATTTAGTTGTGCACAACGTAACTGCTTGTGACGGTCCCCACTGTGGGATGCCTACCACCGCGCTCGGCTTCGAGCCGCCGCTGCGCCCGGTGCTCCGGCTGCCGCTATGCCGACGGCGTGGGGTCCCACGCCATGAGGTTGCTGAACAGCTCCGCCTGCTCGATCGCGTCGTCCAGAGCGTGGTGGGTGTGCCGCCGCCCGGAGAGCAGCTCGCGCGGCATCGTGCCCTTGGCGACCGCGCGCAGCGGGAGCCGCGCCTTCGTCGCGTACAACGTCTTCATGTCCAGGCATCCGGAGTGCCCGAAGGGGCTCGCCCCGGTGAACCGGATCAGATACCAGTACAGGAAGGTCCAGTCGTACGAGGCCGGGTAGCCGCACATCACCGGCTGGGCGCCCGCGCTCACCTCGCGCACCCAGGTGCTGAACTCCGCCATCGCGGCGGCCGGTTCACTCCCCTCATCGGTCAGCCTGTCCCGGTCCAGTCCGCTGACGGCCAGCGCCTCCGGCACGAAGTCCTCGCTGATGGGCCGCAGTTCACGGTAGAAGGTGTACGCCTCGGGGTCGGTCGGCGCATAGCCGTCCGCATCCTGGCGACCGGCCACCGCCGCGCCGAAGCTGATCATCGAGTACGGGCCGGGGATCGGGCCGTCGGCCTCGATGTCGACGGAGATGTAGAGGCTGGGTTTCACACGACGTGCCATGCCGGGAGCATCGCATCGGCGCTGCCCCAGCACATCCGGATTTTGATGAGCGGTCCGCTCACGCCCGGTCCGGCTGGGCGGCTGCAGGGGCGGTGGCAGGTGCGGAGGCCGGGGCCTCATGGGTGGCCGCCCGGCGGGGCGTCCGCAGCAGCACCGCGGCCGGTCCCCGCCCTACTGGCGGTCGGGCACATGCTCGACCGTGCTGGTCACCGCACGGGCAGCCCGCGCCGAACGATCCGTCCCCTGCCGGCAGTCCCCGGTCTCAGTGGGCTCAGTCCCCCGGCTGCCAGTCGGGCCGGCGCCCGCTCAAGCCCACCACCCGGTCAATCAGCGGCGCGTCCTCTGCCACCTTCACCACCGGGCCGAACATTCCGTCCCGGCTCGGGTCGTCACCGGCCGGCTTCAGCAGTTCGTACGACACCCGCAGGCTCGCGTCACCAGGGGCGTACTCCTGCCCCGTCGCCCGGGCCAGATCCCAGCCGTGGATCACGAGTTCGTTCAGGGCGACCCGTCCGGCGATCGCGGCCGGGAAGGTGATGCCGCCCGCCTGGGTGTCGCCGTCCCACGCCCCGGGCTCCTGCCAGGCATCCGCCAGCTCGTCCAGCCGCTGCGGAAGCACAGTACGCCAGTCGTCGTCGAGGACCGGCAGCACCGACCCCGGGTCGGTACTGGTACTCGGCCCGAAGTCCTTCCGCGCGGCGTCCCGGAACGCGGTGGACAGCCCGACAAGATGGCCCAGCAGCTCCCGTACGGCGTACTGCGGGCAGGGCGTCGGGTCCGCGAGCCGTTCGTCGCCGATGACGTCGAGCAGCCGCGCCACGGCGCGGGCGGCGGGGTGCAGGTCGGGGGAGGAGGTCTGCGTAGTGGAGTCCATACACGCAGGACCGGACCGGCAGCCGAAACTCATCGCTCCGCGCCCAGACACAGGAATGATCGCCTGATCGGGGCATCCGAACGCGGCCGGACCGCCCGACCGGCCCCGAGCCCCATACGCTCCCTGAGTGACCCGTGCCACTGACCTGAACACCGGACTTGACGACTTCCTCGCCTGGGCAGAAAAAGAGCGCGGGGCCCCGGTGCCCGTGCGCGTCGCGGACGCCGTACTGACGCTTCTGGCCGTGCGCGGCGCGGACCGCAGGGCGGGCGTGCCCGAGCCGACCCCGCAGCTCCTGCGCCGCGTACTGCACGAGGACCTTCCCCCACTGCTCAGCGCCACCCCGACGGAACTCGCCGCAGTGCCCGGCGTACTCACCGCTCTCGCCGACTGCGTCCGGGCCGCGGGAAGACTGAACGCCAAGCGCCACACGCGTCTGGTCGCCGCGATCGACGACGCCATGCCGGAGTTCCGGCGGGCGATCGCCGATCCCCGGAACCTCACCTGGCCGGGCTGGTACGCGTCGCTGCTGCGCGCCGACGGTGTCGACCCCGACGCCCCCGATGCCGTACGGGCATGGCTCGCCGCCCATGAACGCGCACCCCATGCCGACCGGCCCACCCTCCCCGCGCCACTGCACCGATCCGACGTCGCGGCCCGCACCTTCGCCGTCCGCGTCCAGCTCACCGAGACACTGCTCGCCGCCTTCGCTCACGACGTCGAAGGTCCCTCACCGGCCGGACCGCTCCTGCCCCCTCCGCCGCTGGACGCCGACCGCCCGGACGAGGCGCTGGGGGAGGAGCTGGAGCGGATCGCGGGCGCGCTGATCGACCGCTGGACGGCCGCGGGCCTGAGCGACGCACTGGCAGGACCGTACGCCGGCCTCGCGCCCGGGCCGGAGTCGCTGCCGCACGTTGCCCTCGCTGACCGCCTGCTCGACGAACACCTCGACTACTACGGCGATTCGGGCACCCCGCTGCCACCGCCGCTCGCCCTCCCGGCGCCGGAGGACATCCGCGGACTGCTGCATCGCGCCCCGCTCCCGGCGGCTCTCGCGGCAGGCTCCGACGACCTGCACGAACTCGCCGAACGGTGCGGATTCCCCGGGCCCGCCACCGATGTCTGGACCCGGGGTACCCCGCAAGAGCTGACCGAACTGGGCGCGGACATCCTGACGGCGGTCGTGGAGCGCATCGCGGCCGCCGCGCCTGCCGCGGACGAGGAGCCCGCCCGCGACGATGCCCACCATGACGCCCGCGACGACACCCAGGACTACGCCCTGGACGCGGCGCATCTCCTCTACTCGCTGTACGAGCGCGGCGGCACCGCCGACTCCGTGGCACGGAAGGCCGCCGAACAGGGCTCCTGGCTGGTCGACCCGTCGCTCGAGGACGCGCCCGTACCGGTCCCCGACACTGCCGCCCCCGCCGCCTACGTAACGCCGTCACCGGACGAGCTGTCCGCCCTGCTCGGCATCCCCGGCCTGGGCGAGGAGGAACGGGCCGAACTCGACGGCTCTGCTCACGCACTGGCGGACGTGGTCGACCAACTGGCCGAGACAGGCTGTGTCTTCCGCGCCGGTGACTCCTATGGCCTCACCCCGCTCGGCAACGCAGTCCTGCGTCACGTACTGACCGCGGGCCAGGTCGCCGCGCCCGACGAGGAAACCGTCGCCGCGTGGGATGCCGCCGAGGTCATCACCGCCGTCCAGAACTGGCCGCCGCGGACAGCGGCCCGCACACTCGCGCGGTGGACGGCCGGCCACGGCGGCGGATCCTGGAGCGACCTGCTGAACGCCCTCGACATCGCGAAGCGCACGGACTTCACCGACATCCGCACATCGACCCTCTTCACGTACCTCGGCCTCGCCGCCGTCCCCGCCGAGGCCCTCCGCTCCGCCCTCACCCACCCCGTGACCGGCGCATACGCACATCGCCTGCTGCACACCCGCGGCGAGGCCGCTCCCACGGACGCCGAACGCGTCCCGCCGAGCGCCCGTGCGGTGCTGATCCTCGAAGAACTGGAGGCTCGCTGGACCGAGGATCTGCGTAGGTACGCGCGCGCCATGACAGAGGAAGGAGAACCGGACCTGACCGCCGTACCCTGGGCCCTCCCCGACGCCTTCGACGCGGCCGCTGCGACCTGGCCGGGCGGAGCACTCTCCCTCATCCCGGCTCTCGCGGAAGCCCATCCCCCCACATCGGTCAGGGTGCTGGAGCAACTGGGCGACGGCCACCCGGACCCCCGGGTGGCAGCACTGGCGTCCCGCACGGCGAAGGCCGCGAAGGCGGCGAAGGCGGCGAAGGCGAAGCCCTGAGGCCTCATGCACAGGGTTCTCGCTGATGGCGGGGGTCTTCGGCCTCGGGCTTACGCAGTTCCCCCGCCGCTGTCCGACCGGTCCTGGAGCAGCCCGAGGACGCGCTCCGCCACGTGCCGGCGGCTGGAGGACCGGGTCAGCCGGCCGCCGGACGCCAGCTGGCTCGTCAGGGTGGAGCACAGCCGGTCTCGGTCCGCCGCAGTCAGCCCGGGGGCGACGAGTTCGGCCAGGACCAGTGCCTGATACTGCTCGAAGGCGGAACGGGACCGCTCGATCGCCTCCAGGACGATGTCGAGGTCCGCCAGGCCGGGATCGCCTTGCATGAGAGCGAGAGCGTAGATCCGCCGCCCTTCGCCGCCGCTCTCGAAGAACTCGCGCACGTGCGCCGGGTCGAGGGCGGTGTCCGGGGCCGACGCCCGGGCCGCGTCGACGAGCGCCTGCATCTGCGCCGTCCGGCTGCTGCCCTGAGGCAGACGGCGACGCATGTCGTCGTAGCGGTCCGCCTCGATGTGCGGAAGACCGAGTTCGTCCATGGCTCGGGCGCGGAGGTCATCGGCCTCGGCGTGGTCGCCGCGGCCGGACAGGTTCTCCGCCTGGACGAAGGTGTCGAGGGCCCGGCGGTCGGCCTCGGAGAGAGCCGATGCGAGGAGGAGCCGGGTGGAGAGCCAGCCGCCGAGGAAGCTCAGGACGAGGAACTCCGTCACCAGTGCCGCCGCGAACACCGCGCTGTCGTGCCGGTCGCCGAGCGTGGGAGCGAGCCCCAGGACCAGGCGCCTGAACTGTCCGCCCAGACTGCCCAGTTGCGTGAGCCCCGCGCCGATGAGCAACTTCGTCAGCCAGTCGGACACCTGCTCGAGATTGGTGTTCGCCACATAGACGGGGCGCGGGGAAACCGCCGAGGCAGGAGACTCCTCGGCGTGGGAAGCGATAGCCCGGGGTATCCCGAACAGGAAGCCAAGGGCACCCCCGGCGGCGCTGACCGCTCCGGTGATCAACAGGCCCGCACCGATCACGGACACCGGCTCCGCGCACCTCGACGCGTAGAGGACCAGACTCAGCAGGCCCGACCCGGCCAGCGCGGCCAACCCCGTGCCGACCCGGCGACTGACCGGTACCGGCTGTCTTCCGGCCCGGCGGATACGGGCTGGGGTCAACGGCCATCGATCCCGACCGTGCGTCACTGAAGGTCCCCCTCGATGCATGCCGGTGTCTCCCCCGAACGGCGCGTACCGTCTGTGCACTTTACGTGTCATGGCCACAGACGCGAAGCCCTGATGGGCAGAGCCCGGAACGAGCAGACACGACCTCAAGTGCCGTTGCCTACACCGGCCTTGTCGCCGCGTAGGCTTGTCGCGGTGGTGAAGCGAGGAGGCGGCTGTTGCGGAACGAAGCTGAGCCCGACGAGCGTCTGGCGTTTTTCGGTCCGCATGCCGTGAAAGCCCTTCACCGGTGGCAGCTGGAGACGGGCCGCACTGTGCGCTGGCCCACCACCCCCACCGTGTTGAAGGACGACGAGCGGACCAAGATGGCCACCGTCTCCGTCAAGGAGCGAGTCGGGCTCCAGCGCAAAGTGATCCTCAAGCGCTGCCCGCCCGGCCGTCGCGCCCGACGGGAGCCCGGTGCGCACAGGGAGGCGGAGCAGTCCGAACCGCGTGAGTGGGCGGAGCGCCATCTGGTCCGTCAGCCGTGGGATCCCATTTTGTTGCCCGACGGCGGCTATCTGATGTTCATGGACATCGCCCGTGGCGGTATCGGCCGGATGAAACTGCTCACGACGTTCATCAAGGACAAGGACCCACTGGCGCCGGCTGCTTGCGGCAGCGTCGTCGATTCCCTGCTGCGTGAGTGGAACCCTGACTGTGGCGCCGAGGCACTGTCCGTCGCAGAGATGCTGGAGCCGCGGCTGGCGGCCCGGCTGGTCGACAACAGCGGCCTGCACAAGGCACTGGAGACGGCCCTTCCCGGGTTGTGGAGCACCGACTCGGCCTGGCTGCGGCTCCCGGACGGGACGGTGGTACCCAACCCGCTGGCTCTGGCACGCGGCCATGAGGCCTTCGCCGATCTGGAACTCGATGTTTTCGTCGGTAAGTCCCACGGCGACCTGCACGGCGACAACATCGCCTACCCACACACCGTCACCGAGGCCGACCTCGGCTCGTTCCTCCTGCTGGATCTCGACTACTTCGCGAGTCCCGTCGCGCTGTCGCACGATCCGGCCAATCTCCTGCTGACGGTGGCCGGCCACTGGTTCGATGCGTTGGGCCCGCCTCTCCGCGACGAGCTGCTGCGTTTCCTCGCCGATCCCGACCAGGACTCCACGGGCTCCCTGCCACCGCGTCTCCACGACACGCTGGACAAGATCCTTCAGGCGGGGACCGCCTGGGCGGACGGTCTTGGATGGGCGGACGAGTGGCGGCAATCCATGCGGCTGTCCCTGATGGCCTGCGGGCTGGTATTCGCCGGCTGGGAGGCGGCCGACAGCGAACGCCTGTGGTGGTACGTCCGCCTGTCGGCCGCCGCGGCAGCGGCGTTCCTCGCGCACACGGGGGGCGTCGAGCATGTACCGCTCGATCCGTTCCCGGTCGTACGGGCCGGTGACGTACGGGCCGGTGTACGGGTCGGTGACGCACGGGCCGGTGACGCACGGGCCGGTGACGCACGGGCCGGTGAGGATGCGGGCACCGGCGGCCCGGCCGATACGGGGAACGCAGCCGCCTCAGCCGCAGTGCCGGTGCTGGACAGGCCCGTGATCACCTCTCAGGAGTTACCTGAGGCCGCCGACGCTTCGTACACCGCTCGTCTCGATGTGGCGCTGGAGTCGTCCACCCGCGTGCACAAGGCGACCATGAGCCGTGTGGCCGGCGAGGTCGTACCCCGGTCCGTGGTGACAGAGGGCCATGTCCCACGGATCCGGGCGCGCATCGACGACGGCTCGACCGCCCCCGTCCCCCTACTGGGTGAGGCCGGTATCGGCAAATCCGTGCTGAGCGCGCAGATCCACGACCAGTTGTTGGCGTCGGGGACCGTGACACCGCTCCTCGTGAACTGCGAGCACGTCACCTCCCCGGTGCGCTCCCAGGACGAACTGGACCGCGCACTGGGAGTGTTACTGGATCCCCTCGCCTCCGACGTACGGCTGACCGACGTCACCGCGGAGTGCGCCAGAGCGCGAGGCGTCCCAGTCGTGCTGATCCTGGACACGGTCGACTACCTGCTCAACGCGGAAGCGGCTCCCTCCGTGCTGGGCCTGTTCCGCGCCCTGCGCGCGCGAAGCGTGCTGACCGTGTTCACCTGCCGGCAACACGATTTCGAGACCTGGCTGCAACCCGGATACGGCGACCTTCATGTGCCGAGGGAGGCCACGGAGCGAGAGGTGCCGTGCCTCACCCGGGACGAGGTGGAGCAGTTGGTGACCGGCTATCTGCGGCACAACGGCGTGCGGGGAGCCGACGGGTCGGACGGTTTCGTCGAGGCGGTCCTGAAAGCTCATGACGAGCCGAGCATGCTGGCAGACCTGATCGTCAGGCCGCTGCTGCTCACCATGCTCTGCGAGCTCTTCGCGAAGCCCGGCTCCATCCCCAACGATCTGACCGCAACCCGGCTGTACGCGCGCTACTACCACGAGAAAGTCGTCGTCAGCCGCCGCTACGGCCCCACCACGCCGGAGTCCAGGGCCAAGCAGGAGCTGGCCTTCGAACTGTCCGGTCTGCTGTGGAACGCCTCCCGCGACACCCTTTCCATGTGGGCTCCGGAGACGTCTGTGTCCGGCAACGCTCCCGATCCGTACGCCTTCCGCGATCTGCTGAGTGAAACGGTGGTGGTACAGCGCGCCACCCTCGCCGGCTCGCAGGTCGGCTTCCGGCACCAGGCGCTGACGGAGTACTTCATCGCGATGTACCTCCATGTACGAGCTCCTGCGGAAAGGCGCGCCCTGCTGGCGGAGCTGAGCGGCAATCCGAACGGCCGCTGGTTCGCCTGGCCGGTGGTACGCCACATCGTCGCGATGGCGGAGAGCGACGAGCTGGACGACCTCCTCTCCCAGCTCGACCTGCGCGATCACACAGCCTTCCGAGCCGTGGCCTTCGGCGCCGCGGAGAAGCACCGCGAGCAGCTGCTGACCCGGCTCGCGAAGCAGACCGAGGACACCGATCCGGAGTTCACCGAACAGCTCGTGGCGGCACTGCCGTCGGTGCCGGACGACGGTCTCGACGAAGCCCTGCGCGTCGTCGGCGCCCTGCTCGTACGCGCGCCACACGGCCAGGTCTGCGGGATCGCCCGGACCGCGGGCAGACTCGCCGCGCGGGGATGGCCGACGTCCGGGAGGCGGCTGGCCGATCTGCTCCAGTTGGTCCCGGCACTCGTGACACGTGAGTCCGGGCAGCTGGACGCCTCCAGAACCGGGCAGGTCGCACAGAACCTCCTGACGCCGTACGTGAGTCGCGAGCTGCCCCTGCCGCCTGAGGCGACGCGCGAGGCTCAGAAGCTGATGCGCGAGCCGAAGCTGCCCCTTCCGGCTGTGCGCGAACTGGCCCGCGCCTTTCTGCCTCCCGGTACTGAGGCGGGATTCCGCAGCAGCGCGTTGCGGACCGTGCTGTCACGCAGCAACCACAGCGGTCTGAGCCCGGTGGCCGAAGACCTGGCGCTGCTGGTCGTCCCATGGGCGAACGGGCCCGGCACCGGTACGGGGCAGCCGGACTTCGACGACCCCCTGACATTCCTCAAGGCGGGCAGCAAGCGGAGCTCGGTGGTCAGGCTGCGCACCGTCGCTCGGGCCGCCCACGGCCGTCCGGAGCTCACGGTGCGTTTGTGCGACGCCTTCCTGCGGTCGCTGGACGCTGCCGAGGCGCAGAACTTGGTGCTCGCTCTCCAGGAGATCGTCAAGACCGGCGGTGCCGAGCAGGTGGCCCAGGCATTCATGGCTGCCGATCTGCCGACCCGGCCCGGCGGAATCAACCAAGTGGCAGGTGTACTGCTGTCCTTCGTGCAGTCCCCGCAACGACTGCGTGTGCCACTGGCCGAGTGGTTCGCGGGGCAGATCACCCAGTGGACGAGACAGGCGGTCGACGCATATGTGCGCCTGGTGCGCGACGACTCCGCGCTGCTCTCGAACGCGCTGGAAACCCTGACCGTACTGCCGGAGAACGACCAGGACCGGGTGATCGTCAACCTGGCGAGTGAGGGACAGGGCACCGACATCGTCCGTACCCTGCGTGACCTGGGGGTGGGTGAGTCCGCGGGGCGCCCGCTCAACCCGTTCCTGGAGGCGCGGCTCTACGGCCTCGTGGCCGGCCAGGAACCGGCCGCGCGCGAACGACTCGCCGAGATCGCCGAAGGGCAGGCGCGCGACGCCGCCCGCCAGGCGATGCATCAGCTCTCGCTCGCCGCGAAGGAGCAAAAGGACTGGGCGTACGCGGAACTGCTCGAGCGGTTCGCCACGCACCCTTCCCCGGCCGTGCGGTACCGGGCGCTCGACATCGTGGCTCCGCTGGTCTCTCACCATCAGGCCCAGGCCGCCGCGACGGTGGGGCTGTGGCTCGGCGAGGCGTTCCGGCGGGACGCGTCACCAGCGGATGAATGGTCGAAGGAGGTCCCAGCGCTGTTGGGGCTGTCGCATTCGTACGTACGGGAGGGAGGCGGCACCGACCCCAGCGCCCTTGCGGCGATCACCGAACTCCTGAACCGCACCACTGACGCCTTCGGAGAGGGAAAGGTGGCAAACGACTCCTTGCGGCAACAGGTCGCGCTGCTCAAGACGTTGAGCTCCTTTCCGCGCCACCCACTCCATGTGCCGGCTTTCGGCTGGCTGTCGGACCTGATGTGCCGTGCCGATCTGTCCCGTGTCCAGGACGCGCACACCTTCGCACGCGAAGCGTTCGGCCGCTGGATCGAGTCCGGAACGGCGGACCTGGACGCGCTGACAGAGCACTGCTCCGCCTGGGTGCGGGCGAACCGGCTGGTCATGGTCGAGCTCATCCGCAGCCACGACCCGATGGGCCGCCGCTCACCACGCCTTGACGCGTTGCTGGGGGCGGCGGACTGTCACCAGTCGGTCGCGTCGGCGATCGCGGTCTACCGACACCCGACGGAGTGACCGGCGAACGGGTCGATTTCTCTTACGCAGAGCGAGGCTGAGGGCCACACCGCCGGCAGTCGGTGGCGGCGCACTCATCCGAGGCCGGTCGTGCCCGGGGCGAGGCCGGGTTGATGCTCGCCGTCAGGGCTGGGCCGACCTGGTCGCGGACGGTTGCGACTAGATCGCGGCGCGGGCCCACGGCGTCACTTTGGGCGTGCTCGGCCGCCTGGTCCTCGGCCATCCGTCGCACGGCGGCGCGGAAATCCGGGTCCAGGGACAGTTCGGCCAGCTCCACCCACGCCTGGATCTGCTCCGCCTCGGGGTTGTCGGGCAGCTCGGGGGTCATAGAGCGCATGATCCCGACGAACACGGGATCGGTGTCCAGGCAGCCGAAGACGGTGTCGAGGAAGTCGCCGATCAGGCGATGGCGTTCGTCCTCCGAGAGCTTGGCGAGTTTGTGCATGAGTTTCATCTCCTCAGGGGTGGACCCGCGCTCGGCCACCGCCGTCAGCACCGCGCGCCGCAGGCGCAGGATGCGAATCTGTACATCCAGTGCTTCGGCGTGCGTCGGGGCGACCTTTGGAAGCGAGAGCTCCCGGTCCACGACCTTGCGGATCGTGGCGAGGTCAAGTCCCAGGCCGCGCAGGGTCCGTACAAGGTCCAGACGTGCGACGGCGTCGATGTCGTACAGGCGGTGGCCGGCCGGGCTGCGGCCGGTCGGCGCCACGATCCCCGAGTCGGAGTAGAACCGAATGGTCTTGACCGTCAGCCCGGTCCGCCGGGCCAGATCGCCGATCGAATAGAGCGTGTCGCCGTCCATGCATCCACCCTCACATCTCCCCCTACGGGAGACTCAAGCCCCCACTGAGGTGGGGTGAGCGCCGTCGGCTATGGTGCCGGGCACAAGCACCGGGGAGGGTGGGAGTGGCGATGGCGTCCGAGGGTCCGATCGACCTGATCAGTCTGGAGGGCGAGGGCAACAGCGTGATCGTACGGATCACCGGGAGGCAGTCCGCCCAGGACCCGCCCCGCACCGACGCGCTGGTCGGAGAAATCCTCGTCGACACCGCTTTCGTACGCGGAAGCATCGCAACATGGATCTTCCCGGAGGACCTGACGGAGTGGCAGGAAGCCCTGGATACGCTCGATTGCGGGGCGGACGTCGTATGGCGTGAGGACAGTCGCACGACCGAGGTGCTCATCAGCCGCGACCCGGACGGTGAGCGGGCCCACGTCACCATCGCGGACCGCTCGATGTCGCTTACGAGCGTGACGGTCACTGTCGCTCTGGCCGACGCCTGGTTCGACGACGCTTACCACCGCCTGGACCAGGTTCTGCAGACCTGGCCGTTGGAACGCGCCTGAACGGCACGGTCCTCAATTGCCGACAGAGGATTTCGGCGATGGTCAGGAAGACGTAGAAGTTCGCGATGTCGCCGACCGCGGCGCTGGACCAGGGGCTGGACTCGCCGGTCTTCATGACGCAGACCCTGCCTGCCTTGACGTGGATCTCCCCGACGTCGGGCCAGGCGAGGTGGCCGTTCCCGGTGGTGGCCATGCCGGTGCGGGAGACCTTGAAGCCACCGAAGTTGATCGTCTCACCCTCCAGGATCGATTCCAGGACCGCCGGGCCCTGGGCGCGGACGACGGCCTCCTGCATCCAGGGTCCCCAGGTTTCGGGACGATCGTAGAATTCCGTGATCGTTGTGCCGGTGACGCCCGGGGCGACGACTGAGTAGGCGTATTTGATGGGGCCGGGAGCATCATTGATGATCACCTGGGTGATCTCCTGGTAGAGCCTTATGGAATCCCAGCGGACGGCGACCATTCCGTCGCCGAACTGCGGGTGCACGATCACTCCGTTCTCGAACAGGTAGAGACGCTTGGCGGCCTGCTTCCGGCTGAAGTTCGGGGTCCGGCGCAGCCACCAGAAGAACACCAGAGCGGGGATCACGAAGGCCACCAAGAGATTGACGAGCGTAAAGATGTAGAGGGCGAAGGTCGGTTTGCCCAGACGCTTGGGGGCGAACGTGCCCTCAAGCGCGCCGAGGCGGTGACGGGCGGCCAGTTCGGCGGCCTCGGGCGAGAGGGATGTCGTTGCTGTCATGAGCAGCCTCTGCTTCGCGCTGGAGTGACGGGTGTCGGGCCGTTCGGGGGGCGCTGGGATTCGCGCAGGTCGGTCAGGTCATCGCCCGTGTCTGCGTGATCAGTTGAGCGAGCAGGTGGGTGCGGGGTGTCATCTGTGCGACCTCGACGTGCTCGGTATCCGCGTGGGCGCCGCCGCCGACGGCGCCCAGGCCGTCCAGCGTTGGACAGCCTGCGCCCGCGGCGTAGTTGCCGTCCGAGGCGCCGCCGACGGCGGCCGCCCGCAGCGGCTCCTGGCCCAGCTCCGAGGCGATTTGGGAGGCGAGGCTGAACAGTTCGGCGGAGGACTCCGGTTCCATTGGCGGCCGTTGTTTGCCGCCCAGTACCTTCAGCCGGGCTCCGTGCGTCCGGGCGGTAAGCCCTCGCATGAGATCGTCTATCCGGTCCTGCACCGCCAGGGTCGGCACGCGCACGTCCACCGATACTTTCGCCAGCGCGGGCACTGTGTTGAGAGTGCTGCCGGCCGACAGCAGGGTGGGCGTGATGGTCGGGGCTCCCAGGGCGGAGCAGGTGGTACCGGTGCTACCGGTGGCACCAGTCGCACCCGTGATACCCATCGAGGCTGCGAGACCGGCGATGGCCAGGACCTGGTGAGCGGCCTCGATCGCGGCGTTGACCCCCTTCTCCGGCTCCAGACCCGCGTGGGCGGCCTTGCCGTACACCACGACCTCATACCGTGAGGTCCCCTTACGGGCGGTCTTGAGTGCGCCCTCTTCGTTCGCGGCCGCCTCCAATACGAAGGCGGCCGCGCAATCGCGCGCGGACTCCTCGATCAGCGCCCGGGAGGTCGGGGAGCCGACTTCCTCATCCCCGTTGATCAGCACGCACACGCCGTCCGGGGTGGGCAGGGAGGCCAGCGCGTGGAACATCTGCACCAGCCCCGCCTTCATGTCCAGGACCCCGGGGCCCCGGGCGATCCCGTCGGCCACCGACCAGGGGTGGGTCTCCAACGAGCCCACGGGCCACACCGTGTCGTGGTGTCCCAACAGCAGCACACGCGGCGTGCCGAAGGTCCACCGCAGGTGGGTCACGCCGTCGATCACGATCGTCTGCGGCACGGCGCCCAGCAGTCTCGCGCCGAGGGCGCCGACAACCTCGGCGCTGCGGGCCACTGCCGCGTGGTCGGCCGAGAAGGACTCACAGACCACGAGTTCCTCCAGATCGGCCAGCATCGCCGGCAACGCGATCGTGGCCCCCGCGGTCACCGGCCCCGCCCCGTCTCAACCTGCCGTAAAGCCGGCACATCTCCTCCTCGGATTTCCTCCTCGGATTACCTCCTAGGACCATGTGTGCGACGTTAGGAGCCGACAAGACATTCCACCAGCGACTGGATTGCATCGGAGCCATGCCTTGGAGGAATGTGTTTGACATCGACGCGCTGCGCCTGCTGGTGACCGTGGCCGACACCGGGTCGTTCACCAGAGCGGCGGTTCAGCTCAACTACACGCAGTCGGCGGTGTCTCGGCGGATTGCCTCGCTGGAGCAGCAGGCGGGTGGGCCGCTGTTCGAACGGCTCCCCCGGGGCGTACGGCTGAATCCCGCTGGTCATGCGCTGCATCGTCACGCCGTGGACGTGCTCGAGCGTCTGTCGAGGGCAGAGCAGGAGCTGGCCGTGATCCACGCGGGTCACGGCGGGACACTGCGCGTAGGCGCGTTCGGGACCGCGAATGTCTCCTTGGTGCCCGCTGCCTTGCGGGCGTTCAAGCAGGCCAGGCCGGATGTCGAGGTCATCGCGGTCGAGGGCAGGAGCGGCACGTTGATGCAGCGCCTTGCGGATGGGGCGCTCGACCTCGCCGTGGTCAGCGACTATCCGTCCGGTCTACCCTCGGCCGACGGTGTCACAACGGCCGTTCTGCTGGAGGACGAGTTGTTCGTCGCCCTCCAGCGCGAGCACCCCCTGGCGGGAGCCGGGACGATCGACATGCGCGAACTGCGCGACGAGGCCTGGCTCCAGGACGCGCCTGCGGGGGGCTCTCCCACACTGCTCACCGATGCCTGCGCCCTGGCGGGCTTCAGGCCGAAGAAGATCATCAAGATCGCGGAGTGGACCGGGAAGTTCGGTTATGCAGCCGCCGGGCTGGGGGTGGCGCTTGTCCCCTCGCTTGCCGCCTGGGCGGTCCCGGCCGAACTTGTCCTTTGCCGACTCGGCGACCTCGCCCTGCGCCGGACCGTACATGTCGCGCTGCCCGCTGACCCGCTGCCGGCGGCACTGAAGTTGAGGGATCTGCTGCACGACGCCGTTGATTGAACGGTGCCACTGAGTTGCCAGTGCGTCGACGAGGGCCATGCCGCGGCCCGACTCCTCGTCGAAGGAGTGAAGTTGGGGGTCGCAGCCGCGCTGCCGACGTCGGGACGCCCTCAGAAAGACGTCTCCCGCACACTGGCCCGGTCCGAGGGCACGGTCGTCGCCGTGATCTCCGAACGGTGCCGGTCGCCCGCGAACGTCACCGTCAGGGTGTCGGGCGCGCTCTGTGCGGTGCTCGCCGTGAAGCCCTGGTTCGGCACCGCCGAGATCAGGCACACCCCGCCGCTTCCGTAGCGCACGGTGGCCTTCCCGCCCTGGGACGAGATGGTGTGCACACCCGAACCGCCCTGCTCGCATCCCTCGCCGCCCGAGTTCGCCCCGGACGGCTCCTCGGGAGGCCGAGGAGTCGTGCGGGCCGCGGGGGTTGGCGACGCCGTACGGGGTCTGTCGGTCTTCCGGGGCGGCGTCGGCCTGGGCGCGGACGGACTCGGGGTGGGCTTGGGGCTCGGGGACGCGCTGGGGCGCGCAGTCACCGAGGCCTGCGGCGAGGCGGCGGCGAAATCCCTCGGTGTCGACTGCGCGACCGGCGCCGTCGGTCTGGTCGAGCCCACCACAAAATGGACCGTGATCATGACGGCCGTAACGCTGGCCGCCGTGCAGGACAGCCAGATGAGCACGTAGCGCAGGTACCGGGACACGACACCATCTTGGCGGACCCGCTAACGTGCCTGCTCATGGCCTCCGTACTTGTCGTCGAGGACGACCCAGTCATCCGGGCCGCGCTGATCGAGGTCCTCACCGGACACGGGTACGCGGTGAAGACCGCTCACCAGGGTTTCGAGGCGCTGCGGCAGATCACCCAGGGCCCGCCCGACATCGTCGTGCTCGACCTCGGACTGCCGGACCTGGATGGTCTCGACGTGCTGCGGATGATCCGCGGCATCTCACGCGTACCCGTACTGGTCGCCACCGCCCGCGACGACGACACGGAGATCATCAGACTCCTCAACGCCGGAGCCGACGACTACATGGTCAAGCCCTTCTCAGGCGGTCAGCTCGCCGCCCGGATCGCGGCCGTGCTGCGGCGGTCCGGGCACGGCGGGGACGACGGCGACCGGCAGCCGGTCCTGCAGGTCGCCGGTCTCAGGATCGACCCGCTCGCCCGGACCGCGCACCTCGACGGCGGCGAACTCTCCCTGACCCGGCGGGAGTTCGACCTGCTCGCCTATCTCGCGCGCAACGCCGACCAGGTCATATCCCGGCAGCGCATACTCGCCGAGGTCTGGCAGCAGCCGTATCTCGAGGACCAGACAGTCGACGTCCACCTCTCGGCACTGCGCAGGAAGCTGGGTGAAAAGGCCGCGGATCCGCGCTATCTGCACACTGTGCGCGGTATCGGGATCAAGCTGGTCGCCTCGCCGTCATGAGACGCGCCCTCGCCGGGATCTCCCTCGCCGCGACGCTGATGGTCGCGCTGTCCTTCCTCATCCCGCTCGCCCTGCTCGTACGCGAACAGGCCCGGGACCGGGTGACCACAGCCGCCGAACAGCGTGCGGCCGCCCTCGCGCCGGTACTTGCCCTGACCACCAGACCCGCCGATGTACAGCAGGCCGTCGGGGGCCTGGGCTCGGACGACCAGCTCGCCGTACGGCTCCCGGACGGCCGGCTCGTCGGCACTCTGCATGCGCCGCCGGAGGCGCTGGACCGCGCGGTGCGCAAACGGGAGACGCTGGCGCTCGACACCGCAGAGGGATGGATCTATCTCCAGCCCGTCGTCCTGGACCGGAACCGGGTGGCGGTCGTCGAGGCACACGTACCCGCCGGGTATTTGACCCGGGGCGTATGGGCCTCGTGGGGCGTCATGTCACTGCTCGCGCTCGGCCTGGTGGGCGGCTCGGTGCTGGTCGCCGACCGGCTGGGCGCCCGGGTCGTCCGCTCCTCCAGGAGCCTGAAGCGTGCCTCCCTTGCACTGGGGTCGGGGGACCTCGACGTACGGGTGGAACCGGACGGTCCGCCGGAGTTGCAGGAGGCAGGGGCCGCGTTCAACACCATGGCCGACCGGGTCGTGGAACTCCTCGCCATCGAGCGGGAGATGGTCGCGGACCTCTCGCACCGGCTCAGGACCCCGCTGACCGCGCTGTACCTGGAGGCGGACCTGCTGGGCGGTTCACCGGGCGCCCGGCGGATCACGGAGGCCGTCGCGCAGCTGGAGAGCGAACTGGACTCGATCATCACCGCCGCCCGCACCCCGCTGGCCGCCGGCCCGGCGAACGGGACTATTCCGGCACGCCCGAGCGAGGTGACCGAAGTGGTGGCGATGCGGCTCGACTTCTGGTCGGTGCTCGCCACCCAGCAGGACCGGCTGTGCGAACGCTCTTTCACGCCGCGCCCGACGCCCGTACGGTTCCCGGAGGACGACCTCGCCGCGGTCGTGGACGCGCTGATCGGGAACGTCTTCCGGCACACTCCGCAGGGCACTGCCTTCGCCGTACGCGTGGAGCGCACCGACCGCCATGTGCTGCTGACGGTGGAGGACGCGGGTCCCGGCGTTGCCGACCCGGACGCCGCACTCACCCGGGGTGTCAGCGTCGGCGGCTCCACGGGCCTCGGCCTGGACATCGTGGCGCGTGCGGCCCGCGCGGCGGGCGGGGAGCTGGAGATCACCGGCGCGCCGATGGGCGGGGCTCGGGTGCGGGTGTCGTTCGGGCTGGCGGGCGACGAGCGGTAGCCGTTCCGGCTAGCGGCTTGCGCCGAAGTTCTGCGTCCACCAGGGGCCACCGTCCCCGAAGTGCACGCCGATGCCTATCTCCTTGAAGGAGCAGTTGAGTATGTTGGCGCGGTGGCCGGGACTGTTCATCCAGGCGTCCATGACGGCGGCCGCATCGGACTGCCCGCGGGCTATGTTCTCGCCCAGCGTGGACCAGAGATACCCGGCGGCGTCGACGCGGCTGCTCATCGTGGACCCGTCGGGCCCGGTGTGGGACATCACGCCACTGCGGGCCATGACATCGCTGTAGTCGTCCGCGGCCTCGGTCAGCTTCGCGTTCGAGGTGAGCGGCGAGCAACCGGCCGATGCGCGCTCCTTGTTGACGAGCGAGAGGACCTGGGCCTCGGCACCGTCCGAGGACCCCGAGCCGGAACCGGACCCGGAACCGCCGGGGGACGAGGCAGATCCGCCACCACCTCCGGACCCGCCCGAACCGCTCTTCGTCGTGACCCTGGGCTTCGGTGCGGCCTTCGGGCTCACCGTCCGCTTCGGCTTGGCGGAGGCGGAGAGGGAAGCGGACGGGCTCGGCGATGCGCTCGCCTTCGCGCTCCCCGAAGGCGAGGCAAGCGGCGGCGCGCTGCCCGCCGCGGCATCGTCCTCGCCCGGCCCCGCCCCGTCACCGGCGGCGTTCGTCTCCACCCGGCCGGCCGTTCCGCCATCGTTCCCGCCGACTGTGGCGAGGGTGGCTCCGACACCCGCGGTGACGGTGATCACGCCCAGGGCCAGCACGGCGCTGCGTGCCCGCAGCCCGCCCTTGGGACGGGCGTGAGAACGGGAGTTCGGGCCAGTGGCTCGTCGGGAACCCATACGTGCAACACCTCGGAAGGAAGACGGCTGAGCAAGCGAGATCCCGGCAGACGCAGCCGCGCCCACCGGGATCACGGTGGGGGGTTGACGAGAGCGTAAGCCGGTCCATGCGTCGAAAGACCCCGAGGAAGCGCTTCTTCAAGAAGCCGTAAGAAAGCCATCAGGCTCCGGCAAGGTACGCCGGGCAGGCCGCGGGGCCATGTGCGGTTGCACCTCTTGTGGGCAGACACCTCCTGTGGCATACAGGTCTGGACCATTGCCGTCCGCCGCGGAGGTCCGACCGTGCAACGTCCCCCCACACTGCCTGCGTTGGCCTGCGCCGCCGCTCTCCTGCTGACCGCCTGCGGAGGCGAGGGCAAAGACACCGAGAACCCGTCGACCCCCGTCGGCGTGACGGCCCAGGCGGGCAGTGCCACCTCCGTGCATGTCATGTGGGAGCAGGCCACCGACAACAAGGCGGTTACCGGGTACGAGGTGTTCCAGCAGGGCGCCAAGGTCAAGACGCTGCCAGGCACCAAGCACATGGTCGACATCGACCGGCTGTCCCCGTCGACGGCGTACAGCTTCACCGTCCGCGCGCGGGACGCCGCCGGGAACCTCTCGAAGCCCGGCCCGGCGACAGTCGTCACCACGCCGGCCCCCACTCCGGAGGACAAGAAGGCGCCCACGGCTCCGGCCAAGCTGCAGGGCAAGGCCGACGGGGGCCGAGCGGTCACCCTGTCCTGGGGGAAGGCCGCCGACAACATCGGGGTCACCTCGTACGACATCTACCAGGAGGACTCCCGTATCCACAGCGTGCGCGGCACTGAGACCAGGGCCCGCGTCACCGGCCTGCGGCCAGGCACCGTCTACACCTTCACGGTGCGGGCGCGCGATGCCGCCGAGAACTCCTCGCCGGACAGCAACTCCGTGGATCTCACGACGGCTTCGGCGCCGGGCAAGGGTCCCAGCACCGCGCCGACCGATCTCAAAGCGACGGCCCGCAAGGGAAACGTCGACCTGACCTGGACGCCGCCGAAGACCGGCGCGCCGGTCAAGGAGCATCAGCTGTACCTGAACGGGAAGTTGGCCACCACGATCGTCTGGGGCGCCGAACCTCCCGCCGGGACGGCGGCGTACACCTTCATGGTCACGGACAAGCCCGGCACCCGCTACAGCGTCAAGCTCCGGGCGAAGCTGCCCGACGGGAAGTGGGGCGACTTCTCCGCGCAGCGCTCGGTGGTGGTCGGCAGGCGGTGAGCGCCCCTCCGGTGCGAGCACTCACGCCTGCTCAAGTGCCGCCCGCTCGGCGCGGTGTTGGTGGACGCGCAGGTGCATAGTGGCCAGATCGAGCAGCCGGGTCGCGACCGAGAGGGCGCGGGCGCGACTCACGAGGTCGCCGAAGACGTGCTCGACCTCGGTGGGACGACCGGCCACGACGTCGCGGTACATGGAGGGTGCGAATCGTGACCCGGCCTGGGTCACGGTCGAGGTGGTGGCGGCGAGTTCGGCCTCCGGGACGGGGAAGCCCGCCGCCGCCGATACTGCGGCGGCCTAGGCCAGGACGGCGGGGCCGAGGCCCGAGCCGCCGGGGACCGCGCTGACATCGCCGACCGTGCCACGTATCAGGCAGGTCAGGGCACTGACGTTGGTGATGAAGACCCACTTGTGCCACATCGCCGCGACGATGTCCGTCGACACACTCGCGTCGATGCCCGCGTCGTCCAGGAGGGCGTGGATGGTGTCCACTCGTGAAGACGGCCGGCCATCCTGTTCGCCGATGGTCAGGGTCGCCAGCGGGGCGAGGCGGACGATGTCGCCGTCGTCGTTCACGGTGGTGACGATCTTGGCCACGCCGCCCAGAACCGGTCGGGCGCCGAAGCGTGCGTCGAGCTCGTCGAGATGGGCCAGGCCGTTGAGGAAGGGCACGATGGCGGTCTGCGGGCCGTTCGCCGGGACGACATCGTCGATGGCCTGCTAGAGGGTGGTGGCCTTCACCGACAGCAGTACCAGGTCGTAGGGGGAGGAGAGTTCGTCGGCAGTGACCAGCTGGGGCGTGATCACCTCTTCCTCGCCCAGACCGGTGATGCGCAGACCCCGCTCACGCAGCGTCGCGGCGAGGCGCGGGCGGCAGCGGACCTGACCCGGGCGCCCCGGCTGCCACGCGGCGGCACACCGCACCCCCTGACCTTGGTCGGGAACAAACCACATCGGTCCGTAGTTCCGAAGGTCATGACGACCAAGCCCGAAGTCCTGCGCTACACCGCCTTCTCCGACGACCCCGAGGGAGGCAACCCTGCCGGGGTCGTCCTCGATGCCTCAGGACTCGGCGACGCCGACATGCTCTCCATCGCCGCCGACCTCGGGTACAGCGAGTCCGCCTTCCTGTCCGCGCCGCCCGCGGGGCTCGGCGGGGAGCCCGGACGGGCGTTCACCATCCGGTACTTCAGCCCCAAGGCGGAGGTGCCGTTCTGCGGTCACGCCACGGTTGCCACCGCAATTGCCCTCGGCGAGCGCATCGGGACCGGCGACCTGGTGTTCGCGACGCGTGCGGGGACGGTGCCGGTGACGGTGAGCGAAGGGGGCGGGGCGCTGCGGGCCACACTCACCACGGTCGAGCCGCACTGCGAGGACATCGCGGAGGCCGACCTCGCCGAGGCGCTGGCCGCGCTCGCCTGGCCGGCCGCCGATCTGGATCCCGCGCTGCCGCCCCGTATCGCCTTCGCCGGCGCGCGGCATCTGGTGCTCGCGGCCGCGACCCGTGAGCGGCTGGCGGATCTGGCGTACGACTTCGAACGCCTCGAAGCCCTGATGCACCGCCTCGATCTGACCACGGTGCAGTTGGTGTGGCGGGAGTCGGAGAGCGTCTTCCACGTGCGCGACCCGTTCCCGGTGGGCGGCGTGGTGGAGGACCCGGCGACGGGCGCGGCGGCCGGCGCGTTCGGCGCGTACGCCCGCGAACTCGGCCTGGTCCCCGAGGCAGCGGTGCTCACTCTCCACCAGGGCGAGGACATGGGGCGTCCAGGGGTTCTGACCGTGGAACTGCGCGAGGGCGACCCGCGGGTGCGGGTGACCGGGACGGGCACACGGATCCCCTGACGCGGGCCGGCCGCCCGCGGCGGGACCGCCGGCGCCGCGGCCCGTCCGGTTCCGAGCCATGCCAGGGCACCCGTGGTCACGGGAGGCTTTCGCGCAGGGGCGACGCACGCCCGGAAAAGGGGATGAGCCGCAGGCCCGACGGCTGTTAGGTTCACGGGGCGCGGGGCGGCTCCCGAGCGTGCTTCCTTCTCATTTCTTCTGATGAATCAGCGTGCTCACTTCCCGCCCCGCGCGACACCCGGTCATCCGGGAGGGGGAGAAAGAGACTTGTCCAGCACCACGGTCACCACCCGTACCGTCACCCGCCCGCGCAGCCTCGCCGCCGTGCTTCTGTCGCGCCGCGGCGCCCTCTACCCGCCCACTCCGGCCGCTGCCGCAATCCCGGCCGGCGGCGACGTGGCCCTGCTCGAAGCCGACCTCGTCGACCGCGGCTACCTGATGGCACCGCCGCTGCGCGCCGCGTTCGCCGCACTCGACGCATCCACCCTCGGCGCGGTGGGCCGAGAACTGCTCTGCGACATCGACAGCGCCCTCGGCGCCGACCGCCCGCACGTGCCCCTGCTGCACGGTTTCCCCGACAGCACACCGCACGACACAAACGCGCACTACGTCGACCGCGTGCTCACCGTGTTGTTCCAGCGCCCCGAGCAGCCGTGCGTGCTCTGCGGCACGGTGGAATCCGTCGTGCCCGTCTCGCCGTGCGCCCACCTGGTGTGCGGCGCCTGCTTCGACGGCGCGGACTTCTCGGCGTGCCCCGTGTGCGAGCGCCGCATCGACCCGTCCGATCCGTTCCTGCGCCCCAAGAGCCCGCGCCGACAGCTGTTCCGCCGTGCCGCGCCGCCCGAGCGGCTGCGCCTGCTGTCGTACGGTGGTGACCTGACGGCTCGTCAGATCGACGCGGCCCGCGAACTGGACACCCTGCTCTCCCGCACGGGCGCCCTCAGCCCCCAGGACACCGATGACCTGGAAGCGCTGCTGGCCGCCAGGACCCGCGACGACCTCGACAGACTGCCGACAACCGTGCCGGGCCGGGAGGCGAAGGCCCGCCTCGTCGCCTGGCTGCTCGCCGACCCCGCGGCCTACCCGGCCACCCTTCCCGTCGCGACCGGCCTCATCGGCACCGCCACCGATGTCCTGCGCGTACTCGCGGTCCGCTCCGGGGGAGACGCCGGGCTCGTCGAGATCCCGCGCTTCGCCTCCGTACCCCGACCCCTGCGCCGCGGCCTGCTGTCCATTCTCGACACACTCGATCCGGCACAGGCCGCCCAGGACATGCGGCGGCACCGGCGGGCCTGGATCCACGCGGCGGAACTCCTGCACCCCTTCGAGCACCCGGACCGGTTCCCGCGCGCGTCGCTCGCCTTCGCGGCGCTGCGCGGCACCCGGCTCGGCGACGACACCTTGTCCGCGGCCCTGCGCACGGCCGCGGAGAGCGTCGATCACATCGACGTCACCGGCCCGACCGTCACGGCGTACAGCTGGAGCGGCCAGGTCGAGGTCGCCCTCGCGGCCCGCGACATCGCCGGGGCGCTCACGCTGCTCGAGCGGCGGCCGGGCGAACTCGTCCGCCGCCTCGATCACCTGCTGCGCCTCATCGGCGACGGGGACGAGGACGGCGCCTGCGTCGTCGTCTCCGCGCTGGAGCGGGTGGTTCCGCGGGTGGCGCCGGCCGTCCTGCTGTCCGCGCTCGGGGCCATCCGCACCCGGGACCGGGATCGGGTGGCACGGGTGTTCTTCCCGAAGGGCGCGGCGGCGAAGACCCATGTCGCCGACGACGAGAGGCCGGCGCTGCCCGCCGCCCTCGTGCGGACCGTGGTCGACGTGCTGACGGCGGAGATGCTGCGCCGGGCGGGGAACGCGGCACCCGTAGAGGTCGCGGTCGTCGACGCCGCGCTGGACGGTGTCGTCGCGCCGTTCACCGAACGGACGGCGTCCCGAGCCCTGGTGACCCTTCCGCGCGGCAGCGAACTCGCCGTACCGGACGGCAGGACGCTGCGCCTGTTCCTGCACTGGATGGAGAGCCCCACCTCGGGACGGACCGACCTGGACCTGTCGGCCGCGATGTTCGACGCGGACTGGCGGCAGGTCGGGGTGTGCGACTACACCAGCCTGCGGTACGCGAGCCAGGCCGCGGTCCACTCCGGCGACCTCCAGGACGCGCCGCCTCCGCTCGGCGCGAGCGAGTTCGTGGACCTCGACCTGGAGCGGCTCGGCGCAGCCGGGGTCCGCTATGTCGTCGCGGTGGTCTACTCGTACAACAACGTCCCCTTCGGCGACCTGGCGGAAGCCTTCGCCGGGCTCATGCTGCGGGACCAACCCGGGAACCGGGGGCCGGTGTTCGACCCGCGCTCCGTCGAGCAGCGCTTCGACCTCACCGGGAGCAGCCGCGCCTGCGTCCCGCTGCTTGTCGACGTGCAGGCGCGCACCATGCGCTGGCTCGACGTCGTCAAGGGGGTCACCGGTACGCACCACGCCGTGTGGCGGCACGCGGACGCGCTGGCCACCCTCGCCCACCGGCTGACGGACCTGTTCGCCTCGGGCTCGCGCGTCGGCCTGGGCGAGCTGGCGGTGTGGCAGGCCGCGGCCCGGGCGGCCACGGTCGTCGTACGCCACACGGACGGTTCGCGGAGCGTGTACCGGCGGCGGGACGGCGAGGACGTGGCCGGCTTCGCCGCCCGGATCGGCTCGCCCGACACGGACGCTCACGCGGGCGACGATGGTGACGGGCCGTCGGCGGCACCGCGGCTGGCCTACCTGCTCCGAGGCGACCTGGAACAGCCCGACGGGAGCGAGGTGTTCGCCCTGTACCCGCTGGGCCAGGACGCGGCGCGCGTGCGCCTGCTCGCTGCCGCCGACATGGTCACGGATCTCGCTCCTCGGTGACCGGCAGGCGATCGCGATCAGAGAAGAAGAAGCACTGAGGCCCAGACATGGTTCTGGGCAGGTGGGGCCTCGGCTGGTGGGTGGCTGGTGTGCCGGATGCGTGGCTGCTGCTGCACAGTAACGCGCTCAAGGGGTCGCGAGTTGGGGCCGCGGCCCTCTCCGGTGACGCATTATGCCCCGGCGGACCAGCCAGTCCGCGGGCACCAGGCAGCCCCCGGCCCGTCAGACGATCCCGGCCCGCAGTGCGTGCAGTTCGGAGCGGACGAGTTCGAGGAGGCGACCCGTCCAGTTCCTGCCGCGGCCGGCGTTGTCGCCCCAGAAGCCGGAGTCGGCGTCGTTGTAGACGAGGGTCGCGTCGCCCGTCGCCATAAGGATCTCGGCCAGGCCGGGGTGCTGGGTGTACTTGGCCCGCAGCAGGCCGGTCATGACAGCGGCCCGTGCCTGCTCCCAACCGTCGCGGCGGCGTGCGTCCGCGGCCGGCCCACGGGCGGCGAAGGGGGTGTCCGCGCCCGTGATCGCGGCCTGGGCGTCGGGGTCGGTGGTGGACAGGGCCCAGTACGCGTGGGCGACGGTGGGGTAGGTGACGCCGTCGACGGCGATGGGTGCGGGGTAGTCGTTGCGCAGGGCCTTCGTGCCCGGGTCGTCCGACGGCTTCAGCGGATACGACTGGTACAGCTGGATCGCAGGCGCGACCGGGGTCGCCGGTCCGTCCGCCGGGATCCGGGAGGGCCGTTCGGCGATCCACTTGGCCCGGTCCTCGAAGTAGGCGACGGCCTCGTCGTAATCCTCTTGCGTGACGGGCTCGTCCGGCCAGGCCTCCACCTGCCCGCCCGGCCCCGCCACCAGGACCTGGAGCGGCCAGTCCTTCCGGTCCATGTCGCCGAGCGCGTAGAGGCGCTGGGTCCTGGGGATGGCGAGGTAGGCGGCGCGGGCGCCGGCTCGTTTCTCCTCGGTCCGGTCGGCGAGGAACGCGTCAACGGCGGTCAGGCACCGCTCCGTCGAGTCAGGGCGGCCGTTCAGCTGGTCGATGGTGTCCCGCACCTCGGCGAGCACCAGTTCGGGGGTGAGCCAGGTACGCGGCTCGCTGAACGTCCAGGCGGCGAGATCGTGGCCGGACGCCCTGCCGCCGTCCGGGAGTTCGGTGGCGACCCAGCCGCAACGCAGCTTCTCCTCGAACTCGTCGAGGGTGACCAGGCCCCAGCAGTCGATGAGCCCGTCCGCGTAGATGAACAGGTCGGTGAGAAAGTAGTCGCCGTTGCGGATGAAGGCGTGCCGCCAGGTCCCGGGTACGCGTATGCCGTCCGCCATGCGGTAGGTGGTCCGATTGCCGATCATCGCGCCATTGTGCCGGACCCGCCAGGCGCGCCGGCGCTGCATTTTGCTCCGCCTGTCTCATGCGCGGTGACCATGCCCGTTCCGCTGTCAGCGCTGCCGGGATGAGCCGGAGCGTGAGCGTCGATCCGGACCTGCTCGGGACGGTGCCCGCTCGGCCGCGCGCCCCGAGTGCGTGTCAGCGGAGGATAGGCACCCCACCTGGATCTGCCGATTACTCCGAGTTATTGATAATCAGCGCGTGCCGACCGGGTGTGACGATCGATCGGCTGCGCGCGGGTCAAGCTCGCCCTTGGGATCGGACGTGGAGTCCCCAACCGGTCGAAACGAGGAGCGCTCGCATGAGTCCTGCCAACAGGACAAGGTCCCGGCTGGGACCGCTGTCTCGTCGAGCCAACTGGACCGCGGGCGGCGCGATCGCCTCACTCGCGCTGGTCCTGGCGGCCGGGCTCGTCAGTCCGGTCGGGGTCGCGGCTCAGAGCATGGGCGAACGCGTGAGCGTGTCGAGCGGCCCGGGCGGCGGGGACGACAAGTGCAGGGACGGGTCGGGCCGCAGCGGCAAGGGCGCGGCGGGCCTTGCGCTGGGCGGGGACGGCTGGGGTGCCTTGGCCGCCGTCGAGAGGCTGGCAGCGGGCGAGCCGTTGGCACTGAGATACGTGATGGACTAGGACCAGGGCCGGCTGCTCGCCCAGATCTCCGAGGGCCACGCCGACGCCCTCCCACAGATCCGCGATCGTGAGCCGCAGGCGTCGGTCGGCCGCCCCCACGGCCAGCACCCGCACGGACAAGCCGCTGCTGACGTTCAAGCAGATCGCCGTGGTGGTCGCGTGGACGTATGGGTGAAGCGGCCGGACGGTCGCCGACTACGACGCTCCGCACATGGCTAGCGCGGTTCGCGCCAGCCCGCGCAGCCAGGCGTGGGCGTGGTCGGTGTCGTAGCGCTGATGCCACGACAGGTATATCGGTGCCGACGGCAGTTCGAGCGGGAGGGGGAGCACGACCAGGCCGAGGTCGGCGACCGCTGACCGCGTGGTGGCTTCGGGGACGCTGATCAGGAGATCGGAGCCGCGCGCGAACCCCAGCGCGGCCGCTTCCGTGGGCGCGGTCGCCACCACGCGGCGGGTGAGGCCGAGCCGCGCGAGGGCGTCGTCGAGGGCATTGCTGAGGTTTCCACGTCGCGAGACGGTGACGTGCTCAGCGGCGGCGTACCGCTTTGCGGTGACGGTCCTGACGCGGGTGAGGGGGTGCCCCTGCCTCACGACGATGACGAGGCGGGTCTCGCCCACGTTCTCGGCACGGATGTCCGGTGCGCTCGGGCGGTTGGCGTTCGCCTCCAGGTCGACCTCGCCGCGCCGCAACTCGGGGGTGTCGATGCTCGATTCCGCGACGAAGCGCAATCGCACGCCCGGCGCCTGTCCGCGCACGGCCGCGAGCAGTGCGGGGCCGCTCAAGGCGACCAGGGAATCGTGCCATCGGAGTGTGAAAGTGCGCTCCAACGTTGCCAGATCGAGTTCACGGCTCGGTGCCAGCACCCCCTGGACCTGGTGCAGCAGCTCGTGCACCTGTTCCCGGACGGCGATCGCATACGGCGTCGGGGTCATCGTGCGGCCGGTGCGCACCAGGATCTGATCCCCGGTCGTGCGCCGGATTCGGCCCAGACTCCGGCTCATCGCGGGGGCGGTGACGTGCAGGCGCGCGGCAGCCCCGGCCACACTTCCCTCCTCCAGCAGCGCGTCGAGCGCGGCGAGCAGGTTCAAATCCAATTGCATGTGAGTAATCCTAGCCGTGCTTGACATGCATTTGAAGTTAATGAAGGGGCTGTATACCTTCGAGACGAGAGCGCAAGACGGAACGCACAGCTCGGCCCGACCGGCCTCATCACCCCTCCTCACACGGGAGTACCACCATGTCCGAAACGCTTCAGACCACTGACGTCGCCGTCTCCGACGCCGACCTGCTCGACCAGACCGCGATCGCCGTGCGCGCGGCTGGTTCGGCGCTGCGCGAGCGCTTCGGCGAGGTGGTCCGCTACCAGACCCGCGAAGAGCTGATGCGCGCGCTCGCCGCCAACGACGACACGGCCCTCGACATCCTGCGCCCCCGCCTCACGCGCCTGCGCCCGGACGCCGGCTGGGTGGAGGACGAACTGGACGGCGGGGCGCTGCCGCCCGGCGAATGGTGGGTCGTGGATCCGGCCGAAGGCAACGTCAACCACCTGCACGCCCTGCCGGAGTGGGCGGTGACCGCCACCCTCGTGCGTGAGAACCAGCCGGTGCTCACCGCGGTCCACCTGCCGTTGACCGGCGAGACCTACACCGCGCTCACCGGCGCGGGCGCCCACCTCGACGGCCGGCCGCTGCACGTCTCCCAGACCGCGGACCTCGGCCTGAGCATCGTGGCCACCAGCCAGGCCCGGCCGGACGAGGACGAGAAGGTCGTGAGCCGCGTCGGCTCCTCGATCACCGCGATGCTTTTCGACGCGCTCGTCGTCCGCACCGCCGTGCCCGCGACCCTGCACCTGCTGAACGTGGCCGCCGGCCGGATCGACGCCTTCTGGCAGTTCGCCGGCGCCCGCGCGGACCTGCTGCCCGGGGCGCTGCTCGTCACCGAGGCCGGCGGACAGATCTCCGACGCCGAGGGCCGCCCCTGGACCCCGCAGAGCGAGAGCTTCCTGGCCGCCGCGCCCGGCGTCCACGCCGACGCCGTCGCCACGCTCTCACGCTGACCGCGCACCACAACCTGCACGCACGGAAGGACCAGATCATCATGACCACGATCGCAGTTCTCGGAAACGGCCGCGTCGGCGGCAACCTGGCCACAGCCCTCATCCGGGCAGGGCATGAGGTGACCGTGGCGGACCGCGCGCCGGGCGCCGCCGCCGACGCTGCCCGGACAGCCCAGATCGTCATCAACGCCACCCCGGGCGCCGGCTCGCTGGACCGGCTCGTCGCCCTGCGCGAGGAACTGCGCGACAAGATCCTCGTCGACGTCTCCAACGCCACCGTCGACGGACCGGACGGACTGCCCGCCGACCTGATCTACCCCGGCTCAAGCCTCGCCGAGCAACTCCAGGAAGCGCTCCCCGAAACGCGCGTCGTCAAGACACTCAACACCATGCTCTTCCCGGTGATGACCGCGCCAGCCACGCTCACCCAGGCGCCCGACGCCTTCCTCTCCGGCGAGGACCCGCAGGCCAAGCAGACCGTCCGTGAACTGCTCATCGACCTCGGCTGGCGCAAGGAGTGGATCACTGATCTCGGCGGGATCCGGACCGCCCGCGCCGCAGAGGCCGCGATACTGTTCGTACCGCACGTGATTCGGTCCAGCGGATTCGCGCCCTTCGCGATCTCGATCGCCCGCTGATCCGCACACAGTGCACCGCCCCGGGCGGGCCCCACATCCAGAACGGATACGACAGCGCAGCCAGGGCCGACGATTCAGCCCGGACGGCGACCCGTGGCCACCCTTCCCGGGGCCGTCGGCCTCGCACCGAGGAATCGGCCCATCTCGCGGCGCACGGCGGAGGCCGGCCGGCCTAGGGGCGGCGGGCGATCCAGGTGGTGCGTGTCGTGCGGACGCTCAGGTCACCGCGGCGCGCGATGCCGAGCGGGTGGGTCTCGTCCAAGAGGGCGTCGAGGGCAGCCAGGTCATCCGCCTCCAGCGCGTCGTCGGCGTGGGAGCGCAGCTTGGTCAGACAGACCTGCGCGTAGCGGCCCAACGCCGGACCGGCCTGGGAGGCGGTGAGGCGGATCTCGAAGGGGCGGCGCGCGTCCACGGTGAAGCCGGCGTCCATGAGCGTCCGGTCCCATTCGTGCGGCGGCTCGGTGTTCGTCACGGCGTGCAGCCGTGCCTCCAGCCCAGGGCGGCCGACGCCGGCGTCCTCGGGCAGGAAGCGCGGGAAGAAGTCCATCTCGCTGACCGCGAGCAGACCGCCCGGCCGCAGCTGCCCGTACGCCTGAGCCAGCGTCCGGGCCGGATCGCTCAGGTGGTGCAGGAAGGCAGCGGCCCACATCAGGTCGTACGGCTCCTCTTTGCCGGACAGGAGCCATGGCTCGTCCAGGTTCGCCTCCAGCGTGCGGATACGTCCTGCGACGCCGTGCGTGGCTGCCTGCTTCTGCAGCCGGTGCAGCATCTGGGGCGAGATGTCCGCCGCCGTCACCGACGCGGCGGGGAACCGGTCGGCGAGCGCGAGACTGCCGGTGCCGGGACCACTGCCCACGTCCATGATCCGCGCCGGGACGGAGTCGGCGAGATTCGCGATCCAGTCGGTCAGCTCCGTGAGGTACGGCTTGAGGACCTCGGCGTCCAGCTCCAGCAGCTCCGCCATCGCGACGTCGAAGCCGCTCGCACGCTCGTGCCCGACATGACCGTGAGTGGTGTGGTGCGTACTCATGCGCCGACGGTATGACGATCACTGCCAGCAGGTCATACATTCTTGCCGGTGAAGCAAGAATCGACTCTCGACGCCATCGTCAGGATGCGGATCCGGTCCCTGCGCAAAGCACGCGGCTGGTCACTGGACAACCTCGCCGAACGCGCCGACATCAGCCCGTCCCAGCTCAGCCGGATCGAGACCGGGCACCGCCGCATCAGCCTTGACCAGCTCACCGCCATCGCGAGCGCCCTGGGCAAGTCCCTCGACCAGCTCGTCGAATCCCCCGACGACTCCGACATCGTCATCCGTCCCGACCGCGACGAGGACCGGGGCCTGACCACCTGGCTCCTCAGCGGCGACAACGGCCCCCAGGGCCTGACCGTCGCCAAGATGCGCATCACCGACCCGGCGGGCGCCGTCGCGCCGGACGACCTCGGAGTCCACCCGGGCCGGGACTGGTTCACCGTGCTGTCCGGCACGGTCGTCCTCTACCTCGGCGAACGCGTCATTCGCGTCGAGGCCGGACAGGCCGCCTCCTTCTCCACCATGACCCCCCACACCCTGCGCGCCGACCGCGGGCCCGCCGAGGTCCTGTGCATCCTCGACCACAACGGCGAACGCAACCACCTCCGCGGCGGCCGCTCGGGCATGTTCATGCCGCACCTTGGCCTACGATGACGCGGGCGACGGGCGGGCGAGCCGCCGCTGGGAAGGCGGACGCACATGGTGTTCAACGGGGGCGGACCCGTAACGCAGCCACCCGTACCGGCGGCACCGCCCGCGCCGCCGGGCCGTGGGCTTGGCTCGCTGCCGGGGTTGGTGACTGTCAATGGCGTGTTGTGGCTGCTCCTGCTGCCTGCCATCGCGGCCATCATCGGAGACGGGATCTCGACGGTGACCGCCGAGCAGGAGTTGACCCTGTTCATCGGTACCGTCGTCGTGCTCGGTGGGGCCGCCCTGGTCAACGCGCTGTTCTCGCTGGCCATGGGGCGGGCGCTCGCGCTTGTCGAGGGGCCGAAGGCGGCGCGGGGCTTTATGTCGGGCGGGCTGCTGCAGTTCACCGCGGCCGCGACCGGGACGCTTGCGCTCGGCCGGTGGGAGACCTGGTCGGACGAGACGATGCGGCTCACCGTAGGCGGGCTGGCCATCACCTGGCTGACTTACAGTTACGGCCACTTCCAGCAGGCCCGTGCCGCCCGGCACATCGCGCCCAAAGCGTGGGTGTGGCATGCCGTGACGCCTGTCGTCGGCCTCTTCTGGGTGCCCGTCGTCGGCTTCGAGCTCGACCTCGACGAGTACGGGGCGGCCGGCATCGCGCTCGCCATTGCTCAGGTGGTGTGCGGTCTGGCGTTCCCGATCGTCATCGGGGTGGTGTGGCTGCGGTACGGGGCGGGTCTGCGGCGGATCGTCAGCAGTGGCGGGGGCCGGGTCCCGACCGGGCAGGGAGCCCACGCCGGACATGTCACGGCGGGACCGCTCCTGCCCGGACAGGCTCCCGTCGCACCCCCGTTGCCAGGACAGGAACCGGCCGCCCAGACCTGGCCGCCGCAAGGGCACGCTCCGCAGGGTTAGTACCTCGTCGCCCAGTTCGCCGACCGCTGGGGTGTCACACCCCGTGTCGGCACCCCCGGCAAGAACGTATGGGCGGAACTCGCATTGAATACCGCGTAATTCTCACCGACCACTCTCGTACCTGCCGTGACGAACCCGAGGCGCCGAGACCGTGCGGAGCACAGGCGCCCGAAGTAGCGATACCGGGCTCGGGCAGGATGGGCTCCCATGACGGGTGGGAGAGTCGAGCCCACGGAGCTGCTGCAGCGTGCCGGGCTGGAAATCATGGGGGACTGGCGAACCGAGGACGTACTGCCGCCCCGGGCCGCCTGGAGGCCGGTCGTGACGTACGGAGCCGAGCCGACCGTGGCCGTACGGAGAGACCGGCCGGGCCTGGTCGCCGAGCTCAACGCGCAATGGCACCGGCTCGCGGTCGAGTACGGGATCACCGGCGAGGACGGTGTGTTCCTGATCGATGTCGCAGGCACCCGGACTGGCAGCGCGCCCAAGCAATGGACGCGGGTACGGCTCGCCAAGGAGTGGGACCTCGCGGGCGTGCTGGGCGAGCGATCCGGGCAGCCGGAGTTCGTCGCGGTCTCGACGGACGGGGACACGCTGCTGGGGGCGACGACTGAGGAGTACGAGGTCTGGCTCATCGCCGTGGACCGGGTCAAGGAGCGGATGGAAGAGGCCGCGAAGGCGACGGCGCGAGAGACCGCGGAAGAGCGGGAGGCCGCTTGGAGTTCGCTGTCCCTGGGGCCCGGGCCGACAGAGCGGCTGCGCCAAGTGTGGGCGGACGGCCTGGGGTTCAACCCGGCGGCGCCCGAGGACGTACTGCGGCGGCTGCTGGGCCGGTCGTCGCACTTTCTCTGGCGCAAGCTGCCGTCTGCGGTGGTCGATGCCGCTGTCGTCCACCCGGAGTGGAACGTACGCGGACGGTTCGCGGAGGCCCAGCCGGACATGACGGCCGAGCAGTGGACCGGGCTGGTCGTACGCCTCTTCCTTGCCGAATCCTGCGGCGACGCCCCTGGCGACATGCTCCTGGAGGTGTGGCGATGGTGGAACGGCAGCCTCAGCTACCCCGGACGACCGCGCACGCACCCGAACTTCCCGCGCCGCGACCTCCTGCGGTACGCCGATGACCCGCACCCACGGATGCGGCAACTGGCCCTCGACGACTCGGAATCCACAGCCGACCTGGTGGAGCGTTTCAGTCGGGACACGGATGTGGAGGTGCGGTTGCGGGCCGCCACCGACCCTCGCCTGTCGGCCGCCTCCGCGGTGCGGCTGCTCGACGACCCGCAGGAGCGGGTGCGCGATGCGGCGGCCAGGCACCCCCGGCTGCCCGCGCGGGTACTGGTCCGGCTGCTGCGGGACACGGACACCGCGGGCGACGCAGCCCAGAACCCGGCGCTGCCCGTCGACCTCATGCACCGGATGACCGACCCGGTCCAGCCACGCTCAGCTTCGTAGGACGCCGCTGCCGCCGTCCCGTGCTGCTTCTGGAGGGACAGCGAATCTGCGCAGCAATGGCTGGCCAAACGGCCAGAGTTGACCGAGACAGCCCTCACGTGCAAGGGGTGGGGCGCCTGGACCGTGCCCTCGCGCCCCTGGGAGCACGCACCGGGATCGAACGGTGCGGGTCCACCATGGATCCTCGTACGGGGGCCGGTGTGGGTGCCCGGAACGTGTCCGGAACGTGTCCGGGACTGTCCGGGACAACGTCGGACCGGGGGGAAGGGGGGATTCCGGACTTACGGTACTTCGCCATGGACACAACACGGAGAGCGATCCTGCGGGGAATGGCGGCGGCGCCGGTCGTGGCGGCGGCGGGCGGGCTACTGGTGCCGGAGTCGGCGATGGCCGCTCAGGCGGAGTCCCCGCTCATCCTGGAGTACGACCCGGCTGAGACCGGCGCCCATGTGCAGGGAATCCGGTGGCTCACACGAAGGTTCGGCAAGTACGACGCTGCGGAGATTTCGCTGGCGCGGGCGTGGGGGGTCACGAAGCTGAGTCCGGCCGAGGTTCCGTCGTGGCCGGCCCGCTCACCCGAACCCGCCTTCGCCTTCGGCTGGTCTCCGAACGACCCGGACGCCAACACGAAGGGCAAGTGGCATCCCCAAGGCGTGACGACCTATTACGACGCGATGGGCCGCAATCGCAAGCGCATGATGGTCTCCTGGTACGACCAGTCATCGGCGGACAACGGCGCTCGCATAGCCGTCATCGACCGCAGCGGCAGCGATCCGCGGTACCACTACGTGGCGCTGGTGAAGGCCGTTAAGTCGGGCTCTGGGTACGCCGCCGAGCCGATCAGCGGCCTGCATGCCGGAGGCCTGGCGTGGTACCGGAACCGGCTGTACGTCACGGACAGCAAGAACGGCGCGCTCCTGGTGTTCAACACCGATGAGCTGTTCAAGTTCGGCGGCGCCACCCCCTACGCGATGCCCTTGAGCCGCACCTACCAAGCGGACGACGACTCGAAGGCCAGGCTCAAGTTCTCGCAGGTCTCGGTGGACCGCACCTCGCTCCAGGGGCCGTTCCGGCGAGCCACGCTCATCGTGAACGAGTGGGTGCCGGACAAAAAACCCCAGCTTGTGGGCCGGTGGAGCTTCGCCTACGGCAGCGGGTCGCTGCTGCTGTCCGACCGCACGAGAGCTCAGTCATCGTCGGTCTACCGGGTCGAGCGGGGGAGCGGCCTGCCCGGCGGCACGGGAATTCAGGGAGCGGTCGCCATCGGCAACACGCTGTACCTTTCCGTCAGCGACGGGGCCAACGAGGGGTACTTCAGTGCCGTGGCGCTCAATCGCGAGGGCGTCGGGACAGCCGTGACGAAGTGGCGCGTACCACGTGGGCCGGAAGACCTGAGCTATGAGGACCGTCCCGGAAGGGGCGGGTGGGTGTGGGGGCTCGGCGAGTACGTGGGGAACCGCCATGTGTACGCGATGCCGGTGTGACAGGCTGTTTCTCAACCTCAGGCAGTGATCACAGGCCTCTTGTTGCAAGGCCAGTGTGCTGGACTGGTAGTTGATGGCACCCGAGCCGAGACGGGGATACCCGCGATCACCGGCCTTTCCGGCACGACCGCCCGTCTGTGTGTGTAACGCCGTCCGGAATCTCTGTTGCCGAAACGCCTTGGACCTGCGGCGTTGAGGATAGAAAACACGCACCGAGACAGAACAACAGGCGCCCCGTCTGACCGAACCTTGATCGCGTCTCAGCGAAGTCTTGCCGCGCCTGCCTGGTCGAAGCGGCGGAGTCCCGGAGAGGCGCTGCGTGCGCAGTTCGCGGCAGCACGACGCCCCCGGCGCTGTGCGGTACCGGGGGCGGTGCGAGTGAACCAGCTTGGTCAGCCGCGCAGTTGCTCGTATGCCGACAGCGTCAGGAAGTCCTCGTAGTTCTCGTCCAGCGCCACCTTCAGCAGCAGGTCGTGCGCCTGCTGCCAGTTGCCCGCCGCGAATGCCTCATCGCCGATCTCCTCGCGGATCGCGGCCAGTTCCTCCGCCGCGACCTTGCGAGCCAGGTCCGCGGTGGCCGGCTCGCCGTTCTCGAAGACGACGCCGGCGTTGATCCACTGCCAGATCTGGGAGCGGGAGATCTCCGCGGTGGCGGCGTCCTCCATGAGGTTGAAGATCGCGACCGCGCCCAGCCCGCGCAGCCACGCCTCGATGTAGCGGATGCCGACCTGGACGGCGTTGCGCAGGCCCTCGTACGTCGGCCTGGCGTGGAGTGAGTCGATGGCGATGAGGTCGCCGGCCGCCACCGAGACGTCCTCGCGCAGGCGGTCCTTCTGGTTCGGCTTGGAGCCCAGCACCGCGTCGAAGGAGGCCATCGCGATCGGCACCAGGTCCGGGTGGGCGACCCAGGAGCCGTCGAAGCCGTCGCCCGCCTCGCGGTCCTTGTCGGCCTTGACCTTTTCGAAGGCGACCTTGTTGACCTCGGCGTCGCGCCGGGACGGGATGAAGGCGGCCATGCCGCCGATCGCGTGGGCGCCGCGCTTGTGGCACGTACGGACCAGGAGTTCGGTGTACGCGCGCATGAAGGGGGCTGTCATCGTCACCGCGTTGCGGTCCGGGAGCACGAACTTCTCGCCGCCGTCACGGAAGTTCTTGACGATCGAGAAGAGGTAGTCCCAGCGGCCCGCGTTGAGGCCGGCCGCGTGGTCGCGGAGCTCGTAGAGGATCTCCTCCATCTCGTACGCGGCGGTGATCGTCTCGATGAGGACGGTCGCGCGGACGGTGCCCTGTGGGATGCCGACGTAGTCCTGGGCAAAGACGAAGACGTCGTTCCAGAGGCGGGCCTCCAGGTGCGACTCCGTCTTCGGGAGGTAGAAGTACGGGCCCTTGCCGAGGTCGATCAGGCGCTTGGCGTTGTGGAAGAAGTACAGGCCGAAGTCGACCAGCGCGCCCGGGACCGGGCGGCCGTCGAACTGGAGGTGGCGCTCCTCGAGGTGCCAGCCGCGCGGGCGCATCACGACGGTCGCGAGTTCCTCGTTCGGCCCCAGGGCGTACGACTTCCCGGACTTCGGATCGGTGAAGTCGATCTTCCGCTCGTAGGCGTCGATCAGATTGAGCTGGCCGAGGACGACGTTCTCCCACGTGGGAGCGGACGCGTCCTCAAAGTCTGCGAGCCAGATCTTCGCGCCGGAGTTCAGCGCGTTGATGGTCATCTTGCGGTCGGTCGGACCGGTGATCTCCACCCGGCGGTCGTTGAGTGCCGCGGGGGCCGGTGCGACCTTCCAGGAGTCGTCCGTACGGATTGCCGCGGTCTCCGGGAGGAAGTCCAGGGAGGAGGTACGGGCGATCTCGGCGCGGCGCTCGGAGCGACGGGCGAGAAGCGCGTCGCGCCGCGGCGTGAACCGCTGGTGCAGCTCAGCCACGAAGGCGAGGGCCGCGTCTGTGAGGACCTCTTCCTGCCGGGGCAGGGGCTCGGCTTCGACGATGGCCAGCGGGGACGGCGCTGGTGCGGACATGAGCTGTCACTTCCTTCAGCGGGCGGTGCCTGGCGGCCGCCGGGCGTACAGATGCGGCACTCGGTGCCGCATGACCGAGGTGCGGTCGCGGGCGCCGTCTGGGGTCGGGCGCTTCTGACCAGTGGATAGTAGTTTTCTCATGGTGGAAGTTCAATGTCTTGTTGATATCGAGATTCTCTGAGTCGACAGACCATGGCGCTGAGTGCCACGCCGTTTACTCAAGGTGCGTCAGATCTTCTGCCGTGTCGATGTCGTACGCCTCTGCGATGTCGCCGCACTCGATCAGCGCGAGCGAGGACTCGTGCGCCTTCAGATACGCGCGTGCGCCGCGGTCGCCGACCGCGCTCGCCGCGATGTCCTTCCAGCAGTGCGCGCCGAACAGGACCGGATGGCCGCGCTCTCCTTCGTACGCCGCGGCCGCGAGCGAATCCCGGGAGCGGTACGCGGCGCGGATGCGGGCCACCGCCGCCGGGCCGATCCCCGGCTGGTCCACGAGAGAGACGAGCGCCGCGTCCGCCTCCGTGGTGTCGAGCGACTCCAGACCCGCTCGAAGCGAGGAGCCCATGCCCTCCTCCCACTCCGGGTTGTCGACCAGTACGCAACCGGAGAGGTCGGCCTCCTTCCGTACGCGATCGGCCGCGGCGCCCAGCACCACATGCACGGGTCCGCAGCCGCCCGCGCGCAGCACGCGCACCGCGTGTTCGACCAGCGGCCGGCCCCGGTGCCGGAGCAGCGCCTTCGGGCGCCCGCCGAGCCGTCGCCCGCCGCCCGCCGCGAGCAGCAGTCCGGCGACGACCGGTTCCTTCGATGGGTGGGGGAGTGGGTGTGCCATAAGGACTCCTTACCTCATAACCGGTCGAAGTGCTGAGCGATTCACGGCCCGCCGGCCGTGTTCCGCAACCGCGCGGGCGCCATTGGTCGTCCGACGTGGAGAGCGGGGCGAGCCTTGGATAAGGTGCCTCCGATACTGAAGTTCGGCATGGGGGACGAGAGTTCGATGAGTGGGCGCGCACACGAGGGAACGGTCTTCCAGCCTCTGGCCGAAGATGATCCGAAGCACGTCGCCGGATACAAGCTCGCCGCCAAGCTCGGCGCGGGCGGCATGGGCAAGGTGTACCTGTCGTACACGCCCGGCGGCCGTCCCATCGCCATCAAGGTGATCAGGCCCGACTTCGCCCAAGACGCCGAATTCCGCCGCCGGTTCGCCCAGGAGGTGCAGGCCGCACAGCGCGTGCAGGGCCTGTACACCGCGCCGGTCATCGACGCCGATCCGGAGGCAAAGCAGCCCTGGCTCGCCACGGCTTACGTCCCCGGGCCCTCCCTCGCCGACGCCGTCATCCAGCACGGCAAGCTGCCGGTGGAGACCGTGCTGCTGCTGGTCGCCGGGATCGCCGAGGCGCTGCACGTCATCCACGGCGCGGGCATCGTCCACCGTGACCTCAAACCGGCCAACGTCCTGCTCGCCTCGGACGGGCCGCGCGTCATCGACTTCGGTATCGCCCGGGCCGCCGACGCGACTTCGCTCACCAGCAGCGGCGTCACCATCGGCACCCCCTCCTTCATGGCGCCGGAGCAGGCGGCCGGCAGTCAGGTCACCCCGGCCACCGACATCTTCGCGCTCGGCCAGATCGCGGCGTACGCGGCGACCGGCAGGGCGGCCTTCGGTGAAGGCACCTCGCACGGCGTGCTCTACCGGATCGTGCATGAGGAGCCCGACCTCACCGAACTGCCGGAGCAGCTGAGCGAGTTGGTGACCCGCTGCCTGGCGAAGGACCCCGAGGCCCGGCCTTCGGTCGCCGACCTCCTCGCCATCTGCCAGTCCGCCAATGCGGAAACGGTGCTGCGCCGGCCGGAGGAGTGGCTGCCGGGCGCCGTCGCCGCCGAGATCACCACGCGCACGGCGGCGCCCGCGCCGCCGGTGACGCCGCCCGCCGGGCAGGCCCCTGCTCCGGTGCAGCCTCCGGCCCGCCCGCCGACGCAGGCCGCTGCTCAGGCTCCCGTCCAGCAGTCGCCCCACTACGCGCCCACCCAGACCGCCGGCCAGGCCCAGATGCAGTCGCCCGCTCCGGTTCCGCCGCCCACGACGGCGTCCGCCCCGGCGACCCCGCCGCCCGGTTTCGGCCCGTCGGCCCAGTCGCCGACCTACGGTTACCCGCATGCGCATGCCACCCCGCACGCGCAGACGGCACCCCAGTACGTCCGGCCCCCGCAGCCGTACCAACCGCAGCCGTACCAAACGGTCTCCGGGCCCCTCGCACCCGCCGCGCCTAAGAAGAAGGGCAGCACCCTCGCCATCGCCGTCGTCGCCACCCTGGTGATCGGTGCGCTGGCCGGCGGCGGCGCGTACCTCGCCCTGTCGGACAAGGACGACAAGGGCAACCAGTCGCAGGGCGACAAGGCCGGCAGCTCGCCGGACACGAGCGGGGACGGCACCCAGGACCCCGGCACCCCGGGCGGCGACCAGTCCTCCAAGCCCGCCGAACCGGTCGCGGACCCGACGCCCAAGACGTACAACGGCCTCCACGTGACGGACGACTACGGCATCAGCCTCGGCGACGAGCCGGTCAAGCCGATTGAGGGTGACAGCGCCAACACCATCGACTTCGAGCACGAGTACTACCTCGGCTCGATCGATGCCAAGAACGCGAAGCTGGTCCTGCTGCGCACCGGCCAGAGCGCCGACCTGGCGACCTGCCGGAGCGAGACCCGGTTCGCCACTGGGCTCAAGGTCGAGAACCTGTCGAAGGGCGCGAAGTTCTGTGTGCTGAGTGAGACGGGGAACGTGGGCCTGGTGACCTACCAGGGGAGGTCGCCCGAAGGGGATCCCAGCCACTACATCACCGTTGATGTCACGGTCTGGCGCGGTGCGATCGACTCCGTACAGCCGTCGTCCTGAATTACGTCCACGGAGTGGCGCCTGCCGCATCGGATGGCGTTAACTTGCCCGCGACCCCGGGCGGCTGACCGACGACCGACGGGTTTTCGAGCCTGCACAAAGGTGTGCGAGGGGGAGAGCTTTGTTGCGTAGCGTGGGGCAGACGCGGGTGACAGGGAGCGGCGAGGACCCTAGGGCGACGGAGCTGCGCGCTGCCGTCTCCCGGCTCCGCCGCGAACTCGCCGGTCACCCGGCGGAGTTCCCCGACCGGGGCATCGCGGAGGACGAACTGGCCGTGCTGGCGGCGATGGTGGCGGGCGGCGACCCTGAAATCCTGCGGATGCGCCGCTCGTTGCTGCTGATCGCGGGCGCGATCGGCTCGGTGAGCGCGCTGGCTCCGGCGCTGATGGGGGTACGGGACGCGGTCGACCTGTTCGGTGAGGTGCCGCCGCGGCGAAGAGTTTGAGTGGGCGGCGGTGCGGGCTGTCTTCGGCGGGCCTGTTCGACGCCGTACGCCCTTCTGGGGCCCCCACGCCCGTAGGGCGTAGGGGGAGTGTCCTCAATCTCCCCCAGACTTCGTCCGGGGGGACCCCCAACGGGCTTGAACTTCCGCCGGCGATTGAGGCGCAGGGGCCGGGGCAACGCCCCAGCGGACCGTCTCAGCCGCGGCGGTACGGCGACGGTGCTGGTCGCCCATGTCCGGGGCCGGCTCAGAGGGCAATGCGGCGTTCGTCCGCCCCGATCGGGAAGTCGTTGATGCTCGCGTACCGGCGTCGCATCAGTCCGTTCTCGTCGAACTCCCAGTTCTCGTTGCCGTAACTGCGGAACCACCTGTCCTCGTCGTTGTGCCACTCGTATTCGAAGCGGACGGCGATGCGGTTGTCGGTGAAGGCCCACAGCTCCTTGCGCAGACGGTAGTCCAGCTCGTACCGCCACTTCTCACGCAGGAACTCCACGATTTCCGCGCGCCCACAGAGGAACACGTCGCGGTTGCGCCACTCGGACTCCTCGGTGTAGCCGAGGGCGACCCGCTCGGGGTCCCGGCTGTTCCAGGCGTCCTCTGCCGCCCTGACTTTCTGCAGCGCGGTCTCGGCGGTGAAGGGCGGGAACGGCGGCCTCGTGGCGGTCATGACTCTCCCATCGGCAACGGGAGAACGTGCGTTCTCCCCGGTGTCCAGTAGCGTAGGAGAACGGTGATTCTCACGCAAGGCGAGGGTTGGAATGGAAGCCGCAGCACTGGAGGTCCGCGTCCTCGACGCAGCCGAGTCGCTCCTCTACGGGCGGGGACTGCAGACCGTCGGCATGGACGAGATCCGGAACGAGTCGGGGGTGTCACTCAAGCGCCTCTATCAGCTCTTCCCCTCCAAGGAGCGCCTGGTGGAGGCCTATCTGCGCCGACGCGACGCGCGCTGGCGGGCATCGCTGGCGAGCTCTGTCGACGCCCGGCCCGCCGAGGAGAACAAGATCCTTGCGGTCTTCGACTGGCTGGAGTCGTGGTTCGAGGAGCCCGATTTCCGTGGCTGTGCGTTCGTCAATTCCTTCGGGGAGCTGGGAGCCACATCGGAAGGGGTCGCGACCGCGGCCCGCGATCACGTCGATGCGCTGCGGCGGTATCTGGCGGGCCTGGTGGCTTCGGCGGGCCACTCCGCCGGGCTGGCGGAGCCGCTCCTGCTGCTCGTGGAAGGTGCGACGGTGACGGCCGCGATCTCCGGGAACAGTGCGACGGCGGGGCGGGCCCGGGAGGCGGCGCGCACGCTGCTGGAAGCGGATCGCTCGCAGGACGTTCAGGGCGCTCAGGACGCTACGGTCTGAACGCACCTGCGCCGGCGACCATGAGTCGCCGGCGCGGTCTGCTGTTCTCGGGCGTCAGCTGTTCAGCCCTGAGCGGACGTGCTCGCCAGTGCCGCCGAGAGGTCCTGGGCGACCTCCTGGAGGATCGGGACGATCTTCTCGGTGGCCGCCTCGGTGACCCGGCCCGCCGGGCCCGAGATCGAAACCGCCGCTGCCGTGGGGGAGTTGGGCACCGAGACGGCGAGGCAGCGAACCCCGATCTCCTGCTCGTTGTCGTCCACCGCGTAGCCGGTGCGCCGCACCTGTTCGAGCGCATCGAGGAAGCCCTCGGGCGTCGTGATCGTCTTCTCGGTGGCGGCGGGCATGCCGGTCCTGGCGAGCAGTGCCCGCACCTCGTCCGGCGGGGTGTGTGCGAGCAGCGCCTTGCCCACGCCCGTGGAGTGCGGCAGCACCCGCCGGCCGACCTCGGTGAACATCCGCATGGAGTGCTTGGACGGCACCTGCGCGACGTACACGATCTCGTCGCCGTCGAGCAGCGCCATGTTCGCCGTCTCGCCGGTCTCCTCGACCAGTCGGGCGAGGTAGGGCCGGGCCCAGGTGCCGAGCAGCCGGGACGCGGACTCGCCCAGGCGGATCAGCCGGGGGCCGAGCGCATAGCGGCGATTGGGCTGCTGGCGTACGTAACCGCAGACCACGAGCGTGCGCATCAGCCGGTGGATCGTGGGCAGCGGCAGGCCGCTGCTGGCAGAGAGCTCGCTCAGCCCGACCTCGCCACCGGCGTCGGCCATTCTTTCGAGCAGGTCGAAGGCGCGCTCCAGGGACTGCACGCCACCGCTGGGAGCGGTCTTGGCGGCGTCGGTGGCGCTGGCGCTGGACGTCGGCACGTGGGCGGGTCCTTTCGGGCAGGCAGGCAGGTCAGCAGCCTACCGGGCGGCTGCGGGCGGCACATCGCTCCCGTCAAAGGCGTCTTTGCCGGTCAGGAGGCGTTTGTCCGTGTGTCGGCGGTCACCTTCGACGATCTCTCGACGGCCTCCTTGTCCAAAGCTACCTTCTGCCTCACGAAATTCCAGTTTCACGTTGTGGAAATGTCCAAACGGGATCGTCAGGGGTGGCCGCCCGGGAGGGGTCTTGACGGGCTGGACTCCGGAGTGAAGACTTCTTCAACAGTTCGTTGAATTTTGCTGTGTGAATCCGGGTACGGAACGGAAGTGAGGGGCACGGGTGTCCGATGTGGACGTGAACCTGGTACTGCGCTCGACGCGCGTGATCACCCCGGAGGGGACGCGCGCCGCATCCGTCGCCGTCGCCGCCGGGAAGATCACGGCGGTGCTGCCGTACGACGCCGAGGTGCCGGCCGGTGCCCGGCTCGAGGACTTCGGGGACGATGTCGTGCTCCCCGGACTCGTCGACACTCATGTCCATGTGAACGACCCCGGTCGCACCGAGTGGGAGGGCTTTTGGACCGCCACCCGCGCGGCCGCGGCCGGGGGCATCACCACTCTGCTCGACATGCCCCTCAACTCCCTCCCGCCGACCACCACGGTCGGCAACCTCCGTACCAAACAGGACGTGGCGCGGCCCAAGGCGCACGTCGACACCGGCTTCTGGGGCGGCGCGATCCCGTCCAATGTGAAGGACCTTCGGCCGTTGTACGACGCCGGAGTCTTCGGCTTCAAGTGTTTCCTCTCGCCGTCCGGCGTCGAGGAGTTCCCCGAGCTCGACCAGGACCAGCTCGCCCGGTCGATGGCCGAGATCGCCGGCTTCGGCGGACTGCTGATCGTGCACGCCGAGGACCCGCACCACCTGGCCGCGGCGCCCCAGGAGCCAGGACCGAAGTACGCCGACTTCCTCGCGTCCCGGCCGCGCGACGCCGAGAACACCGCGATCGAAGGCCTGATCGCGCACGCCAGGCGCCGGGGCGCCCGTGTGCACGTACTGCATCTGTCCTCCTCCGACGCGCTGCCGCTGATCGCGGCCGCCAAGCGCGAGGGCGTCGAGATCACTGTTGAGTCATGTCCGCACTTCCTCACCCTCACGGCAGAGGAAGTCCCGGACGGGGCAACGGAGTTCAAGTGCTGCCCGCCGATCCGCGAGGCCGAGAACCAGGACGCCCTCTGGGAGGGCCTCGCCGACGGCACCATCGACTGCATCGTCTCCGACCATTCGCCCTGCACCACCGACCTGAAAACCCCCGACTTCGCCTCCGCCTGGGGCGGCATCTCCTCCCTCCAGCTGGGCCTGCCCGCGATCTGGACCGAGGCCCGCAAGCGCGGCCACACCCTCGAAGACGTCGTCCGCTGGATGTCCGCGGCCCCCGCGCAGCTCGCCGGACTGGACCAGAAGGGCGCCATCGAAGCCGGCCGCGACGCCGACTTCGCGGTCCTCGCGCCCGACGAGACCTTCACCGTCGACCCGGCCGAACTCCACCACCGCAACCAGGTGACGGCGTATGCGGGCAAGACCCTGCACGGAGTCGTCAGGTCGACGTGGCTGCGCGGCGAACGCATCGTGGAGAACGGCACCCTGGCCGAGCCGACCGGCCGGCTGCTCGAAAGGAACAACTGATCGTGTCCATCCCTTCCTTCACCGGTGACGCCAGCCCGTTCGGCGGCGGCGACCCGTACGCCGACTACCGCACGGCCGACTTTCCGTTCGTCCACTACGCCGACCTCGCCGACCGGCGGCTCGGCGCGGGCGTCATCGCCGCCAACGACGAGTTCTTCGCCGAGCGCGAGAACATGCTGAAGCCCGAGGCCGCGGAGTTCGACCCGGAGCACTTCGGCCACAAGGGCAAGATCATGGACGGCTGGGAGACCCGCCGCCGCCGCGGTGTGAGCGCCGCGCAGCCGCACCCGACCGAGGACGACCACGACTGGGCGCTCGTACGGCTGGGCGCGCCCGGTGTCGTACGCGGCATCGTCGTCGACACCGCGCACTTCCGCGGCAACTACCCGCAGGCGGTGTCGGTCGAGGCGGCGTCGGTGCCGGGGTCCCCGTCGCCCGAGGACCTGCTCGGCGGCGACGCGAAGTGGACGACGCTCGTTCCCCGTACGGCCATCGGCGGCCACGCGGCGAACGGCTTCGCGGTCGACGTCGAGCAGCGCTTCACGCATCTGCGCGTCAACCAGCACCCCGACGGCGGCATCGCCCGCCTGCGGGTCTACGGCGAGGTCGCGCCCGACCCGGCGTGGCTCGCCGCCCTCGGTACGTTCGACCTCGTCGCGCTGGAGAACGGCGGCCAGGTCGAGGACGCCTCCGACCGCTTCTACTCTCCGGCCACCAACACCATCCAGCCGGGCCGCTCCCGCAAGATGGACGACGGCTGGGAGACCCGCCGTCGCCGGGACAAGGGCAACGACTGGATCCGCTACCAGCTGGTGGAGCAGTCCGAGATCCGCGCGGTGGAGATCGATACGGCGTATCTGAAGGGCAACAGCGCGGGGTGGGCGGCGGTTTCGCTCCGCGATGGTGAGGAGGGGGAGTGGGCGGAGATTCTGCCGCGGACGCGTCTGCAGCCGGACACGAATCATCGCTTTGTGCTGGGCGCGGCGGCGGTGGGGACGCATGTCAGGGTGGACATCTATCCGGATGGTGGCATTTCGCGGCTGCGGGTCCTTGGTTCTCTGACGGAGGAGGGGGCGGGTCGCCTGGCGGCGCGTCACCAGGAGCTGGGCGGCTGACCCGGGGGGTGCTTTCCCCCACCCCGCCCGTTCCCCTGAACTGGGGCTCCGCCCCAGACTCCGCGCCTCAAACGCCGACGGGGCTGGATTTGGGGCTCCGCCCCAGACCCCGCGTCTCAATCGTCGGCGGGGCTGGATTGGGGCTTTGTTCCGGGCCTGGCGTCTCAATCGTCGGCGGGGCTCGATTTGGGGCTCTGTTCCGGGCCCGGCGCCTCAATCGCCGGGCGGGGCTGAATGACGGGGGCTCCGCCCCGGGCCCCGCGCCTCAATCGCCGGGCGGGCCTTGATTTTCGCCCGGGCGGACTCGAAGTTCCGCCGGTCGGCCTGAGACTTCAGGCCGACCGGCGGAAATCAAGCCCGTTGGGGGTCCCCCCGGACGAAGTCTGGGGGAGATTGAGGACAACGCCCGAAGGGCCTACGGGGGGTCTGGGGGCTTGCCCCCAGTTACCGGAAGTGGGGGCAAGCCCCCACGCCCGCCAGGGCGTAGGGGGAGGGTCGGGGAACAGGCCCGCCGCAGGCGTTACGCCGCGTGGCCGCCGTCCACCGACAGTTCCGCGCCCGTCACATACGCCGCCCCGTCGCTCGCCAAGTACGCCACCATGGATGCGACTTCGGAGGCGCTGCCGAAGCGGCCCAGCGCCGTCCCCGCCTTCTGTGGCTCGGCGTACGGGCCGTCCGCCGGGTTCATGGCCGTGTCGATCGGGCCCGGGTGGACCAGGTTCGCCGTGATTCCGCGGCTGCCCAGCTCCCGGGCCAGCGCCTTGGTCAGGCCCGTCAGCGCGGCCTTGCTCATCGCGTACAGCGTGCCGCCCGGGCCCGGTACGTACTTCGTCATGCAGCTGCCGATCGAGACGATCCGCCCGCCGCGCCCCATCCGCGCTGCCGCCGCCTGCGAGACGAGGAACACCGCCCGCACATTCACGTCGAGCACCTCGTCCACATCGGCCGGCGCGAGGCTTTCGATCGGACCGAGCCGCCCGACGCCCGCGTTGTTGACCAGGATGTCGATGCCTCCGAACCGGTCCACGACCTGGCCGACGACCGAGCGGGCCGCCTCCGCGTCCGCAGCGTCGGAGCGCAGCGCGAGGCCCCGCCGCCCCGCCGCCTCGATCTTGCGGACCACATCCTGGGCGGCCTCCTCGTCCCGCACATAGGTGATCGCCACATCGACGCCCTCCTGTGCCAGCTGCAGCGCGATCGCCGCCCCTATGCCGCGGCTGCCACCGGTCACCAAAGCAGTCCTGGACATCCGTTCCCCTTATGTCAGTAGTGGTTACGACTTCAAGGAAAGCGGCCCCGCCTCCTCCGGTCTGGCGGCAAACGGACGTTGAATCCGCGTGTCACACTCCGCCCACTGCCCGGCCGACGGAACGCTGGCGCCGACGATGAATTCCCGGCCCGGGCAGGGTCTGAGCTGATGGACCGGAACACCGCACTCCCGAAAGCAGGCAACTGCCATGGCACAGCTCTCGATCACCACTTTTGTCACGCTCGACGGCGTGATGCAGGCCCCCGGCGGTCCGAACGAGGACCCCAGCGACGGCTTCGACCTGGGCGGCTGGTCCGTACCGTACGGAGACGAGGACTTCGGCCGGTTCATCACCGAGGTCTTCGACCGGGCCGGCGCCTTCCTGCTCGGCCGCCGTACGTACGAGATCTTCGCCGGCTACTGGCCCAAGGTGACCGACCCCGCCGACCCGGTCGCGTCGCGGCTCAACACCCTGCCGAAGTACGTCGCGTCGACCACGCTCGGCCAGGCCGACTGGGAGGGCACCACCGTCATCGGCGGCGACCTCGTCAAGGAGGTCGCCGCGATCAAGGAGCGCACGGATGGGGAGCTGCAGATCCACGGCAGCGGCGGCCTTGCCCAATCCCTTATGAAGCACGACCTGATCGACACGCTCAATCTGCTCGTCTTCCCCGTCGTGCTGGGAAAGGGCCGTCGATTCTTTGCGGACGGCGCGGTTCCCACCGCGTTCCGGCATGCCGCATCGCGCACCACGGGCAGCGGCGTGGCCATCCACACGTACGAGCTGGAGGGCCGTCCCCAGTACGGCACGTACGAGCTCAACGAAGGCTTGTAGCACTCAAGCCGGTGCTGCTGGGCGGCCGCGCGGCCGCCCGGACCGCTTGCTAGGTTCGTGCGCCATGCGATCACTGACGTACGACATAGAGTTCCGCGAGCGTGCCAAGCGGGCCCAGAGCTGGGGCTTCGGTCTGCTCTCGGTCGCCGCGCTGCTGTGGGTGTGGTTCGCCGTACTGCTGCTCATGCCGTACGAGATCGAGGGCAAGTACGGCGACTCGGAGTGCGAGGCGCGGCTCTTCACGGACCAGGCCACCGCCAACAGGGGGGCCGGGAACGGCTCGGAGTGCACGGCGGAGCGGGACTGGCCCGAACTCCTCGGGGTGATCGGGCTGTCCGTGCCCGTCTCCGTCGTCGGGGCCGCGCTCTATACGGGGGGCAGCGTCAGCAACCGCATGAGCGAGCACGCTGCGGAGGTCGCCCGGCTCAACGAGGTCGCCGACCGGAAGTGACCCAGATGTCGCGCACCGCAGCCGTCGGGCACAGGCTGGAGGAGAGGGAGCATTCCCGGGGTCCAGCAAACCGGTGATGCCGGAGATGCCGGAGAGGCCGGAGAAGGAGAAGAAGCCGGAGAGGGAGGAGCGCAGCCATGACGGCGACGACGCGGAACGACACTCCCATCGCGATTGAAGGAGGCGGTGTGGAGCTGCGGATGCAGGACGTGGGGGGAGACATGACCGTCGCCTTTGTGCGGTTTCCCCAGGGCGCGGACATGGGGCCGGCGATGAAGGGCATGCCCGAGGATCTTTGTCCCTGCCCCCACTGGGGTTACCTGTTCAAGGGGCGGCTGAAGATGCGGACGCAGCACGGCGACGAGATCTACGAAGCAGGACAGGCCTTCTACTGGCCGCCGGGTCATGTCCCGGAAGCGCTCGAGGACTGTGAGTACATCGACTTCTCACCGACCAAGGAGTTCAACGACGTGGTCGATCACGTCAAAGCGCAGATGGGTTGACCTGTACCCGTTCGGGAGTCCGGCATGAAACTCCTGCTTCTCGGCGCGACCGGGCCCACCGGCCTGCAGGTGGCCGCCCAGGCCGTCGACGAGGGCCATCACGTCACCGCGCTCGTACGCAGTCCGGAAAAGCTTTCCCGGCTCGACGACCGGCTGACCGTGCGCGTCGGTGATGTCACCGACGAACAGGGGGTCGCCAAGGCCGCCGTGGGCCAGGACGCGGTACTGAGCACTATGGGGTCGGGGAAGAGCCTGACGTCCGACATCGTCGGCCGGACCGTGGACGCGATCATCCCCGCCCTGCATGAAGCGGGAGTCGGCCGCCTGATCTTCCTCTCCGCCTTCGGCGTCGGCCGGACCTACGCGCAAGCCTCGCTGCCGCAGCGGATCTTCTACCGCACGATGCTCAGGAAGCTCTTCGCCGACAAGGAGCAGGCGGACCGCAAGCTCCTCGCCAGCGCCCTCGACGTGACCCTCGTCTACCCGGTGACGCTGACCAACCAGCCCTTCACCGGCGCCTACCGCGTCGGTGAGCGTTTCGACTTCAAGGGCATGCCCCGCATCAGCCGGGCGGACGTCGCCCACTTCATGCTCTCGCAGCTCAACGACTCGACCTGGTCCCGCCGCATCGCCATCCTCACGCGTTGAATCCAGTTGAAACACGTTGGAACCAGTTGAGACCGGAACAGAGCCGCCGGGCACGATGTTTGCGCCTGGGGAAGCGGCCTGACCGTCGACGTCGACAACCCCGCCCCGATCGGCGAGGTCGAGAAGGCCCCCGGCTCCGGCCAAGGGCTGATCGGCCTGACCGAACGAGCCACGCTCGCGGGCGGGCGGCTGGAGCACGGAGCGACGGGCGACGGCGGGTTCCGCGTCCGGGCCTGGCTACCGTGGACCGCATGACTATCCGGCTGCTCGTCGTCGATGACGACCCTCTCGTACGCGCGGGACTCGCCCTCATGCTCGGCGGCGCCGACGGTCTCGAGACCGTGGGAGAGGGAACCGACGGCTCCGAGGTCGCGGCGCTCGTCGACGAACTCGCGCCCGACGTGGTCCTGATGGACATCCGGATGCCGACGATGGACGGCCTCACCGCCACCGAGACGTTGCGCCGCCGCCCCGACGCCCCCGAGATCGTCGTCCTCACCACCTTCCACGCCGACGAACAGGTGCTGCGGGCGCTGCGCGCGGGCGCCGCCGGGTTCGTACTGAAGGACACCCCGCCCGCCGACATCGTCGCCGCGGTACGGCGCGTCGCGGCGGGCGACCCGGTGCTGTCCCCGGCCGTCACCCGCCAGTTGATGACGCACGTCGCAGACCGCGCCCCCGAGACGCGCCGGAGTGAGGCGGCGCGCCGTCTCGCCTCCCTCGCCGAACGCGAACGGGAGGTGGCCGTCGCGGTAGGCCATGGCCAGTCCAACGCAGAGATCGCCGCGACCCTCTATATGAGCGTGCCGACCGTGAAGGCCCATGTCTCCCGCATCCTGGCCAAACTGGACCTCAACAACCGTGTCCAGATCGCTCTGTTGGCGCATGACGCGGGCCTGCTCGACGAGGAGGGCCCACGTAGGCTGGGGTGATGACGACTGTCGATCTGGGGGAGTACGGAGCGGACTTCACCGCGAACCCGTATCCGTACTATGCGCGACTGCGCGAGTCGGGGCCCGTCCACGAGGTGCGCATGGCGGGCGGCGAGCAGTTCTGGCTGATCGTCGGTCATGAGGAGGCGCGGACCGCGCTCGCCGACCCGCGGCTGTCCAAATCGCCTGCCACGGTCGGCACGATGATGCTCGACGAACAGGTCGTCGGCCCGAATCTTCTGGTCCTGGACCCGCCCGACCATACCAGGCTGCGCAAGCTCGTGGCCCGCGAATTCACCGGGCGGCGGGTGGAGGGCCTGCGTCCGCGCATCCAGCAGATCACCGACGAGCTGCTCGACGAGATGCTGCCGGCCGGGCACGGCGATCTGGTGGACGCTCTGGCCTTCCCGCTGCCGATCACCGTCATCTGCGAGCTGCTCGGAGTCCCGGCCGCCGACCGCGACGCGTTCCGCAAGTGGTCCAACGAGGTCGTGGCCCCGACCGGAGCGGGGGCCGAGGAGGACGCCATCCGTGGACTGGCCGCGTACCTGGACGAGCTGATCGAGGACAAGCGCTGCGCCGGTCCCACCGACGATCTGCTCTCCGCCCTCATCCGCACCCGCGCGGAGGACGACGACCGGCTCTCGGCCGCCGAACTGCGCGCACTCGCCTATCTGCTGCTGATCGCCGGCCATGAGACGACCGTCAATCTGATCTCCAACGGGGTACGGGCCCTGCTCACCCACCCAGCCCAACTGGCAGATCTGCGCGCGGACTTCGGGCTGCTGGACGGAGCGGTTGAGGAGATGCTCCGCTACGACGGCCCGGTGGAGAATGCCACCACCCGCTTCGCCGCCGAGCCGGTCCCCGTGGGCGACCGGGTGATCCCGGCCGGAGCGACGGTGCTGGTCGGTCTGGCCGCGGGCAATCGCGACCCGTCCCGCTACCCGGCCCCGGACAGCTTCGACATCCACCGGGACACCCGTGGCCATCTCGCCTTCGGGCACGGCATCCACTTCTGCCTGGGCGCGCCCCTGGCCCGCATGGAGGCCCGGATCGCGGTCCGCACCCTCCTGGAACGCTGCCCGGATCTCGCACTCGACCCTTCCGAGGGCCCGCTCGACTGGCTGCCGGGGCTGCTGATGCGCGGCGTGCGCAGGCTCCCGGTGAGCTGGTAGCCCCGACCGCGACCCCGCTGACCCCTTTCACCGATCGTCCAAGGAGCCGCACCGTGCCGGGACTTGACCTCGCGATGGCCCAGAAGGTCCTCGACAGCCAGCCGTTCAGCCGTCTGCTGGGGGCGCGGATCACCGCGTTCGGTAATGGACAGGCCGTGCTCGAAGTCGACGTCCGGGAAGAACTGAGCCAGCAGAACGGCTATTTGCACGGGGGAGTGATCGCGTACGCCGCCGACAACTCGATCACCTTCGCCGCCGGTACGACACTTGGTCCCGCCGTGCTGACCGGCGGGTTCTCCGTCCAGTACATCCGCCCGGCCACCGGCGTGTCACTGGTGGCCCGGGCGTCCGTCGTGCACAGCGGCCGCCGTCAGGCCGTCGTACGGTGCGATCTCTTCACCGTGAACGCCGACGGCGACGAGACGCTCTGCGCTGTCGCGCAGGGCACCGTACTGTCAGCGCCGTCAGCGCCGTCCGCGCAACAGTCCTGAGAACGCTCCGGGAGTCAGTCCGCCGGGATCTCAGCCAGCCGCACCGGCCGGTGCTCCCGCCGGGACAGCTCGCACGCCTCCGCGATCCGCAGCGCCGTCAGCGCCTCGCGCCCGTCGCAGGGGTTCTCGGCCTCGCCCTGCACCACCCGGACGAAGGTGTCCAGCTCCGCCTCGTACGCGGGGGCGAACCGCTCCAGGAACCCGGGCCATGGCTTGGTGGCCGGCGGCGGGCCCTGCGGCTCGGTCGAGGTGATCGGCGTACGGTCGTCCAGGCCGACCGCGACCTGGTCGAGTTCGCCCGCGAGTTCCATCCGAACGTCGTAACCCGCGCCGTTGCACCGGGTGGCCGTCGCCGTGGCCAGCGTGCCGTCGTCCAGCGTGAGCAGCGCCGCCGCCGTGTCGACGTCGCCCGCGTCGCGGAACATCGCCGGGCCCGCGTCCGAGCCGGTCGCGTACACCTCGACCACCTCGCGCCCGGTCACCCAGCGCAGGATGTCGAAGTCATGGACCATGCAGTCCCGGTACAGGCCGCCGGAGAGCGGCAGATACGCGGCAGGCGGCGGGGCCGGGTCGGAGGTGATCGCTCGTACGGTGTGCAGCCGGCCGAGCCGCCCCGAGCGCACCAGCTCACGGGCCGCGGTGTACCCGGCGTCGAAACGGCGCATGAAGCCCAGCTGGAGCAAGGTGCCCGCCGACTCGACCTCGCGCAGCGCGGCGAGCGTGCCCGGCAGATCCAGGGCGATCGGCTTCTCGCAGAAGGCGGGGAGCCCGGCGCGGGCGGCTCGGGCGATGAGTTCTGCGTGGGCGGCGGTGGCGGAGGCGATCACCACGGCGTCCACGCCCCAGGCGAAGATCTCGTCCGCGCTGGGTGCGGCCGTGGACCCCGTGCGCTCGGCGACCTGGGTCGCCCGTGCCGGGTCGGCGTCCGCCACGACCAGCGAACCCACCTCCCGGTGGCGGCTGAGCACGCCCGCGTGAAAGGTGCCGATACGTCCCGTTCCGATGAGTCCGATGCGCATGGCCCAAAGGTGGCGGGGGGCCGCCTCTCTGTCAAGACTTTGTCCTGACAACCGAACTTCACGACTTCCCGTCAACATTCCCTGCGACTACTCTCGCTCCGTGCCCAAGCAGCCCAGACACGTGACGGACCCGTCTCTGTCTCTCCAGCTGAGCGTGGACCGCACCAGCCCGGTCCCGCTCTACTTCCAGCTGTCGCAACAGCTGGAAGCGGCCATCGAGAGAGGGACCCTCACCCCCGGCAGCCTGCTCGGCAACGAGATCGAGCTGGCGGGAAGGCTCGGCCTGTCCCGACCGACCGTCCGCCAGGCCATCCAGTCCCTCGTCGACAAGGGCCTGCTGGTCCGCCGCCGCGGCGTCGGCACCCAGGTCGTGCACAGCCAGGTCAAGCGCCCGCTGGAGCTCAGCAGCCTGTACGACGATCTCGAGGCGGCCGGCCAGCGCCCGGCCACCATCGTGCTGCGCAACGCCATCGAGCCTGCGAGCGCGGAGGTCGCGGCCGCCCTTGGTGTGGCGGAGGGCAGCGACGTCCAGCTCGTCGAACGGCTGCGGTACGCCCATGGCGAGCCGATGGCCAGGCTGCGCAACCATCTGCCCGCGGGCCTCTTCGACTGCGACACCGAACGTCTTGAGGCCACCGGCCTGTACCGGATGATGCGGGCCGCGGGGATCACTCTGCACAGCGCCCGCCAGTCTGTAGGGGCGCGGGCCGCCACCGCCATGGAGGCCGAACTGCTCACCGAGGCGACCGGCGCTCCGGTGCTGACGATGGAGCGCACCACTTTCGACGACACCGGCCGCGCGGTCGAGTTCGGCTCGCACATCTATCGCGCCTCGCGCTACGCCTTCGAGTTCCAGCTGCTCGTCCGGCCGTAGCCGTAGCCCCGGCCGTAGCCCGGCCGTGACCCCGTCCGCCGCGCCGTAGGGTCACGTAAGAATGTCGTTCGCGTAAGAATGTTCGGACAAAGTCTTGACTGGGTCCCGCGACCGCCGTAAAAACTCACCCAGCCGCAACCGGGCGGCCGGGAGAGAAGGCGGATCCACCATGCGTACCACCCGCAGGGCAGCAGCGCTGCTCGCCGCATGTGCCCTGGTCGTCGTCGCCGGATGCAGCAGTTCCGGCGGCAAGGAGGCGAAGGACAGCCCCTCCAAAGGCGGCGGCGGCGAGCCCGCCACCACCCAACGGCTGAAGATCGCGATGGTGACGCACTCCGGCGAGGGCGACACCTTCTGGGACATCGTCCAGAGCGGCGCCAAGGTCGCGGCCCGCAAGGACAACGTCGAGTTCCTCTACGCCGCCAACAAGGAAGGCAAGGAACAGGCCCAGCTCATCCAGACCTACATCGACCAGAAGGTCAACGGCATCATCGTCACCCTCGCCAAGCCTGAAGCCGTCAAGGACGTCGTCAAGAAGGCCGTCGCGGCCGGCATACCCGTCGTCACGATCAACTCCGGCGCCGAGTTCTCCAAAGAGGTCGGCGCACTCAGCCACATCGGTCAGGACGAGACGGTGGCCGGCGAGGCGGTCGGCGAGGAGCTCAACAAGCGCGGCAAGAAGAAGGCCATCTGCGTCATCCACGAGCAGGGCAATGTCTCGCTCGAAGCCCGCTGCGCCGGTGTGAAGAAGACCTTCAAGGGCACCGTCGAGAACCTCAACGTGGAGGGCACCAACATGCCCGCCTCCACCTCATCCATCGAGGCGAAGCTGCAGAGCGCCAAGGACATCGACGCCGTCGTCACGCTCGGCGCACCCTTCGCCGCAGCCTCCGTCAAGGCCAAGGAGGGCGCGGGCTCCAGCGCCGAGGTCAACACCTTCGACCTCAACGCCGAGGTGGTCAAGCAGCTCAAGGCCGGCGAGATCGGCTTCGCCGTGGACCAGCAGCCCTACCTCCAGGGCTACCTCGCCATCGACGAGCTCTGGCTCAACAAGACCAACGGCAATGTGATCGGTGGCGGCAAGCCGATCCTCACCGGCCCGGCCCTCGTCACCGAGAAGGACGTGCCGGCGCTGGAGAAGCTGACCGCCGACGGCACCCGATGACGTACCCGGCGTACCCGATGCCCACCCGCCGACCTGCTGTGACACATACTTGGGCGGCCGGGGAGAGTCGTGACGACTCCCGGCCGCACCGAGAAGTACAGCGAGTACGGCAAGAAGGGCACGGCGTCGTGGCTGGGGCAAGGACAGGGGTACGCGCGCTCGGCGCGGTGCTGGCAGCGGTAGTCGGAGCCTCCCTCGCGGGATGCAGCAGCACGGGCGGCAAGCGCGCGGAGGACGCCCGTAAGGCCCAGGCCGCGGCCGGCAAGTCCGCCGTCACCACCCCCCGCTGGACCTTCGCCATGGTCACCCACTCGGGCGACGGCGACACCTTCTGGGACATCGTCCAGAGCGGCGCCGAGCAGGCCGCGGTCAAGGACAACATCAACTTTCTGTACTCGCACAGCGACGAGGGCCAGCAGCAGGCCCAGCTCGTCCAGGCGGCCATCGACAAGAAGGTCAACGGACTGATCGTCACGCTCGCCAAGCCCGACGCCATGAAGGGCGTCATCGCCGAGGCGGAGAAGGCCGGCATCCCGGTGATCACCGTCAACTCGGGCTCCGAGCAGTCCAAGGCGTACGGCGCGCTCACCCATATCGGCCAGGACGAGACGATCGCCGGCGAGGCTGTCGGCGACGAACTCGACAAGCGGGGGAGGAAGAAGGCCCTGTGCGTGCTGCACGAACAGGGCAACGTCGGCCATGAGCAGCGCTGCGCCGGCGCGAAGAAGGCGTTCGGCGGGGAGCTGCAGAACCTGTACGTCGACGGCACCAACATGCCCGACGTTCAGGCGTCCATCGAGGCGAAGCTCCAGTCGGACCGTTCCATCGACTCCGTCGTCACGCTCGGCGCGCCGTTCGCGGACGCCGCTGTGCAGGCCAGGAAGACCGCGGAGAGCAAGGCCGAGGTGGACACCTTCGATCTGAACGCCAAGGTCGCCGCCGGTCTGAAAGCCGGGACGCTCGGCTTCGCCGTGGACCAACAGCCGTACCTCCAGGGGTATCAGGCCGTGGACCTGCTGTGGCTCTACAAGTACAACGCCGATGTGCTCGGCGGCGGGCGGCCCGTCCTCACCGGACCGCAGATCATCACCAAGACGGACGCCGCGGAGCTGGAGGAATACACAGAGCGGGGGACCCGATGAGTGCGACCGCACCACCTGCCGGCACCCGGCAGCCCGACAAGAGCGACGAGCGGCTGCTACGCACCTCGCCCTTGCGCAAGCTGATGGGCCGGCCCGAGCTGGGATCGGTCGTCGGCGCCGCCGCGGTCTTCATCTTCTTCTCGATCGTGGCGGACTCGTTCCTGCGGGCGTCCAGCCTCTCCACCGTCCTGTACGCGGCGTCGACCCTCGGCATCATGGCCGTCCCGGTCGCGCTGCTGATGATCGGCGGCGAGTTCGACCTCTCGGCCGGCGTCCTGGTGACCAGCTCCGCGCTGATCTCCGCGATGTTCAGCTACCAGATGACGGCGAACGTCTGGGCCGGCATCTTCGTCTCGCTGCTGGTGACGCTCGCGGTCGGGGTCTTCAACGGCTTCATGCTGACCCGTACGAAACTTCCCAGCTTCATCATCACGCTCGGTACGTTTCTGATGCTGACCGGCCTCAACCTCGGCTTCACCAAGCTGATCAGCGGCACGGTCTCGACCAAGTCCATCGGCGACATGGAGGGCTTCGCCTCGGCGAAGAAGCTCTTCGCCTCCCAGCTCACCCTCGGCGACGTCACGCTGAAGGTGACCATCCTGTGGTGGTTCGCACTGGTCGCGCTGGCCACCTGGATCCTGCTGCGTACCCGCTTCGGTAACTGGATCTTCGCGGTCGGCGGCGGGGCCGACGCGGCTCGCGCGGTCGGCGTCCCGGTCAACAAGACCAAGATCGGCCTGTATATGGGCGTCGCCTTCGCCGCCTGGGTCTCCGGCCAGCATCTGCTGTTCTCGTTCGACGTGGTGCAGTCCGGCGAGGGCGTCGGCAATGAGCTGACGTACATCATCGCGGCCGTCATCGGCGGCTGTCTGATCACCGGCGGCTACGGTTCCGCGATCGGCTCGGCAGTCGGTGCGTTCATCTTCGGCATGACCAGCAAGGGCATCGTGTACGCGGAGTGGAACCCGGACTGGTTCAAGTTCTTCCTCGGAGCGATGCTCCTTCTGGCTACCCTGCTCAACGCATGGGTCCGCAAGCGTGCGGAGGCAAGCAAATGACGGCCCTCGTCGAGCTGGACAACGTCAGTAAGTACTACGGCAACATCCGTGCCCTGGAAGGCGTCTCGCTCGAGGTCCACGCCGGGCAGATCTCCTGCGTCCTCGGCGACAACGGTGCGGGCAAGTCCACCCTGATCAAGATCATCGCGGGTCTGCACCGGCACGACGCGGGCACCTTCCTCATCGAGGGCGAGCAGACAAGCCTCGCCAACCCGCGCGAGGCGCTGGACCGGGGTATCGCCACGGTCTACCAGGACCTCGCCGTCGTACCGCTGATGCCGGTCTGGCGGAACTTCTTCCTCGGCTCCGAGCCGACGAAGGGTGTCGGTCCCTTCAAGCGTCTCGATGTCGAGCTGATGCGCCAGACCACCCGGTCCGAACTGCTGCGCATGGGCATCGACCTGCGCGATGTCGACCAGCCGATCGGGACGCTGTCGGGCGGTGAGCGCCAGTGCGTGGCGATCGCCCGGGCCGTCTACTTCGGCGCGAAGGTCCTGGTGCTGGACGAACCGACGGCCGCGCTCGGCGTGAAGCAGTCGGGCGTGGTGCTGAAGTATGTGGCAGCGGCACGCGACGCGGGACTGGGCGTGGTGCTGATCACCCACAACCCCCACCACGCATATCTGGTCGGCGACCGCTTCGTACTGCTCAAGCGCGGCACCATGTCGGGCAGCCACACCAAGGACTCGGTCACCCTGGACGAGCTCACCCGCCAGATGGCGGGCGGCAGCGAGCTGGAGGACCTGCGCCACGAGCTGGAGCGTGCGCCGACGCCGACGCATCTGGGCGGTCATCCGGTGAAGGACGAGCCGCCCGCGGCTTAGTGCCTGCCGGGGCTCCGCCCCCGGATCCCCGGTCCTCAAACGCCGGACGGGCTTGATCGTGCGGCCCTGGCCGACATTTCCAGCCGGTCCGGCGATTGAGGACATGCGGCCGAAGGCCGCATGTCCGGGGTCCGGGGCGGGAGCCCCGGGGCGGGCGGCAACCCGCACGCGCACCGGCGGGCGCGGTGCCTGGCAGAATCGCCGGTGAACCACCCACCCGCCTCCGAGACCCCGCAGGGACATGAGCACCTACCGCGACTTCGCGCACCGCGGCTCCGCGCGGGCCACCGTCCTGAAGACCATCGGTACCCGCGAGCGGCGCTCGCACCTGACCGCGCCCCGCGTCCCCACCGTCGGCATCGACATCGGCGGTACGAAGGTGATGGCGGGCGTCGTCGACGCCGACGGGGTCATTCTGGAGAAGATCCGCACCGAGACGCCGGACAAGTCCAAGAGCCCGAAGGTCGTCGAGGACACCATCTGCGAGCTCGTCCTGGACCTGTCCGACCGGCACGATGTGCACGCCGTGGGCATCGGCGCGGCCGGCTGGGTCGACGCCGACCGCTCCAAGGTCCTCTTCGCCCCCCACCTCGCCTGGCGCAACGAGCCCCTGCGCGACGCCCTGTCGGCCCGGCTCGCCGTCCCCGTGCTGGTCGACAACGACGCCAACACCGCCGCCTGGGCGGAATGGCGCTTCGGCGCGGGCCGCGGCGAGGACCACCTCGTCATGATCACCCTCGGCACCGGCATCGGCGGCGCGATCCTCGAGGACGGCCAGGTCAAGCGCGGCAAGTACGGAGTCGCCGGCGAATTCGGCCATATGCAGGTCGTGCCCGGCGGCCACCGCTGCCCCTGCGGCAACCGCGGCTGCTGGGAGCAGTACAGCTCGGGCAACGCCCTCGTGCGGGAGGCCCGCGAGCTCGCCGCGGCCGACTCCCCCGTCGCGTACAGCCTCATCGACCGGGTCGGCGGCAACGTCGGCGACATCACCGGACCGATCATCACCGAGCTCGCCCGCGAGGGCGACGCCATGTGCATCGAGCTCTTCCAGGACATCGGCCAGTGGCTCGGCGTCGGCATCGCCAATCTCGCCGCCGCCCTCGACCCCTCCTGCTTCGTCATCGGCGGCGGCGTCAGCGCCGCCGACGACCTGCTCATCCGCCCCGCCCGGGATGCCTTCCGGCGGCACCTGACCGGCCGCGGCTACCGCCCCGAGGCTCGCATCGTCAAGGCCCAGCTCGGCCCGGAAGCAGGTATGGTCGGCGCCGCAGACCTCGCGCGGCTTGTGGCCCGCCGCTTCCGCCGCGCCAACCGGCGCCGGGTGGAGCGCCACGAGCGGTACGAGCGCTATGCGCAGGCCATCCGTAACTCCAGCACTGCCCGCCCCACCCAGGAACCGTAGCCATGACCGTGCCCCGCCAGTCCACGTCCCCGGACGCGAGCGCCCGTCCCCCCGAGGACCGGCGCCATATGCTCCGTCGCCGTTGGCTGACGGCCATCATCATCGTGCTGCTCGTCGGCATCCCGGCCGGCTATCTGGTCATCTCCGCCGAGCAGAGCCGCGACAGCGGCCGCGACAAGGAGTCGGAGTCCTCGGCGACCGGCCTGCGCGAAAGCCGGCCGTCGCAAATGAAGCGCCGCGTATTCGAGGTGCCGATCCCCGAGAAGTCCACCGACGTCGCCTACTACGAGACGAGCAACTGGAAGACCAGCCGGTTGTACGTGCAGTTCCGCACCACATCCGCCGGGCTCGACCGGTTCCTGAAAGGCGTGGGCACCAGCCGTTCCCAGCTCGACGACGGCGTGGTCACCATCAGCGCGCGGGATGCCGAGACGGTCGGCTGGGACTTCAGCGCGGGGAGTGACTGGGCGGGCACCACCCATGCGCAGAAGGACCCGAGGCCCTCGCAGGACATCACCGTGGACATGACTTACACCTCCCGTCCCAAGGTGTATGTCGTATCGACGGCGACCCCCTGACCGGAGGCTGGGCCTCCACTCATTACCGTGGGGCAGGTGAGTGAGACACGCCCACGAAAACCCTGCAGTCCGGGGGGGCCAGGATGTCGTCGTCGGCCGAGGCGATGTCCGCGCTCAGTTCGGCCAGGGCGGACCTGCCGTCGGGGGTCAGCCGCACCACGACACGGCGGCGGTCCTCCGGGTCCCGGTCGCAGTTGACGTGGCCCGTCTTGACGAGATCGTTGACGATCTTCACCAGGTCGCTGGCGTTCATGTCCAGCCGCGCGGCGAGGCCGTCTTTGCCTGGGGACCCAGATCGGCGAGCAGCGCCAGCACGGTGAGGTGCCGGAGACGTAGTCCGCGGGCGGTCAGCCTGTCCTGGAGCCTGCGTCGCGCGGCCTTGCCGAGCGCATACGTGAGGTAGGCGTTGCGGCTGAGCACGCTGGGCGGCGTCATGCTCATGGGGGAGGGCCGGAGACCACCGTACGATCTGTGGCCGTGGCCTCCGCGACGGCGGGCGGGGCGTGGTGAGCGTCAGGTCGGTGCCCGCGAGGGCATTGATGACCTGCGTCCAGTCGGTCGGCATGTTCGATATTCCGACGATGGCGACTGTGCCCACCCCGGGACCGTCCGGGGTGGGCCGGTGTTCTTGGGGAGACCCCCAGCCGTCAGGGACGGCTGGTCAGGTAGCCGCCCATGGAGGTGAAGTACTCGGTCGCGGGCATCTCCCGGCCGTCCTCGGTCCGCACGCGGGTGATCGCCAGGCCGTGGTTGCGACCCGTACGGGCATCGGCGCCGGCGACGATCGCCACGCCCTCGCCCTCCCGGTAGAAGATGCGGCCCGGGGTGCCGCCGTAGCGGCCTTCGGACACGACGGCGGAGAGGATCTCGAGCCGCTTCCCCTTGTGGAAGGTGAAGGCGCTCGGGTACGGGGCGGACTGGGCGCGGACCAGGCGCTCCAGGACCTCGGCGGGCCAGTCCCAGTTGATCCGGATGTCCTCTTCGGCCCGCTTGTGGAAGAAGCTGGCCTGCGAGCGGTCCTGTTTGGTGAACTCGGTCTGCCCGGAGGCGATCAGGTCGAGGGCGCCGATGGCGACCGGGGCGATGAGGTCGACGGTCTTGTGGAAGAGGTCGGTGGCCGTGTCCGCGGGCTCGACGGTGACCGCGCGCTGCATGACGATGTCGCCGGCGTCGAGCTCCTCGTCCATCATGTGAGCCGTGACGCCGACTTCGGGCTCGCCGTTGATGAGGGCCCAGATCAGTGGCGAGAAGCCGGCGTACTTGGGCAGCAGCGAATCGTGGACGTTCAGCGTGCCGTGCCGGGGCAGGGTGTAGATGCGCGGCGGGATCCAGGTGCGCCAGTTGTTGGCCACGATGATGTCCGGGTCGGCCTCCTTGAGTTGCTGGAACAGCTCCTCGTCGTCGGGCCGGTTGCGGATGATCACGGGGACGCCGTGCTCCTCGGCCAGGTCGGCGACGGAGTCGCTCCAGATCTTCTCGTAGGCGTGCTCGCTCTTCGGATGTGTCACGACCGCCACTACGTCGTGCTCGGAGTCCAGGAGCGCCTGCAGGGTGCGATGGCCCCAGGTCTGATAACCGAACATGACGACCCGCATGGGGGGTTCCTCCTCAGGAAAGCGATTGACCGGGGTTAGTAAAGCAAGCCTTACCTAAGGATGCAACGAGCCCTGATCTGGGGGCCAGTTGACGCGGGGACGATGCCGGTGTCCGTTTTGCCCCGTCGACAGCTTGGTCAGATCAGGTTAGCTTTACCTAAGTTCCGCTCGGCAGCCGGGTTACCGGTGTGCCCGGGCTCCGCCGTTCCCCACGCCTGACAGCACGCCTGACAGGCGGCTGTCCCGCACGATGGGAGTGACATGTCACAGGCTCTTCCTGACGACGCACCACTGATCCACGACCTCATAGGTATCGGCTTCGGGCCGTCCAACGTGGCCATGGCGATCGCGCTCAGCGAGCACAACGCAAGCGTCGGAAGGCAGGAGGCGGTCACCGCTCACTTCTTCGAGCGGCAGCCCCAGTTCGGCTGGCACCGCGGCATGCTCATCGACGACGCGACCATGCAGGTGTCCTTCCTCAAGGACCTGGTGACGCTCCGGAACCCGAGCAGCGAGTACACCTTCCTCCGCTACCTGCAGAGCAACGGCCGGCTGATCGACTTCGTCAACCACAAGAATCTCTTCCCGCTGCGCGTGGAGTTCCACGACTACTTCGAGTGGGCGGCGGCCAAGGTCGACGACATGGTCTCGTACGGCCACGAGGTCGTCTCCGTCGAGCCCGTCGTCCGCGACGGCGTGATCGAGTATCTCGACGTGACGGCCCGGTCCGGCGCGGAGACCGTCGTCCACCGGGCCCGCAACCTCGTCATCGGCACGGGCCTGCGCCCCCTCATGCCGGAGGGTGTCGAGCGGACCGACCGCGTCTGGCACAACTCCGACCTGCTCGCCAAGGTGGACGGCCTGGAGGGCACCGACCCCTCCCGCTTCATCGTCGTCGGCGCCGGCCAGAGTGCCGCCGAGAACGTCGCCTACCTGCACCGCCGCTTCCCCAAGGCTGAGGTCTGCGCCGTCTTCTCGCGCTACGGGTACAGCCCCGCCGACGACAGCAGCTTCGCCAACCGCATCTTCGACCCCGCGGCGGTCGACGAGTACTACACGGCGCCCGACGACATCAAGCGCAAGCTGATGGACTACCACGGCAACACCAACTACTCCGTGGTGGACATCGACCTGATCGACGACCTCTACCGGCAGGCGTACCAGGAGAAGGTCCTCGGCACCGAGCGCCTCCGCTTCCTGAACGTGTCCCGCCTCACGGATGTCGCGGAGACGGCCGACTCGGTCAGCGCCACCATCACGTCCCTGGTCACCGGGGAGGAGAGCCGGCTGGACGCCGACGTCGTCGTGTGCGCCACGGGTTACGCGAGCGCCGACGCCCTCGGCCTCCTCGGCCCGGTCGCGGACCGCTGCCACCGTGACGACCAGGGCCGCGTCCGCGTCGAGCGCGACTACCGCCTGGCGACCGACCCCGAACTGCTCTGCGGTATCTACCTGCAGGGCGGCACCGAGCACACCCACGGCATCACCTCCTCTCTGCTGTCCAACACCGCGATCCGGGTCGGCGAGATCCTCGACTCGGTCCTCGACCGGGAGCCGAAGCCCGCTCTCGACGAGGTCCGGCCGGTCGCCGATGGTGTCGGCACCGCCCGCTAGAGCCCCGCGCAGGGGAGCCCCGCGCAAGGGCTCCCCCCCCAGGTTCAGCCCCCCACAGCCCGCCCGGTCCGCCGGTAGCGCCGTCGTACACGGCCGTCAGGGCACGCACCGTGAAACCCCCGTGAAAGGAACAACCGTGTCCATTGGTACACGCCCCGCGCTGACGCGGCTCGTCAAACACATCCCCCGTGCCGCCGTGGCGGCTGTGGCCGCGTTCGCTCTGACCGCCTGTGGGGGCGGTACGGAGAAGGTCGAGTCGAAGCCGTCGGGTGAGGCGGGCGCGAAGTCCGCTGCTTTCCCGGTGACGGTGGAGCACAAGTACGGCAGTACGACGATCGAGGCGGAGCCGAAGAAGGTCGTCACGCTGGGTCTGTCGGATCAGGACGCGGTGCTCGCATTGGGCGTGAAGCCGGTCGGTTCGGTGGACTGGTTCAAGGAGCAGCCGTACGGCAAGTGGCCGTGGACGAAGGAGCTGTGGGGTTCGGCGCCGCCGCAGATCGTCGGTGAGCGGGACGAGTACAACGTGGAGAAGATCGCGGCGCTGAAGCCGGATCTGATCATTGCGCAGTACTCGGGCATGAAGAAGGAGCAGTACGACACCCTGTCGAAGATCGCCAAGGTCGTCGCGCAGCCCAAGGGCCACGAGGACTACCAGGCGCCCTGGCAGGACATGACCCGGCAGATCGGCAAGGCGCTCGGCAAGGACGCCGAGACCGAGAAGCTGATCGCCGGCATCGACGCCCGCTTCAAGGCCGTCCGCGACAAGCACCCGGAGTGGAAGGGCAAGACCGTCACCGTCGGCGAGCCCTACGAGCCGGGCAAGTTCTCCGCGTTCTCCCCGAAGGACCCGAAGGTCATCTTCCTGTCGGAGATGGGCTTCACCACCTCCGAGAAGTACCGCGCCGCGCTCGGCAAGGAGAACATCGCGGACCTCGGCGTCGAGCGCCTCGACGTGATGGAGGCCGACCGCACGGTGTGGCTTGGCACCCCGGACACCGAGAAGGCCATGAAGGCCGACCCGCTGTACAAGAAGACCAAGGTCCACCAGGAGAAGCGCGACCTGTTCCTCCCGTACGACAGCCCCGACATCGGCGCCGCGCTCTCCTTCAACACGGTCCTGTCGATCCCGTACGCCATCGACCAGGTCGTCCCGATGCTCGAGGCCATCAAGTAAGTCCGGCGAGGTGCCGCCTACCGTCGGCACACTTCCCGGGCGCTCCGCCCGCCCGGTGGCCGTTCCCCACCGGGCGGGCGTGGAACGCGCCCTGGATCACCCATGAACATGAAGGAATCTCCCGTGCCCACTGGTACGCGCCCTACGCGATCTGTTCGTGCCGTACCAGGACCCGGACATCGGCGCCGCGTTCTCCTTCAACACCGTCCTGTCGATCCCCTACGCCATCGACGAGATCGTGCCGCTGCTCACGGCCGCCACCAAGTGACGACCCACCACTGACGCACCACCAGGGAAAGGCCACACGAACGATGTTTGACGCCGAGTCGGACCGGACACCCGCTGTCGGTACCCCCGTCACCGGCGGGCAATCCGGCATCTGGCTCGCCCAGCAGATCGAGCCGGAGAGCTCGGCCTACAACGTCTCGTTCGTCCTCGACCTGCGCGGAGACATCGACCTGGACCGCCTCGCCGTCGCCGTCCGGCAGGCCGTCGAGGAGGCCGAGAGCCTGCACGTCCGGATCGTCGGCGACAACGGCGTACCACTTCAGGTGGCATCGCCCGTCCAGGTCGACGTCCCGACCGTCGACCTGCGTGGCGAGTCCGACCCCCTGGCCTCGGCCCACCGGTGGGCCGAGGCCGACCGGGACCGCCCCGCCGACCTCGCGGCCGCTCCGCTCTACGCGCACGCGCTGCTCCGCCTCGCGGACGACCACGTCTGGTGGTACCAGCGCTACCACCACATCGTCATCGACGGCATCGGCATCGCCCGGATCTCCCGCCGGGCCGGTGACCTCTACACCTACGGCGACGGCGACCGGGCCACCGCCCCCGACTGGTCGCTCTCCCGTCTCGTCGACGCGGACGCCGCCTACCGCGTCTCGGAGAAGTACGAGGAGGACCGAGCCCACTGGCTGCGGCGCATGGCCGACCGGCCCGAACCCGTGCGGCTCGTCGAGCGGTCGTCGGGGCTGACCAAGCGGCGCCTCCGCCGTACGGCCGAGCTCGCGGCACCCGCCGTCGGAGGGCTCCGCGACGCCGCGGCCGCCGCGGGCGTCCAGCTCTCCCGCATCCTGCTGTCCGCCGTCGCCGCCTACCTGCACCGGGCCACCGGCGAACAGGACCTGGTCATCGGCCTGCCCGTCACCACCCGGCAGGACCCCGCGACCCGGCACATCCCCGGCATGGTCTCCAACATCCTGCCGCTGCGCCTCACCGTCCGCCCCGACATGACCGGTGCCCAGCTCGCGACAACGGTCTGCACGGCGGTATCCGAGACCGTCGCCCACAGCCGCCACCGCGCCGAGGACCTGGCCCGGGACCTCGGGCTCGTCGACGGTGTGCAGGAGCTCGTCGGCCCCACGGTCAACATCCTGCCCAGCGGCGAGTGGATCCGGTTCGGCGACCTCGACGCCGACCTCGCCCCCCTGTGGCTCGGCCCGGTCAGCGACCTTGCGATCACGTTCGGCGACTTCCAGGCCGGCCAGGGCCTCCGTGTCCTGCTGGACGCCGACGCCGACGTGTGCGACGAGGCGAAGCTGATCGAGCACGAGCAGCGCTTCCTCATGCTGCTCCACACCTTCGCCCAGGACCTGACCCGTCGGGTCGGGCATCTCGAACTCACCTCCGGTGCCGAACGCGTCCAGCTGCTCGGTGAGTTCGGAGTGGCGCCCCGCGAGGTCCCCGAACTCTCCTGGCCCGCCGCCTTCGAGCGGCAGGTGCGGCGCACACCGGACGCCGCCGCCCTGGTGTACGAGGACCGGGAACTGTCGTACGCGGAGCTCAATGCCGCAGCGAACCGCCTCGCCCGGCTCCTCGCCGCCCGGGGCGTCGGCGGCGAGGACGTCGTCGCCGTGGCGCTGCCGCGCTCCCCGGAACTCGTGATCTCCCTGCTGGCCGTGATGAAGGCAGGAGCGGCGTACCTGCCGCTGGACGCCGACCACCCGCAGGACCGGATCGCGTACATGCTGGACGATGCGGGCGCCCGGACCATCGTGACCACGCGCGCGCTGTCCGCCGACCTGTCGGCCGCGCCCGGCGTCGAGCGCCTTCTGCTCGACGAGCCGTCCACGGCTGCCGAGTTGGCCACCCTGGACGACACCGACCCCGGTGTGGCCGTCGCCCTGGACCAGGCCGCGTACGTCATCTACACCTCGGGCTCCACCGGCCGCCCCAAGGGCGTCGTGGTCCCGCACGACGGCGTCGGCAGCCTCATCGCGACCGCCACCGACCGCATCGGTATCACCGCCGACAGCCGTGTCGTGCAGTTCGCGTCCGTCGGCTTCGACGTCACCGTCTGGGACCTGATCATGTCCCTGTGCGTCGGCGGCCGGATCGTCGTCGTCCCCACCGAGCGCCGCGTCGCCGGGCCCGCCCTCACCGACTACATCGCGCGCCACCGCGCGACCCACATGATCCTGCCGCCGTCGCTCGTCTCGGCGCTCCCGCAGGACTGCGAACTCCCCGACGGCTCCGTACTGATCGTCGGCACCGAGGCGGTTCCCAGCGAACTGATCGCCCGCTGGGCCGGGCATGTTCAGGTCGTCGTCGCCTACGGCCTCACCGAGGCGAGCGTCAACTCCACGCTGTGGGTCGCCGACGCAGACCGGCCGGGCCCAGCCCCGATCGGCATCCCCGACCCCAACACCCGCGCCTACGTGCTCGACTCGGCCCTCCGCCCCGTCCCGGTCGGCACCGAGGGCGAGCTGTACGTGGCCGGGCGGGGCCTCGCCCGCGGCTACCTGGGCCGGGCCGGGCTCACCTCGGAGCGCTTCGTGGCCGACCCGTTCGGCGGGCCGGGAGCGCGCATGTACCGGACGGGCGACCGGGTGCGCTGGGGTGCCGACGGCAACCTCGAGTTCCTCGGCCGCGCGGACGGCCAGATCAAGATCCGCGGACACCGCATCGAGCCCGGCGAGATCGAGAGCGCCTTCATGGCCTGCCCCGGCATCGCCCAGGCCGCCGTCCTCGTCCGTGAGGACCACCGGAACGTGAAGCGGCTCGTCGCCTACCTGGTCGCGGAGGCGGGTGCCGGCGCGGCCGGTGGCGACGGTGCCGGTAGGGACGCCGAGGCCGCCGTGACCGATGCCCGCACCCGGATCGCCGACACCCTTCCGGACTACATGGTCCCGTCCGCCGTCGTCCGCCTCGACGGCCCCCTGCCGCTGACGCCCAACGGCAAGCTCGACCGCCGAGCCCTGCCCGCGCCCCAGTGGACGGCGATGGGCGGCGAGGACGCGCCCACCACTCCCGCGGAGACCGCGCTCGCCGGGCTGTTCGCCGACGTGCTCGGCCTGCCGTCGGTGGGCGTCCACGACAGCTTCTTCGAGCTGGGCGGCGACAGCATCGTCGCGATCCAGCTCGTGAACCGCGCGCTCGAGGCCGGTCTGGCGCTCACCCCGCGCGATGTGTTCCGGCACCGTACGGTCGCGGCACTCGCCCGCCTCACGGGCGAGACGGCGGACACCCCCCGCGCCACAAGCGGTGAGATGCCCGCCCCGTTCTCGCTCGTCACGCTGACCGACGCCGAGCGCACCGAGTGCGACGCCGCCGTCCCGGGCCTCGCGGACGCCGTGCCGGCCACTCCGCTCCAGGAGGGCTTCTACTTCCACGCCTCCGTCGACGAGACGGGCGCCGACGGATACGCCGTACAGGACACCGTAGAACTGGCCGGCGACGTGGACCCGGAGGCGCTGCGGATCGCCGTCCAGGGCCTCCTCGACCGCCACCCGCTGCTGCGTGCCGCCTTCCACCAGCTTCCGGACGGCAGGATCGTCCAGCTCATCGGCGAGCGCGCCACCCTGCCCTGGCGCTTCGACGACCTCTCCGGCCAGGCCCCCGACAGCCGCGCGGCGGCCGCCGACGCCATCCGGGCGCGGGAGCGGGCGGAAGGATTCGACCTGGCCGTCCCGCCCCTGCTGCGGGCCGCCCTGATCCGCCACGGCGCCGACCGGTCCCAGCTGGTGCTGACACTGCACCACATCGTGGTGGACGGCTGGTCGGTGTCGCTCCTCATGCGCGAACTCCTCAGCGGCTACCGGCCCGGTGCCGAGGCTCCCCGGCCGGGGGAGGACCCGACGTACCGGGCCTACACGGGCTGGCTCGCGGCACGCGACCGGGAAGGCGCGCTGGGCGCCTGGCGCGACGCCCTCGCCGACTACGACGGCCCGGCCCGGCTCCCCGTACGAGGTGCGGACATCGACGAGCGCCGGACCGGCACGATCAGCGTGGAGCTGACCGCGGCGGACACCGCTGCCCTCAGCGCACGGGCCCGCGCGCTGGGTCTGACGCTCGGCAGCGTCGTCCAGGGCGGCTTCGGGCTGCTGCTCGGGGATGTCACCGGCACCCGCGACCTGGTCTTCGGCAGCACCGTCTCGGGCCGCCAGGCCGCCGTCGAAGGAGTGGAAACCCTCGTCGGCCTCCTCATCAACACCCTTCCCGCACGGCTGCGGTGGCGCCCCGAGCAGTCGCTCGTCGACGTGCTCTCCCGGTTCCAGGACGAGCAGGCCGAGCTGCTCGACCACCAGCACGTGGGCCTCGCCGAGATCCAGCGGGCCATGGGGCGCGGCGAGCTGTTCGAAGCACTGGTCGTCGTCGAGAACCTCCCCGAGGCCGGCGAGCCCTCCGATCCGGCCGGACTGGTCCGGATCACCGGCTCGCACATCCGCGACGCCGTCCACTACCCGCTGGCCCTCACCGTCCTGCCCGGCGAGCGGCTCCAGCTGCGCCTCGACCACGACCCGGCCCGCCTCGACTCCGCGGCCGCCCGCCGGTTCGCCGAGCGGCTGTCGGCTCTGCTCGACCAGCTCGTCACGGACCCGCTCCGCCCGGTGGCGCAACTCGCCCTGCGCACCCCCGACGAGGACCGTGCCGCCCTCGACCGGCTGGCCGGCGCGGTCCACGCCCTGCCCGGCGACACGCTGCACGCGGCGTTCACCCGGCAGGCGCGCCGGACCCCGGACGCGACCGCGCTGATCCACGAGGCCGGGCGGACGACCTACGCCGAACTGGACGCGCGCGCCGAGGCACTGGCCGGAACGCTGCTCGCCCAGGGCGTCACACCCGAGACCGTCGTCGCCGTCGCCGTGCCCCGGTCCGCCGAGACGCTGATCGCGATGCTCGGCGTGCTCAAAGCGGGCGCCGCGTACCTGCCGGTCGACGTCGACTACCCGGCGGACCGGGTGCGGTACCTGCTCGAAGACTCCGGGGCGCGGACCGTCGTCGTCACCGCCGCGTCCCGGACCCGGCTGCCCGCACTCGCCGGCGTGACCCACGTCGTCGTCGGCGAGGAGCAGGCCACCGCCGGAACCCCGGTCACCGCGTCCGTCCACCCGGACAGCGCCGCGTACGTGATCTACACCTCCGGCTCCACCGGCCGCCCCAAGGGTGTCGTCGTCCCGCACCGCGCGGTCGTCGGCCAACTCGCCTGGACCGCCGAGCGGTTCGGGTACGGACCCGACGAGCGGGTGCTGCACCAGTACTCGACCAGCTTCGACCCGTCCGTACTGGAGATCTTCACACCGCTGCTCACCGGCGGCACTGTGGTGATCGCCCGGCCGGACGGACACCGGGACCCGGCGTACCTCATCGACCTGATCCGCACCGAGCGGGTCACCAGCGTCGACCTCGTACCCTCCCTCTACGGCGCGCTGCTCGCGGAAGAGGACGAAGCGGGGGAGTGGTGGGCGAGCCTCCGCCGCGCGTTCAGCGGCGGCGAGGCCCTGCCGGTTCCGCTCGCCCGGCGCTGGCAGGAACGCACCGGAGTACCGCTGTTCAACGTGTACGGACCCACCGAGTCCGTCATCCAGGTCACGAGCTGGGAAGCGGGCTCCGCCCCGGCGGACGGGGCCACCGTGCCCATCGGGTGGCCGGTGTGGAACACCCGCCTCTACGTCCTCGACCGCCACCTCCGCCCCGTCGCGGAGGGCGAGCCGGGCGAGCTCTACATCGCGGGCGCACAACTGGCCCGCGGCTATCACGCACGCGCCGCGCTGACCGCGGAGCGCTTCGTCGCCGATCCGTTCGGCGGTCCAGGTGGGCGGATGTACCGCACCGGAGACATGGTTCAGTTCAGTGGAGACGGTGTGCTCACCTACCTCGGGCGCACCGACCACCAGGTCAAGATCAGGGGTAACCGGGTGGAGCTCGGGGAAATCGAAGCCCGGCTGCGCGACGAGCCGGCCGTCGCCGACGCCGTCGTCGTGGCACGCGACGACGAGCGGGGAGTCAAGCAGCTGGTGGCCTACCTGGTCCCGGCCGCCGGTGCGCCGGGCCTGGACACCGAGGCCGTACGCGCCGCGCTGAGCGGCTCGCTGCCCGCGCCGATGGTGCCCAGCCACTTCGTACGGCTCGACGCGCTGCCGCTCACCCCCGGCGGGAAGACCGACCTCAAGGCCCTGCCCGCGCCCGAGGCCCGCAGGCGGAGCCGTACCGCGACCGCGCGCGAGGGCTACGGGCAGCAGCTGTGCGGCATCTTCGCCGAGGTGCTCGGCATCGACGGGGTCGACGCCGACGAGGACTTCTTCGTCCTGGGGGGCGACAGCATCCTGTCCATGGCAGTCTCCAGCCGCGCCCGCAAGGCGGGCCTGTCGGTGACCCCGCGCGACGTCTTCGAGCACCGCACCCCGGCCGCCCTGGCCGCCACCGTCGCCGGTGCGGCCTCGGCGATCCCGGCCCCCGTCGCCGACTCCGACGGCGTCGGTGACGTACCGCTCCTGCCGATCGTCCACCAGCTCCGCGAGGACGGCGGCAAGATCGGCCGCTTCAACCTCTCCATGCTGCTCCAGGCGCCCGCCACCGCCGACACCGAGAAGCTGACGCGTGTCCTCCAGGCGGTCCTCGATCACCACGACGGCCTGCGGCTCACCCTCACCCGTATGGACCTCGGCCCGGCGATCCCCGCCCTCTGGTCCGCGCGGACGATGCCCGCGGGCTTCGTGGACGCGGCCGGACTGCTCCGCCACGTCGACGTACGCGGCCTCGACGAGTCCGCGTTCCGTACGCTCGTCCGCGAGGAGTCCGACGCCGCGGCGAACCGCCTCGACCCCGACGCCGGCGCGACGGTGCAGGCCGTCTGGTTCGAGGCCGGCACGGACCGGCCCGGCCGACTGCTGCTCGTCGTCCACCACCTCGTGATCGACGGCGTGTCCTGGCGCGTGCTTCTCGGCGACCTCGCCACCGCGTGGGACGCCGTCGTACGAGGCGCGACCCCGGAGCTCGAACCCGTGCCGACCTCCCTGCGGAGGTTCGCCCGCGACGTCGCCGAGCAGGCCACCTCCCCGCAGCGGCAGGCCGAACTGCCCTACTGGGCCAAGACCCTGGCACCCGGAGCCGACCTGGTCGCCGGAGCCACCCGTACCGGAACGGCCGGTGCGGCACGGGAGCACGTCGTCACCCTGCCCGCCGAGGACACCCGCGCGCTGCTCACCGCCGTACCCGCGGCGGCCGGCGCCGACGTCACCGAGGTCCTGCTCGCGGCGCTGCGGCGTGCCGTCACCCAGTGGCGCCCCGACAGCGACGGCGACCTGCTGGTCGACCTGGAGCGCCACGGACGGGACGGCACGGACGCCGACCTCTCCCGCACCGTGGGCTGGTTCACCAGCCTCCACCCGGTGCGTCTGCCCGCCGCCGACGACCCGCTCGACACGCTCAAGCAGGTCAAGGAGTCCGTGCGGTCCGCCCCGGACTCCGGCGCCGGATACGGCATGCTGCGCTACCTCAATCCGCAGCTCGCCCCGGTGTTCGCCCAACTGTCCACCGCCCAGGTGCTGTTCAACTACTTCGGTCGCCTCCCCGCCGAGCAGACCCACGACTGGGCGCCCGCCGTCGAGTCCGACGCGCTCGCCGTCGAGCCCGACGCCGATCTCGCGATGCCCTACCCGCTCCAGGTCAACGCCGTCTGCGCGGACACCCCGAACGGCCCCGAGCTGCGCGCCACCTGGACCTGGCCCGAGGGCGACGCGCTCACCGCGCAGGACGTGCGGGTACTGAGCCGCGCCTGGGCCGACGCCCTACGCGACCTCGTCGCCCGGACTGCCGCCCCCGGCTCCCTGCCCTTCCTCACCCCCTCGGACGTGCCGCTCGTCGCGCTGAGCCAGGCCGACATCGAGCTGGTCGAGCGGGTGAGCCCGGCGCCGGTGGCCGACATCTGGCCGCTGTCGCCGCTCCAGGAAGGCATCTACTTCCACGCCAGCTATGACACGACAGCACTCGACGTCTACACCGCGCAGGACACCTTCGACTTCGACCACCGGCTCGACGCCGACCGGCTGCGCGCCGCCATCGCGACCCTCCTGCGCCGACACCCCAGCCTGTGCGCGGGCATCGTCAGTGACGGCCTGCCCGAGCCCGTGCAGTTCGTCAGCCCGGCCGCCGAGCTGCCCGTACCGCTCACCGAGGTCGACCTGACCGGGCTGACCGACGCCGAGCGCCAGGCCCGGCTCACCGAGATATCCGACACCGACCGGCGGCAGCGGTTCGACCTCGCCGCGCCCCCGCTGTTCCGGCTCACCCTGATCCGGCTCACCGACACCACCGACCGGCTGATGCTCAGCCACCACCTGGTCGCGTGGGACGGCTGGTCCCAGTCCCTCTTCCTCGATGAACTGCTCGGCCTGTACGCGGCCGCCGGCGACGACAGCGCCCTGCCCGCCGCCGGAAGCTACCGGGACTACCTGAGCTGGCTCGCCGGCCAGGACTTCGACGCGGCCCGCGAGACCTGGCGCGGCGCCCTCGCCGGACTCGACGAGCCGACCCTCGTCGCCCGCGAGCGCGGTGACGAGCCGACGATCCCGCGCCGGCGCACCCTCAGCCTCGGACGAGTCCTCAGCGACCGGCTGCGCACGTCGGCCCGCGAGCACGGACTGACCATCAACGCGGTGCTCTCCGCCGCGTGGGCGCTCGTCCTGTCCTCCACCGTGGGCCGCGACGACGTGGTGTTCGGAGCCACGGTCGCCGGACGCCCGGCGGACGTGCCCGGAGTCGACACGACGATCGGCATGTTCCTCAACACCGTGCCCCAGCGGATCACCCTCGACCCCGCCGAGTCCGTCGGGGACCTGCTGCGCCGCATTCAGACCGAGCGCGTCGCCCTGATGGACCACGAGTACCTGGGCCTCGCCGAACTCCAGCGCGCCGGCGGACACCCCACCCTCTTCGACACCCTGTACGTCCTGCAGAACTTTGCCGATGAGGGCGCCTTCCGGCAGCTCACCGAGCGACACGGCATCACGGGCGTGGGCAGCGTCGACGCCACCCACTACCCGATGACCCTGATCGTCAACCCGGCCGAAACCGTCCAGGCCAAGCTGGAGTACCGCCCCGACCTGATCGAGGACGAGCAGGCCACGGCCACGCTCGACCGCTTCGGCGCCCTCGTGGAACGGCTCATCGGAGACCTGACGCCCCAGGTCGGCGCCCTGGACCTGCTGCTGCCCGGCGAGCGGGAGTCCCTCGCCGCCGACTGGGCCGGCAGCCGGGAGCCCGTACCGAACGAGACCGTCGCCGACATGCTGGCCGCCCAGGTGGCCCGCACACCCGACGCGGTGGCGTTGGTGTTCGGCGAGCGCGCACTCACGTACGCCGAACTCGACGCGCACATCAACCGGCTCGCCCGGCTGCTGCTCGCCCGGGGCGCGGGACCGGAGAAGGCCGTCGCGCTCGCGCTGCCGCGCTCCATCGACATGGTGGCCGCCCTGTTCGCCGTCCTGCGCACGGGTGCCGCCTACCTGCCGCTGGACCTGGACCACCCGGCCGACCGGCTGCGTCTGATGGTCGAGGACACCCGGCCGCTCTGCCTGCTGTCCACGACCACCGTCGCCCCGACCTTCCGCGACGAGACCGGCCCCGCCGCACCCGAACTCCTCCTGGACGACGAGGCCGTGGCCGCCGAACTGGCCGCGCTCCCCGGCGGCGAGATCACCGACGCCGAGCGGCCTGCGTTCGCCCACGACCGGGTGGACCGCCTGGAGCACCCGGCGTACGTCATCTACACCTCCGGCTCGACCGGCAAGCCCAAGGGCGTCGTCACCCCGTACCGGGGCCTGACGAACATGCAGCTCAACCACCAGAAGGAGATCTTCGACCCGGCGATCGCCTCGGCGGGCGGCCGGCGGCTGCGCATCGCGCACACCGTGTCCTTCGCCTTCGACATGTCCTGGGAGGAGCTGCTCTGGCTCGTCGAGGGCCACGAGGTCCACGTCTGTGACGAGGAGCTGCGCCGCGACGCGGAGGCCCTGGTCGCCTACTGCGACCGGCACCAGGTCGACGTGGTCAACGTGACCCCCACCTATGCCCAGCTTCTGATCGAGGAGGGCCTGCTCGACCAGGACGAGGCAGCGGGGAAGCACCGTCCCGCACTGGTCCTGCTCGGGGGCGAGGCGGTGTCCGACACGGTGTGGACGAAGCTGCGCCGCACCGACGGCACGTACGGCTACAACCTCTACGGGCCGACCGAGTACACGATCAACACGCTCGGCGGATCGACCACCGACAGCGCGACCTCCACGGTCGGCGTGCCCATCCGCAACACCCGCGCCTACGTCCTCGACGGGATGCTGCGGCCCGTTCCGCCGGGCTGCCCGGGTGAGCTGTACATCGCGGGCACCGGTCTGGCCCGCGGCTACCACGACCGGCCCGGCCTGACCGCCGAGCGGTTCGTCGCCGATCCGTTCGGCGGCGCATGGGGGTCCCCCCGGACGAAGTCTGGGGGAGAGCGGATGTACCGCACCGGCGACCTCGTACGCCAGCGGCCCGACGGCCTGCTCGATTTCCTCGGCCGCACCGACGACCAGGTCAAGATCCGCGGCTACCGCATCGAGCTGGGCGAGATCGCCTCAGCTCTGTCCACGCACCCTGAGGTCGCGCACGCGGCCGTGGTCGTGAACGAGGCCACCGGAACCAAGCGCCTGGTCGGCTACTTCGTACCGGAGGACGGGGCCGAGGCGGGGGAGGAGCTGCTCCAGCGGCTGCGCGACCACGTGAAGGCCGGCCTGCCGGACTACATGGTCCCCTCCGCACTCGTCGCCGTGGACACGCTGCCGCTGACCGTCAACGGAAAGCTCGACGTCAGGGCGCTGCCCGCCCCGGACTTCAGTGGTACGGGCCCCAGCCGAGCCCCCCGCACGCCGCAGGAGGAGACCCTGTGCGCCCTGTTCGCCGAGGTGCTCGGCCTGCCCGCGGGCAGCGTCGGCATCGACAGTGACTTCTTCGAGCTGGGCGGCCACTCGCTGCTCGCCACCCGTCTGGTCAGCCGCGCCCGCACCGCGCTCGACGCCGAGCTGGCCATCCGTGACCTGTTCGAGGCGCCGACCGTCGCGGAGCTGGTGGAGCGCGCGGCCCGCTCCAGCGGCGCCGCCCGCCCGGCACTGACCGCCGGCGAGCGGCCCGAGGAGCTGCCGCTGTCCCACGCCCAGCAGCGGCTGTGGGTCATCCAGCAGATCGAGTGCACCTCGGCCGCCTACAACTTCCCGCTGGTGATGCGGCTGCACGGCGCCCTGGACATCGACGCGTGGACCGCCGCGCTCGCCGATGTCACGGCCCGCCACGAGGCCCTGCGCACGGTCTTCGCCGCGCGCGACGGCCAGGCGTTCCAGCGGGTCCTGCCGGCCGAGCAGGCCCGGCCGGTGGTCGAGATCGTCCGCGCCACCGAGGGCGAGGTGCCCGGAATCGTCGACGCGGAGACCAACCGGCCCTTCGACCTCGCCGAAGAACTGCCGCTGCGGGCCACGATCGTGGAGGTCGCGCCCGACGACCACGTCGTCATCCTGCTGCTGCACCACATCACCACCGACGAGTGGTCCGACCGCCCGTTCCTGCGCGACCTGGCCACGGCGTACGAGGCCCGCCTCGCAAACGGCACGGCCCCGCACCGGGAGCCGCTGCCCGTCCAGTACGCCGACTACGCCTTGTGGCAGCAGCGGCTGCTCGGAGACCCCACCGAAACGGACAGCCTGGCCGCCCGACAGCTGGACTACTGGCACTCGACGCTCACCGGGGCTCCGGAAGAGCTCGAACTGCCCACCGACCGGCCCCGGCCCGCCCGCCCCGCGTTCTCCGGAGCCGAGTTGGACATCGACTTCGACGCCGACGTCCACGAGGGTCTGAAACGGCTCGCCCGTGAGACCGGCGCCAGCATGTTCATGGTCGTGCACGCGGCCGTGGCCGCCCTGCTGCACCGCATGGGCGCGGGTACGGACATCCCCCTCGGCTCGCCCATCGCGGGCCGGAGCGACGAGGCGCTGGACGACCTGGTCGGCTTCTTCGTCAACACCCTCGTGCTCCGCACGGACCTGAGCGGAGACCCGAGCTTCACCGAACTCCTCGCCCGGGTCCGCGAGACGGATCTGGCGGCCTTCTCCCACGCGGACGTGCCGTTCGAGTCGGTCGTGGAGAAGCTCAACCCGACCCGCTCGCTCTCCCGGAACCCGCTCTTCCAGGTGATGGTCGGCTACCACGCCCGCACTGGCGACGAGCTGGAACTGGCCGGCCTCCAGGTGGAGTACGTGCCGTTCCGCATCCGCTCCGCCAAGTTCGACCTGGTGTTCAGCTTCACCGAGCACACGGACACCGCCGGGGACGGCTCCGCGGGTTCCCTGGTCTGCCGCCTGGAGTTCGCCACCGAACTGTTCGACCACGAGACCGCAGAGCGGATCGGTGACCGGCTCCGGGCGCTCGTCGCGGCCCTCGTCGCCGCGCCCGAGCGACCCGTCTCGCAGGCGGAGATCCTCGCCGCCGACGAGCGTCACCTGGTCCTGGAGGGCTTCAACGGCACCCCGCGGCCGGTCGACGAGGAGACCCTGCCGGCGATGTTCGCGCGGCGGCTCGCCGAGCGGCCCGATGCGATCGCCGTCGTGGACCGCTCGCACTCGGTGACGTACGAGCGGCTGGACGCGCGGTCCAACCGGATCGCCCAGCTCCTCGCCTCGCGTGGTGTGGGCGCCGAGAGCGTGGTCGGCGTCGCCGTGCCCCGCTCCGCCGACATGATCGCCACCGTGCTCGCCGTGCTCAAGCTCGGCGCCGCGTTCCTGCCACTCGACCTGGCCCACCCCGCCGACCGGCTCGGCTACATGATCGAGGACTCGCAGGCGACCCTCGTGGTCGGCACAGAGTCCGTGGCCGGGAAGCTCCCGGACGTGGCGGGCGTACCGGTGGCGCTCCTCGACGAGCCGTCCGTGGCCACCGAGCTGGACAGCCTGCCGGAGACCGCCGTCGAGGGCGGACCGGCCGGCCTGGACCAGGCCGCGTACGTGATCTACACCTCCGGTTCGACCGGCCGCCCCAAGGGCGTCGTCGTCCCGCACGAGGGCATCGCCAGCCTCGTCGCCACCGCTGTCGACCGGATGGGCCTGGAACCCGACAGCCGGGTGCTCCAATTCGCCTCGATCGGCTTCGACGTCTTCGTCTTCGAGCTGTCGATGGCGCTGTGCCACGGCGGCCGGCTCGTCCTCATCACCGACGAGGCCCGGGTCGCAGGGCCCGCGCTGACCGACTTCCTCGGGGACCAGCGGATCAGCCACATGATCCTGCCCCCGTCCCTGGTGTCGGCGCTGCCGCCCAGCTGTCAGCTGCCCGAGGGCTCGACCGTTCTTGTCGGTACGGAGACGGTGCCGCCGGACCTGTTCGAACGCTTCGGCGCCACCGCGAACCTGATCTGCGCCTACGGTCTGACCGAGGCGACGGTCAACTCCACGCTGTGGGACTCCCAGCACACCGAGACCCGCCCGGCCGGCCGCGTGCCGATCGGCGTGCCCGACCCCAACACCCGCTGCTACGTCCTCGACGACAACCTGCGGCCCGTCCCGCCCGGTGTCGTCGGCGAACTGTACGTTTCCGGGCGCGGCCTCGCCCGCGGCTACCTCGGCAAGGCCGGGCTGACCTCGGAGCGGTTCGTCGCGGACCCGTACGGCCCGCCCGGCAGCCGCATGTACCGCACCGGTGACCGCGCCCGCTGGCGCACGGACGGCAACCTCGACTTCCTGGGCCGGGTCGACACCCAGGTGAAGGTGCGCGGCTTCCGTATCGAGCTCGGGGAGATCGAGGCGGCCCTCGCCTCGCACCCGTCGGTCGCGCAGGCCGCCGTACTGCCCGACCGCGACGGCGACATCGTGCGCCTCGTCGCATACGCCGTACCGGAGGTGGGGGAGCTGGACCCGCAGGAGATGCGCGCCCATGTAGCGGGCGCACTGCCCGAGTTCATGGTCCCGGCACTCGTCATACCGCTGGACGGCCCCCTTCCCCTGACCCCCAACGGCAAGCTGGACCGTAAGGCGCTGCCCGCGCCGGACTGGTCCGCGATGACCGGCGACGCGAGCCCGGCGACGCAGACGCAGGCCCGCCTGGCGGATCTGTTCTGCGAGATCCTCAAGCTGGAGAAGGTCGGCATCCACGACAACTTCTTCGCGCTCGGCGGCCATTCCATGGCCTCGATGCGGCTCCTGGGCCGTATCCGCGCGGAGTTCGGCGTCGAGCTGAGCATCCGGGACGTCTTCGACGCGCTGACCGTCGCCGGTCTCGCCGGCAAGCTGGAGGGCGCGGCGGCCGCCCGCCCGGCACTGCGACCCACCGAGAACGCCGACGGCGCCCCGCTGCCGGTCGCCCCGGTCCAGCGCTGGGAGTGGGAGTCGCACCGCCGCACCCCGGGCTTCGACCACGCGCTGGCCCTGCGCGCACCGGACGGCGGTCTGGACGCCGTCGCGCTGGCCGACGCCCTCGCCGATGTGGTGGCCCGCCACGAGCCGCTGCGTACGGCGTTCGCCGAACGCGACGGTGTGGTGCTCCAGCGGCCGGCCGAGGCCCCGGCCCTCGTACTCGACCGGTGCGCCGATCTGGACACCCGCCTGGCGGAACTCGCCGCGCAGGCCCCGGACCTGGAGGGGGAGGCCCCGCTGCGGGCGACCCTGCTGACGGACCCGGCCGGTCACCAGGCCCTCCTCCTGACCTCGCACTACCTGGCGGTGGACGAGTGGTCGGTGGTGCCGCTGTTCCGTGACCTCACCACGGCGTACGCGGCCCGCGCGGAGGGCCGGGCGCCCGAGTGGGAGCCGCTGCCGGTGACGTACGCGGACTACACCCGCTGGGCGCACGACGTCCTCGGTGACCTCTCCGACCCGGAGAGCCGGGGCGGGCAGCAGCTCGCCTACTGGCGGCGGACGCTGGGGGACGTACCGGCGGAGCTGGCGCTCCCCACGGACGCCCCGCGCGCCGGTGCGGTGGGCGGCGACTACCTGGGCTTCGTCCTGGACGAGCAACTGCACGCGGCCGTGGACGAACTGGCCCGGGCAACCGGCACCAGCATGTTCATGGTGCTGCACTCGGCCCTCGCCGCACTGCTCACCGCCCACGGCGCGGGCACCGACCTGCCGATCGGTACGATGGTCGCCGGCCGTGGCGACGATCAGCTGGCCGACCTCGTCGGCTGCTTCCTCAACACGGTGGTGCTGCGCACCGACACGGCGGGCGATCCGACCTTCGGGGAGCTGCTGACCCGGGTACGGGAGACCACACTCGGCGCCCTCGACCGTCAGGACGTGCCGTTCGACGCGGTCGTCCGGGCGACCGGACTGCCCCCGCGGGGCCCGCAGGTCATGGTGATCCACCACGAACAGGCGGATCTCGGGCAGCTGGAGGGCGGCATGGGCTCCTTCCACGCCGTGCCGACCGGCTCGGCGCGGGCTGGGCTGACCCTCAGCTTCTACGAGCCGCAGGACGACGGCCCGGTGCACTGCGAGCTGATCCACGCGGCCGACCTGCTCGGCCCGGACAAGGCCCGGCAGCTCGCCGAAGAACTTCAGACACTGCTGCGCACCGCAGCGGCCGACCCCGAGCAGCCGCTCTCCGAGCTGTTCACCGTAAAGTCCACGAGGAGTGACGACGCATGAGCACCAACCCGTTCGAGGACCCGCAGGGCCGATTCCTGGTCCTGGTCAACGACGAGGACCAGCACTCGCTGTGGCCTTCCTTCGCCGAGGTGCCGGCCGGCTGGCGCGCCGTCTTCGGCGACGACACACGGGAGGCGTGCCTCGCCTACGTCGAGTCGAACTGGACCGACCTGCGCCCCAAGAGCCTGGTCGCCCAACAGGGCTGACCCCGCCGCAGCGCACCATGCCGCCGCCCGCCGAGAATCCCTCTCCGCGGGCGGCGGCGTGCGTCGACGGCCGCGAGCCACCCACCCACACGGGGTGCCGGACGAGCTGCGGCGGCTGTCCGACGCGGTGTTGATCGTCCTGGGGTCGACGCTCGGCGCGGGGATTTTCTCAGCCCTCGCCGCGGCCGGCTGCGGGCTGCTGCTCGGCCTGGCGCTCGCCGCCGTGGTCGCGCCCGGCTCGCTACCCGGCCTCAGGTGGCAGCTACCTCCACGGCCGGACGCGCCTCGGCGACTTCCGGGGCTACCTCGCGGGCTGGGGTTCATCGTCGGTATGACCGCTTCTTGTGCGGCCATGGCTGTGTTGGCCGGCTCGTACGTGTTGCGCCGCCGCTGCCGGGCCCGTAGAGCTCCACTGACCGGTCGATGTTCTACGGCGCCTCGTCGCCGGGGACCTCGCCGGCCGGCTCCTCCAGCGCCTCTCGGTCTTCGGCCGGCGCTTGCTTCCGGCATCGGTCGCCCGGTACACCCCGCCGGGATGTGCAGCCGTACCGCACCCCGCTGGAACTCCCGGACCCGGCGCACCTTCGCGTCCGCCGCCGGGCGGTGACGCATCCTTTTCCGGTGTCCGACTCTCGGCCCGGAGGGGCACGCCCAGGCGCGGCTCACGCCTCCCGGCGGCTGTCGGACCAGGCAGACCAGAGAGCGGAGTAGAGGCCGTCCGCCGCGACCAGTTCGTCGTGCGTGCCGGTCTCGGCCACGTGGCCCTGGTCGAGTACGACGACGCGGTCGGCGGAGGCGGCCTGGGGAAGGCGGTGCGCCACCATCAGGCCCGTACGGCCTTCCAAGGCGCGGATGGCGGCCGTCTCCAGGACGCGGGCACCGGCGCTTCCGGCGTCGGCGGTCGCCTCGTCCAGGATGGCGATCGGTGGGTCCGCCAGGACGAGGCGGGCCAGGGCCAGGTGCTGTGCCTGGGTCACCGTGAGGCGGTGCCCGCCCTCACCGACCACCGTCGCGAGACCTTCGGGGAGCGCCTCGACCCAGTCCAGGGCTTCCACCTGGGCCAGCGCCGCGCGCAGTTCCTCGTCCGTGGCCTCCGGGCGCGCCAGCCGCAGATCCTCGGCCAGTGGCCCGGCGAACACATGGACCTCCTGGCTGATCAGCGTCACGGCGCGCCGGACACCGGCCGGGCCCAGCTCGCGGGCCTCGACCCCGCCGAGGACGATCGAACCGCCGGACGCCTCGTGGACGCCCGCGACCAGCTTCGCCAGGGTGGTCTTCCCGGCGCCGCTCGCGCCCACCAGGGCGACCCGTTCGCCGCTGCGGACCTCCAGGTCCACGTCGCTCAGGACCGGGTGGCCGTCGACGTACGCATGGCTGAGCGCGGAGACCTTGACCGAGCCGTCCACCGGCTTCTCCTCGGTGTCCGGTTCGGGCTCGGGCTCGGCTGGCAGGTTCGACACCCCCACCAGGCGGGCGAGGCTCGCGCCGGCCGACTGCGCGTCGTCGATGAGGAAGAGCGCGGCGTTGATCGGATTGAAGAGGCTGTGGAAGTAGAGGGCGGCCGCAGTCGCCGTACCGATGCTCACCGAGCCGTTGTCGACCAGGAAGAAGCCCGTCACCAGTACCCCGGTCAGTCCGATGAACTCTCCGGCGTTGAGACGGGAGAAGAAGCCGGAGACCAGCCGGATACCGCGCAGCGCGAGGTCGACGGCCTCCCCGGACCGCCGCTCCAGGGCCTGCGCGTGGCTGCTGGTGAGCCGGAACGCGCGTACGGTGCGGACGCCGCCGACGCTGTCGAGGAGCTGGTGCTGCAGCGCGCCGCTCGCCACCCGGTGCCTGGCGTACACCGACGCCGCGCGCGGGATGTACCAGCGGACCGTCAGGACGTGCACCGGTACGGCCAGCAGGACGGCGAGCAGGAAGCGCCAGTCCAGTACGGCGAGTCCGACAAGCGTCAGCGCGATGGTGAGGAGGGCCGCGGCGAACTCGGGCAGGGCCTGGCGTACCGCCTTCGCGATGATGGTGACGTCGCCGGTCACCCGGGAGGTCAGGTCGCCAGAACCGGCCTGCTCGACACGTTCCAGGGGCAGGCGCAGCGCCCGTCCGACGAATCGCTCGCGCAGGTCCGCGAGGACGGTCTCGCCGAGGCGGGCGACGAGGGAGTGGCCTATCGCGGTCGCCACGCCCCGGGCCACGGCCACCGCCAGGAGCAGCACCATCGGTACGGTCAGCGAGCCGGCGCCGCGCTGCGCGGCGACGAGGTCGACGATGCGTCCGAGCAGCGGGGCGGTCAGCAGGCCGATGCCCGTGCCGGCGACGAGCACGGTGACCGCGAGCACGGCCAGGAGCCGATGGTGCCGCAGCAGCTCCCGGACGGCGGCGAACGTCTGTGCGCCGGTCGCGGTGGGCAGCAGCTCGCGATCCCCGCTTTCGCCGCGGTCTGCCGTACGGGGTTCGGTCATCTCGCGTCCTTCGTCGTTCACAGTCATGCCAGCACCGCCGCGCGGTACGCCGCATGGGAGGCGACGAGTTCCGGATGGAGGCCGTCGGCGGCCACGGCGCCGTCGTCGAGCAGCACCACGCGGTCGGTCGCGGCGAGCAGCGCGGGGCTGGTGGTGACCAGGATCGTCGTACGGCCGTCCCGAAGCTCCCGCAGGCGGGCCGCGATACGTGACTCGGTGACCGTGTCGACCGCGGTCGTCGGGTCGTGGACGACGAGCACCGGGGGGTCGGCGGCGAGCGCCCGGGCCAGGGCCACCCGCTGGCGCTGACCGCCGGACAGGGACCGGCCGCGCTCGGCGAGGACGGTGGCCGCGCCCTGGGGGAGCGCCCGCGCGACGTCGTCGGCGGCGGCCGCGGCCAGGGCGGGCGCGAGGTCGGCTTCCCGGGCGTTGGACCCCGCCCGTACGTTGTCGAGGAGACTGCTCTCGAACAGGTCGGCGTAGTGGTGGGCGACGAGGATCGCGCGGCGGGCGCTCTCCGGGTCCAGCTCGGTCAGCGGTACGCCGTCGAGTTCGACGGCCCCTTCGGCGGGGTCGAGTTCCCGGCCCAGGCAGAGCAGCAGGTCGTGCGCCGCCGCCGGGTCCTTCGCGACGACGCCGAGGACGGAGCCGGCGGCGACGTCGAGGTCGACGCTGCGCAGGGCGCCGTGTCCGAGCCCGCGCAGCCGGACTCGTCCGGCGACGGGATCGGCAAGCGTGGTCCGTCCGGTCGCGACGGCGGGCGGCGAGGCGAGTACCTCGGCGATCCGGTCGGCGGAGGCGCGGCCGAGCGCCAACTCGCCGTTGACGTACGTGAGGAGCTGGAAGGGGCCGAGGAGGTACTGGGCGAGTCCGACGGCCGCCACCAGTTCGCCCACGCTGATCGAGCCGCGCATGGCCAGATGCGCGCCGGCGAGGCCGATGACCGCGATGAAGACGCCGGTGAGGGCGAGGATCGCGCCGTCGTGCCAGGCCCGGCTGCGGGCGGCCCGCAGCGCCGCTGCCAGGGACTCCTGGCTCGTGCGCCGGTACCGGGAAACAGCGGCGGCCTCCGCCCCGATGCCCTTCAGCACCCGCAGGCCCGCGACGAGGTCGGCGGCGACGCCGGAGGCGTGCGCGGCACGCTCCTGCTCGATCTCGCTGCGCTCTTCGAGGGGGCGGCTGATCCGGTGGCCGAGCCACAGCAGGGGCGGGACGCCGAGCAGGATGAGCAGGCCGAGCGGCACCGAGACGCGGAGCAGCGCCACCGCGCTGACGACCAGCCCGGTGAGCGCCGATATCGCGTACGGCACGGCGGCCGCGACCGCTCCGACGCGCGTCGCGTCAGCGGTGGCGACGGTCGTGAGCGCGCCGGGCAGCCGTCCGGCGTCGGCTCCGCCACGGGGGTCGAGCACCCTGGTGCCGAGGTCGACGCGGAGCCCGTGCGCGGCGTGTTCGCCCGCCCCGTCGGTGATCCTCGCGGCCGTCCGGTAACACGTGGACAGAACGAGGAAGAGGACGGCGAGGACGAGCAGCCAGCGCAGCAGAGCGGCGGAGGAGCCGGTGGACACGGCCCTGTCGATGATGACGCCGATCACGACGGGGACAAGGGCCTCGCACGCCTGGTGGGCCATGCCGAGGACGGACGCCCTGACGACCCGTCGGCGCTGACCCCTGATCGTTCTCCGGAGGACGAGGCCCCCCGTCGGACCCCCCTCGTTCGGTCCCCCCACGGGCATGCGGTACCTCCGCGAAGACAATGATTAGTTAGGTAAGGCTACTCTAATCAGGCGAGTTGCCAAGGTCGTCGGCGGCCGTACCTGGCTCACCCGTGATCGTCGGCCTCGTCGGCCTCGTCAGTGGAGTCGACGCGTTGACCCTGTCGAGTGGATTCGGTTAGCCTCACCTAAGTAACTGTCTGTTGTTGCATCACATGTGTTGTCTCGCACGCGAGTCGCCGCCAGGGGGAGTTGTCGTTGTCGGTTGAAACCCAGGCGGCACCCGGGAGCGGGGCAGGCGGCGCGGCCGTGCCGGGGCCCCGTCGGTCCGTGTCCGCACTCCGCGCGCTTGGCCTGCTCGTGACCCTGGCAGCCCTGGTTCTCGTCGGGCTGCTCAGCGTGTGGATGGGCACCCGGGGTATCCCGTTCACCTCCACCTGGAGCGTGCTGCGGCAGCCCGACGGCTCGGAGACCTCGGTCATCATCCATGAGTACCGGATCCCCAGGACCCTCCTCGCGCTGCTCGTCGGCGTGGCCCTCGGGCTGTCCGGCGCGCTCATGCAGTCGCTGACCCGGAACCCGCTGGCCGATCCGGGGCTGCTCGGCGTGAGCCTCGGTGCGTCCACCGGAGTCGTCGTGGCCATCGCCTTCTTCGGTGTGGGTACGGCCCTGGGCTATGTGTGGTTCGCGTTCCTCGGTGCGGCGGTGGCGTCGGTACTCGTCTACGTCCTGGGCTCCTCGGGGCGGACTCTGGCCACGCCCGACCGACTCGTCGTCGCCGGAGCGGCGGTGACGGCGGTGCTCTTCGCCTTCAACTCCGCGGTACTGCTGCTCAACCCGCGCGCTTTCGACCAGTTCCGGTTCTGGACGGTCGGATCCCTGGCGGGCCGGAACATGGACATCGTCCTCATCGCCCTGCCGTTCGTCGCCGTGGGTCTGCTCCTCGCACTCGGCCTGGCCCCATCCCTGAACGCCCTGGCCATGGGCGACCAGATGGGACGAGCCCTGGGCGTGAACGTCGGCCGGACCCGGGTGCTCGGTGCCGTCGCCGTGATGCTCCTGTGCGGTGCGGCGACGGCCGCGGCCGGCCCGATCGGTTTCGTGGGTCTGGTCGTCCCGCACGTCGCCCGGTTCGTGGTGGGACCCGACCAGCGATGGGTGCTGGCGTACTCGATGCTGTTCGCACCTGTTCTGCTGATCGGTGCCGACGTTCTCGGACGGGTCCTGGGCTCCCCGGGTGAGGTCCAGGTCGGCATCGTCACCGCGTTCCTCGGAGCGCCGCTGTTCATCGCGCTGTGCCGTCGCCGAAAGCTGGTCATGCTGTGAGTGCCGTACGGGAGTCAGAGGCATCCACCCTCGACCCGCGCCCGAACCCTGCGCCCCTCAAGGGCCGAGCGACGCCCCGGGTCGTCACCGGGCTGGTCGTCCGCACCCGGAAGGGCGGCCTCTCCCTGCGGGTCCAGGGCCGCGCCCTGGCCGTCACGGCCGTCCTGGGCGCCGTGCTCGTCCTGGTCATGGGCATCACCCTGACCACCGGCGACTTCGAACTCTCCGTCGGCGAGGTCCTCCAGGCGCTTTTCGGCAACGACTCCGGAGCCGCCGACTTCATCGTCAACACCCTGCGCATGCCCCGGCTGCTGACCGCCCTGTGCGTCGGCGCCGCCCTGGCCGTCAGCGGCGCCATCCTGCAGAGCCTGACCGGCAACGCGCTGGGCAGCCCCGACATCATCGGCTTCACCAACGGCTCGGCCACCGGCGCCCTGGCCGTCATCGTCGTCCTGAACGGCAGCATGACCCAGATCGCCCTCGGCGCGCTCGTAGGCGGCCTCGCCACCGCCGCGGCCGTCTCCCTCCTCATGGTGGGCCGGGGTCTGCAGGGCTTCCGGCTGGTCGTGGTCGGCATCGGCGTCAGCGCCCTGCTCCTCGCCGTCAACTCGTACCTGATCACCCGGGCAAGCTGGCAGGAGGCGCTGGAGGCCCAGGCATGGCTGATCGGCAGCCTGGGCAACCGCCTGTGGATCCACGCGAACACCATCGGCCTCGCTGTCGTCGTCCTGCTCCCGCTCGCCTTCTTCCTCGCCCGCCGCCTCTCCATGGTGGAGATGGGCGACGGCATCGCGACCGCCCTCGGCGTCAACGTGACCCGGACCCGGGCGGCCCTGCTCGTCATCAGCGTGGCCCTGGCCGCCTTCGCCACCGCGGTGACCGGCCCGATCGTGTTCATCGCCCTGGCCGCTCCCCAACTGGCCCGCAGGCTGACCCGGTCGTCCGGCCCCACTCTCCTGCCGTCCGCCCTCATGGGTGCCGTCCTGCTCGCCCTGAGCGACCTCGTCGTGCAGCGCGTCTTCGCGCCCGCGCTCCTCCCTGTGGGCACGGCGACCGGGACCATCGGCGGGCTGTACCTCATCTGGCTGCTGATCACCGAGTCGCGAAAGAGCCGCGCATGACACAAGCGAACGCCCGAGCGAACGCCCCTACGCCCCGGCTGCGCGCCGAGGACCTCACGCTGTCCTACGACCAGCGGACGGTGGCCACCTCCCTCGGCGTGGACATCCCCGACCACTCCTTCACCGTGATCATCGGGCCGAACGCCTGCGGCAAGTCCACCCTGCTCAAGGCGCTCTCACGGATGCTCAGGCCGAAGTCGGGCCAGGTCTACCTCGACGGTGAGGCCATCTCCTCGTACCGCTCCCGCGAAGTCGCCCGCCGGCTCGGGCTGCTTCCGCAGTCGTCCAACGCGCCCGGCGGCATCACTGTCGGCGACCTCGTGGCGCGCGGCCGCTACCCGCACCAGCGGATGCTGAAGCAGTGGTCCACCGAGGACGAGGCGGCCGTGACCGAGGCGATGCGGCAGACCGGCGTACTCGAACTCGCCGACCGGCCCGTGGACGACCTCTCCGGCGGCCAGCGCCAGCGCGTCTGGCTCTCCATGGTCCTGGCCCAGCAGACCTCCATCCTGCTGCTCGACGAGCCCACCACGTTCCTGGACATCGCCCACCAGGTCGAGGTGCTCGACCTGTGCGCCGACCTGCACGCACGCAAAGGCCACACGGTCGTGGCGGTCCTGCACGACCTCAACCAGGCGTGCCGCTACGCCACCCACCTCATTGTGATGCGGGCCGGCGGCACGGTCGCGGCCGAGGGCGACCCGGCGACCGTCATGACCGCCGAGCTCGTCGAGGACGTGTTCGGACTGCCCTGCCGGATCATCGACGACCCCGAGACCGGCACCCCGCTGATGGTGCCCGCCGCGCCCAAGCGGTACGAGGCGGAGGCCGGCGCGCGCGACACGCAGGGCACCGAAGCCGCCGCCGTGCTCGCTGAAACCTCCTAGGGACGGATGGACTGCCCATGATGCTGTGCACGAGGCTGACGAACGCGCGCATCCTCACCATGGATCCGGATCACCCGGTCGCCCACGACCTGGGTATCTGGCGGGGCCGGATCGTGGGCCTGGACGAGGCCGTGACCTCCCTGCCGGCACGCGAGGTCATCGACCTTCAGGGCGCCACCGTGCTGCCCGGGTTCATCGACAGCCACGTCCACCTGGCGTGGACGGGTCTGAAGGCCGGCTCGCCGAGCGTCGCCGGCTGCGAGCGTGTCGAGGATGCCCTCGCCGTCGTGGAGGAGGCGGTCTCCCGCGAGTGCGCGCCCGGTGCGTGGGTGCACATCGGCGGATACGACCAGCGTGCCCTCGGACGCCATCTGACCGCGGCCGAACTGGACCGGGTCAGCTACGGCCGCCGGGTCTTCCTGATGCATGCCTCCGGCCACGCCTGCGTGGTCAACAGCGCCGTCCTCGACCTGCTCCCGGCCGACGTCCCCCACGAGGACGGCCTCCTCGTGGAGAGCGCGATGGGCGCCGTACGACGGCTGCGCCTTCCGTACGCGCAGCAGGAGCTCGCCGACGCGATCGAGTACGCCGGCCGCGTCTGCCTCGCCGAAGGCATCACGGCCTGCGCCGAGGCGGGCATCGGCGGCGGCCTGCTCGGCCACAGCCCCGTCGAGCTCGGCGCCTACCAACTCCTCCGGGACCAGGGCCGACTGCCCCTGCGGGTCCAGCTCATGCCGGGGGCCGACACCCTCCGGCCGCTCGGTGCGCACGAGCGGGACGGCATTCCCCGCGGGCTGGACCTCGGCCTGCGCACCGGGTTCGGCGACGACTGGCTGTCCGTCGGCGCGCTCAAGATCTACACCGACGGCGGCATGATGGCGCGTACGGCCGCGCTCACGGCCCCGTACGAGGGTATGACCCATACCGGCCAGCTCCAGGACGACCCGGAGCGCCTCACCTCGCTCATCATGGACGGGCATCTCGCCGGATGGCAGCTCGCCGTCCACGCCATCGGCGACCGGGCCGCGGACCTCGCTCTGGACGCCCTGGAGCGGGCACAGGCGCTGCGGCCCCGGCCGGACGCGCGCCACCGCATCGAGCACGCCGGGCTGATCCGGCCCGACCAGCTCCCGCGCTTCTCCCGGCTCGGGCTCAGCGCCGTGATCCAGCCCAACTTCCTGCGTTACTTCGGCGACGACTACGCGACGATCATGGGCCCGCACCGAGCGCCGTGGATGTACCGGGGCCGAGGCTTCCTCGACCACGGCGTCACGCTCGTCGGCAGCTCGGACCGCCCCGTCACCGACGGATCTCCGCTGCGGGCCGTCCAGTTCATGGTCGAGCGTGCCTCCACCTCGGGCCGGTTGATCGGCCCGGACGAGGGCATCACCGTCGACGAGGCCCTGCGTGCCTACACGGTCGCCGGCGCGTACGCCTGCCGATGGGACGACAGCGCGGGCAGCCTCAGCCCGGGCAAGCGCGCCGACCTCGTCGTGCTGGGCGACGACCCGCGGAGCGTCGATCCCTCCCGGATCGGTGACATCGAGGTCGTGGCGACGTTCGTGGACGGACGCGAGGCGACGGAGGGCCAGAAGCTGTGAGCGAGCGAACGGACCTCCCGGACCATCACTCCGCCCTGTGGCAGGCCCCCGCGACGCCGCCACGCTGGGTCATCTGGCATGCGAGTGAGGACGAAGTCCTCGTCTTCGACCGGGAGTTCAACATCCCGGTCGCCGTGGACGACGCGGCCCTGGAGGAGGTCCTGCGCCGGATGCGCGGGGCCGGGGCACCGGAGAGCGACGACTACCCCGGCCGGCCATGCGGATAGGGACGACTCCGGCGCGCCTGAGTACGGACCCGCTGCCGACGGCCTGGCCCGGCGGGCACGGACCCAGGCTGTGGGCCGTGCGTGTGAGCGAGTACGCGATGCGGGCGGACTCGCTGTACACGGTGCTCGACGACGGTGAGCGGACCCGATACCGGGGCCTCCTACGGACCGCCGACCGAAACCGGTACCGGGTCGCCCATGTGGCGCTCCGGCAACTGCTCGGCGCGTACCTGGAGTCGGACCCGGCGGAGGTGCGTCTCGAACGTGAGCCGTGTCCTGGGTGCGGCGAGCCGCACGGCCGCCCGGTCGTGGCCGGCGCCCTGCCCGTACCGCCCCACTCCAGGAGGTGGCCGCGGAAGTGGGGGAGCTGCTGCACGGCACCGAGCGCGCCGAGCCGGCGGCGCTGCCGCCGTCGGCCCGTCCCGCCGCTGTCGGGCGCTGCTGGGCCCGAAAGGAGGCGTACCTCAAGGGAGTCGGCATCGGACTCGGCGAAGATCCGTCCGTCACGTACGTGGGTACGGGGGGGCCTTCCCGCGGCCGTTCCTGGTTGGTCGGTCACGGACGTGCAGGCCTTTCCGGGCTACGCGGCGGGCTGTGCGACCCGTACGGAGAGCGCCCGTGATGAGTCGACTTGGCCATTCACTTAGGTGAGGCTAACCTTAGCCTGAGTGTTTCACCGGGGTTACGCGGCGATCCAACGCCCCTTCGCGCACGGTGGACCCGAGGAAGGAAAGCCTTGATTACGGCCACGCCGCGCCCTGCCACGCTGTCGCCCCGCGCGCTCGACTCGCCCGGCTTCCCCACGTTCTCCGTTCGGCCCGCGCGTCCCGACGACGCTGCCGCGCTCGCCGCCCTCTCCCGGCCGTTCGTGCGCTCGGGGGCTCTGCGTGAGCGTCCGATGGCTCAGTACGCCTCCCAGGCGCGCGACTTCCTCGTCGCCGAGGCCCCCGACGGAACCCTCGAAGGATGCCTCGGGCTGAGTGTCCACCCTGCCGACACGCCGGCCGGCCGGCCCGCCACCGGAGTCCTCTACAACTTCTGCGTCGCCGGGCACCGGCAGGGGTGCGGCATGGGGGCCCGGCTCCTGTACGCCGCGCTGGCGAGGGCGCGGAGCCGCTCGCTGCGAACCCTGTTCACGGCGACGACCGGCGGCGGTCGGCTCTTCCTCCGGCACGGCTTCGCACCGGCCTGCCCGAGCCTGGCGCCGACAGCCTGGGCGCAGTCCTTGGATCCCCGGCGCAACGCACGCGTTTTGTCCCGCGCCCTGTGAGGCAAGGAACGCGAAGGACGGGCCCGAGAGCCGATACGGCTCCGGGCCCGTCCTGGCGGGATGGCTGCGTCCCGAGCCTCAGGCGTCGAGGATCTCCGGTAGCGCCCTCACCGGCTCGTCGACCTGATGGTCCGTCACAGTCAGGGCCGGAGCCAGCCGAACGGTGGCAGGGCCCACCGCGTTGACGAGGAATCCGGCATCCTGCGCCGCTCGTTGGACGAGGGCGGCGCTCGGTTCGGTGAGCACGACGCCCAGGAGGAGGCCCACATCATGACCGCGCGCCAGCGGTCCGTGAGCGCTCTCGCGCTGGCGTCGGCGGTCACGCGCGGTCCCCCTGGGTCTCGGCCTCGGGCTCCGGCTCCGGCTCCGGCTCCGGGTCCGGGTCCGGGTCCGGGTCCGGGTCCGGGTCCGGGTCCGGAACCACGGTCGTGCCCGGACCGTCCTCGGCGAAGACGCCACGCAGCAGCGCGTGCGGCACCCGGCCGTCGAGGACCTGGGCCTTGCTGACACCGGCTCGTACCGCCCGCAGACAGCCCTCCATCTTCGGAAGCATGCCGCTTGCGAGTCCTGGCAGCAGCGCGTCCAGTTCACCGGCCGTCAGGCGGTCGATCACCTCGGTGCTGCGCGGCCAGTCCGCGTACAGCCCCTCGACGTCCGTCAGCACCACCAGCCGTTCCGCGCCGAGAGCCACGGCCAGTGCGGACGCCGCGAGATCGGCGTTGACGTTGTAGACCTCCCCTTCCGCACCCCGCGCGATGGGTGAGACCACGGGGATGCGGCCCTCCTCGAGCAGTGTGTGAACGGTGCCGGGTTCCACGGCCACGACCTCGCCGACGAGACCGATGTCCACGGACCGGCCGTCCACCCACGCGGGGCGCCGTACGGCCGTCATGGTGTGCGCGTCCTCGCCCGACATGCCCACGGCGAAGGGGCCATGGGCGTTGAGGGCGCCGACGAGTTCCCGCTGGACCTGACCGGTCAGCACCATGCGGACCACGTCCATGGTCTCCGGCGTGGTCACCCGCAGGCCCGCCTCGAAGCGGACCTCCAGGTCGAGGCGGTCGAGCATTGCGCTGATCTGCGGTCCGCCGCCGTGTACGACGACCGGGCGCAGGCCCGCGTGCCACAGCTCTACGACGTCCTGGGCGAACGTCCGGTGGAGTGCGGGGTCCACCATGGCGTTGCCGCCGAACTTGACGACGACCGTCCGGCCCTGGAGCTCCTCCAGCCAGGGCAGGTCGGCGGCCGTCAGCTCGTCGGTGGCGTCGGACCGCCCGAGTGGGAGCGTCCCCAGCTGTGTCGTCATTCGCGTCGTCCCGGGTGTGCTCATGAGCTGTACGCGCCGGTGGAGCACACCGCGACCTCGTGCGGGTCCACGTCCACCGCCCGTGCCGTGTGCTCGGCCATCAGCAGCGCGTCGACGGCACCCGCCTGTCCCGTACAGGCGTTGGCGCCACCGGAGTTGAGGACGGCGGCCGATATCCGGCCGTCGGCCAAGGCGCGTCGGGACCAGCGTACGGGCGCGGCCTGCACGCGGTTGGAGGTGAAGACACCGGCGGCGGCGCGCGACGGCCCCCGGTTCACCACCAGAGCCAGATCGCGATCAGCGGATTCCTTGATGCCGGCGGCCACACCGCTCGCAAGGAATCCACGGGCAGCGGTCACACTCACGGAGCCACTCCATTCGTGGGCAGGCCCAGCCGTTCCGGCAGGCCGAGGGCGACATTCATGCTCTGCACCGCGCCACCCGCGGTGCCCTTCGTCAGGTTGTCGATGGCGCTCACACAGATCAGTCGGCCGGCGTCCGGGTCCACGGTGATCTGCACCTGCGCGGTGTTGGAGCCGAGTACGGCGGCCGTCGAAGGCCACTGGCCGGGCGGCAGCAACCGTACGAACGGCTCGTCGGCGTACGCGGCTTCGTACGCCGCGCGCACCGCTTCCTGCCCGGCCGCGGCCGCGTCCGGGCGGAGGCGGGCCGAGCAGGTGGCGAGGATGCCTCGGGGCATGGGAGCCAGCGTCGGGGTGAAGGAGACCGTGACGTGTTCGCCCGCCACCCGGGAGAGGTTCTGCGTCAGCTCGGGTGTGTGCCGGTGGCCGCCCCCGACTCCGTACGGGCTCATGGAGCCCATCACCTCGGCGCCGAGCAGCTGCGGCTTGAGCGCCCGTCCGGCGCCCGACGTCCCGCTGGCCGCGACGATCACGGCCTCCGGCTCCACCAGCCGGGCCGCGTAGGCGGGGAACAGCGCGAGCGTGACCGCCGTGGGGTAGCAGCCGGGTACGGCGATCCGCAGAGCACCCTTCAACTCGTCCCGGGCGCCAGTAAGTTCCGGGAGTCCATAGGGCCAGGTCCCGGCGTGGGCGGAGCCGTAGAAGCGTTCCCAGGCCGCCGGGTCGCGCAGCCGGAAGTCCGCGCCGCAGTCCACGATCAGCGTGCCCGGGTCCAACTCCCCTGCGAACGCGGCAGACTGCCCGTGCGGCAAGGCCAGGAAGACCACGTCGTGACCGCGCAGGACAGCCGCCGAAGTCTCGTCGAGGACTCGGTCCGCGAGCGCGGTCAGCTGTGGCTGTACGGATCCGAGCGACCGGCCCGCGCTGCTGTGCGCGGTCACCGCGCCGATCTCCACGCCGGGATGCGACACCAGCAGGCGGAGGATCTCCCCGCCCGCGTAGCCGCTGGCACCGGCCACCGCGACCCTTACGGTCATGTTCTTCCGTCTCTCTCGGTACGTGTGAGGGCTGCCGCCACAGGGGGGCGCCGCAGGGTTGCCGCCACGGGGACTCGGTCACGCGTCCCGGCGAACCTCTCGCGGCGTCCTGTTGAGCAGGAGGTCGCGCAACAGGGCCTCGGTCGTGCACACCACACCGCTGCGGGCGGCCCATCGCAGGGCCATGGCGTGTTCCTCGGGGGAGAAGTCCGCCACGGCGTCGGCGACGACGAAGGGCTGAATGTCGTTCATGAAGGCGTCCGCGGCCGTCAGGAGGACGCCGAGGTGGGCGTACACCCCGCAGACGATCAGCTGGTCGCGACCCTCCGAACGCAGCAGTCTCCCGAGGTGGCTGCGGAGGAAGGCGTTCTGGCGCACATTGGCGAGCAGATGCTCGCCCGGGCGGGGCGTGAGCGGAGCGACGATCGCGGCCGCGTCGGGTTCGTCGCCTATGCCGGGGCCACAGACGTCGGCGACGAGGCCGCGCTGGCCGGGCCGCTGGGCGGCCGGCTCGGCGCTGAAGACGACCGGCATGCCGAGAGCCCCGGCGAGTTCGCGCAGGGCCGCGATGTTGTCGACGAGTTCCACGACCGGGGACTGCCCGGCTGGGAACGCCTTCACGAAGTGGTTCTGCATGTCATGGACCAGGAGCGCGGCGCGACCGGGGTCGATGGTCCAGGAGGCGCAGGAGCGGGGGAGGGCGGCGCGGCTGGGCATGGGGTAGGAGTCGACGGCCGGCAGGCCCATGGTGATTTCCTCCCCTGAATGACGTGCGCGACCAGCGCCCCACCCCTCGATTGCCGCTTAGCTTAGCCTAACCTAAGTCGCGCCCATGGTGGCTCAGTCATGAGGCTCGCCAGTACCCGAGCGCGTACAACCGCTCCTTGGGTACGTCGAGTTGCTTGCACGCGAACGCCGCGAGCGCTCGGGTGGTCGCCGTGTCGCAGGCGATCCACACGTAGGAGTTGGCGTCCAGATGTGCCGGCAGGCTCGATCGCACGGTCTCGACCAGCTCGGCTCCTCCGTCGCGCCGGGGGACGCGGACGACTCGACGGCCGGCGGTGTCCTGATGCGGGATGCCGTCCGCGTCCGAGGGGTCCGAGCTCTCGAACCAGATGGTGGCCGGGGTCAACGGCATCGACTCCAGGAGGGAGTTGATGGCGGGCCGCGATGCCGGATCGCCGACGACGAGAAGCTGCGACGGCAGGGGGTCCGGCACGGTGAACCCGGTGCCTTGGACGGTGGCCTCGATCGTGTCGCCCACCTCGGCGGCGCGCGCCCAGTCGCTCGCCCGTCCCGGGTGCAGGACGAACTCCATGCTGAACGTGCCGGCGGCGGGGTCAGGGTCCACAAGGGTGTATGCCCGCTGGTGCGGACGTCCGTCATCCTCGAACCAGAGTCGCACCCACATCGTCGGGTGCGTCCCCGTGGCGCTCAGCATGCCTCCGTCGGTGAACGTCAGCCGGTGGAGGTGCTCGGAGATCCGTTCGTTCGAGCGCACGGTGAACGTGAAGTCCTTGCCGCGCATGAGTTTCAGGGCGACGCCCTGCCAGCCGTGTCCCATGGTCTGCCCCCTGGCCGCGTGTGGAGATCTTCCGATTCGGTGTCGCGAGTGGCGAGTCAGGGCCGCGCGGAAGGGTGCCGGTGGTGCGCGCATCGGGGCGTCGTGAGGAGCTGCCGGACCTGCTCTCCGGCCTCGGCCGCGTCCCGGGCCGTGGCCGGGAACAGGAGGCGCAGATCGCAGTGGCCTTCGTGGTACTCGCAGCGCAGGGTGATGCTGTGCCGGTCCACAGCGAGCGGCATGGTCCGTACGACGCCGTGCGGCAGCCGTGACCCGGCGAGGACGACCAGGTTCACCACCATGTCCTCGTGGGCGTCGGCGAGGTGGGTCAGCATCGCGGCTTCCTCGACGGCGAGCGGGTCGGGTTCGGCGAGTGCGAACTCGTCAAGACCGACGTCCTGGGTTCCCGCCGAGGTCCGCAGCGTCACGCGCGCCAGATCAAGACGCAGCGCGTCGCCGTCCTTCGCCCCCGCCGGGGCGAGCCGGCCGGAGATCGTCACCCTGGCTCGCACGCGGTCACGGAGCGGCGTCGGTGCGATGTCGGTGAACTCCAGCAGGGCGGCGAGGCTGCCACGCGGCGCGGTGGCGACCTGGGCGGTCAGCGGGCTGTCCGCCTGAGGGCGGAGAGTGATCCGCCCCTTGCCGCCCACGGAGTGCATGCCGATCAGGTCGTAGTGCTGCCCGTCCGTGGTGAGCGACAGGGAGACCGCCCGGGCCAGTACGGAGCGGACGTGCTCCGCCGCGGTCTGCTCGGGCAGGGCGATGTCGGTGGCGGCGCTCAAGGTAACTCCTCGCGGGACGGGGTCGGATCGGGGCGGCTCCGGTCGGGGCGGCGCGAAATCAGGCCCCTTCGATTGAGGTAAGGCTAACCTAACTTTCATCTGTCTGTGCGTCCATACCGCCATGCGCTCGGTGGTGGCGGCTCGAGCGCAACAGTGCTAGAGGTGGCGGGCTGACGCTGTACCGTCGGAGCGTCACTGATCCGCCCATAGCGCGGGACGCTGACGCACGTCCGACCCGGTCAGGTGCAGCGCCTGCCCACGACGCCGGACGGCGGCCCCGCGGAGCTGGACGGCACGATCGTCCTTTTCACCCCGGACTACCCGCCCCGCCTCCGCCTCACCGTCCAGGTGACTGATGACCCCTCCGGACCGGCCGCGCGCTGACAGACCTCGCCACCGAGTACGCCGCCCCGTCGGACCAGGACACGGACGAGATCACCAAGGAACTGCTGCGTCAGACTGGCCGGAGTCCTGCTGCGGATCGCACGCCTCCCTGCGCCCGGCGGGGCCGCAGGCCCTGCCGCCATGGAGCCGTACCGCCTCCACCAGTACGAGCTGGAGCGCGCCTTCGCCGTGCAGCACCAGGCCCACGACTACGCCACCCGGCTCGGCTACTCCCTCAGGACCCTCAACCGCGTCTGCCGGCAGGCCACCGGTCACACCGCGAAGCAGCTCAACGACGCCAGTGTCACTCTGGAAGCCAAGCCCCTGCTGGCCCACACCGATCTGTCCGCCGCCTCCATCAGCCACCGCCTCGGCTTTACGGAGCCCACCAACTTCAGCAAGTTCTTCGCCCGCGCGACGGGCCAGACCCCCCGGAACCTTCCGCGACACTCAGCCGTGACCGCCCACGGGAGCTCCGGGTAGCGTGCGTGTCGAGGACCGGTCGCCGTACCTCGGGAGCGTCAGTGTGCCGCCGCGCCGCCCGGAATCGAGGATGGCTTGCGCAAGGGGGGATGCCGCGACTGGCGAGTGTCCCGACCCCCTCCCTTGAGGAATTGTGAGATATGGGAGCGTGAGCGGGTGAGTGAGACGACGACTAAGACCCTGCAATATCGCCTTGACGGGCCAGAAGACGCACCTGTCCTGATCTTGGGACCCTCCCTCGGCACTACATGGCGCAGGTAGGCAGAACCGTCTTCTGGCGTCCACGTGGTCCGAAACGAGGCTGTTTGCGTAGGCGGGTTCCTTGTGGTCCGGGTGCGTCAGTGGTGTTCGTGACTCGCGTGTGACAGAACGGGCCATGCAGAACTCCAGCTGGCGCGCATCAGCCGGGGGTTCTGTTGCGTGCTGAGCCGGGGCTGGCCTGGTGGTCTTTCCGGAGTGGCCGCCTGGCGGTGTCAGTGGCACCGGGCAATGCGCTGCAGGCCTTCAGCTACGGCACATGACTAGGCCTGGGTGCGAGCCTTCCCGCTGCTCCGTTATGCGCTGGAGGTCGGCTATACGCTGACCTTGGTGCAAGGGGCCACACATGGGGACGTGTTGCGGGTGATGGCGGCAGACCTCCAGGGGCCTGTCAGGGAGCGGATGCGCTGATCGACCGACAGGAGGACCTGGCGCGAGGCCATGTCCTGGGACGAGTGGGCAGCCTGATGGTGCGTGTGGCGTGCTCAGAAGTCGGAGCCCAGCAGGGCGAGAGGGCGACGTTCGAGCTGCGCGAAACGGACCTTTTCGCGTAGCCATGTCGCAATGTCACCTTGCTGTTCGAGCAGGAGAACGAGTTCCCGGAGTTCGCCCAGGACGATCACTCGCTGGTTCCAGTGCGCGTTCGCTTTCTGCGATGGCTGACCCGGTGAAGCCGGATGCGGAGATGAAGAGGGCGCGGACTTCCGAGCGCCCGTATATCCGGGACCTTCGGAAGATTCGCCGGACTTCAGCCGTGCCATGCCGCGTTCGACTGGTGCCCGGGATGTTGCCAGTGCCCGGTTGATCGTCCGTTGTGTCGGGGACAGTTCACCGCCGGGCGGTCGTCTGCGCCAGGTGGTCACCCACGGTCCGGCGCCTTGGTAGGCGCGGTCGGCGAGGACGGGGACGCCCTGGTGTTCGCAGATCCGGATGATCCGGTGGGTGCGGGCGGCGGTCAGGTCGTGGCACCGTCCCGGCAAGGCCGGCGAGATCCACAGCACCTGCCCGGTCGGATCGGTCACGACCTGCACGTTCACTCCGTGGCGACGGTGTTTGGCGGAGTAGTCGGCCCTGCCGTCGCCGACACGGCCCGTCGAGCAGAACGTAGTCCGGATCGTGCTCGCGCAGAACCTTGAGCAGACCGGGCGCCCGGTCTGCGAGCAGGCTGATCACCGCGGCGGTGTAGGCGTGGGCGGTGCCTACCGCTATACCGAAGCCGGCGGCGATCTGAGCCAGGGTGTCGTGCTTGCGCAGGTACACCAGACCGATCAGCGCCCGTTGGTGCGGTGGAAGTTTGCAGCGGCGGTCACCCTCGCGGGTGACGATGAGCATGGTGACCCACTCGACCAGCGCATGGGGCAGGTCAAGTGCGGCGGGATACGAAACCAACGAGGCACCTGCACTGATGAGTTGAGACTTCGAACACCTCCCTCAACGGCACGGGTGCCTCGTGCGTTGCGCACACCGAGTCCGTCACTCCGTCGGTGGCCACTCTGAAAACGCTCAGTGTGGGCAGCACCTGGTGCGCCTCGCGCAGCATGTTCTCGGCCGGGGCGTCGCCCAGTTCGCGCCGCAGGTCTTGACTGTGGGCGATCCAAAGCCGGCAGAGCTGAGAGGGACCCTCCGCTCGCCCCAGTGCTCATGACCAGGGCGAACGCCTGTGGTGAGCAGTGCAGTTCGCGGACGTGGTTCGTTCCCGCAGAAACTGTGTCCCCCGCAGGTCGTGTTGCATTACGCCGCGGAAAGCCGCTCGTGTGGTGTCCCGTTGCAGCAGTCCCATCGTGATGCTTTCTCCGTCCGGCCATGTGAGAAAGCGCACACTAGCTGCATTAGTGCTCGTCGGGCGCGGGTTCGTAGCCAGCGGGGTCCAGCGCGAGCGTTTGCTGTCAGGGAGCGACCCCGACGATGACTGTGGCTCACACGAACGTGACGTCGGGGCCGCGGGGTTCGGCAGGCCCCAGGGCATGCAACCGAGGGTCTCGCCTTCGCAGCGGTCAGCCTCTTGGCCGCCTACGCCCGCGCCTACGCATCCAGAGAGTCCCCATACCCGAGAACGCGCGCAAGCTCGTTGTCCCGTCCGGCAACAACAAGGGCGAGCACCCTTCGGTGGCCACCGACTAGGCACTCGCCGAGGACGACGGTTCCGAACCCACCGTCTGTGCTTCACAGCTACATGCCGGTTGGTCTCGTTCGTTCGCGGCGCCCCCCGTTCCAGCGGGCTCCGAACTGGTCAGGCGGCTGGCTGCAGTCGGACGCAGCATCGCCCCGGGCTGGGCGCGAGGCGTGCCTCGAGTCCGGCCTCGTCCAGGCCATTGAGGACACCGCGCAGCAGGTGGAGGTTCATGCCGCACACTGTCTCGGTGTGCTCCCGGGCCAGCGCGTGGAAGGGGCAGTTGGCCAGAACGATGGCATCGCCCTCGCAGCGTGGCTCGAAGCCGTACCGCTCCAGAAGGTCGAAGACCTCCGTCTTGTTCTGCCCGCCCAGTTGTGTGCCGAGTTCTTCGGCCTTGCGGTGCAGCACGTCCCGCACCGGCTTACCGGTCGCGTCGGATTCCTCCACGGCTTGGGCGAGCAGCCGTCCGGCCAGCTCGTAGCGGCGGTCCGGCAGGTTGACGGCGACCTGTTTCGCCGAGCGGCGGTAGAGCTTGGCCGGCCTTCCCGCGCCCGGTCCGGAGCGTCCGCTGCGGCGCTCGTAGACGACGTCGAGCAGTGCTTCGTCTGCGAGCCGGTCCAGGTGGAACGCGGCGGTCTGTCGGGCCAGGCCGAGGGCGGCGGCCGCCTCGTCGCGGCTGACGGGGCTCGGCTGGCGCACCACGTGGTCGTACAGCCTCCTGCGGGTGGGCTCGTCGAGGGCGGCGATGGCGGAGACGTCGGGGTCGCGTACTTCCTTGGGGGCATCCACGAACACCAGTGTAAAACCCACAGCCATTGACTAAAGAGCGAAGCGGGGTTCTTCTATTGTTAATTAACATTGTCGATAGAAGGAGAGGGTCATGTCCTCCGCAACCACCAGCACCACCTCCGCAGCCCCGCGGCGGGCGATGCTCACCGATCCCGGCTACCAGGCGTTCGTGATCCTGCGTACCGGATTCACGGTGGCCCCGATCCTGTTCGGGCTGGACAAGTTCGCCAACCTGCTCGTGGACTGGCCCACCTACCTCGCGCCGTGGATCGACGACATCGCCCCGGGCAGCGCCCAGGCGGCCATGTACGCGGTGGGGGCGATCGAGATCGTGGCCGGCATCGCCGTGGCGCTGGCTCCGCGCTTCGGGGGCTGGCTCGTCGCCGGCTGGCTGGCGGGCATCATCGTCAACCTGCTGACCGTCCCGGGCCACTACGATGTCGCGCTGCGCGACTTCGGACTGCTCCTCGGTGCCGTCGCGCTTGCTCGGCTCGCCCAGCGCTACCACGCCAAGCGGCAGCGGTGAACAGGCGCGGAGCGCACTGAATCCACCCGGCGGGTGGAGCCTCACGGATCCACCCGCCCGACCCGAGGCCCGACGGCTATGCCGCTGCCTCCACCGAACTGCGGAGCACCGGCGGCCCCCTCCGGGCGCATCGCGCCGGAGCGGCCCGGCCCCTCGCCCGGGACGGTGTTGTGTGGAACTACGCGCCGCAGTCGGCGGAGCGAGCGTGCCCGGCCCTGCCACCGGGGTGTGTGCGAAGGAGGTCTGCGCCCCGGCCCGCAGAGGATCCAGGCGACACCTCTAGACGGCATCCCACGACGACGCAAGGGAGAAGATCATGAGTGAGAACCTGGACCGGCTAGCCGCTGAAGGCGTAGCGGTCTGGCTCGATGATCTGAGCCGGGAGCGGCTCGCCGGTGGCGGGCTGGCCGACTTGGTGCGTGACCAGCACGTGGTGGGCATTACCAGCAATCCGACGATCTTCGCCAGGGCGATCCGTTCGGGTGTCCACTACGACGAGCAGGTCGGTGATCTGGCCCGGCGTGGGGTGCGAGTGGAGGAAGCCGTCAGGCTGCTGACGGCGTTCGACGTTCGCTGGGCTTGCGACGTACTGCGACCTGTGTACGAGGCCAGCGACGGGGTGGACGGACGGGTATCGCTCGAGGTGGACCCGCGCGTCGCTCACGACACGGCGGCGACGATCGCCGAGGCACGGGCCCTGTGGTGGCTGGTGGACCGGCCGAACCTGTTCGTGAAGATCCCCGCCACCGAGCCCAGCCTGGAGGCGATCAGCACCGCGCTCGCCGAAGGCATCAGCGTCAACGTGACGCTGATCTTCTCGCTCCATCGCTACGACCAGGTGCTCCGCGCCTTCCTGGACGGCATGGGTAAGGCCCATGCGGCGGGGCGTGATCTGGCGTCCATCGCATCGGTGGCCTCCTTCTTCGTCAGCCGGGTGGACACCGAGGTCGACAGCAGACTGGACAAGATCGGCACGCCCGAGGCGTTGGCCCTGCGCGGACAGGCCGCGATCGCCAACGCACGCCTGGCCTACCAGCACTCCGAGCAGGCCACCGCATCCGAGGAGTGGCAGGCTCTGGCCGCGGCCGGAATGCGCCCCCAGCGCCCGTTGTGGGCCTCCACCGGGGTGAAGGACCCCGCCTACGCCGACACCCGCTACGTCGATGAACTGGTGGCGCCCGGGGTGGTCAACACCATGCCGGAGCAGACCCTGCGCGCGGTCGACAACCACGGCCGCATCCAGGGCGACGCCATCCACGGCACCTACGCGTCATCCCAGCAGGTACTGGAGGGCCTGGAGACGGTCGGAGTGTCCTACGACGACGTGGTGCGTGTGCTGGAGGACGAGGGCATCGCCAAGTTCGCTGCCTCGGGCAACGAGCTGTTCGAGCAACTGGAGGCCGAACTGCACACCAGGCGCAGCGCCGCCTGACGCAGCCGACCGCCAGCCGTCGGCCGCCGGCGAACGGTCCCAGCACCACTGTCTCCGGCGACGACCGGTCGGCAGACACACCGGGGAACAAATCAACCGCTGAGAGGGCAGGGCTATCGACGACGATGGCCTGGCCACGGGCGACGCCTGGCGGGGAGCGGATCGCCATCCGCGTGCGGGCCGAGTCAACGCAGCAGAGGAGAGAACATGGCCGCGAACACAGCATTCGTGATCGTCGGAGCCAGCCTGGCCGGTGCGAAGGCGGCACAGACCCTCCGCGACGAGGGCTTCGACGGCCCGATCGTGCTGCTCGGAGAGGAAAACGAGCGCCCCTACGAACGCCCGCCGCTGTCGAAGGGCTATCTGCTGGGCAAGGACGAGCGCGACACCGTCTACGTCCATCCTCCCCAGTGGTACGCCGAGCACGACGTCGACCTGCGCCTGGGCACCACCGCAACCGCGATCGACCCGGCCGGACACGAGGTGACGCTCGCTGACGGCAGCCGCATCAGCTACGGGAAGCTGCTCCTGACCACCGGCTCCGCGCCGCGTCGCCTGACCGTGCCCGGAGCCGACCTCGACGGAGTGCTCTACCTGCGCCGGCTCGCCGACAGCGACCGCATCAAAAGATCGTTCGAGTCGGCTTCCCGCATGGTGGTGATCGGCGCCGGCTGGATCGGTCTGGAGACCGCGGCGGCCGCCCGCGCGGCCGGCGTGGAGGTCACCGTGCTGGAGATGGCGGAGCTGCCGCTGCTGCGCGTGCTGGGCCGTGAGGTCTCCCAGATCTTCGCCGACCTGCACACCGATCACGGGGTGGACCTGCGCTTCGGTGTCCAGGTCGCCGAGATCTCGGCGGACGGAGGCCGGGCGAACGGTGTGCTGCTGGCCGACGGCAGCCGCATTAATGCCGATGCGGTCATCGTCGGGGTCGGCATCACCCCCAATACCCAGCTCGCCGACGCTGCCGGCCTGGAGGTCGACAACGGCATCCGTGTCGACGCCCACCTGCGCACCTCGCACCCGGACATCTACGCCGCAGGCGACGTCGCCAACGCCTTTCACCCGCTGCTCGGCAAGCACATCCGTGTCGAGCACTGGGCCAACGCCGTCAACCAGCCTCAAGTCGCGGCCAAGGCGATGCTCGGCCAGGACGTGGCCTACGACCGTGTGCCGTACTTCTTCACCGACCAGTACGACCTGGGCATGGAGTACACCGGCTACGTGGAGCCCGGTGGCTACGACCAGGTGGTCTTCCGTAGCCGGAGGGACACCCGCGAGTTCATCGCGTTCTGGCTCGCCGAGGGCCGGGTACTGGCCGGTATGAACGTCAACGTCTGGGACGTCACTGACCCGATCCGGGCCCTGGTGACCTCCGGGCGCCCGGTCGACGCGACGGGGCTCGCTGACCCCGACGTCCCACTGAGCGTCCTTCTCGACCGCCCCGACTCGGCTGGGTGACAGCCCGCCAGAAGGTGGTGTGAAGGTGACAGCCACGCCTCCCGCATCCGGCCGTTCATCCCAGGCCGCGGATGCGGCGCAGCCGGTGCGGAAGAAGGGGTATGCGCAGCTGCGGGACTACGCGGTGATCGGTGACGGGCGCTGCGCCGCGCTCATCGCCCGCGACGGCTCGGTGGACTGGCTGGCCTGGCCGGACTTGGACTCGCCCAGCCTGTTCGCCGCCGTGCTCGACCCCGTCCGCGGCGGCCGGTTCCTTCTCCAGCCCGACGTGCCGTACACCGCAAGCCGCCGCTACCTGCCCGGCACCAACGTGCTGGAGACGACGTTCACCACCGGGCACGGCACGGTCCGGCTGACCGATGCGCTGACCCTCCCGGACGCCACTTCCCTGGCGCCCGGACGGGAACTGGTCCGGGGGATCGAGGGCCTCGCCGGCAGCGTCCCCATGCGCTGGAGCGTCCAGCCGCGCTTCAGTTACGGCACTCGCGCACCGCACCTGACCCACCGTGCCGGCGTCCCGGTGGCCACCTTTGGACCTGATGCCGTCGCGGTCTGCGCCTGGAACGCGGGACAGCCGCAGCTCACCGGTAATGCCGTCGCATCCGGGTTCCGGAGCGAGGCCGGTACCCAGGCCGTCATCGCGCTGGCGTACGCGCACCAGGAACCGCTGGTCCTGCCCACCCGGACAGAGTGCGAGGCGCGCCTGGACCACACCACTGCCACCTGGCGCCAATGGTGCGCGGACCGCACCTATACCGGACCATGGCGCGAGGCGGTCATGCGCAGCGCCCTCGCCCTCAAACTGCTGGTGTTCGCCCCCTCGGGCGCGGTCGCCGCGGCCGCGACCACCTCCCTGCCCGAGGAGGTGGGCGGGGAGAGAAACTGGGACTACCGCTTCAGCTGGATTAGGGACTCCGCCTTCACCCTGGACGCCTTCCTGCAGCTGGGATGCGCGCCGGAGGCCACCAGCTACTTCTGGTGGCTGATGCACGCCTCCCAGCTCACCCACCCACGCCTGAATGTGCTGTACCGCCTCAACGGCGGCACGCGCGCACCCGAGCAGGTCCTGCCCCTGTCCGGCTACCGAGGCTCGGCGCCCGTGCGGCTCGGCAACGCTGCCGCCGGCCAGCTTCAGCTCGACACCTACGGGGAACTGCTGCAGACCGCCTGGCTCCACGCCACAGCAGGCCACCGACTCGACGCCGACATCGCCCGCCGACTGGCTCAGACCGCCGACTTCATCTGCACCACATGGCAGCAGCCGGACGCGGGCATCTGGGAGGTCCGCAGCACACTCCAGCACTTCACCCAGTCCAAGATGATGTGCTGGATCACCCTTGACCGCGCCCTCGACCTCGCCGCCCGCCACCTCATCCCCGACCGCCACGCGCCCCGGTGGCGGCGCGAACGACAGGCCATCGCCGACTTCGTCGACACCTGCTGCTTCAGCCCGCACCGCAACAGCTACGTACGCTCCGCCGACAGCGACGACATGGACGCCGGAGTCCTCCTCGGTCTGCTCCACGGCTACCTGCCGCCCAACGACCCCCGCATGCACGCAACCGTCGCCGCCATCCAGCAGACCCTGCAGGACGGCCCCTACGTCGCCCGCTACCTAGGCGCCGACGGCGTCCCCGGCGGCGAGGGCGCCTTCCTCGCCTGCTCCTTCTGGCTTGTCGAAGCCCTCGCCCGGTGCGGTCGCACAGACCAAGCCGTGTCCCTCATGGACCAGCTCGTGGCTCTCGCCAACGACGTGGGCCTCTACAGCGAGGAGATCGACCCCACCACCGGCGATTTCCTCGGCAACCTGCCCCAGGGCCTGTCCCACCTGGCCCTGATCAGCGCCGCCTGCGCCATCGGGGAGGCCACACGATGACCATCTGGGCCGCTCTGGCGGGCGGGTTCGCCGGCACCCTGGTCCTGACCACGGGCCTGCGCGCAGCCAACGCCCTCAAGCTCACCCGCATCGACCTGCCCTTCCTGCTCGGCACCGCCTTCACCAGCAACCGCACCCGCGCCAAGGCATACGGCTACGGCGCACACTTCATCAACGGCCAGATCTTCGCCCTGATCTACTACGCGGTCTTCGCCGCCATCGGCTACAGCAGCTGGTGGCTGGGATGTCTCTTCGGCCTCGTCCACGGCCTATTCGCCGTCACCGCCCTGGTCAACATCCTGCTGCCTCTCATCCACCCCCGCATGGGCACGCCCGAAACCAGCGCCCCCCACGTCGCGCTGCTCGAACCACCCGGCTTCCTCATGCTCAACTACGGCCCCGGCACGCCCACCGTCACCCTCGCCGCACACCTCGCCTACGGCACCATCATCGGAGGATTCCTCACGTGGCCAGGCTGAACGCCTCCCCGGCCAGCACCGTGCAGGGGCTTGCCGCGCGGTTGCGGCGGGCACGACGCGAGCCGGGTAGCGTGGAAAGCGGGACCAGCCACACCAGAGATGAAGCCTTCGCGTCGCAGCCGAAGGCGGAAGGGTCCTCATGGCGCATCCCCACGAAACCGCGCCTTCCAAGCCGCACCACGCGGTGCTTCCGACAGATGCGGAGCCAGCTGGCAACGCAGCAGAGGACACGCGTGGGCCACGGTTGGCCTCGGTCGTGGTGTTCGTCCATGACCACGACGAATCGGCGGACTTCTACAGCGACCTGCTGAACATGGAGGTCACCGTCCGCACCGCCACAGCCGCACTGCTCGTGGGCCCTGGCGGCTTCAAGTTAACCCTACGTTCCGTGGGGCCGAACGCCTCCCACCCAGCTGGGCACGTCGGTGCGCAGTACGTGATCTGGACAGCGGACGGCCCCGACGACTTCCAGCGGTGCGAGCGCGTACTGAGAGCCCGGTCCGACCATGTGTACACCAGGCCCGGTGAGGGCTTCACCGTCATCGAGGGCCGGGACCCCAACGGCCTGCCAGTCCTGGTGGCCTACCCGGGCCCGGACGAAGTGGCACGCCTTGAGATCGTCGCCCGTTACTACGTGTAGCTGAGGGGTCAGTCGCGAGGAGGTTTCATGGCCCGCAAGAAGACGGTGCATGTCCGCCGGGTCTACGAGGATCCGGCGCAGGCAGACGGCGCCAGAGTGCTGGTCGACCGCATCTGGCCCCGGGGACTGACCAAGGACAAGGCCCACCTCGACGAGTGGTGCAAGCAGGTCGCCCCGTCCACAGAGCTGCGCAAGTGGTACGGCCACGACCCCGAGCGGTTCGCGGAATTCAGCCGCCGCTACCGCACCGAGCTCAAAGATCCCGAACACGCAGACGCCCTGGCGCACCTGAGCGACCTTGCCGAAGATCGGCCTTTGACGCTACTCACCGCGACCAAGCATCCCGAGATCAGCGAAGCCGAGGTGCTCGCTGAGCTGCTCGGGAGCTGACAGCGGGGTCAAACGTCACCGGGATGCGCTCGCCGTCTTACTGCACTGGCGCACGGGGGGGCATCGTGTTTTCGAGCAGCACTCATGCAGAAATCAGCTGATAATGGGTGTGACCGACTCCAGCGAGACGTTCGTCGCATCTTGAGGCTGCTCATGAATGATCAACTCCCGCCGATGAACGGTCCCCCGCCCGTCGCAGGGCTGGTCGGTGAGAGTCTCGTACCCGTCACAGACGAGATCGAGTGGGCGGCGGTGTCTCCGCGGCAGATCACCCCCGAGGATTGGCAGCGGTTCGAGGGCCACCTCAAGGAGATCTTCGAGGCGCTGGGCCTGGCCGTCGGGTCAGCAGCCACGGCCGACACACCCCGCCGCTTTCTGCGCGCCCTCTTCGACGCCACGAGCGGGTACGAGGGTGACGAAAAGCTGGTCACCGCGTTCGAAACCGAATGCCACGGCGGGTCGGACTGTCGGATCAGCCAGATCGTCGAAGGTCCGATCCCGTTCTTCGCCCTCTGTGAGCATCACGCTTTGCCGTTCTTCGGCAAGGCGTATGTCGGCTACATCGCACACGAGCACATCCTCGGGCTCTCGAAGCTGACCAGGCTGGTACGGCTGTTCGCCCGCCGCTTCTCGGTGCAAGAACGCATCGGCCACCAACTCGCTGAATCCTTGCAGCAAATCATGCTGCCACACGGCGTCGCGGTCCATTTGGAAGCGGTGCATCTGTGCACGCAGATGCGCGGCGTACGGGAGATCGAGTCCAGTACCCGCACCACCCACTGGCGGGGTACCTACGACGAGGATCCACAACTGCGGGGCGAATTCTTCACGTTGTGCGGCCAACGGGGCCTGGCCGGACATGGCTGAGCACACCACCGCGCAGGCTGCCTGCGGAACACCGCCAGGCCCCTTGGAGCCCCTGGAACTGTTGTACGAGGAGGCTGGTCAACCCTGCTTCGGTCTGCCTTCGGCGCTCGCCGCGGCCTACGGTGGGGATCTGGGCTTCACCCCGCCGTGCGTGTACGCGAACTTCGTTGCATCCATCGACGGAGTGGTCGCTCTCGGCCCCGAATACCCGTCATCCGGCTCGGCGATCAGCGGGCGGAAACCGGCGGACCGCTTCGTCATGGGGCTGCTGCGGGCGTGCGCCGACGCCGTACTCATCGGGGCCGGCACGCTCCGGGCCACGCCCGGCCACCAATGGACCCCCGACCACGTCTGTCCACAAGCCGCCCCTGACTTCGCCGAGCTACGGCGCAGCCTGCGACGCGCCACCCAACCGCGACTGGTCGTGGTCACCGCGAGCGGCGACGTGCCCACCGAGCACCCAAGACGGACGCCTGCCGACGGCATGCACGACACTCACCGCAGGCGAAGGACCCACCCTCCGTATGACCGACGTACTCGCGGCCATCCACACCCAGGGCTACACCGCCGTGCTCACCGAGGGCGGACCGCACCTCATCGGTCATCTGCTCGCTGAGGGCCTGCTGAATGAGCTGTTCCTCACCGCATCCCCGGTGCTCGCCGGCCGCACCGGCACCTCCCGGCCCGGGCTGGTCGCTGGGCTCGAACTGCTACCGAACCGGCCGGCGTGGATGGACCTGATCAGCGCGCGGCGACGGAATTCGTACCTGTTCCTCCGCTACCGACTCCCCACCCCACACGCACATGGCGGCCCGCAATCAGCCTTGGCCAGTTGACGCAGGCCGAGGATGCGACGCCGAACGCCTCTGGGGGTGGCGCGATGTCCACGACGGATGGGGTATCGAACTGGCGACCTCGCGTAATCGAGAGTCGCGTATTCCTGGGTCGGCGAGGGTTCATGGTCACCGTGAGTGGTCACCCGCGGCATAGTGCCGCAGGGTTCCTCAGGCGTCGGCGGCGAGCTGGGCGGTGGTGTCGTCGTGGTAGCTGAGCATGCGGCGACCACGGGGGCGGGGGCTTGGAGCACGAGGTGGCGGATTGCCGCTTTGCGTCCTCGCTGGGTGGGGAAGCCCAGGTGGCGGAGGCGGACCTCCAGCTGGCGGCGGAAGGACGCGGCGTCGAAGCCGACGGCCTCGCTCTCCTCGCACAGCCCGACCTCCACCAGGTAGGCGGGCAGCTTCTCCTCGACGACGTCCCACGGCAGCAGCTGCTTGGACCAGTCGCCGTACTCCTCCGAGCCGACCACTGCCACATCCCCGGTGCGCAGCTCTTCAGCGAGGTAGGTGAACACCATCGCCTCGAAGTGCCGGCGGACGAACTGCCCCGGCCGCGTCCGGTCGACCACCGCCTTCTGCCAGTTCTGGGTGGCGAAGGAGATGTCGACGACCTTGCCGTCGTCGCCGATCGCGCTGGTGTACTCGTCGCGGGCGCCCTGTCCGACCGGTGCCTGTTCGTTCAGGTCCTCTAGGGCCCGCGGTTCATGATTGCGCCTCACACGGACACTCGGGCAGAGAAGGCCTCAACTGCACGACCCGTACGGCGCTATGCCACCGCGGGCTGCAGGCAGGCGGCGGACGTTACCGAGTGCGGCCGTCTGTTCCCGGAGCCGCGTGATCTCGTCGTGCTGGGCCGCGATTTGCGAGACGGCGGCGGTCTTGAACGCGTTGAGCTCGGCGAGGGCTTCGTCCCGCTTGGCGGCCCGATCTTTGAGCGCGTCGACCTGGGCCTTGAGCCGCTCGATCTGCGCGGCACGTGGGTCGACGATCTCGCCGGCCTGCTGCAGAGCCGTAAGGCGACGCTCGAACTCCTCGGCAAGGTGCTGGTAGGGGCCCGGCCGGGTGGTGCCGTCGCGGTTCTTCTTGGGGTAGAAGCCGGTGCGGGCGACCCCGGCTTGGGCCGCGAGGGTCTTGATGTCGCACTTGCTGCCTGCGGGAAGGTCACCGGCAAGGAGCCGTTCCATCGCGTGCCGAATGGCCGCCTCGTTGTCCCGCCGGGTCTCATCGCTGATACGCGCCACGCTATGCCGCCGTTCCGGAGTGGACGTCGATCTCGGCCAGCACCCGTTCATCGCGGGCGAGTTCCGTTTCCAGCCGAGCCTTCTCCGTTCGTTGCGCGCGCCCGATGGTGGCGATGAAGACCTTCTTGCTCTCGGCGCTGGCCGCCCACACAGGGCGGTGCCCGGCGTGGTGGGTGGCCTGGGGACACCGCGCCGAATCGCACATGCCGATCAAGGGCTCGGTCGCTCCACGGGCGTGGGCCCCCGCGAGTTTGAGGCACAGTGCCTTGGACGGATCGAGGAACCAGCAGTAGTTCGCCGTCCCCAGATGCAGGGCCTTCGCCCGCTTGGCGAGCAGGTTGGTCACTTCCTGGTCGCTGCGTTTGATGTTCGGCGCCCCGGACGAATCCAGCTGTTCGTCGACGAACGCGAAGAAGTCCAGGAGGTCGCTGGCGCCGGGCCCCGCCGGCCGGATACCGTTCTGGTAGTCGTGGAAGGCATCGAGGGCGACGCGCGTCTTGTGCTCTCGCTCCTCGTGGCCGAACTCCGCCATCAGTACCGACTGGGCCCCGCCGGGGCGGTCCGCGTAGCCCTCGGTGGTGACCACGGAAATGTGCTTGAGATGGATCTTGGCGGCCAGCAGACCGCCGGGACGGTGCGCCATTTCCACCGCGAGGGTGCGCCTCAGCATCCGCAGACTGACCGGCACCTCGGGGATCGGAGCCAGTCCAAGACGGCGACCGTCGGGGCCATTGACCCAGGTCACGAACCATTCGTACGGAGTGAAGAAGGAGAGCGCCTTGAACAGGTGGCCGGTGCTCTTCCCTGGGTCGGCGAGCGAGGCCGCTACGCCGGCGGTGTCGTACGCCTGCTTGATGGTCACCCACTGATCGTGTGCACCACCCAGCTTCCGGCCCTTGATGACCTTGCCCTTCAGGCGGTAGCGCAGGCGACCCTCGCCGAGCTGTTCAGGGGGCAGGCGGCAGTCGTGGGTCAGCTCGGCCAGTTCACTCTTCCGCATCCCTGTCAGTGCGGCGAGCGCGATGACGCAGGCCGTGCGGGCCCGAGAGAGCTGCAGCCGGGCCTCGGTGGTGTTCATCGGCAGGGTCCATGGGACACTGCCCCGTCCGTCCGCGCGTTCCACCAGAGCAGCCGTCCGACCCCAGCGCTTGGCCAGGCCGACTTCCCTGACGGCCTCCTCAAGGCGCCCGCGCAGGGTGGGCAGCCACGTGGAGTGGAAGGCGTGCCGCCCGGTCTCGTGGGCAAGGGAGATCAGGTTGACCCGCAGCAGCGGATCGTCTGGATCCCATCCGTCCGCCAGCCGCTGGTACACGACGTGATCGAGGGCGACATCGCATGGATCGCCCTCCCGTAGGTGGCGGTCGATGGCCTGCACGACCTCGACCTTCCAGGTCGGGCGCCCGCTGTGGCGGCCCGGCCGGTTCGGAACCATCTCCCGCAGTTGCTCCTGAAGTTCCTTGACGTGCGGTGCCAGCACCTCCACCACGTAGAGGGCCGCCCCGACAAGCGGCTGGAAGACGTCGTTGCTCAGCGGAGGCGTCGTGTTGCCCGTCCGCCGGACCATTCCGGCGACGGCGTACGCCGTGCGTCGCCCCCACGGACGGAAGGTCGGCACGTAGCCGTCGGTGGTGAACAATTCGGTGTAGTAGCCCAGCTCCTGGATGACCGCCACTACGTCCATGCGGTAGCCGGGGCTGCTGTCGCGGATGATGACGCCGTGCTTGTCCCGTACCTTCTTGCGAAGTTCCAGGTAGGCGGCGCAGTGCTGCTGGGTGACTTCCCCGAGGCTGTCCACGCCCTGCTCGGTGAGCCAGTTCAGCCAGCCAGTGAGCACGGTCAGTCGCCCGTTCACCGTGGCCACCAGCACCGGCGTCCGGTAGGCGTGGGCAAGTTCCCGCACGGCAGGGTGGTCCGGCGCGAGCCGGGCGAAGATGAACTCCTTTGCGAGCGCCCTCCACTGGGGATTGAGGATCTCGGTGAAGGACAGGATCCGCGCGTACCGGGCAAGGTACCGGGGCAGTCCGATGACACCGGTGAAGTCCCAGATGCTGTCGTCGAAGTGAGGATGCGGGCCCGCGGCGTGGACCGGCAGACCGGCCGCAGCGCATACGTCTTCACCTCGAAAGACGGAGCGCGGAAACGTAGCCGAAAGGGCCGTGGGGTGGTGTGGGGTCGTCATACGGTGTGCTCCTCGGGCCGCAAGGGAAGCTCGATGTCAGAGTCGGTGACCTCCGCAGCAGCGGCGCGCAGCGCCTGCTCGGAGAAGTAGCGGTCGGGGGTCAGGATCTCGTCGAGGCGGTGGGCGTACGGGCCGAAGAGGGGGATGAACTCGGCGGTGGTCATCTGCTGCCACTGGCGGGAGAAGAACGACCGTAGCCGCAGCAGATTCGGCAGATGGCGAGGGGCGAACAAGGCCAGCGGACACAGCAGGCACACCCACGGGCGTGCCGGACAGGGCTTGCCCTTCGGCCCGTGCAGTCCTGACAGCTGGTCTCCACATGCCGCGGTGAATACGTCGCGTTCCCCGGACAGCAACTGCGCCAAGGCGTCGTTGTCCAGGCCGAGCCACTTCATGTGCTCGGGATACTTCTCCACCAGGTCTGCCATCTCGGCGGTGGCCAGCACCAAGGGCGGCAGCGCCCGGCGCACGAGGTCCTCCTGGGCCTGGGCGATGATGTCTTCCACCGCCGTGCGCTGAGCCGGCGTCGTGTTCGTCAGGTAGTGGTCCCCCTCGACGCCGGGGGACCGGTTCGGATCCAGCGTGGTCCGGCGGCTGCCGCGCCAGTGCGACCGGTCTTGCAGCGCGTCGTGCGTCGTGCGGATGCGGTGCAGGTGAAGGGCCAGGGGGAGGCCGTCGTCGCCGGTCATCTGCGCGGGCGCCCGTCCTCGTCGACGGCCTGGCGCCGCTCGATCCAAGTGCATATGGACAGGCGCGTGGGCGGCTTGGCCAGCCATCGCTCTCCCGCCCGTGTGCCGCTCGGCGTGAAACGCACCCAGAGCTCGTGGCGCAACTCCTCGGGCGCGAAACGGCGGGCCACCGCGGAGTGATCGAGCCACTGTTCCAGCAGCCGAGTGGCCTGACGTGACAGAGCCAGGCTCTCCGCCGCCGTGCGGCCCTTGACGTAGCTGAGGAGGATCTTCTCGTCGCCCGCCCACTCGATGTCGTCGAGTCCCAGGTCTGCGATCCCGTCCGGCACGACCCCGGTGTAGGCGCCGAACAGCAGCTGATAGGCGATGACCACGTCCAAAGTCGGGATCAGCGGATCCAGCACCGTGCGAAGACCGGCCCCGTATCTCTGCCGGAAAGGGAAGGAGCCGTTCTCTGCCATCTCGTTGACGAGCGGGTCGGGCCCCTCGTGAAGCACCAGCCAGTGATGTGCAGTGCGCTCACGGAGCGAAGCCCCTGGCCCGTCAGCTGACGAAGCCTGCTCACGGGCCGCGCAGAACGCGCGGAAGGCGCCATCGACCTCGTCCCGGCAGGTACGGATGAGCCGGGCCCACTCGGCCTCGCTGTACGGCTGGTGCGAGCCGTACCTCTCGCCCGTGTTGAACAGCCGGCCGTCGACAAACACGCGCACGTCCGGCGCCAGCATCTGCTCCTGGTCGTCGGCGCACCGCAGCATCGCCCGCAGCGCGCTTTCCTTGGAGGATCGCACCCCCTGCCGCCAGTAGCGGGCGAGGAGCGCGCGCGTCAGGTCGGATGCCTCGCCGGTGAACCCGAACTCGGCCAGCCAGTCGGTGAAGGCGCGGACAGCCGTGAGGTAGAGCTCGAAACCTCCCGCACTGTCGACCTGGCCGTGCGGATGGACAAGATCCGTGGCGCCTTCCAGCAGAGTGCGGGCCAGCCCAGGGAGCTCCACTGGTCGCCGCGCACGCAGGCGCCGGCGGTACTCCGACCCGTCGCTGAAGATGCAGTGCACGCCCAGCGGGTCGAGCGTGACGGTCGCCGGCATCAGACCACCGCCAAATCGTCGTCGAACTCGGTCTCGAGCTCCAGCTCGGCCTCCGCGTCCAGGAGGCCGTACTCCTTGCCGACCCGCCGGTACAGGGAGGTGAACAGGCGGAGCACGTCCAGGCGATGGAGGTACGCTTCCGTGGTCAGTGGACTGGTATGTCCGAGCAGATCGCGCAGAATCAGCAGCGGCTCCTGGGTTCGCAGGTAGTGCGCCAGGGCGGCATCGTCGTCGGTGTCGCGGACCTGCCGAGCGGCCTGCTCGTACCAGCCGCGCATCAGCCGCGCCATGGTCGCCATGGCCATGGAATGGCGTAGCCGATGGGGGCTGACGTGCGGGAAACGCGGCTCGTAACGCTCGCGGATTCGGTCCGCGGTCCTGGCGAAGACCGAGGACCATCCGGTGAACGGGCGTCCTTGGCCCCACACCGACAGCAGCATCGACCCGCCGTCCGGGGCGACCAGACGCCGCCGCTCGTCAGGGACGAGCGAACTCCACTGGACACGGACCCCGTTGACACGCCCTCCCCGCTGGTCGGCGTCCGTCACGAACAGTGGCTCCCCCCACCGGGCCGGCGGACGCCAGGACGATCCGAACGTCGCCGCCGCCCGGTCGAGAGCGATGTAGGAGCGCAGCTCAGCCAGCGCGTCGTAGTCGATCCACGACTCGCGGAACTTGCTTCCCTTGGTGACCCCGGAAGGGACCGGGAACGAAATCGGCACCGCAGTGCGTCGCGAGGGAAGCGCGGGCACCTCGCAGACCAGCAGGTACGTGTACTCCTGGCTGCGTAGCCCGCTGGAGACGATCATTCGTCCGACCGCCGAGTTTCGAGCCAACTCTCGCCCTCGGTAACGCAGATCCCGCTCGCCGTGAGGATCCAGGCCCGCCAACGCTTTCAGGAGGATGTCCGTGAAATCGTCGTCGAGATACTTGATCGTCACATGGGGCTTGGCCTGGCGCCGTCGTGACTGGTTGACCCGGCCGCGACGGACCTGCCCCTTGAAGGCCCAGACCGCCTGCCGGTACGTGAACGGCTCGGAGTCTGCGTACTCCTCATCCTTCGCCCACTTGTAGAACCCCGCCAGAATCCCCATGTTTTGGTTCCACGTAGATGCCTCGAAGCGGTGCTTGATGGGGCCTTGGGCTCGATAGACGGAGTACGCGCTCAATGCTGCCTTCAGGCGACGCCGCGTGTCGAACAGGGCGACCCCATGCTCGGATATGAACTCCAGCCACTCACGCACCGTGCGCACGTAGTAGGGCCACGAATTTGGCGATGGGCATCCATTCGCCGGCAGCTCGCAGGCCCAGCAGTTGATGACGGTGGTGGGGCGGACGCCGTTGCTGTCTTCGAAGAGGAGGTCGTCGTCGAACAGCAGTGGCATCCCCTCCGGGATCGCCGGACTGAACGCAAGTCCCCAGGACTCCCAGCCTGCTGATGAGTACGTCGATTGGTGCATGGCCGATGAGTATCAATGCAACCCGACTGAGTGCAACATGCAAACGAGCAGGTCAGGTGATACATCAGGCGGTATGCAACACCGTCGCTAAGCGGGAACAATCAGATACACGATCCAGATCGGGTTGGTGCCGGCAAGGGCGGTGGAGGTGATCGCGTTCGTGGTCACGAGAGGGCCGACGAGGGGGTGCCGCCAGGTGTAGGCGAGACGGATCTCGCTGCGCAGGCTCGGTTTTTCGGCGCGCGGGCTCGGGGCGGCCTCGGGGCTGCGGATGCACAGGGTGCACCAGGCGGTGACGAGATAGGAGACCGCGTCCGCGGCGACTGCGCGGGCGGCGCCGATCACGCCGATCAGTGCGCCGGCAAAGGGCGGGGCCGCCGATGTCGGCCAGCGTGTTGGCGCTGGCCAGTTTGGCGTTGGCCTCCAGGAGCCGGTGTGGCGGTAGGAGGTGGGGGATGTACGAGAGGCTGGCTGCGCCCCCTAATTCGTGATCGCTACTTACCGGTACGGCCGATTGCCTACCGATACAACGAGAACGTCAAGCCATCCGGTAACAGGTTCACGCCAGAGTAAGGATTTTCCAGCACTCCTCTTATCCGGAATGTAGTGATCCTCATGAAGCATTCACCTGCAGATTCTCGCCAAGATCTCGCCCAAGTGTCAGATTAAACGTGAAGCGAGTCACATGCCAGTGGCCACTGCGCCGCCTAGGGTGACAACATCGATCGCTGGCTTGGCGGGGATTTCCCTGCTGAGCCTGTGCTCCCATCTCTCCAATCCAGTAAGCCCATTCACAAATTGACCCACTAACGGGGATGCCGAGGTATTGGCGTGCAAAAAAACCCTTCGAGGGACCGAATTCTCATCACCGGAGGTGCCGGGTTCATTGGTGGCCATCTTGCCCGTGCACTGGTTGCGTCCGGGGAAGAGGTAACGGTTGTGGACGACCTGCGTGTACCGCCCATGATCCCGCCAGAAGGAACCGGCAAGTTCCTGGAAAAACCCGTCTTAGAGTTAGAGGAGCGGGACCTCTCAGACGTGCGCTTCGTTTACCATCTGGCGTCCCACAAGAGCGTCCCTCGCTCCTTCCAGCAGCCGCTTGACTATCTGGACAACGTGGACTCTGGCCGGCATCTGCTGGCTCTCTGCACGAGCGTCGGCGTTCCCAAAGTAGTCGTGGGGAGTACCTGCGAGGTCTACGGCGAGGCCGATATGTTGCCAACGCCTGAGACGAGTCCCCTGTCCCCACGTTCGCCTTATGCGGCAAGCAAGGTCGGCCTGGAGATGCTGGCCAGGGCCCACCAGCGAGCTTCTGGTGCCCCTGAAGTGGGCATCGTTCGGTTCTTCAACGTCTACGGCCCCGGCGAACGCCCCGATGCCCTGGTGCCGCGGCTCTGCGCCAATCTCCTGACCAGGAACGAGCTGCCCGTTGAGGGCGACGGCGAGCAACGCCGTGACTTCACCTACATCACAGATGTCGTCGGCAAGCTCGTCATGCTGGCAGGCCGGCCGCTCGCCCCCGTCGTCAACTTCGGTTCCGGCCGATCCTTCTCTGTGAACGATGTCGTGCGAGTCCTGCAGAAGGCATCCCCGGACGCCGGGGTCAGTCAGAAGCAGTCCCGGCCGAACGAGATCACGGAGTTCCGGGCGAGCACAGCCTTGCAGGCCCGGCAGATCGGCCAGAAGGCCGATGGTGTGGGCCTCGAGGAGGGGATCCGCCTCACTCTCGCGTGGTGGGAGTCGCGGGGCCTTGACGACATACGCCAGCGCATCTTCCAAGAGGAGAGGGCCAACTGATGCCCGGCTACACTGCACCCGTACGCGCCAGCCTGGATGTCACCTACGCGTGCGACCTGCGCTGCATCCACTGCCGCACGAATACCGGAGAGATCCCGCTCCACATCCGCCGCAAGATGCTGTCCATCGAGCAACTCCAGGACATCATGCTCCAGCTGGACCGGATGGGCACGTTCGAGATCACCCTCACCGGTGGCGAGCCGACGATCCGCAAGGGCTTCTGGCAGTTGCTGGACGTGGTGCCCAAACTGCGCCACTCGACCGTCACCCTGATCACGAACGCGGCGGCACACACCCAGGAGCAGCTCGACCGCATCGTGGACAGCGGTATCTCGTCCGTGCGGGTGAGCATGGACGGCACGCGGGAGACGTTCGCTGCCGTCCGCCTCATGGACGTGTTCGACACGGTCGTGGAGAACTCGATTTACCTGCGCGACCGTGTGCGCAGCTTCAAGGTGCTGACCACGGTGATGAAGACCAATCAGCACAACGTATTCGACCTCGCGCATTACCTGCAGGCCCAGGGTTTCCGTCGCCAGGACCTCATTCTCGTCCGAGCGCACGGCCGCGGCGGCCGCAACCGGTTGCTCCTGACGGAAGAGGAGACCATGGCGGTTCACCGCAAGGTGGCCGAGTTCAAGCAGGACGTTCCGGCCACCGACTTCGACTTGAACCTCAACGCGCCCTACCTGGTGCCGGGCGAGAAGCTCCGTCCTTTCCAGGATGTCGTCATGTTCCCCTACCTGGTGCGCGACAGCAGCGTTGCGATCTCCGCCACGGGGGACGTGACTATGAGCCGCCTATACAGTGCCGCCCCCTTGGGAAACACCAAGGACGCCTCGCTGCGGGATATCTGGGCGCAGGGCCAGGAACAACTTGTCGAGGAGCAGGAGGAGTTCACCGAGGGGCGGCTGCGCGAGATCTTCTGGGACTTCGCGTCGGGCGACGCGTCCGACGGACCGCCGCTCACCTCGCTGCTGGACAGGCAGATCTTCGAAGGCGCTGAGGTGAGGTAGCCGATGGGCAGCGAAGCACTGATTCGTCTGTACGACGTTACACCGTCCCAGCCCTTGCTCGACACGGTAAGTTCCGGCTCCTTGCCGCAGGGCGCCGTTCCTGCAGTTGCCTGGTTCAAGCCGTCTGCAGACACCCGAGCTGAGACCTCCGTCGAGCTGCATCAGGGCGAGACTGTTTTGGGCCGCTGCGGCATCAATACCCAGGGGCCGGGCACAGTGGGCGCCTGCGAGGTGATGGACTCTGTCAACCCCGAAGACCGCGCAACGGTGCACTGGCTCCTCGTCCACGTGGCGCTGGAGCGCCTCCAGTGGCTCGGGTACGCATACGCGCTGGTGGATGTCGGTGAACATTCGGACCATTTCCCGGCGGCGTTGCAGCAGGCATCGTGGTGGATTCCCGACTCCACCGAGCGCAAGAGCGCAGTGAGCCGTGACGACCGGAGTCTGGAATGGGCAGATCTCTTCATCGACTTCCGGACCTGGACGCCGAGCGCTGCGCCGACATCCCTGACGGTCAACGGCCGGGACCTGTGGGTGCGCCGCCCGGAAGCCAGTGAAGGGCTACTCCTCGTCGACTGGCTCAGGGAGACCTTCGGCGGCGGTTGGGCGAGCGAGGTTCACCGGTCGTTCTCCCGGGACCCGATCTCGTCCGTGATCGTCGTCGACCGGGACACGGACCTGGCGCCCAAAGACCGCCTGCTCGGCTTCATCGCCTACGACACCGCGCGTCTGGGGATGCTCTCGACCATTGCCCTCGTGCCCTCAGTCCGTGGGCACGACAAGGCTCTCACGATCGCGCTCATTGAGGAGTGCCTGCGTGAAGCGCGGGCCAGCGGCATGCGATACGCCGTTCTGGGGGGCGTGGGTAACGCACGCCTTGCGGCGCTGCGCGCGTTCAGCTCGCTGTGGACCATCCCGGGCACGTGTCCGGGAATATTTGGGAGGGGTGTTCGGAACTAATGGAGATCGTCCTCACTGTCTCAGACCAGGTCTGGGGCGGCAAGCACCGCTACATGCTGGACATGGCGGCCGGGCTGGCCAAGGCCGGGCATGCGGTCACCGTCCTTGCGGAGGAGAGCGGAGCCATGCTGCAGCAGTGCCGTGCTGCCGACCTGGCGACCGTAAGCGTGCCGCCGTTTGCGAGTGACGCCGCAGTCGACGCGGTCCGGAGTGCGCTAGGGCGCCACCGCCCTCGCATCGTGTGCGTCACTGGCCGTGCGGACGCCGCCGCCGTCCACCAGGCCCGGTCGCAGGATCTGGATGATGCGGCGGTGTGTCTCTTCCGCCACTCAGCTTTTCCCCTGGGAACCACCGACGACGTGCGCGACCTGTTCAGCGGCGTGGATCTGGTCTTCGCCACGTCCCGGGAACAGCGACAGCGCCAGTTCGAGCCTCTGATCGCGGCTGGTGTCCTGCAGCAAGAGCAGGTTGAAGTGCTCACCAGCGGGATCAGCGATTCCCTGCTTGAGGCCCTGGATGTCGCGGATCGCAGTATCGCCCGTCAAGAACTGGAGGCCGCGCCCGAGCAGTTCATATTCCTCGTGCTGGCCCGTCTGGCGTGGGAGAAGGGCATCGAGCGGGTGATCGACACATTTGCGGATCTCGAGCAATCGGCGCAGGGGACACCGCCGCTGCTGGTGATCGCGGGTGATGGGCCGCTGGAGGCGGACCTGCGCGAACAGGCCGTCGAGCGTGGTGTTGCTGATCAGGTCCGCTTCCTCGGCCACCAGGCCGCTATTGCCCCGGTCATCGCGGCCAGCGACGCTGTGATCCTCGCCAGCACGGTGCCCGAGACGGGCCCGCTCGCACTGAAGGAGGCTATGGCCGCCGGCCGTCCCGTCATCGCCTCCGCCCAAGGCGGCATCCCAGAGTTCGTGGAGGACGAGCGGCACGGCCTCCTGTTCATCGACGACGAAGATCTGCGGCAAGCCATGCAGCGGCTCCTGATCGAGCGTGAAGCGGCAGAAACGATGGGAGCAGCCGGCCGCGAAGCCATCCACGGAGGACACCGCGCTGCCCGGCGTGTGGAATACCTCATCCACCGTCTCGATCTCCTCGCCCTCCAACGGCTCGGCCCGGACGCGGTCCTCAGCGAGCTGGTGTGGGACGACGTGCGGGTGCGTGAGGAGACCGACGGCGGCTTCGTCTTCGTACCCCGTACCTCCCACATCATGGAACTAGACAGCGATACCCACGCAGTCGTCCGTGCCGCGCTCGAAGCCGACGATCCGCTCCAGTTGCTCAAGCCCACCCAGCTGACACCCGGCGTGCTCACGTACCGGCTTTATGCCATGGGCGCGCTGATTCGGCCGGATACCCTGCCAATGTCGACGGCCCGAACCGCAGACGCCGAGCGTCCTGTTGCGGAGCGCGTGTGAAGGCCCTCATCATCGCCGCGCACCCAGACGATGAAACGCTCGGGGCGGGAGCCACCGCGTCGGCTCTCGCCCAGCTGGGCGCACAGGTCCACATTCACATCCTCGCCGAGGGAGTCTCCCTGCGGCACTCGGGCGTGACGATCGAGGAAGCGCGGGAGCGATGCCAGGCGGCGGCCAAGGAACTGGGCGCGGCAGAACTCTCGTTCGGCGGTTTCTCAGCCGACGGCCGACTGCTCGCGGACCTGCCGCAGCGCCAGGTCGTCGAGGCGGTCAGCCGGGTACTGAGCGAAGCGGGGCCCGAGATCGTGTTCACCCACCACCCGGGCGACATCCACGCAGACCACCGCAGCGTCGCCCAGGCGGTGGGGTACGGCACACGGATCCTCGGCACCGGCCCTGTCCGGCAGGTCCTGCACTTCGAGGTCCTGTCCTCCACAGAACAGCAGACAGGCTTGGTGGCGCCGTTCACCCCCAACCTGTTCTACGACGTGACAGAGCACATCGACGCCAAGTGCCGGGCTCTTGCCGCCTACCCCTATGAGGTCTACAACCCGCCGCACCCGCGCTCCCTGACGTCCGTGCGGACACTGGCCGCCTACCGGGGGACGCAAGTGGGCGTGGAGGCAGCCGAGGCGTTCATGACCGGACGGGAACTGCGCACACCCGGGACAGCAGGCCCCAGCGGGAGGACTAGGCGATGAGAGTGCTCGTGACCGGAGGAGCCGGATACGTGGGCTCCTTCACCGTACGGCGTCTCCTGGATGCCAGCCATGACGTCGTCGTTGTCGACAACCTCAGCACGGGCCGCCGCGAGGCCGTCAAGGGATGTCGCCTGCACGTGGCAGACATCCGTGACATCGCCGGCATGGCCTCGGTCTTTGAAGAACACCGCCCCGAGGCCGTGGTCCACTTTGCGGCTCTGAAGTCCTCCGAAGAATCGCTGCGCGACATTAGTACGTACTTCGGCGTCAACGTGACCGGTACGCAGAACGTGCTCGCCCTGTGCGCACGAACAGGAGTGGAGCGATTCGTTTTCTCCTCCTCGTGCGCCGTGTACGGGACCCCGCAGATCTGCCCGGTGGATGAGACCGTGCCGGTGCGGCCGGAGAGCCCGTACGGCGAGACGAAATACCTGTGTGAGCGCATGATCGCCTCCTACGGGCAGGCCACTGGCATGCGCTACACCAACCTGCGCTACTTCAACGCGGCGGGTGCAGCCGACGACGCCTCCCTGGGAGAGTACGCGGGCCCTGCGGCAACCCAGCTTCTCCCCGTGGCGGTGCGTGCCACCCTGGGCCTCGCCCCCGCACTGCGGATCTTCGGCGATGACTATCCGACCCCCGACGGGACGGCACTTCGCGACTACATCCACGTCGAGGACCTCGCCCAAGCCCACGTCCGGGTGCTGGAGAACCTGGACAGCGACGACCTGTGTGGCCCGGTCAATCTCGGCCGAGGACATCCCGTCAGCGTGCGCGAGCTGATCGATGTCCTGCACAACGTCTCAGGGAAGGACACCGAGGTCACTATCGCGCCACGCAGGCCCGGGGATCCGGGCCTGTCCTGGGCCGATCCCGGTCTGGCCCTGAGCCGCTTCGGCTGGCGCGCAGAACGCGACCTCGACCACATCGTTCGTACGGCGTGGGACTGGCACACCAGCGCCCCCGCCTCACTGGAGTGACATGCACCTCTACTTGCTACGCCATGCCGAGGACCGTGTCGGAAAGCACGATCCGCACAACAAGTTCCTGACCGATCACGGACGCGATCAGGCGCGGGCCGCTGCTCTCTGGCTCGCGGGGCGATACCCCACCAACTTACGCACCAGCACAGTGCCCCGTGCCCGACAGACCGCGGACATCGTGGCGCACCACACCGGCCTTGCGGCACGGGAGGACCCGCGCCTCAACGAGATCATCTGGGCGTCGTCCGAAGGGGAGCTTCTGCCGAGCCCGCGAGAGGACCGGCGCTATCCGCCGCCCCCGGGCGCGGAATCGTGGCACGCCTTCATGACGCGGGTGGCCACCTGTATGAGCGAGCTGTGTCACCAGGCCACCGAGGACCAACGGATCGTGTTGGTCACCCACAGCGGTTTTTTCGACGCCGTCAACGAGCTTCTGTGCGGCGGCACCGGCAGGGTCGAACTGCTTGTGGCACATGGGGGTATCACCCACTGGCAATACCGTCCCGGCGACACCGGCGGCGCGTGGCTGCTGCACCAGCACAACGTTGCCTTCGCCCCAACACCCCTGAACGATGGGGCATCCGCCACGGCAGCGGAGTTGACCGCGTGAGCGGGCGGGGCCGGCGCCTGGTTGTTGTCTGTGTCGACGGCGGACTTCCGGGGATCATCCGCAAGCACGACTTCTTCAACCTGAGCCGGGCCCTGCCTTCCCTGCCAGGCACCGCCGTTCACGAGCTACGCAGCATCTACCCCTCCTCGACGGCGCCGTCGCATGCTTCCTTCCTCACCGGTACGCACCCGAACAGCCACGGCATCGTGGGGAACCGCTTCTGGGAGCGGGAAAGCGCAGCGGAGATCCGGCGGCGCGCGGATGACCCGCTGTCGGCCTTCCACCCTTACGAGGCCAGCTCACTGACCGCGCCCAGCCTGCTCGACTGGTTCGCGCGGCAGGGGGCATCGGCCGCCGCCGTCCACTTCCCGCAGACTTTCTCCCGCAACGCTCAACACGCAATCCCCAGCTGCTACTGCCTGTACGCGCCCGCCCGCGACCTGCTCCTCCCGCTTTCTCCCGCCGGGGGCACGGCAGCCGACGGCATGGTGACGCTCTCCTACCTGGGGCACGAAGTGTCCTTGTACCTGCGGTTCGACCAACAGACAGACACCATCACGGTGGGCAGCAGCAACGAGGCTGCCGTCGTGGCCGACAGCCTCCGTCCCGTACGCCTGGACATCCCGGTGGCCTCGGGATCCATTTCCGTGGCGGTCTCCTGCCGCAGGCTCAACCAGGACCGGATACAGGTGCGGCTGGGAACTGCCGTGCTCACCATGGGCTTCGGCGGTCTCCATCCCGTACCGGGTCGTACCGGTGACGGGCCCGCGTCCCTGCACGTCGAGTACACGACGAATCCGCACCACACCTTTCATGAGTCGCCCCGTGTCGAATGGGTGGAGCAGACCGCCCTCGAGATCCTCAAGCAGCAGGACCCCGATGTCCTGTTCGTACGTTTCAACCAGGCTGATCACGCCCAGGAGTTCTTGTACTGGCATGCGGTCCGCGGGAACTCTGGCGAACGCAGCCAGGCGTGGAAGCAGATCCTGGACGTCTACGCCCGGATCGACGCCTCCGTGACGCGGCTCGCCGAAGCCATCGGCGAGCACTCGGAGTTCGTATTCTTCTCCGACCACGGCATCGACTACGTCGAGACGCACCTGCGCCCCAACCACGTGCTCGCCGACCTGGGCCTCGCCGATCGCATGGTCTTCCAGGGCGACAGCAACTGTGCCTACCTATATGCCGACGCACCACTTCCGGCCACCGAGGAACAGCGCATCAGCCGTGCCCTGCGCGCGCTCGATCCGTCCATCGGCGTACTCTCTCCAGCCGATCGAGCCCGGTTGAAGCTGCCGGTAAGCAGCCCGCGGGTGGGCCGCCTGACCGTGACATGCGGTCAGCACATCGAGTTCCAATACAGCGACGTCGCACCGCGGGAAATCGTGGCGTCCGCGTCCCACGGCTATCTACCGAGTGACTCGGCCATGAGCGGCTTCTACCGCTGCTTCGGGCAGGCAGCCGCCCGGCAGGCTCCCCCCAGCGACATCACGGGGGCCGCATCCGTGGCCCGCGAGATCTGGCGCCGCGCGGCACAAGGGACGTGAGTATGCCGGACAACGCACCCTTCGCATATGAGGTCGAGGACCTGAACAAGCAGTACGGCGATGATTCCAAGCCGGCCAACGCGAATGTCTCCTTCCGTATCCGGCAGGGAGAGTTCTTCGGGCTGCTCGGCAGCAACGGAGCCGGCAAGACGACATTGATCAAGCAGATGATCGGCCTGGTGCGGCCGGACAGCGGGACAGTACGGCTCCTGGGACGCGACGTTTTCACGCACCCCCGCTTCACGACGGCCAACGTGGGCTATATGCCCCAGACCGCCTTCGCCCTCAATAGCCTGACCGTCAGGGAGGCTGTCTACTTCAGCGCCCACCTACGCGGCGTCGCCGCCAAGGCGGCCAAACGGGAACGAGACGATCTTCTGGAGCAGCTCGGCCTCACCCACCTGACCAACAAGGTCGCCCGGCAGCTCTCCGGCGGAGAACGCCGGCTGCTGCAGATCGCGGTGACCCTGACCGGATCACCGCCCGTGCTGATCCTGGACGAACCGACCAACGAACTGGATCCATCACGGCGCCGCCAGGTGTGGCAACTGTTCAAGGACCTCAACCAGAGAGACGGCCGCACAATCATCCTCATCACCCACAACGCTATCGAGGCAGAGCAAGTGATTGAACGGGTCGGCATCCTCAAGAACGGCCGACTCGTCGCGCTGGGCGCCCCCGCCGAGTTGAAGTCCTCCCTCCGCTCCCAGGTACGCCTGTCGATCACGCTGGAAGACACGCAGTTGCACCGGCTGCCCGACTACGTACACGTGCAGTCCCAGCACCGAGGCAAGGTCGTGGCCCTGGTCGACTCCGCCGACCTGCCACACCTGACCAAGGACGTGGATCTCACCCAATTCCCCGAGTTCACGATGCACACCGCAACCCTGGAAGACGTGTATGTCAGCTACGCATGACGAGAAGCTCGGCCTGGGCTTCGCCCAGCAGGTCTGGGACCTGTTCCGCATCCAGCTCACCAACTGGCGCTGGTCCTGGCCCCAGATGGTACTCACCGGCATGCTCGCCCCGCTGGTCAGCATCGCCGCCTTGGGGCTCTTCGCCCGAAACTCGGGTCATGCCGCCACCGAGTATGTACTGACCGGGAGCGTCACCATGGCGATCCTGTTCGAGACCCAGAACAGAATCGCCAGCAACTTCGCGTTCATGCGCGGCAACGGCGCCTTCGAGTACTACGCCGCCCTGCCAGTACGGCGCGAGGCACTCATCTTGGCCACACTGGCCGCGTTCTCCCTGCTCTCGCTGCCCGCCGTCGCGGTCACCCTGCTGCTCGGCTCGGCCCTGCTCGACGTCCCGCTGACCTTCTCTCCACTCGCCCCCCTGTGCCTGCTCCTCGCCCTTCTCCCCTCGGCCGGGCTGGGCGCCTTCATCGGTAGCAGATCCGCAACCATTGAGCAGGCATCCTCGCTCAGCCTGGCCACCACGCTCCTCATGATCGCCACCGGACCAGTGGCAGTCCCCCCGGAGCTGCTCCCTGACGCCCTGGTCTGGATCGGCCACATCAACCCCGCGGTGTACGCAGCCGACAGCCTGCGCCATTCCCTCACTAGCCCCGCCGACCTCAGGGCTCTCGCCGACATGGCGGTCCTCGCCGCCTTCGCCGTCGCTATCTGGGGTCTGACCAGCACACGGATGCACTGGCGTGCCCGCTACGGACGCCGAGCTGCGGGACACAACCAGCAATCACTCATCACGAAAGGACGAAAACCATGACCGAGCAGGAGTTCATCGCAACGCTCGCGCCCCTGACGGAGGACATCACCGGGACCGCCATCTCGAAGGAGCAACTCGACGTCACCTTCGTCGACCTGGAAATTGATTCCCTCAACCAGGTCGAGATCATCAGCCACGTCGAGGATAAGTTCAACTGCCAGATAGACGACAGCACTCTGCGAACCATCCGCACCCCCCGCGAGCTGATGGAGCACATCGCGAAGGTCACCACCGCCGCATGAGCCGGCACTACCCCGTATACCGGCCCCGTCTTTGGCCATGGCTCGGCGTGTGGGCGGCGGCCCACGCCCTTGTGCTGCTCGTCCTCGTCGCCTTCCAGCGGGACGAACGACTGAGCGGGGCGCTCTGCTCCTGGAGAAACAGCGGAGCGTCCCGCACCTGGCTCCTCGAGGCACTGACGTCCTGGGGCAATCCCTGGCCGGTGACCCTGCTTGCCGCCGGGTCTGCATGCTTCGCACTGATCCGGCGGAACGTTGCGGCCGCCGCCATCCTCCTGGCCGTACCATACGCCGCCACGACGAGCTGCAACCTCCTCAAGGGATTGGCCGAACGACAACGCCCCGCCCTAGAGTGCGTCTCTGCCCAGGCCGACGGATTCAGCTTCCCCAGCGGCCACGCAGTGGGAGTGACAACCGGCTTCCTGCTGGCAGCTCTCTACCTCAGCACCCACACACCCCGCATCGTGTCGAAAACAACTCTCCTGATCGCCGGGCTGGGTGCCGAACTCGTGGCGTGGAGCCGGGTCTTCCTTGGCGCGCACTTCAGCGTTGACGTGCTGGCCGGACAGCTCCTGGGAGCCGGCTGGTTGGCCATCGGCGCTCTTCTGCTGCACCGCCAGTCAACACACCGCTTGCTCCGTGAAGCGCGCCAAGCGGTATCCGACACGGCAGATGAGCCCGTGCCATGATGGCGCTGTGCCTTTCAACCACAATGACTATTACCACGACGTCTTACTCCGCGAGCTTCCCACACCATGCAGACGGGCCCTCGATGTGGGTTGCGGAAATGGGAAGTTCGCCCGAAGGCTGGCCCTCCGAGGAATCGAGGTGGACGCTGTTGACGTGGATAGCGATGTCATCGCAACCGCGCAGAATCAGACTTCTGCTCTCGAACTCCCGGCGAGAATCCACTTCGACCAGGTCGACATCACACGCGTGACGTTGCCGCCAAATACGTACGACTATATTTCCTGTTTGGCTAGCATCCACCACGTCCCCATCGAGACGGTACAGAAACTGCGCGACTCGCTCACCGAGAACGGCGTTCTAGTGATTCTCGGCTGCTACCGAGAAGCCACAATCTGGGACCGTGCCGTAAGTCTTTTGGCAGTCCCCGTGAACGCCGCATTGCGCGTGGCCGTGTTCGCCTGGGAGAAGCGGTCGGGATTCAGTACGAGCTCCACCCGTGAGCCCCCTTCAGCTCCTACCTATTCCCCTTCTATGTCCCTTGCCGAGATCAGGGAATTCGCGACAACTCGACTTCCGCGAAGTCGCATTCGGAGACTCCTGTTCTGGAGATACCTCCTGGTATTCCGCAACAACGGCGATTGGGCAGCGAGATGACCAACGACACAACTTATATGCTGGGCGCGACCTGCGTAGTCTTCAACGACATAGGGCACGTCCTCATCACTCGTCGACGTTCCCCCGAACGGTGGGAACTTCCTGGAGGACTACTCAACCCTCAAGAGTCATTCCACGATGCCGCCGCACGCGAGACTTACGAGGAGACTGGTGTCCAGGTGAAAGTCAACGGCCTGGTAGGTGTCTATCAGCATCCAAGTCGGGGAATTCTCGCGGGACTGTTCATCGCGAAGGCGCTCTCAGGAGAGCCCCACCCAACACCGGAAGCCAGCGTGGCCGAGTGGGCAGAGGCAGAAGATGCTCTCAAACGGCTACACCCTCTGTATCGCCCCCGCCTGGAAGACGCTCTCGCCGCCACGAGTTCCATCGCTTTCCGTGTTCACGAAGGAACTGCGATTCTCACGCTCCTCACCCCTCAACGCCTGTAGGGCAGGGATGTCGAGACGCTTCACGCAGCCACTGCCCCTTTACAGCTCTCCAACCACACGGTCGGCCTGAGCTACGCCGCCCAGGTCGTCCGCTGCCCTGATTGTTGACACATACGAACAGAGAGACTCGGAAGAACCATGACGCAGGACTACACCTGGACCCCGCCCGTCTCCAACGACAAACAGATACTTCCCGAAGAGGTCGGCCTCTGGCTCAAGGCCGAGGCGTGCGCCACGATCGCCACGGTCGAACCTGATGGCCGTCCGCAGCTCTCCGTGGTCTGGGCGCACTACACGGAGCACGACGTGCTGTTCGCGACCGTCAAGGGCCGCCGCAAGTACGACAACATCATGCGCAACCCCTTCGTCACCGTGCTGATCACCCCGCCGGACAGCGAGGACCACTATGTGGAGGTCCGCGGGCGGGCCACCATCGAGGACGGAGGCCGGGAACTGATCGACTTCCTGCACGAGCGGCACCGAGGCACCCGGCCCTACCCCTGGGACGGCCCCGACGACGAGCGGGTGGTCGTACGGGTCGTTCCGGACCGTGTTCTCGTCTTCCACGGGTGACCGTGCCGCTCGATGACCGGGCAGCTCGGGGACGCCGACTTGTCGGCCCCCTCGAGCGCCTGTCCTCATGCGAGAAGTGCCGAGATCCGGTCGCTCGTCCGGATCGCCCAGTCAGGTCGCCGCACCTACGACCCCACAACGACGCCGGTACGGTGCGGGCCTGCGCCCAGCGCCGCGCGCGCTCGGGGCCGACGTCCGCCGCGTCGGCGAAGACCCCATGCGGCGCAGCAGGTGCGCATCCGGATCCGGGGCCGCTAAGAGGGCCTCGGGGTGGCCGCGCAGCAGGGTGATGCCGTCGTAGGCGAGGTCCCCCACGTATCCCCTGGGGTCGATCGCCAGCCACGGCTCGCGCTCGGCGTGCAGCACGTTGGTGAAATGCAGGTCCCCGTGGACCAGTGTGTCCGGCTGGTCGCGGCCGACCTCCCGCAGCGTCGCGGCCGCGGCGTCCACGACTCGCCGGGGCAGTGGCTGCCCGAGACGTGCCGCGTCCGGTAAGGCGGGCCACTCGGCTGTCCGTCAATGCCGGTCACGAGTGGACGAGGAGTTAACTCATTGTCCACTCGTCCAGGCCAGGTTGAGCACCGGTTCGGACGAAGCCTTCCGGCAGTGATCGGGCCGTGCCGTTGTGCCGGGAGCAATGGGACGGTTGCGCAACACCGTTCCGGACGGGGGTCTGACACATGAGATTTCTGACCGAAGTGTCTTGTCACGGGCTTGTCGACTGTCGTTGCGGGATGGTGCCTGCTGTCACCGAGCCACAGGGCGTGTCCCAATACGGGCCTTGCCGTCGATCAGGCGCCATCACGGTTCAGACCGCCCGAGCAGGCCGGTGCCGGCTACCCAGCACGTCACCACGTGGGAGGCGGACCACCATGACGACCGGACAGCGCATCACCTCCAACAGCACGGATCCGCCAGCTTGGGGCGAGGGCGTCCTGGGTGTGGACACGCATGGACAGGTTCATGTCGCCGCCGTGGTCTGCCCACCGGGCCAGGTCCTGGGTACCGAGTCCTTTCCGACCACGGCGGCCGGCTACCGTCGGCTGCTCGTCTGGGCCCGCACGTTGGGGACGGTGCGCCGGGCCGGTGTGTAGGGCACCGGCACCTTCGGAGCGGGCCTGTCCCGCTACCTGCTGGCGCAGCACGTCCAGGTGTACGAAGTGAATCGGCCTGACCGCACGGCCCGCCGTCTGTCGGGAAGTCGGACCCGCTCGACGCGCAGGCTGCTGCGCGGGCCGTGCTCAGCGGTCGCGCCAGGGCCCGGGCCAAAACCGGCGACGGTCTGGTGCTGAGCGCCCGGATGTTCAAAATCGCCAAGGACTCCGCGGTCAAGGCCCGTACCCAGGCGATCAACCAGCTCAAGGCCGTCCTGGTCGTAGCCGACCCGGCTCTGCGGGAGCGGCTGTCCGACCTGGGTAACCGCGAGCTGTTCCGCACCTGCGCGTGCCTCAGCCCGCGCGACGGCGAGGGCGACGAGGATGCCGTCGCCCAGGCCACTCGCATCACCCTGAGGCTGCTGGCCGAGCGCATCGAGCAGCTCACGGGGCAGATCGATGAGCTGAATCAGCGACTGACCGGGCTCGTCGAACGCCATGCCCCGCAGCTGCTCGCGCCGGTTGGTATCGGCCCGGACTCCGCTATCACGCTCCTGATCACCATGGGCGACAACCCTGAGCGGCTGAGCACTGAGGCGTCCTTCGCCGCCTGTGCGGGGTCAGTCCCATCGAGTACTCCTCGGGTCGGCAGAGCTCGCGTCGCCTCAACCATGGCGGCGACCGGCAGGCGAATGCCGCTCTGCACCGCATCGTGTTCACCCGGCTGCGCCACGACCCGCGTACCCAGGCGTACTACGAGCGCCGCACCCAGGAGGGCAAAACCCGTCGTGAGATCATCCGTTGCCTCAAGCGATATGCCGCCCGCGAGGTCTTCAACCTGGTCCGGACGGTCTCCACCGACCCCCCCGTTATAGGGGCTGTCGTGACAGATGAGAGGGTCTGACGGGTGAGCGAGACACCACCGAAAACCCTGCAGTACCGCGTTGACGGGCCAGAAGACGCCCCTGTCCTCATCCTGGGTCCCTCACTGGGTACCACATGGCACATGTGGGACCGGCAGATCGCCCATCTGTCCCGCCAGTGGCGGGTACTCCGCTTCGACCTGCCGGGCCACGGCGGCGCCCCCGCCCACCCCGCCACCGCCGTCGCCGAACTCGCCGACCGGCTGCTCGCCACCCTCGACGAGGTGGGCATCCAGCGCTTCGGCTACGCGGGCTGCTCCATCGGCGGCGCGATCGGCGTCGAGCTTGCGCTGCGTCATCCGCACCGGCTGGCCTCCCTCGCGCTGGTCGCCGCCTCGCCCCGGTTCGGGACCGCCGACGAATTCCGCCAGCGCGGCGTGATCGTCCGTACCAACGGTCTGGACCCGATGGCCCGCAGCGCGCCCGAGCGCTGGTTCACGCACGGTTTCGCCGCCGCCCAGCCCGCGATCGTCGAGTGGGCAGTCCAGATGGTCCGCACCACCGACCCCGGCTGCTACATCGCCGCTTGCGAGGCGCTCGCGGCCTTCGACGTGCGCGGCGAACTCGGCCTGGTCGGCGTCCCCACCCTCGTCCTGGTCGGCTCCGAGGACCAGGTCACCGGGCCCGCCGAGGCCCGCACCCTGGTCGCCGGGATTCCGGACGCCCGGCTCGCGCTGGTGCCCGGCGCCTCGCACCTCGCGCCGGTCGAGCAGCCCGCCGCCGTCACCGACCTTCTCGTACGCCACTTCTCCACCGCCTGGAACGACACACTCTCGGCCATCGCGGCCCCGCCGGTCGCGCCCGCGATCTCCGCCCCGGTGGCGCCCGTCGGCGAGATCGCGTCCGCCTCGCCCGCGCAGCCCGAAGCGGTGCATTCGGGCCGCCCCGATCCGTACGTCGCGGGCATGAAGGTCCGCCGCGAGGTCCTCGGTGACGCGCATGTGGACCGGGCGACGGCCGCCGCCGACGACTTCACCGGCGACTTCCAGGAGCTGATCACCCGCTACGCCTGGGGCGAGGTCTGGACCCGCGAGGGCCTGGACAGACGCACCCGCAGCGTGGTGACGCTGACCGCGCTGGTCGCGGGCGGGCATCTGGACGAGTTGGCCTTCCACACCCGGGCCGCCCTGCGCAATGGCCTGACCCCCGCCGAGATCAAGGAAGTCCTGATCCACGCGGCCGTGTACTGCGGCGTCCCGGCGGCGAACTCCGCCTTCAGGGTCGCCCACGCCGTCATCCAGGAGGAGACCACTCCCGAGCCGTAGCAGGATGGGGGCATGAGGCTCACGAAGAAGACGCATGCCTGCATCAGGCTGGAGAAGGACGGGCAGACGCTCGTCATCGATCCCGGCACCTTCAGCGAGGAGGACGCCGCCGTCGGCGCGGACGCCATCCTCGTCACGCACGAGCATCTCGACCACTTCAACGAGGACCGGCTGCGCGTCGGCCTCGAAGCCAACCCGGCCGCCGAAATCTGGACGCTGCGGAGTGTCGCCGAGAAGATCTCGGCGGCCTTCCCGGGGCGCGTCCACACGGTCGGCCACGGCGACACCTTCACCGCGGCCGGTTTCGACGTCGAGGTCCACGGCGAGCTGCACGCGGTGATCCACCCGGACATCCCGAGGATCACCAACGTCGGCTATCTGGTGGACGGTTCGGTCTTCCACCCGGGCGACGCCCTCACCGTCCCCGACCGACCGGTCGACACGCTGCTGATCCCTGTGCATGCCCCGTGGAACAAGATCTCCGAGATCATCGACTACGTGCGCGAGGTGAAGCCGCAGCGCGCCTTCGACATCCACGACGCCCTGCTCACCGATCTCGCGCGGCCGATCTACGACAGCCAGATCGGCGCGCTCGGCGGCGCCGAGCACGGCCGGCTGGCCCCGGGCGGGACGGCGGACCTGTGACTGCCGGCCTCCTGACTGTCAGACCCCACAGCTAGGCTGTCGCACATGCGCATCGCGACCTGGAACGTAAACTCGATCACCGCTCGGCTGCCCCGGCTGCTGGCCTGGCTGGAGAACACCGGCACGGACGTGCTGTGCATCCAGGAGACGAAGTGCACCGAGGAGCAGTTCCCCTCCGACGAGCTGCGCGAGCTCGGTTATGAGTCCGCCATCCACGCCTCCGGCAGGTGGAACGGCGTGGCGCTGGTCTCCCGGGTCGGTCTTGACGACATCGTCAAGGGTCTGCCCGGCGGTCCGGACTACGAGGGGCTGCAGGAGCCGCGGGCGATCGCGGCGACCTGCGGCCCGGTCCGCCTCTGGTCGGTCTATGTGCCCAACGGCCGCGAGATCGCCCATGAGCACTACGCCTACAAGCTGCGCTGGCTGGAGGTGCTGCAGGCGGCGGTGGCCACGGACGCGTCCGGGAGCCGTCCCTTCGCGGTCCTCGGCGACTTCAACATCGCGCCGACCGACGACGATGTGTGGGACCCGTCGTTCTTCGAGGGGATGACCCATGTAACCCCGACCGAGCGTGCGGCGCTGGAGGCCCTGCGCAAGGCCGGGCTCGCCGACGTGGTGCCGCGCCCCCTGAAGTACGAGCACCCGTTCACGTACTGGGACTACCGCCAGCTGTGCTTCCCCAAGAACCGTGGCATGCGCATCGACCTGGTCTACGGCAACGAACCCTTCGCCAATGTGGTCAAGGACAGCTATGTCGACCGCGAGGAGCGCAAGGGCAAGGGCGCCTCGGACCACGCCCCGGTTGTTGTCGATCTGGACATCTGACGGTTGTTGACGCGCGCCTTGTGGTGCGTGCGGCGGCAGGGATGCGAGGCTGAGCGGTATGAACATCCCTTTCTTGGACAACTGGCTCAAGCGGCACGTCGCTGAGCAGGAGGAGGACGACCTCTCCGCCGAGTACGACCCGGAGCGCGCGGCGGCCGTCGCCGAGCTGCTCTCCGAGTGTGAGCTGCTGCGTGTCCGAGCGGGGCAGGCGGGGCTCGAACTGGACGACTCCCCAGCCTCTTTGGCCGCCCTCGACCAGCTGCCGCCGCGCTGGCGCGACGACCCGGAGGAGCTGCCCTGGCTGGGCAATGACGCGGGCCTCTACCTCGGCACCGTGATCGTCCGTACGGTGCGGGGCGCGGCCTGGCACGTCTGGCCGGGCGGCCATCCCGTGGTGCGGCTCGCCTCCGGCCGCGAGATCAGCGTGGTGGAGGCGGGCCTCGAGTGGGCGGTCAATGGAGCGCCCCAGTTGTCCCAGGTCTACGCGGAAGCCGCCGAGGCCTGACCTGCGAAGTCGCTATAAATACGGCTTATGCCCTATTTATGCGTGTCGGGTGTGAAGTCCCTTGTCCGGCTGGATAGTTTGCGTTGACCCGACACAGCTGAGAGTGGGTGGGGCAGCGTATGGCCGGCGATCCGTTGATCGAGCTGCGTGACGTCAACAAGCACTTCGGACAGTTGCACGTCCTCCAACACATCGACCTCACGGTCGGCCGCGGAGAAGTGGTGGTGGTCATCGGCCCGTCGGGCTCCGGGAAATCGACGCTCTGCCGGGCGATCAACCGCCTGGAGACGATCGAATCGGGCGCCATCGTCATCGACGGCCAGCCGCTCCCCGAAGAGGGCAAGGCGCTCGCCAGACTCCGTGCCGACGTCGGCATGGTCTTCCAGTCCTTCAATCTCTTCGCACACAAGACCGTCCTGGCCAATGTTTCGCTCGGACAGATCAAGGTCCGCGGGCGCAAGAAGGACGAGGCGGAGAAGCGCTCGCGCCAGCTCCTCGAACGCGTAGGCCTCGCCGACCAGGCCGACAAGTATCCGGCCCAGCTCTCCGGCGGCCAGCAGCAGCGCGTGGCCATCGCCCGCGCGCTCGCCATGGATCCCAAGGTCATGCTCTTCGACGAGCCGACCTCGGCCCTCGACCCGGAAATGATCAATGAAGTGCTGGAGGTGATGCAGCAGCTCGCACGCGACGGCATGACCATGGTCGTCGTCACCCACGAGATGGGCTTCGCCCGCTCCGCCGCCAACCGTGTCGTCTTCATGTCGGACGGCCGCATCATCGAGGACCGTAGCCCGGACGACTTCTTCACCCACCCCGAGACCGACCGCGCCAAGGACTTCCTTTCCAAGATCCTCAAGCACTGACGGGGGGAATCTCGCCACGGGCCGGCGCAGCCACTACGATTTGTCGTTCATCCCAGTGGTGATGGTGATCTCGCCGATCTGCATCGGGCTACGCCCGAAAAGAGGCCGTGGATGTCGCCCCGGCCGAACCAGGAACGCTGCTGCCGGGTGGGGGTCGCCCCACGGCCCCCAGGTCGTAGGGGAAGCAGTGGCTCAGGGGCAATACCCGCCCGGCAGCAGCCGGTGATCACTTCTCGCGCAGCGGGACCGACAGATAGGACGGGTCGGCCGCGGACGAGGAGAAGGTCAGCTGCGCGCCGGACGGGTTGTGCTCGATGTAGAGCGGGTCGACGGTGTCGACGACCAGGGCGAGACGGTGGCCCGCCGGAACGTCGTAGGCGGTGGAGAACAGCTCCAGGTCGACGGCGAACGGCTTTCCGGGCGTCTTGCCGTGGAAGGTGTACGGCGCATTGCTGACCAGCTTGCCGAGGCCGAGCGGGCCCACGTCGTAGAGATACGCGACGAGGGTGCCGCTCTCCTTGGTGCTGGTGACCGTGGTGTGCAGCCTGGCGGTGCCCCGGATCTGCTGCTCGGAGGCGTAGCGCTCGGACTGCCAGACGGCGGCGAAGAGACGCGGCAGCAGCGGGATCGACGCCATGGGCGGCAGCTTGGCGAACTGGTCCAGGGCGCTGGAGAGGATGGTGACCCCGCCATTGGCGCCGGAGTCGATATTGGCGAAGATCCTCTTGCTGCCGCCGAGGTCGATCTTGCGCTCCGTCGCGGCCACCGACTTCCAGTCGGGATAGTTCTCATAGGCGCCGGTGGAACGGGACTTGATGCGGACCGGCAGCTCGCGGTCGACGCCGTTGTCGACTCCCTTGAGGTGGTGGTCGAGCCAGCGACGGGCGCTGGTCCAGGTGTCGTTGGGCAGACCGAGCAGACCGGTGCCCTCGGCCGTCGCATGGTCGCCGGGGCGGAACTCCAGGCGCTTGGGGCCGGTGAGCTTCTCGTAGAAGTCCGCGTACTGGTTCGGCGGGAAGATCGTGTCCCCCCAGGCGTTGCCGAGCATGATGGCGGCGCCGTTGGCATTGATCCGGTCCAGGTAGGTGATGGGGGAGCGCTTCTTCCCCCAGTCGATCAACCCCTGCTCCTTGGCGAGATTGGAGGAGAAGAAGTCCGCCGTGATCTGCTGGAACTCCTCGCTCGGCCGGCCGGTGAGATATCCCGCCCCGGTGAGCAGCGCCGTGGCCTGCACATGCTGGGTGCGGCCGCTGTAGATGGACTCGACGAGGTCGGCCCAGCCGCTGAGCGCCGCGACCGCCTTGATCCGCTTGTCGTGGGCGGCGGCCAGCAGAGAGATGCCCGCGCCGTACGAGACTGCGGCCATACCGACCTTGCCGGGGTCGGCGGGGGTGTTCGCCAGCGCCCAGTCGATCACCTTGGACGCGTCGGCGATGTCGGCAGGTCCTGCCACCTCGATGTAGCCGCCCGACTGCCAGAAGCCGCGGGCGTTGTAACTCACCACCACATAGCCGGAGTCGGCGAGTTTCTTCGCCTGGGCGAGGTACTCGATCTGGGGCGTGGCCCAACTGGTGGGCAGCACGACCACGGGGTAGCTGCGGCTGCCGTCCGCGCCGGCGGGGGTGACCACATTGGCCTTGAGTACGGTGCCGCCGCCGCCCTCGATGTCGACAAACCGTACGTCCGCGGCCGTGGATTGGGCCTGGGCCCGGGCCTGGGTCTGTGCCGTCGGGGCGGCGGGTGCCACCCCGACGGCGGGTCCGGCGAGAAGCGCGGCGGAGACCGTACCGATCGCGGTCGTGCGCAGGGCATGGCGGTGCTGTCTCACGGGTCACTCCTCGCACGCGTAACTGTAAAGTGACCCGACGGTAACCTCGGGGACTTACTTGGGGTAACTCCTCGGTAAGTTACGCGAGGGTAACGATTATTGGACGCGGTGTCAGTGAGCGGGGCGAGCCGCAGACTTGCCGGGTGCGGGCCGTGTGCGAAGACTCGCCCCGGACCTGGGCCCGGCCCGCAGACGGCCGCGGGCTCTGTTTCGAGAGACAGATCTTCGATCTGGATCCGGCCGAACTGCTCGACGCCGTCAGGCAGTACGCGCCAGTAGGGCTCACGGCCACGAACGAAACGCGCCAGAAGCCTCCCGAGGCCCCCTTCCCGGTCCTGCCAGGAAGGGCAGTTGACACACCCTGGTGGTGCAGGCCTGTGTCGGCTAACGGAGAAGTCGTGGCCCCCTGATGCCCCATTCGCTGACGTCGGCGCTCGCGGTGATCAGGGCGCTCGACCCGGCGATCAGCGCGGACTTCATGCGCCGGACCTGGCTGCGCTGCTACGTGCGCGCGAGCTGGTGGAGCCGGCGTGCGCCGGACACCACGCGATGGACGAGACGCCGCTTCAGCTCATCCGTACCGTCGAGGACTTCCTCCGCGCGGGTGTCCACGGCTGACAATGCCTGTATGACGAGGCCCGATCAGACCGTGCCCGATGTGTTCGATCCGCGGATCTACGCTGCCGGACTGCCGCACGACGCGTTCCGCGAGCTGCGGGACCGCCATCCGGTGGCCTGGCAGCAGGAGTACGAAGTCCTGGGCTGGCCCGCCGGACCCGGCTTCTGGGCGGTTACCCGGCACGCCGACGTCGTACGGGTCCTCAAGGACTCGGGAACGTACTCCTCTCACCTGGGGGCCACCCAGATCCGCGACCCCGACCCGGCCGACCTGCCCTTCATCCGGCGGATGATGCTCAATCAGGACCCTCCGGACCACGGGCGGCTGCGACGTCTGGTGAGCGGCGCCTTCACCCCCGGCCGCATCGACCGCTTCACTGCGGCCGCCCGGACCCGGGCCCGCCAACTGCTCACCGCCGCACGGGACACGGGGCCTGTCGTGGACCTCGTCTCCGCCGTCACGGACGACTACGCACTGCTCAATCTCGCCGACCTGCTCGGTGTCCCGGAGAGCGACCGCGGCCTGCTGCTGAAGTGGACCGAGCGCGTCATCGCCTACCAGGACCCCGACGAGCCGCCGGTGCTCGGCCCGGACGGGCGGCCCGTCAACCCGCGCTCACCGGCCATGCTCCAGGAGATGTTCACATACGCCCAGGAGCTCGCCGCGTACAAACGGCGCAGCCCCGCCGACGACGTCATGACCTCGCTCGCGCAGTCGGAACTCTCCGACGCCGAGCTGGAGATGTTCTTCTTTCTGCTGACGGTCGCGGGCAACGACACCGTCCGCAGCGCCGCCCCCGGCGGCTTTCTGACGCTGGCGGAGCACCCGGAAGAACAGCGCAGACTGCGGTTGGGCGAGGCAGACCTGGACCGGGCCGTCGACGAACTGCTGCGCCGCCACCCGCCCGTCCTCAGCTTCCGCCGCACCGCCACCCGCGACACCACTCTGGCCGGGCAGCAGATCCGTACGGGCGACAAGGTCGTCGTCTTCCACGCATCCGCCAACTACGACGAGCGGGTCTTCGATGCGCCGTACGGGCTCGACCTCGGCCGTTCCCCGAATCCGCATGTTTCCTTCGGGGACGGGCCGCATGTCTGCCTCGGCGCCCACTTTGCCAGGCTCCAGCTGCGCGTACTGCACGAGCAGGCGCTGGATGCGCTGCCGCCACTGGTGACCGCCGGCTCGCCCAGGCGGCTGGTGTCCAACTTCATCAACGGCATCAAGTCGCTGCCGCTGACGGCGGCCTGACCGGCCGGGCGGGTCAGGTCGCGGCGCGGTGGGAATTGCGCGCGGCGGGGGCCGGGGCCTGCGCCGTCCGGGTCACATCGGCGACAAGCTCGACCACATCGGGGCCGTAGGCCGTGGAGTTGACGACCTTGAGCAGCAGGCAGAAGGAGTTGGCGCCGTGCTTGCGGGCGAGCTTCTCGTGGTTGCGGGCCAGATAGCGGGTGGCCGCCTGATTGGTGATGGCGCGCTGGCCACAGAAGAGGAAGACGGGCCGGGCGTCCTGCCCCGCCGTGAGCCGGGCCAGCATGACGTACTCGGCGAGGCCCGGCTCCATGCGGTAGCGCTCCGAGCCGATCTGGAAGGCGCCCTGGTCGGGGCCCGGCTCGGGGTCCGTGTTGACCTTCACGCCGGGGAGCAGCGAGTGCAGATGCGCGGCCATCCGGCGATTGGAGAACGGACCGCCCACACAGAATTCCGTACGTTCGCCGAAGCCCTGCTGGGCTATGTCGTGCCAGACGATCTGGGCGTTCGCCCCGCAGTCCTTGATCAGCGCGGAGAGCTCGATCAGCGCGAAGACGTCGAAGCGGTGCACGGAGCCGTCCCGCCCGGCCTCGCGGTTGACGACAAGCAGAGATTCGGAGTTTCCCGGCAGCCCGAAGAAGGCCTGCTTGCGGCGGAGTCTGCGCTTCCACAGGTATGTGCGGGCGAGCCAGCCGAGCGTGGCGCTGATGCCGGCGGCCAGCACGCCGAGCACGATGTTGCGTACGTCGTCAGTCATGGGCGCGCATGTTAGCGGGGTTGCTGGAACAATGTTCGAGGTGGTCCTGACGTGTCCGTGGTGGTGAAGTTACGCTGCGCGGACGTACGTTGACTGGAGGTACGGATGCGTCGCTCAGCCGCACGGTATGTGTCGGTTCTTGTCGTTTCGGCGGCCGTCGTCTCGATCGGCGCGGCCGCGCCGCCGGCGGATTCCCCGCCGGTCAGGACTCCCGTGAAGACGCCGGTGGCGGCCGGGTACGGCGGCGCGGTGGCAAGCGTCGACGCGGACGCGTCGGCCGCCGGGATCGAGGTGCTGCGGCGCGGCGGCAACGCCGTGGACGCGGCGGTGGCGACCGCGGCGGCACTCGGCGTCACCGAGCCGTATTCGGCGGGCATCGGCGGTGGCGGCTTCTTCGTCTACTACGACGCGAAGTCCCGTACGGTCCAGACCATTGACGGCCGTGAGACCGCGCCCCGCTCCGCCGACTCCTCCCTCTTCCTCGAGAACGGCAAGCCCATACCCTTCGAGGAGGGCATGACGAGCGGCCTGGGCGTCGGCACCCCGGGCACCCCCGCGACCTGGGACACGGCACTGGATGCCTGGGGCAGCAGGCCGCTGCGGCAGCTGCTGCAGCCGGCCGAGCGGCTGGCGAAGGACGGCTTCACCGTCGACGCCACCTTCCGTTCGCAGACCCAGGCCAACCAGGCGCGCTTCGCGGACTTCCCCGCCACGGCGGAGCTCTTTCTGCCGGGCGGTCAGCTGCCGGTGGTCGGCTCGGTCTTCAAGAACCCCGACCTGGCGCGCACGTACAAGGAGTTGGGACGCAAGGGGGCCGGCACGCTGTACCGCGGCGAGCTGGCCGAGGACATCGTCGACACGGTACGCAAGCCTCCGGTGGGGGACGGCGCGACGCGGATCGTGCGCCCCGGCGATCTGACGGTGCGGGACCTGCGGTCGTACGAGACGGAACGGCGCGCGCCCACCAAGCTCTCCTACCGCGGGCTCGACGTGTACGGCATGGCGCCGTCCTCATCGGGCGGTACGAGCGTCGGCGAGGCGCTCAACATTCTGGAGCGGACCGACCTTTCGAAGGCCACGCAGGCGCAGTATCTGCACCGCTTCATCGAGGCGAGCCGGATCGCGTTCGCTGACCGGGGGCGCTGGGTCGGTGACCCGGCCTTCGAGGACGTACCGGTCAAGGAGCTGCTGTCCCAGCGGTTCGCGGACTCGCGCGGCTGCCTGATCAAGGACGACGCGGTGCTCACCAGCCCGCTGGCTCCGGGCGACCCGCGCAAGCCCGCGGCGTGCGGGACTTCGGGTGCGGCCGCGCCCACCACGTACGAGGGCGAGAACACCACCCATCTGACGGTCGCCGACAAGTGGGGCAACGTCGTCGCGTACACCCTGACCATCGAGTCGACCGGCGGCAGCGGCATCACCGTGCCGGGACGCGGCTTCCTGCTCAACAACGAGCTGACCGACTTCTCCTTCGCTCCGGCGAACCCCGCGGTCCACGACCCGAATCTGCCCGGCCCCGGCAAGCGTCCGCGCTCGTCCATGTCCCCGACGATCGTGCTCGACCACGGCCGTCCGGTGCTCGCCGTCGGCTCCCCGGGCGGCGCGACCATCATCACGACGGTGCTGCAGACGCTGACGGGCCATCTGGACCGGAGCCTGCCGCTGGTCGAGGCGATCGCGGCGCCGCGTGCCAGCCAGCGCAACCAGGCGACGACGGAGCTCGAACCGGCGCTGTGGAACAGCCCGCTGCGCGCCGAGCTGGAGGCCATCGGCCACGCCTTCCGGCAGAACCCCGAGATCGGCGCGGCGACGGGCGTCCAGCGACTGCCCGACGGGCGGTGGCTCGCGGCCGCCGAGAAGGAGCGCAGGGGTGGCGGATCCGCGATGGTCGTCCACCCGAGCGGTGCTGCACCGGCAGGCCTGCGTAACCCGTCCGGCGGCTGATCGGACGCGCCGGGCCCGCGAACGGGTAGGGAGCCTTTCGTACACTTTCGAACGAAAGGCTCCTTGTGTGCATACGACATGCCGCTTTCGCAGCGGCCGCCGGTTCCGCCCTGCTCGCGGCCGCTGCGCTGCCGGCCGATGCCCTCGCCGACCCCAACCCGTGGGGTGCCGCCAGCAACGACTTCGCGAGCTACGAGGGCCCAGTCAGCGCGTCCGACCTGCTCGCCAAGGTCAATGACTGCCAGCAGATATCGAACGGCGGATACCGGACGGACGAGGAAGCGCCCGCGAACATACCGGTCTGCGCCAAGAACGGGGCCGTGTTCTGGCAGGCCGACATGGACATCGACTGCGACGGCCAGCCGACCGGCCGATGCAATGCCGCGACCGACCCGTGGTTCCAGGACGCGACCACCTTCCAGCAGTCCGACGGTGCGCAGTTGAACGCCGAGACACTGCCGTTCATCGTCGTGCCCGGCGAGAGCGGGATCTGGGACTACGGCTCGTCAAGGATCATGGGCGGAACTGTCGCCGCCGTCATCTATGGGGGCCGGGTCCAGTACGCGGTCGTGGGCGACACGGGACCCACAGGGATTATCGGCGAGGCCTCGTACGCCACCGCCGAAGCCCTCGGCATCAGCCCCGACCCCATGAGCGGCGGCGTCGAGTCGGGGGTCACGTACATCCTGTTCGAGAACTCCCTGGTGTCGCCGATCGAGAGCCACGAAGGTGCCGTGGCTCTCGGTGAGGCCCTGGCCAGGGACTTCCTGCAGAACAACTAGATCCGGGGCTACAGGGCAGTGAGGATGCGGGGGCCGTCGTCCGTGATCGCCACCGTGTGCTCCGCGTGGGAGGCTCGGCTGCCGTCCGCCGTACGGACCGTCCAGCCGTCGCGCGCCGTGTAGTGGCCGTCCGTGCCGCTGCTGATCACCATCGGCTCGATCGCCAGCACCATGCCGTGGCGCAGCGGCATGCCGCGGCCAGGGCGTCCCTCGTTGGGCACGCCGGGGTCCTCGTGCATGTGGCGGCCAACGCCGTGGCCGCCGAAGCCGTCCGGGATGCCGTACCCCGCCGAGCGGCACACGCGGCCGATGGCGTGTGCGATGTCGCCGATGCGATTGCCGACGACGGCCGCCGCGATGCCCGCCTCCAGGGCCGCTTCGGCGGTGGCGATCAGTTGTACGTCCTCGGGGCGGGCGCGGCCGACGGTGAAGCTGACGGCCGCGTCGCCGACCCAGCCGCCCCGGATCGCGCCGCAGTCGATGCTCACCAGGTCGCCGTCGCGCAGCCGGTAGTCGTCGGGGATGCCGTGCACGATCGCGTCGTTGACGGAGGTGCAGATGACGGCGGGGAAGGGGATCGGCGCCCACTGGGGGCGGTAGTCGAGGAAGGGTGAGTCGGCCCCGGCCTCGTCGAGGACCGCGCGGGCGGCCCGGTCCAGGTCACGCAGGGAGACGCCGGTGGCCGCGGCCTCGCGGACCGCCGTGAGCGCCTGGGCGACGATCCGGCCCGCCTCGCGCATCGCCTCGATCGATGTATCGGTCTTGATCTCCACCATGCCAATTACTATACCGGTCCTTCCGGTATTTGAATACCGGCATTAGAATAACGGCATGGTGCGCACCCCCCTCACCCCCCAAGAGCGCGAACGCGGCGAGCGGCTCGGTCGGTTGCTGCGCCGGGCGCGCGGCGACCGCAGCATGGTGGAGGTGGCCGCGGCCGCCGGACTGTCCCCCGAGACTCTGCGCAAGATCGAGACGGGCCGCGCCCCGACCCCCGCCTTCTTCACCGTCGCCGCGCTCGCCGCTGTGCTCGGCCTGTCCATGGACGAGCTGGTGGTGCGCTGCGCCCTGGTGCCCGCGGCGTAGCTAGTCGGCCACCGCCAGCTGGATGCGGTGGTGGCGCGGGTGCTCGATCTCGTCCAGCAGCGCGATGGCCAGATCCGCGTGCGCGATATGACCAGGCCCGTCGATGACCACGCCGTCGGCCGTGCGGTAGCGGCCGGTACGCGGGCCCTCCGCGTCCAGTTCCAGCGGCGGCACCACCATCAGCCAGTCAAGACCCGCGGCCGTCTCCCGCAGCGTCTCGAACTCCGCGGCATGCCCCTGACTGAAGACCCGGTACGGCTCGGGGAAGTCCGGCGCGTCCATGATCCGTACACCCGGCGATGTCTGAAGGGTGGAGGCGACGCCCAGCGTCAGGAAGCGGCGCACGCCCGCCTTCGTCAGACCCGCGACCAGTGCCTTCGCCGCTGGGACGAAGAACTCCTCGGACGGTACGTCCAGCCGTGCGGATGCGTTGATGGCGGCGTCGTGGCCCGCGGCGAGTTCGGCAACCGACCCGGCGTCCGTGGCGTCGCCCCGCGCCACCGTGACGCCGTCCGCCGCCAGATCGGGGTACTTCGCGGGGTCGCGCACCACCGCCGTCACCGCATGGCCCCTGGCCACCGCCTCCGCCACGGCCGCCCGGCCCACCCGTCCGCCTGCTCCGAAAACAATGATGTCGCTCATGTCCGGGACGGTAGAACGGAGCCTCCCGGTTACTGCAAAGGTACTGAGCCGCCTTCAGGAGGACGACGATGACGACGAGAGAGCCGCTGCGGGCCGACATGTTCGGCGATCCGGACTGCGCGGGCCGGTTGCAGCCGTTCCGCTTCGGCGACAAGTGGTCCGGAATGGTGCTGCGCTGCCTGCAGGACGGTCCGCGCCGATTCTCCGAGCTCAGGGTTCCGCTGCATTGGATCACCCCCAAGGTGCTCACCGAGACGCTGCGCGCGATGGAACGCAACGGCTTCCTGACCAGGACCCTGCACGATGAGAACCCGCCGCGTGTCGAGTACGAACTCACCGCGCTCGGCCGCTCGGCACTCGGGCCGATGGACGCGGCGTGCCAGTGGGCCAGTACGCATCTGCCGGAGCTGGCCGAGGCGCGAGAGGCGTACGAGCGCCGACCCTGACGCGCGACTCGAACTCCGGTACGGCATAGTCTCGCCGCGTGACTCCTGAGGACTTCGCAGACGCCAGGTACATCAGCCTGACCACTTTCCGCAAAGACGGGACGGGCGTCGCCACGCCCGTCTGGTTCGCGGTGGACGGCGGTGAACTGCTCGTGTGGACCAACTCCGACTCCTGGAAGGTCAAGCGGCTGCGCAACGACAGCCGCGTTGTCGTCACCGTCTGCGACGCGCGCGGCCGGATCGCGGACGGTGCAGCGAGCGCGGAGGGCACGGCGCGACTGCTGGACGCCGCCGGGACGGGCGCGATTCGCAAACTGCTCGCCCGCAAGTACACCTGGCAGTTCTGGCTGGTCGACTGGCCGGCCACGGTCGTGCGGCGGGGCAAGCGGCCGCAGACCGGCATCGCGGTGACGATCTGAAAACAGCGCGTAGCACAGCCGTAACACGCCTGGGGTCGAATGCATGCGGACTGAAAGGTTCCAAGCGGCGGTTGGGCAGGGGCGGCGATGGTGGTGCATCAACTTCCGGTAGAGGCCGGAGTGTTCGCGCGGTACCTGAAGGGTCTGACCGCGCTCCTCGACCGGAGCAGCGGCTGGTACGGCATCTTCTGGCAGCGTGACCCCGACGGGATGCACGCCTGTCTGGACGGCGTCGAGATCCCGCCCTGGGACGTGGTGGAGGCGCTGCTCCACGACCTCGCGGCACGGCGCGGGGCGGGCGTCGCGGAACAGGAGTCCGTCCGCGCGAGACACCTCCACGCGGCGTCGGCGGCGGCCCACGACCGGCGGCCGGGCGGCCGCGAGGCGCTGGGGGAGCGGCTGGAGCTGATGCTCCGGGAAGAGGTGTACGCGACGGGCCGGGCGGAGGAGCTGCTGCGCCGCCTGGCGGGCGAGCCGGAGGGGACGCCCTTGGCGGAGCAGCTGGCCCACGAACTGGAGTGGACCCGCGACGACTACGCGCGAGCGACGTCGCGCGTCGCGGAGTTGCGTTCGAGGCTCGGCGCGCTGGACGCGTCGACGCGCGGCCAACGCCGGGCGCCGGGCGTCGCGGACGCCGGGTACGGGCCGGGGCCCGGCGGGAGCGGTACGCCCGTGGGGTACGTTCCCGCGCAGGCCGCACCGGTGGACGACTGGTACGAGCCGGACGCCAGGTGGCCCGGAGGCGGGGACGCGTCCGCCGCGCCGGACGCCGGGACAGACGTACGGGATACGCCCGGGCCGGACGGGTCGTACGAGGCCTACGAGCGCCCCGGCGAGCCCGACCTCCCCGACGGCTGGTTCCGGCCGGAGCCGGAGGCCGCCCCGGTCCCGGACGCCGCGAGCGAGCCCGACCTCCCCGACGGCTGGTTCCGGCCCGAGTCGGAAGCCACCCCGGGGCCGGGCGCCGCGGGCGCCCTTGCCGAGAGACCCGCGACGCCCCCCGCACCCACCGCACCCCCCGCACCCCCCGCACCCGCCGCCAAGAAGCGGCGTCCCCGTGGCGCCCGGTTCGCCGGGGTCGAGGACGACGGCGAGGAGATCGCAGCCGTGCCCATGCTGCCCGTCGCCGGTGATGTGCCGCGCGGGGCGCGGTACGGCGGGGCGGACCCCGAGCCGCAGGCGCCCGCACCGCCCGTCGCGCCCGCCGGAGCGGGACGGGCCGCCCGCGAGACCGTCGCCGAGCTCGGGCGACTGAGAGCCGAGGGCCGCAGCGGTGAGGCGCATGCCGTGCTCGTCGAGGCTGCCGCCCGGCCCGCGCCCTGGCTGCCCCTCCTCGCCGCCGAGCTGCACCGCGCCGGCCTCGACGCCGACTGGGCCACCCTGCTCTGGGAGACCGCGTCACAGCCCGCCTTGAGGCTGGCCGCCGCCGCCGGCGCACTCGCCGCGGCCGGCCGTACCGAGGACAGCAGGCAGCTGCTGCGCCAGGGCGTCACCCGCCCCGCCGACGACATCGCCGACGCCGTACTCGCCCTCGAGGACGAGGGCCGGGAGCCGGAAGCCCGGGCTTTACTGGCCGCCTACGTACAGATCCACGCCGCCGAGGACACCGCCCGGATTGCCGACCTCGACCCGCGCCGCCTCGTGCCGCGGCTGCTCGACGTCGCCCGTGCGATCTCCGCCGATCACGAGCGGGATCTCGTCCACGCACTGCGCGTAGCAGGTCATCTCGGTGCCTGAAGCCGTTCGGTGTGGACCGCTCGGGTGTGAAACATGATCGACTCTGCGGGTTAACGACGATGGTCTTGCCCCAGTGTGTGACGGGGCTTACGTTCTCCTCCTACGCACGAGCATCTACGTGCGTAGAGGCTCTCTGACGCCCCGCCGAAGGAGCAGCTCATGGCTAACGTCGTACGCGCCGCGCTCGTCCAGGCGACCTGGACCGGCGACACCGAATCCATGATTGCCAAACATGAGGAACACGCCCGCGAGGCCGCCCGCCGGGGTGCCAAGATCATTGGTTTCCAAGAGGTCTTCAACGCTCCCTACTTCTGCCAGGTCCAGGAGCCCGAGCACTACCGCTGGGCCGAGCCCGTCCCGGACGGCCCCACCGTCCGCCGGATGCAGGAGCTCGCCCGCGAGACCGGCATGGTGATCGTGGTCCCGGTCTTCGAGATCGAGGGCGCCGGCTTCTACTACAACACCGCCGCCGTGATCGACGCCGACGGCTCCTACCTCGGCAAATACCGCAAGCACCACATCCCCCAGGTCAAGGGCTTCTGGGAGAAGTACTACTTCAAGCCGGGGAATCTGGGCTGGCCCGTCTTCGACACCGCCGTCGGCAAGGTCGGGGTGTACATCTGCTACGACCGGCACTTCCCGGAGGGCTGGCGTCAACTCGGCCTGAACGGCGCCCAGTTGGTCTACAACCCGTCCGCCACCTCGCGCGGCCTCTCCGGGTATCTCTGGCAGCTGGAGCAGCCCGCGTCCGCCGTCGCCAACGAGTACTTCATCGCCGCCATCAACCGCGTCGGCCAGGAGGAATACGGCGACAACGACTTCTACGGCACCAGCTACTTCGTCGACCCGCGAGGCCAGTTCGTCGGCGACGTCGCCAGCGACAAGGAGGAGGAACTGCTCGTACGGGACCTCGACTTCGACCTGATCGACGTCGTACGACAGCAGTGGGCCTTCTACCGGGACCGGCGCCCCGACGCGTACGACGGGCTGGTGCAGCCATGACCCATCTGTACGACCGTCACAAGGCCGTCATCCCCGACTGGGTCGCGCTCTACTACAAGCAGCCCATCGAGATCACCCACGGCGAGGGCCGCCATGTCTGGGACGCGGACGGCAACCGCTACCTCGACTTCTTCGGCGGCATCCTCACCACGATGACCGCCCACGCCCTCCCCGAGGTCACCAAGGCGGTGAGCGAGCAGGCCGGGCGGATCATCCACTCCTCGACGCTCTATCTCAACCGCCCGATGGTCGAGCTCGCCGAGCGGATTGCCACCCTCTCCGGCATCCCCGACGCACGGGTCTTCTTCACCACCTCCGGCACCGAGGCCAATGACACCGCCCTGCTGCTGGCGACCGGCCACCGCCGCTCCAACCAGATCCTGGCGATGCGCAACAGCTACCACGGCCGGTCCTTCTCGGCGGTCTCCATCACCGGAAACCGGAGCTGGTCGCCCACCAGCCTCTCCCCGCTGCAGACGCTGTACGTGCACGGCGGCGTCCGCACCCGCGGCCCCTACGCCCAGCTGTCCGACGCGCAGTTCATCGAGGCGTGCGTGGCGGACCTGGAGGACGTCCTCGGCCAGACCCGTGGCGGAGTCGCCGCGCTGATCGCCGAACCCATCCAGGGCGTCGGCGGCTTCACATCCCCGCCCGACGGTCTGTACGCCGCGTTCCGCGAAGTCCTCAGCCGGCAGGGCATCCTGTGGATCTCCGACGAGGTGCAGACCGGCTGGGGCCGCACAGGCGAGCACTTCTGGGGCTGGCAGGCGCACGCCGAGAACGGTCCGCCGGACATCCTCACTTTCGCCAAGGGCATCGGCAACGGCATGTCCATCGGCGGCGTCGTCGCCCCCGCAGAGATCATGAACTCCCTGGACGCCAACTCCATTTCGACCTTCGGCGGCTCCCCGGTCACCATGGCGGCGGGCGCCGCCAACCTCTCGTATCTGCTGGAGCACGACCTCCAGGGCAACGCCCGCCGCGTCGGCGGCCTGCTGATCGAGCGGCTGCGGGCCGTCGGCGCGGGTGTGCCCGCCGTACGAGAAGTACGCGGCCGGGGACTGATGATCGCCATCGAGCTGGTCAAGCCAGGCACCGACGAGGCGAACCCCGAAGCGGCATCGGCCGTCATGGAGGCCGCCCGCGAGGGCGGGCTGCTGATCGGCAAGGGAGGCGGCCACAACACCAGCGCCCTGCGCATCGCCCCGCCGCTCTCACTGACCGTCGCCGAGGCGGAAGAGGGCGCCGCCATCCTCGAACAGGCCCTGCACAGCGTCTAGATCGACTGCACAAGAGGGAGCGCACCAGCATGAGCAGCACCCGCACCCTGATCCGCGGCGGCCTGGTCATCACGGCCGCGGACGAGGTCCATGCCGACGTACTGATCGAGGACGGCCGGATCGCCGCGCTCGCCGCGCACGGCTCAGCCGCCGCCGATGCCTGGACCGCGGACCACACCATCGACGCGGCCAACAAGTACGTGATCCCGGGCGGCGTCGACGCGCACACCCATATGGAGCTGCCGTTCGGCGGGACCTTCGCCTCCGACTCCTTCGAGACCGGCACCCGGGCCGCCGCCTGGGGCGGCACCACCACCATCGTCGACTTCGCCGTGCAGTCGGTCGGGCACGCCCTGCGTGAAGGACTGGACGCCTGGTACGCCAAGGCCGACGGCAAATGCGCCATCGACTACGCCTTCCACATGATCCTCTCCGACGTCAACGAGTCGTCGCTGAAGGAGATGGATCTGCTGGTGGAGGAGGGCATCACCTCCTTCAAGCTCTTCATGGCCTACCCCGGCGTCTTCTACAGCGACGACGGGCAGATCCTGCGCGCCATGCAGCGCTCCGCCACCAACGGCGGGCTGATCATGATGCATGCGGAGAACGGCATCGCCATCGACGTCCTGGTGGAACAGGCGCTCGCCGCGGGCCACACCGACCCGCGCTACCACGGCGAGGTGCGCAAGGCCCTGCTCGAGGCGGAGGCAACCCACCGCGCCATCCAGCTCGCCCGGGTCGCAGGCGCTCCCCTCTACGTCGTCCATGTGTCGGCCGAGGAAGCCGTCGCCGAGCTCGCCGCCGCCCGCGACAAGGGGCTCAACGTCTTCGGCGAGACCTGTCCGCAGTATCTCTTCCTCTCCACCGACAACCTCGCCGAGCCGGACTTCGGGGGCGCGAAGTATGTGTGCTCAACTCCCTTGCGCCCCAAGGAACATCAAGCCGCGCTCTGGCGCGGACTGCGGACCAACGACCTCCAGGTCGTCTCCACCGACCACTGTCCCTTCTGCTTCGTCGGCCAGAAGGAACTGGGCCGTGGCGACTTCTCCAAGATTCCCAACGGGCTGCCGGGCGTGGAGAACCGGATGGACCTCCTTCACCAGGCGGTCGTCGACGGACACCTCACCCGCCGCCGCTGGATCGAGGTCGCCTGCGCGACCCCGGCCCGGATGTTCGGCCTCTACCCGAAGAAGGGCACCATCGCGCCGGGCGCGGACGCCGACGTCGTCATCTACGACCCGCACGCCGAGCAGACCCTGTCGGTCGAGACCCACCACATGAACGTCGACTACTCCGCATACGAGGGCAAGCGGATCACCGGCCAGGTTCAGACCGTGCTCTCGCGCGGCGATGTGGTCATCGACCGTCGCAAGTTCACCGGCCGGGCGGGACACGGCCAGTACACCCCCCGAGGCACTTGTCAGTATCTGAACTAGGAGCTCCACGTCATGGACTTCGGACTCGTCCTGCAGACCGACCCGCCGGCCTCGGCCGTCGTCTCACTGATGCGGCGTGCGGAACGCAACGGCTTCCGCTACGGCTGGACCTTCGACTCGGCGGTGCTCTGGCAGGAGCCCTTCGTCATCTACAGCCAGATTCTCGAACACACCCAGAAGCTCCACGTCGGGCCCATGGTGACCAACCCCGGGACCAGAACCTGGGAGGTGACCGCCTCCACCTTCGCGACGCTGAACGACATGTACGGCAACCGCACGGTGTGCGGCATCGGGCGCGGCGACTCCGCGATGCGCGTCGCAGGCCGCAAACCCAACACCCTGGCCAGGCTCGGCGAGGCGATCGGCGTCATCCGCGACCTCGCCGAGGGCCGGGAGGCCGTGGTCGACGGGCAGCCCGTCCAGTTGCCATGGGTGCGGGACGGAAAGCTGCCGGTGTGGATGGCGGCGTACGGGCCCAAGGCGCTGGCGCTCGCAGGCCAGAAAGCCGACGGGTTCATCCTCCAGCTCGCCGACCTGTATCTGACCGAGTCAATGGTCAAGGCGGTCCGCGCCGCCGCGTCGGACGCCGGGCGCGACCCGGACTCCATCACCATCTGCGTCGCCGCGCCCGCATACGTGGGCGACGACATCGAGCACGCCCGCGAGCAGTGCCGCTGGTTCGGCGGGATGGTCGGCAACCACGTCGCCGACCTCGTGTCCCGCTACGGCGAGCACTCCGACCTGGTGCCCGAAGCCCTCACCTCGTACATCAAGGCACGCGAGGGCTACGACTACAGCCACCACGGCCGCGCCGGGAACCCGTCCACGGACTTCGTCCCGGACGAGATCGTCGACCGCTTCTGTCTGCTCGGCCCGGCCGAGGCGCACATCGAGAAGCTGAAGGCGCTGCGCGAGCTGGGCGTCGACCAGTTCGCCGTCTACAACATGCACGACGCGAAGGAAGCGACCATCGACGCGTACGGCTCCGAGATCATCCCGGCACTCAACCGCTGAAGGAGCCAACGCACATGACCGAGACCGTTCAACCCGCGCCGTCCAGCGGCTGGATAAACGACTCTGCGGGCCGCGTCGAGCTCGCGCCCGGCGCGGCTCCTACCGACAGCCGCTTCGTCAATGACGATCTGCTGCCCGTTCCCGTCGCGCAACGCCGCTGGACGACGTACAACTTCGCCGCGCTGTGGGTCGGCATGGCCCACAACATCCCGTCCTGGCTGCTCGCTTCCGGCCTCGTCGCCCTCGGCATGGACTGGAAGCAGGCGGTGTTCACCATCGCCCTCGCCAATCTGATCGTGCTCGCACCGATGCTGCTGACCGGGCACGCGGGACCGAAGTACGGCATTCCCTTCCCCGTGCTCGCGCGCGCCTCCTTCGGGCTGCGCGGAGCGAATCTGCCGGCGCTGGTCCGGGCCGGGGTGGCCTGTGCGTGGTTCGGCATCCAGACGTGGATCGGCGGGCAGGGCATCTTCATCCTGCTCGGCAAGATCTTCGGCGGCTGGGCGAAGGCGGCCGAGGTCGGCGGGCAGCCGTGGACGCTGTGGGTGTGCTTCGTGCTCTTCTGGGTGCTCGAACTGGCCATCATCTACCGGGGGATGGAGACGCTGCGACGGTTCGAGAACTGGGCCGCGCCGTTCGTCATCGTCGGCGCGCTGGTGCTGCTGGTGTGGATAACCGCCAAGGCGGGCGGCCTCGGACCGCTCCTCGACCAGCCTTCGAAGCTCGGCTGGGGCGCCGACTTCTGGCCGGTCTTCTTCCCTTCGCTGATGGGGATGATCGCCTTCTGGTCGACGCTGTCCCTTAACATTCCGGACTTCACCCGCTTCGGCGCGGGCCAACGGGCCCAGATCTGGGGCCAGTCGCTCGGTCTGCCGACGACAATGACCCTCTTCGCACTGCTGTCGGTCTTCGTCACTTCCGGCTCCCAGGCGGTGTACGGGGCGGCGGTCTGGGACCCGGTCGCGCTCGCCGCCAAGACCGACAATGTCTTCGGCCTTCTCTTCGCCCTGGTGACCGTGCTGATCGCGACGATCTCGGTGAACATCGCGGCCAACGTCGTCTCACCCGCGTACGACCTGGCGAACCTGGCGCCGAAGCTGATCAACTTCCGTAGGGGAGCGCTGATCACGGGTGTCGTCGGCGTGCTGATCATGCCGTGGAAGCTGACCGAGACACCCGAGCTCTACATCTTCACCTGGCTCGGCCTGGTCGGCGGTCTGCTCGGCACGGTCGCGGGCATTCTGATCGCCGACTACTGGGTCATCCGCCGCACCGTCCTCGACCTGGCCGGTCTCTACGCCCCTGGCGGCCGCTACTGGTACACCTCCGGCTGGAATCTGCGCGCTGTCGCCGCTTTCGCCGTCGGCGGAGTGCTGGCGGTGGGCGGCTCGCACTCGGCCGAGGGGAAGGGGCCGTTCCCCGAGGAGGGACTGATCCCCCTCCTCAAGCCCCTCGCGAACTACGGCTGGGCGGTGGGCCTCGCCGCGGCGCTGGTGCTCTATGTCGTGCTGATGCTGCCGGTTGCCCGCGCCGCCCGGCACTGAAGCTCGGGGCATTCAGGGCCCGGCGTTGAGGGCCCGGCACCGAAGCCCTGGCATTGAGGCCCCGGAACGGAGCGCACGGCGGCCAGGGGTCAGCGGCTCTCGCGTTGTGCCTCCACGATGTGGCGGACCGTGCGGTCCGCGCCGCTCGCGCGCCGCTGGACGCGTTCGGAGAAGCCGGGGAACTGGCCGCCGATCGCGGTGAGCACCTTCATCTCGACGGGGGCGACGTTCACTTCGGCCCGGTCCTGCTCGATGGCGCGGACGACGCCCGCGACGACCTGCCGGGGTGAGACCGTGCGCAGCCCAGCCGGGGCATCCGCTCCGGTCGCCGCGAACATGCCCGCGTCCCGTACGAACCCGGGCTGGACGATGGACACGCCGACCCCGTGGTCATGCAGATCCTGGCGCAGCGAGAGCGCGAAGCCGCGCAGGCCGAACTTGGTGGCGTCGTACAGCGCGGAGTACTTCGTCGCCGTCTTGCCGGACATCGAGCCGACGAATGCCAGATGGCCCCGCCGCGCCTCGACCATCGCCGGGGCGAGCAGCCGGGCGAGCATGGCCGGGGCGCGGAGGTTGACCGCGAGGGCGCGGTCGATCTGGTCGGGGGTGTAGTCCAGCAGTTCACCGCTCGAGGGCAGGGCGGCGTTGGCGATCAGGATGTCCGTGCCGGCGGCCTCGCGAGCGAGCCGTTCCACGTCGTCCGGGTCGGCGAGATCGGCGACGACCGTGCGCGCGCCATAGCGGCCGGCGAGCGGTTCCAGTGCCTCGCGGCGGCGGCCGCTCAGTATCAACTTCGTTCCCGTGGCGGCCAGTTCGGCGGCGAGCGCGCCGCCGATGCCGCCGGTGACCCCGGTGAGCAGAACGGTTGCTCCGGTGATGCGCATCTGGTTACCCTCCAGTTCTGTTCGTTCGAACGAACAATAGGAGGCGGGGCGGTCGTGTCCACAGAAGATTCCGGCGGACTGGCGGAGCACACACGTGAGTTGACGGACGGTCGGACGACGTCCGAAGCGCTGGTGAAGAGCGCGATCGAGCGCATCGAGGCCAGCCAGTCCACCATCAACGCCTTCCGCTGGGTACGCGGCGATGCGGCGCTCGCGGAGGCCAGGGACGCGGACCGGCGCCTCACGGCGGGGGAGCGGCTGCCGCTCCTCGGCGTGCCCCTCGCCGTCAAGGACGACACCGATGTGGCAGGGCTGCCCACCCTCTTCGGCTGCTGCGGCGAGCTCGCTCCGGCCGTGACGGACGGCGAAGCGGTACGCCGCCTCCGCGCGGCCGGAGCCGTGATCGTCGGCAAGACCAACTCCTGTGAACTCGGCCAGTGGCCGTTCACCGAGGGACCCGCCTTCGGCGCCACCCGTAACCCCTGGTCCACCGACCACACCCCGGGCGGCTCGTCCGGCGGCTCAGCGGCCGCCGTCGCCGCCGGGCTCGTACCCGCCGCGCTCGGCTCCGACGGCGCGGGATCGGTCCGCATCCCGTCTGCCTGGACCCACCTCGTGGGCATCAAACCGCAGCGCGGACGCGTCTCCCTGCACCCCTACGCCGACGCCTTCCAGGGTCTCGCCGTCAACGGCCCGCTCGCCCGCACCGTCGCCGACGCCGCTCTGCTGCTCGACGTGGTGCAGGGCCCGCACCCCGAGGACCTGCACCGCCCGGACGCCATCAACGCCTCCGCCGCCGCCCGCCGCGACCCGGGACGGCTGCGCATCGCCCTGGCCTGGCGGCCCCCGCTCACCCTCACCCGCACCGTGCCCCACCCAGAGGTGCGCCGCGCCGTCACCGCGCTCGCCGAGGCGCTCGCCCGCCTCGGCCACCACGTGGAGGAGGCCCGGCCGCGCTACGGCCTGATCGGCCTCGCGTTCGTGCCGCGCGCCACCGCGGGCATCGCGGAGGTCGCCGCCCTGCACCCCGACCCCGCCCTGCTCGACCCGCGCACCCGCCATGCCATGCGCAACGGCCGCCGGCTCGGCGGCCGCGTCGTGCGCGCCGCCCGCGCCCGCGAGGCCCGCCAGCACGCAAGGATCGGCGCGATCTTCGACTCGTACGACGTCGTCCTCACGCCGACCACCGCGGCTCCGCCCCCGCGCATCGGCGCCTTCGACGGACTCAGCGCCTGGCGCACCGACGCGACGATGGCGGCCGCGTGCCCCTACGCATGGCCCTGGAACGTCCTCGGCTGGCCCGGCGTCAACGTCCCCGCCGGACTCACGGCCGACGGACTGCCCGTCGGCGCCCAATTGCTCGGCCCTGAGGGCAGCGAGGAACGGCTGATCTCGCTCGCCGCCCAACTGGAGGCGGACCAGCGGTGGTACGAGAAGCGGCCGCCCGCCCCGGTGATCCCCGGGAGCGTGCCGGTGGAACAATGACCGTCATGTCCAATCCGGCCCGCTCCGCCCCGACCCGGCAGCGCATCATCACCGCCGTCCTGCAGATCATCGGCAAGGACGGGGTCGCGGCGGTCACCAACCGGCGGATCGCCAAGGAGGCCGGGGTCTCGCTCGGCTCGGTCACGTACCACTTCGAGACCCAGCACGAGCTGCTGCGCGAGAGCCTGCTGCACTTCGTGCGCGAGGAGACCCGCCGCTTCACCGAACTGGCAGACCAGTGCCAGAGCGACGGCGTCGACATCGACGGCGCCGCCGCCCTGGCGGGCCAGGTGGCGGGCGGCACCGCCTTCGACAGCGAGCACATCGCGCCCTTCGAGCTGTACGTCCAGGCCGGGCGCGACGAGCGGCTGCGGGAAGCGGCCGCCGAGGCCTTCGCCGCGTACGACCGGCTCGCGGCGCAGATCCTCACCGGCCTCGGTGTCCCGGACGCCGAACGCCTCGCCGCCACCACAGTCGCGCTGGTGATGGGCCTTCAACTGCGCAGACTGGCGACGGGCGACCCGGCCGACGACCTGGTCGACGCGCTGCTGCTGCTCGCGCGGGGAGCGGTCGGCCACGACGCCGGGCGGGCCGGCTTCTCGGGCGGCTGACCCATTCGCCGGTCCTGCCGTGCGGACCGTGGGACTGCACCGCGAAAATTCACCTCTACGGTGTCGGACCGGGGGTTCCCGAGAGGCAGTGGTGAAAGTGGCCGTCGGCGCATCGAGCGTCACCATCCCGCGGGAACCGGGTGACGGCCCCGGCCCGCGGCTGTGGAAGGGCCGTCGACGTCTCCTCCGCTCGTGGACGACCGCCTGGACGGTGGGCCTCTCCCTGCTGCCTCTCGGGCTGCTCGCCATGGCCTCGTGGCTGGGCCGCCAGGTCCGCCCCAGTGCGGATGAGTGGTGCTTCCTGCCCACCGTGCGTGACCACGGCGTCCCGGGGCTGATCGCGAAGTTCTACGTCACCGACAACGGGAGGATCGGCAATGGCTTGCTCATCGGGCTGTACACGAAATTCCCGGTCGCCGGCCATCAGTGGTTCGCTCTGATCAGCGGTGTTCTCATGCTGGTCCTGCTGTGGGCCCTGACCGTGCAACTGCTGCGCATGGCCGGCCAGAGGGTGCCACGCGGAGCCGTGCTGCTCGTGGCGTCCATGATCACGGCGGTCTTCCTCTTCGCCACCCCCAATACGTACAAGACGTTCTACTGGCCCGCCGCCTCGGTCTCGCACACCGTGCCTCCGGTGCTGGCCTGCGCGGCGGCCATCCCGTTGCTGCGGGCGCGCAGTCGGCGGGGCCGGATCGCTGCTCTGGCCGTCGTGCTGGTGGCGGGTGTCTTCATGGGGACGCTCTCCGAGGAGACATCGGTCGTCGCCCTGGTGGTGCTTTCGGGGGTGGTACTGCTCAGCCGTCGGCTCTTCACCGAGCGGGTCCGGGCCTTCGCCCGTGACTGGTCCCTGGCCGGCATGGCCGGGATCGGCATCGGAGCGCTCGTGCTGGTGACGTCCCCGGGGTCGCGCAACCGGCGTGCGCGATTCGGCGCCGAGACCGACTCCGTGCTCGCCCCCGAATCGCTGATCGCCTCGCTGCGCGGGTACGTGCACATCCTGGAGACGATCCTCACGACCTGGCAGTACGCGGGAGCGTTCGCGGCCGGAGTACTGCTGGGCCTGTTGGCGCGGGGCCCGGGCGAGAGGGGATGGAATCGGGCGGTCCTGCTGCCGTGCCGACCGCTGCTGCTCACATCCTTCGGCGCACTGGCCTTCCTCCTTTCCGGCTACCTCTGCACCGTCATCACCTACCCGGTCTTCGGCGCACGGGTGGTGGCCGCGGAGCGGACGTGGAACGACTACCTCCTGCTGTACGTCCTGCTGCTCGTGGGCGTCGGCGCCTTCCTGGGACGCGCGCTGCGTCTGCGTGGGCGGCTGATGGGCGTGGCGACGGCAGCGGCCGCGACGGTGTGCGCGGCGGCCGTAGGGGGCCTGCTCGCCCCGCTCCACCACCTGGGCCAGGAAATGCAGGTACGGGCTCGCCAGTGGGACCGTCAGGACCACTGGCTGCGCGACCAGGCGGCGCGCGGCGCGAAGGTTCTTCCGTACAAGCCGCTCTCAGTCAGCGGGATGCTGGAGCCGTTCGGCTCGGAAGGGCGCAGGATCTGGCCGGCCCGGTGCGTCGCCGACTACTACCACCTGGACCGGGTCACTCATTCGGTGCAGCTCCCCTGACCTGCTCCGGCGAACGCTGCGGGGATTGCGGGGGCTGCGGCCCGGAACGTGGGTTGGCAGCCGCGCCGGGGGTGAGGGCCCATCGGGCGAGCAGGAACGAGAGCGGTGTGACAAGGACACCCGCGACGATGGCGGAGAGGTTCTCGTCCATGCCCAGCCTGCTCACGGCGAGATGGAGAAGGATTCCGCCGCCCACGACGTTGGCCGCGCCCGACAGCGGATACCGGGCGAAGGCACGCCAGGTCGGCCGCGTACGGACGGTGACATACGAGTTGAGCAGGAACGATCCGGTGATGCTCACCGCGTAGCCCACGACATGGGCCGCCAGATAGGGCATCCAGATGTTCAGCGCGGCGTATACGGCGTAGTAGACGGCCGTGTTGGCGAGGCCGATCGCGGCGAAGACGGTGAACTGCCGGAAGGCGGGCGGAGCTTTCATGACTCCGGCCGTACGTGTCCGGCAGCTTCCAGCGAGAGGCCAGAGTTGCCGGAGTTACGGACTGCGGCGGAGTCGTCCGTTTCGCGGACCACATAGTGCGGCCGACGCTTCGACTCGTGGTAGATCCGGCCCACGTACTCCCCGATGACGCCGAGAGTGGCCAGCTGGATTCCACTGAGCGCGACGATGGCGGTGATGAGTGTCGCGTAACCGGGGGTCTCGACACCGTTCAGGACGACATTCGCGACGATCCACAGGGCGTAGGCGAGCGCGGACACAAAGAGCCAGAGACCGGTGTGGACGGCCAGCCGCAGCGGACGGCTGTTGAAGGAGAGCAGCCCGTCGATGCCGTAGTCGAGCAGACGCCGGCCGCCCCACTTGGACTGCCCGGCAGCTCGCTGGACGTTCTGGTACGTGAAGCTGACCGTGTCGAAGCCGATCCAGGAGAAGAGTCCCTTGGAGAATCGGTTGCTCTCCGGGAGCGACAGGACGCAGTCGACCGCACGACGCGACAAGAGCCGGAAATCGCCCGCCCCGTCGGCGATCTCGACGTCCATGAAGTGACGTACAAGGCGGTAGTAGGCCCTGCTGAGGGCGGTCCGCAGGACACCTTCGCCCGTACGGTCGCGCTGGGCCACGACCTGGTCGTAGCCGTGGTGGTGCAGCTCCAGCATGCGGGAAAGGAGCTCGGGGGGATGCTGCAGATCGGCGTCCATGAGGACGACCACAGCACCGCGGGACATGCGCATTCCGGCGAGGATGGCGGATTCCTTGCCGAAGTTCCGGCTGAAGGAGGTGTAGCGCACCCGCGGAGCAGCTCCCGCGAGGCTTCTCAGACGCTCCATGGTCCGGTCGCTGCTGCCGTCGTCGACGTAGCAGATCTCGAAGGTCGCCCCGGTCGGTTCGAGAGCGGTGATCAGAGCGCCATGAAAGGCGTCGATCACTTCGCTCTCGTTGAAACACGGCACGACGACCGAAATATCGACCATTGCCATCTCACTCCATGCGCCGGTGTGCGGGTGGCGGCTGCACGTTCCCTGGAACGTGCGCTGCCACCTCCAGTGGAGCGCGGTGGCGGGCTGAGGACAGTCCCACGCACGCCACACGGGTGAGCGGAGCTGCGGAATGGGACCGGTCGGCGATCCACTGCGGGGCGCCGGTACGCAGCGACGAACCGCTCCGACCCGGTCAGCCGGCGTCGAGGACGAGGTCGACGACCGGGCGGTAAGCGCTCTCCCGCTCGCCGCCCAGCGTCGCGTGGGTGGCGATACGGAAGATCAGGGCGCGGATGAGGATTTGGCGCCAGTCGGGCAGATGCGACCACCGCTCGAGCAGCGCGGGATCGGCCTCGTACCAGCACAGCGCGTCGACGGCGACCACCGCGGAGGCGTAGGCCGCGGGACGCCAGTAAGGCGGCCAGTCGGTGATCGCGGGAGGCCGGCCCGGCTCGAAGAGGACATTGCCCAGCAGATCGCCGTGGATGATCTGGGCGGGGGCGTCGACGGTGCCGCGCTCGGCGAGGAGGGGCTTCAGCAGGGGGAAGTCCGGGGCCTGCTCGGTCTCCTGCCAGGCCAGCCGGTCCGCGCGGGACCAGGGGGTGTCGCGTACGCGGAGGAAACGCGGCCTGGGCAGGTCCGCCAGTGCCGCGTGGAAGGCTTCGCCCGCCCGGATGATCTCGTCGGCGCGGTGCGGATCGGTGGATCCGCCGACCAGCCGCCACGCCTCCCAGCCGTGCGTCGCCCAGGATCCGTCCGTCGTCGGGACCGGGCGGGCGACCCGGAAGCCGGGGGCCTCGGGCAGATGGTGCAGGACGCCCGCGCGCCACGCGGTCTCCGGCTCCATCGCTGCGGGCTTGAGCACCAGGGCGCCGGAGCGCCAGGCGGAGCCCTGGCCGCCGGGGAGGGGGACCGGTGTTCCGGCGGCCCCGAAGGCGGCGAGCACGGAAGAGGATGGGGCGGGGGACTGGCTCATGGCCGGGGATCGTAGGCGGCCAGCCTGCACGGACGCCGAACATTTTCTCCGTGCCCGATGAATTCGCGGTGCCGCGCGGGCCGTTCGACGAGTACCGGTTGATTCGGCGAGTACCAGTGGACGAGCACCAGTGAAGGAGCCTCGACGCGCCGAACTGGCACAGCGACAGCTTCCCTGGCTTCTTCTACCCGCGCGGCATGCGGCCGGGCAGCGTCACCGTCGAGTCGAGTCCCGCATGGACCCGGGCGTCATCGCCGGTCTGCGGCTGCGTGGCCATGACGTCACCGTCGGCGACGCCTGGTCGGAGGGCAGGCTGTGCGCGGTCCCCAGGGACCCGAGCACGGGTGTGCTGTCCGCCGCGGCGAACCCTGGGGGAATGCAGGGTTACGCGGTGGGGCGCTGAGCGGACAGCCCCATGTCAGCGGGCCGTGCTTAGCTGGGGGAATGATCGATGACTTTTTGAACGGTGATCTGTCCGACGTCGAGGAGGCGGTCCGCAAGGCTGCCGCCACCGAGATCATGCCGCGTTACCGCCAGCTCGCCGCGCACGAGATCGTCGAGAAGAGCGGGCCGCACGATCTGGTGACGACCGCCGACCGTCTCGCCGAGGAGCACCTCACCGCTTCCCTGACGGCCCTGCTCCCCGGTTCCGTGGTGGTCGGCGAGGAGGCTGTGCACGCGGACCCGTCCGTGTACGAGGCGCTGCGCCGCGACGCCCCCGTGTGGATCGTCGACCCGGTCGACGGAACCTGGCACTTCGCCCACGGGGATCCGGGGTTCTGCACGCTGGTCGCCCTCGCCCAGCGCGGCGAGGTGCTCGCCTCCTGGACGTACGCACCGGTGCTCGACGAAATGGCGACAGCGATACGGGGCGGCGGCGCCCACCTCAACGGCACGCCGCTACGGGCGGGTTCACCGGCGCCGGGGGTGGCGCTGGAGGTGGCCATGTCCCACCCGGACTACACGACCCCGGAACAGAAGCAGGCGCTGCTCGGCCTGAACGTGGAGGGAGTGCACGCGCGGCCCTGCGGCTCGGCGGGCCTGGAGTATCTCCGCGTGGCACGGGGCGAGTTGGACGCGGTTGCCTTCTCCTGGGAGAACGCGTGGGACCACGCGGCGGGCCTGCTCCTGGTGATGGAGGCGGGCGGGGCGCACATGACGGTGGCCGGCGAGCCGTTCCGTATCGCGGGCGGGAACGCGCTCCCGTTCACGGCGGCGAGGGACGCGGAGACGGCGGAGCGGGTACGTAGCCTGCTGGCGGGGTGACAGGAACGACCCCGTGCGGCCGCGGGTCCCGGCGGATGCGCACCTGCCCGCACCTCGCGGGTCAGCTCAACGCCACCCGCGCCTCGCGGACCAGTTCCCCCGCCGCCTCGACCGCCCCCACGTCGAGCCCCCTCAGCGCCGCCGCGACCCGCCCCGCGAACCCCTCCGGCGCGGCCCGCAGCGCCGTCGCCGTCGTCAGCGCGCCCTTTTCGTTCAGGCACCACACCCTGGCGTGCGCGTGCAGGGACTGCACCAGGACGCCGAATGCCCGGGACAGGCACAGCGACACATGCAGCACATCGCCCGAGCGCGCCGACTTCCGTGCCGCCGCAACCGAGAAGTCCGCCTCCCACACGGCGTCGATCAGCGCCCGGCGCAAGGACTCCGGGTACTCCTGCGTCTCCGCCCGCAGCGCCGCCAACTCGCCCTGGGTGTCGGCCAGTACGCGGCACAGGGCCACCTCGCCCGCGTACGCGGGCGACCAGAAGCCCAGCGGGTGCCCCGGCTGTACGCCCGTCTCGTAGCGGCCGGCCCGGCAGTCCGCCCAGACCCGCTCCACCCGGTCCAGGTCGCGCAGGATCCAGTCCACCGGCGTGCCGTCCACGGACAGCCACGCGCCGCCGTTGACCCACGGGCCCCAGCCCCCGGGCCCGGCGACCTCCACCGGCTCGCCGGTAATCTCCGCGGCGAGGGACGCCAGAGCTCCGGCATCCACTGAACCCCGGTAGTAGACGCCCAGGTCCCAGTCGGAGTCCGGGCGGTGCGATCCGCGAGCGCGGCTGCCGCCCAGGGCCACCGCACGCACCCCGCGCACCGCCGTGAGCTGCTGCGCCATCGCTTCGATCTTGGAATTCATCGTGCCGGACACTACCCGGGCCCCCGCTGTCGGCGCCCCGGAATATCCTGGGGACCTTGGCCATCGGCTGACAAAGGAGTCCGAAGGTGCCGTCGATGCTCGATGCCGTCGTCGTGGGGGCGGGACCCAACGGACTGACCGCCGCCGTCGAACTGGCCCGCCGCGGCTTCTCCGTGGCGGTGTACGAAGCCTCGGACACGATCGGCGGCGGAGCGAGGACCGAGGAGCTCACCCTCCCCGGCTTCCGCCACGACCCGTGCTCCGCGGTCCACCCCCTCGGCATCGGCTCGCCCGCCTTCGCCGCCATGCCTCTCGCGCGGCACGGCCTGGAATGGCTGCACCCCGAACTGCCGCTAGCCCACCCCTTCGCGGACGGCACCGCCGCCGTGCTGAGCCGCTCGGTCGGCGAGAGCGCGATGTCGCTGGGAGCCGCTGACGCCGGGGCGTACCGCCGGCTCGTCGCCCCCTACATCGGTCACTGGGACACCCTCGCCGCCGACTTCCTGCGCACCCCCTGGGACGGGCTGCCCCGCGACCCGTACCGCTTCGCCCGCTTCGGACTGAACGCGATCCAGCCCTCCACCTGGCTCTCCCGCCGATTCCAGGGCGAGCGGGCACGTGGCCTGTTCGCGGGGCTCGCCGCCCATGCCATCGCCCCCACCAGCGGGCTGGCCACCGGCGGGATCGCCCTCATGTTCGCCCTCGCCGCCCACGAGAAGGGCTGGCCGGTGCCGCGCGGCGGTTCGCAGGCGATCTCCGACGCCCTCGCCTCGTATCTGCGCGAACAGGGCGGTGCGATCCACACGGGCACGGAGGTGAAGCGGCTGGACGAGCTGCCGCCGGCCCGGGCGTACATCTTCGACACCTCGCCGACCGCGCTCGCCAGGATCGCGGATCTCGGCCAGGCATATCAGCACTATCGTTACGGCGCCTCCGCGTTCAAGATCGACTACGCCCTGTCGGGTCCGATGCCGTGGACGGCGAAGGAGGCCCGTGTGGCGGGGACCGTGCACCTCGGCTCCACTGCCTGTGAGATCGAGACGGCCCTCGGCGCGGCCGTCGCGGGTGCCGCCCCCCGGGTGCCCTTCCTGATCACCTCCCAGCCGAGTGTGATCGACCCGTCCAGGGCCCCGGCGGGCAAGCACGTCCTGTGGGCGTACGGGCATGTGCCGGCCGGCTGGGAGGGCGACGCCACCGAGGCCATCGAGCGGCAGCTGGAACGCTTCGCGCCCGGTTTCCGTGACCTCGTGCTGGCCCGCGCCGTCGCGGGACCGCCCCAGCTCGCCCAGCGCAACGCGAATTACGTCGGCGGGGACATCGCCTGCGGGGCGTTCGCAGGGCTCCAGACGCTGATCCGTCCCAGGCTCGCCCGAGTCCCGTACGCCACCGCGCACCCCTCGGTCTTCATCTGCTCGTCCGCGACCCCGCCGGGCCCCGGCGTGCACGGCATGTCGGGCCATCACGCGGCGAAGGCGGTGTGGCGGCGTCTGAGGGCGGCCGGGTGACGCCCGTTGGAGAGATGATGGCGGTATGAAAGAGCAGTCGCCCGCCATCGTCCTCGTACGGGGAGACATCACCCAGCAGCATGTCGACGCCATCGTCAACGCCGCCAACTCCTCACTCCTCGGCGGCGGCGGAGTCGACGGCGCCGTCCACCGCCGCGGCGGCCCCGAGATCCTGGCCGAGTGCCGCGCCCTGCGCGCCTCGCACTACGGCAAAGGCCTGCCCACCGGCCAGGCCGTCGCCACCACGGCGGGCCGCCTCGACGCCGGACACGTGATCCACACCGTCGGCCCCGTCTGGTCCAGGGAGGAGGACCGGTCCGCCCTCCTCGCCTCCTGCTACCGCGAATCGCTGTGCGTGGCACAGGAGTTGGGAGCCGAGACCGTCGCCTTCCCCGCCATCTCGACCGGCATCTACGGCTGGCCGATGGACGACGGCGCGCGCATCGCGATCCGTACAGTGCGCGAGGCGGCCGCGGCGCCCGTCACCGAGGTACGGTTCGTGCTCTTCGACGACCAGGCGTACAAGGCCTTCGAGACGGCCCTGGCCGAGCAAGGTTGATGTCGTTTTCTCGCCAGCCCCGGCCCCCCTCGTGCCTGATGCTTGAGCCATGCACACCGACACCGAGCGCTGTGTACGCGCCGTCCAGTCGAAGGACGCCCGCTTCGACGGCTGGTTCTTCACGGCCGTGCTGACCACGCGGATCTACTGCCGCCCCAGCTGCCCCGTCGTGCCGCCGAAGGTCGAGAACATGACCTTCTACCCGAGTGCCGCCGCCTGCCAGCAGGCCGGATTCCGGGCCTGCAAGCGCTGCCGCCCCGACACCAGTCCCGGCTCCCCGGAGTGGAACGCCCGCGCCGACGCCGTCGCCCGCGCCATGCGCCTCATCCGGGACGGCGTCGTCGACCGCGAGGGCGTGCCCGGCCTGGCCGCGCGCCTCGGCTATTCCACCCGCCAGATCGAGCGCCAGCTCCTCGCCGAGCTGGGCGCGGGCCCGCTCGCCCTGGCCCGCGCACAGCGCGCCCAGACCGCGCGCCTGCTCATCGAAACCACCGGCATCCCCATGGCCGAGGTCGCTTTCGCGGCCGGATTCTCCTCCATCCGTACCTTCAACGACACCGTGCGCGAAGTCTTCGCGCTCGCCCCGGGCGAACTGCGCACCCGCGCCGCCCGCAGCAGGTCCACACCCCCGCAGACCCCCGGCGTCATCGCACTACGGCTGCCCTACCGCGCACCGCTCAACCCGAGCAACCTCTTCGGACACCTCGCCGCGACGGGTGTCCCCGGCGTCGAGGAGTGGCGTGACGGCGCGTACCGCCGCACCCTGCGCCTCCCGTACGGACACGGCATCGTCGCCCTGACCCCGCACCCCGACCACATCGCCTGCCGGCTCTCCCTCACCGACCCGCGCGATCTCACCATCGCGATCAGCCGCTGCCGCTGGATGCTCGACCTGGACGCCGATCCGGTCGCCGTCGACGACCAGCTGCGTACGGATCCGCTGCTCGCCCCGCTGGTCGACAAGGCACCCGGCCGACGGGTCCCGCGCACCGTCGACGCGGCGGAGTTCGCGGTACGGGCGGTGCTCGGCCAGCAGGTCTCGACCGCCGCGGCCCGCACCCACGCCGCCCGGCTGGTCACCGCGCACGGCCGGGCGATCGACGACCCCGAGGGCGGCCTCACCCACCTCTTCCCGTCCTCCGCGGCGCTGGCGGCGCTGGACCCGGAGACGCTGGCGCTGCCCCGCAGCCGCCGCACCACTCTGACGACGCTCGTCGGCGCGCTGGCCGAAGGATCGCTGCAGCTCGGCCTCGACAGCGACTGGGAGAAGGCCCGCGCCCAGCTGATCGCGCTGCCCGGCTTCGGCCCCTGGACGGTCGAGGTGATCGCGATGCGGGCACTGGGCGACCCCGACGCGTTCCTGCCGGGCGACCTAGGGATGCGGCGCGCGGCGGCCGATCTCGGGCTGCCCTCCACGCCCGCCGCTCTCACCGAGCGCGCCGCCGCCTGGCGGCCCTGGCGGGCGTACGCCGTCCAGTACCTCTGGGCCACCGACGGCCATCCCATCAACCACCTCCCCGTGTAAGGAAGTCCGGTGAAACAGCACACCGTCACGGACAGCCCGTACGGCCCGCTCACCCTCGTCGCCACCGACGGCGTGCTGAGCGGCCTCTACATGACCGCGCAGCGCCACCGCCCCGACGAGGAGACCTTCGGCGAGCCGGACCCCGCTCCCTTCGGCGAGACGATCCGCCAGCTCGACGCGTACTTCGCCCGGGAGCTCAAGGAGTTCGACCTGCCGATGCGGCTCGAAGGAACGCCTTTCCAGCGGGGCGTCTGGAACCAGCTGCGGCAGATCCCGTACGGCGAGACGCGTACGTACGGGCAACTGGCCGAGGCGCTCGGCAATGTCGGAGCCTCCCGCGCGGTGGGCCTGGCCAACGGCAAGAACCCGATCGGGATCATCGTCCCGTGCCACCGGGTCATCGGCTCGACGGGCAGCCTCACCGGCTACGGCGGTGGACTCGACCGCAAGCAGCGGCTGCTGGCGTTCGAGAGCGGCACGCCGGACGACGCGCTGTTCTAGCCGGGGCTCCGCGCCGGAGCCCCCTCCTCAATCGCCGTCGGGGCTTGTATGCAGCCGCTTCAGCAGCGCGGGCAACGCGGTGCCGATCGGCTCGCGCACCACCTCGTCGGCGAGGTCGTCGTACGGCGTCGGCTCGGCGTTGACGATGATCAGCCGCGCTCCGCGGTCGGCGGCGACACCGGCGAGCCCGGCGGCCGGCTGCACTTGCAGACTGGTCCCGACCGCGACGAACACCTGACACGCCTTGGTGATGGCGACCGCCTCACCGAGGACCACTGGGTCGAGCCGCTCGCCGAACATCACCGTCGCCGACTTCAGGATCCCGCCGCACTCCAGACACGGCGGATCCTCCTCACCGGCCTCCACCCGGGCCAGCGCGTCCTCCATCGGCCCGCGCGCATGGCACTCCGTGCACACCACACTCCGCGCGGTCCCGTGCAGCTCAAGCACCTTGCGGGCGGGCATCCCGGCGAGCTGGTGCAGCCCGTCCACGTTCTGCGTGATCACCCGGACCGGCACCCCGGACCGCTCCAGCTCGGCCACGGCCTGGTGCGCCGCGTTCGGCTGCGCATGCAAGGTGCGGTTCTTGCGCCGCATCTGCCAGGACCGCCGGCGGATCTCCGGATCACCCATGTAGTACTCGTACGTCACGAGTTTCCCGGCCTCCGGATCCCGCCGCCACAGCCCGTTGGGGCCGCGATAGTCAGGGATCCCGGAATCGGTGGAGATACCTGCGCCACTGAGGATGGCGACAAGGGGCTTGTTCATGGGCCGAGGGTAAGACGCCCGTCCCCACTGGGCGACCGGATATCGGGGCGCGGTCATCGCCAACTGCCTGCCGGAAGGAGTCTCCTGGTGTCCCTTACAACCCGCCAGGGCCTCAGGTCGGAGCGGCACCGTTGTGGGCCGGCACCGCTCAGGCGGTGGCCGTGTCACTGTGGCCGGCGAACGAGGGTTCCCTGACAGCCCGTGTCGTCGATCTCGAACCGTTGACGACGGTGGACGGGAGCCTCATGTGGCTTGGTGGCGCCCCATCCTGACGAGGACAGGGAAGCCCCTGCTCCGTGGCGATGCCGGCGCCGCTGAGGATCGCGACGAGAGTCAAGCCCCGAGCGTACGCAGCGTGCTCCCGCGGCAACGAGCCGATTTGGCCCGGTGCCCTCGTCGAGCGAGGCGAGCCCGCACTGCCCGGCGGGCGGCAGTGCCGGCGGGACGGCAGGTCAGGCGGGCGGCAGGCCGTTCTCCAGCTCCACCGTCCCGGTGCCCGCCTCCACCGAGTCGAGAGCGGCCAGCACCCGGTGGCCCAGCGATCCCAGCAGATACTTGCGGATCTCGTCACGGGGCACCAGCCGCCAGGAGACCAGCTCCTCCTCCTGCAGCCGGATCGCCTCGATCCGCTCCTCGGTCAGCACCCCGCCGTCGTACACATACGCGGCGATCGGGGGCCGCGCCACGCCCGGCACCCAGTCGACCGCCAGCAGCGCGCCGAGCTCCACATCGAGCCCGATCTCTTCGAGCGTCTCCCGCCACGCCGCCCGCCGCGGAGTCTCGCCCAAGTCCGACTCGACGGTCCCGCCGGGCAGCGCCCAGCCCTCGCGGTAGTTGGGCTCGACGAGCAGCACACGCCCCTGGCCGTCACGGAGGAGCACGGCGGCACCGGCGAGGATGCGGGGGAGGGATGCGATGTACGTGGCGTAGTCAGAAGTAGTCACTCGGGGAAGCGTAATAGGGGCCGCACCACGGCAGCGGGCTCGCGTCAACCCGCGGAAGCCGCCGCCAACCGCACCGTACGCTCGGCCAGTTCGCTGATCCTGACGCCGTCGAACCCGAACACCGCGCTTCGCACACGGTCCTCCAGGGGTTCTGTCCAGTGGGCGGGGATGGCGGCGGCGCCGCACAGCACACCTGCCACCGAGCCCGCCGTCGCTCCGTTGGAGTCGGTGTCCAGTCCGCCGCGGACCGTGAGGCTGATGGTGGAGGTGAAGTCACCGGCGCCGTACAGCAGTCCGGCCGTGATGACGGCCGCGTTCGGAACGGTGTGGATCCAGCCCAGGTGGCCCGTCTCCGCGGCCATCTCGGTGAGCGTGTCGGACCAGGGTGCTCCGGAGGCGTGCAGAGCGGTGGTGTGGCGTACCGCGCGGGCGAGGCGACAGCTCGCGGGGATACGTTCCAGCGCCGTCTCGATGGCCTCGCGCGGGCTGTTCGCGGTGAAGGCCGCGGAGATCAGGGCGGCCGCCCACATCGCGCCGTACACGCCGTTGCCGGTGTGCGAGAGGACCGCGTCGCGGCGGGCGAGCCCGGCGGCGCGGTGCGGGGAGCCTGGGCAGGTCCAGCCGAAGATGTCGGCGCGGATGAGGGCCCCGATCCACTCCTGGTAGGGATTGTCGTGGGAGGCGGTGAGCGGGGGTTTGAGTCCGTTCGCGAGGTTGCGGTAGGCGACGCGCTCGGCGGTGAACGTCTGCAGGACCGGGAGGTGCAGCAGCCACGCGTCGCCCACCTGCTCGGTGGTGAAGCCGAAGCCGTGGGTCTCGAGAAGATGAAGGCCGAGGATCGTGTAGTCCACGTCGTCGTCGCGGCAGCTGCCGTGGATCCGTCCCCTCACGCACTGGCGCCATTCGGGACGCAGCTCGAAGGCGTCGGCGTCCGCGTCCGGCGGGGGCTCGGGAAGGTAGTCGGTGAGCGGGAGGGCGTCGGTGTGGCGCAGATAGCGGTCGATGCGCTCGCGGGTCCAGTAGTCGCCGCGCTCGACGGGCTTGCCGAGCATGTTGCCGGCCACTCTGCCCAGCCAGCCGCCGTGGATCCGGTCGGCGAGCTCCGAGTGAGGTAGGCCCATAGGTCCGGTTTACCGAAATGCCGCCGGATCTGCGCGGTGGTGGGTTCGGGCGACGGACCAGGGCGCGTGGGGTGGCACGCCCGCTGACCGGGCGGATAGGGTCGGGGCGGCGCGACTGCCTGTTCGAAAGCAAGGGATAGCAAGGTGACGAACGGAGCAGTTATTCGGCCCGCGCACGTGCTCGTCGCGGCTGACAAGTTCAAGGGCTCGCTCACGGCCGTACAGGTCGCGGAGCGGGTGACGGCGGGCCTCCAGCGGGTGGTGCCCGGTCTGGCGGTCGAGACCTTGCCCGTCGCGGACGGCGGCGACGGCACGGTCGCGGCGGCGGTGGCGGCGGGGTTCGAACGCCGCGAGGTCCGGGTGACCGGACCGCTCGGGGAGCCCCTGACGGCGGCGTACGCCCTGCGGGAGGGCACCGCGGTGGTGGAGATGGCGGAGGCGTCGGGCCTCCAGCACCTCCCGGCGGGTGTGTTCGCGCCGCTCACCTCGACGACGTACGGCTCCGGCGAGCTGCTGCGCGCCGCGCTCGACGCGGGGGCGCGGACAATCGTCTTCGGCGTCGGCGGCAGCGCGACGACGGACGGCGGCGCGGGCATGCTGGCGGCGCTCGGCGCGCGCTTCCTGGACGCGGTTGGCGAGCCGGTCGGCCCGGGCGGCGGCGGTCTGCGCGACCTGGCGTCGGCGGACCTGTCCGGTCTCGACCCACGCTTCAAGGACGTGGAGCTGGTCCTCGCGAGCGACGTGGACAACCCGCTGACGGGGCCGAAGGGGGCACCGGCGGTGTACGGCCCCCAGAAGGGCGCGAGCCCCGAGGACGTCGCCACGCTGGACGCGGCACTCGCCCATTACGCGTCCGTACTGGAGTCGTCCGTCGGCCCCAAGGCCGCCGAGTACGCGCTCTCGCCCGGCGCGGGCGCGGCGGGCGGGATCGGCTACGGCGCGCTGGTCGGCCTCGGCGCGAGCTTCCGGGCGGGTATCGAGGTCATGCTCGACGTGCTCGGCTTCGCCCCGGCGCTGTCGCGGGCGACGCTGGTGATCACGGGCGAGGGTTCCCTCGACGAACAGACCCTCCACGGCAAGGCACCGGCGGGCGTGGCGGCGGCGGCCCGCGCCCAGAACATCGAGGTGGTGGCGGTCTGCGGCCGCCTGACCCTGCCGCCAGAGGCGTTGGGCCGCGCGGGCATCCGGCGGGCGTACGCCTTGACGGAACTGGAGCCGGACCCGGCGCGGAGCATGGCGGAGGCGGGACCGCTGCTGGAGCGCGTGGCGGAGAACATTGCGAGGGATTTCCTGAGGTAGGAGGGCCTGGGTGCGGGCGGGTCCTTTCCCGGCCCCGGGACCGGGGCACCCCCGGACGCCCGGACCGCACCCCGCAGGCCCCCGGCGAAGGCGGCGGCGTCGTACAGGACTGGCGGCTAATGTCGCGGTGTGGGGATGTGGATACGTGACGGTCGCCCGGACGAGGCGGCGGAGCTGACGGCCCTGGTGCTGCGCTCCAAGGCGCACTGGGGCTACGATGCGGCGTTCCTGGCGGCCTGCCGTGACGAACTCACCATCACACCAGGGGAGTTGACGGCACGCCGGATCGTCGTCGCCGAGGACGACACCGCGGTCCTCGGCGTCACGTCACTGGAGGGCGAGCCGCCGGACGGCATGCTCGGGCTGCTCTTCGTCGAACCGTCGGCGATCGGCGGCGGCATCGGCAGAACCCTCTACGCGCATGTCCTCGACACCGCCCGCGAGCTGGGATTCAAGCGGCTGACCATCGACTCCGACCCGCACGCCGAGCCTTTCTACCGGGCGCTTGGCGCACGACCGGCCCCGGCCGGCGAAGGGCCGCTGCCGCGCCTGGAGGTGACGCTGACGCCGCGCGCCGACTGGGCGCAGGCCTGGACGGGCGGGCGGCGGGCGGTGCACCTGGGCAATGTCGCGGAGTTCCAGGGCCAGTTCGGCGAGGTGACGGACCAGGCGCGCCGGGCCGCCGGGCACTACGCCTGCCTGGCCGCCTTCGCGAGCCCGCATCCGGCGGCGCTCGTCCTGCCCAGGCCCGTACCCGGCGAGTGGATCGCTCTGGTGGCGCGGCAGCTCGGCTGGGGCCAGGTCCAGGTGTACGAGGACCTCGCAGGACCTGATGTGCTGACCCGCCCCGCCCTGGTCCGGCATCTGCGCGGGCTCGGTCTGCCCTTCGTGCCCTGGGGCCACACCGCGGCGTCCGGCGAGCTGTCCGGATGCGGGCTCCCTTCGGAGGCGCTGCGGTACGAGTCCAAAAGGGCCTCCCACACCCTCTTCCGGCATCTGGCCCCGGACCATCCCGGCATCGCCGTGCCCGAGCAGTGGACGCCCGCCACCCGCCGCGAGGCAGCCCGGCTGATCGCCGCCCGGGCCCGCTCCGGAGCGGCCACCGTCGTCAAGTCCGAGCACGGCGCGGGAGGTTCGGGCACCCGCGTGCTGGCGCGCCGCGCCCGCGCACGCTCACTGCCGCGCGGTCCGCTGCTGCTCGAGGAGTACGTGGCGGGCGACGGAACGCCGAGCGACCCGACGTACGACGGCCTGGTTGACGGCGAGGGCCAGGCGCACGACGTGGGCGTCGCGGCCATGGACGTCGCGGACACGGCCTACCAGGGGGCCACGGTGGGCCCCGGTGTCGTACCGGATGAACTCGCCGCGCACGCCCTGCGGTTCGGGCACGCGGTCGGCCGGGCGCTCGCCGCCACCGGCTACCGCGGCTGGTACGACGTCGACTTCGTGACCGGCCCCGGGGGCAGGCTCGCCCCGACCGAGATCAACCTCCGTCTCACCGGGCCTTCCGCGGCCTTCATGGCGAAACTGCGCCTCGACGAGACCCGCGGCGGCGACCACCTCGTACGCTCCCTCGACCGCGTCCCGCTCGGCGCACGCCTGCCCGAGCCCGAACTGATCGCGTTCCTACGGGAGATGACCGAGCGCTGCGCTGGGATCGACGCGGTCCTCATCCCGTCGATCCCCACGGCGGGCTACGAGCCGGATCCGTACGTGGGCGTGCTCATCGCGACCCGTACGGCCGGCCGGCTGGACGCCGCCGAAGCGCTGGTGCGCGCCGCGAGCGCGGATCTGGCCCGGCTGTTCGGCTGACTGCTCGCTCCTCAGCCTCGGCCCTCGCTCCTCAGCCCCGGCCCTCGCTCCTCAGCCTCGGCCCTCACTCCTCGGCGTCGGACTTCAGCCCGCCCCACACCGCCCAGGCCGCCACCACACCCGCCGCGATCATCAGCGGGACATTGAACGTGTAGACGAGCGCTGCCTGCCGCGGCCAGTCCTGCTTGGCCGCCAGCCGGTACAGATTGTCCTGCGGCCACCAGGAGGCGAGCAGCCAGACGATGGCCAGATGGGCCGCCGTCGTCAGCCCGCGCGGCCTGCCGCGGCTCGACATCAGCCGCCGTCCGCCGATCAGGAACCCCACACCGGCCGCGAGGGCCAGGCTCTCGGCGAGATACAGACCGCGGAAGAACCACGCCCAAGGGTCGGGCACCAGGGAGAGATCGGTGGAGCCGGGCCAGATGACGTCGGTGAAGAAGAACGACATGATCGCGACCGGGAGCGCCACGGCCAGCCCGGTGGCCGCCCGGTCCTCGGACGTGAGCGGGCCGCCGCCCTTGCTCCCGCTCTTGTTGCTCGCCGCGGACCGCACCGGCGGCTTCACCAGCGCCTTGCGGTCGACCTTTCCTGCGCTGTTGCGCGGCAGGGACTTGATCGGCACCACGGTGCGCGGGATGTCCGCCGTTGGTACGGCGCCGGTGAGATGGCTCCGTACGGTCTCCGGCCCCGGCGACGCACTTCTGGGGGCCGGCACCACATAGGCGATCAGCTGCCCGCCGCCCGCGTCCACGACAGACTCGTGGATCGTGGGATGCCCGGCCAGCGCGGCCTCCACGCGGTAGGTGTCGACGGTCCGCCCATCGACCTTGACCCGGTGCGCCATCCGGCCCCGGAACTCCAGAGGGCCCTCGCCGTCCCGCCGCCCCAGATCCCCGGTGGGCACGGCGTCACCGCCGCCGGGTGGCGTCAGCCAGATCTGCCCCTTGCGGATCCGCGCCTCGCAGCCGGGGAACGGCTGCCCGAGATAGGCGTGCCGCTCGGGATCCTCGACCGGGCCCGGCAGCTGGCCGGTCTCGAACCAGGTGCCGCATCCGACGGCCTCGGTCGGCCCGTACACACTGATCAGCCGCGCACCCGGCGCGAGCCGCTGCTGGAGGCGCACCTGTTCGTCGAGCCGCAGCCGTTCCCCGCCCACCGCGACCAGCCGCAGGTCCGGCTGTTCCTTGCGGCCGTGGAGCAGGGAGGCCGCGGTGACGGGATCGGTGTCGGCGACGGTGATCGCTTCGCGCCGGGAGAGCACCAGTGTGGCGCCCGAGCCGAGGGTCCGTATCCAGCCGCCGGTGAACTCGGTGGTGTCCGGCGCCGCCGTCACCAGCACCCGGTCCTCCGGGGTGAGCCGGTAGACCTCGGTCCAGGCGTCGTACGCCGCCCGCAGCTGCTCGTGCGAGGTGGTGACGGGGCGGCGCACACCCGTGGTCCCGGCGGTGAACAGCACGACGGCTCTCCGGCCGGTGACGGCGGGTTCGTCGAACGGTTCGCCCGAGTGGGCCCCGATGGCCGCGGCGTCGCCGTCCAGAGTGATGAACCGCCGTCCCCTGCCGTCGTCGATGCGGGCCAGATGCGCCTGATGCGTGATGACCGCCCTGGCATCGGCCAGGAACGGCGGCTCCGGCTGATCGGGCCCGATCACGGCGTACGCACCGCCCGCTTTGAGCACGCCCAGGACGGCGACCAGCACATCGGGCGCCCGCAAGGTGCGTATGGCGACGAGGCCACCGGCCGGCAGCCTCAGAGTCTCGACGAGATGCCGGGCCAGCCGGTTGGCCCTTGCGTCCAGCTGCCGGTAGCTCAGCCGGGCGCGGTCGGTGATCACGGCGGTACGGTCCGGCTCGATCCGCACCCGGTCATCGAACAACTGGTGAAGCGTTCCCCCTGACATGACGGTCGATCATTCCAGAAGACGCGGGGCATGACGAGGGCCCGGGTGCGGATCGCACCCGGGCCCTCGTGCGGGGGTCCCACCATGCCCGCTAAGGCATAGGGGGCTTATGCACTGTTCTGGCTGCCCTGCTCTAGGGGAGCTGAGCCGCCCTTGCCTCGCGGCTCTCGCGGCGGTTGTCGCGGAACGTGTTCACACGGCGCGCCGTCGCGAAGAGCGGGATCGTCGCCGCCATCACGATCTGCAGTGCGCAGCCGGTCTGGAGCAGCACCTGTCCGCCCGGAGCGTCGAACGCCCACGCCGCCAGCATCCCCATCGCGGAGACGATCCAGCCGAGCATCGCCACCGCGAGGACACCTCGCGGCTTGGGGTACTCGACCCGGCTCACCATCAGCCATGCCGTACCGATGATCGCCAGCAGCGTCGGGATGAACGGCAGCTCGAGCAGGATGATCGAGACGACCGTGAGCGCGCCGAAGGGGCTCGGCATGCCCTGGAACATGCCGTCCTTCATGGTCACACACGAGAATCTCGCAAGCCGCAGCACCACCGCCAGCAGCACGACGATCGCGGCCACCGCCGAGACCTTCTGCTGGGCGTCGTCCGCGACCATTCCGTACACGAGTACGAAGTACGCGGGGGCCAGCCCGAAGCTGATCAGGTCGGAGAGGTTGTCCAGCTCCGCACCCATCGGCGAACTGCGCAGCTTGCGCGCCACGAGCCCGTCACAGAGATCGAAGATCGCCGCCAGCAGCATCAGGATCACGGCGGTGGCGGCGCTGTTGCGCGCCATACCGCTCTCGTTGCTGCCGGTGAGGTGCGGGATGAGGATCCCTGTGGTGGTGAAGTACACCGCCATGAAGCCGCACGTGGCGTTACCGAGTGTGAGGGTGTCCGCTATCGACAGCCGCAGCGAGAGCGGCATGTCCTCCGCGTCTTCCTCGTCCGCTGCCTCGGCGACCCAGCCGGCCTGTGTGTCAGGATCAATCACGGTCAATTCGAGTCACCCCCGCGGTCGTGGTCTGACCGACCTCGACAGCGACGTCGACACCTTCCGGAAGGTAGATGTCAACGCGCGATCCGAAGCGGATCAGACCAATGCGCTCGCCCTGCTCGACCTTGGTCCCCTGCGGGATGTACGGGACGATGCGGCGGGCGACAGCACCCGCGATCTGCACCATCTCGATGTCGCCGAGCTCGGTGTCGAAGTGCCAGACAACGCGCTCGTTGTTCTCGCTCTCCTTGTTGAACGCCGGTACAAAACCGCCGGGGACGTGCTCGACGGACGTCACTGTGCCCGCGAGGGGAGCGCGGTTGACGTGGACGTTCAGCGGGCTCATGAAGATCGCGACGCGAGTGCGTCCGTCCTTCCACGGCATGATGCTCTGCACCACACCGTCGGCGGGGGAGATGACGCGGCCCTGGGCGATCTCGCGCTCGGGGTCGCGGAAGAACCACAGCATGCCCGCCGCAAGCGCGGTGGTGGGCACGGCGATGGCCGCGGCACGCCTCGAGCGGCGCGAGCGGGCCAGGCTGAGTGCAGCGGTGGCGACGGTCGGCAGAAGCCACGGCGATGCTCCGCGCGCAAGGCGGACGCGGCCGCGTGGTGCAGAGGTTTGGCTGTGGGGCATGGATGACCTTCGTAGCGGATGATGCCGCGCTGGCAACGGGGGGACGGCGGCTTTCCGGGGATGCTATCGGTTGTGAGCCACAACTGGGAAAGCCGACGGCCGAGTCGGCGGCCGGAAGACGATGACAGGGTGTGATCCTCTTCGCGGCCGTACCGACTCAAGTGCGACAATCAACCCTGGAATCGGTACTCCTCGAGCAGCCGACGACCAATGATCATTTTCTGGATCTCGGCGGTACCTTCACCGATCAGCAGCATCGGCGCCTCGCGGTAGAGGCGCTCGATCTCGTACTCCTTGGAGAAGCCGTAACCGCCGTGGATACGGAAGGCGTCCTCGACGACTTCCTTGCAGTATTCGGAGGCGAGGTACTTCGCCATCCCTGCCTCCAGGTCGTTTCGCTCCCCGGAGTCCTTTTTGCGTGCCGCGTTCACCATCATCGCATGGGCGGCCTCGACCTTGGTAGCCATCTCGGCCAGCTTGAACTGGATCGCCTGGTGCTGAGCGATCGCCTTGCCGAAAGTGTGACGTTGCTGGGCGTATGACACGCCCAGCTCGAAGGCACGCTGGGCGACGCCACAGCCACGGGCCGCGACATTGACGCGGCCGACTTCGACGCCGTCCATCATTTGGTAAAACCCTCGGCCGGTGGCGCCGCCGAGTACCCGATCAGCCGGAATGCGCAGTCCGTCCATGATGAGCTCGGTCGTGTCGACGCCCTTGTAACCCATCTTGTCGATCTTCCCCGGGATCGTGAGGCCGGGGCGGACCTCTCCGAAGCCGGGCTCCTTCTCGACGAGGAAGGTCGTCATCGACTTGTGGGGGGCAGTGCCCTCCGGGTGTCCTTCGTCACTCCGGCACAGAACGGCGACCAGATTGGACGTTCCGCCGTTCGTGAGCCACATCTTCTGGCCGGTGAGGACGTACTCGTCGCCGTCCTTGACGCCCTTGGACGTGATGGCCGACACGTCGGAGCCCAGAGCCGGCTCGGACATCGAGAACGCGCCACGCACCTCGCCCAGCGCCATCCGCGGCAGGAAGGTGTCCTTCTGCTCCTGCGTGCCGTGCTGCTTGAGCATGTACGCCACGATGAAGTGCGTGTTGATGATGCCCGAGACGGACATCCAGCCGCGGGCGATCTCCTCGACGCACAGCGCGTACGTGAGCAGCGACTCGCCCAGACCGCCGTACTCCTCCGGAATCATCAGCCCGAACAGGCCGAGTTCCTTGAGGCCTTCGACGATCTGCGTCGGGTACTCGTCGCGGTGCTCCAGCTCGGTCGCGACCGGGAGGATCTCCTTGTCGACGAAGTCCCGCACGGTGGCCAGGATTTCCTGCTGGACGTCGGTCAGGCCGTGAGTCTGGGCAAGTCGGCTCATGGTTACTTCTCCTGCGTCTTCTTCGGAGTGTCCAGCAGCTCCGGGCGGCCGGGCTGCTCGCCGCCGCGCTCCTTGATGTACGTCTCGGTCGGGACCATCACCTTGCGCCGGAAGACGCAGACGAGGGTGCCGTCCTGCTTGTAGCCCTTGGTCTCGACGTAGACGATTCCCCGGTCACTCTTCGAGCGGGACGGCGTCTTGTCGAGGACCGTCGTCTCGCCGTAGATCGTGTCGCCGTGGAAGGTCGGCGCGACGTGCTTGAGCGACTCGATCTCCAGGTTGGCGATGGCCTTGCCCGAGACGTCCGGGACCGACATGCCGAGGAGCAGCGAGTAGATGTAGTTGCCCACGACGACGTTCTTGCCGAAGTCCGTCGTCTTCTCCGCATAGTTGGTGTCCATGTGGAGGGGGTGGTGGTTCATGGTGAGCAGACAGAACAGGTGGTCGTCGTACTCCGTGACCGTCTTCCCGGGCCAGTGCTTGTAGACGTCGCCGACGGTGAACTCTTCGTAGGTGCGGCCGAACTGCATGATGCTTACGCCTCCGGAGCTTCGAACTTGGACGTGCGCTGCATGCCGGCGGCCCGTCCCTTGCCCGAGATGACGAGCGCCATCTTGCGGCTGGCCTCGTCGATCATCTCGTCGCCGAGCATCGCCGAACCCTTCTTGCCGCCCGCCTCGGACGTGTAGTACTCGTACGCGTCCAGGATCAGCTCGGCGTGGTCGAAGTCTTCCTGGGAGGGCGAGAAGATCTCGTTGGCCGCGGCGACCTGGTCCGGGTGCAGCACCCACTTGCCGTCGAAGCCGAGGGCGGCGGCGCGCTGCGCGACCGCGCGGTAGCCCTCCGGGTTGCGGATCTGCAGGTAGGGACCGTCGATCGCCTGGAGGTTGTGCGTACGGGCGGCCATCAGGATGCGCATCAGGATGTAGTGGTACGCGTCCGCCGGGTAGCCGGGCGGCTGCTCGCCCACGACCAGAGACTTCATGTTGATGGAGGCCATGAAGTCGGCCGGGCCGAAGATGATGGTCTCGACACGCGGCGAGGCGGCCGCGATCTCGTCGACGTTGACCAGGCCCTTGGCGTTCTCGATCTGCGCCTCGATGCCGATCTTCCCGACCTCGAAGCCCATCGTCTTCTCGATCTGGGTGAGGAGGAGGTCGAGCGCGACGACCTGCTGGGCGTCCTGGACCTTCGGCAGCATGATGCAGTCGAGGTTCTGCCCGGCGCCCTCGACGACCGTGACGACGTCGCGGTAGGTCCACTCGGTGGTCCAGTCGTTCACCCGTACGACCCTGGTCTTGCCCGTCCAGTCACCCTCGTTGAGGAACTTCACGATGGTGTGCCGGGCCTCCGGCTTGGCCAGCGGCGCACAGGCGTCCTCCAGGTCGAGGAAGACCTGGTCGGCCGGGAGGCCCTGGGCCTTCTCCAGGAAGCGCGGGTTCGAACCGGGGACCGCGAGGCACGAGCGGCGCGGGCGCAGACGGTTCACGGGGCTGGTCATGCGGGGACCTCCAGAGGGTCGAGCTTGTTCGCTTTCCGGATCTCGTCGACGATACGGCCGATGATCTCGGTGATGCCGAAGTCCTTCGGGGTGAAGACGGCGGCGACACCCGCCGCCTTCAGATCGGCGGCGTCGGCGTTCGGAATGATCCCGCCGACGATCACCGGAATGTCTGCCGCGCCGGCCTCGCGCAGCCGGTCCAGCACATCCGGCACCAGCTCGGCGTGCGAACCGGACAGGATGGAGAGGCCCACGCAGTGCACGTCCTCCGCGAGGGCGGCGTTGACGATCTGCTCGGGTGTCAGCCGGATGCCCTGGTAGACCACCTCGAAGCCCGCGTCGCGGGCGCGTACGGCTATCTGCTCGGCACCGTTGGAGTGCCCGTCGAGGCCGGGCTTGCCGACCAGCAGCCGCAGCCTTCCGGAGCCGAGCTCATCGGCCGTACGGGACACCTTCTCCCGTACGACAGCGAGCGGCGTGCCCGCCTCGGCGGTCACCGCGACGGGTGCGCTGGAGACGCCCGTCGGCGCGCGGAACTCGCCGAAGACATCCCGCAGCGCCCATGCCCACTCGCCGGTCGTGACACCCGCACGGGCGCACTCCACGGTCGCGGCCATGAGATTCTCGGACCCCGCGGCGGCCTTCTTCAGCACGACCAGGGCATCCGTCGCCCTGGCCTCGTCACGGTTGTCGCGCCACTCGTGGAGCTTCGTGACGACGCGCGCCTCGTTCGCCGGGTCGACCGTCATGATCGCCGTGTCGAGATCCGCGGTGAGCGGGTTCTCCTCGGTCGTCTCGAAGATATTGACGCCGACGATCTTCTCGTCGCCGGCCTCGATCCGGGCGCGGCGCTCGGCGTGCGACGAGACCAGCTGCGACTTGAGATAGCCGGACTCGACGGCCGCCATCGCGCCGCCCATCTCCTGGATCCGGCCGATCTCGGCGAGGCACTCGGTGACCAGGGACTCCACCTTGGCCTCGATGACGTGCGAGCCCGCGAAGATGTCCTCGTACTCCAGCAGGTCGCTCTCGTGCGCCAGCACCTGCTGGATACGGAGCGACCACTGCTGGTCCCAGGGGCGCGGGAGCCCCAACGCCTCGTTCCAGGCAGGGAGTTGTACGGCCCGGGCGCGCGCGTCCTTGGAGAGGGTGACGGCCAGCATCTCGAGGACGATGCGCTGGACGTTGTTCTCCGGCTGGGCCTCGGTCAGACCGAGGGAGTTGACCTGGACGCCGTAGCGGAAGCGGCGCTGCTTTTCGTTCTCGATGCCGTACCGCTCGCGGGTGACCTGGTCCCAGATGCGGCCGAAGGCGCGCATCTTGCACATCTCCTCGACGAAGCGGACGCCCGCGTTCACGAAGAAGGAGATACGCGCGACCACATCGCCGAACTTCTCGGCGGGCACCTGGCCGGAGTCCCGGACCGCGTCCAGCACGGCGATCGCGGTGGACATCGCGTACGAGATCTCCTGGACCGGAGTGGCTCCCGCCTCCTGCAGGTGGTAGCTGCAGATATTGATCGGGTTCCACTTGGGGATGTTGGCCACCGTGTACGTGATCATGTCGGTGGTCAGGCGCAGCGAAGGACCGGGCGGGAAGACATGCGTCCCGCGCGACAGATACTCCTTGACGATGTCGTTCTGCGTCGTCCCCTGGAGCTTGGTGATGTCGACGCCCTGCTCCTCGGCGACCACCTGGTAGAGCGCCAGCAGCCACATCGCGGTGGCGTTGATCGTCATCGAGGTGTTCATCTGCTCCAGCGGGATGTCCTGGAACAGCCGCCGCATGTCGCCGAGGTGCGAGACGGGGACCCCGACCCGGCCGACCTCGCCGCGGGCGAGGATGTGGTCGGGGTCGTAGCCCGTCTGTGTCGGCAGGTCGAATGCGACGGACAGGCCTGTCTGCCCCTTGGCGAGGTTGCGCCGGTAGAGCTCATTGGACGCCTCGGCGGTCGAGTGACCGGCGTACGTCCGCATGAGCCAGGGCCGGTCCTTCTGACGCTCAGTCATCTATGAAACCTCAGACATTCCTGAAGCGGTTGATGGCGTCGATGTGCTTCTCGCGGAGCTCCTCGTCGCGCACGCCCAGACCCTCGCGCGGAGCGAGGGCGAGCACGCCGACCTTGCCCTGGTGGAGGTTGCGGTGCACGTCGTAGGCCGCCTGGCCGGTGTCGTCGAGCGAGTAGACCTTCGACAGCGTCGGGTGGATCTTGCCCTTGGCGACCAGCCGGTTGGCCTCCCACGCCTCGCGGTAGTTCGCGAAGTGCGAGCCCACGATCTTCTTCAGCGACATCCACAGATAGCGGTTGTCGTACTCGTGGTTGTAGCCGGAGGTGGAGGCGCAGGTGACGATCGTGCCGCCCTTGCGGGTCACGTACACGCTGGCGCCGAAGGTCTCGCGGCCCGGGTGCTCGAAGACGATGTCCACGTCCTCGCCGCCGGTGAGTTCACGGATGCGCTTGCCGAAGCGCTTCCACTCGCGCGGGTCCTGGTTGTGCTCGTCCTTCCAGAACTTGTAGTCCTCTGCGTTGCGGTCGATGATCGCCTCGGCGCCCATCGCGCGGCAGATGTCCGCCTTCTGCGGGCTGGAGACCACACAGATCGGGTTGGCGCCGCCCGCCAGTGCGAACTGGGTGGCGTACGAGCCGAGGCCGCCGCTTGCGCCCCAGATCAGGACGTTGTCGCCCTGCTTCATGCCCGCGCCGTTGCGCGAGACGAGCTGGCGGTACGCGGTGGAGTTGACCAGGCCCGGAGCCGCGGCCTCCTCCCAGCTCAGGTGCTGGGGCTTGGGCATCAGCTGGTTGGACTTGACGAGCGCGACCTCGGCCAGACCGCCGAAGTTCGTCTCGAAGCCCCAGATGCGCTGCTCGGGGTCGAGCATCGTGTCGTTGTGGCCGTCGGACGACTCGAGCTCGACGGAGAGACAGTGCGCGACAACCTCGTCGCCGGGCTTCCAGGCGTTCACGCCAGGGCCGGTGCGCAGTACGACGCCCGAGAGGTCGGAGCCTATGACGTGGTACGGCAGATCGTGCCGCTTGGTGAGCTCGGAGAGCCTTCCGTACCGCTCCAGGAAGCCGAAGGTGGACATCGGCTCGAAGATCGACGTCCAGACGGAGTTGTAGTTCACCGAACTGGCCATGACTGCCACCAGGGCCTCGCCCGGGCCGAGCTCGGGCACCGGCACGTCCTCCACATGGAGGGACTTGCGGGGGTCCTTCTCGCGGGATTCGAGGCCGGCGAACATCTCGACCTCGTCCTTGTGCACGGTCACCGCGCGGTACGAGTCGGGGATGGGCAATGCGGCGAAGTCGGCGGGCGTGCTGTCCGTCGACTGGATCGCGTCCAGGATTTCCTTCACGGGGTGCCTCCGGCGAAGCGCGTTGCGGGAACGCTTGAGGGGAACGTCGGGGTGCTGCTGCTGTGGAGGTGTGCCGTCGGTTCGGCGGGTGGTGCTGTGGCAGCGCTGGTGGGCGCGGGAGGTTGCCTGTGACGCAGGCGTCCGGGCGCGCATACACGATGGTTTGCGGGGACAGCCGGCGTACGAGTGGTCTCTGCACGCCGGCCGCCCGGACCCCTTCAACGTATGGCACGCTGTGCCAGCTCGCAAGACACTGGGTGCCAGGAATTTCTCTCAGCTGTCATCTGGCGGGCACGTATGAGCAACAATGGCCGTCTCTGGAGGGGTGACTGTTACGTTCCGTGTGCTGTTTGTGCGCGCTCAGATTTTCTCGGGCCGGATGTCCAGCAGATCCCCCAGGCACGCCAGACAGAGCGCGATCGCCGGGCTCGCGCACCCGCTGCCCCGACAGCTGATCGATCTTGTCCAGCCGGTACATCGGCGTGTTGCGGTGCACCCCGAGCCGCTCCGCCCCGGTACGGCCTTCGGCCGTGTCCTCAATCGCCGGACGGGCTTGATTTTCCGCCCGTCCGGAACTCGAAGGCCGCCCGGGCTGATCAAGCCCCGTGGGGGTCCCCCGGGCGAAGTCCGGGGGAGGTTGGGCGCGGGGGTCCGGGGCGGAGCCCCCGGGGTCAGCCCCTGCTGTCGCCCAGCGCCCGCTCGATGGTGCGCATGACCTCGTCGAGCGGTGCGTCGGTACGCGCCACCGTGACCAGCACGTCGCCGCTGGTCCGCGTCGACACCGCCGCCGGACCGGTCCGCTCGGTCCGCTCGCTCTGCGGGGCGCGGCCCGCGCCGATGCCCGTGCCGAACGTGTCGCGGACGATCGCGAACGCATGGTCCAGCTGCGACTCCACATCCCCCTGCCCGCCCGCCCGCAGCCAGCGGCGCAGCACATGGTTGTGCGCGGTGACGACCGCGGACGCCGCCACCTCCGCCAGCAGCGGGTCGTCGTTGCCGTCGTGGTGGTCCCGCTCGTCGAAATGGCCCAGCAGATAGCGCGTGAACAGCCGCTCGTAGCGGGCCACCGAGGCGATCTCCCGCTCCCGCAGGGTGGGCACCTCACGGGTGAGGCGGTAGCGCTCCACGGAGACCGCCGGGGAGGCCGCGTACATCCGCATGACCTCCTTGATGCCCCGGCATACGGTGTCCAGCGGGTGCTCGTGGGCCGGTGCCGCGTTCAGCACCGCCTCGGCGCGTACGAGCGTGTCGTCGTGGTCCGGGAAGATCGCCTCTTCCTTGGAGCGGAAGTGGCGGAAGAAGGTCCGGCGGGCGACCCCGGCCGCGGCGGCGATCTCGTCGACGGTCGTCGCCTCGTACCCCTTCGTCGCGAACAGTTCCATCGCCGCGGCCGCCAGCTCGCGCCGCATCTTGAGGCGCTGCGCGGCGGCGCGACTGCCTGCGGCACTTTCCGGAGCGTCTGACGTGGCTTTGGCACGGGTGGGCTTGGCGGGCTGGGGCATGAGCTGAACGTACTGCATTCGTGCAGCCGAGCGCGCCTGCGGGCTGGGGACGTCCCCGCCCGGGGCGGGGGGCGGGCCGTCCGAAGGATCGAGCAGCCCGCCCCAGCCCGCGGTGTGATCAGCGCCGGGCATATTCGCGGAAGCCACGCCCCGTCTTCCGGCCGAGGCAGCCCGCGGCCACCAGGTGCTCGAGCAGCGGCGCGGGAGCCAGGCCCGGGTCGCGGAACTCGCGGTGCAGAACCTTCTCGATGGCGAGCGAGACGTCGAGCCCGACCACGTCGAGGAGCTCGAAGGGGCCCATCGGATAGCCGCCGCCCAGCTTCATCGCGGCGTCGATGTCGTCCAGCGTGGCGTAGTGCTCCTGGACCATCTTGATCGCGTTGTTGAGGTACGGGAAGAGCAGGGCGTTCACGATGAAACCGGCCCGGTCGCCGCAGTCCACCGGGTGCTTCTTGATCTTCGTGGTCACCGCGCGGACGGTGGCGTGGACCTCGTCGGAGGTCAGGACCGTACGGACCACCTCGACCAGCTTCATCGCCGGCGCAGGGTTGAAGAAGTGCATGCCGATGACGTCCTGCGGGCGCGAGGTGGCGCGGGCGCAGGCGACGACGGGCAGCGAGGAGGTAGTGGTGGCGAGCACCGCGCCCGGCTTGCAGACCTTGTCGAGGGTGGCGAAGAGCTGCTGCTTGACCTCCAGATCCTCGGCCACCGCCTCCACCGCGAGGTCGACCTCGGCGAACGCGTCGAGCGAGCCGGCCGGGGAGATGCGGGCCAGCGTCGCATCGCGGGCCTCGGCCGTCATCCGGCCCTTGTCGACCGAGCGGGAGAGGGACTTGGCGATACGGGACTTCGCCGTCTCAGCCTTCTCCAGGCCGCGTGCGGCGAGCACCACCTCGTAACCGGCCTTGGCGAAGACCTCCGCGATGCCGCTCGCCATCGTGCCGGAGCCGGCGACGCCGACCGAGCTGACCTCGAGGCCGGCCGCCGCCTCGGCAGCCGGCTGCGGGGTGAGGGCGTCCGGGACCTGGTCCGAGGTGCCGGGGGCGGCGTAGGTGTAGAAGCCGCGGCCCGACTTGCGGCCGGTCAGGCCCGCCTCGCTGAGCTGCTTGAGGATGGGGGCAGGGGCGTGCAGCCGGTCGCGGGACTCCGCGTACATCGCTTCCAGGACGGTACGCGCGGTGTCGATGCCGATCAGGTCGAGCAGCGCGAGCGGGCCCATCGGCAGCCCGCAGCCCAGTTTCATCGCCGCGTCGATGTCCTCGCGGGAGGCGTACTTCGCCTCGTACATCGCGGCGGCCTGGTTGAGATAGCCGAACAGCAGCCCGTCCGCGACGAAACCGGGCCGGTCGCCGACCGCGACCGGCTCCTTGCCGAGCTCGCGGGCGAGCGCGGTGACGGCCTCGACGGCGTTCGGCGAGGTCAGCACCGAGGAGACGACCTCGACCAGCTTCATCGCCGGTGCCGGGTTGAAGAAGTGCAGGCCGAGCACGCGCTCGGGGTGGGCGGAGTCCGCGGCCAGCCGGGTCACCGACAGGGCGTTGGTGCCGGTGGCGACGATGGTGCCGGGGCGCACGATGGAGTCCAGGGCGCGAAAGACCTGCTGCTTGGCCTCGTACGACTCGGACACGACCTCGATCACGAGATCGGCGTCGGCGGCGGCCTGCAGATCGGAGAAGGTGCGGAAGCGGGCGAGGGTGTTGCGCCGCTCCTCCTCGGTGATCCGCTCGCGCTCCACGGCGCGGGCGGTGGAGGCTTCGAGCGCGGTGACGGCCTGGTGGGCGGCGGCGTCGCTGATGTCGATGCCGATGACCTCACGGCCGGCGCGGGCGAGCACTTCGGCGATGCCGGTGCCCATGGTGCCAAGGCCGACGACGGCAATGGTGTGCAGAGGGGTGTCCATCGGGGGACTCCAGGGATGAGTGACGACTGATGAGGGGCGCGGGCGAGAACGCCGAGGCGCACGCCAATGGCGTGTCGTGGTGCGGGGCCGACCGACTCTGTCCCGGAGTCGCGTCGTACCCACGCGTGTGCAGAACTACCGAACCGACAAACACTCGCGGCGCGCTCGCGGCGGCTGCGTCACCAGGCCACCGTGAGCTGTGCGGGGGTTACCCGCTCAATTGAGGTTAACCCGCGAGTAACGAGCGCGCCAGACCTGGGCGGTGTGATCTGGATCGCCGCGGCGTCGCCGATACGCTGGCCACCATGGATGAGGAGTTACGGTCGGTGGCGCGGCGGCTGCGGGGCGAATCGGGCGGCTCGGTTGCGTACGAACGGCTGTTGGCCACGGAGGACCGGGAGGAGCTCGCGGGAGTCCTCACCGAACATGAACGGCCCCTGTGGGCACGGGAGATCGCCGCCTTCCGGCTGGGTTGCGCGGGGGACCGGCGGGCCTTCGAAGCGCTGGTGCTGCTCCTGAACCACCGAGACCCGGAACGCTGTGTCTCGGCGGCCCACGCCCTGTCCCGCCTGGCGGACCCCCGCACCCCCCGCGCGGCGGCGGCGCTTGCCACGAATGAGCTGCGCGTCGCCTACGCCCTGGTCCCGGTCCGGCTGCTCACCCGCCTGCGGGCCCCGGAGTCGGTCCCAGCGCTGATCACGGTCCTCCGCCGCCGCCTGACCCCGGGCGACCCCCACTGGCGCCTGGCCCTGGCCTGCGTCGAGGGTCTCGGCGCCCTGGGCGACAAGCGAGCGGGGGACGTGCTGAGACTGGCAAGCGCACACCCCAGACTGACGGCAGCGGCGGAGGCGTCGCTGGCCCGCCTCTAGACGACCCGCTGGCTCGCCTCTCGGTGACCCACTAGCCCTCCTCCCCGAGCAGCGCGAACGCCTCGATCTCGACGAGCAGTTCGGGCCGGAACAGCGCGGCGACCTGGACCGCCGAGCTCGCCGGGAGCCGTCCGGCGTCGATCACCTCGTCGCGCGCTGCCCGGATCGCCGGGAGGTGTGCCACATCGGTGACGAAGTACGTCAGCTTGACCACGTCGTCAAAGGTCGCGCCTGCCGCCGCCAGACAGCGGCGGAGGTTCTCGAAGACCTGCCGCGCCTGCGCCGCCGGGTCGCCCTCGCCCACCACCTTGCCGTCCTCGTCGAAGGCGCACTGCCCCGATATCGCGACGAACCGCCCGGTCCCCCAGACGACATGGCTGTAGCCGGTGCCGGGGGCGACGCCTTCGGGGGCCCTCACATGGGTGAGCTGAACAGTCATGCGGCCATCCTTGCGCACGCCACTGACAATCCGGCCGCCGGGCTCAGACCGCCGGGCTCAGACCGCCGGGCTCAGACCGCCAGGCTCAGACCGCCGGGCTCAGAGCAGGGTGAGCTGGGTCGGTTCCGCCCCAACCGGATCCGGCTCCGGCGGCATCGGGATACGCCGCGGCACACCCCGGTCCGCCGGGCCTATTCCGAACTCCGCGGCCAGTTCGTGGACATGGCGCGTGATCCGGCGCTGGTACCACTTCGGCGCGTACGCCCCCTCCGCGTACAGCCGCTCGTACCGCCGCACCAGATGCGGATGGTGCTCCGCCACCCATGCCATGAACCACTCACGCGCGCCGGGCCGCAGATGCAGCACCAATGGGGTCACCGACGTCGCCCCGGACGCGGCGATCGCGCGTACGGTCGCGCGCAGCTGGTCAGGATGGTCGCCGAGGAAGGGGATGACCGGCGCCATCAGCACCCCGCAGCCGATGCCGTGATCGGTGAGAGTGCGTACGACATCGAGACGGCGCTCGGGCGACGGCGTGCCAGGCTCGACCGTGCGCCACAACTCGGGGTCCGTGAAGCCGACCGAGACCGAGATCCCGACTTCCGTCACCTGTGCCGCCTGCCGCAGCAGATCCAGATCGCGCAGGATCAACGTGCCCTTGGTGAGGATCGAGAACGGATTCGCGTGGTCGCGCAGGGCCGAGATGATGCCCGGCATCAGTCGGTAGCGTCCCTCCGCCCGCTGATAGCAGTCGACGTTCGTCCCCATCGCGATATGCGCGCCCTGCCACTGCCGCGACGCCAGCTGCCGGCGTAGCAGCTCCGGCGCGTTGATCTTCACGACGATCTGGGAGTCGAAACCGAGCCCGGTATCGAGGTCCAGATAGCTGTGTGTCTTGCGGGCGAAGCAGTACACACACGCGTGCGTACAGCCCCGGTAGGGGTTGACGGTCCACTCGAACGGCATCCGTGAGGCGCCCGGTACCCGGTTCAGGATCGAGCGGGCGCGGACCTCGTGGAAGGTGATGCCGCGGAATTCGGGCGTGTCGAAGGTCCGGGTCGTCACCGCTGACGTACCGAAAAGCGCGGTGTCCCCGGCCGTGGTGGGGTTTTCGACCAGATTGTCCCAGCGCATGGCGCCTCCTGGGTAGCAGTGGCCCCAGAATAGAACACCTGTTCCCTTGATCGCTGCAACCCCAATTTCTGTCGGCCGCACCCGAGGTGGTTGGCTAGCCGCACCCCCCGAAGAACCGAGTGCTGGAGGAACAGGAATGGCGCAGGTCGAGGCCACCACGGAACGGATCATCTCGGCGGACGCGGAGAAGGTGTTCGACGCGCTGGCCGACTACGAGAACACCCGCGCGAAGCTCCTGTCCGAGCACTTCAGCGAGTACGAGGTCCGGGAGGGCGGCGACGGCGAGGGCACCCTCGTCCACTGGAAGCTCCAGGCCACCAGCAAGCGCATCCGCGACTGCCTGCTCGAAGTGGCCGAGCCGACCGAAGGCCGGCTGGTCGAGAAGGACCGCAACTCCTCGATGGTCACCACCTGGACCGTCACCCCGGCCGGCGAGGGGAAGTCCAAAGCCGTCGTCAGCACCGTCTGGAACGGCGCCGGCGGCATCGGCGGATTCTTCGAGAAGACCTTCGCCCCCAAGGGGCTTGGGCGGATCTACGACGAGGTGCTCGCCAAGCTGGCCGCCGAGGTCGAGAAGTAGCCCGTCGGGATTATTCTCCCGCTCACCGTTTCGAGTGGTTTTCCGTGCGGGGCTTGTTGTACGCCGTAGGGGCTCCGACCGGCGCATAAGCCGCTCACTCTTGTCTCCCGCAGCAGCTCGTCGCGCTTGCCCGCAGTTGTCGCGTAATGCGAGAAATGGGCCCGCGCAGGCGCGACGAGGGGAGCAGGGACGTGGGCGGGATCACTCTGGTGAAGGACGAGCGGGCGGCTCCGGCCGCGGCCGCACCGCCTCCGTATACCGATCCGGCAGAGGTCACCGCGCTCAGCCCGCGCCGCGTACGCCTCGTCTTCTTCGGCCTGATGCTCGCGCTGCTGCTGGCCGCGCTCGAGCAGATGATCGTCGCCACCGCCCTCCCGAAGATCGTCGGCGAGCTCCAGGGCCTGGACCGGATGCCCTGGACGATCACCGCCTATCTCCTCACCGCCACCATCGGCCTGCCGATCTACGGCAAACTCGGCGACCTCTTCGGCCGCAAGGGCGTCTTCCAGTTCGCGATCGTCGTCTTCGTCATCGGCTCCGCTCTTGCGGGCTGGTCACGAAGCATGGACGAACTCATCGCGTTCCGCGCCATCCAGGGCATTGGCGCCGGCGGTCTGCTGATCGGTGTGCAGGCGATCATCGCGGACATCGTCCCGGCCCGGGAGCGCGGCCGGTTCATGGGACTCATCGGTGCGGCCTTCGGACTCGCGTCCGTCGCGGGCCCGCTGCTCGGCGGCTTCTTCACCGACCATGTCTCCTGGCGCTGGTGCTTCTACTTCAATGTCCCCTTCGGCGTGGTGACCCTGCTCGTCGTCACCGTGGTGCTGAAGCTCCCCAAGCCCGCCGCGCGCGCCCGGCTCGACGTTCTCGGCGCGCTGTTCCTCGCCGCCGCCTCCACCTGTCTGGTGCTGCTGACCAGTTGGGGCGGTACGGAGTACGCCTGGGGCTCGCGCGTCATCCTGGGGCTGGCGGCCGGCGCGGCAGGAACCATCCTGCTCTTCACGGTCGTTGAGCACTACGCGCCCGAACCGATCATCCCGCTGCGGCTGTTCCGCGACTCGATCTTCAACATCACCAGCCTCGTCGGCGCGGTCGTCGGCGTCGCGCTCTTCGGCACGGCCGGCTATCTGCCGACCTTCCTGCAGATGGTCGACGGCGTCAGCGCCACCGAGTCCGGGCTGCTGATGCTCCCGATGATGGGCGGCATCGTCGTCGCCTCGATCGTCTCCGGCCGGCTCATCAGCCGTACCGGCCGCTACAAGATCTATCCCGTACTCGGCAGCGCGATCTCGGTGGCCGGTATGTGGCTGCTTTCGCGGCTCGAGGCCGACACGCCCCGGCTCGAACACAGCATCTGGCAGGCCGTGCTCGGCGTCGGCATCGGACTGGTGCTGCCAGTCCTCATCCTCGCCGTGCAGAACGCCGTGCCGCAGGCCGACCTCGGTGCCGCCACCAGCGCCAGTAATTACTTCCGGCAGGTCGGCGGCAGCGTCGGCGCCGCCGTCTTCGGCACGCTCTTCGCCGACCGCCTCACCGACGCGCTTGCCGACCGCCTCCCGGCCGGCGCCGGCCTGCCCGACCCGCAGTCCATCACTCCGCAACTGGTTCACGCCATGCCGCCCGCCCTGCGCGACGGCTACATCCAGGCGTACGCAGACGCGATGCCGCGGATCTTCCTCCATCTGGTGCCGGTGCTCGCGCTCGGCCTCTTCATCGCCTTCTTCCTCAAGGAGAAACCGCTGGTGTCCTACAACGCATCCGTCACCGAGACCGCATCCGTGCCGCAGGCCCGCAGCGCACCGGCGTACACCTCGGGCGTCCCGGTCTGCGGCATCGTCCAGCACCACGACGGCAGCACAGTCCCGCGCGCAGCCCTCACCCTCATCGACGTACAGGGCCACCAGATCGGACGCGGCGCGAGCGGCGAGGACGGACGGTATGCGCTGAGCGTGCCCGGAGCCGGCTCGTACGTCATGATCGCGGCGGCCGGCGGGCACCAGCCACAGGCAGTCACCGTCACCGTCGGAGAGCGGCCGGTCGAGCTCGATGTGGTCCTCGGCGGCGCGGGCCGGCTCGCCGGGACCGTTGTGACGGCGGACGGCGCGCCCGTGCGGGACGCGGCGGTGACTCTCACCGACGTACGCGGCGATGTCGTCGCCACCGCCCGCAGCGGCCGTGAAGGCGGCTATGTGATCACGGAGTTGGTGGCGGGGGAGTACACCCTCGCCGCGAGCGCCCCCGCCTTCAGGCCCGCCGCGCTCCCCGTGAGCGTGCAGGCGGCCCGCGAGACCCGGCAGGACGTCGAGCTGGCGGGCGGAGCCGTGCTGCGGGGCACGGTGCGGGCCGGCGACGGCCGCCCGGTCGAGGAGGCGCGCGTCACGCTGCTCGACGCGGCCGGCAATGTGATGGACACCCTCACCACGGGCCCCGACGGCACCTTCCGGTTCGTCGACCTGTCATCGGGGGAATACACGGTGATCGCGGCCGGCTACCCGCCGGTGGCGACAGTCCTGCAGGTCGCCGGGGGCGGGCGCACCGAACGCGACCTCCAGCTGGGGCACGAGGACTGATTACTGGTCAGTTGGCGCGGGCGCACGACCTGTTCCGCCTATTCCGCCGTTGCCCCGCGCACGGCGTGCACAGCGCCGTACCGTGGTGACAATGCCGCGGATCCTGGCGGCGGGGAAGGAGCCTGACACCCATGGACAGTGGTGTTCCGCCGACACCGCCACAGCAGTACGCCGTGGTCGGCCGAATTCCGCTTGCCGTGGTCGTCGTGGACGGTGACGGCCTGGTGTCGCACTGGTCGACGGGCGCGCGGCGGCTCTTCGGCCCCACCCGGGAGGAGGCGGTGGGAGAGCCCGTCATCGAGTTACTCCCCATCTCCGGCGCGCTGGCGAAGGACGGCGAGTACGAGGGGTATGACGCCTACGGCGGTCTGGGCCCCGGACTCGACGCCTCGCTGAACGGCCTCACCGCCTACCCGGCGGCCGGCCGGGCCCGCCTCTCCGAGCCGGGGCGCGACCAGGTCGACGTGCTGTGGTGGGCGTACCCCATGGTCGGACCCGGCCCCGAGCGCCTGCTCGTACTGGCCGCGGACGCCGTGCAGTTCAGGGGCGAGGACGAGAGCATCGAGCGCATCGCGCCCGGATTCGCCCTGCACACTGAATTCACGGAGTTTCCCGGCTTCGACGAGCTGGCGCGCAAGCTCCCCGAGATCCTGCCCAACATGAGCGTCCAGGAGTCGACGCGGATCGTCTCCCAGGTCCTCGATCTGGGCTATCCGGTGCTGGAGTTCAGCCATCACGACCGGGTGCCTGTGACCCCCGACTGGGGTGTGCCACGGCGCGCGAGGCGCGACAGCGCGACGCCGAAGCGGTCGCAGCGGCTGGGCAGCCGGTGAACACCGCCGATCTCGAACAGGATCTCGAGTATGCCGCGGTGCGCGAGCGGCTCGAATTCCTCAACGAGGTCAGCGGACGCATTGGTACGTCGCTCGACCTGGCCCGGACCATCCGCGAGGTCACCAGCGCCGCCGTGCCGCGCTTCGCGGACTTCGCCGGGACGCATCTGCGTGCGGCCGTGCTGGCGGGCGAGGGGTTCCCGGACGGTCCGCCGGGCGTGAGGACCATCTGGCACCGCGTGTGGGTCGAGCACAACGACGAACCGAACCGCTGGGACGACACCGTTCCGGTTGGCGAAGCCATCGCCTTCCCCGAGCACACGCCGTTCTTCCAGTGCATGGTCACCGGAGAGCCGGTGCTCATTCCGCTCATCAGCGAGGAGATGGGCAACCGCATCTCGGGGCAGTTCGAGAAGCGGGATCTGCGGCCCCTCATCAACCACCGCTCGATGCTGATCGTGCCGCTCAAGGCGCGCAATGTCGTCCTCGGCTTCATGGTGCTGATGCGGCGGCCCGGCCGGGAGGCGTTCAACGAGATGGACCGGACGACCGGCGCCGAACTCGCCGCCCGCGCCGGTCTCGTACTCGACAACGCCCGCATGTACACGTACCAGGAGAATGTCGCCGAGACGCTGCAGGACAGCATGCTGCCGCAGGTCGCACCGCGCATGGCGGGCTGCGACGCCGCCACCCGCTATCTGCCGGGCACCCGGCTCGGCCGGGTCGGCGGCGACTGGTTCGACACCATCAAACTGTCCGGCTCGCGCACCGCGCTCGTCGTCGGCGACGTCATGGGTCACGGCCTCAACTCGGCCGCGATGATGGGTCAGTTGCGCACCGCCGTACAGACCATGGCCGCCATGGAGCTGCCGCCCGCGCAACTGCTCCGCAACCTCGACGACCTGGCACGTCGGCTCGGCGAGCAGTATCTGGCGACCTGTCTGTACGCCGTCTACGACCCGATCCGTTCCGAGCTTCGGATCGCCAACGCGGGCCATATCCCGCCCGTGCTGGTCCGGGCCGAGGACGGCCGCAGCGAGTTGCTCGAGCTGCCCACCGGCGCGCCCATCGGCGTCGGCGGGGTCCCCTTCGAGACGGTCCGAGTCCAGGTGGCGCCCGGCGACCGCCTCGTGATGTGCACCGACGGACTGGTCGAGGTGCGCGGCGAGGACATCGGAGTCGGCCTCGCCACGCTGTGCGAGTCCGCCGCTCACCCCGCCGCCTCCATGGACGACGCCTGCGACACCATCATCCGGGCGCTGAACACCCGGGGCGGGCGCAAGGACGACGTGGCCCTGCTGATGTCGCGGCTCAACGGCATCGCCGCCGAGGACGTCGCCGAGTGGCGGCTGTCGCCCGAGCCGCACGAGGTGGGGCGGGCCCGGCGGCTGATTTGCGAACAGCTCGCCGACTGGGGTCTGGCGGAACTGTCCTGGAACGTCGAGCTCATGGTGAGCGAGCTGGTGACGAACGCGGTGCGGCATGCGCACGAGGGCAACGTGGAGCTGCGTCTGGTGCGTTCCGACAGCCTGCTGTGCGAGGTCTCCGACGACGATCACGCCTTGCCGACACTGCTCAGTGCGAGCCCCGGGGACGAGTTCGGGCGCGGGCTACGGGTGGTGAGCAGTCTGGCGACGGAGTGGGGAAGCAGCCGCACGGCGGCCGGCAAGGCCGTGTGGTTCGAGCAGGCGCTCCCGCGTCCGCCGCGGGGCGGACGCCGAGGGTGAAAGGGAACGCGCGCGGTCCCTTGTACGGTCAACTTCCGGACGGTAGAACGATCTTAACGTGATGTACCGGCGTACATCGGTACGCCGCCGTCGTATCCGTACGTCGTCGTCATCCGTGCCGGACCCGGGGAGCGCACGCATGAATGTGCCGGAGGACTACAGGAACGCGTGGGAAAGCTACTGGCGCGAGACGACCGACGCGCCGGGCGAGGCCATCTGGGACTCCGACCCGTCGCTGACCGCCGAGCCGCACACCGAACTGCTGCTGCCCTACGTGGACACCGCGCTGCCCATAGTGGATCTGGGCTGCGGCAACGGGACGCAGACCCGCCATCTGGCCGGCCGGTTCGCGAAGGCGGTCGGCGTGGACCTCTCGCATGCGGCGATCGAGCACGCACGCCGCGCCGACGCCGCGGGAGTCGCCGAGTTCGAGCAGCTCGATCTGGTGGATGGGGCGGCGGTCAGGGAACTGCACCGGCGCCTCGGGGACTGCCACATCTACATGCGTGCGGTGATCCACCAGAGCAGACCGGAGAACCGGGCGGCGGTCGCCGATGCGGTCGCCGAACTCGTGGGCACGCGCGGGCGCGCCTTCGTCGTCGAGCTGGTCTCGGCGTCCAGGGAGGTACTGCGCCAGGCGGCCGAGGGACCCGACGGGCCGCCCCCCAAACTGCGCAGGGTCTTCGCACACGGGCTGAAACCCGCGGACGCCTCGGACGAGGAGGTGCCCGCCCTGCTGGCGGAGGCGGGCCTGGACATCTTCACGAGCGGTGACACGGCACTCGCGCAGACGGAGTATCTGGCGGACGGCACCCGGATCGAGCTGCCGGCGCGGTGGTTCGTGGCCGGGCGGTCCTGAGCGGTGTTCCGGGCACTCCCGCCACTTATCCACAGGCCTGGTGGGGGTGGGAGGCGCCGCGTAACGTTCCGGGCATGAAGATCCTCATCAGCGCCGACATGGAAGGCGCCACCGGTGTGACCTGGCCGGCCGACGTGCTGCCCGGCACTCCCCAGTGGGAGCGCTGCCGGACCATGTTCACCTCCGATGTGAACGCAGCCGCTCTCGGCTTCTTCGACGGCGGCGCCGATGAGGTGCTCATCAATGAAGCGCACTGGACCATGCGCAATGTGCTGCTGGAGCGGCTCGACGAGCGGGTGGAGATGCTCACCGGCAAGCACAAGTCGCTGTCGATGGTGGAGGGCGTGCAGCACGGCGACGTGGACGGCATCGCGTTCGTCGGATACCACACGGGTGCCGGCGCGGAGGGGGTGCTCGCCCACACCTACCTCGCCAACTCGATCACGGGGGTCTGGCTCGACGGCGCGCGGGCGAGCGAGGGCCTGCTCAACGCCCATGTGGTCGCGGAGTACGGCGTGCCGGTGGTGCTGGTGACCGGTGACGATCTCACCTGTATGGACGCCGACGGCTATGCGCCGCAGGCCCGCAAGGTCGCGGTGAAGGACTACGTCTCGCGGTACGCGGCGGTGTGCCGCACTCCCGGCCGTACCGCGTCCGACATCCGCGGCGCCGCGAAGGAAGCGGCGGCTCTCGCCATACGGCACGAGCCGGTGCGGGGCGGCCCGTTCACCGTGGAGCTGGAGTTCGACGCGGAGCATCTCGCGGCGGCCGCCACCGTAGTGCCGGGCGTGGCGGGCAGCGGCGAGCGGCGCGTCGCGTACACCAGCGAGACCATGTATGAGGGCATTCGCACCTTCAAAGCGGTCACGACGATCGTCTCGGCGGCAGTGGAGGAGCAGTATGGCTGACGTGACAACGCACATCGACGGCCAGGCACTCGACGAGGTGGTGACCTTCACCTCCGAGCTGATCCGCATCGACACCACCAACCGCGGCGGTGGCGACTGCCAGGAGCGGCCCGCCGCCGAGTATGCCGCCGAGCGGCTGGCCGGCGCCGGCATCGAGCCCACCCTGCTGGAGCGCACCCCGGGGCGTACCAATGTCGTCGCGCGGATCGAGGGCACCGACCCGTCCGCCGATGCCCTGCTCGTCCACGGCCATCTGGACGTGGTGCCCGCCGAGCCCGCCGACTGGTCCGTGCACCCCTTCTCCGGGGAGGTCCGGGACGGGGTGGTGTGGGGCCGCGGCGCGGTCGACATGAAGAACATGGACGCGATGGTCCTCGCCGTCGTCCGGGCCTGGGCGCGCGCCGGCATCAGGCCCCGGCGCGACATCGTGATCGCGTACACCGCCGACGAGGAGGCCAGCGCCATCGACGGCTCGGGCTTCCTCGCCGACCACCACCCCGGTCTCTTCGAGGGGTGTACGGAAGGGATCAGCGAGTCCGGGGCCTTCACCTTCCACGCCGGACCCGGGATGGTGCTCTACCCGATCGCGGCCGGGGAGCGTGGCACAGCCTGGCTCAAGCTCACCGCGCACGGCAGGGCCGGACACGGCTCCAAGGTCAACCGGGCCAACGCCGTGAGCCGGCTCGCCGCTGTCGTCGCCCGGATCGGCGAGCACCAGTGGCCGGTGCGGCTCACGCCGACGGTGCGGGCCGCTCTGGCCGAACTCGCCGTGCTGCACGGCATCGAGACCGATGTGGGCGCGGACGACTTCGACGTGGACGCTCTGATGGCGAAGCTCGGGCCGTCCGCCGCACTGGTCGAGCCCACTGTGCGCAACAGCGCCAACCCGACCATGCTGGAGGCCGGTTACAAGATCAACGTGATTCCGGGGCATGCCACCGCGTACGTCGACGGGCGGATGGTGCCCGGCGGCGAGGCCGAGTTCCGCGAAACGCTGGACCGGCTGACAGGACCGGACGTCGAGTGGGAGTTCCACCACGGCGAGGTGGCCCTTCAGGCTCCCGTCGACTCTCCGACATTCGCCAAGCTGCGCGCGGCTGTCGAGCGTTTCGACCCGGACGGGCACGTCGTGCCGTTCTGCATGCCGGGCGGCACCGACGCGAAGCAGTTCTCCCGGCTCGGCATCACCGGCTACGGCTTCTCGCCGCTGAAGCTCCCGGTCGGCTTCGACTACGCGGCACTGTTCCACGGGGTTGACGAGCGCGTTCCGGTCGAGGCGCTGCACTTCGGCGTGAAGGTTCTCGACCACTATCTGCGGTCCGCATAGGGGGAGTCGGTAATGGTACCCACGGGAGCCTACGGAACCTGGCCGTCACCCATCGACGCGGCGCTTGCCGCCTCGCACGAAGGGCGCCCGGAGTTCCTCGGGATGGTCGCCGACGAGGTGTGGTGGACCGCGCCACGCCCAACCGAGGGCGGCAGACGAGCCCTGATTCGCCGGCGGGCCGACGGCGGCGAGGAGTCGGTGCTCCCCGCCCCGTGGAATGTTCGCAGCAGAGTCATCGAGTACGGCGGGCACCCCTGGGCCGGGGCCGGCCGCGCCGACGGCGGCCCGCTCGTCGTCTTCGTCCACTTCCCCGACCAGCGGCTGTATGCCTATGAGCCCGACGTGCCCGACAGCGTGCCGCGTCCGCTCACCCCGGTGTCGGCGGTCGGCGACGGGCTGCGCTGGGTCGACCCGCAGCTGCGGCTGGAGTGCGGCGAAGTCTGGTGCGTACTGGAGGAGTTCACCGGCGAGGCACCCACGGACGTACGCCGGGTGATCGCAGCCGTGCCGCTGGACGGCTCGGCCGCCGAGGACCGGGGAGCGGTGCGGGAGCTCGCCGACGACCGGCACCGCTTCGTCACCGGGCCGCGGCTTTCGCCGGACGGGAGGCACGCCGCCTGGATCGCCTGGGACCATCCGCAGATGCCCTGGGACGGCACGGTCGTGATGCTCGGCGAGGTGACGGCGGGCGCACCGTTCAGCGGCGTGCGGCCGGTCGTCGGGGACACGGACGAGTCGGTGGCGCAGGTCGACTGGGCCCCGGACGGCTCGCTGCTCTTCGTCTCCGATCTCGGCAACTGGTGGGAGCTGCAGCGGATCCGGCCGGAGGCGCTGATCCCCGGCGTCGCGTCCGGCGTCGTGCCGAGCACCGGCCTGTGCCCGGGCCGCGGCGAGGAGTTCGGCGGGCCGCTGTGGAAGATCGGCCTCAAGTGGTTCCACCCGCTGGACAACGGGCTGATCGCCGTCATCCACGGCAAGGGCGCCACTGCCCTCGGGATACTCGACCCGGAGACCGGCGAGCTCGTCGACGCCGCGGGGCCATGGACCGAATGGGCGTCCACCCTCGCCGTGCACGGCGACCGGGTCATCGGGGTCGCTGCCAGCCCCCGCAGCGCGTACGAGGTCGTCGAGCTCGACACCGCCACCGGGCGGACCCGGGTCATCGGCTCGGCACACGACGACCCGGTGGACCCGGTGTACTACCCGGAGCCCCAGATCCGCACCTTCACCGGCCCCGACAACCGGGAGATCCACGCCCATATCTATCCGCCCCACAGCCCCGACCGGATCGCGCCCGACGAGGAGCTGCCGCCCTTCGTGGTGTGGGCGCACGGTGGCCCCACCAGCCATGCCCCGCTCGTCCTCGATCTGGAGATCGCCTACTTCACCTCGCGAGGCATCGGCGTTGCCGAGGTCAACTACGGCGGTTCCACCGGGTACGGCAGGGAGTACCGCGACAGGCTGCGTGAGCAGTGGGGCGTCGTCGACGTCGAGGACTGCGCGGCCGTGGCAGAGGCGCTGGCCGCCGAGGGCACGGCCGACCCGGCGCGGCTCGCCATCCGCGGCGGCAGTGCGGGCGGCTGGACCACCGCCGCCTCCCTCACCACCACCGATGTCTACGCCTGCGGCACCATCATCTACCCCGTCCTCGACCTGGTGAGCTGGGCCACCGACGAGACCCATGACTTCGAGTCGCAGTATCTTCAGTCGCTGATAGGTCCGCTCGCCGAAGTCCCGGGCCGCTACCGCGAGCGCTCGCCGCTGCAGCACAGCGACCGGATCAGCACACCGTTCCTGCTGCTCCAGGGCCTGGACGATGTGATCTGCCCGCCCGTGCAGTGCGAGCGGTTCCTGGCGCGGATGGCGGGGCGCGGCATCCCGCACGCGTACATCGCCTTCGAGGGCGAGGGCCACGGGTTCCGCAGAGCCGAGACCGTGATCCGCGCCCTGGAGTCCGAACTGTCGCTGTACGCCCAGACTTTCGGCATCCGCCGTCCCGACGTCCCGCTGCTGGAGCTCAAGAAGTGATCCACACGCCCCTGACGCCCTTGACCCGCCCGGCGCGACTGCGGCCCGGGGCCAAGGTCGCCGTCGTGGCGCCCAGCGGCCCCGTACCCGGCGAACGGCTCGACGCGGGCCTGGAGATCCTGCGCGGCTGGGACCTGGACCCGGTCGTACTGCCCCATGTCCGCGACCAGCACCCCAGGTTCTGGTATCTCGCGGGGGCCGACCGGGACCGCGCCCGCGATCTGACGGAGGCCTGGTGCGACCCGTCGGTCTCCGCCGTCTTCTGCGCCCGCGGCGGCTACGGCGCTCAGCGCATGGTCGACCTGCTCGACTGGACCGCGATACGCGCGGCCGGTCCCAAGGTCTTCGTCGGCTACAGCGATGTCACCGCCCTCCACGAGGCCTTCGCCGTCCGGACGGGCCTGGCCACCCTGCACGGCCCCATGGTCGGCGCCGCCACCTTCCTCAAGGACGCCCCCACCCAGGAGTCGCTGCGGGCCACCCTCTTCGCGCCCGAGTCGGTACGCACTCTCGGCCTGGACACCGCCCGCACGATGGTGCCGGGACGCGCCCGGGGCATCACTCTCGGCGGCTGCGTCAGCCTACTCGCCGCGGATCTGGGCACCCCGAACGCCAGGCCGTCCGCCCGCGGCGGCCTGCTCCTGATCGAGGATGTGGGCGAGGAGGATTACCGCCTCGACCGCATCCTCACCCAACTCCTGCGCTCCGGCTGGCTGGACGGGGTGGCGGGGGTCGCGCTCGGCTCCTGGGCCGAGTGCGGTCCGTACGAACAGGTGCGCGCGGTGCTGCTCGACCAGCTCGGCGGGCTGGGCGTCCCGGTGATCGAGGAACTGGGGTTCGGGCACAGTGAGACGGCGCTGACGATGCCGCTGGGGGTGGCGGCGGTGCTGGACGCGGAAGCGAGGACGCTGACGCTGGACGAGCCCGCGCTGCTCTGAAGCCGGTTGCGGGCCGGAGGCCAGCCACCCATCAGCCGCGTGAACAACCCTCCAGGTCAATACACCTAGACCGTGCCCGGGTCCTGGACTGTGCCCTGCTCCTGGACCGCACCCTGCTCCAGCAGTGCCGCGTATCCCGGCCGGATCACCTCGTCGATCAGTCGGCGGCGCTCCGGCAGCGGCAGGAATGCCGACTCGACCGCGGCGACCGTGAACTCCTCGAAGACCTCGGGGCCATAGCCGAAAGCATCCGCCATGTGCCGGAACTCCTCGCTCATGGTGGTGCCGGAGACCAGGCGGTTGTCCGTGTTCAGCGTGGTACGGAAACCGAGGCGGCGCAGCAGATCGATGGGGTGCGTGGCGTAGTCCTTCGCCGCGCCCGTCTGGAGGTTGGACGTCGGGCAGACCTCCAGGGTGATGCGGTTGTCGCGAATGTACGCGGCCAGATGACCCAGGTCCGCCGTGCCGTCGTCGTGCACCGTGATGTCATCCGTGATGCGGACGCCGTGCCCGATCCGCTCGGCGCCGCAGATCTGCACCGCCTCGTGGATCGACTCGGCGCCGACGGCCTCGCCCGCGTGGATCGTGAAGTGGCAGTTGTGCCGCTTCAGATGCTGGAAGGCCGGCAGATGGCGGGCCGGCGGGTTGCCGATCTCGCCGCCCGCGATGTCGAAGCCGGCGACGCCGCGCTCGCGGTGGGCTATCGTCAACTCGGCTATCTCCAGGGAGCGTTCGGTGTGGCGCATGCCGGTGAGCAGGGCGCGGACCGTGATCCGGCCGCCGGCGCGGCGCTCGCCCTCGCGGAAGCCCGTGTTGACCGCGTCGACGACCTCGTCGAGGGTCAGGCCGCGCTCCAGATGCTGCTCGGGGGCGTACCGCACCTCCGCGTAGACGACGCCGTCCGCCGCCAGGTCCTCGGCGCACTCCGCCGCGATCCGTTCCAGCGCCTCGCGGGTCTGCATCACCGCGCAGGTGTGGGCGAAGGTCTCCAGGTAGCGCTCCAGCGAGCCGGAGTCCGCGGCGTCGCGGAACCAGGTGGCGAGCGCGGCCGGGTCCTCGGTGAGCAGCTCGCGGTAGCCGCACTCCCGGGCCAGTTCGATGATCGTGGCGGGGCGCAGGCCGCCGTCGAGGTGGTCGTGAAGGACCGCCTTGGGTGCGCGGAGGATGTCAGACAAGTGCATGCGCCGGAAGTGTACGGCACGTCTGAGGGATGCGCCGTGACGGCGGTCTCCGCTCCGGCGCGGCGCTCAGTTCGACTGTAGTAGGGGCATGGCGGGCGCACCCGTCGGCAGCATGTGCTTGGCCGCCAGGATCGGGGTGTCCCCGACCCGTACCACCTGCGTGACCAGCACCGCGGGGGTGTCGGGCGCCCGGCCCAGCTGCTCGCCGCGCCGCTGTCCGAGCAGGGTCGCGGTCACCCCGCTGTGACCGGTGAGCGCCACCCCTCGGGAGGCCGCGACCAGTACGGCGAGCATCGAGGTGGCCGGCGCGGGCGTGGTCCGCAGTGCCTCGGCGAAAGACGGATGGGCCCGGTCCAGGACCTCCTCGGCGGCCGCCCACTCCTGGCTGAGCGCCGCCGCAGTGCCGTCCCCGGCCAGCAGCGATTCCCAGAACCGCAGCTCGGACCTGGCCGGCGCGAGCAGGTGCTGGGTGGTGAAGTCGGTGGGCTCCTCCACGGCGCGCAGCAGCGGCCGCACCAGGAGCGGCGAGCCGGTGGAAAGCAGTTCCTCCAGCGGCTGGATGTGCTCGTAACCACGCCGTGGCGGGCGGTCGTTGACGGTCCGGCCGACCCCCCGGCGTACCGAGAGCAGCCCGTCCTCCTGGAGCAGCAGCAGCGCCTCGCGCAGGGCGGGCCTGCTGACCCCGAGCTCGGCCGCGAGGCGCGGCTCCGACGGCAGTGTGGAGCCGGGCGGATAGGTGCCCTTGTGGATGGCGTCCGCGATCCGCTCGTACAGAACGACGACCGGTCTCCGCTGCTGCCCGCTGACTGCCACTGGCCCTCCTCGGCTCACTTGTCAGCAAGCTATGCGAGCCCGCGCGGCAGGGCAACGTTGGTTGGACCCGGGATGACCTGCGATTTGTTGTTCATCGGCAATTCACGGTGTGAAGGGCTTGATGCTCTACGCGGGTAGACCGCAGTCGGGGTGCTCAGACTTGTCTGACAAGGTGGACCAGGTGTGCGGCTCTCGCGCCCCTCGCGATCGGCTGACGCACCACACGCCTCACCCGTGCGGCCCGCCGGCCGCCTTTGCCGAACGCTGACCCACGGAGCCCCTGGCCAGGCCGGAGCCCACCGTGTTCCATGGTCAGCCGGGGGGCGCCGGCCAAAGGAGCTGCCGACGGCCCGCGCGAGGAGCGAGGTTGCCTTGGCCACAACCGTGCGGCGTACCGTACTGACCCTGCCGGCGGCCCCGGTGGGGCCGCCGAACCCGCTGCCCGCCCTGCGGCCGCTGGACGAGACGCACTCGATCGACGAGCGCGCCAAGCAGGAACTGCCGCGCGAGATGGCACGGCAGATCGGGTACGAGCCGCTGCGCACGCTGCTGCCGGTGCGGGTGCTCGACGGCTACGGCCGCGAACGCACCGAGACCGGTCTCGACGTGATCGTGATCGAGAACGAAAGACTGCGGGTCACCGTGCTGCCGGGCCTCGGCGGCCGCATCCACTCGCTGCACCACAAGCCCACCGGGCGTGAACTTCTCTACCGCAACCCGGTGTTCCAGCCCGCCGACTTCGCGCTCAACGGCGCCTGGTACTCCGGCGGCATCGAGTGGAACATCGGCGCGACCGGCCACACCACCCTGTCCTGCGCCCCGCTGCACGCCGCCCTCGTGCCCGCGCCCGACGGCGGCGAGATGGTCAGGCTCTGGGAGTGGGAGCGGCTGCGCGATCTGCCCTTCCAGGTGGACCTGTGGCTGCCCGGCGACTCCGACTTCCTCCATGTCGGTATACGGATACGCAATCCGCACGAGCGGCCCGCGCCGGTCTACTGGTGGTCCAACATCGCCGTCGAAGAGCATGCGACGACCCGCGTGCTCGCACCGGCCGAGGAAGCCTGGCTCCCCCACAGCCCTGCGGGCCTGGGAGGTACCCCCATCGGCTACGAGCGGAGCCTGCGCCGGGTGCCCGTGCCGGAGTTCCGCGGCGCGGACCGTACGTACCCGCTGCGCGGCGAGTTTCCCGCCGACTACTTCTACGAGGTGCCGGCCGAGGCACGTAAGTGGATCGCCTCGCTGGACGCGGACGGGCGTGGCCTCGTACAGACCTCGACCGATGTGCTGCGCGGCCGCAAGCTCTTCCTCTGGGGTTCGGGGCGCGGCGGGCGGCGCTGGCAGGAGTGGCTGACCGAGCCGGGCACGGGCGGCTACGCCGAGATCCAGGCGGGGCTCGCGCGCACACAGCTGGAGCACATACGGCTGGACGGGGGCGGGGAGTTCAGCTGGCTGGAGTCGTACGGACCGCTCGCCGCCGACCCCACGGCGGTGCACGGCGACGACTGGGGGGCGGCGCGCGCCGAGGCCGAGGCGCGGCTGGCGGACGCCCTGCCGCGGGCGGCGGTGGACGCCGCGTACGAGGCATGGCGGACCTGCGCCGACGCCGAACCGGGCGAGTTGCTCGCCACCGGATCCGGGTGGGGAGCGCTGGAGGTGCTGCGCGGCGGACACAAGCTGCCCGGCACGCCCTTCGGCGAGGCAACGCTCGGCGAAGAGCAGGAGCCCTGGCGGGAGTTGCTGAAGACCGGTGTCTTCCCCGCACCCCGCAAGGTGACCCCGCCCGGCCCCTCGCTCGTCGCGCCGCACTGGCGCGACATGCTGGAGACCGCTCCCGCCGAGCCGCTCACCGAGTACCACCTCGGCGTCGCCCAGTGGCACGCGGGCGACCTCGCCCAGGCGGTACGCAGTTGGGAGCGCGGCCTCGGGCTCGCCCCATCCCGCTGGCCGTTGCTGCGCTGCCTCGCCGTCGCGGACCAGGAGGGCGGCAATGCCGAGCGCGCCGCCGACCGCTACGCGGAGGCCTTCGACGACCTGTGCCAGGAGCGTCGCGACGACGGCGAGACCTGGACGTCGGCCACGGCCGCCCTCGGCCGCGAGGCGATCGACGCCCTGCTCGCCGTGCACCGCACCGCGGACGCCCGCGCGGTCTGGGACCGGCTCCGCCCAGCGGTCCAGCAGCGCGGCCGCTTCCGCCTGATCGACGCCCGACTGCTCATCGCCGAGGGCCGCTCGGAGCAGGCCCGCGCCGTCTTCGACGCGGGGTTCGAGGTGGCGGACCTGCGCGAGGGCGCGGAAATCCTCGGCGAGGTGTGGTCGCAGCTCACCGACGAGCCGCTGCCCGACGCGTACGACTACCGGATGCGGCCTCGGACGCCGTAGCCGGAGAGGGTGGGGCGGGGCGGTGCCTCGCCCCGCCCTCTCCCTTGCGTGGTCACGAAGGGTAGTGGGGGCGCGCAGAGGGTAGTGGGTCGCGATCAGGCTCACTCGACTTCGTCCACAGCCCTTGACAGTTTTCCCTCGTACGGAAGACGATCCCCGAGTGAACCTGTCAGACAGCCAGACAGCTGGCGATGTTCCTCGGCGGATCAGCGCGATGGAAGCGGTGCTGAGCCATCTCCGTGGCGCCATCGAGCGGGGCGACTACGCGGTGGGGGAGAAGCTGCCCTCCGAGGCGGAGCTCTGCCGCCGCCTGGAAGTGAGCAGACCTGTGCTCCGTGAGGCACTGCGCGCCTTGCAGACGATGGGGCTCACGGCTTCCCGTACCGGCAAGGGCACATTCGTGCTCTCCAACGGCCCGGTGGAGGACCCGACCTTCGGCGACTACTCGGCGAGCGACCTCCTCGAGGTCCGTCGGCACGTGGAGATCCCGGTGGCCGGGTACGCGGCCACGCGTCGTACCCCCGAAGACCTCGACCACCTCTCTCACCTGCTGGAACGGATGGAGCAGGAGACCGACACCACCGCGTGGGTGGCGATGGACACCCTCTTCCACCTCGCCGTCGCCCAGGCGGCCCAGAACCCTGTCTTCCGCAGAGTCATCGAGGAGATCCGCGACGCACTGGCCCGCCAGTCCGCGTTCCTCAACGAGCTCGGCGGACGGCGCGAGCAGTCGAACGGGGAGCACCGGGCGATCGTCGAGGCGCTTGTCGACCGTTCCGAGCAAGACGCCGTGGAAGCCATGACCCACCATCTGGCCCGCGTCGAGTCGACCCTGACCAGCATCGTGCGGCCGCCACACCGCACCGACCCCTTCACGGAAGGCGAAGATCAGGCGTGAGCGAGCAATCCCTCCGAAAGACGGAACAGCAACGGCAGCAGGAGTTACAGCAGGAAGGGCAGGGCGAAGGGCAGCGGCGCGACGGTGTGCACGTCGACGCGGGCGACGCCGGGTACAGCAAGTCCCTGAAATCGCGGCACGTCAACATGATCGCCATCGGCGGGGCCATCGGCACCGGGCTGTTTCTCGGCGCGGGCGGCAGGCTCGCGAGCGCCGGGCCGTCCCTGGCCGTGGCGTATGCGCTCTGCGGCGTCTTCGCCTTTCTCGTCGTGCGCGCCCTGGGCGAGCTGGTCCTGTACCGGCCGTCGTCCGGAGCGTTCGTCTCGTACGCCCGTGAATTCCTCGGCGAGAAGGGGGCGTTCGTCGCGGGCTGGATGTACTTCATGAACTGGGCGACCACCGGAATCGCCGACATCACGGCGGTGGCGACCTACACGCACTACTGGGGCATGTTCACTGATGTCCCGCAGTGGGTGATCGCACTGATCGCGCTCGCGGTCGTGCTGGCCGTGAACCTCATATCCGTGAAAATATTCGGCGAACTGGAGTTCTGGTTCGCGATCGTCAAGGTCGGGGCGCTGGTCCTGTTCATGCTGATCGGCATCGCTCTGCTGGTCACCCAGCAGCCGGTCGACGGCCACACCCCCGGCCCTTCGCTGATCGTGGACAACGGCGGCATCTTCCCGGCCGGGACGCTCCCGATGCTGTTGGTCATCCAGGGCGTCGTCTTCGCCTACGCCTCGGTCGAACTGGTCGGCGTCACGGCGGGTGAGACGGCGGAACCGGAGAAGATCATGCCCAAAGCCATCAACTCCATCATGTGGCGGGTGGCTCTCTTCTACGTCGGCTCAGTGGTACTGCTGACGATGCTGCTTCCCTGGAACGCGTACTCGTCCGACGAGAGCCCCTTCGTGACCGTGCTGTCCAACATCGGGGTGCCGGCGGCGGGTGGCGTGATGAACCTCGTCGTCCTCACCGCCGCGATGTCCAGCCTCAACTCAGGGCTCTACTCCACCGGGCGCATCCTGCGCTCCATGGCGATGTCCGGATCCGCGCCGAGGTTCACCGGCGTGATGAACCGCAACCAGGTCCCGTACGGCGGCATCCTGCTCACGTCCTCCTTCTGCGTGCTGGGCGTGGGCCTCAACTTCGTCGTGCCGAGCGAGGCCTTCGAGATCGTGCTGAACTTCGCGGCGATCGGCATTCTGAGCACCTGGGCCATGATCATGGTCTGTCATCTCCTCTTCTGGCGGAAGACCGAGGCCGGGCAGCTCCGCCGCCCCGGCTACCGGCTCCCCGGCTCGCCGTGGACCGAGATCGTCACGCTGGTCTTCCTCGCATCGGTACTCGTCCTGATGTGGGCCGACGGCGGGGCCGGCCGCACGACTGTCCTGTCCCTGCCCGTGATCGGGGCAGCGTTGGTCGGGGGCTGGTTCCTCGTACGGGGCCGGGTCGGGACTGTACGAGAGTCGGCGGCGCACGAGCGTCATGAGCGTCAGATCACCCAGCACAACAACACCCAGCACAACAACACCCAGCACAACAGCACCGATAGCACCGAGAGCTGAGTATGAGTCATATCTCCACGCCGCGCCGTACCCCGGCAGAGCCGCCCGCCGTCCGCGAACCCGCCCATGTCCCCCTCGCCCATGTAGTGCGCGGAGGCATCATCGAGGGAGTTCACCACGGCTCGGTCGTCGTGCTGGCGGCGGACGGCAGCGTGGAGTTCAGGGCGGGCGACATCGAGGCCTCGTTCTACCCGCGCTCGGCGCTCAAGCCGGTCCAGGCAGTCGGCCTGCTGCGCGCGGGACTGCCGCCGCTGGACGACGAGTCGCTGGCCCTCACCGCGGCCAGCCACTCCGGTGAGGAACGGCATCTGGCCACAGCCCGGCGCATGCTGCACACCGCCGGGCTGACCGAGGACGACCTGCGTAATGTCCCCGATCTGCCGTACGGCCCGGCGGTGCGCGAGGAGTGGATCCGCCGTGGCCTCGGCCCCACCCGGCTCGCTCAGAACTGCTCGGGCAAGCACGCCGCCATGCTGATTACGGCCCGGGCCCGGGGCTGGCCGCTGGACAATTACCTCGACCCCGGGCACCGGTTGCAGTGGACCATCGCCGCGACCGTGGAGGACCTCACCGGGCAGGGCATCGCACGGGTGACGGTCGACGGATGCGGTGCGCCGCTGTTCTCCGTATCCCTGCACGGCCTCACCCGAGCCATCGCCCGGCTGGCGACCGCCGAGCCCGACACTCACGAGGGCCGGGTCGCCCGCGCCATGCGCGAGCACCCGGAGATGGCCTCCGGCAGCGGGCGGGACGTCGCCAGGCTGATGCAAGCGGTGCCGGGCCTGCTTGCCAAGGACGGGTTCGAGGGTGTGCAGGTCGCGGCGCTGCCGGATGGGCGGGCCGTCGGCGTGAAGATAGCCGACGGCGCCGACCGTGCCCGGATGCCGGTGACAGCAGCAGCCCTCGCGCTGTGCGGAGTCGACCCCCGGATTCTTGCCGGATTCGCCCAAACGCCGGTCACCGGGGGCGGGACGGCGGTCGGGAGCCTGCGGGCGGTGGGCGCGCTGGCCACCCTTTCCGACCCGTCCGCTCCAGTGCCCTCTTCCGCCGCGTAACGCCCCTCGCGTAACGCCCTCGCGCAGTGCCCCTCGTGCAGTGCCACCCTGCATCCGCGGGAACCATCCTTATCACCTCACGAAGGAACACCAGCACCATGAATCCCGTCGGCCACCGCCGCGAACACGACCTGCTCGGCGACCGCTACGTACCCGCTGATGCCTACTGGGGCGTCCACACCCTGCGTGCCTCGGAGAATTTCCCCATCAGCGGTACGGCGATATCCGCGTACCCGCATCTGATCAACGCGCTCGCCGCCGTCAAGGAAGCCGCGGCCCGCGCCAACGAAGAACTCGGGCTGCTCACACCGGGGAAGGCCGACGCCATCGCCGCCGCCTGCCGGGAGATCCGGGACGACGGCCACCTGCACGACCAGTTCGTCGTCGACGTCATCCAGGGCGGCGCCGGCACCTCGACCAATATGAACGCCAACGAGGTGATCGCCAACCGGGCGTTGGAGATTCTGGGCCATGACAAGGGCGACTACGGTCACCTGCATCCGAACGAGGACGTCAACCTCAGCCAGTCCACCAATGACGTCTACCCGACCGCCGTCAAGGTCGCCACGATCATCGCCGTACGTGAACTGCTCGACGCGATGGGCGTCCTGCGTAAGGCCTTCGCGGCCAAGGCCGAGGAGTTCCGCGACGTACTCAAGATGGGGCGCACCCAGCTGCAGGACGCGGTGCCGATGACCCTGGGCCAGGAGTTCTCCACGTACGCGGTGATGCTGGAGGAGGACCGCAGCCGACTCGCCGAGGCCGTCAGTCTGGTGCACGAGATCAACCTCGGCGCGACCGCCATCGGCACCGGTCTCAACGCCCCCACGGGCTACGCCGAAGCCGCCCGCCGCCACCTCGCCGCCATCACGGGCCTCCCTCTGGTCACCGCGGCCAACCTCGTCGAGGCCACCCAGGACTGCGGGGCTTTCGTCCATCTGTCCGGTGTGCTCAAACGCATCGCCGTCAAGCTCTCCAAGAGCTGCAACGACCTGCGCCTGCTCTCCTCCGGCCCGCGTGCGGGCCTGGCCGAGATCAACCTGCCGCCGGTCCAGGCGGGTTCCAGCATCATGCCGGGCAAGGTCAACCCGGTGATCCCCGAGGTCGTCAACCAGGTCGCCTTCGAGGTGATCGGCAACGACGTCACCATCACCATGGCCGCCGAGGCGGGGCAGCTGCAGCTCAACGCCTTCGAACCGATCATCCTGCACTCACTGTCGGAGAGCATCACCCACCTGCGGGCCGCCTGCCTCACCCTCGCCGAACGCTGCGTATCCGGCATCACCGCCAACACCGAGACCCTGCGCGCGACCGTGGAGAACTCCATCGGGCTCGTCACCGCCCTCAACCCGCACATCGGCTACACCGCCGCGACCGGAATCGCCCAGGAAGCCCTCGCCACGGGGCGCGGCGTCGCCGAACTGGTGCTGGAGCGCGGGCTACTCCCGGCAGATCGGCTCGCTGCCCTGCTGCGCCCGGAGGAGGTCGCGGGCACGCGTCCTCCGGCAACCGGCAACGAGCCAGTGGCAACGGCCTCTCACAGCTGAGGGGCGCCCAGAGTCGTCATTCGGCCGCCTTCCGGTCGACGTACTCGAAGACCGACCCGTCCGGGTGGACGGCGATCAGATTGCGGCCCACCGGGGTCGGCACCGGGCCCGCGACGATTCTGGCGCCGACCTCGGAGAGCGTGGCGTACGCCTCGTCCACGTCCTTCACCGCGATCGTCGCCGTCACCTTGCGCAGCACCTCCAGCTCCGACTCCGGGCCGCTCATCAGCAGGAAGCAGCCGACCGCGGCGACCGAGACCCCGCCGCGCTCGAAGCGCAGTGGTGTGGCGCCGGTGAGGCGTTCGTAGAAGGCTGCCGCGGCCTCCAGGTCGTCGACGCAGATGCGGAGCGTGGTTCCGAGGATCTCCATACGGGCGAGCGTAGTTGGCGGTGGCGGGAGGCGAAATAAGTTGCCCGATTGCGGGTGGCTCGGGCATCCGCGCATTAGGGTGCCCGACCGTGACCGAACCTTTCGACGCGGGTTCGACGCCGGTCCTGGACCTGCCGGACGGCGCTCGCGTCGGCATCACGGCGTGGTACTCGCTCCGGGCTGGTCGTGCGCGCCCGGCTGATGCGCGAGCCCGACGACGACGGCGACTTTCCGGAGAAGACTCCACAGGCATTCCTGCTGGCACACAAACCGGCCGACGTCAGTCGGCCATGACGCGTAGCGGTCCCCACGCGGCACGCCGTTGACGCTGCGGTCATGCGCGGCAGAGCAATTCGCCGTGCGGAACCATGAACCAGGCGTCGGCCCGGCCGCCCCACTCCCGCCAGCCGTCGGCGATCGCCGCCAGCTGCCCGGTGGTGGCATGACCGCCGTCGACCGCGAGCTTCGCGTACGCCGACGCGGTTGTACGGTCCGCCCACAGTCCGCTCCACCACGCACGCTCGTCCGGCGCGGCGAAACACCAGGCGGCGGCGGTGGCGGTGATGTCGGTGAAGCCCGCGGCGCGCGCCCAGGACAGCAGTCGGCGACCGGCGTCCGGCTCACCGCCGTTCGCCCGGGCAACCCGCTGGTAGAGCTCCTGCCACTCGTCCAGCGCAGGGACCTCGGGGAACCAGGTGAAGGCGCCGTAGTCGCTGTCGCGCGCCGCGACGACGCCGCCGGGCCGGCAGACCCGCCGCATCTCACGCAGCGCCCGCACCGGGTCGCCGACGTGCTGCAGCACCTGGTGGGCGTGGACGACATCGAAGGAGTCGTCGGGGAAGTCCAGTGCGTGGACGTCGGCGATCGCGAAGTGGACATTGCCCAGGCCGCGTTCGGCGGCGGTCTCGCGCGCTTGGTGCAGTACGCCCTCGGCGGCGTCGACGGCCGTCACGTGTCCCGGCGCGACCAGCTCGGCCAGATCCGCGGTGATGGTGCCGGGCCCGCAGCCCACGTCCAACACGTCCAGTCCCGGGCGGAGTTCACCGATGAGGTACGCCGCGGAGTTGGCGGCGGTCCGCCAGCGGTGCGAACGCAGCACCGACTCGTGGTGCCCATGGGTGTAGACGGCGGTCTCCTTGGACATGGCCGGACTCCTTCTGCTGAAGCGGGTACGGCAACGGTACGCGGGTGTTCCGCATTGCAAGACCCGTGTCTTGCAATATGGACAGCCCCGTCGCGGCCGACGGCTCTAGGCCTGGGTGCGCACCGGGAGAGCCGCCTGCCACCTCACCTCGCCGTCCTGTACCCGGTCGGTCGGTGTCAGCCCGGCCGCGGCGGCGACGGCAGCCGAGGCGAGATGGTCCGGGTGCACATGGGCGACCGCCGTGTGGACCGACCGCCCGGCGAGCCAGCCGACGAGCGCCCGCGCCGCCTCGCTGGCGATGCCCCGCCCCTGCCATGGCGTGCCGACGAGCCAGGCGATCTCCGCGCTGCGGCCGCGTCCTGACGGGCCGACCGTCGCCTGGACCGTGCCCGTGAGACAGGACTCGGCCTCCAGCCTGATGACCCAGTTGCACCAGGACACGGCGGGATCGGGCGCGCCCGCGAGCATGCCGGCATACCGCGAGCGCAGCGCATCGGCGCTTTCCGGCCCGCCGCCGATGAAGGTGTGCAGGGCCGGGTCGGCGAGGACCTTCGCCATCTCGTCCGCGTGCGCGACGGCGAGCGGCAGCAGAGCGAGCCGTTCGCTACGGATGGGCTCAGCCCTGACGGCCCGCAACAGGGGCCGCTGGTAACGCAGTTTGATCAGCGGGCGGCCGCCGGTCGTGTCCACCTCGACCGCGCCGTCCGCACGCCAGCCCGCGGCCTCGTAGAACCGCCGGGCGCGGTCATTGGCCTCCAGCACCCACAGCTGCGCGCGCGTGCAGCCCGCCGTGGTGAGCTCGTCCACGACGGCCGCCAGCAGACGCCTGCCGACCCCCGTGCCCCAGAGCTCGGGCAGGGCGTAGAGCGTGCCGATCTCCGCTGTGCCTTCGGCGCGGGCCGGTGCGTAACCGGCGAAGGCGACGATCCCCTGCTCGGTCTCGGCGACCAGAACCCCCGCGTCCGGCCTGCGGGGCTCGGTGAGCCGGCCCGTCCAGACCAGGGCCTCCCGCGCGGGGGCGAGCGCGTCGAGATGCTCCTGCGGTACGAGACCGGTGAACGCCGCCTGCCAGGACCGTACGTGGACCGCGGCGATGCCCGCTGCGTCATGGGTCTGTGCGCGGCGTATCTGCATGCGCTCATGGTGCGTGAAGCAGCCTGAGCCCGTCGATCGGGTTTTCCGCGAAAGTCCGCAGCGACCGTGTGAGCGCTCGGAGCGGGGCTTGCAAGCGCTCAGAGCAGGGCCTGCGGGCGGTAGACCGTGAGCGCCTCGACCTCCTTGTCCACCACCAACTCCGGCGGAGCCACCGCGACTTCACCGTCGTAGGCCAGCAAAGTGTCCGGCGCGAGCCCGGAGATCCGCAGATGTCGCAGCTTCTGCGCCGCATGCACAGGCGAGCGGCTCAGCGGACCGGCGAGGGCGGCGGCCAGCAGCCGCAGCCCCGGCCAGCGGCCGCCGTGCACCACCCGGACATCGAGCAGGGCGTCCGCCAGATCCAGCCGGTGGCCGGGCGTCGGACCCACCCGGTGGTAGATGCCGTTCCCGGCGAACAGCAGCCACATCGGGCGTCGCCGACCCTGGACCTCGGCCTCCAGCGGATGCTCGCCGCGCAGCACGATCGCCGCCGCGAGCACCCCGGCGGGCCAGCCGCCGATCCGCGGCGACCAGCGTTCGCGGATGCGCACCAGCTCCGGATAGACGCCCAGGCTGAAGGTGTTCAGGAAGTGGCCCGCCTGCCTGCCTGCCGGGCCCGGTGTGAAGCGCCCCAGGTCGACCCGGACTGCCTCGCCGCCCTCGACGGCCCGGCAGGTGTCGTGGGCCGACTCGATGCCCAGGTCGTACGCGAAGTGGTTGAACGTGCCGCCGGGGAAGACGGCCAGCGGAATCCCCTGCGCGGCCGCGACGGTCGCCGCCTTGTTGATCGTGCCGTCTCCGCCCACGATGCCCAGCGCCCGGCAGCGGCCCGCCGCCTTCTCCAGCTCCGCCGACAGCTCGTCGGGCGCGCACTCCACGACCTCGGCGAGCGGCATCGTCTCGCGCACGAGAACCGCCGAACCCGCCGAACCGGCCGAACCCGCATGCCGGTTGACCACGACCACCAGCCCTTCCCCGCCGGGCAGCGCGGGCGCGTCGGCCAACGGCCGGCCCGGGGTGGGCAGCTGCGACCTGGTCGGTACTGCGCCCCGTACCGCGAAGGCCGCACCCACGCCCAGCGCCGCGCCCACCAGCACATCGCTCGGGTAGTGCGCGCCCGTGTAGACGCGCGAGAGGGCGACGGCGGAGGCCACGGGCGCGACGGCCGCGCCCCAGCCCTTCGACTCCAGCGCGACGCCGGTCGCGAAGGCCGCCGCCGATGCGGCGTGCCCGGACGGGAACGACGTTGTGAACGGCTGTCGCCTCAGCCGCCGTATCACCGGCACCGCGTCGAGTACCGGCCGCGCCCTGCGCACCGAACGCTTGCCGACGGTGTTGATGGTGGCGGAGGCGAGCGCGAGGGACGCCACACCCCGTACGGCGGCGCGGCGCGAACGTGTCCCGCGTCCCAGCGCCACCATGCCAGCTGCCGCGCCGAACCACAGCAGGCCGTGGTTGGCGCTGCGGCTCAGCCGGGGCAGCACCGGCTCGGCGCCGGGCCAGTGCCGGGAGGCGACGGCGTGCAGGAGTTGCCGGTCCCAGCCGCTGAGCAGCGCCGCAACGCGCGCCCGGACCTGCGGATTTGTGTGTACGTAAGCGTCGGACATGCATCGCGGGTACCCCGTCGACGCGGCCGCCACGCGGGACGGGTGCAGCAGCCACCGCGGCGCCGAGGTCCGAGATGGCGTGATCTCGCCGCCGTAGCCCTTGACAGCGCCTCCTGATGACCCGCAGGATCGCCCCTAAACCTGTCAGACAGCCAGACAGGTGGGGGCCGGTGCGCAGTCGGCGCTTCCCCTGTGAGCAGCGCGGCCACGGTCGGCAGCCTGAGGGCTCTCGGGGCACTGGCCCTTCGCCCCGCTGTACCGCCGGCCTCTGGACGTAGGCACGGACCCGCGGGCGCAGGACCCGCCCGCAGCACCGCACGCGCAGCACTCGCACTACACCCGATCAAGGAGGACTGCACCGATGACTCCCGGCCACCGCACCGAACGCGACCCGCTCAGGGACCGCGAGGTGCCCGCCGACGCGTACTGGGGCATCCGGACTCTGCGCGCGTGCGAGAACTTCCCCACCACCGGAACGCCGATTTCCGCTTACCCTCACCTCGTTGACGCGCTGGCAGCGGTGAAGGAGGCCGCAGCCCGCGCCAACGAAGAACTCGGCCTGCTCGCCCCGGAGAAGGCACAGGCCATCGTCGCCGCCTGCCGAGAGATCCGGAACGGGCACCTGCACGGCCAATTCGTCGTCGACGTGATCCAGGGCAGAGCCGGGACCTCGGCGAACACGAACGCCAACGAGGTGATCGCCAACCGGGCGCTGGAGATCCTCGGTCACGCCAAGGGTGACTACGAGAGCCTGCACCCGACCGAGGACGTCAACCTCAGTCACTCGGCCGCCGACGCCTACCCGACCGCGATAAAGGTCGCCACCATCAACGCCGTGAGTGAACTGCTGGCCGCGATGTCCGTCCTCTGTGAGGCTTTCACCGCCAAGGCCGAGGAGTTCCGTGACGTACCCAAGACGGGGCGCACCCAGCCGCAGGACGCGGAGCCGACGACCCTCGGCCAGGAATTCTCGGCGTACGCGGTCATGCTGGAGGAGAATCGGAGTCTGCTCGCCGAGGCCGTCAGCCCGGTGCACGAGATCAACCTGGGATACACCGACATCGGCACGGGGCTCAAAGCTCCCACCCGGTACGCCGAGGCCGCCCGCCGCCATTTGGCCGACATCACCCGCCTGCCCGCGCTGACCACCGGCAACCTGGTGGCAGCTACCCAGGACTGCGCTGTCTTCGGCCGTCTGCCCGGCGTGCTCAAGCGCATCGCCGTGACGCTTTCCGAGAGCTGCGGCGACCTGTGCCTGATCTCCTCGGGCCCCCGCGCAGAGCTGAACGAGTTCAACCTCCCAGCCATACAGGCCGGTTCCAGCATCATGCCGGGCGAGGTCGACGAGGTCACCCCCGACGTCGTCGGCCAGGTCGGCTTCGAAGTGATCGGCAACGACGCCACCATCGCGATGGCCGCCGAGGCCGGACAGCTCCAGCTCGACGTCTTCGAACCGGTCATCTTCCACTCGCTCTCGGAGACCATTACCCGCCACCGGGCCGCCTGCCTCATGCTCGCCGAACGCTGTGCGGCGGGAATCTCGGTCGGCACCGGCGCCATGGGCGCTGCGGTCGAGCACTCCATCGGCCTAGTCACCGCCGTGAACCCGCACACCGGTTCCACCGCCGCCACCGACATCGCCCCGTAAACGATGCAAACCCAGACAATACGGCACATCCATCCGGACCCACCGGTCCGTGCACACCTGCCGGCCTTCGTATCGGTTGATGAGACCTCGAGTTCGACGTTGGCCCGGAGAGTGGAGCGTGCGGGTCTCGCCCTCGGCGCCGCTGCGCGTTGGGGAAGCGAGTCGGCCTGCGCCTCCATGCTGGAACGAAGACCGGCGATGATCCTGCTCGATCTGCCCACGACGGAGGCCGACGGGCTGGCAAGGCTCGTCCGGGCAGCGTCTTTGATCGCCCCCGTCGCCGTCCTGCGGCACGAAGGGCGGGATGCCGTCGCCGCATTCACCGCCGGGGCGTTCGATGTCCTCGACCGGCAGAAGCCGGCCGCTGAGCTGGCCTGGCGCATCCATGCCGACCTGAGACGCTGCCCGCCAATGCCGGTGCCGCGCACGTCCGCAGGGGGCACCGCCAGCCAGCGCCTCCTGTTCAACGTGATCACCAGAGCGCAGACTCCCGTCTGCTGCCACCATCTGAGACTGCTCCTGGGAACACCCTGCCTTCCCATGACGCTTCGGGCACTCAAGGCGCGGATCCAACGGCTGCTGCCCGTCTTCGCCGACAACGGACTGGCGCTGATCGTGGATCAGCAGTGGGGGCTGGCGACCTACCGCACCCGGCCGGTGGTCTGATGCCCGCCCGTCCGACGCTCCCGCGCGGCGAGGTCGCGCAAACCTCCGTATAAAGGGCTCGTGGGCCGGGCAGTGGTTCCGGGATGCGAGCAGCGGAGGTGACGGCATGCAGCGGACGGATCCGGAAGACCGCGGCCCCGTCCGATACGGACCGCACGCCCCCGAGTCCGGACTGCCCGTGCTGCCCGAGCTCGCCGCGGTGCTCGCGGCCGCATCGGACCGGGCTGTCGGCGAGCCGCCCGGCGGCGGCCCCGAGCTGCGCGAGGCGGCCTGCGGCTACTGGTGGCGGCGCGGGCTGCGCTCCCACCCCGAGGAGGTGGCGGCGGCGTCCGGCGCGCAGCCCCTGCTGCTCGCGCTGATCGGCGCGTACGGCGGGGATGTGCTGATGCCCCGCCCGTGCCCCGCCTGGTGGACTCCGCAGGCCCGGCTGCTCGGCCGGCCCGCCTACCATGTGCCGACCCCGGCGGAGTGCGGCGGCGTGCCCGATCCGTACGCGCTGCTCGAGACCGTACGCAGAGTTCGCGCCGAGGGCGGCAGACCCCGGCTGCTGCTGCTCTCCGTCGCCGACGACCCCACCGCGACCGTCGCCCCGCCCGAGACCGTGCGCGAGGCGTGCGAGGCCGCGGTCGGCGAGGGGCTGCACATCATCAGCGACGAGACCTGGCGGGACACCATCCACCAGCCGCACGAGACGGTGCTGGTCAGCCCCGCCGAGATGTGCCCCGGCGACGTCACCGTCATCAGCGATCTGGCGGGCGGGCTCACGCCCGACTCCTGGCCGGTGGCCGTTGCCCGATTCCCGCCCACCGAGGAGGGCGCCGTCCGGCGGGCCAGGACCCTCGACATCCTCACCGCACTCGGCGCGGTGGTGGCGGAACCGATCGCCGCAGCCGCCGCACACGCACTGGACGAGCCGGGACCGGTCACCGACAGGGCGGAGCAGGCGGCCGCGCTGCACGCGCGCGTGGCGGCCGCGGCGCACCACGCGGTGCTCGTCGCCGGCGCGCTGGCCCGCCCTCCGCAGGCCGGCCGCCATCTGTACGCGGACCTCGGGCCGCTGCGCGCCCGTCTCGCCGACCGGGGCGTCACCGACTCCATGGAGCTGGAGGAGTATCTGACCCACCGCCTAGGGGCGCCCGTGCCCGGCGGACACCGGTTCGGCGACGAACTGGGCGCGCTGCGGGTGCGGCTGGCCACCGGACCGCTGCTGGGAGCGACTCCCGAGCAGCGGCTGGAATCTCTCACCTCACCGGCACCACTGGAATTGCCGCATGTGGCCGGGGCGTTGAGCATTCTTGGAACGGCCTTCGACGAACTGCGTTGAACGGAGCCCCGGATGACGGAACAGACGGAGCAGACAGAGCACTCGGGACAGACGACAAGCACACCGGGCGGCGTACGGCCCCGTTCCCGCCCCCGCCCCCTCGGCGAGATCCGCCGCTGGCCGCGATCCTTCGCCGACCGGCTGACCGCTCCGCTCCCCGGCGTACGGGCCATGGCCCGCCTCGCCAGGGAGGGCGCGGTGCGCCCCGGCCCCGATGGGCTGAGGGACATTCCGCAGCTGCCCTTCGCTCCGGGACCGCTGCCCGTCGTGGACACCACGACCGTCGCCGTCACCTGGGCCGGACACGCCAGTTGGGTGCTGAGCATCGGCGGGCTGACCGTCCTCACCGATCCCGTCTGGTCACGCCGGATCTTCGGCACCCCGGCGAGGATCACGCCCGTCGGGGTGCGCTGGGAGGACCTGCCGCCCGTCGACGCGGTGGTCATCAGCCACAACCACTTCGACCATCTGGACGCCCCCACCCTCAAAAGACTCCCGCGCCATACGCCGGTGTTCGCCCCGGCCGGGCTCGGCCGCTGGTTCCGGCACCGCCGCTTCACCCGGGTGACCGAACTCGACTGGTGGGAGGGCGCGGAACTCGCCGCCGTCCGCTTCGACTTCGTACCGGCCCACCACTGGTCCAAGCGCACCCTCATCGACACCTGCCGCTCGCTGTGGGGCGGCTGGGTGCTCACCGACCCGCTCGGCCAGTCCGTCTACTTCGCGGGCGACACCGGCTACGGCCACTGGTTCAAGGAGATCGGCCTCCGCCACCCCAACCTCGACCTGGCGCTGCTGCCGATCGGCGCCTACGACCCGCGGTGGTGGCTCAGCGATGTGCACACCGATCCGGAGGAGGCGGTGTGCGCCTTCGAGGACCTCGGAGCGCGGAACATGGCCCCGATGCACTGGGCGACGTTCGTGCTCTCGGCCGAGCCGGTCCTTGAGCCCCTCACCCGGGTGCGGACCGCCTGGGAGCGCACCGGCCGCCCGCGCGAGCAACTGTGGGATCTGCCGGTCGGCGGCTCACGCCTGCTGGCCGGGTGACCGCCGCACCCTGCGCCACAGCGCCGGAGCCCCGCTGATCACCACCGTCAGCGCCACGGCCACCACCACGCCCTTCCACGGCTCGTCGAACAGCGAGCCGCCCAGAATCCCGATCAGCTGGTACATCGCCGCCCACGCGAGGCACGCCGGGACGTCCCCACGGACGAACCCTCGCAGCGGCATCCTGGCGAGCAGACAGGCCAGCATCACCGGTATCCGCCCGGCAGGCACCAGCCGGGAGACCACCAGCACCGTCACCCCGTGCTCGTCCAGCTTGCGCTGCGCCTGCTCGATCCGTTCGGGCGCGGCACGGTCGCGCAGCGCGGCCAGCCACCGGGAGCCGTTCTTGGACCGGGTCCCGCGCTGCCCGAGCCAGTAGAGCGTCACATCCCCCAGGAACGCGGCGAACGACGCCACCAGAAAGACGAACAGCAACGACAGCGGAGCCGTCTGATGGAAGGCCACCACCGCCGCCGAACTCACCACCGCCCCGGTCGGCACCACCGGCACCAGCGATCCCAGCGCCACCAGCAGAAACAGCGACGGGTAGCCGACGGCCCGCTGGGTCGACTCCGGCGGCAGCCCGCCCACGACTTCCGACAACTGCCCGAGGACATCCGACAGCTTCGAGCTCACCGGGCGGCCTCCGGTCTGACCCGCTCGCCATGGACCAGCCGGTGCACCACCACCTGCGGAGCCACCCGCGCCGCCTTGCGTACGAACTCCTCGCCCGGAGCGTAGAACTCGTGCGGCCGGATCCCGTCCATCCCGATCGGCCAGTACGTGCCGTAGTGCACCGGCACAGCCGCGCACGGCGCGAGCGAGGCCAGCGCCCGCGCCGCCCGGTCCGGGTTCAGATGCCCGTGCCCGAGATAGGGCCCCCAGCCACCGACCGGCAGCAATGCCACATCCACCGGGCCGACCTCGTCGGCCATCGAGTCGAAGAGCCCGGTGTCCCCGGCGAAGTACGTACGCGCCTCACCGCTGATCACATAGCCGAGCGCGGGCGAACGGTGCGGCCCGACCGGCAGCCGCCGCCCGTCGTGCAGCGCCGGCACGGCCCGCACCACCAGGTCCTCGACCCGCACCTCGTCGCCCGGCGCCACCTCGGTGACCCGCAGCCCGGCGGAGCTGACCAGCCGCCGCAGCCCCGGCACCGAGCGCCCCGCACCGCTCGGCACCACCAGACGGGTTCCGGGCGCGAGCCGGGCCAGCGACGGCAGATGCAGATGGTCGGAGTGCAGATGGGAGACGAGGACGGCCTCTGCCCTCGCGGCCTCGGGCGGCGGCAGCTCACCGCGCCGCCTGCGCAGATGCGCGAGCCGGCGAACGAACAGCGGATCGGTCAGCACCCGGACGCCGGAGTCCTCGACCGTGCAGGTGGCATGACCCCACCAGGTGACCTCCACCGGCACGCAGTGCCTCCTCGTTCCCGCTCGCCGATCCCGTTCGCCCGTCCCGTTCCTCGTACTCGTACGAGCGTAGATGCGGAGTAGGGTCGGCGGCGACGGCGAGCGTACGGGGGAATGTCCATGGGCGGCTTACAAGTGGCGGCGATCGCCAGCCTGACGCCCCTCGAGGAACTCGACCGCGATCCATTTCTGGTGGACACCCGCAGGCAGCACGCGATGTGCGCCCGCTGGGCCGCCGACAAGGGCTTCGTCGTCACCCGGCAGCTGCTCTTCTACGGGCTGCGGCCCGACCACTGCGGGCTGTGGACCGATGTCGCGGCCGGCCACGTGGACATGTTCGTCGCGCCCAACGAGCGAGTGCTCGCACGGGCGTTGACGTCGGTGCGGGGCTTCGTCGCCGAGTGCGAGCGCAGAGGCGTGCCGCTGGAGACCGCGGGCCTGGACGAGCCGGCGTACGACGCGGCGATGAAGGCCAGTGTCCATCGCAGACTCTCCATGCCGACGGCCGGTTACAACGGCTGCTGAAGGTGCCGCCGGGCGCGCCACCGGATCGCGCCCGCCCCTGTGCCAGGCTGGAGGCCTGATCACAGGGTGAGGTGAAGACAGCGTGGGCGAAGGGCGATGGCGTACGGCCGGCAGAGCCCTGTTGCGCGTGATCGTGGTGTGGGCGGTGTCCACACTGACGATGCTGGCGCTCGCCGGGCTGCTGCCCGACTTCCAGCTGCAGTCCGACGACGGCGACAGCATCACCAGGACCGCCGTCACCGCCGCCTGGGGCGCGGGCGCCTTCGGTCTGCTGACCGCGCTGGTCTGGCCGGTCGTCGTACGGGCCCTGCTGCTCGTATCCGCCCTGGTGCTCGGCCTGTTGGTGTTCTTCCTCAACGGCTCGCTGCTGCTGATCGCGCTCTGGCTGATCCCCGACGGGCGCGGCGCGGCCGACCCGGAGACCGCTGTCGTCGTCGCCGCCGTGATGTCCGCCGTCGCATCCGCGACCTCCACCGCGCTCGCCGTCCGCGACGACAACGCCTACCGGCGCAGGCTCTCCCGGCTCGCCGACCGGCGCAGACGGCGCCGCGGTGAGGAAGGCAGCCGTGCGGGACCGCCCGGCACGGTCTTTCTGCAGCTCGACGGGGTCGGGCACGAGGTCCTGCGCGGCGCGGCCGAGGACGGTGTGATGCCCACCGTCGCCGGCTGGATCGGCACGACCCACCGGCTCACGCCCTGGCGCACCGACTGGTCCAGCCAGACCGGCGCCAGCCAGCTCGGCATCCTGCACGGCTCCAACCACGACGTCCCGGCCTTCCGGTGGTACGAGAAGGACAGCGGCCGGGTAATGGTCTGCAACCGGCCCGCGAGCGCCGCCGAACTCCAGCGCCGCGCCATCGCGCGCACCGGCGACGGCGGGCTGCTCACCGTCGACGGCGCCAGCCGCGGCAATCTCTTCAGCGGCGGCGCCGATGAGCTCGCGCTCGTGCTGTCCATGGCCGCCAGACGCGGCCGGGCCAACCGCTCCAGAGCCGGCTACTTCGCGTACTTTTCCGACCCCGCCAACGCCGTACGCACTGCGCTGTCGTTCGTCGCCGAAGTAGCCCGTGAGATCGGGCAGTCGACGCGGTCGCGGCTGCGCGGCGACCGGCCGCGGGTCGGGCGCGGCGGGCTCTACCCCTTCATCCGGGCGTTCGCGACAGTCGTCGAGCGGGATGTGGTGGTCGCCGCGGTGATGGGGGACATGCTCGCCGGACGCACTGCCGTCTACGCCGACCTCGTCGCGTACGACGAAGTGGCGCACCACTCAGGGCCGCACAGCCGGGACGCGTCGCTGGTGCTCGAACGCCTCGACCGTTCGATCGCGCTGATCGCGAAGGTCGCCGAACATGCGCCCCGCAGCTACCGGATCGTGCTGCTTTCCGACCACGGCCAGAGCCCGGGGGAGCCCTTCGAGGGCGCCTACGGACTGACCCTCAAGGACCTCGTGCGCGCGGGTTGCGGGCTGCCCGTCTCGCGCCGGGCGGAACGTTCCAAGAGCGGCGCGGAGGCCCGCGACGCGGCGGGCGACGCCCTGCGGAGCGCGCTGCACCGGCGGCTTGCGGATGGTGAGGACGAGCATCCGGAGCCGGGCTCCGACCCGATCGTGCTCGCCTCCGGGAACCTCGCGCTGATCTCCTTCCCCGACGCGACCGAGCGCCTCAGCCGCGAACAGATCGAGCGCCGTCACCCGGCGCTGCTGAGCACGCTCGCCAACCACCCGGGCATCGGCTTCCTGCTGGTGGGCAGCGAGGAGCACGGCTCGCTGGTGCTCTGCCCGGGCGGCGCGGAGGTGCCCGTCACCGAGCTGTCCGACGACGGGCCGCTGGCGGCCTTCGGCCCGGGCGCGGCCGAAGCCGTACGCCGTACCGACAGCTTCCCGCACGTCGCCGACATCATGGTCAACTCGATGTACGACCCCGGGAGGGGCGATGTGCACGCCTTCGAGGAGCAGATCGGCTCGCACGGCGGGCTCGGAGGCGAACAGTCCCAGCCCTTCCTGCTGTCGCCGCTCGACCTGTCGGTGCCCCTCTCGGCGGGTGCGCCGGGCGCGGGCGCGGAACTGGTCGGCGCCGAGCGGGTGCACCGGGTGCTGCGGCGCTGGCTGCGCGAGTGCCAGGGTCCGCAGGTGCCGATCGTGCCGCTGGAGCCGGCCAGGCAGGACGGGCCAGGCCAGGGGCTGCCGTAGAACCCATCCGTCCGGATACGTTGAGAGGGCTGAGCCCAGGCAGGATCCGCGGACGAAGGAGTTGGCCCGTTGCGTGCTGTGGTGTTCGAGGAGTTCGGGAAGCCGCTCGAGGTACGAGAGGTGCCCGGGCCCGTGACGTCTCGCGACGGTGCCGTGATCAGGGTCGAGGCGACGGGGCTGTGCCGCAGCGACTGGCACGGCTGGATGGGGCACGACACCGACATCACCCTCCCGCACGTCCCCGGCCACGAACTGTCCGGAGTGATCGAGTCCGTGGGCGACGACGTCGCCAATTGGCTCCCCGGGGACCGGGTCACGGTGCCGTTCATCTGTGCCTGCGGCCGGTGCGCGGCGTGTGCGCGCGGCGCCCAGCAGGTGTGCGAGCGCCAGGAGCAGCCCGGCTTCACCCACTGGGGTTCCTTCGCCGAGTACGTCCCCGTCCACCATGCCGACACCAATCTGGTGGCCCTGCCCGAGTCGATGTCGTTCGCCACGGCCGCGAGTCTGGGCTGCCGGTTCGCGACCGCCTTCCGGGCCGTTGTGGGCCAGGGCCGGGTGCGGCCGGGGGAGTGGGTCGCTGTGCACGGTTGCGGCGGAGTGGGCCTGTCCGCGGTGATGATCGCCGCGGGGTGCGGGGCCAGGGTCGTCGCTGTCGACGTCTCGCCGGGCGCGCTGGAGCTGGCCCGTACGTTCGGCGCCCAGGTGTGCGTGGACGCCTCCGCGCTGACCGGAAGCGTCGCCGACGCGGTCCGTGAGGCGACCGGCGGCGGCGCGCATCTCTCGCTGGACGCCCTTGGCGCACCGGTGACCTGCGTCAACTCCGTCCAGAGCCTGCGCCGCCAGGGCCGCCATGTGCAGGTCGGCCTGCTGCCCCAGGGCGTACACCTGCCGATGGACCGGGTGGTCCCGCTGGAGCTGGAGATCCTCGGCAGCCACGGCATGGCGGCGCACGCCTACCCGGAGATGATGGCGATGGTCGCCTCCGGCGCTCTCCGCCCCGACCTGCTGGTGACGACGGCGATCGGCCTGGACGATGTGCCCGCGGCGCTGGCGGCCCTGGGCAGCGCCTCGGGGACCGGCGTCACCGTGATCACCCCGCACGCGGCGGTGAATTCGGCGTAATGGGTGTACCCCGGTAGGGCGGATCTCGGCCCTACCGCGGCACGGCGGGGCGCTTCCCGGGCAGGCATGGGGCAGTGGACGCATCCAGGAGGTCGCGTCGCCATGAACCAGCCCCACTCCAAGCCTCTCGTCGCCTTCGCGGCCCGCGCGGCCACGCGCCGGACCGTGGCGGTCGTCGTGCTGGTGCTGCTGGCTCTTCTCGGTACGCCATTCGGCTCCGGCGTCGCGGCGGCCGGGGGCGCCACGACCTCGGCGCCCGCCTCCGTGCCGTCCGACCCGGCGGGCGGCGACCAGCCGGAGGAGGCCGACACCGACGTGTCGCCCTCGGGCCCGGTCCGGGCCCGTCCCGCGGCACGGTACGTCGCGCCGGACACCCATACGGATCCGGCGACGGCCGAGCCCGTCCCGTACCGCCCGGGCAGGAGCCGGTTGGCGGAACTCGCCCTCCCGCTGCGCGCCGTGCGCTGTGTGGTCCTGCGCTGCTGACAACCACCGACAGCCGTCCGCAGCCATCAGCCACTTCCCACCGCGAGGTGCACAGCCATGCCCATCGACCCTCTCGCAGCGCTCAACGCCATGATCCGCGCCGAAGCCGCCCGCTCCACGGAACCTGAGGACGGGCCCCATACCGCCGGTCCCGACGCCGAAGCGGGCGGATCGGCATCCGACGAACGCCGCGCGACATCCGACGACGGCGCCCCCTGACCCCTGCGGCCATCGGCGGGTACTCCCTCACCCGGGGGTCGCGGCGCCTCTCGCGCCCACCGCCGGCAGCCTGAAGCCGGGGAGTGGCCACCACACCCCTGCCGTGGCCACTCCCCACGTCGAGGGCCCGTTCTCCCACGCATGCCACGCAGCGGCGGCTCCTGTATGGAAGATGAACCGTGAATCGTGGTTCGGCTCCCATCGGAGGCCGCCGGCCGGGCCGATGACGTGGAACGTCAGCTTCTTGCCGCTCGGAAACACGTCCCGTGTCTCATCGAGGGTCAGCTCCCAGCCGTCGGCGAGGGTGCTGACATCCACGAAGAGCGCGCTGAACCCCTCGGCCTCACGGAGCCGCAGCAACTGCCTGAGCATCGGAGCCGTGGACCTGGCCAGTCGGCCGCTCACGGCGATCCACACCTGTGGCCCGTCCACCGCCAGTACTCGTACCCGTATGGTCGCTCGCACCTGTGCCCCCAGCAGTCGGGTCCGGCGCACCGCCGACCGGTGCGCTGCCGCACGACTGGTATTCGGGGCCGGGCGAGCTCCGGATTGCTCAGGATCCGGCCATTGTGCGGCCGAGCGGACAGCCGGTGAGCAGCGTGCGCGGATCGGCCGGTTCCGGGCGGGCCAGCGTGCGGCTGGACACCGGCTGCCTGCCGTGTCCGATCCAGCCCTCCAGGGCGGTGAACGCCGATCGGTGGCAGGGCGTCAACGGCCGCAGCCTGTCCGGAAAGACGTCGTAGAGCGAGTCGACGTGCGTGCCGCCTTCGACGCGGTAGTAGCGGAAGAGCCCGCCGCGTCCGGCCTCGCGCACCATCGTTGCGTACACATCGGAGTCACGGCCGATGGGCAGCAGCACATCGAGGGTGCCGTGCAGGGTGATCAGCGGTTTGCCGATCCGGCCGGTCAGCCCGATCGACGCGACGGCCCGGCGCACCTTGGGCGGCCGGGACGCGTAGTCGTAGTCCGCGTCGCACGCGGGCGTGCCGGGTGCGCAGTACGGAGTCCCCGCCTCGGTCGTGCCGTCGTAACCCGGATCCAGCTCCTCCCGGTAGATCCGCTGGGTCAGGTCCCAGTAGTACTGATGGTGGAAGGGCCACAGAAACTCCGACCCCGCCGGATACCCGGCGGCGACCATTGCTCTGTGCGCTTCGTCCGCACCCGGGCCGCCGGAGGCGTACACGGGATAGTGGCGCAGCGCGGGCGGCAGGAAAGTCAGCAGATGCGGTCCGCTCGCCCGCCAGAGTGTCCCCTCCCAGTCGACGCCGCCGTCATACAGCTCGGGGTGGTTCTCCAGCTGCCAGCGCACCAGATAGCCGCCGTTGGACATGCCTGTGGCGAGCGTGCGGGACGGCGGGCGGTGGTAGCGCTGGGCGACGACCGCGCGGGCGGCCCTGGTCAACTGCGTGACCCGCTCGTTCCATTCGGTGATCGCCGCGCCCGGGGCGACGCCGTCGCGGTAGAAGCCCGCGCCCGTGTTGCCCTTGTCGGTGGCGGCGAACGCGTAGCCGCGGGAGAGGACCCAGTCGCCGATGGCGCGGTCGTTGGCGTACTGCTCGCGCACGCCGGGGGAGCCCGCGACGACCAGGCCGCCGTTCCATCGGTCGGGCAGCCGGACGACGAACTGCGAGTCATGGCTCCAGCCGCGGTTGGCATTGCCGGTCGAGGTGTCGGAGAAATAGCCGTCGATCTGGATGCCGGGCACCCCGCTGGGTGTGGCCAGTCCCGCCGGGGTCAGCCCGGCCCAGTCGGCCTGATCGGTGTGGCCGGAGGCGACGGTTCCCGCCGTCGTCAACTCGCCCAGGCAGGAGGCCTCTTGGTGCTCGGCGCCGGGCACGTGCAGTCGAGCGATCCGCGCACAGTGGGTCTCCGTCTCCGGCTGCTGCCGGGCGACGGCCGGTGCGGCGGTGACGGCGAGCAGCAGCGCGGCCGCGTACGGAAGGGCGAAGCGCACGGGGAAACCTCCTGAAGGTGTACGGACGTCAGGGACAGTTGCCGTCGGCGACGACGTAGTAGCCGGCCGGGGATTCCTTCAGCGTGTGGGTGACGAAGGTGTTGTAGAGGCCCATGTTCTGCGCGGACCCCTTGGCGTACGCATGGCTGCCGTCGGTCATGGCCCGCCCTGCCGCCACCTGGCGGTAGTTGTCGGCCGTCCAGCAGGCCGCCGCGGAGCCCGTGGTGGCAGCAGTGACCAGGCCGGAGCGTGCGCCTTCGGTCCCTGTCGCGTCGCGGGCGGCCACGCTGTAGCCGTGGCCCGTGCCCGGGCTCAGCCCCGTGTCCGTGAAGGGCGAGCCCGCCGGAGTGGCGATACGCGACCCGTCCCGGTACACCGCGTAGGACGCCGCGCCCTCAACCGCATTCCAATTCAAGGTGATTGAGGTGTCGGTGGCTCCGGTGGCGGCGAGCCCGGCCGGGGCCGGCAGGCCACCGGGATCCGGCGTGGAGCCGCCCAGACCGAAGAAATCGGTGATCCAGTAGCTGGAGCAGATCGAAGCGATGAAGTTCGCGGTGCCGGTCTGCCCGCACTGCTGCGGTCCGCTGCCCGGATCCACCGGCGTGCCGTGGCCGATGGCGGGCACCCGGTCGACCTCGACCACGACCCTGCCGTCGGTCCCCAGATACTGTTCCCGGCGCGTCTGGTCGGGCCCGATCGTGGACGTGCGGTCCGGATTCTGGTCCACCCCGTGCACAGCGGTCCACTGGTCCCGCAGCTCATCCGCGTTCTTCGGGACGACCTTCGGGTCATTGTCGCCGTGCCAGACCGCCACCCGGGGCCACGGCCCGGCGTACCCGGGATAGGCGCCGCGGACCCGCTGCGCCCACACCGCCGGCGTACGGTCCACGCCCGGGTCCATACAGGTGAGGGCCCCCGTGTCCTTGGTGCAGTCGTACGGCAGCCCGGCGATCACCGCGCCCGCCTCGAACACGTCGGGGTAGGCGGCGAGCATGACCGTGGTCATGCCGCCCCCGGCCGAGAGCCCGGTGACGTACGTACGCGCCGCATCGGCCCCGTACGCACTCTCCGCATGGACGACCATCTGCCGGATCGACGCGGCCTCGCCCTGCCCCCGCCGGTTGTCGGCCGTCTGGAACCAGTTGAAGCAGCTGCTGATGTTGTTCGCCGACGTCGTCTCGGCGAGCACCAGCACAAACCCGTGCCGGTCGGCGAACGTCGTCAGTCCGGAGTTGTCGGCGTAGACCTGGGCGCTCTGGGTGCAGCCGTGCAGGGCGACCACGACCGCGGGATGCGCGGGGAGGGCGGCCGGCCGGTACACGTACATGTTCAGACCGCCCGGATTGGCACCGAAGTTGCCCACCTTCTCCAGGGGTACGGCCGCATGCGCGGCGGGCGCGGGGGCGAACGACACAACGGCCGCGAGCAGCGCGAGGACTGTGCCCATGCCGGCCGGCTTGGGGTACTTGCATGACAGCATCCGAGACCTCCCGCAGGCGTACCGATGTGCCGGTCACAGTAGGAACCGGCCGGTTGCCCGCGGAATGGTGACGCGACCCATAGCGAGGGCCGCGGACGGCTGTGCGCGGACCGTTGCCCGTGCGGCGTACGCCTGCTACCTAGGGGTGTCTCGCCGATCAGGCCGGAGGGTGTCGTCGATCCAGTCGAGGATGACGGTTTCGGCCAGGGCGCGGTTCTGCTGTTCCTGGTGGTCGCCGGCTCCGTCGGCTGTTCCTGGTGGTCGCCGGCTCCGTCGGCCGCGGTGAACTTCTGGAGGGTCGTGGGCGCCTTGAGACGGGCAAGGGTGGCTTCGGCGTTCCGGGCGAGAGGGTCGGCGTCGGCCATGGACCCGAGCACGGGGCAAGGGATGCTGTCGCTGTGTCCTTCCAGGGTGAACGCGGCGATCTTCCGGAAGTAGCTCCATGCCCTCGCGCAGCGGCCCCATCGCCGGGTCGTCGAGGGAGGTCTCGGCATACCGGGGCGCGTAACCGGCCGCCAGCAGCAGGGCGTTGCGCCCCCGTACGGGGACATCGAGGTGCTCCGCGAGGCGCAGGATCATCTCCGCGCTCGGGCGGGAGCGTCCCGTCTCGATGACGCTGATGTGGCGGGCCGACGAATCGGCACGCAGGGCCACCTCCAACTGGCTGATCCGGCGCCGCTCGCGCCAGCCGCGCAGCAGCCGCCCTGCTCCCGTGCCGGACCCGACAGTTGTCATACCCGACGGTAATACGGCAGGAAAAGCCCCGGCCGGACGGGGGTTTCCGGCCGGGGCGGCAAGAGGTGGGCCCGATGGCGGTCGCCTCTCGGCGAAACGCTCCACAGGGCTTCAGCCGAACGATCGTCCCTGTGGGCAAAAGGTGAGGCCCGGGGACACTGTCCCATCCACACCCCCGTGTAGATGAACGGTAAACCATCGTGCTGTGTTCCGCGGGACCCCCAGGCCCCGCTGTGACAGGCGTTACGCCCGTTACCGGCCGCCGCCCCGCTGCACCACCGTCGCCAGAACCGACGGCAGCGGGTACCAGTCGGCCGAGACCACGCTCGCGTGGCGGCCCGCCAGCAGCGCGACCCGGTCCCGGGCCTGCGTCTCGGTCGGGTTCGTGCCGTCGATCGCGGGCGCCACATTGTGTGCGTCCGTCATGACGACGAGGTAGTGGTTCCGGTCGTACCAGCCGGTGTCGACGGTGCCGCCCGCGTACGTACCGGCGTCCCCGTCGAAGAGGACGAACCAGGGGCGGATACCGGCATCGGCGTACCGGGTGCGGGGGTCGCCGGTGGCCGCGCCATGGACGGCAGGGAAGGCGGCCGCATCCCGGAGCTTGCCCGCGGCCGCGAGATTGCGCAGGTGCGTGGCGTACTCGCGGTCGGTCCACAGGGTGTCGGCGGGGTTGCCCTCCTCGACCGTGCCGGGGATCAGCTCGACCACGAACTTGCCCGCGAGGGCGGACCGGGCGGGCCAGCCGTTCGTGCGTACCGCCGTGTCGAGTTCAGGGTGAGAGCCCGCCAGGTCGGCCGGGCGGAACAGGGCGTTGCCGAGTCGGGCGGAGAGCAGTGCGTCGAGCGCGGCGGGACCGCGTCCGTTGTTGTTCTGGAAACCGTCCTTCATCTCGATCTTGATCAGAATCGGACGATGGCCGGGGTGGGCGTCGTGCCACGCCTTCATGTCCGCGAGGCAGCCGCCGAGGTCCTGGTTTCTGGACTTGGTGCGCAGTTCTGCGGCGTTCGCCGCGTTCTCGCAGTTGTTGTTGTTGTTGCCGAGAGGATTGTTGTGCGAGACCCGCCAGGACCGGCCGAACACATTGGTCCAGACGTCGAGTTCGAGCATCCCGGCGCCGGAGTCGAGCGCATCGGCGAAGTACGAGTACTTCCCCTTTTCGTAGGCGTTGTGGACGCCCACCCAGGTGGCGGAGGAGTAGGGCAGCTGCCCCGGGTCCGCCGACAGGGGCGTGGCCGCCTCCGCCGGGGCGAGTGCGGCGGCGAGCAGCCCGGCCGCGACTGTCGTCGTCACGGCCGCGCGCGTGAGCTTCCCCATGGTCCCCTGCCTTCACGTCGGTTCGATCGTCTGATCGGTCAAGTCGACGGAAGACTAGGGGAGTTGAGTGAACCCTGGGGAGACTGGACTCGGCCGTTACGGATGGGCTGAACGTGAGCCGGGGTCCAGGAATTCGTCGCGGCGAGCGTCACGAGCCCGGCCGCGGCCGGGTGAAGGGCGGCGCGTCAGGAACTCAAGACCGCCACGGCGTCAGTGCCTGTTGGTGCTCAGTCCGTCCAGGGTGAGGTCGAGGAGGCGTTCGGCCTGCTCTCGCTGTTGGGTGCACACCAAGAAGATGACAGGAGAAAACGAAATGAGTCTCGCGCTCGAAGGAAAGGTCGCCGTTGTCACCGGCGGCGCGTCCGGGGTCGGCCTGGGCATCGCCCAGGAGTTCGTGGAGCACGGCGCCAGCGTGGTCATCACGGACCTTCAGCAGGCAGAGCTGGACGAGGCAGTCGCGGCAATCGGACCGAACTGTTCGGGAGTCGTGGCAGATGTCACGAAGCTCGCCGACATGGAGGCGATGTACGGGGAGGTGTTGGAGCGGCACGGACGGCTCGACGCCGTCGTGGCCAACGCCGGTATCGGTGCTCACGCCCCGCTCGGCTCGATCACGGAGGAACAGTTCGACCGGACCTTCAACGTCAACGCGAAGGGCGTCCTGTTCACCGTCCAGCCGGCGCTGCCGCTGCTGCCGTCCGGCGGAACGGTCGTCATCATCGGGTCGACGGCGTCCATCCAGCCTCCGCGCGGGATGAGCATGTACGGCGGCGCGAAGGCCGCGGTGCGCAATTTCATCCGGCCTGGATCCAGGACATCAAGGGATCAGGCGTCCGGATGAACGTCCTCAGTCCAGGGGCCGTCGACACCGAGTCTCTCCGGCGGGCTCTGCGGATGGCGCAGGGAGCTGATCAGGTCGACGCCGCCATCACAACCATGGGGGAGGGCAACCCGACGGGGCGGATCGCGGATCCCCGCGAGATGGGCGAGGCCGCGGTGTTCCTCTCCAGCGACGCGTCGAGCTTCATCACCGGCGTGGAGCTCTTCGCGGACGGCGGCATGGCGCAGGTGTGAGGCGTCGGCTCCCGCAAGCCGACCGGGTTCCGGTTCGGGGCACCGGCGGCCCCGCCCGCCACGTCTTCGGCCCAGCTACCCCGTAACACCCGCCGGGCAGCACGGCCCGCTCACCAGGCCCACGCAACACATGCGCCCCCCAGCCCCCGTCGTGCCACCATGGGCCACATGCTGCTGGCCCGGCTCGTCGACGTGTCCCGAGAAGTCGCCGCCACCTCCGCGCGGTCGCGGAAGATCGCCGCTCTCGCCGGGTTGTTCGCCGACGCGCAGCCCGACGACGTCGCCCTCGTCATCTCGTACCTCTCCGGGCGCGTCCCGCAAGGCCGCATCGGCGTCGGCTGGAGGTTGCTCAAGGAAGCCGTACCGCCCGCCGGCGTCCCGAGTCTGAGCGTCGCCGACACGGACGCCGCGTTCACCCGTCTCGCCGAGGTCACCGGATCCGGGTCCCAGGCCGAGCGCAAGCGCCTCGTGCGGGAGCTCATGGCCCGCGCCACCGCCGAGGAGCAGGAGTTTGTGATGCGGCTGCTGATCGGCGAGGTACGACAGGGCGCGCTCGACGCGATCGCGCTGGAGGGCGTCGCCCGGGCCGCCGGCGCGCAGGCCGCCGATGTGCGGCGGGCCGTGATGCTGGACGGGTCGCTGGCCCGCGTCGCCCGCGACCTGCTCGCCGAGGGACCCGCCGCGCTCCAGCGGTTCCAGTTGCGCGTCGGCAGCCCCGTGCTGCCGATGCTCGCCCACACCGCGAAATCGGTCACCGAAGCGGTCGAGGCGCTCGGCACCGCCTGCGTGGTCGAGGAGAAGCTCGACGGCATCCGCGTCCAGGTGCACCGCAGCGGTGAGGACATCCGGATCTACACGCGGTCCCTCGACGACATCACCGACCGCCTCCCAGAAGTCACGGACGCCGCCCGGCAGATGACGGGCGACCGGTTCATTCTGGACGGCGAGGTGATCGCCCTGGACGCCACCGGCCGACCCCTCCCCTTCCAGGACATCGCCTCCCGTGTCGGCTCCCGCGTCGACGTGGATGCGGCACGCGCCGCGCTGCCCCTGTCGCCAGTCTTCTTCGACGTCCTCGCCGCCGGCGGGGAGCCCACGCTCGACCTGCCCGGCAGCGAACGGCGCACCGCCCTCGCCCGCCTCGTCCCCGAGCCGATGCGCGTGCGCCGCGTGGTCGTCGAGGACCCCGCATCCGCCCAACAGGTCGCTGCCGCCGAGGAGTTCTTCGCCGAGACACTGCACCGTGGCCATGAGGGCGTCCTCGTCAAAGCCCTCGACGCGCCGTACGTCGCGGGCCGCCGCGGCCGCTCGTGGCTCAAGGTCAAACCCGTCCACACCCTCGACCTCGTCGTCCTCGCCGCCGAGTGGGGTCACGGCAGACGCACCGGCCTGCTCTCCAACCTCCACCTCGGCGCACGCGCCGCCGACGGTACGTACGTCATGCTCGGCAAGACCTTCAAGGGCCTCACCGACGAGATGCTGCGCTGGCAGACGCAGCGACTGCGCGAACTGGCCGTCGACGACGACGGGTTCACCGTCACGGTCCGTCCCGAACTCGTCGTGGAGATCGCCTTCGACGGCGTGCAGCGCTCCCCGCGCTACCCGGCCGGCGTCACCCTGCGCTTCGCCCGGGTACTGCGCCACCGCCCCGACAAGCCGGCTCAGCAGGCCGACACCATCGAGCAGGTCCTGGACACGCGCTGACCGCACCCCCGGACTCAGCGCAGGCCCATCACCTTGTCGGCGAAGGCGCTCAGGTTGCCGACCGTACGGGTGATCCGCTCATCCAGGGTGAGGGTCTCCTCGTGGAGGCCACCGCGCAGCTTGGGCTGTCTCCTGCCGCGGATGTACAGCGAGCAGGCGAGGTCCGCGCAGAGGTACGTGCCCACGGTGTTCCCCTCCCGCCCCGCCGCGCCGGCCAGCGGGGCGGCGAAGAGCGTCACCCCGGACGAGGCGTGTCCCGTGAGGCAGGCATGGCACATGCTGGACTTGACGGCGCTGGTCCGTCCGGTCGACGGCACCCGCAGGGTGACGCCGACGGGGCCGTTTGCCCGGGGGAGGACGATATGGGCCCGCAGCGGGGCACCCGGATCGGTCCAGCCGAGGAAATCGAGGTCCTTCCAAGGGAGTTCGGCGAAGTCCATGGGGAGTTTCAAGCGGGTCGCCTCACCCTTCGTGCAATTGACGAAGGATCCGCGTATCTGCTTTTCGGTCAGAGCTTCCACCGGTGGAACGTACACAGAGCGCCGTCGGAGGGGCATCCCATTTATGGTGGCCGAAGCCGCCGCCGTCTTCTGAAGGGATCCTGGTCATGTCCACAGAGCCGCTGTCGCAGAAGGACATCGAGGACCGCTTGAGCGAACTTCCAGGCTGGTCCCTGGAGGGCGACCGCATCGCCCGCGCGTACCGCCTCTCCACGCACTTCGCGGCAACCGCGATGGTCGTGCACATCGCGCAGATCCAGGACGAGCTGAACCACCACTCGGATCTGACCCTCGGCTACAACACGCTCGCTCTGTCAGTGAACTCCCATGACGCGGGCGGCGCGGTCACCGAGAAGGACTTCGAGCTCGCCCAGCGGGTGGAGCAGATTGCCTCCGGGCACGGCGCGAACTGACGAGCCGCACGCGCCGGCCGAGCCGGTATGCCTCCGGATGACGGTCAGCGGCCCGGGCCAGTACGGGCCCGGGCCCCTGCACCCTCCAGTCAGGCGTTCCACGCGCCCGAATCCGCCGTGCGCCGCGCGAAGTCCGCGAAGTCCTTCGGCACGCGGCCCAGTACCTGCCGCACACCGTTCGTCAGCGAGGCGTTGTGCCCGTCGAGCAGCATGCCGAACAGTCCCGCGAGCCACTCCGCGTCCGGCGCCGGCAGCCCGTACTGCTGGAGCATCTCCGCGTACGCCTCCCCGGACACCGGGACATAGCGCACATCGCGGCCCGTCGCCCGGCCGATCTCCGCCGCCACCTCCGCGAAGGTGAGCAGCCGCGGCCCTGTCAGCTCATGGACGAGACCGATGTGACCGTCCTCGGTGAGCGCGGCGACCACCACGTCCGCCAGATCGTCCGCGTCGATGAACGGCTCCGCGGTCTCGCCCGCCGGGAACGGGATCTCCCCGGTCAGCGGCCCTTCGGACATGACGCCCTCGCTGAAGTTCTGCGCGAAGAAACTGGCCCGCACAACCGTCATGTCCAGGCCCGACTCCCGCAGCGCGCCCTCGGCCACCACGGCTTCCGGCTCACCGCGGCCGGAGAGCAGCACCAGACGCCGCACTCCGTGCCCGGCCGCCTGCCGGCCGAAGGACCGCATCGCCTCGGGGGCGCCCGGAGCCGCCAGGTCCGGGAAGTACGCGACGTACGCCGCGTCCGCGCCCCGCAGCGCGGGCCCCCAGGTGGACTCGTCCTCCCAGTCGAAGAGAACCTCTCCCTTGCGCGATCCGGCCCGTACATTCACGCCGCGCGCCGCCAGCCGCTCCGCCACCCGACGGCCTGTCTTGCCCGTGGCCGACGTCACCAACACCGTTTCCTGCTTGAGGTTCTCTGTCATGCCTCAAGGTTCACGGCTGCGGCGTGGACGCTCCATGCTCCAGAGGCTCAATGCCATATGCGTGCGTCTACGCTGTGGTTCATGGACGCTCTCGCACGGCTTCTGGACGGACCGCGCGCCAGGGGAGCCTTTCTGCTGCGGATGGTGATGGAACCGCCGTGGTCCATACGCATCGAGGACCACGCCCCGCTCTCTCTGCTCTGCATGACCGCGGGCGAGGCCTGGATCATGCCCGACGCCGGTGAGCCGGTGCTGCTGCGCCCGGGCGATGTCGCGATCGCCCGCGGCCCGGGTTCGTACACCACGGCGGATGAGATCACCCGTGAACCAACGGCGCTGATCCGCCCCGGCGGCACCTGCCACACCCTGCAGGGAGAACCGCTCGCGGAGTCCATGTACTTGGGCGTACGGAGCTGGGGCAACGACCCCGCGGGCTCGGCCACCATGCTGGTCGGCACGTACCAGATGAAGGGCGAGGTCAGCGGGCAGCTGCTCGCCGCGCTGCCCGAGCTGCTCCATCTGCCCGCCGGGGTGTGGAACTGCCCGCTGATGCCGGTGCTCGACGACGAGATCTCCCGTGACGAGCCCGGCCAGAGCGTGGTGCTCGACCGGATCCTGGACCTGGTGCTGATCGCCGCGGTGCGGGACTGGTTCTCGCGCCCGGACGCCGCGGCCCCGGCCTGGTATCTGGCGATGGCCGACCCGGTGGTCGGCCGGGCGCTGCGGCTGCTGCAGGACGATCCCGCCCACCCGTGGACGGTGGCCTCGCTGGCCGCCAAGTGCGGGGTCTCCAGAGCCGGACTCGCCCGCCGCTTCAACGAGTTGGTGGGGGAGCCCCCGATGGCGTACCTCACGGGCTGGCGGCTCGCGCTCGCCGCGGACCTGCTGCGGGACACGGACGCGACGGTCGAGGCGGTGGCCAGGAAGGTCGGCTACAGCGGCTCGTTCGCGCTGAGTGCGGCATTCAAGCGGGTACGCGGCATCAGTCCGCAGGAACACCGTGGAGGCGTCGTTTTGCCGAAACCGCAACAACAGTCGCCGTAACCGCACCGCCGCGCGAACCTTGAGCCCATGAGCCATCACCACGACACGACGCATATCGACTGGGACGAACTCGGACCGCTGCTGGAGCGCGGCGCGGAGCTCCAGAGTCCTCTGTACCGCCAGGCGGCGGCCTGGCTGGGGGAGCTGCTGCCTGCCGCAGGCGTCCGGCGGATCCTCGACATCGGCAGTGGCCCGGGAGTGCTGACCACGCTGCTCGCCGAGGCGTTCCCGTACGCCGAAGTGGTCGCCGTGGACGCCACCGAGCCGCTCCTCGCCCGGGCCCGCGCACGGGCCGAGCGCGCCGGGCTCGGCGACCGCATCCGTACACGCCATGCCGAACTCCCTGACGGGATTGAGGAGTTGGGCGATGCTGACCTGATCTGGGCGGGCAACGCGGTGCACCACATGGGCGACCAGCGGGCCGCGCTCGCCGGCTTCGCCCGGCTGCTGCGCCCGGGCGGGCTGGCCGCGGTGGTCGAGGGCGGGCTGCCCTCGCGTCACCTCCCGCGCGACATCGGCATCGGCCGACCGGGGCTCGAGGGCCGGATTGACGCGGCCGCGGGCGAGTGGTTCACCCGGATGCGGGCAGAGCTGTCCGGCACGAAGGACGAGGTCGAGGACTGGCGGGCGCTGCTCGGCGCGGCAGGTCTCACGCCGAGCGGGACCCGTTCCTTCCTGCTCGACATCCCCGCGCCGGTGCCTGAGGTGGTACGCGAACAGCTGGTCTCCGCCTTCGCCTGGCAGCGCAAGATCCTGGACGGCCTGCTGCCGGCCGAGGACCTCGCGCTGCTCGACCGGCTGCTGGACCCGGAGGACCCGCAGGGACTGCGGCATCGCCCGGACGCGTATCTGCTCACCACGCGCACGGTGCACACCGCCCGCCGGGGCTGAATCAGGGGCAGGATGACCTCATGGCCAAGAAGTGCAAGAAGTCCACCAAGTCCATGAGGTCCACCTCGCTGCTGTCCCTCTGGTCTCAGGACTCCGTGCTGTCGATCGGCTCCGTCGGGTCGGTGCTCTCCATCGGCTCCGTCGGCTCGGCGCTGTCGGTCGGCTCGGTCGGCAGCGCGCTGTCGGTCGGCTCGATCGGATCCACCCAGTCGTTGTTCTCGGCGGGGTCGTGGATGAGCACGGGGTCGCTGCTGTCCGCCCAGTCGCGGTGGTCCGCGCTCTCCTGGCGTTCCTCCCACGGCTTCCTGGCCGCTGGAGCGGTCGGCGCGGGTGCGCTCGCCGTAGCCGTCGCCGGAGCGGTGCTCCTGGTCAGGGACTGACGGGCTCCAACTGCCACCACTGACCGGGTGAGTCGGTGTCCTCCCACTGCTGCACGTTCGCGCCGTCGTCCGTGCTGCCGTCGGCGACCTCGAGCAGCAGCCCGCTGATGAAACTGACGATGGCGACGGTGCCCGGCGCGTCCAGGTGCTGCTCGATGATCCACTCCTGGGCGCCGAAGTTATTGGCCTTCCACTGCTGGATGTTGACGCCGTTCTCGGTCGCGGCGCCCGCGACGTCCAGCCGCTTGCCGCTCCCGGCGTTCACGAAGTGGTAGAGCCCGCTGCCGCCCGGTACGGGGTCGATCTGCCACTGCTGGGCCGGGGCCCCGGTCTCCTTGCCCTGCTGGACATTGGCGCCGCTGCCCTTGGCACCGCCGTACACCTCGAGCAGCAGCCCGCTGCCGATGTTGCGCACCAGGTAGCGGCCAGGTGTCAGTGCCCCGCTCAATGTCCGTACTCCTCGGTCAGCTGTGTGGCATTCGCGCACACCATGAACGTAGCCCTCGCCGCCGCAAGGCGTTCGGCGAGGGCTGTGTCCCGCGCGATGAGCCGGGCCGGCCTCAGCGCACCGTGACCGTGAACTCGGGCGAGACGGTGCCGCCGCCGGTGATCCGGAGGGTGTTGTAACCCTTGATGCCGAGGAGGACGCGCATCTTGAAGGTCGACTCGTGCGTCGTGTTCATGGACGCCGGCAGGGTCACCCACTCTGTGCCCTGCTTCTGCTGGAGGGTCACCTTGGTACCCGGGGGCAGGAGCTTGGTGGCCCCGTACACCCGGAACTGATGCCACGCCGGGACTTCGCTCACCGCGACTCTCGCCGACAGCTCTGGTCGTTCGGGCGCTGGTCGCTCATTGCCCGAGCCGTCGGCCGTCTGTACGGGAGGTGTCGGGGCGTCCACAGGCATGGCCATGCCGACCGACCCGGCCAGCACAACGGCCGTCGCGATTCCTGTCACCGACGCGCGTCTGAAACGCTCCATTTGGACTCTCTCCATGGGGAAGGGACTGCGGATCACCAACCCTAGGCATATTGCTCGTAAATATTAGGAATCGACGCGCTCAGCCCGAAACGACCTTTGGTTGCATTACGGATCAACAGTGCAAGCTGCGCATGGCTTGGGTGCGTCACCGTCATCGACGTGCCCTGCCGACTGGATTCCGCCACTCGGCACGCAGGAGCGCGCCCGCGGGAACGACATCGCCGCCCGGCACGAGCCGGGCGGCGACGGGGTCGTTCGGGCGGCGATCAGGCGCCGTAGGCGAACGTCGCGGGGTCGGGACCAAGGCGCTTGCCCTCGTCCAGCGCGGCGAACGCCGCCAGATCGTCGGCGTCCAGTTCGAAGTCGAACACGTCGAGGTTCTCCTTGATCCGGGACGGGGTCACGGACTTGGGGATCACGACATTGCCGATCTGCAGATGCCAGCGCAGCACCACCTGGGCGGGGGTGCGGCCGTGCTTCTGCGCGACGGCGACGACCGTCGGGACCTCCAGGAGGCCCTTGCCCTGGCCCAGCGGGGACCAGGCCTCGGTCCTGATGCCGTGCCTGTCGTGGAAGGCGCGCAGCTCGCTCTGCTGGAGCTGGGGGTGCAGCTCGATCTGGTTCACGGCCGGGACGACCGAGGTCTCGCCGATCAGGCGCTCAAGGTGCTCCGGAAGGAAGTTGGAGACGCCGATCGCCTTGGCGCGGCCGTCCGCGTAAATCTTCTCGAAGGCCTTGTACGTCTCCGCATAGGCGTTCTTGGACGGCAGCGGCCAGTGGATGAGGTACAGGTCGATGTGGTCGAGACCCAGCTTGTCCAGCGAGGCGTCGAAGGCGCGCAGGGTCGCGTCGTAACCCTGGTCGCTGTTCCAGAGCTTCGTGGTGATGAAGAGTTCCTCGCGGGGGATGCCCGAGGCGGCGACGGCACGGCCGGTGCCCTCTTCGTTCTCGTAGATGGCCGCAGTGTCGATGCTGCGGTAGCCGGCCTCCAGGGCCGAGGCAACCGCCTTCGCCGCCTCGTCATCCGGTACCTGCCAGACACCGAAGCCGAGCTGCGGCATGGCGACGCCATTGTTGAGGGAGATGGAGGGGACCTTGCTCACGAGCGGTCGATCCTTACGTTGTCGATTGGTACTCCCCCAGGATCAACGATCACCCGTGCGGACGCATTCCCGACCCCGAAGTTGGCCTGATACAGCTCCGACCTTATCGGTCCGGACCATTGACCGCGTCTCATCAAGACGCAACTCTATGGCACATAACTGAACGCCGGACACTCATGTGAACTGGCGTTCAGCCTTGCTCAACCATGCGTTACAGAGCAATCACTCCTGAATCACTCCTGACCCCCACATCTCAGGAAGGCAGGTACAGCTCATGCACGACAGCAAGGAAACATCGGAGGAGACCATCAACTGGCAGACTCCCGAGTTCGAGGTCGTGGAGACCGCGCTCGAAGTCACCGCCTACGCGCTCACCGACCGGTAGACCCGCCGCCATGCTGCTGCAGGTGCTCGGCACCGCGGCGGGCGGCGGACTGCCCCAGTGGAACTGCGCGTGTCCCGGCTGTGCCGGGGCACGCGCACACCCGCACCGGCGCCGTCGTCATGCCTCACTCGCCCTGCGCGCGGACGAGGGCCGCTGGTATCTCGTCAACGCCACCCCCGACATCGGCGACCAGATCGAGGACAGCCACGCGCTGCGGCCCGGGCCCGGGCCACGCGAATCCCCCGTGGCCGGAGTGATCCTCACCGACGCCGAACTCGACCACACCCTCGGCATCGCCCGGCTGCGCGAGGCCGACGGCTTCGACATCCTCGCCACCCGGCCGGTACGGGACGCACTGCTCGGCCGGCTGCGCCTGGGCGAGGTACTCGCCCCGTACACCCATATCGAATGGCGCGAGTTGGGCCGCGAAGCGGCACCGCTCGTCAAGGGCGGCACCGTGGAAATAGATGCCGTACCCGTTTCGGCCAAACGGCCGCGGTACGCCGCCGGCAGCGGACCCGACGAGCGCACCTGGGTGGTCGCGCTGCGGCTGCGCGAGACCACGACCGGCCGCAGCCTGCTCTACGCGCCCGCCCTCGCCCAGTGGACCGACGAGTTCCAGGAAGCGGTCGGGGAAGCCGACTGCGTCATCCTCGACGGCACCTTCTGGGACGACGACGAGCCGGTACGGACGTCGATCTCCGCCAAGACCGCAACCGGAATGGGTCATCTGCCGATCGCCGGGCCGAACGGCACCGCACGACGGCTCTCCGGGCTGAACGCCCGCTGCCTCTATACGCACCTGAACAACACCAACCCCCTCGCCGACCCGGACGCCCCGCAGCACGCGCTGCTCGGCGAATGGGGACTCGAGGTCGCCGCCGACCGAATGGTGATCGAGCTGTGAGCACCACGATCTGGAGCCGGGAGGAGTTCACGGCGCGGCTTCGCGCCGTGGCCACCGAGCGCTACCACGACCGCCACCCCTTCAACGTACGGATGCACGAAGGCGCCCTGACGCCGGCCGAGTTGCGCCGCTGGATTCTCAACCGCTTCCACTACCAGCGCCACATCCCCGTCAAGGACGCCCTGATCCTCGCCAAGTTCGACGACTCCGAGTTGCGCCGCTCCTGGCTGCGCAGGATCCAGGACCACGACGGGGAGAAGGACGGCGACGGCGGCATCGAGCGCTGGCTGCGGCTCGGCGAGGCCGCCGGAATCGATCGGGCGCGGCTCGAATCGGGGGACGAAGTACTGCCCGGCGTACGGCTCGCGGTCGATGGATACGTCAACTTCTGCCGGCTCCACGGCCCGCTGGAGGCCGTCGCCGCCTCGCTCACCGAGCTGTCCGCGCCCGGCATCATGCGTACCAGGATCGCCGCGTTCGAAGAGCACTACCGCTGGATCGACGCCGACGGGCTCACCTACTTCCGCAACCGGATCGGACAGGGCAGCCGGGACAGCGAAGAGGCGCTCGCGCTCGTCCTCGAGTGGGCGCGCACCCAGGATCAGCAGGAGGCGGCCGTCGCGGCGCTCGCCTTCAAGTGCGACGTGCTGTGGTCGCTGCTCGACGCCGTCGACTGCGCCGGGGAGCGGCCATGACGTGGAAGCCCGTGCTCTCACGGTCCGTGGTCTTCCGGCACGACCGCGTGCGCGGCGCCGATCTGCTCGTACTGCCCGAGCGGGTGGTCGTGCTCCAGGGCAACGCCGGATCCATCGTGCGGCTCTGCGACGGCGTACGCGACGTCGACGCGATTGTCGCGGAGCTCGCCGAGCAGCATCCGGGAGCGCCCGTGGCCGAGGAAGTCCCTGTGTTTCTGGGGCGGTTGCGCAAGGAGGGCTGGCTGAAATGACCGAGCTCACCGGAGTCACCCGAGTCACTGGAGTCCAGCCGCCGTGGGCGCTGCTCGCCGAGCTCAGCCACGGCTGTCCGCTGCACTGCGCCTACTGCTCCAATCCTGTCGAACTGGTCGGTCGGTCAGAGGAGTTGACCACCGCACAGTGGGCCGAGGTGTTCCGGCAGGCCGCTGACCTGGGCGTCGTACAGTCCCATCTGTCCGGCGGAGAGCCGCTGCTGCGCCGTGACTTGACCGAGATCGTCGCAGCCGCTGACGGAGCGGGCATCCACACCCAGCTCGTCACCAGCGGTGTCGGGCTGCACGTCAAGCGGCTCGCTGCTCTGACGGCGGCGGGTCTGCGCAGCGTGCAGCTCTCCGTCCAGCACGCCGACCCCCGTACCTCGGAGCTCATCGCGGGAGCCCGCTCCTTCGCCGCGAAGGAGCGTGCGGCCCGGCTCGTACGGGAGGCGGAGCTGCCGCTGGGCCTCAACGTCGTACTCCACCGGACCAATCTCGACGCGCTCGACGACCTCGTCGAACTCGGCCTGGCCTGGGGCGCGGAACGGATGGAGCTCGCCAACACGCAGTTCTACGGCTGGGCCCTGCGCAACCGGGATGCCCTGCTGCCGGACCGCGAACAGATCGCGCGGGCACGCGAAGGCGTCGAGCGGTGGCGGGAACGGCTGGCCGGCCGGATGGAGCTGGTGTGGGTCGCGCCCGACTACGTCGACGGCACCGCCAAACCCTGCATGGGCGGCTGGGGCGCGCTCTCGCTCACCGTCGCGCCCGACGGCACGGTCTATCCCTGCCCGGCCGCCGCCGCGCTGCCGGGACTGGACGCGCCGAACGTCAAGGACCACTGCCTGGAGTGGATCTGGCGCGAGTCGAAGACCTTCAACATCTACCGCGGCGAGGAGTGGATGCGGGACCCGTGCCGCAGCTGCGAGCTGCGCACCAAGGATTTCGGCGGCTGCCGATGCCAGGCGTACGCCCTCACCGGCGACGCCACCCGCACGGACCCGGCCTGCCACCTCTCGCCGGACCACGCGCTCGTGCGCGACCTCGTCGACCGCACGCGGACCCCCGAGCCGGTGGCCGCGCCCGCGTACGCCTACCGCAAGGAAGGACCATGAAGCGATTAGCCCCCCTGGTGCTGGCGGCCGCGCTGGCCGGCAGCACGCTGTCCGCCGTGCCCGCGGCGGCGGAGCCCGCCGCCTCAGCAGCCGTACGGTACGAAGCCGAGGACGCCGTCGTCCACCAGGGCGTCGTGGAGAGCAACCACACCGGCTTCACCGGATCCGGATTCGTCAACTACGCGAACACGGCCGGGAGTCACGTCGAATTCACCGTCGACTCCGACCGGGCGGGCACCACCGCGCTGGGCCTGAGATTCGCCAACGGGACGTCGGCGGACCGCCCCCTCGACATCACGGTCAACGGCCAACTTGTCGCAGGCGGCCTGGCCTTCGGCTCCACCGGCAGCTGGACCGGCTGGCAGACCAGGAACGTCACCGCCACTCTGAAGGCCGGGACCAATACCGTACGAGCCACCTCCGCCGGTGCGACCGGTGGCCCCAACCTCGACTCGCTCACCGTCGGCGACGGGCCGTCCGTCACCGACTGGTCGGTGGCGATGGTCGAGTCCACGATGGCGCGCTACTCACCCAGTTCCATCGGCGGCTGGTCCTATCCGGTCGGGCTGTATCTCTACGGCCAGTACCTCGTCTATCAGCGCACCCACGACGCCCGCTATCTCGCCTACATCAAGAGCTATGTCGACCGCTTCGTCGACAGCGGCGGAAACATCGGGCAGGGCTTCAACAATCTCGACAGCATGCAGGCGGGACGGCTGCTGAACATCCTCCACCACGAGACGGGCCAGCCGCGCTACCAGAAAGCGGCGAAGAAGATCCGGGAGCGGCTGAACAGCTATCCGCGCACCTCGGAGGGCGGCTTCTGGCATTCGACATCGGATTCCCGGCGCAGCCAGCTGTGGGCCGACGGCGTCTACATGGTGAATCCGTTCCTCGTCGAGTACGGAAAGGAATTCGGCGACTCGGCGTATGCGAGCAATGAGGCGACCAAACAGCTCGCCGTCTACGGAAGCCATCTGCAGGTCGCGAACGGGCTGCTGAAGCACGCCTGGGACGAATCGCGCGACGCGAGCTGGTCCGACCCGAAGACCGGTGTCGCGCCCGAGCACTGGTGCCGCGCGATCGGCTGGTACTCCATGGCGATCGTCAACGTCCTGGACGCCGTGCCTGCGGACCATCCGCGCCGCGCCCAGCTCCTCACTCTGCTGCGGAATCTCGCGGCCGGCATCGAGAAGTACCAGGACCCGGCCACCGGCCGCTGGTTCCAGGTCGTCGACAAGGGATTGCACGGCGACAACTGGACCGAGACCTCCTGCTCCTCCATGTTCACCTTCGCCCTGTCCCGCTCGGTGCGGCAGGGATATGTCGACGCGCGCTACGCACAGGTCGCGCAGCGCGGATATCAGGGTGTGCTGGGAAAGATCTCGGTCGGCGGCGACGGCCGCACCAATCTCACCGACATCTCCATCGGAACGAATGTCGGGAACTACAGCTACTACATCAAGCGCGACCGGAAGACCAATGATTTCCACGGTCTCGGCGCCTTTCTCATCATGAACGAACAACTCCGGGCGAGGTAGAGGGAAATGACCGCATCACGCAGAGCCGTACTGGGGGCAGCCATCGGCGGCGCCGTCGCGGCGGGACTGCCGCAGCTCGCGACCCCGGCGAGTGCCGCCTCCTGGCAACTGCGCTGGTCGCCGTCCGCGAGCAGCGACAAGCTCAAGGCCTTCGAGACCATCGAGGACGACCGGGCGGACTCCCACCCGGCCGCGGCCCCGCACATCTTCGCCGAGGGCGACAACTTCCGGTTCAACATGCACACCCAGGACCGGGACTCCAGCACCGACCGGCAGCGGCACGAGGTCACCGGCTGCCGCACCGGCAGCTCCTACCTTCAGTGGAAGTCCGGCCAGACCTGGCGGGTCACGTACTCCATGTACATACCCAGCACGCTGAAGGCGACGACCAGCTTCACGCACATCATGCAGATGAAGCAGCCGGGCACCGGCTCGTCGCCGATCGTCGTGCAGTCGCTGCGACGCGTGAACGGAGTGCAGACCATCGAGCTCAAGGTCATCGAGGGGGATGTCCTCGTCGGCCGTACGAACCTGGGACCGCTGCACAACAAGTGGACCGACGTCGACTTCCAGATCAAGATCGGCAACGGCACTTCGGGCTCCGTCCGCTGGATCCTCAAGAGCGGCGGCACCACGGTGATCGACAAGTCGAAGTCGGGCGTCGACACCTTCCTCGCGGACCGGGTGCGCCCCAAGTGGGGCATCTACCGCTCCCTCGGCGACAGTTCGGGTTCCCTGCAGAACTGCCACATGCTCCTCACCAATCTGCGCGGCTATCAGCTCGTCTGAGGAGGACGACATGACCAGATTACGGAGAACAGCCGCTACCGCCTTACTGGGCTTCCTGGTCGCGCTGGGCGTGGCCCGGCCGCCGGCCGTGGCGGAACCGGCCGCACCACCCCCGCTCGCCGCGCCGGCGGCCGCGACGGCACCCGCACCCGCCGCGGCCGAATTCAACGTCCGTGACTACGGTGCGGTGGGCAACGGCTCCACCAACGACACCTCGGCCATCAACAAGGCCATCACCGCCGCCAACACGGCCGGTGGCGGGATCGTCCGCTTCCCCTCGGGGACGTACGAGTCCAAGAACACCATCAGGATGAAGAGCAATGTCACCCTGCAACTGGACGCAGGGTCGACGATCAGCGGCAACGGCGCGGACACCTATGACCCGCCCGAGTCGAACCAGTGGGACGACTACCAGGACTACGGCCACAGTCACTTCCACAACGCCATGATCTACGGCGACAACCTCACCAACATCGGATTCACCGGCTCCGGCGTCATCGACGGCGACGGCGCACTGATCACCGGCAACCCGAAGTCGGGCGAGGCCGACAAGATCATCTCGCTCACCCGCTGCAAGAACCTCACCCTCAGCGGTATCACCCTGCGCGAGGGCGGCCACTTCGCGGCGCTCATCAACAACTGCGACAACGTCGTCTCCGACCGGCTCGTCATCGACACGGCCATGGACCGCGACGGCTGGAACATCATCTCGACAACCAACGTCAAGATCACTAATGCCCATCTGGAGGCGAACGACGACGCGCTCGCCTTCAAGAGCGACTACGCGCTCGGCGCCAAGCTCAACAACGGGCATGTCACCGTCACCGACTCCTATCTCTCCGCCGGCTGCTGCAACGCGCTGATGTTCGGCTCCGAGACCTGCGGCGACTTCACCGACTACCGCTTCGAGCGGATCACCATCAAGGGCTCGGACAAGTCCGGCCTCGGTTTGGTCTCCATGGACGGCGCGAAGATCTCCGACGTCCACTACAAGGACATCACCATGACCGATGTCCGCTCGCCGATCATGCAGAAGGTCGGTACGAGAAAACGGTGCGGGAACAATCCCGGCGTCGGCTCAATCAGCAACATCACGTACACCAACATCAAGGCCAACGGCACCACCCCGTCCTTCTCGCCGACCCTGTGGGGCGAGTCCGGCAGCGGCCGCATCCACGACATCACCTTCACCAACGTCGACATCACCGTGCCCGGCGGCAACGGCACCATGTCCACCAACCCGCCGGGCAACGACCCCAAGGACTACAACCCCAAGGCGATCGGCACACGCCCCGCCTACGGCTGGTACATCCGGAACGCCGACAACGTCCGCTTCACCGACAGCGAGGTGCGGTTCGCGGCCAACGACGGCCGGCCCGCCGTCATCGCCAACAACAGCACCGGCATCCGCTTCGACCGCTTCACCGCCCAGCGCGGCAGCAACAGCCCGTCCGATCTCCTCTTCCAGACCGTGAACGGCTACTGCGTCGCGAACAGTGCCAATACCGGCGGCGGCGCGCTGCGCGTCAGCCAGACCGGCTCCAGCCAGAACTGCGACGGCGGCGGCCCCTCGCCGACCCGGTACGAGGCGGAGAACGCCGCCTACTCCGCGGGCTCGAGCGTCGACTCCGACCACACCGGCTTCTCCGGCACGGGCTTCGTCAACACGGCCAACGCGGTGGGCGCGTATGTGGAGTGGACGGTGAACGCCACGACGGCGGGCACCGCCGACCTCATCCTCGCCTACGCCAACGGCACCACCACCGCGCGCCCGATGGACATCACCGTCAACGGCGTCACCGTCGCCGTCGCCTCCCCCTTCGCGGGCACCGGCGCCTGGACCAGCTGGCGAACCGTCACCCTGCCCGTCGCACTGAAGGCGGGCGCCAACACCGTACGGGCCACCGCCACCGCGGCGAGCGGCGCACCCAATCTCGACTACCTGGACGGCCCGGCATGACCAGACGCCTCTGGGCGCGTCTGCTGCTGGTTGGCGCGCTTCTCCTCGGCGCGCTCACCCTGCCGGGCCCCGCGCGCGCCGACCTGCAGCACCCGCGCCAGGACTTCCTGCGCTCCTCCGTATCCGGCCTGTTCCTGCACTGGGGCCAGCGCACCGCCCCCTCCCACACCAGTTGCAGCGGCTGGGAGACGGATGTGACCAACGGCGGCTGGAACGCCGACTACTGGGTGACCGAGGCCCAGAAGCTGCACGCGCAGTATCTGGTCCTCGCCACCTTCCACAGCCGGCTCGGCTACGCACGCCCCTGGCCGTCCAAGGTCCCTGGCAGCTGCGCCACCAAACGGGACTTCCTCGGTGAGCTGATCGCGGCGGCCAAGGCCAAGGGGCTCAAGACGATCCTCTATATGACCGACGACCCGCAGTGGCACGCCGAGGGCGGGAACGAGTGGCTCAACTCCAAGGCGTACTCGGACTACAAGGGCCGCACCGTCGATCTGCACACCCGGGACGGCTTCGGGGAGTACTCCTACGACCTCTTCTTCGAGGTCATGGACCGCTATCCGGAGCTCGGCGGCTTCTGGATCGACAACGACAACGCCTATTGGGAGCGGAACAACCTCTACGCCAAGGTCTACGAGCGCCGACCGAACTACACCATCAGCAACAACAACGAAGACACGCCGATCATGGACATGATCAGCAATGAGCAGAAGACCGGCATGTCCCCGGCGTACGACTACCCGCAGGCGGTCTACACAGCGGCCCCGCGGCTGATCGAGGCCGACTTCAAGCTCCCCTCCAGCGGCTCCTGGTGGTACACCGGCTCCGACTCGTCCGTCGACCGTAAGCTCACCCTCGGCCGGCTGATCACCAACGCCGGGTCTTCGGTCAAGGCCCTGATGGCCGAGACGGCGATGCTGAACGGCAGATTCCCGTCGAACCAGGCGAGCTTCAACAACTTCGCCGACGGCTATCTCGACCAGATCTGGGAGTCGCTGAACGGCACCGAAGGCGGCGGCTATCTGCACGGCGGTCTCGCGCCCGGCTTCTGGAACGACGGCGCGCACGGCGTCACCACCATCAGCAGGACCGACCCCGGCAAGCACTACATCCATGTGCTGACCCCACCGTCCACCTCCACCCTGCGGCTGCGGGACAACGGCTACCGGGTGACGGGCGTGACCAACCTCCGTACCGGCGCGCCCATTGCGTACAGCCAGGGCGGCGGCACGCTCAGCCTGACCGGCCTCGGCGGCTGGGATGCGTACGACACCGTCTTCAAGGTCACCACTACCGGCGGCCGCGAAGGGATCATCCCCGTCTCCTCGTACACGATGAGCGCCAGTGCGTCGGCGAGTGGTCATGGCGCCGCGGCCGCGGCCGACGGCGACTACCGCACCTACTGGGACAGCAACAAGACCACCCCGGTCTCGCTCCGCTTCGATCTCGGATCGGCCAAGCGGGTGCAGTATCTCGGCGTCAACCAGCGTGAGGACTCGGTGAGTTACGCACGCTCCGGCACCGAGCAGTCCGCGCGGATAAGGGACTACCGCGTCTACGTCAGCAGCGACGGCGCCAACTGGGGGAGCCCGGTCAAGAGCGGCAGCCTGCCCAGCCGACGAGGCGTCGCCGTCATCGGCATTCCGGCGACCACGGCCCGCCATGTGCGCCTCGAAGTCGTCAACACCCATGCGGCGTCAAGCGATTCGACCCGCTACAAGCGGCTGCGGATGGACGAGGCGTGGATCGGGACCGCGTACGCGGGCGGCGGGACGCCGCCCGCACCAAACCGGTACGAGGCGGAGAGCGGGACCTACTCCGCCGGGTCCACCGTCGACAGCGATCACGCGGGCTACTCCGGAACCGGCTTCGTCAACACAGCCAATGAGGCAGGCGCGTATGTGGAGTGGAGTGTGAGCTCGACGGCGGCGCGCAGCGCCGCCGTGACCCTCCGGTACGCCAACGGCGGTACCACCGACCGCCCGATGGACGTGTCCGTCAACGGCAGCGCCGTCCAGGCGGGCAGATCCTTCGGCCCGACCGGCGCATGGACCACCTGGACCGGCTCCACCCTCACCGTCCCGCTCACGGCAGGCGCGAACACCATCCGGGTCACCGCCACCAGTGCGGGCGGCGCGCCCAACCTCGACCACCTCGACGTGGAGCCGTAGATGAAACGTCTGAGAACTCTCCTCACCGGGGCGCTCGGCCTCGCGCTCGCCACGGCCGGATTCCTGATGGCACCGCCGCAGCAGGAGGCTGCAGCCTCCGACAACGGACTGTCCGTCCGGCCCGCGATGGGCTGGTCCAGCTGGAGTTTCGTACGCCGCTGGCCCACCGAGGCCAAAATGAAGGCCCAGGCAGACGCGCTGGTCAGCAGCGGTCTCAAGGACCACGGCTACGTCTATGTCAACCTCGACGACTTCTACCAGAAGTGCGACTCCAACGGCTTCGTCGTCGACCAGTACGGACGGTGGGCCGTCGACGAGGCGAAATTCCCCTCCGGCATCAAGGCGCTCGCGGACTACATCCACTCCAAAGGGCTGAAGTTCGGCTTCTACGTCACCCCCGGCATCGCCAAGAACGCCGTCACCAGGAACACACCGGTCGAGGGGACCTCGTACCGCGCGAAGGACATCGCCGACACGTCCAAGCAGGAGAAGAACTACAACTGCAAGAACATGTACTACATCGACTACAGCAAGCCCGGCTCCCAGGAATTCATCAACTCCTGGGCCCGCCAGTTCGCTTCCTGGGGAGTCGACTACCTCAAGATCGACGGCGTCGGCAGCCATGACATCCCCGACGTCCGCGCCTGGGACAAGGCTCTGCGCGCCTCGGGCCGGCCCATCAACTACGCGCTCTCCAACAACCTCGCCATCGCGGACGCGCCCACCTGGCGACAGCTCGCCAACAGCTGGCGCACCCAGGGCGATGTCGAGTGCTACTGCGGCCCGGGGCCCAACGGCAGCGGCTTTCCGCTCACCACGTGGGACAAGGTGACCTCCCGCTTCACCTCGGCCGCGAACTGGCAGCAGTACGCGGGGCCGGGCGGCTGGAACGACCTGGACTCCCTCGAGATCGGCAACGGCGACCAGGTCGGCCTCACCGCCGACCAGCGGCGCTCGCACATGACGCTGTGGGCGATGGCCGCGTCCCCGCTGCTGCTCGGCACCGACCTCACCACGCTCACCGCCACCGACAAGGCGATGCTGACGAACGACCGGCTGATCGAGGTCAACCAGGACGGCGTCGCCGCCAAACGGATCGTCAACTCCAGCCCGAAACAGGTCTGGAGCAAGCGTGAGGCGGGCGGTGACTACATCGTTGCCCTCTTCAACACCGGCACCTCGGGCAACCAGACCGTCAGCGTGAACTGGCCGCAGGTCGGCTTCTCCGGGGCCGCCGCCGTCACCGACCTGTGGTCCGGCCAGAGCGGCGGCACCGTCAACGGTTCCTACAGCGTGACCCTGCGGCCGGGGGAGACCCGGCTGATCCGGGCCACACCGCAGTCGGGCACCACCGCGCGGTACGAGGCCGAGAACGCTTCGTACATCGCGGGATCGACCGTCGACGCCGATCACGGCGGCTTCAGCGGCACCGGCTTCGTCAACACCCCGAACGCGGCGGGCGCCTATGTGGAGTGGACGGTCGAATCGGCGACCGCACGCGACGCGGCACTGACCATCCGATACGCCAACGGCACCACGGCGGGCCGCCCGATGGACGTCTCCGTCAACGGCGCGGTCGTCTCTGCGGGCCGGGCCTTCAACGGCACGGGCGCCTGGACCACCTGGGCCGACTCCAGCCTCACCGTCCCGCTCAAGGCAGGCGCCAACACCGTCCGGGTCACCGCCACCACGGCCAACGGCGCACCCAACCTCGACTATCTCGACAGGGGATAACAGACGTGCGACCCCCCACCACTGCGCTCCGCAGGTCCGCGCTCGGCGCGGCGCGGACGGCTACAGCGACACCGTCGCCTGCCAGCACATCGGCGTCTCCTCGATGAACGGCAAGACGGACGTGGCCGGCGAGACGGTCACCCTGAACGACTTCAAGACGATCCTGGCCTACGCGCGGCAGCCGTACGCCTACACCAAGATCGTCGCCCAGTACGCGGGCTGACACCGCACGGGCCGACACACCCCCCACCCCCCACGGAGGAATACATGCACCGCAGCAAGTCGAAGAAGGCTCTGTTCGGCACGGCTGCCGCGGCAGGTGCCGCGGCGCTCGTCGCCGGTCTCGTCCAGTCCGCGGGCGCCACCGAGCCGAATACCACCGAGCCGAAGGACGTCGGCGCGGCCGGCGCGCCGACCGCCATCACCACCATCTCCACCGGCTGGTCCATCCCCTGGGGCACGTACTGGATGCCCGACGGCTCCACCGCCCTGGTCACCGAGCGCAATTCCTTCAAGGTCTTCAAGGTGACGCCGTCCGGCGCGAAGACTCAGGTCGGCTCCGTCCCCAACTCCCAGACCACAGGCGGCGAAGGCGGGCTGATGGGCGTCGCCGTCGACCCGGACTGGGCGTCGAACCACTACGTGTACTTCATGCACACCTCGTCCGACGGCAATCGCATCGCGCGTATGACGTACGACGGCACGTCGCTCACCGGCTACAAGGCCATCCTTCAGGGGATCAAGAAGGCGAAGTACCACAACGGCGGCCGGCTGGCCTTCGGTCCGGACGGCTATCTGTACGCCACCACTGGCGATGCCCAGACCACCAGCCTCGCCCAGGACAAGAACTCCCTCAACGGCAAGATCCTCCGGCTGACGAAGGACGGCAAGCCGGCGCCGGGCAACCCGTTCAACAACCACATCTTCAGCCTGGGCCACCGCAATCCGCAGGGCATCGCCTTCGACGCCCAGGGCCGCCTGTGGGAGGCCGAGCTCGGCCAGAGCTCCAAGGACGAGCTCAACCTCATCAAGTCCGGCAAGAACTACGGCTGGCCGACCTGCGAGGGCAACTGCTCCGTCTCCGGCATGACCAACCCGAAGAAGACCTGGGGCGTCGCCGAGGCCTCGCCCAGCGGCATCGCCGTCGTCGACGGCGCGGTCTACATGGCGGCGCTGCGGGGCGAGCGGCTCTGGCAGATCCCGATCAACGCCGGCAACGAGAACGTCGGTACGGCGAAGGCGCACTACGTCGGCACGTACGGGCGGCTGCGCGCGGTCACCAAGGTGCCCGGCTCGAACCAGCTGTGGCTCTCCACGACCAACGCGGACGGGAACGGAGGTGAGCCGGCCGGCTCGGACAAGATCTTCCGGGTGACGATCAGCTAGCCCTGCTGCCCTGCTGCCCTGCTGCACAGAACTGGGCGGTGTTCGTACCGAGGCAAGCGTCGAGGTAGGTGTCGAGGTACGTGTCGAGGTACGTGTCGAGGTCCTTCGGGTCGGCGCGTACCTCGGCCGCCGCGCCACTGCGTGCTCAGGTGTAGAGCGCGTCCACCTCGACCGCGTACGCCGCCTCGATCGCCTTCCGCTTGAGCTTCAGCGAGGGGGTGAGCAGACCGAGCTCCTCGCTGAAGGGGTGCGCCAGTATCCGGAACGTACGGATCGACTCGGCCTTCGACACCAGGGTGTTGGCGGCCACCACCGCCCGGCGGATCTCCCTCTCCAGATCCGGGTCCCGCACCAGCTCGGCCGGTGGAAGCGGCGCTTTGTTCTGCATGGCGAGCCAGTGGTCGACGGCCTCCTGGTCCACGGTGACCAGGGCCGCGATGTACGGACGGTCATTGCCGACGACGATGCACTGGGCGACCAGCGGATGGCTGCGCACCCGCTCCTCCAGGCCCACGGGGGAGACGCTCTTGCCGCCCGAGGTCACCAGGATCTCCTTCTTGCGCCCGGTGATGGTCAGATAGCCGTCCTCGTCGAGCGCTCCGAGATCGCCGGTGGCCAGCCAGCCGTCGTGCAGCACGGCGTCGGTGGACTTCGGGTCGCCCAGATATCCGGAGAAGATATGGGCGCCGTGCAGCCACACCTCGCCGTCCTCCGCGATGTGCACCGTGGTGCCGGGGATCGGCTGGCCGACCGTGCCGTACCGCGTGCGCTCGGGCGGGTTCGCCGTCGCCGCCGCGGTCGACTCGGTGAGTCCGTAACCCTCGAAGACGGTGACGCCCGCACCCTCGAAGAAGAGGCCGAGCTGCCGGTTCATGCCGGAGCCGCCGGACATCGCGTGCCGGACGCGGCCGCCCATCGCGTCGCGGACCTTGCCGTACACGAGCTTCTCGAAGAGCTGGTGCTGTATCCGCAGTCCGGCGGACGGGCCGGGGCCGAGGCCGAAGGCCCGGTGCTCCATCGCCTCCGCGTACTTCACCGCCACATCGACCGCCTTGTCGAAGGGGCCCGTCTTCCCCTCCGCCTCGGCCTTGCGGCGGGCGGCGTTGAAGACCTTCTCGAAGATGTACGGCACTGCCAGGATGAACGTCGGCCGGAAGGCCGCCAGATCCGGCAGCAGTGCGCTCGCTTGGAGCACCGGCTGATGGCCGAGCTTGACCCGGCCGCGTACCGCCGCGACCTCGACCATCCGCCCGAAGACATGCGCGAGCGGCAGAAAGAGCAGCGTGGCTGTCTCGTCGCCGGGCTTGGAGTGGAAGACCGGCTCCCATCGGTCGATAAGGGTGTCGGTCTCGAACATGAAGTTGGCGTGGGTGATCACACAGCCCTTGGGGCGGCCGGTGGTGCCGGAGGTGTAGATCACGGTGGCGATCGAGTCGGGGGTCACGGCCCGCCGGTGCCGGTGCACCACCTCGTCGTCGATGTGGCCGCCCGCCTGGAACAGTTCGTCGACGGCCCCGGCGTCCAGCTGCCACAACCGCTTCAGCTGCGGCAGCCGGTCGATCACCGAGCCGATGGTCATGGCGTGGTCCTCGTGCTCCACCATGCACGCGGACACCTCGGCGTCGTGCAGCATCCAGAAGACCTGCTCGGCTGACGAGGTGGGGTAGACCGGGATGGACTGGGCACCGACCGTCCAGAGAGCGAAGTCGAAGAGCGTCCACTCGTAGCGCGTAGGGCACATCAGCGCGACGCGGTCCCCGAACCGCACACCGTGCGCGATCAGTCCCTTGGCCAGCGCCAGCACTTCGTCGCGGAACTGCGCGGAGCTCACGTTCTGCCAGTTGCCCGCCGCGTCCTTGCGGCCGAGCGCGACCCGGTCAGGATCGTCCGCGGCGTAGTCGAAGACCGCGTCCGCAAGTCCGCCTACCTGAGGCGCCGCGGCCATGGGTGGGACAGTGAACTCGCGCAATGGCTGCTCCTTGTGGCGCTCCCCGCACAGCGCCGTGACGGTACCCCACCGGGCCGCCGGGCGGGAGAGCCTTCCAGAACTGTGGACGAATGGCATCACCACAGGTCAGCGGCGCATATCCGGCCACATGGGGAAGGCTCGGGCGAGTTTCTGACCGTAGGGTAAGTAAGCTGCGCCAGAATCTCCACCGAATCTGTACGGTGCGATCACTGTCGCTGTACGGGGGACGGGATCTTGGTCCGTACCTGCCCGGGACAACCGGGACAACTGGTGCGGGCGGGACAACCGGTGCGGGCGGTGCGGGCGATGGTCGTACTCAGCGGCCGACCGGTCCGTGCAGTCGGTCGCCGCTCGCCAGGATCGCAGCGGCCAGCGCGTCCGCGGCCTCCTGCGCCGCGTTCCGGCGGCGGCCGTGCAGCAGTACGAAGTCCACCGTGCCCAGCTCCGGCAGCCCGGCGCGGTCGGGGACCGGCACCAGGCCGGGCGGGACCAGTCCGCGGGTGTGGGCCATCACGCCGAGACCCGCGCGGGCGGCGGCGACCAGGCCGCTGAGACTGCCACTCGTACACGCGATGCGCCACGGGCGGCCGTGCCGCTCCAGGACGTCGAGCGCACGGGCCCGGGTCACGGCCGGCGGTGGGAAGAGGATCAGCGGGACCGGGCGATCCGGATCGATGCGTACGCCGTCGGCCGCGATCCAGATCATGCGATCGCGCCAGACCAGCTCGCCGTGGGATTCGTCCGCCCGGCGCTTGGCGAGCACCAGATCCAGCCGGCCGGCCGCCAACTGCTCGTGCAGCGTGCCGGACAGCTCGACGGTGAGCTCGAGATCGACCTCGGGGTGATCACGCCGGAACGACTCCAGGATCTCCGGGAGCCGGGTCAGGACAAAGTCCTCGGACGCCCCGAAACGCAGCCGCCCGCGCAGCCGCGTACCCGTGAAGAACGCGGCCGCGCGCTCGTGCGCCTGCAGGATCGTCCGGGCGAAGCCGAGCATCGCCTCGCCGTCCTCGGTGAGTTCCACGCTGTGCGTGTCCCGGGTGAACAACTGCCGCCCGGTCGCGTCCTCCAGCCGCCGCACATGCTGGCTCACCGTCGACTGCCGCAGCCCGAGCCGGCGGGCGGCCTGGGTGAAGCTCAGGGTCTGGGCGACCGCGAGGAAGGTACGGAGCTGGACCGGGTCGTACATTCTTCTAGGTTAGCGGCCCATCGCGATTCGTGATGACAGTCAGCGTGGTATGTGGGATTCCCGATCGCGCCGATCCGGAGGAGCATGGGGAGGGCACGATCTGAACCGAGAGCAAGTGGAGCACATGAGCCGCCGCGCGTTGCAGTTCCCGTCCTGGCTGCCGATCGATCCGTACATCATGGCGCTGCTCGGGACCGTGGTCCTCGCGGCTCTGCTCCCGGCCTCGGGCGCGACGGCCGATGTGGTCGGCGGGGCGTCGACCGGCGCGGTGTCGCTGCTGTTCTTCCTGTACGGGGCGCGGCTGTCGACGCGCGAGGCGCTCGACGGGCTCAGGCACTGGCGGCTCCATCTGACGGTGCTGGCCGCGACGTTCCTGCTCTTCCCGCTGCTGGGCCTCGCGGCGCGGGGCCTCGAGCCGCTCGTGCTCACCCCGCAGCTCTACAGCGGTCTGCTGTTCCTCTGCCTGGTCCCGTCGACCATCCAGTCGTCGATCGCCTTCACCTCGATGGCCCGCGGCAACGTCCCGGCGGCGATCTGCGCCGGTTCCTTCTCCAGCCTCGCCGGCATCCTCGTGACACCGCTGCTCGCCGCCCTGCTGCTGGGCGGCGGCGCGGGCGGCTTCTCAGCGGACTCGCTGCTGAAGATCGTGCTCCAACTGCTGGTGCCGTTCCTGGCGGGGCAATTGCTGAGGCGGTGGATCGGCGGCTTCCTGACCCGCCACAAGAAGGCGCTCGGGTATGTCGACCGCGGCTCGATCCTGCTGGTCGTCTACACGGCCTTCAGCGAAGGCATGGTCGCGGGCGTCTGGCACCAGGTGACGCCGCTGCGGCTGGGGGCGCTGCTGCTGGTCGAGGCGGTGCTGCTGGCGGCGATGCTGGGGCTGACGTGGTACGGCTCGAAGCGGCTCGGTTTCGGGCGGGCGGACCGGATCGCGATCCAGTTCGCGGGCTCGAAGAAGAGCTTGGCGGCGGGGCTGCCGATGGCGAGCGTGCTGTTCGGGGCGCAGGCGAGCTTCGCCGTGCTGCCGTTGATGCTCTTTCACCAAATGCAGTTGATGGTGTGCGCGGTGATCGCGAAGCGGCGGGCGCGGGATACGGAGGCGGTGTCTTTCCCCTCCCCGATCCCCTCCCTGACCCCCTCCCCGGCCGCAGTACGCGGGCGCTGACGCCCCTGTGCCCCAGTGAGCGCCGCCGCCCACGCACCCCGGCCAACCGCGCCCCTCGTCTGACAAGATCGCCCCGTGACGACGACGTACGCCATACGCCCCTTCCATGCCCGCCCCTGCACTCTGGTCGTCTGCCGCGGATGCTGCTGCGGCGACGGCCGCAAGAACCCCGGCACCGACCACGAAGGGCAGTTGGCCAGGCTGCGCGCCGCCGCCGCGGGCTCCGGAGGGCGGCTTGCCGTCCGGACCAGTGAGTGCCTCGGGCCCTGCGGGCAGGCCAATGTGATCGTGGTCCAGCCCTCCAGCGAGGGCCGGCGCAGAGGGGCCCGCGCGGCCTGGGTCGGCTGGGCGCTCGACGACGATGCCACGGACGACGTCCTTGCGTGGGTCATCGCCGGCGGCCCGGGACTCGCCGAACCCCCGGCCACCCTGGCCCTCCAGCTGATCCCGCCGCCCTCCGACGCGCGCCGCCGTGCCCGCTGAGCCACCGTCACCCCGCCCCGCGCGGCCTGAGTCATTCATGGTTTCTTCGCCGGGACGTCGCCGACCCGGCCCCGTCGCGCCCCGGACCCTCGCCTACCGTGCACACGTTCACCCCGACGAACGCACCGCGGAGACGTCCATGTGCAGTCCGCTCCACCAGCCCAACGGCCCCCTCGCACCCGCCGCGAGCCGTCGTACGTTCCTGCGTGCCACCGGACTCACAGGCGCGGCCACCGCTGCCGCAGCCGCCGGGGGACTGGCCGCCGCGGCGCCCGCCGCGGCCCTGCCGCAGCAGAAGTCCGCTGACAACGTTGCCAGTTGGCGTCCCGATCCCGACAGTCCCAGATTCACGCTCGTCGTCATGCCGGACACCCAGTACCTCTTCGACGGCGCCAGCATCAACTCCGCGCCCGTCGAGGCATCCCTGCGCTACATACTCGACCACGGGCGCGACGAGAACATCGTCTTCCTGTCCCATCTGGGCGATCTCACCGAGAACGGGCAGCCGCGCGAATTCGGACCGCTGAGCGAGGCCTTCGAGCTCCTGGACCGGCGGCGCGTCGGCTACAGCGTCCTCGCAGGCAACCACGACATCAAGTCCTCGACCGACGACCAACGCGGCCGCACCCCCTACCTGGACGCCTTCGGCCCGCAGCGGATGCGCGGGCTGCCCACCTTCGGCGGGGCCACGCCCGACGGCTACAACACGTACCACCTCTTCCGCGCCGCCGGCCGCGAGTGGCTGGTCCTCGCCCTCGACTGGCGGCCGTCGGCGGCCTCTCTCGCCTGGGCCAGGGACGTCATCGCCAAGCACCCGAAGACGCCGGTCGTCCTGACCACGCACGAGCTGGTGTACGCGGACCAGTACGGCGACGAGGCCGAGTTCTCTCCGCACGGCAAGCACCTGTGGGACGAGCTGATAGCCGACCACGACCAGATCTTCCTCACGCTCAACGGCCACTACTGGCCCGCCGCCCGCACCACCCGCAAGAACACCGCCGGCCACCACGTGCATCTGCACATCACCAACTACCAGAACCGCTACTACGGCGGCAGCGCGATGATCCGCCTCTACCGCTTCGACCTCGCCAGGAACACCATCGACGTGGAAACGATCTCCCCGTGGATCCTCGGCCGCGCGGGCGACGGGCTCAACGAACTGGAGCGCCGCGAGATCGAAATGACCGGCCCCCAGGACAGCTTCTCCGTCCCCATCGACTTCGAGAAGCGCTTCGCCGGATTCGCGCCGGTCCCCGCCCGGGGACCCCGCCCCGCCGCGAAGATGCTCCTTCCCGGCACCGTCGCCTACTGGCGCTTCGACGGCCCGCACCAGGACGGCTCCCCGGCCGACGCCGCGCTCCGCGTCCCCGACCTGTCGGGCAACCGCAACGACCTGACGCGGGAGACGGTCCCCGGCACCCCGGCCGATGCCCTGCGCTGGTCCGAGAGCCACCACCCCGACCAGCCGGGCCACGGCAGCCTCTACTTCGACGGCGGCAAGCCCCCGCTGCGCGGCGCGTATCTGCGTACGGCGGGCAACGCACCGCTCAACGCCAAGACGTTCCGCTCCGGCTACACCATCGAGGCGTTCATCAAGCTCCCCGCCGACTGGGACGCCGGGCACCACGCCTGGGGTTCGATCCTCAGCCGCCGCGGCACACTCGGCGCCGCCGGAAAGACCGAAGGCGACCCGGAAGAGCCCGTCGCCACCCTCTCCCTGTCCGACGGACCCGGCCCGCAGTGGGCGGCCGCTCCGCTCAACCAGCCCGGAGCCGTCACCAACTGGGGCCATGAGCTGGATCGCGAGGTCTGGTGGCACCTCGCCGTCGTCAACGACGGAAAGCACACCACGATGTACGTCGACGGCTGCCCGGTCGCCCGTAACCCCGCCACCCGCACCAGCGGCCTCGCCACCCTCGGCCTGCCCTGGCTGGTGGGCGGCTACGAGTACGGCGGCACCCTCGACCAGCTGCTGCACGGCTGGCTCGGCGATGTGCGCATCGTCGAACGCGCCCTGCCCGTACGCGACTTCATGATCGCCTGACCTGCCGGCGCCGCCGAAGGAGAAGCACCTCATGCCGAGCCAGAGACCCATTCAGCACCTGCCCCGCTGGGCGGACCCCGACGTACCCGCCGACTCGCTCGACCCGCAGGGACTCTCCCGCCGCGGACTGCTGCGCAGCGCGGGCCTGTTCGGCGCCGCGTTCGCCGGCGGCGCCCTGCTCGCGCCGACCGCCGCCGAGGCGCACACCCCGTCCCTGGGGGACCCCGCCCTCTCGTATCTCGTCGGCGACCACCATGTGCACTCCGTCTACAGCCATGACGCGAAGTACACCTTCTCCCAGCTCGCAGCCGCGGCTTCCCAGTACGGCCTGGACTGGATGGTCCTCACCGAGCACAGCAACATAGGCCACCACAAGGCGGGCGGCGCCCAGGCCGAGCACGAGGAGATCCTCAAGGCCCGCGCCGAGAACCGGCGCATGCTGCTCTTCCAGGGCCTGGAGTGGTACATCCCCGGCGCCGAGCACGCCACCGTCTTCTCCCCGCCCGGCCGCCACGAGGTCGAGCTGCTCACCCAATTCGAGCAGGCCTACGACGGCAAACTCCTCGGCTACACCTCGGGCGGCCCCGGCCATCCGGACACGGCGCGCAACGAGGCCCACGCCGTCAAGGCCCTCCAGTGGCTCGACCAGCAGCGCCGCTGCGGCTACGTCGACGACGTCCTCGTCCTCGCCAACCACCCGCTGCGGCTGGGTATCGACTCCCCGCACGAGATGCGCGCCTGGCGCGACGCCGCTCCCGGCATCATGATCGGCATGGAGGGCGCTCCCGGCGCGCAGGCCGCCGCGTCGCCCGGCCGGCACGCCCCGACCAGCATCCGCGGCGACTACGAGAACTCTCCCTCGGCGAACTCCTTTCCCGGCTATCCGCGTGAGGCCTATCTGACTCACGGCGGATTCGACTGGGCGACCGCGACCGTCGGCGGACTGTGGGACGCCATGCTCGCCGAGGGCAAACTCTTCTCGGTCACGTCCAACTCGGACGTACACCGGGTCACCTTCGACACCTGGAAGAACGGCGACTGGCTGCCGGGCCAGAACTTCGACAACACCGGCCGCCTCCCGGACCCCGTCAACACCACCGAGCCGCAGCCCGGCAGCGACTTCTGGCCGGGCCAGTTCAGCCGTACACATGTGGGTGTGACCCGCTACGGCTATCGGCAAGTGATGGCCGGACTGCGGGCAGGCCGGGTCTGGGTCGACCACGGCCAGCTGATCGACGGCATCGACGTACGCGTGAACAGGGAACACGGAATCGGCCGTGGCGTGACGCTGGGCGGCCGACTGCGCGTACGCCGCGGCGAGAAGATCGTTCTCAACGTCACCGTCACCACCGCATCCCGCCCCAACCATCACGGTGAAGTGCCGCGCCTCGCCCACCTCGACGTGATCCGCGGCGCGGTTTGCGGCCCGGCCGCCGACCGTGACGAGTGGCGCGCACCCGGCACCAAGGTCGTGCACACGGCCGATGTCGAGGGCCGCACGGGCCGGTACACGCTACGCATCCCGCTGGGGAAGGCCGAGGAGTCCTTCTACGTCCGGCTGCGCGGCAGCGACGGCAGGCGCAACGGCCCAGGCTTCCTGGGTGCGGCGATCGACCCGCACGGGCCGATTCCGCACGAGCCGGGCAACGGCGATGCGTGGCTGGACACCTGGTGTTACACCAACCCGGTCTTCGTGGACGTGGTCCACTGACCTGTCACGGAGGGGCCCGGCCGGCGCAGGGCGCGCTCCCCGCCGCCCCGGGCCCGTATCCCGTGCAGCGGGAGAGCTTCAGACCCCGGTGCTCAGGGCGATGCGCTCGTCGCCCGCGTACACGTTCATATTGGCGCCGCGCAGAAAGCCGACCAGGGTCAGACCCGTCTCGGTAGCCAGGTCCACGGCGAGCGATGACGGCGCGGAAACCGCGGCCAGCACGGGGATTCCGGTCATCACCGCCTTCTGCGCCAGCTCGAACGACGCCCGTCCCGAGACCAGCAGGATCACCCGGGACAGCGGCAGCCGGCCGTCCTGGAGCGCTCGGCCGACCAGCTTGTCGACCGCATTGTGCCGACCGACGTCCTCCCGGATGTCGAGCAGCTCGCCCTCCTCGGAGAACAGTGCGGCCGCGTGCAGCCCGCCGGTCCGGTCGAAGACCCGCTGTGCCGCCCGCAGCCGGTCGGGGAGGCGGGCGAGCAGGGCGGGCTCGACGCGGACCGGTGGAGTGTCTGCGATCGGGAAGCGGGTGGTGGTGCGTACGGCGTCGAGGCTGGCCTTGCCGCACAGCCCGCACGAGGACGTGGTGTAGACGTTGCGCTCGAGCGTGATGTCGGGGACGGGCACGCCGGGCGCCAGCTGCACGTCCACCACGTTGTAGGTGTTCGATCCGTCGTCCGTGGCCCCGGCGCAGTACACGATGTTCCGCACCTCGGCGGCCGCCCCGATCACGCCCTCGCTGACCAGGAAGCCCGCCGCGAGCGCGAAGTCGTCGCCCGGGGTGCGCATGGTGATGGCGAGCGGCTTGCCGTTGAGGCGGATCTCGAGCGGCTCCTCGGCCACAAGGGTGTCGGGACGGGTCGACACCGCCCCGTCCCTGATGCGGATGGTGCGGCGGCGCTCGGTGACCCGTCCCATGGCGATCAATTCCGATTCTGTACGTGTTGGAAGCCGAAGCGACCTTTGACGACTTCATTCTCCTGCACAGGCAGACTCATGCTGCGGTGGTCCCTGGCGGCGCGGTCGCGGTGGTGGTCGTCGCGAGCGATCGGCGAGCGCGTGCACGGCGCACAGCTTCGGTGCGGGAGTCCTGGAATGCCGTTCTGCGCGGCGATGACGGCCGTACGGTCGTGCAGCAGCGGATGCACCAATGGGCCCGACGCCGCATAGGAATTGGCCTTCAGCCCGAGGAAGACATAGTCGACGGGCCCGACCGAGGCCGGGTCGTCGGTGGCGGCCGGCCGCGCGGTGAAGTCGCCGCGCGGGCTGAGCACCCGCACGCCGTCACGGCGCATGGCCGCCAGGTGCGGTCCGCGGGCGATGAGATGGACCTCGGCGCCGGCGCGATGGAGCGCGGCGCCGACATATGCGCCGATGGCACCGGCGCCGACAACTGCGACTTTCACAGGGCTCTCCGTTCGGTTGAGCGACCGAGCGAGGGCGGGATGGTGAGAGTTGACACCGGGGGGTGAGTCGACAGAATATTGTCTACAGTATGCCTTTCGCGCTCAAGAGTCGTCACATCCTTCGGGAAAGCTCCAAAGTCCGGCCCCTGAACCTGTGGGATCACATGCCGTCGTACCGGGTGGTAGCAGCCAAGACTGGGTAATTCCACTGTCCGCATCGAGGGGGAACCGCATATGACCGGCTCACGCATCGTCGCGCTCGGGCACTACCAGCCCGCCAAGGTGCTCACCAATGACGACCTGGCCGCCATGGTCGACACCAGCGACGAGTGGATCCGCAGCCGCGTCGGGATCGAGACCCGGCACGTGGCCGGACCCGACGAGCCGGTCGACGAGCTGGCCGCGCACGCCGGCGCGAAGGCGCTCGCCTCCGCCGGACTCGTGCCCGACGACATCGATCTCGTCCTGGTCGCCACCTCCACCGCGATCGACCGCTCGCCCAACACGGCGGCGCGCGTCGCGGCCCGTCTCGGCATGGGCTCGCCCGCAGTCATGGACCTCAATGTCGTCTGCGCGGGCTTCACTCACGCGCTCGCCACGGCCGACCACGCCGTACGGGCCGGAGCCGCGGTCCGTGCCCTGGTCATCGGCGCCGACAAGATGGCCGAGGTCACCGACTGGACCGACCGCACCACCTGTGTGCTCGTCGGCGACGGGGCGGGCGCCGCGGTCATCGAGGCGACCGGTCCCGGCTCCGACGGCGAGATCGGCCCCGTCCTGTGGGGCTCGGTCCCGGAGATGGGTCATGCCGTACGGATCGAGGGCACCCCGCCCCGCTTCGCGCAGGAGGGCCAGTCCGTCTACCGCTGGGCCACCACCCAGCTGCCGCCCATCGCCCGCAAGGTCTGCGAGCGCGCGGGAGTCACCCCCGAGGAGCTCGCCGCGGTCGTCCTGCATCAGGCGAATCTGCGGATCATCGAGCCCGTCGCCCAGAAGATCGGTGCGGTGAACGCCGTGATCGCCCGCGATGTGGTGCATTCCGGCAACACCTCGGCCGCCTCGATCCCGATGGCGCTCTCCAAGCTTGTCGAGCGCGGCGAGATCGAGTCGGGCGATCCGGTGCTGCTCTTCGGCTTCGGCGGCAATCTCTCGTACGCGGGTCAGGTCGTCCGCTGCCCCTGAGGGCGGCGGTGCAGCCGTCCCCGGGGCAGACTGAACCGCATGGCGGCGAAGCGAAGCGCGGGCCTGTTGCTGTTCCGCAGGCGGGGTTCGGACACCGAGGTGCTCATCGGCCATATGGGAGGGCCGTTCTGGCAGTCCCGCGACGACGGGTCCTGGTCCGTGCCGAAGGGTGAGTACACCCCGGACGAGGAGCCGGTGACCGCCGCCCGGCGGGAGTTCGTGGAGGAGCTCGGTGTCCCGCCGCCCGACGGGGAATGGCTGCCGCTCGGCGAGGCACGACAGAGCGGCGGCAAGATTGTCACCGTCTGGGCAGTCGACGGCGACCTCGACACGGGCCTGGTGGTGCCGGGCACCTTCACCATGGAGTGGCCGAGGGGCTCGGGCCGGATGCAGGAGTTCCCCGAGATCGACCGGGCCGAGTGGATCTCCGTGGCGGAGGCGAGGGAGAAGCTGGTGACGGGGCAGCGGGTCTTCCTCGACCGGCTGGAGGAGCTGCTCGATTCCGGCCGAAGGTAACGCGGATCTCGGCCCACCAGGAGATTGCGCTCGGTAGACTGTAGACGATAGCCAATTGTCGCTCACCGTTGCCGGCCAGGAGGGGGACCGTGATGTTGTCCGCAGGACTGCCGCAGGGAACCGTGCCCAAGTTGGAACGCCCCGGTCCGCTGCGTGAGCGGGTCTACGAGGCGTTGCTCGAACTGATCACGACCCGCGCACTGCGCCCCGGCCAGCATCTGGTCGAGAGTGAACTCGCCGGCCATCTCGGGGTGTCCCGCCAGCCCGTGCGCGAGGCGCTGCAGCGGCTGAACACCGAGGGATGGGTCGATCTGCGCCCGGCGCAGGGCGCGTTCGTCCATGAGCCGGCCGAGGCGGAGGCGGACCAACTGCTCTCGGTCCGTACGCTGCTCGAGACCGAGGCTGCCCGGCTCGCCGCGGCGAACTCCGGCTCCGCGGGCATCGCCGCGCTCGAAGAGCTGTGCGCACAGGGCGAACAGGCCGTCGCGGACGACGACGTCGACCTCGCTGTGGCCACCAACGCCGCCTTCCATGCCAAGGTGATGGAGCTCGCCGGGAACGTCGTACTCGCCGAGTTGGCGGCACAGGTGGACCGCCGGGTGTGCTGGTACTACACGCCCGTCGCGCGACAGCGCGGCCGCCAGTCGTGGATCGAGCACCGGGAGCTGATCGCGGCGATCTCGGCCCGCGACGAGCAGCGGGCGTCGGAGGTCATGCGGGCGCACACGGAGCACACCCGCAAGACCTACCACCAGCGCGAGCAGTAGCGCGGGCCGCCCGCGCCCTCGGCTCAGCCGGGCGATCCGATCGTGGTGAACTCGGCCCAGGCGCCGGGGCGTTCGCTTCGGAGATCCAGCAACAGGTCGTCGCGGTGGCCTGGGGCGTCCCGTCCGGCGGGGCGGAGGGCGGGTCCGTGCTGTGGTTCGGATCGTTCCAGGACGCCGGCGAGTTCGCGGCGTGTGGTGACGCCGAGTTTGGCGTAGGCATGCTGGAGGTGGTTGTTGACGGTGCGCACCGACAGGTGCAGGGCGTCGGCGATGTCCTTGCTGCGGGTGCCGGTGGCGGCGAGGACGGCGACTTCGCGTTCCCGGTCGGTGAGCCGGGCGGTGGGGGCGGCGGCGGTCAGCAGTGCGGTGCGGGCGTCTTCGCAGCGGCCGGCGATGGTGGCGGCCAGGCTGGTGGCGGCGGTGGCGCGGCGGGCCTGACCGGCGCGCTGCCATGCGGCCGCGGCTGCGGCCGCGGCTTCGGCGGCCAGCAGGTCGGCGCCGGCCTGCTCGAATGCGGTGGCGACGGCGAGGAGTCGGTCGGGGGCGTCGGCGGCCAGGGCGGCGGCCAGGCGGGCGCCGGCGCCGGTGAGCGCGCCGTCGCTCTGGCGGGCGAGTTCGGCCAGCCGCCCGGCCACCTTCTTGGCACCGCCGAGGCGGGCGATGTCGGTGAGCAGCTGGGCCTCGGGAGTGATCAGGCCGGCGGTGCGGGCGCACCGGGCGGCGTCGGTGAGGACCGTACGGGCCTGGGCGAGGTGGCCCCGGGCGGCATGCAGCCAGGCTCGTCCCAGATACTCCTCGGCCGCGAAGACGTCCGGCCACAGGTAGTTCCGGGCTTCGGCGCAGGCAAGTTCGGCTGCCTCGAGGTCGCCGAGTACCGCCGCACAGGCGGCCAGGCCGCTCAGCGCCGGGCCCAGGGGCCTGATGTGGTGATGTGTGCGGGCCAGGGCGGCGGCCTCGGCGTACCAGCGGCGGGCACTGGCCGGATGCCCCGCCAGCCACTCGGTGCGGCCCAGACTGAAGGCCAGCCAGATCTGGGGTACGGGAGTCGAGGTGACCCGGGCGAGCTCGGCGTAGCCGCGCCGGCCCACCTCGCGGGCTTCGGCCAGCCGTCCGTGGCTGCTCAGAGCGTGGTTCAGCGAGATCAGCTGGACTGCCGGGTGGGGATAGAGGGTGTGGTGGTCGACTGTGAGGTGGGCGGCGTAGGCGCGTTCCGCCCAGGCCACTGCGTCGCCGGTGCGGCCGACCAGTTCCAGCCCGAGTGGCTTCATCAGGGCGCCGGTGAGCCAGGCCACCGGGTCGGGAGCGTGGTGGATGTCTTCTTCCATGTCCTCCAGCAGAGCCAGCCCGCGTACCGCCTCGCCGGAGGCGATCCGCATGGACCCCTCGCAGTACTGCAGCATCCGCAGGGCGTCAGCACTCGTGACCTGGGCACGGGCGGCGTCGTTGACCGCCAGTGCCGCGTCCGCCTCCGCGGCCCCCCAGAACAGATTGAAGGTGCGCGCCATCGTGACCGCCAGCCTGTCCTGCTCGTTCCCGGCACCCGCGACGGCCGCGGCCAGCACCGTCTCGGCCTGCTGCGGTTCGCCCAGCTCGAACAGCGCCTCGCCCAGCATCAGGCGGGTGGCGGTGGTGTGGTGCTTTTCGGGCAGAGCCTGCAGCAGCGCGCGGGCCTGCCCGTAATCGTGGGCGTACCGGGCCAGCGCCGCCGCCTCGGTCAGCGCCGGAGGATCCGCCGTGCCGGTCGCCGTAAACCGCCAGGACGCGACGTGCAGCGCGTCGGCGCGACGCCTCATGCCTCGTACCTCGACCCTTTCGGCTTGCCGCAGCAGCAGCGCCCGCCGACGTGTCACGGGGAGGCCGGCTCGCAGCACCTCCCCGTACAACGGGTGCGCCAGCGCCACCGATGTGCGCCGTCCGTCCTGTCCCACCCGCACCAGCCCGGCGTACTCCAGCTCGGTCACCGCCTCAGGTGACGCGACCTGCTCCGCGTCGGTCAGGGACAGCGGTTCGCACAGTGCCAGCAACTCCAGTACCGGACGGGCCTCGGCCCCGGCCGCGGCCAGCCGCGCACTGATCAGCTCCACGAGCCGGGTTGTCCCGCGAACCGGGCCCGTCGCCAACTCCCAGATCTCCCCGTCGCTGACCAGTGCACCCCGGTCCAGCGCCCCGATGACCAGCTCCCGCAGATACAGCGCATTGCCACGGCTTGCCGCATACAACTCCCGCAGCGTCCTTTGCGCCACCGGCCCGCCCAGTACCGCCTTCAACAGCTCCTCGACGTCGCCACGGTCCAGCTCCGCCAGATCCACCCGCCCCACTGCGTCGCCGCGGCACAGCGCCTCCACCGCATCCCCCACCGGCGCACCGGAGCAGATCGTCCCGAGCAGTCGCACCACACCCGCGTCCATCAACTGCCGTACAAGTACCGCCGAGACGGCATCCAGCAGGTGTACGTCATCAATGAGCAGTACCAGCGCACGCCCGTCCCGACTGGCCAACTGCCGTGCCACTGTGGCGAAGGCCGTCACCGGATCGGACAAATCCACCCCCGTCGGCACCAGGTGAGCGATTGCGCCCAACGGAACCGTCCCTGCCGCCGCGGTTGCGGTCGCCCGAGCAACGCGGAACCCCTTGCCCGCCGCCCGCGCCAGGCACTCCTCGGCCAGCCGCGACTTGCCCACGCCCGCAGGCCCGGACACGACGAATCCCTGGCACCGTCGATTCGCCAGCCCTTGGGTGAACAGCCCCAACTGTTCGCCCCGGCCAACGAACACATCCGCAAAACCATGCACTGTCACAGCACCCCTCAAGGTCCGCGACGCTCTGCGGCGGCATGGGGTGGCGCATCAGGTGTGAGCGGCCCGGGCAATGCGTTCATGGGGTGTCTCTCTCGGTGAGTCCGACGATGAGGGCTTCGGTGGCGGGGCGCAGCAGCGCGGCGCCGTCCGGCGTCAATTCCAGGCCCAGAACAAGGGCGATGGCGATGTCAGCGGCCTGCGCCGGGGTCACGGTCGTGGTGCCGGCCGCGGCGAAGGCTTCGGTGAGCAGGTCGCGCAGGTCCTTGGTGAACTGCTGAACGGTCGGCCCGCAGAGCCGGTCGGTGGTGTCGATCAGCTCCGAGGCGTGCGGGGAGTCCTCGACGACTTTCTGGAAGAGGTCGAGCTTGGCGCCGAGGATCCCGCGGACGCGTTCATGGGCCGTGCCCTCGGCGACCGCGGCCTGTTTGGCCTGGGCCAACGCCTGCCCGTGCAGGCGCTCGGTGAGCCGAAGGAAGGCGTCGTCCTTGTTGCGTACGTACTGGTAGACGGCGGCGCGCGACATGCCCGCCGCCCGGGCGATGTCTTCCATGGTGGTGCGGCGCACGCCGTGCTTGGTGAAGGTCGCGTACGCCGCGTCGAGCACCTGATCGAGTCGGGAGTTCATGGCTCCATTGTGCTGAGCATCAGATCGGCGACAGGACTGGACGAAGCCGGGTTCTGACAGGTGAACAGGTTCCGGTAGGCCTCGGTGTGGGGCACTCGCGACGTTCCCGCTGCCGACTTGTCATACTGACACTCTATGCATGAAACGTCAGATTGTGCAACGGGTCGCTCACCTTGTGCGCGGCGTGCCGGAAACCCTCTGCGGCAGCAAACTGACACTCAAGAGCAAGTGGCAGTCGAAGCTGATGCGAGTGCCGCGCCGGAACGGGAAATGAGCAGTTTTTACTCATCTCGTTGCGCTCCCGAGCCACCAGGGTTGTCTCGACTGCAGCAAGCGGGCTGCACGGCAGCGACAAGCGGCAGGTAACCGGCCCCTCTTCCAAGGATTTTCACAAATGGATGTAACGGTCAATGGATCTGCGCGTCAGGTCGGGAGTGAACCAGACGCCACCGTGGTCCAGCTCTTGCGCGAGACGTTGGGCCTCACGGGGACCAAACTGGTCTGCGGGGCGGGTGTGTGCGGGGCGTGCACGGTGCACATCGACGGTGTCCCGAAGGTCGCCTGTCTGACCCCGGCGGCAGTCCTGGAGGGCAAGGCCGTCACCACCGTGGAGGGTCTGCAGGGCAAGCACCCGGTGCAACGTGCTTTCGCGGCCCATGACGCGCTGCAGTGCGGCTACTGCACGCCCGGGTTCGTCATGGAAGCCTCGAGTTTCGTGGACCGGTGGCGGGCCGAGCACTCAGACACCGCCCCGTCGCGGGCCGAGATCGCCGCTGCTCTGGCGGGACACCTGTGTCGCTGCGGTGCGTACGAGGGGATCTACGCGGCTGTCGCTGCGGCGTGCACCGGCGCACACGACACGGACGACGCTCCGCCGCCCCGCGTGGAAGCGATGCAGAAGATCACCGGCCAGGCCCTCTACACGACGGACGTCCAGCCGGACGGCCTCCTCGACGGGGTCATCATCCGTTCCCGGCACGCGCATGCCCGAGTCACATCCGTGACCGGTGGCGACAAGTTGGTCGACCTGCTGCCCGCGGACCGTACGGTCCGATACGTCGGCCAGCCGATAGCCGCCGTCGCGGCCGGGACTCCGGCCGCAGCCGAGGCTGCCGCCGAGCGGGTCCAAGTGAACTACGAGGTTCTGCCGGCTGCCGTCGATCTGGGCCGGGCCGAGCTCCCGGACAGTCCGGTGGTCTATCCCACCAAGGAGGAGCGGAAGCAGGCCCCCGCCTCTGCCGAGGGGCTTGTGATGCCCGCCAAGTGGAACGGGAACGTACGAGGCCCTGTTCGGATGAACTGGCGTGGCCCTCTCGCTCTGAAGCGGATCGAGCAGGCCCGCGCGCACGGCGAGGACCGGCGTCTGGTCGAGGCCACGTTCACGGCCGAACCGCAGGTGCACACACCGCTGGAGCCGCACGCGTGCCTGGCGTCGTGGGACGAAGCCGGCGACCTTCATCTCTGGGTATCCACCCAGGCTGTTGCCGAGGTTGCCGAGCGTGCCGCCGAGCGATTCGGTCTGCGGCCCGAGCAGGTGCATGCCTCCGCGGTGCACGTCGGCGGCGGATTCGGTTCAAAACTCAACTTGACCAGCGACATCGTCGCCGCGGCGGAACTGGCCAGGCTGCACGCCGCCCCGGTGCGGGTCCTTCTGAGCCGGGCCGAGGAACTCACTGACGGCGGCCACCGCCCCGGTACCCGGGCCCACATAGCCATGCTCACCGACGAAGACGGAAATCTGGCCGCGCTGACCCTCGATGTGCACGGAGACGGTGGCGTGTCCGTCGGGTCGGGCGTCGCCTCGCTGGCACGGTTCATCTACGGGAACGCTCCGCGGCGGCTACGGGACTTCGACATCGTCACCAATCGGCCTCCCGCGGCCCCGTTCCGCGGACCCGGCGGACCGCCCCTTGCATGGGTGCTGGAGCAAGCCGTCGACGAAACGGCCCACCGCCGGGGCGAAGACCCCATCGCGCTGCGCCGCCGCTGGGACGGCAACTCCAAGCGGCGAGCCCTGTACGACGTGGCAGCGGCTCTGCCGCTGTGGACCGGGCGGCCCGCCGTCGGCTCCCAGACCGGCCGCTTCCGGCGCGGTGTGGGAGTCGCCGCCGCCAACTGGATGTACTTCCTCGACCCGGGTACGCAGGTCGAGCTCACCGTCGAAGAGGGCATCGTGGTAGCCCGCACGGCCACCCAGGACATGGGCCAGGGCGCCCGGTCCGTCATCGCCGACGTGATCGCCGCCGAACTGGGCCTGCCTCCGGATCGGGTGCGCGTCGACATCGGCCGTACGGGAACCGTCCACGGACCCACCTCGGGCGGCAGCCGGACCACCCCCTCGATCGCGCCCGCCGCCCTCGACGCCGCCGCTCGCCTGCGCTCCGCGCTGGCCGCCAAGACTCCGGCGCAGGGCACCGGCGGCACCGTGGAACAGCTTCTCGCCGACGCCGAAGGCCTTCGGGTTGTCGGCAAACGCCGACGGGACCGCCGTGGCTACGCCACTCCCGTACGAGTCGGCGGCGTGATCATCGGCAGGGGCTTCACCGGCGCCGTTCATGTCACAGAGGTCGAGGTCGACACCCGCCTCGGCCAGACACGCGTCACGCGCGTCTGGGGCGGGATCGCCGCCGGACGCCTCTACTCGCCGGCTCTGGCCCTCAGTCAGTGCCATGGCGGTGTCGTCCAGGGCATCGGATACGCCCTGTACGAGGAGCGCATCACCGACCCGGCAACCGGTGTGGTGCTGAGCGACAACCTGGAGGACTACCGCATCCCCGGGATCGGCGACATTCCCGAGATCGACATCCACTTCCATGAGGAGGGTTTCGATCACGTCGACGGTGGCGGCGTCGGCCTGGGAGAGGTCTGCACGATGCCGGTGGCCGCGTCCGTCGGCAACGCCGTCCACGCCGCCACCGGCTGGCGCCCCCGTCACCTGCCGATCCGACCGGACCGCCTTCTGGAAGGACTGCGCCCGTGAACCAGCCCCTCACTCTCGACGAGGCCGCGGCCGTCGTTCTCGACAACGGTGCGGAACTGCGGGCCGGCGGCACCGACACCACCGCCCGCCGACGCGGCGGAGTCACTCGCAGCGCCTCCGTCCAGATTCCACTGCTTCCCGCCTTGCACGGCACCACCCGCCAAGCCGACGGGACCACGCGAATAGGAGCGTTGACCGGTATCGCGGAGCTGTCCGCCGACCCCGGGCTGCAGGCGGACTACCCCGCCCTGACCCACACGGCGGGTGCCCTGGCGACGCCGCAGATCCGTACCGCCGGCACGCTCGGCGGCAACCTTCTCCAGCACAACCGCTGCTGGTACTACCGCAATCCCCACTTCAGCTGCTACCGCGACGGAGGCGATGGCTGTCCCGCACGCACCGGGATCCACCTGCACGCCGCGGTGATCGACCAAGGGCCCTGTATCGCTCCAAACCCTTCATCGATCGCGATCGCCCTGCTCAGCTATGACGCCCGGATCGACGTACATGAACTCGGGATCTTGAGCGTCGCCGACCTGTACGGCGACGGATCCGACCCCACCCGGGACCATCTGCTCGCCCCGCAGCAGATCCTCACCGCCGTCACCCTGCCGGCTCCGCTCCCCGGCGAACGGGCCGCCTACAACCGGGCCATCAGCCGCGCCAAGGCGGAATGGCCGCTGGTCGAAGCGGTGGCCCGCGTGACCGTCTCCGACGACATCGTCACCTCGGTCGCGGTCGCTGCCGGCGGCATCGCCCACACCCCCCTGCGGCTGCCGGAAGTCGAGGAGGGCCTGCTCGGGCGTGAGCCGACCCCCGAGAACCTGTTCACCGCCGCGACCGCGGCCACTGAACGCTGCTCGCCCCTGCCGCAGACCCGCTACAAGGTGGAGCTGCTCCGCGACACCGTGCTCGACGTGCTGGAAAAGGCGATCGGGGCCGAGCCCCCGATCGGGGCCAAAAGCACCTGACAACCACTCAGAACTGGTCCCGAGAGCCGGAGTTCGTCGATGCATGACATTGCCCAGCAGTTGCACGCCTGGCGAGCCGCAGGCCGCGGCTTCGCCGTGGCCACCGTGGTGGCGGTCTCGGGCAGCGCGCCTCGCCCGCCCGGTGCCGCGCTGGCGGTGAGCACGGACGGCCAGACCGTGGGCAGTGTCTCCGGAGGATGCGTGGAGGCGGCCGTGTACGAGCTGTGTCTCGAAGCGCTCCGCACCGGACAGCCGGTGCTGCAGCGCTTCGGATACAGCGAAGAGGACGCCTTCGCGGCCGCCTTGACCTGCGGCGGGATCATCGACATCTTCGTCCAGCCGGTGCCGCCGGCCCCGGAGCCGGCCTTCGACGCCGCACTGGACTCCATCACCGGGGACGAGCCCGTAGCTCTGCTGCGGGTCATCGAGGGCCCGGCCCTCCTGCTGGGGGCCGCAGTCGTGGTTCAGCCCGGCCGCCACGTCGGGAGCCTCCCCGACGGCCTCGACCGGGCCGTGCAGCGCAGCGCTCTCGAACACGCCGCAGTGACGCAGGCCCGCGCCTTCCTCGGAGCAGGAAAGACAGCGACATTCGAGCTCGCGCCGGACGGCCGGTCCTGCGACCCGCACACGCAACAGACCGTCACTTTCTTCGTCGAGTCCCACGTGCCCGCACCCCGGATGCTGATCTTCGGCGCCATCGACTTCGCCGGCGCCGTCGCACGCCTGGGAAGTTTCCTGGGCTACCGGGTGACGATCTGCGACGCCCGGGAGGTCTTCGCCACCGAGGCGCGCTTCCCGCACGCCGACGAGGTCGTGGTCAGCTGGCCGCATCTCTACCTCGACCGCGAGGCCGCCGCGGGCACGCTGGACGGCCGCACCGTGGTTTGCGTTCTCACCCACGACCCCAAGTTCGACATCCCGCTGCTGGAGCGGGCCCTGCGGATGCCGCTCGGTTACGTCGGAGCCATGGGTTCCCGACGCACCCACCACGACCGCCTCGACCGGCTTCGCGAGGCCGGCCTCACCGAATCCGAGATCGGCAGACTTCACTCGCCCATCGGCCTGGACCTCGGTGCCCGCACGCCTGAGGAAACCGCCGTCGCCATCGCGGCGGAGATCGTCGCGCGCAACCGCGGCGGAGGCTGCCTGCCGCTCACCGGTGGCGTCGGCCCCATCCACCGAGTACGGCATGTCCCCACAGCCGCCGAAGCCGTCCATGCCGACGCCGCCGGGAACGGTCCGGAGGCGGTGTACACAGCGGCCCGCTGATGCCGGAACCTGGGCGAACGCGGCCGCGTTGGCCTCCGCCCACTGCCGGAACGTACGCGGTTCCCTGCCCGTCCACCTCCCGCACTGTCGGCAGCACCCGCGACTCGTCGAGCGTGCCGTAGGAGTAGAAGCTGAAGAAGGCGTCGACCTTTGTCCCGGGTGTGGAGAAAGTTGTGCTGGAACACTGCGCAAGTTCTTCCCACTCGGGGAAAGCGCTGCTACGTTCCCCTCGAAAGCCCGACGGAGACGGCCTGGAATGGCGGGGAGAGGCACGTGAGACGCATGACCGCTCGACCCGCGAACGCGCACCAGGCGCGACTGCTCAGGCTGTTGCGCGACGGTGGGCCCAACTCCCGTGCCCAGCTCGGCGATCAGGTGGACCTGTCCCGTTCCAAGCTCGCCGTGGAGGTCGACCGGCTCCTTGAGACCGGGCTCGTGGTTGCGGACGGCCTTGCCGCCTCCCGCGGCGGGCGGCGCTCCCACAACATCCGCCTCGCCCCCGCGCTGCGCTTCCTGGGCGTCGACATCGGCGCCACCTCGATCGACGTGGCCGTCACCAACGCCGAGCTGGAAGTTCTCGGCCACCTCAACCACCCCATGGACGTACGCGAGGGTCCGGTCGCCGTCTTCGAGCAGGTGCTGTCGATGGCGGCCAAGCTCAGGGCCTCCGGACTCGCCGAAGGCTTCGACGGCGCCGGGATCGGCGTCCCCGGCCCGGTCCGCTACCCCGAAGGCGTCCCGGTCGCGCCGCCGATCATGCCCGGCTGGGACGGCTTCCCGGTGCGTGAGGCGCTCAGCCAGGACCTGGGCTGCCCGGTCATGGTCGACAACGATGTGAACCTGATGGCGATGGGGGAGCAGCACGCGGGCGTCGCACGCTCCGTCGGCGACTTCCTCTGCATCAAGATCGGTACGGGCATCGGCTGCGGCATCGTCGTCGGTGGTGAGGTCTACCGCGGTACGACGGGCAGCGCCGGCGACATCGGCCATATCCAGGTCGAACCGGACGGCCGCGCCTGCGCCTGCGGCAACAAGGGCTGCCTGGAAGCCCACTTCAGCGGTGCCGCGCTGGCCCGCGACGCCGAGGACGCGGCCCGCACCGGCCGGTCGGACGAGCTCGCCGCCCGGCTCGAGAGCGCGGGACGGCTCACCGCCGCCGACGTGGCGGCCGCCGCTGCCGCCGGCGACGCCACCTCGCTCGACCTCATCCGCGAGGGCGGCAACCGCGTCGGACAGGTCATCGCCGGACTGGTCAGCTTCTTCAACCCCGGTCTTGTGGTGATCGGCGGCGGGGTGACCGGCCTCGGCCACACGCTGCTGGCGAGCGTACGCACTCAGGTCTACCGCCAGTCGCTGCCGCTCGCGACCGGCAATCTCCCCATCGTGCTGGGCGAGTTGGGTCCGACCGCCGGAGTGATCGGCGCGGCCAGACTCATCAGCGACCACCTGTTCTCGCCGGCCTGACACACCGGGCCGGACGATCGCACCACGCCAGGCGCGCCGCAAGGCGTGAGCACCACCCGCAACAGCACAGCACAGCGCCCTGCCCGCTCACCGGCCGCACCCGCCGAGGGGATTCGTCATGGCACCAGAACCACCCCTGCTCACGATGTCCGGCATCACCAAGTCCTTCCCGGGCGTCCGCGCCCTCGACGGTGTGGACCTCGAGGTCCAGGCCGGTGAGGTCCACTGCCTCCTCGGCCAGAACGGCGCCGGCAAATCCACCCTGATCAAGGTGCTCGCCGGAGCCCATCAACCCGACACCGGAGAGATCACCTGGCGCGGCGACGCGGTAGCCCTCAAATCGCCCATCGCCGCCATGCGCCTCGGCATCGCCACCATCTACCAGGAACTCGACCTGGTCGAAGGGCTGTCCGTCGCCGAGAACGTCTTCCTCGGGCACGAGCCGACCTCGGCCGGTTTCGTTGTACGCGGCAAAGAAGCCCGGTCGACAACTGCCGTGATACTCAAGCGACTTGGGCACCCGGAGATCGACCCGTCCCGCCACGTCGGCGACCTCTCAGCCGCCCAGCAGCAGATCGTCTCCATGGCCCGAGCGCTCTCGCACGAGGTACGCCTCATCGTGATGGACGAACCCTCCGCCGCCCTCGACCCCGACGAGGTCGACAACCTCTTCCGTATCGTCGGCAATCTGACCGCCGAGGGCGTCGCCGTCGTCTACATCTCCCACCGGCTCGAAGAGATCCGCCGCATCGGCGACCGGGTCACCGTGCTCAAGGACGGCCGGGCGGTCGCCGTCGGCCTGCCCGCACGCGACACCCCCACCCGCGACATCGTTGCCATGATGACCGGACGGAATGTCGAGTACGTCTTCCCCGATCGTCCCGACCCGGCCCGCGCGGCGGACCAGCAACCGGTGCTGCGGGTCGAAGGGCTCACCAGAGACGGGGAGTTCGCGCCCGTCGACCTGGAACTGCGACCCGGCGAGATCGTCGGGCTCGCCGGACTCGTCGGCTCCGGACGCTCCGAGATCCTGGAGACGATCTACGGCGCCCGCAAGCCCAGCGCCGGACGCGTCCTCGTCGACGGCAGCCCGCTGCGCCCCGGCAGCGTCCGCTCGGCCGTCCGCGCCGGAGTCGGACTCGCCCCCGAGGAGCGCAAGGCGCAGGGCCTGCTGATGCTGGAGTCCGTCACCCGCAATGTCTCCGTCTCCTCCCTTTCCCGCTTCTCCCGCGGCGGCTGGCTCGACCACAGCCAGGAGCGCACCGCCGCACAGCGGGCGACCAGGGAACTCTCGCTGCGCCCCGACAACCCCGACGCCCGCATCCGCACCCTCTCCGGCGGCAACCAGCAAAAGGCCGTGCTCGCCCGCTGGCTGCTGCGCGGCTGCCGGGTGCTGCTCCTCGACGAGCCCACCCGCGGCGTCGACGTCGGTGCCCGCGCCGAGCTGTACGCCGTGATCCGCCGGCTGGCCGACGAAGGCCTCGCCGTACTTCTCGTATCCAGCGAAGTGCCCGAAGTCCTGGGCCTCGCCGACCGTGTGCTGGTGCTCCGCGAGGGCAGCGTCGTGCACACGGCCGACGCCCGGGAGCTCGACGAGCACCGCGTACTCGACCTTGTTCTGGAAGGGAGCCCGACGGCATGACGCAGCCAGCCTCTCCGGCGCGGCAGGACGCGCCGATACCCACCGCCAAGTCCGCACCGGCAGGCGGAGGTTGGCGTCGCCCGCTCGGACTGCGCGCCGATGTCCGCAATCTCTCGCTCCTCGGCGTCCTCGCCGTACTGATCGCGGTCGGCGGCATCACCAAGCCCGACGAATTCCTCGCCATCAGCAATCTTCAACTCGTCCTCACCCAGGCCTCCATCATCGGTGTCGTCACCGTCGGCATGACCTTCGTGATCACCAGCGCCGGCATCGACCTGTCGGTCGGCGCGATCGTGGCGCTGGCCTCGGTATGGGCGACGACGGTGGCCACACAGGAGTACGGCTTCGCGGGCATCCTCTTCACCGCGGTGATCGTCGGACTGGGCTGCGGTCTGGTGAACGGACTGCTCATCGCGTACGGCGGGATGGTGCCGTTCATCGCGACCCTGGCCATGCTGGCATCCGCCCGCGGACTCGCCCTGCAGATCACGGACGGCAAGACCCAGATGGTCACCGTGAACTCCGTACTGGACCTGGGCATCAACGACGCGTACATCCTCGGCATCCCGCCACTGGTCCTGGTCTTCGCGGCGGTCACGGTCATCGGCTGGCTGCTGCTGAACCGTACGACCTTCGGGCGGCGGACCGTCGCGGTCGGCGGCAACGCGGAAGCCGCCCGCCTCGCCGGCATCGACGTACGCCGCCAGCGGCTCTATCTGTATCTGCTCTCCGGACTGTGCTGCGGAATCGCCGCCTTCATGCTGATCGTGCTGGCCGGCTCGGGACAGAACACCAACGGCAATCTCTACGAACTCGACGCCATCGCCGCGGCGATCATCGGCGGCACCCTGCTCAGCGGCGGCCGGGGCACCATCGTCGGCTCGGTGCTCGGCGTCCTCGTCTTCACCACCATCACCAACATCTTCGCTCTCAACAACCTGGAGAGCGCCGTCCAGCAGATCGCCAAGGGCGCGATCATCGTCGCCGCCGTCCTGGTCCAGCACCGAACACTGCGCGGCGGCGAGGCCTGACCCCCGCCCCACCCCCGCTCCACCCCTCCACTTCTCCATCTTTCGAACCGCCCAGCTGAAGGGTTGATCCGTCATGCCAGAAATCCCGGCCACGAGCCGCAGAGGCCTGCTCTTCGGCACCGCCGCCGTCTCGGCGGGCGCGCTGCTGACCGCCTGCACCAGCAACGAGCCCAAGAAGTCGGAGGCGGCCACCAACAATGCCCCGGCCGCCGACGACAAGCCCGGCCAGGCCGTCACCATCGGCTTCGCCGGACCCCAGGCCGACCACGGCTGGCTCAACGCCATCAACGAGAACGCCAAGTCGCGTGCCAAGAAGTACTCCGAGGTGACGCTGGAGATCACCGAGGGCTCGAACGACACCGCCGCCCAGATCGGCCAGGTCCAGACGCTGATCAACAAGAAGGTCGACGTGCTCGTCATTCTGCCCGCCGACGGAAAGGCGCTGACCCAGGTCGGCCTGCAGGCCATGAAGGCGGGCATCCCCGTCATCAACCTGGACCGGATCTTCGCCTCCCCGCAGGCGTACCGCTGCTGGATCGGCGGCGACAACTACGGCATGGGCCTCAACGCCGGCAACTACATCGGCGAGCAGCTCAAGGACAAGCCGAACGCCAAGGTCATCGAACTGGCCGGGCTCGACAATCTGGAGCTCACCAAGCAGCGCACTCAGGGCTTCGACGACGCCCTGAAGAACTACCCCAACATAAAGAAAGTGGCCCGCCAGGCTGCCGACTTCACCGTCGAGTCCGGCCAGGCGAAGATGGCTCAACTCCTCCAGGCACAGAGCCAGTTCGACGCAGTGTGGAACCACGACGACGACCAGGGAGTGGGCGCGCTGCGCGCCATCGCACAGGCCGGCCGCAAGGACTTCCTGATGGTCGGCGGTGCCGGAGCCAAGTCCGCGATGGACGCCATCAAGGCAGACAACAGTGTTCTGAAGGCCACCGTCCTCTACCCGCCGACCATGGCTGCCTCCGCCATCGATCTCGCCCGCGCGCTCGGGCAGGGCAAGGGCGTCAGCGGGATGTCCGAGCTGGAGATCCCCGCCTCGATCACCCTCTACTCGGCCGTCGTGACCAAGGAGAACGTCGACGAGTACCTGCCCACCGGCTTCAGCTGACGGGCGCGCCCGCCCCCACCGAGCAGACCGACGAGGAGGAACCCGTATGGAACAGAGGGACAGTGAGGCCGCTGTGCCGACACTAGGCGTCGGCATGGTCGGATACGCGTTCATGGGCGCCGCCCACTCACAGGGGTGGCGCACCGTCGGACGCGTCTTCGATCTGCCGCTGCGGCCGGTCCTCGCCGCGATCGGCGGCCGTGACGAGACAGCCGTGCGGGCCGCGGCCGACAGACACGGCTGGGCTTCGGCGGAGACCGACTGGCGCGACCTCGTGACCCGGGACGATGTGCAGCTCGTCGACATCTGCACACCGGGTGACAGCCATGCGGAGATCGCGATCACGGCACTGGAGGCGGGCAAGCACGTCCTGTGCGAGAAGCCGCTGGCCAACTCCGTCGCCGAGGCCGAGGCGATGGTCACGGCGGCAGAACGTGCCAGGGAACGCGGTCAGCTGGCGATGGTGGGCTTCAACTACCGGCGGGTGCCCGCGATCGCTTACGCGCGCCGGCTGATCGCCGATGGCAGGCTCGGCATCCTGCGACATGTGCGCTTCACCTATCTCCAGGACTGGCTGGTCGACCCGCAGTTCCCGCTCACCTGGCGGCTCAAGCGCGAGCACGCGGGCTCGGGCGCGCTGGGCGATCTGGGTGCGCACATCGTGGACCTGGCGCAGTATCTGGCGGGGGAGCCGCTGACCGGGGTCTCGGCGCTCTCGGAGACCTTTGTACGGGAGCGTCCGCTGCTCGCCGGCGCTTCGGCCGGTCTCTCCGCCTCGGGCGGCGCCGAGCGGGGGCCGGTCACCGTCGACGACGCGGCCGTGTTCACCGGGCGGCTCGCGTCGGGTGCGCTCGCCTCCTTCGAGGCCACTCGGATGGCGTCCGGCCGCAAGAACGCGCTGCGGCTCGAAATCAATGGCGAGCTGGGGTCGTTGGCCTTCGACCTGGAGCGGCTCAACGAGCTGTCCTTCCACGACCACACCGAGCCCGCCGCCTCGTCCGGCTTCCGGCGGATCCTCATCACCGAGTCGGAGCATCCGTATCTGGAGGCGTGGTGGCCGCCCGGCCACGCGCTCGGCTACGAGCACACCTTCGCCCATCAGGCGCGCGATCTGGTCGTGGCGATCGCCACGGGTACCGACCCCGCCCCGTCGTTCGCGGACGGGCTGCAGGTGCAGCGAGTGCTCGCCGCGGTGGAGGAAAGCGCGAAGAAGAGCGCCGTCTACACACCCGTACCGACATCCGTACCAGCATCCGCACAGACGTCCGTACAGGCATCCGTACAGGCACAGGTCTAGGAGGTCCGAATGCCACGTCCGTTCACGCTCTTCACCGGCCAGTGGGCCGATCTGCCGCTGGAGGAGGTCTGCCGGCTCGCCCGCGACTTCGGTTACGACGGCCTCGAACTCGCCTGCTGGGGCGACCACTTCGAGGTCGACAAGGCGCTCGCCGACCCCTCGTACCTCGACGGGCGGCACGCGCTGCTCGAGAAGTACGGCCTCACGTGCTGGGCGATCTCCAACCATCTGGTCGGCCAGGCGGTCTGCGACAGCATCATCGACGAACGCCACGAGGCGATCCTGCCCGCCCGCATCTGGGGCGACGGCGAGGCCGAAGGCGTACGGCAGCGGGCAGCCGCCGAAATCAAGGACACCGCGCGGGCTGCGGACGCCTTCGGGGTGCGTACCGTCATCGGCTTCACCGGATCGTCGATCTGGCATCTGCTGGCGATGTTCCCGCCGGTGCCCGAGCGGATGATCGAGCGCGGGTACGAGGACTTCGCCGAGCGCTGGAACCCGATCCTCGACGTCTTCGACGCGGAGGGTGTGCGGTTCGCACACGAAGTGCATCCCAGCGAGATCGCGTACGACTACTGGACCACCAAGCGCGCGCTGGAGGCGGTCGGCAACCGGCCGGCCTTCGGGCTCAACTTCGACCCGAGCCACTTCGTCTGGCAGGACCTGGACCCGGTCGGATTCCTGTACGACTTCCGGGACCGGATCTACCACGTGGACTGCAAGGAGGCGCGCAAGCGCCTCGACGGCCGCAACGGCAGGCTCGGTTCGCATCTGCCGTGGGGAGACCCCCGGCGCGGCTGGGACTTCGTCTCGGCCGGACACGGTGACGTGCCGTGGGAGGACGTCTTCCGGATGCTGCGCTCGATCGGCTACGACGGCCCGATCTCGGTGGAGTGGGAGGACGCGGGTATGGACCGCCTGGCGGGCGCCCCACAAGCGCTTGCCGATCTGAAGCGATTCGATTTCGACCCGCCCACGGCATCCTTCGACGCGGCCTTCGGAGGTGGCGACTAGGGCATCGGTCCAGCTCCGAGCCCGGTGGTGGATCCGCCGCCGGGCAGGTCCGGCCTGCCCGGTGACGGCTTTGTCCTGCGGTAGGGAAAAGTTGAAGTTCCCTGCTGCACAAGGGCTTTCCGTCCCGGACGAACCCCGATACGGTCCATGAGGTGTACAGGACATAGGTGGTCCCCGGTGTGACGGCGCACTCCGGTTCCCACGGCGATCAGCCCGGTGCGCGGTGCAGGACGAGCACCGCCCAGAGAGCGGAACGAACGCGCTCCACCCCCAGCCCGACCGGCGATTGAGGGCAGAACACCGCCCCGCCCGTTCGACCGGCCCATCCCGGAGGACATTCGTGCACAGGAAAAGGCTCAGAGCCCGCAAGGCACTCGCACTCCTCACCAGCAGTCTTCTCGCCGCGACCTCGCTCGCCCTCACCGCGCCGCAGTTCGCGGCCGCCGCCGACCCCGGGCCGGCCGCGGAAGCCGAGGAGTTCCAGCAGGTCACCCTCGCCAAGGGTGGTGAGGAGACCGGCGAACCGATGTCTCTGGCCGTACTGCCCGACCGCAGCGTGCTGCACACCTCACGCAACGGCGAGCTGCGGATGACCGACAGCGCGGGCAACACCCGTGTGGTGGGCACCATCCCCGTCTACTCGCATGACGAGGAAGGCCTCCAAGGCATCGGCCTCGACCCCAAGTTCGGCGAGAACCGCTTCATCTACCTGTACTACGCGCCCCCGCTGAGCACCCCCGCGGGCGATGCCCCGAACGACGGCACCGCCGAGGACTTCGCGAAGTTCGACGGCGTCAACCGGCTGTCGCGCTTCGTGCTCAAGGCCGACGGCACCCTCGACAACGCCAGTGAGAAGAAGATCATCGACATCCCGGCGACCCGCGGCATCTGCTGCCATGTCGGCGGCGACATCGACTTCGACGCGCAGGGCAACCTCTATCTGTCGACCGGCGACGACTCCAACCCCTTCGCCTCCGACGGATACACCCCTATCGACGACCGGCCGGGCCGCAACCCCGCGTACGACGCCCGCCCCACCTCGGGCAACACCAACGACCTGCGCGGCAAGATCCTGCGGATCAAGGTCAACGACGACGCGAGCTACTCCGTCCCCGACGGCAACCTCTTCGCGCCCGGGACCGCCAAGACCCGGCCCGAGATCTACGCCATGGGCTTCCGCAACCCCTTCCGGTTCAGCGTCGACAAGAAGACCGGAATCGTCTACGTCGGTGACTACGGCCCCGACGCGGGCACGGCCGACCTCAAGCGCGGCCCGGGCGGCCAGGTCGAGTTCGCCAGGGTCACCAAGCCCGGCAACTTCGGCTGGCCCTTCTGCACCGGAAACAACAACGCCTACGTCGACTACGACTTCGCGACCAAGACGTCCGGAACCACTTTCGACTGCGCGGCCCCCAGGAACGAATCGCCGTACAACACCGGCCTGGTCGACCTGCCGCCGGCGCAGCCGGCCTGGATCCCCTACGACGGCGGCTCCGTGCCCGAGTTCGGCACCGGCTCAGAGTCCCCGATGGGCGGACCCGTATACCGCTTTGACGCGGCCTCTCCGTCCCGGGTGAAGTTCCCGGAGGCGTACGACGGAGACTTCTTCGCCGGTGAGTTCGGCCGTCGCTGGATCAAGCGGATCGAGCAGGGCGCCGACGGCGCGGTCCAGTCCATCAACCCCGTGCCGTGGACCGGCACCCAGATCATGGACATGGCCTTCGGACCCGACGGCGCGCTGTACGTACTCGACTACGGCACCGCCTGGTTCGGCGGCGACGAGAACTCCGGCCTCTACCGCATCGAGAATGCCACCGGCGGACGCTCCCCGGTCGCCGAGGCAGCCGCAAACAAGACCTCCGGCAAGGCCCCGCTGCGGGTCGCGTTCTCCTCGGCAGGCACCACCGACGGTGACGGAGACGCCTTGACCTACGCCTGGGACTTCGGCGACGGCGGCAGGTCCACCGAGGCCAACCCCACGTACACGTACAAGAAGAACGGCACCTACACCGCGACCGTCACCGCCAAGGACCCCAGCGGCCGCACCGGCTCCGCCGGCGTCCACGTCGTCGTCGGCAACACCGCCCCCGAGGTGACCCTCGAACTCCCGGCAGAGGGAGCGCTGTTCAGCTTCGGCGACGAGATCCCCTTCAAGGTGAAGGTCACCGACCCGGAGGACGGGACGATCGACTGCGCCAAGGTGAAGGTGACGTACATCCTCGGCCATGACAGCCACGGCCACCCGGTCACCTCGGCCAACGGCTGCACCGGCACCATCAAGACCTCGGCCGACGGCGGCCACGACCCGAACGCCAATATCTTCGGAGTCTTCGACGCCGAGTACACCGACGGCGGGGGCGGCGGCCAGGCCGCGCTCACCAGCCACGACCAGGCCCAGCTCCAGCCGCGCCACCGGCAGGCCGAGCACTACAACAACTCCTCGGGCGTCACGCTCCAGAACAAGGGCAGTGCCCACGGAGGCAAGACGGTCGGCGACATCCACAACAACGACTGGATCTCCTTCAAGCCCTACAACCTGACCGGGTCCACCAAGCTCACCGCCCGTATCTCCTCCGGAGGCGTCGGCGGCTTCCTCGAGGTGCGCACCGGATCCGCGGACGGCCAGATCCTCGGTTCCGCACCGGTGCCAGTCACCGGCAGCTGGGACAACTTCCAGGACATCGACGTACCGCTGCGGGCGGTGCCGAAGCGGACCACCGAACTGTTCCTGGTCTTCAAGGGCGGCGACGGAGCGCTCTACGACGTGGACGACTTCGAGCTCTCCAACAGCGCACCCGACCGGACCGCCAAGCGCGTCCTGGTCTTCTCCAAGACCGCCGGCTTCCGCCACGACTCCATCCCGGCCGGCGTCGCGGCACTCAAGGAACTCGGCAAGGACGGCAACATCACGGTCGACGCGACCGAGGAGGCGGGCCAGTTCACCACCAGCAACCTGGCCCGGTACGACGCGGTCGTCTTCCTGTCCACCACCGGTGACGTGCTGGGCGCCGAGCAGCAGAAGGCATTCGAGAACTACGTCGCCACCGGCGGCGGCTACATGGGCGTGCACGCCGCGGCCGACACCGAGTACGACTGGAAGTTCTACGGCGGGCTCGTCGGCGCGTACTTCGCCTCCCACCCGCAGATCCAGCCCGCCACCGTGCGGGTCGAGGATCACACCCACCCGTCGACCACGCACCTGGAAGACGCCTGGGAGCGCACCGACGAGTGGTACAACTACCGCACCAACCCGCGTGGCAAGGCCCGGGTGCTGGCGACCCTGGACGAAACCACCTATCAGGGCGGCACGATGAAGGGCGACCATCCGATCGCCTGGTGCCAGACGTACGAGGGCGGCCGCGCCTTCTACACCGGCGGTGGCCACACCAAGGAGTCGTACGCCGAGCAGGCCTTCCGCCGGCATCTGCTGGGCGGCCTGCGCTACGCAACGGGCCAGGTCAAGGCCGACTGCAAGCCGCAGACCGGGTATCGGCCGATCTTCAACGGCACGACGCTGGAAGGCTGGAAGCAGGCCGGGCCCGGAAAGTTCAACGTCGTCGACGGCGAACTGCGCACCGAGGGCGGCATGGGCATGCTCTGGTACCAGGCCAAAGAACTGAAGTCGTACTCGCTGAAGCTCGACTGGAAGCTGGCGGGCGACGACAACTCCGGTGTCTTCGTGGGCTTCCCGGCCTCCGACGACCCCTGGTCGGCGGTGAACAACGGCTATGAGGTGCAGATCGACGCGACGGATGCAGCCGACCGCACCACCGGCGCCGTCTACGGCTTCAAGTCGGCCGACATCGAGGCACGCGACCGCGTCCTGCGGCCGCCGGGCCAGTGGAACAGCTACGAAATCCGGGTGCAGGGTGAAGGGCTCCAGGTCTTCCTCAACGGCGTGAAGATCAACGACTTCACCAACACCGACCCGGTACGCAGCCTGGAGGACGGCTACATCGGCATCCAGAACCACGGTGCCGACGACCAGGTGTCCTTCCGGAACATCCAACTCAGGGAGCTGCCCTCCTAGGCGCGCCCGTCAGACGACGGCGGGCGGGGTGGCGCCGTACCCCCCGCCCGCCGTCCTCCACCACACCGAAATGGCAGGGAGGCAGTCCGTGACGAATGGGAATGTACGCACCGGAGTCTGGTTCGTCGGAGGCCGCGGCTCCGTGGCCACCACGGCTGTCGCGGGGTGCGCGGCGGTCACCGCCGGGCTGCATCCGCCGACCGGCATGGTCACCGAGACGGCGCCGTTTGCCGAATCCGGACTCCCTGCCCTGTCGTCGCTGGTCTTCGGCGGTCACGACACCGGGCACTGTCCGCTGCCCAAGCGGGCCGAGGAACTCACCGCGGCTGGGGTGCTTCCGCACGGTCTGGCGGCGGCGGTGCGTGGCGAACTGACCGCCGCGGACAGTGAGATACGTCCCGGTGGGCCGCAGTCCGGCGACACGCGGACCGACGAAGAGCTGATCGCCGCCTTCGCCGCGGACCTGGTCGACTTCCGGGCGCGGAGGGTTCTTGCCCGGGTGGTCGTCGTCAATGTCTCCTCCACCGAGCCGCAGCCCGCGCCGGACGCCGTTCGGCTGCCGCCCAGCTCCCTGTACGCGGCCGCGGCACTGCGGGTCGGCTGCCCCTTCGTCAACTTCACCCCCTCCACCGGGCTGCGCACCGCGGCCCTCAAGGACGCCGTCGCGGCAAGTGGACTTCCCCACGCGGGCCGCGACGGCAAAACAGGCCAGACGCTGCTCCGTTCCGTACTCGCCCCGATGTTCGTGCAACGTGCCCTGTCCGTACGGGCATGGTCGGGCACCAACCTGCTGGGGGGCGGGGACGGAGCGGCGCTGGCCGACCCGGCCGCGGCGGCCGCGAAGAACGCCGGCAAGGAACGCGTCCTCGCCGACACGCTGGGCCACACCCCGGAGGGCGAGGTCCACATCGACGAGGTACCGGCGCTGGGCGACTGGAAGACCGCGTGGGACCACATCGCGTTCGAGGGCTTCCTCGGTTCGCGGATGATCCTGCAGACCATCTGGCAGGGCTGCGACTCGGCGCTCGCGGCGCCGCTGGTCCTGGACCTGGCGCGACTGGTGTCCCGGGCCCACGAGGCGGGCCTGTCGGGACCGCTGCCCGAACTCGGCTTCTACTTCAAGGACCCGGACGGCGGCCCGGCGGGGCTCTCGGAACAGTTCGAGCAACTGCTGTCGTTCGCCGACCGGCTGCGGGAGACCAAGTGACCCTACGGGCTCGGGCGGAACTGCTGCGCGCACCTTTTTCGATGTGCCTTTCGCGCGGCTCGGCGCTGGGGCGCCTTCCCGGCTTCGAGTCACTGCGGCGGACTCCGTCCGTCGGCGGGGACGGGGGCGGGGTGCTCCGGGCCTGGACGGAACTGCTGCGCGCACCTTTTTCGATGTGCCTCTCGCGCGGCTCGGCGCTGGGGCGCCTTCCCGGCTTCGAGTCACTGCGACGGACTCCGTCCGTCGGCGGAGACGGGGGCGGGGTGCTCCAGGCCTGGACGGAACTGCTGCGCGTCTCTGCCCTGTTCACCGTCCCGGGCGACGCCATGGCCGGCGCGGCGACCCTGGGCAACCGCCCCAACCGCGGCACGGCGCTCGCGGTGGGCGCATCCCTGTGCCTGTACGAGGCGGGCATGGCCCTCAACGACTGGGCGGACCGCGGGGAGGACGCGGTGGACCGCCCGCACCGCCCGATCCCCTCGGGCCGCATTACCCCGGCGGCCGCGCTCACGGCGGCCGGCGCGCTGACGGCGGCGGGCCTGGCCCTCGCGTCCCGCGCGGGCCGCCCGGCCCTGGCGGTGGCGACAGCGTTGTCAGCGACGGTCTGGTCGTACGACCTCCACTTCAAACACACGCCCGGTGGCCCAGCGGCGATGGCTACGGCGCGGAGCCTTGACCTGGTCCTGGGAGCGGTGGCAACGGGCACGGCGCTCCGGCGCGGGGGCCTGGGGCGCGGGCCCTTGCAGGAGTCGGCGAGCGGCGCGGGCGCGCGCGGGGCAGTGCTTGTCGCGTTGCCGTCCGCCGCCGTGCTCGCAGCGCATACCTACGCCGTCACCACCGTCTCGCGACACGAGGCGCAGGGCGGCTCGACCATCGCACCGCTCGCCGCCCTCGCAGCGACCCTCGGGCTCGGCGCACTCGCGGCCCGCGAGCGGCGGGTTTCAGGAAGGGACGGCGCAGGGGAGAGCCCCCAACGGTCCCCCGGAGCAGCCGGATCCGCAGCCGCACCCGCACCCGCACCCGCACCCGCAGCCGGATCCGCACCCGGGCTCGCGCTCACCCCCGCCCGTCTCCTCGCCGCCACCTACATCCGTACCGCCGCCACCCCCCTCCTCCACGCCGCCCTCAACCCCTCCCCCCCGCTCACGCAGCGCGCTGTCGGCGGCGGCATCCGGGCCATGATCCCGCTCCAGGCCACCCTCGCCGCCCGCGCGGGCGCCGACGCCACCGCCCTCGCGGTGATGGGACTCGTCCCGCTCGCCCGCAAGCTCGCACGGAAGGTGAGCCCGACATGAGCCCCGCCGCCCCCCTCCGCGTCGGCTACGGCACCAACGGCCTCACCGACCTTCGCCTCACCGATGCCCTCGCCCTCCTCGCCGACCTCGGTTACGACGGTGTCGGACTGACCCTCGACCATATGCACCTCGACCCCCTCGCCCCCGGCCTCCCCGCCCGCACCCGCCAAGTGGCCGAGCGACTCCTCGAGTTGAACCTCGACGTCACCATCGAGACCGGCGCGCGCTACGTCCTCGACCCCCGCCGCAAGCACGGCCCCTCCCTCCTCGATCGGGACCCGGACGGCCGCGCCGCCCGCACCGCCCTGCTGACCACAGCCGTCCAGGTCGCCGCCGACCTCGGCGCCCACGCCGTGCACTGCTTCAGTGGCATCACCCCCGCCGACACCGCCCGGGACACCGCCTGGAAGCGGCTCGAAGAGTCACTCACCCCCGTCCTGGACGCCGCCGACGACGCCCGCGTCCCTGTCGCCATCGAACCCGAGCCCGGCCACCTCCTCGCCACCCTCGCCGACTTCCACCACCTCCGCGCCGTCCTCGGCGATCCCGGACCCCTCGGGCTCACCCTCGACATCGGCCACTGCCAATGCCTGGAACCCGCGCCGCCCGCCGAATGCGTACGCGAGGCCGCACCCTGGCTGCGCCATGTCCAGATCGAGGACATGCGCCGCGGCGTCCATGAACACCTCCCGTTCGGAGACGGGGAGATCCACTTCCCGCCCGTACTCGAAGCCCTCGCCGCCACCGGCTACCAGGGCCTGACCGTCGTGGAACTGCCCCGCCACTCACACGCGGGCCCCGAACTCGCCCGCGTCTCCATCGAGTTCCTCCGCTCGCAGACGCCGCTGAAGGGAGCACCGGCATGGTGACGCCGACCCGCAAGGAACTCGATGCACAGCTCCCCGACGCCGCCCGCGCCTGGCTCGACGAGGCCCTCGCCGATGCCGCGCACGCCGCCGACGCACCCCAGGCCGCCCCGTCGCCGTATGCCGCACCCGCCTGGGAGCTCCGGTTCGCGGCCGCGGGCCGCCACTGCGGCCAGGACCGCGCCGACGCCGTACGAACCCTGCTCCTCGCCGAGGCCCGGGCCGACAGCGCCACCCTCACCCGCCTCTACCACCAGGGCACCGCCGCCGAACGCCGCGCCGTGCTCCTCGCCCTGCACCCCCTCGTCGAGAGCCCCGCAGCCCTGCCCCTCGTCGAGGATGCCCTGCGCACCAACGACACCCGGCTCGTCGCCGCGGCCGTCGGACCGTACGCCGCGGCCCACCTCGATCCGCACTCCTGGCGGCACGCCGTCCTCAAGTGCCTGTTCACCGGTGTGCCCGTAGACGCCGTCGCCGGACTGCGCAGCCGCGCCGCGGGCGACAGTGAGCTGGCCAGGATGCTCGCCGACTACGCCGCCGAGCGCACCGCCGCCGGCCGCGACGTCCCTCCAGATCTCAATCGCGTGCTGACCCTGACCGGCGAGCAGTCCGAGGAGTCCTGATGCGCATCTTCGACCCCCACATCCACATGACCTCCCGCACCACCGACGACTATGAGGCGATGTATGCCGCGGGCGTCCGCGCCGTCGTCGAACCGGCGTTCTGGCTCGGCCAGCCGCGCACCTCGCCCGCCAGCTTCTTCGACTACTTCGACGCGCTGCTCGGCTGGGAGCCCTTCCGCGCCGCGCAGTACGGCATCGCTCACCACTGCACGATCGCCCTCAACCCCAAAGAGGCGAACGACCCCCGCTGCACACCCGTTCTCGCTGCCCTGCCCCGCTATCTCGAAAAGGACTCCGTCGTCGCCGTCGGCGAGATCGGCTACGACTCGATGACCCCCGCCGAGGACACCGCGCTCGCCGCCCAGCTCCAGCTCGCCGCCGAACACGGCCTGCCCGCCCTCGTCCACACCCCGCACCGCGACAAGCTGGCCGGCCTGCACCGCACCGTCGACGCCATCCGCGAATCCGCCCTCCCCACGGAACGCGTCCTGCTCGACCACCTCAATGAGGCGACCGTAAAGCACGCCGCTGACAGCGGCTGCTGGCTCGGCTTCTCCATCTACCCCGACACCAAGATGGACGAGGACCGCATGGTCACGGTCCTGAAGACGTACGGAACCGAGAAGGTACTGGTCAACTCGGCCGCGGACTGGGGAAAGAGCGACCCCCTCAAGACCCGCAAGGTCGCTGACGCGATGCTCGCCGCCGGATTCACCGAGGACGACGTCGACCTGGTCCTGTGGCGCAACCCCGTCGCCTTCTACGGCCTCAGCGGCCGTCTCCAGCTCGCCATCGCCGAACCGGATCCCCTGCACGAGGGCAACTCCATCCTCCGCGGCGGGGAATGAGGAGGCAGACGTATGCGCTTCCGCCACCCCGACGGCACCACCGTCCACCTCTCCTACTGCACCAACGTCCACCCCGCGGAGACACTCGACGGCGTCCTCGCCCAACTGCGCGACCACTGTGAACCGGTACGCAAACGACTCGGCCGCGACCGTCTCGGCATCGGCCTCTGGCTCGCCAAGGACGCCGCCCACGCGCTGATCACCGACCCGGCGGCGCTGCGCGGCCTGCGCGCCGAACTCGACCGCCGCGGGCTGGAGGTCGTCACCCTCAACGGCTTCCCCTATGAGGGGTTCGGCGCCGAAGAGGTCAAATACCGTGTCTACAAGCCGGACTGGACCGACCCCGAACGCCTCGCCCACACCACGGACCTGGCCCGCCTGCTCGCCGCCCTCCTGCCCGACGACGCCACCGAGGGCACCATCTCCACCCTCCCGCTTGCCTGGCGCACCCCCTTCGACAGCGACCCGGACGCGGCCGCCACCGCCCACGCCGCGCTGACCACTCTCGCCGAGCGCCTCGACGCCCTCGAGGAACTCACCGGCAAGTCGATCCGGATCGCACTCGAACCCGAGCCCGGCTGTACCGTCGAGACCACCGCCGACGCGATCGCCCCGCTCACCGACGTCTCCGCGGCAACTGCCGGAAACCGCATCGGCATCTGCATCGACACCTGCCATCTCGCCACCTCCTTCGAAGACCCGCACACCGCCCTCGCCGCCCTCACAGCGGCAGGCGTCACCATCCCCAAAGCACAGCTGTCCGCCGCACTCCACGCCGAAGAACCCCACCTCCCCGAAGTACGCGCCGCGCTCGCCGCCTTCGCCGAGCCTCGTTTCCTGCACCAGACCCGCACGCGTACCGCCGCGGGACTGCGCGGCACCGACGACCTCGGCGAGGCCCTCGCCGGCGACGCGCTGCCCGACGGCGCACCCTGGCGCGCCCACTTCCACGTCCCCCTTCACTCCCCGCCCGCCCCGCCGCTCACCTCCACCCTCCCCGTACTCCAGGACACGCTGACCCAGCTCGTCGGCGGACCCACCCCCCACACCCGCCATCTCGAGGTCGAGACCTACACCTGGCAGGCCCTGCCGCACGAGCTGCGCCCCCGCAACCGCACCCAGCTCGCCGACGGCATCGCCGCCGAACTCACCCTCGCCCGCGACCTGCTGGTGGACCTCGGCCTCAAGGAGCTGCCATGACCGACGCCACACACCCCACACCCACTGCCCTGTTGGTCCTGGACGTCGTAGGCCTCACCCCCCAGCTCCTCGACCACATGCCGCACCTCAAGTCCCTGGCCCGGTCCGGCTCCCAGGCCCCCCTGTCCACCGTGCTGCCCGCCGTGACCTGCGCCGCCCAGTCCACCTTCCTCACCGGCGCGCTGCCCGCCGAGCACGGCATCGTCGCCAACGGCTGGTACTTCCGCGAGCTCGGCGACGTCCTGCTGTGGCGCCAGCACAACGGCCTCGTCTCCGGCGACAAGATCTGGGACGCCGCCCGCCGCGCCCACCCCGGCTACACGGTCGCCAACATCTGCTGGTGGTACGCCATGGGCGCGGACACCGACATCACCGTCACCCCCCGTCCCGTCTACTACGCCGACGGCCGCAAGGAGCCCGACTGCTACACCCGGCCCCCCGCTCTGCACGACGAACTCACCGAGAGATTCGGCACCTTCCCCCTGTTCCACTTCTGGGGCCCGGGCGCGGACATCGTCTCCAGCCAGTGGATCGTCGACGCGACCCGCCACATCATGCGCACCCGCAACCCCGATCTGACCCTGTGCTACCTCCCGCATCTCGACTACGACCTGCAGCGCTACGGCCCCGACGACCCCCGCTCCTACCGGGCGGCCGCCGAGCTCGACGCCGCCATGGCCCCGCTCCTCGACGACGCAAAGCAGGAGGGGCGCACGGTCGTCGCCCTCTCCGAGTACGGCATCACCCGCGTCAGCCGCCCCGTCGACATCAACCGTGCACTGCGTCGCGCCGGCCTCCTGGAGGTGCACACCCAGGACGGCATGGAGTACCTCGACCCGATGGCCTCCCGCGCCTTCGCCGTCGCCGACCACCAGCTCGCCCATGTCTACGTACGCCGACCGGAGGATCTCGAAGCCACCCGCGAAGCGCTGGCCGACCTCCCCGGAGTCGAGCAGCTTCTCGACGACGAGGGCAAGAAGAGCCACGGCCTCGACCACCCACGCTCCGGCGAACTCGTCGCCGTCTCCGAACCCGACGCCTGGTTCACGTACTACTACTGGCTCGACGACGCCCGGGCCCCCGACTTCGCTCAGCTCGTCGAGATCCACCGCAAGCCCGGCTACGACCCCGTCGAGCTCTTCATGGATCCCCTCGATCCGTACGTACGAGTCAAGGCGGCCAAGGCGATCGCTCGCAAGAAGCTCGGCATGCGCTACCGCCTCGCGGTCGTGCCTCTCGACCCCTCACCTATTCGCGGCAGCCATGGCCGCCTCCCCGCTAGCGACGACTGTGAGAACGGGCCGCTCATCCTGTGCTCCACCCCCCGCGCTGTAAGCGGCCGCGTCGCGGCCACCGATGTGAAGTCCCTGCTGCTTCAACTCGCCGGTCTCCACTGAACCAGACGCCACTGACAACGAGGAGTTATCCACATGAGCCGCACGAGCAAGAACAGCGACCCCGAACTCACCGACAGGCTCAGCAGACGCGGCATGCTCGGCGTCACAGCCGGTGCCACCGCCGCCGCGCTCCTGGGCGCGGCCGCTCCCGCCTCCGCCGCCCCCGCGGAGGCCGCCCAGACCAAGGGCCGCGGCCGCCCCGTCCTTCCTCCCGGCCGCCTCGGCATCCAGCTGTACTCGCTGCGCGACAAGGTCTCCACCCTCGGCTTCGCCAAGGTCTTCGCCGAGCTGGAGCGCTACGGATACGACGAGGTCGAGTACGCCGGTTACACCCAGGGCTCCGCGGGCGCAATCACCCTCGCCCAGCTCAGGCAGCTGACCCGCGACCACGGGCTGCGTGCCATCGGCAGTCACGTCGGCTACTACTCCGGCGACCCGAACGCCTACACCTTCGCCCAGAACCTCGACAAGGTCCTCGACGACGCCCAGGCGCTCGGCCTCAAGCACATCGGCACCGCGTCCGGACCCTTCCGCTACGGCTCCACCGTGGACGGCTGGAAGCGGGCCGCCGAGGAGTTCAACACCTACGGAGCAGCCGCCAGGAAGCGCGGCATGAAGTTCTACCAGCACAACCATGCCGAGGAGTTCTCCTTCGCCACCGACAAGCCCGACGTCCGCCTCTATGACGTCCTGCTCGCCGAGACCGACCCCGACCTGGTCTTCCTGGAGATGGACATCTACTGGGCGTACGCCGGCCAGTTCCGCTTCTCCAAGCGCGCCGACGGCACCCCTGCCTCGTTCGACCCGCTGCGCTATGTCCTGGGGCAGCCCCATCGCTACCCGCTCTTCCACGTCAAGGACGGCGAAAAGGACGCGTCCGCCCGCGACGGCTACCGCATGGTCGACGTCGGGGACGGAGACATCGACTACAAGCGCTTCATCTCCGCGGTGAACAAGACCCACGGCGGCTACCGCGACCACCACTGGCAGGCCGAACACGACAACCCCGTCGAGTCGTTCGCGTTCGCCCGCAAGTCCAGTGAGCACCTGCACTCGCTGCGTGAGGGCTGCTAGCGGCCGCCCTGAAACATGGTGGCAGCCCCGGGCCGAACACCCGGGGCTGCCACCATGTCAGGACAGGGTTCTTGTCCGCGGTCGGCATAGGCGGCGACCCGGTCGTCGGCACCACCCGCATCGACTGCATCGCCGCCTTCGAAAAGGACCCGGACACCGAACTCATAGTGCTCATCGGGGAGATCGGAGGTGACGCAGAGGAGCGCGCCGCAGCGTACATCGCCGACCACATCACCAAACCTGTCATCGGATACATCGCAGGCTTCACCGCTCCGGAGGGCAAGGCGATGGGCCAGCCGGCGCCATCGTCTCCGGCTCATCGGGAACCGCGCACGCCAAGAAACAGGCCCTCGAAGCGGCAGGTGTACGCGTCGGAGCGACGCCGACCGAGACATCCGGGCTGGTACTGGCTCGTCTTGCGGAGGCAGACGGCTGACACCGACCATCTATGGGGGCGACCGGCGTGTGCGAGCCGGCCGCCCACCCTTCGGCGGGCATGCTCACGAGGCATGGCCCGCGGTGTACGGCTCGAGACCAAGGGCTCATGGACACTCACTGCCACCAAGCGCTCATGACTCACGGCCCATGACTCCGGGCCGATGCCCCACCCACCACACGGCCTGACCCTCCCGCCCCTGACGAGCGGAGACCAGCTCATGGCACCCACCCTCACCCCCAACCTCACCCTCAAGCCGGGCACCGCCTGGTCCGACGCCTGGCAGCGCTGTATCGCCGCCGCGCCCGAGTCCTTCCAGGACGACCGCGTACTCAACCTCTGGGCCGCGCAGTGGCACGCCGACGGCCGCGCCCTGCCCGCCACCAGCCCCGTCGACCTCAGCCCCATCGCGGGACCGCCCCGTCTGGACGCGGCCACCGCGCAGCAGGCCGTACGCGCCTCGCTCGACCAGCACCGTGCCTGGCGGCACGTCCCGCTGCCCGAGCGCCGCGCCCGCGTCGGCGCCGCCCTCGACGCCCTGACCGAACACCGGGAGCTGCTTGCCCTCCTCCTCGTCTGGGAGATCGGCAAGCCCTGGCGGCTCGCCCAGGCCGACGTCGACCGTGCGATCGACGGAGTGCGCTGGTACGTCGAGGGCATCGAGCCCATGCTCACCGACCGCTCCCCGCTGGACGGCCCGGTCTCCAACATCGCCAGTTGGAACTACCCGATGTCCGTCCTGGTGCACGCCATGCTGGTGCAGGCCCTGGCCGGCAACGCGGTGATCGCCAAGACCCCGACCGACGGCGGCGTCGCCTGTCTCACCCTGGCCAGTGCCCTCGCCGCCCGCGAGGGCATCCCGATCACTCTGGTCAGCGGCAGCGGCGGCGAACTCTCCGAGGCACTCGTCCGCTCCCCGGAGATCGGCTGCGTCTCCTTCGTCGGCGGCCGCGACACCGGGGCCCGTATCGCCACCGCGGTCGCCGACCTCGGCAAGCGCCACATCCTGGAGCAGGAGGGCCTGAACACCTGGGGCCTGTGGAACTACAGCGACTGGGACTCGCTCACCGCCGTGATCCCCAAGCTCTTCGACTACGGAAAGCAGCGCTGTACGGCATACCCGCGGTTCGTCGTCCAGCGCGAGCTGTTCGCCGACTTCCTGGCGGCCTACCTCCCCGCCGTACGCTCCATCCGTACGGGCCACCCCCTGGCCGTCGAGAACCCGTCCGACCCCCTGCCCACCCTCGACTTCGGCCCGCTGATCAACGCGGCGAAGGCCAAGGAGCTGGGGGATCATGTGGCCGAGGCGATCGACCGCGGCGCGGTCCCGCTCCACCGGGGCACGCTGGCCGAAGGCCATTTCCTCCCCGGCCAGGACACCTCCGCCTACCTCCCGCCCGTCACCCTCCTCAACCCGCCGCCGAGTTCCCCCCTCCACCACGCGGAACCGTTCGGCCCAGTCGACACGATCGTCCTGGTCGACACGGAGGCGGAGCTGCTCGCCGCGATGAACGCCTCGAACGGCGCGCTCGTCGCGACCCTCTCGACGGACGAACCGGAGACGTACGAGCGGCTGGCCCCCCAGATCCGGGCCTTCAAGACCGGCCACGGCAAGCCCCGCTCCCGCGGTGACCGCGACGAACTCTTCGGCGGCTTCGGCGCGTCCTGGCGGGGCGCCTTCGTCGGCGGCGAACTGCTGGTCCGCGCGGTGACGGAAGGACCGGCGGGGGAGCGGCTGCCCGGCAACTTCCCGGAGTACCAGCTCAACGCGTAACTGTGTCCCTATCCGATGCCCTGGCGGTCGGGCTCCAGCGCGAAAGCGCGCTCGGCCGCCTCGGGCAGGGCCCTCTCCACGGCCTGCACCAGCAGCGCCCGATGCCGCTCGAGCGGCTCGCGGCGCTCCGGCGGTACGAGCCCCAGCAGATCGTCGATCCCGGCGAGCATGCGCCGGGACACCTGAGGGTTCCCCGGGGCGAACCCGCGGATCTCGGCGAACCCGAGATCGACGAGATCCCCCCACTCGGGCACGTCCTGGATCAGCCGCACGTCGCCCTTGCCGTCGCGATGGTGCACGGCCCCCAGCGGGCGTGCGGCGAGCGCCGCCAGGAACTGCACGATCCGGTCCAGGCACTGCACGGCGGTGGTCGGGTCGTTCACGGCCGGTGACAGCGCCCGCAGCGCGATGTCGGACAGCTGGCGCAGCCCGAACCCGAGGTCCTGATGAAACGTACGCTCCACCCCTACCGACACCGTGGACCGCAAGACCCACCGCGACGGCACCCGATCGGGCTCCCCGTGTACGGCGAGCACGGGCATGCCCGGCACCACGAAGTCCCCGATCCGCGGAATCAGCCGCAGTACGACCCCCTTGCGCCGCGCGACCCGCATCAGCCGGGCGGCATGCACATCCCGCAGCGTCCCGGACCGTCCCTGATGACGCACGCGAGCGACCTCGGGAGGCAGGGGTGTGTCGTCAGCCCTCTGCACCGGCATCTTCGCCAGCACATGGAACGACTCCTTGGTCACCCGCGCCGCCACGGGCCCCACTTTCATCAGCTGCAGCGTCTGCGTCACATACGCGATGAACAGCAGCAGGCTGAGCCCCACCATGAGGAGAGTCAGCGCACTCTGCACGAGCGGGACCGAGGCCACCTGCCGCGGATTGGTCTCGCTGTCGTACGACGTCAGGACCAGCAACGACAGCAGAAACGTCGCCAGGAAGACGGAGAAGGTGAGCTTGCTGATCCGGCTCCGGATGAAGATTCGTACGATGCGGGGACTGAAGTTCCCGGCGGCCATCTGGACGGCCACCAGCGAGATGCTGAAGACCACACCGATGAAGGTCATCATCGCCGCGCTGACAGTGGTGACGATGGTCTTGGCGTCCTCGGCGACCCCGATGAGAGACCGGACGGTGTCGTACTCCCCGGCCTTCTGAAGCCCCTCCAGGATCGCGGTGTCGAGCGCGTCCGCCGCGCTCCACAGCACGCACACGAGGAAGAGCGCCAGGGTGGGCGCGAACCAGAAGGTGTCCCGCAAATGCTCGCGCAGAGGGGAGAGCGCACGGGGCCGTCGATACCTGCGATCACTCACACAGCTGAAGGTATCGTCACTGTGTGTTTGCATGTGGATACACGCTGCACCGGCGCCGGTGCGACGTGGACCGTACACCCCGATCGGGGCGGCTGCACCCCACTGACCACCGGATATGCAGGTGAGGGGCACCTCGATCCCCTGGTATTGTTGTCCATGTCGCCGCGGGAAACCGGGGCGGTCACCTAGTCCGGGTGGCGGAATGGCAGACGCGCTAGCTTGAGGTGCTAGTGCCCTTTATCGGGCGTGGGGGTTCAAGTCCCCCCTCGGACACTCGCTATAACGATACGGAAGCGAGGGCCTCGACCTTACGGTCGCGGTCCTCGTGGCGTTTTCGTAGCTGATGGTGATGCCCAGGGCTTCGTACAGTCATCGCACCCTGCCGCTGTCGCTGCCTCACCCGCTCTCGGGTCGCAGCACCGGCCGCAGGGCGTCCAGCACGGAGGCGTCCTCGATCGTCGACGGCACCGGCTCCTCGCGGCCCTCGGCGATGGACCGCATGGACTTCCGCAGGATCTTCCCCGACCGGGTCTTGGGCAGACCGGCGACGATGTCGACCTCCTTGAAGGAGGCGACCGGGCCGATGTCGGACCTGACCGCCGCGATGAGTTCGGCGCGCAGTTGCTCCGGGTCGGTATCGGCTCCGGCTTTGAGTACGACGAGGCCGCGCGGCACCTGGCCCTTGAGTCGGTCTTCCACTCCGATCACGGCGCACTCGGCGACGGCCGGGTGGGCGGCGAGGACGGCTTCCATGGAACCGGTGGACAGTCGGTGCCCGGCGACGTTGATCACGTCGTCCATGCGCCCCATGACGAACAGATAGCCGTCCTCGTCGACGTAGCCGCCGTCCCCACTGAGGTAGTAGCCGTCGAAGCGCGAGAGGTAGGAGTCCACATAGCGCTGGTCGTCGTCCCAGAGGGTCAGCAGCGTGCCGGGCGGTAGCGGCAGCTTGATGCAGATGGCGCCCTCGCCGCCGCGCGGCACCTCCGCGCCCGCCTCGTCGAGGATCCGGACGTCGTAGCCCGGAACGGGAACCGTCGGGGAGCCGGGCTTGATCGGCATCGGTTCCAGACCACGGAGGTTGGCGGCCACCGGCCAGCCGGTCTCGGTCTGCCACCAGTGGTCGACGACCGGGACGCCGAGGGTGTCCGTGGCCCACTGGTAGGTCTCGGGGTCGAGGCGCTCGCCCGCCAGGAAGAGCGTGCGGAAACCGCTCAGGTCGTGGCCGGCGAGGAGCTCGGCCCGGGGGTCCACCTTCTTCACCGCGCGCAGTGCGGTGGGGGCGGTGAAGAGCGCCTTGATCCCGTGTTCGGCAATGACTCGCCAGAAGGCCGCGGCGTCCGGGGTTCCGACGGGCTTGCCCTCGTACAGCACGGTGGTCGCGCCCACCAGCAGGGGCGCGTAGACGATGTAGGAGTGGCCGACGACCCACCCGACGTCCGAGGCCGTCCACCACACGTCGCCGGGACCGATGTCGTAGATCGCGGACATTGACCAGGTCAGGGCGACGGCATGGCCTCCGTTGTCACGCACTACTCCCTTGGGGCGTCCGGTCGTTCCGGAGGTGTAGAGGACGTAGAGCGGGTCGGTCGCGGCAACGGGCACGCAGTCGGCCGGTTCGGCGCCGGCTGTCAACGCGTCCCAGTCCAGCTCGCCCTCGCCGAGGTTCGCGCGCGCCTGTTCGCGTTGGAGGATTACGACGGACTCGGGCCGGTGAGCGGACAGCCGCAGCGCCTCGTCGACGATCGGCTTGTACTCCACGATGCGGCCCGGCTCGATACCGCAGGACGCCGAGAGGACGACCTTGGGGCCCGCATCGTCGATGCGGGCGGCCAGTTCCTTGGGGGCGAATCCACCGAAGACCACGGAGTGGACGGCGCCGAGCCGGGCGCACGCGAGCATCGCGACGACAGCCTGGGGCACCATGGGGAGGTAGATCACGACGCGGTCGCCCGCACCAACGCCCAGACCGCGCAGCGCGCCGGCGAACCGGGCCACCTCGTCCCGAAGTTCGGTGTACGTGAACGAACACCGCTCCCCGGTGTATGCCGAGTCGTGGATCAACGCGGTGCGGTCGCCGTGGCCCGCGGCGATGTGCCGGTCGAGAGCGTTGTGACAGGTGTTGAGCTGTCCGTCAGCGAACCAGCGGTAGAAGGGCGGCCGCGAGGCGTCCAGCGCCCGTGTGGGCGGCCTCTCCCAGTCGATCGCCTCCGCGGCCCGCAGCCAGAACTCTTCGGGGTCGCTCAGACTGCTGCGATGGGCGTCCTCGTACCGTGGCACGTCGCACTCCTGATGACTCGGCCTGACGACCAGTGTGGCCGCATCTGCGGTCGGGGACCGTGACGCGTACCGCTTGATCCATTTCCCTCACACTCAAACACGGCTCAGACACGCGACACGCCCATTGGCCGAAACGGGCCCGGGACGGGCACACTTCGCCGGGGACACTGCACGAGCTGCGTGGCTCGTGCGATCGACGCCATCAGCTGCCCGGGGCGCGTCGGCGAACTTGCGAAAGCGATCAGGTAGGTACAGATAGACGTGCTCAGCCGGTCAAACGCTCACTCCGGCGGCTGCTTGACGAAGACCGTCAGGGCACTCTTGGCCATGACGTGGCGGAGTCCGGGACCACACGGGTCACGTTGATCAGGCTGGCGTCGTCGAGGCCGCGGCGGGCGGTGCAGGACCGCTTCGTGCAGACGGACCCACACGTCGACTCTGGCCAGGTCAGGAACCGGCGATGAACCCTCAACTTCGATGTTTGGTGGATACCTGGAGCTGACAGGTGCGGTGGTGGCTGCGTGTCCGTTCTCACGATGAGGCGGTGGGCCCACTCGGCGGACATTGCAGCCCGAGCCGTCCTTGCGCGATCATGACCGTATCGTCAGTGGTCGGATCGCCCCTCGGACACAGAGAGAAACCGAAGAAACGGGTCTCGACCAGTGATGAAAGTCCTGGTAGGGGCCCGTTTCTCGTTGTTCTGCACGACGGTGGCCGGGGTGTCTCGGGCGACGGCGAAGGCTGCGACGTAGCCGAAGAGGCTGCTCAGCTCTCTGTCGGCGCCTTCCGCGTAACGCGTTCGGCCAAGGACTCGGCTGCCGCGGCGAGGTATGCCCAGGGCCGTTGCCGTCCGCCGCTGACCGCGGCGATCCCGGCCTCGTCGTAGCGGGAGGTCGCGAGGGACCAGGCGAGGTTGCCCGCCATCAGGTGACCCATGCCCTCGACATAGTGGTCGATGTGCCCGCGCACCTCCGGAGGCACACCCCGTTCGCTCAGCATCCTGGGGAGGGCGGCGGTGAGCTGGGCGAACCGGACTGTCCGCGCATTGGCGAGGGCGGTGATGTGCTCGACGGACCGCTCCAGGGAGCAACCCTCCTGTTCGCGGAGGACGATGACACTGTTGTTCACATCCCCGGCGGCCAGTTCCTTGGCGAGCGAGACGATGTCGTTGACGAAGATCACCACATCGCCGGTGATCTCACACATCTCCCGGAGCGGGGAAGAGTCGTGCAGCCCGTCCGGCAAGGTGTAGCCGCCGCAGCGCTCGGTCAAGTCGAGGCAGGGCTGTACGCCTATGGAGTCCCGCCGGACCTTGAGGAACTGCTCCAGAGAAGGCAGGCGGTCCGCGTTCCGGTGGTGTGCTTCCGCTTGATAGGAGGTCATGTAGGCCTGCCAATGCGTACGGAACCGACGCTGCCAGCCGTACGGAGTACCGGCGGTGGCCCGGCGCCAGATGTCCCGGAACCCCTGGACGAGCGGTGGGCCCGCCCCGCCGGGCACCAAGGGCGCGCCATCCGCCGTCATGGTCCGTACGAGGCTGGCCACCACATGCTCGATCGCCTCGGGCCGCATCCCCAGCCGACCGTCGAACTGGTCGTCGAAGATGAAGAACCATGCGTTGAAGTCGGCCGCGAGCTCAAGGTCGTTGCCTGTGGCGTCGGGGTAAAAATACGCCATCAGCCGCTCGAGCCGCAGCGCGTCGTACTCTGCCGTCTCGGCTTCCCCCGTCAGCAAGCCCGTCCCTTGCAGCCACTGCAGTGTGTGTCGCCGTGCGCGCTCCGCGTGCGGGCTGAAGCGGGCAGGGAACGGAATCCTGATGGCCGTGGTACGCCGGGTTGGGTCCGACGGGCCCGGGTGAAGGCCGGAAGCCATCGCTCTCGCCATACGCACCCCCTGGGTGTCGCGGCGGTTCCGCCGGCTCGGCGGTGCAGGTGTGACGCGTTCTCGCCGCCCTACGAGGCTAGGCGCAGCATCAGTCGAACGACCGTGAGCGACGGGTGTCATGTGGCGTGATACCGGCGTACGCGACCGCGTACGCGCCCCCTAGGGAGGCGCATCGGGAGGTGGGGACAGAGGAACCGCCGTGCGGTCGCCGGTATTACCAGAAACCATTCGTCTCCGCGGGCAAGACCTCCGCAAAGGACTACGGACCGTCTCCGTGGGCGTACCCTTCGCATACTCGGGGACCGACACACGGCCGAAGGAACGGATGTGGCCTACACAGGAGACCGGCCGGGGCGACCGCGCCGACTGCTGCTGGAGCGTGACGCGGAACTCGCGGCACTGGATGCCCTGTTGACGGACCTGGGCGCGTCGTTCACAGGGTCGGCCGCACCCTGCACGGGCGGCTTGGTGGCCTTAGCCGGGCCGGCCGGACTCGGCAAGACCACACTCCTCAACGAGGTGCGCAGGAGGGCCGTGGCCCGCGGCTGCACAGTGCTCTTCGCCTGCGGAGGAGAGCAGGAGCAGGGCGTGGCATTCCATGTCGTACGCCAGCTCGTCCAGCCCGTACTTGCGGCGGGTTCCGAGAAGGAACACCGCAAGATACTTGGCAGTTGGTACGACATCGTCGCCCCTGCTGTGGGCTTGGTGGCGGGGAACGGCAACGCCTCGCCCGATCCGCAGGGCGTGCGGGACGGCCTGGACTGGATCGCCACCCGCTTCGCCGTGCAGCGAGCGCCGCTGGTCGTGATGCTGGACGACGCCCACTGGGCCGACGCCGAGTCGCTGGCCTGGCTCACCGGCTTCGCACCGCGGGTCACCGAACTCCCGATGCTGCTCGTCGTGGCCTACCGCTCCGATGAACTCCCCGCTGACTCGGTGGCGTTCGGAAGGCTGGCCGAACGCCTTGGATCGCGCCCCTTCGACCTCGTACCGCTCACCCCCAGCGGGGTCAGCCGCATCGTCCGGGAAACTCTGGGTGAGGAAGCCGATGAGGCGTTCTGCCGCGAGACCTGGGCGGTCACCGGAGGGAACCCTTTCGAGACCGTCGAACTGGTCGCCAAGGTCGCCGATCGCGGGCTGAAGCCGCAGACCGTACACGTTCCCGAACTGCGGGAGCTCGCCTCCGCGGTGAAGGGCAACGGGCTCGTCGAGCGACTGGAGCGGCTCGGCACCTCCGCCGTCCGGTTCGCCTGGAGTGCCGCCGTGCTGGGCTCCGAAGCATCCCGGAGCCTGGCCGCGAGCGTCGGCGGACTGGGCGAGGCCGAGTCCGCCGACGCCGTCGCCCGGCTGCGCGAGGCCCGCATCCTCGCCGACGCAGCTCCGGACGCCCCCGAAGACGATCGTTTGGAGTTCTTCCACCCACTGGTCGCCACCGCCGTCTACCGGGCGATTCCCGCGGCGTTCCGCGTCGCCATGCACGGCCAGGCCGCCGCGATCGTCTCGAGCGCGGGCCTGGGCGCCACCACGGCTGCCCGGCACCTGCTGGAGATGCACCCCGAGAGCGATCCCTGGGCCGTGCGACAGCTCCGTGAAGCCGCCCGCGAGTACCTCAGGGCAGGTGCTCCCGAGGCCGCCCGGCGCTGCCTCGCCCGGGCGCTCCGCGAGCCACCCGCCCTGGAGGAGCGGGCCGACCTCCTGTTCGAACTCGGCTGCTCCGCCCTGCTGACCGAACCCGCGACCACGGTCAACCATCTGCGGGCCGCACTGGACGAGCCCGTCCTCGACCCGGCACTGCGCGAGGCAATCGTCTACCGGCTGGCACAGGCCCTCGGCCACTCGGACCGGATGGCCGAGGCCGCCGAGACGGTCGCCGAAGGTGCCCGAGGGGCCACCGACACAAGGACGCGGCTGCGCATGCAGGCGGAGCAGTTCATGTGGAACGCCTTCCGGGCCGACGAACAGGACTCGCCCGCCCGCTCGCGCAGGCTGGCCCGGCTCGCCGAGCACCTCACCGGCCGGGGCCTGGCGGAGCGGTACATCCTGGGGCTGCGCGCCTGGGACGCCATGGTGCGCGGCGAGCCTGCGGCCACCGCGCTCCACTACGCGGAAGAAGCCCTCGGCGAGGGCCTCAAGTGGACCGACGAGCAGTGGGGTTTCGAGGTCCCGGTCCTGGTTGCTCTCACCTTCATGTACTGCGACCAGCCCGGACGAGCGGAGGAACTCTTCAACAGGGGCATCGCAGAATGCGAGAGCAAGGGCTGGCGCGGCGCCCATCTCTCGTTCGGTTACACGCTTCTGGGCTATATCCGCTATCGTCGCGGACGCCTTGACGAGGCCGAGACCCTTGTCCGCGGTGGACTGCGGATCGCGGACAGGGTCGGGCACCAGGTGCCCGCACAGTACTTCGCCATCGGCATCCTCATAGAGATCCTGCTCGCCCGCGGCCGCACCCAGGACGCCCAAGAACTCGCCACCATGTACAGCTACGGCGAGGTCGTGCCCAGCGCCGTGGTGTACCCGGACTCCCAGACCGTCTACAGCGAGCTGCTGCTCGCCCTGGGCATGCGGCGGGAAGCCGAGCAGCAGCTCGTCCGGGTCGGCGAGCGGCTCGAACCGCGCGGCATGCGCAACCCCGCCTGGTGCCCCTGGCAGCTCCACCTGGCCCAGGCACTGAAAGTTTCCGATCCGGAACGGGCCCTCGAGCTCGCCTCCGAAGGTGTTCGCAGGGCCCGCCGATTCGGTACCCAGTCCGCCATCGGGCAGGCGTTGCGTGCCAAGGCGTCGGTGACCCACGGTGCGGAGCGGGTCAGCCTGCTCGCCGAGGCCGTCGTACACCTCGAGCGCTCCCCTTCCGGCTACGACCTGGCCTGTGCACTGGTGGACCACGGCGTCGCACTGCGCCGTGCCGGGCTGCCGCAGGACGCCGCAGAGCAGCTTCACCGTGGACTGGAAGGCGCCGTGCAGGGCGGGGCCGACGCCCTCGCGGCGCGGGCCCGCGAGGAACTGGACGCAGCCGGTCTGTGGCCGCTCCAGCTGCGCACCGCAGCCACCGAGTCGCTCACCGCGCAGGAGCGGACCGTGGCCGAATGGGCCGCTCGCGGCTGGTCGAACGCCCGCATCGCCGAGGTTCTGGGTGCCCAGGACCAGGTGGTGACCCGGCTGCTGTCAGACATCTACCGCAAGGTCGGCTCCGATCAGGCGGGACTGCCGAGGCTGATCGGGATGCAGGGGGGTACGTCGCCGACACCGCATGACTGAACCGATCGTAGATCGGCTCAAGTCCCCGGGCGGTACTTCGCCTCGACGGATCGGCCCCGTCCGCGGTCTGATGGTGTGGAGGGAGGTGGCCCGGGTGGGCGGAATTCCTACGACGATGCGGGCATGGGTGGCCGATGCCGCCCGCAGCGGAGCGATCGAGCCCGTCGAGCTGCCCGTCCCGGTACCCGAGGCTGACGAGGTGCTGGTCCGGGTGCACGTATGCGGAGTGTGCCGCACCGATCTCCATGTCCGCGACGGCGATCTGCCGCCGCACCGGGAGCGGGTCGTGCCGGGCCACGAGGCCGTCGGCGAAGTCGTCGCGGTCGGCGCCCGGGTCACCGGGCCGAGGGCCGGTACCCGGGTGGGGATTCCTTGGCTGCGCCGGACGTGCGGGGTGTGCCGGTACTGCGCCCGAGGACAGGAGAACCTGTGCCCCTCGTCCCTCTACACCGGTTGGGACGCGCACGGTGGCTATGCCCAGTACGCCACCGTGCCCGCGACCTACGCGTACGAGCTGCCCGGCGGATACTCCGACGAAGAGCTGGCCCCGCTGCTGTGCGCCGGGATCATCGGCTACCGGGCGCTGCGCCGGGCCGACCTCCCTCCCGGCGGCCGACTCGGCATCTACGGCTTCGGAGCCTCCGCCCATATCACCGCGCAGCTTGCCATCGCCGAGGGCGCCGTCGTCCATGTCCTCACCCGGTCCCCGGCCGCCCAGGCACTCGCCCTGGAACTCGGCGCCGCCTCGGCCGGTGACGCCGACGCCCGGCCGCCCGAACCGCTCGACGCGGCGATCCTCTTCGCCCCGGTGGGTGACCTCGTCCCCGTAGCCCTGGAGGCACTCGACAGCGGCGGGACACTGAGCATCGCGGGTATCTACCTCACCGACATCCCGCCGCTGCACTACGAACGGCATCTCTTCCGCGAACGCAGCGTGCGCAGCGTCACCGCCAACACCCGCCAGGACGGACGGGACTTCTTCGCCGCGGCGGCCCGCCACCGGCTCCGGGCCACGGTCACCCCGTACGACTTCAAGGGCGCGGACACCGCCCTGGACGACCTCGCGGCGGACCGGATCACCGGGGCAGCGGTGCTGTGTATGCCCGCCTGACGGCGGCGGTGCGCCGCCAGGCTCCGATTGGACTCGCGGCGGGGCTCGTGGTCGGGCTCGCGGCCTGGCGCCCGGACACCCACATGAGCTGAACACTCCAGGTCAGCCCGCAACACGACCGGTTGGGGTTCTGGGTCAACTCCGTCCTCGGACACCAGCACACCAGAAGAGACCCCACTTCGCGTGGGGTCTCTTCGGCTTTCTGACCCGGGCGTGACCCGGTCCGGCCTGCCGTCCTCAGCTGTCTTCCGGCATGGGTGCCGGCCGGGCCCCCTTCGTCCGTTCCGGCGTCCAGTAGTCCCGCACCTCGTCGGGGCCCTGCCGCACATCGCTGCTGGTGGTCCCTGAGTCCGGCTGCGGCTTGGGGGCCGAGGCGGCCGCGGCCGTACGCCATGCGGCCACCGCCACGACAGCGGCGAGCAGGACGGCGGCGGTTCCCCATCGGCTCAAGCTACTGCGACGCATTGGACTGCTCCTTGTCAGGTTGTCAGGTGACGCTGCCCTGGGCGTCGAACATCGCCTTGACGGAGTCATCGAAGTACGAGCTCCGGTTCCAGCCGCCTGTGGCGAGCGTGCTCATCGCCCCGTTGACGGACCCCAGGCCGTTGGAGTCATTGAACTCCCGCAGCCACGGCCCGCCGCTCGATCCGCCGCCGAAGTCACACTGGAGTTCTATGCGGCCGTCGCTGACCGCTCGCGTGGTGCCCTGACAGGCCCACTGGAGCTGGCCGTTGTCGCGGTTGCCCGGGTAGCCCATCACGGTCATGGCCTGGGTGCGCGAGAAGTTCCAGCTCAGTCCGTGACCGCCGGTGACATTGACGATCTTGTTGCCGTTGAGCGGCCAGGTGGTCACCATCGCCACGTCCCGGCCGAGGTCACTGTTGTTGATCCAGGCGTTGAAGGTGCGGAACTGCTTGGCGGCGTAGGTGCCGAAGGGGCGGACGCCGGAGCGGAAGCGCGGCGCATAGGTCCAGTTTGTCATCCAGGTGCCGCCGCGGCCCCCGTGTACGCAGTGCCCGGCGGTGATCAGCATCTGCTTGGAGGGACTGTTGATGGCACTGGCCGAGCAGGTGTAGTTGAGTCCGTTGCTGGGGTTGGTGAAGAACACCTTGCCCACCGCCGCGGATTCGGTGACCAGCGGCCTGACGGTGTCCGCCCGCCCCTGGGCGGGCGGGGTCGATCCCGGCTTTCCGGTGGGTCCTGCCTTGCTCTGGGCGGCGCGCTGCGACCCGGCTGTCCGGTCGAGCGGGATGGCCTTCCTCATCCGCTCCGGCGTCCAGTAGCGGGCCAGCGCGGCGGCGGCGGACGCCGAGTCGACCGGCGCACCGTTGGCGAGCCGCGGAGTGGCGCTGGAGGTGGTGGCCCCGGCGGGGACCGCGGCGGATCCGGGCCCGCTGGGCGCGGATCCCGCCATGGCGGGAGTTGCCCCGACCAATGCCAGCATTGCGGCAGTGGCCAGCGGTAGAAGTGCCTGTCTGAGACTGCGCACGAGTGGTACCCCCAATGGTCGATTCGGACGCACATTGCTGCAGTTCGCCAGTCAATGTGCGGAGCAGTAGCGACCGTAGGTCTGGCAAGTGCCCGCGTGATAGTCCGAAATGAGTCCCTCCGCTATTCGCTCACCGTGCCGCGTCGCATTTCGGTCAGTCCGGCCCGCCGCTTGCTTGCCGAATACTTGTGTGCCGGATGCTGGCAAGTGCAGGTCGCTTACGAGGCTTTGGCGCGGCGTCAGCAGGTGGGGGGCAGGTCAACTCTCCGGCCTTGGTGGCACTTTGTGAAATCCGGCAGACCTGTGGGCATGCTCTTGATACGCCGCCGGTGGCAGGATTTGTTTTTCATTCCGCCAGAAAACGAGACACATTGCGGGCGAGTGATTCATGCCCCCGACGCCTGAAGATTTCTAATTACGTTGAGGCGTAAACCTAAAGCCGCCTCTTCCGGAAAGGGCGTTGCGTCGTTTCTCGTGAGAGCATGCGACCAGAACAGATCGAAACAGCTCAGGTGCTGGGCCATGTCCCCGGCGCGTAGGGCCTCCTGAGTGCGTACAGCGCATCGATGTCTGCCGCGTACGCTCCCGTGATCGCCCGGCGCCGCAGTTTCAGTGTCGGCGTCATCAGCCCCTCCGCCACGCTGAACTCGTTCGGCAGGATGCGGAACGCGCGGATGGACTCGGCCCTTGAGACCTGGGTGTTGGCCCGGGAGACCGCCCGCTGGATCTGTGCCCGCAGATCCTCGTCGTCCGTCATCGCAGACACGTCCGCCGGCTGCTTTCCCTTGAGGCTCTGCCAGTGCGCCAGCGCCTCCGGGTCCACCGTGATGAGCGCCGCGATGTACGGCTGGTCGTCGCCCACGACCAGGCACTGCGAGATCAGCGGATGGTGGCGCAGCTGCTCTTCCAGGGGCAGCGGAGCCACGCTCTTGCCGCCGCTGGTGATGATGACGTCCTTCTTGCGCCCCGTGATGACGAGATAGCCCTCGCCGTCGAGATGGCCCGTGTCGCCGGTGGCGAACCACCCGTCGCGCAGCACCGCCTCGGTGGCCTTGGGGTTGTTGAGATAGCCGGCGAAGACCGTGTCGCCGCGGACCCACACCTCGCCGTCATCCGCGATGTGCAGCGCGCAGCCGGGGATCGGCCGGCCCACCGTGCCGAATCTGACTGATCCAGGCGGCTGGGCCGTGATCGCACCCGCGGTCTCGGTGAGGCCGTACCCGTCGTAGACGGTGACGCCCGTGCCCGCGAAGAACAGCCCCAGCTCCCTTCGCAGCGTCGAGCCGCCGGACACCGCGTTGCGCACCTGGCCGCCCAGTACGGCGCGCAATTTGCTGTACACCAGGCGGTCGTACACAGCGTGCAGGACCTTCAGGGACGGGCTCGGACCATGGCCCGAGCCGATGGAGCGTCGCTCCACGGCCTCGGCGTAGCGCACCGCGACGGCCGCGGCCTTGTCGAAGAGGCCGAGATGTCCTGCGTCCTCGGCCACGCGGCGGGCCCTGTGGAAGATCCTCTCGAAGATGTACGGCACGGCGAAGAGGAAGGTGGGCTGGAAGGACGCCAGAGCGGGGAGGAGCGCCTCGGGGGTGAGATCGGGCTGGTGGCCGAGGCGGATGCCGCCACGCAGACAGGCGACCACGACCATCAGCCCGTAAATATGGGCAACGGGCAGGAAGTTGAGGATCGACGGCTGCACACCCGGCTCGGCGAGGATCCCGCCCCAGCCTTCGATCAGGATGTCGCACTCGGCGGCCAGATTGGCGTGGGTGACGAGGCAGCCCTTGGGTGTTCCGGTGGTGCCGGAGGTGTAGCAGATCACGGCGATCTGGTTGGGCAGAACAGCGGCGCGGTGGCGGTGGATCAGGTCATCGTCCACGCCGAGGCCCTGGTCGATCAGGGCCGCCACACAGCCCAGGTCCATTTGCCAGATCGCGGACAGCCGGGTCACCGCGTCGGAGGCCGCCGCCACGGTCATCGCATGGTTCTCGTGCTCGACCACGATGGCCCGGACCTGGGCGTCGTTCAGGATCCAGCGCACCTGCTCGATGGACGACGTGGGGTAGACCGGAACGACCTCGGCGCCGACGGACCACAAGGCGTACGCCAGAACCGTCCACTCGTAGCGAGTACGGGACATCAGCGCGACCCGGTCGCCGAACCGGATGCCGCTGGCCAGGAACCCCCTGGCCACGGCCATGACTTCGTCGCGGAACTGCTCCGCGCTGATCGGCTCCCAGTCCTCCGGCCCTGTCCCCGTCCGGGTGAGCTGCACCAAAGAGGGATCGCGCTCAGCTGTCTCGTACACAGAGTCGGCGAGACCCCCCGACCGCGGCGATTCGGCACGGAATGGAGGACCGTAACCTTGCATTGGGCTCTCCCCTCCCCGTGTTGGGGCGCCGCACTGTGCAACTCAGGGAGCGAAAGGTACCTGTTGGAGGGAGTGTTGCCTAGTTTCCGTGGGTAAGCCGGTCCCTCACGCCCCACAGCCACCTGATGTCCCGTCCGAAGGACCAGATGAGCAGGGCCAGCGCTGAGAAGACCGCCGCGAACGCCGGCAGGCGCGGGACGACTCCGGCGCCGACCACCAGAAGCACGATCCCCTGCAGCGCCGCCACCGTCTTGCGGGCCGTGCTCGGCGGCAGGGCTCCGTTCAGCCATGGCAGAACCCGGGCCGCCGCGACAAAGGCGTAGCGCATCGTGCCGATCAGCAGGACCCAGGGGCCAAGCGACGTGGCGACATAAATGCTGAGTACGAGTATCAGGAAGGCATCGACTTCCATGTCGAAGCGCGCGCCCAGGGGGGAAGCCGTGCCGGTGCGGCGGGCGACCTGACCGTCGACCGCGTCGAGGATCAGCGCCACCGTCGTGAGCGCGACCAGGAGCGTGACCGGCGGCGGACTCTCGAAAGAGTCCGCGACCAGGGCGGTCACGCCCCCGACGAGCGTCGCCCGCGCGAGGGTGACGCGGTTGGCGGCCCCGAAGGAGCGGAGCCACGAGCGGTGCACGGCGCGCGTGAGCACGGCCCAGGTCACGAGCGCGAACGCCAGGCCTGTCAGCCATCCCGCGGGCCCCAGGCCGATCGCCGTGCCGAGAAGGGCCAGCAGTAGTAGCTGCGCGCCCGCTCCAGCGGCTGTCTCCTGGCGCAGCAGCCGCCTGTCATACGTGTTGTTCAGGGCCACCCTTGCCGCCCTCCGGCTGCGTGACAGAGTCAATGGTGCCGCGTACCGTGGCCGCGGCTTGTTAAAGATCAGTACGTCAAACGCCGCCCGAATGTTCAGGAGCACGCAGATGAAGCGCGCCGATTGTTCAGGAGTACGCAGATGAAGCGCGCCGCCCGTGCCTTCTGGCTCCACTCTCCCGGCCATGGCGAGATACGGGACGTCTCCTTGCCCAAGCCCGCCGCCGACGAGGTTCTCGTGCGCACCCTCTGTTCCGGCGTGAGCCGTGGAACGGAGACCCTTGTCTTCCGCGGTGGCGTACCGGAGAGTCAGCACACCGCGATGCGGGCGCCGTTCCAGGACGGCGATTTCCCTGGGCCCGTGAAGTACGGCTATCTCAACGTCGGCCTGGTCGAAGAAGGACCACAGCACCTCCTCGGCCGTACGGTCTTCTGCCTCTACCCGCACCAGACCCGCTACGTCGTCCCCGCGAGCGCCGTGACCCCCGTGCCGGACACTGTCCCCGCCGCGCGGGCCGTGCTGGCCGGAACGGTGGAGACCGCGGTGAACGCCGTGTGGGACGCCGCGCCCCTGATCGGCGACCGGATCGCGGTGGTCGGGGCCGGCATGGTCGGCGCCTGCGTCGCCGCGGTCCTCGCCCGCTACCCCGCTGTCCGTGTGCAACTCGTCGACGCGGATCCCATGCGCGCCGGGATCGCCCGCGCGCTCGGCGTCGACTTCGCGCTCCCCGAGGACGCCGCGGGCGACTGCGATCTCGTCGTCCATGCCAGCGCCACCGAGGACGGGCTCGCGCGCTCACTGGAACTCCTCGCCCCGGAGGGGACGGTTGTCGAACTGAGCTGGTACGGCGATCGTCGGATCAGCCTGCCGTTGGGGGAGGCCTTCCACTCCCGCCGCCTGGTCGTGCGCAGCAGCCAGGTGGGGATGGTGTCCCCCTCACGGCGCTCCAGCCGGACCTTCGCCGACCGCCTCGCGCTCGCGCTCGACCTGCTCGCCGACCCCGCCTTCGACGCGCTGATCACCGGCGAGTGCGCCTTCGACGAGCTGCCGGAGGTGCTGCCGAGACTCACCTCCGGGGAGCTCCCGGGGCTGTGCCACCGGGTTCTCTACAAAACCGCTGCTGACCCGGCCTGAACAACGAGAACAAGCCAGCCGTACTACAGGGTCCGAGTACAGGGTCCGATGTGCCGCCACACCTGGAGGATCATCCGTTGTTCAGCATCACCGTCCGCGACCACCTCATGGTCGCTCACAGCTTCCGTGGAGAGGTCTTCGGCCCCGCGCAGCGCCTGCACGGAGCGACGTTTCTTGTGGACGCCACCTTCCGCCGCGCCGAGCTGGACGCCGACAACATCGTTGTCGACATCGGACTGGCCACCCGGGAACTCGGCGCCGTGGTCGGCGAGTTGAACTACCGCAATCTCGACGACGAATCCGACTTCGCGGGCACCAATACCAGTACGGAATTCCTGGCCAAGGTCATCGCCGACCGTCTCGCCGACCAGGTGCACGCAGGGGCTCTGGGCGAGGGCGCCCGCGGCCTGGCCGGCATCACGGTCACCCTGCACGAATCACATATCGCCTGGGCGAGTTACGAGCGCACCCTGTGAACCGCGCCGATGTTCATGCGGCCGCCCCGCACTCGCGCTCGGTGCACATGGTCATCCCCGGGGGCGTCGACGATCCGGCCGCGCCGAGTGGCGGCAATGTCTACGACCGCCGGGTTTGCCAGGAACTGCCCGGAATCGGCTGGCAGGTCCACGAGCACGCCGTGGCGGGCAGCTGGCCACAGCCCCAAGCGGCTGCCCGCGGCGAACTGGCCCGAGTCCTGGCGGGGTCGGCGGACGGCACCGTCGTCCTCCTCGACGGACTCGTCGCCTGCGCCGTTCCGGACATCGTCGTCCCCGAGGCCGAACGGCTGCGCCTGGCAGTGCTGGTGCACCTGCCGCTGGGCGACGAGACAGGACTCGCCCCCGCCCGGGCGGCGGCCCTGGACGCCTTGGAGCGCGAAACTCTGCGCGCCGTTCCGGCGGTCGTGGCGACCAGCGAGTGGGCGGCCCGCAGACTCGTGGCCCACCACGGCCTCGCCTCAGGCCGGGTCCATGTCGCCGCCCCCGGCGTCGACATCGAGCCCCCGGCGCCCGGCACCGACGGTGTCTCGCGGTTGTTGTGCGTCGCGTCGGTGACTCCGCGCAAGGGACAGTACCGGCTGGTGAAGGCACTCGCGGCCGTCGCGGACCTGCCCTGGGACTGCGTATGCGCCGGCGGCCTCGATCAGGACCCCGGCTATGTCGCCGGGCTGAGGGAGCTGATCGAGGAGTACGGCCTCGGCGACCGAGTGAGCCTCGTGGGACCCCAGGCCGGTGCGGAGCTCGACGCGAGCTACGCCGCCGCCGACCTCATGGTGCTCACCTCGTACGCCGAGACGTACGGCATGGCCGCGACCGAGGCGCTCGCGCGCGGCATTCCGGTGCTGGCGACGGCCGTCGGCGGTCTCCCCGAGGCCGTCGGGCGCGCGCCCGACGGCAGCGTGCCAGGCATCCTCGTACCGTCGGAGGACCCGGCGGCACTCCCCGCGGCGCTGCGCTGCTGGTTCGGCGACGCCGGCCTGCGCCGTCGGTTGAAGGCGGCCGCAGGCGACCGGCGCACCGCGCTGGACGCGTGGGAGACGACATCGCGGAAGCTGGCCGGTGCGCTGGAACAGCTCATACTCGAACCCCGGAGGGCCGCGTGAGTACGACCGACGTGCCTCGTTATGCCCCCGAGTGGCTGGAGCTGCGGGAAGGCGCCGACGCCGCCGCCCGCGCATCCGGACTCCTCGAACCGCTGCTCAGGCACCTGCAGCTACCAGATGCGGGGCTGGTGATCCGCGATCTCGGCTGCGGCACCGGCTCCATGGGACGCTGGCTGGCACCCCGGCTGAACGGCCCCCAGCACTGGATCCTGCACGACCGTGACCCCGCTCTGCTCGAACTGGCCGCCGCGCGGATGCCCCGTACGGCAGCTGACGGCAGCGCCGTGACGGTCGCCGCCGAACGCGGTGAAATCGGCCGCCTGACCGCTGAAGACCTGTCCGGGACCTCGCTGTTGACGGCCTCCGCTCTGCTGGACGTGCTCACCCGCGACGAGATGGACGGGCTCGCCAAAGCCTGCGCGACGGCCGGATGCCCGGTACTGCTGGCGCTCTCCGTGGTCGGGCGGGTCAAGCTGACACCGGCGGAACCGCTGGATGCCGAGCTCGCCGCCGCTTTCAACGCCCACCAGCGCCGTAACGGCCTGCTCGGGCCCGACGCCGTCACCGCGGCCTCCGAGGCCTTCGCACGGCAAGGGGCGACCGTACGGGCGCACCCCAGCCCATGGCGGCTCGGCGCCGATGAGTCGGCGCTGACGGCGGAATGGCTACGAGGCTGGGTCGACGCGGCCTGCGAGCAGCGCCCCGGCCTCGCCTCGCGCGCGGAGGCGTATCTGCGCCGCCGCCTGGCCACGTGTGAGGCGGGCCAGTTGGAGGTAGTGGTGCACCACAGCGATCTGCTGGCCCTGCCCCGGCCGGCGGGCGGGACCTCATGAGCCAGACAGTACGGGCCCGTCTCGGCACGCTCGCCGGAGCGGGCATCCTCGTGGTGCTGGTGTGGCGGCTGGGCACCGGTGCCTTCCTGGACGGGCTGCGCAGGATTGACGGCCCCACCCTGCTGGCCGCTCTCGGCCTCGGCCTGCTCACCACTGTGTTCAGCGCCTGGCGTTGGTGCGTGGTGGCCCGCGGCCTGAACATTCGGCTGCCGCTGGGCCGTGCCGTCGCCGACTACTACCGCGCGCTGTTCCTGAACGCGGCGCTGCCCGGCGGCGTACTCGGCGATGTACACCGCGCGGTGCGGCACGGGCAGGACACGCATGACGTCGGCCGTGGTGTGCGTGCGGTCGTCCTCGAACGGACCGCGGGCCAGGTGGTCCTGATCGCGGTCGGTGTGACGGTCCTGCTCGCCCAGCCGTCCCCGGCCCTCGCGGGGCCCCGCGACCTGGCCGCGTCGCCGGGGACCGCTGTGGCTCTCGCAGTGGTGGTCGCCCTGACGATCGCGGTCGCCGTCCGTCTCCGCGGGAAGTCAGGCACTTCGCGATGGCACCGCGCGGTCCGAGCCGCGCTGGCCGAAGCGCGGCTCGGACTGCTCGCCCGCAGAAGCTGGCCGGGAGTGGTCATCTCGTCCGTCGTGGTGCTGGCTGGGCACCTCGGCACGTTCCTTCTCGCCGCCCGGGCCGCCGGGTCAACGGCGCCGTTCGCCGAACTCGCGCCCCTGATGGTGCTTGCGCTGCTCGCCATGGCGCTGCCGCTGAACGTCGGTGGCTGGGGGCCCAGGGAAGGCGTCACCGCGTGGGCCTTCGGCGCCGCCGGCCTGGGCGCGGCCCAGGGTCTGACCGTCGCCGTCATCTACGGAGTGCTCACCTTCGCCGCGAGCCTGCCCGGTGTCGGGGTGCTCGCCGGCCAGTGGCTCGCCCGTCTTCGGCGTCCCCAACTCCAGCTCGAAGAGCGTGTCCTCGCCGAGGGCGGCGCGTCGCACCGGCGGGCGGAGCGCGTCGCGCATCACCGGCGTACCGGCGAAGCGGAGCCCCGGGACACCGTCGCCGAGCAGGACCGGCGCCACCGTGACGTAGAGCCGGTGCAGCGCCTGCTCGTGCAGGAAGCGTGACACGGTGACGCCGCCGCCCTCGATCAGTACCCGGCCCAGACCGCGCCGCGCGAGCGCCTGCACCAGGCGGCCCGGGGCGAACGCATCGCTGTCCGGCAGCGTCAGTACATCGACGCCGTCCGGGGCGGACTTGCTGGGGTCACTGCCCTCGCCCACCACCCACAGCGTCGGCGCTGATCCGTCGGTGAACACCCGGTGCCCCGGCGGTACGCGACTGTGCGGATCGAGCACGACGCGCACCGGGCTGGCCCCGGGGCAGGCACGCACCGTGAGTTGCGGATCGTCCGCGACCGCTGTGCCCGCCCCGACGACCACCGCGTCGGCGAGCGCACGCAGGCGGTGCAGATGAAGGCGGTCCTCCTCGCCCGTGACGTAGTCGGCGTCGCCGGTACGCGTCGCTATGAAACCGTCCAGGCTCTGTCCGAGCTGTGCGAACGTAACGTGCGGACCGGCCAGGCACAGCGGGAGATAGCGGTCGGCGAGCATCTGCGCCTCGGGCGAGGCGTCCTGCTCCCAGCGCCGGCCGCCGTCCGCGCCCGGGACAAGGCCGGCGGCTTCGGCGTCCGCCTCCGACCTGATGCCGCGCAGCCGCTCCCAGGCTTCCGCCGCGTCGAGTACGTCGCTGCGGCCGGTCATCGCGTCGCCTGCCGGGTGAGCAGTGAGACGTACTCACCGAAGGATTCGACCAGTGCCGCCAGAAGTTCTTTTCCCTTATCGGCGGACGCCATTGACGGACGGCCGATGACACCGGACTCGGTGTATGCCGTCATACCCAGAGTGAGCAGATGCTTACGGTCGTCGACCAGGAAATCGGAGGTTTCATAACCAGGGCGGACCAGTTCGGGATGGGCGTGCAGCAGGATGGACGTCTCCACTTCACCCGCGTGCATATCGCTGTGTGACGGGGTCTGCACATCGGCCCTGGACCGTGCCGCATCCCAGTCTGCCGAGCCCGGGAAAAGCGCCATACGCATCCCGCTGCCGACGGATTCCTGAACTACGTTGCGCAGTACGTAATTTCCGCCGTGCCCGTTGACCAGAATCAGGGAACCGACACCGGACCGGCGGAGCGAGTCGGCGATGTCCCGTACGACGGCATGGAGGGTCGCGGCGGAAATGCTGACGGTTCCCGGCCAGGCCGCATGCTCGTGCGAGCAGGAGATCGTGAGAGGAGGAAGGTGGTGAACCGGATGGGCTGCGGCGATCTCCCGGGCGATGGTGCAGGCGATGACCGTGTCGGTCACCAGGGGAAGGAACGCGCCGTGCTGCTCGAAGCTGCCTATGGGAAGGACGGCGACATCGGCCTGCCGGGTCCGCACGTCCTCCGTGGAGTCCCACGGCAACAGGCCCGATGCCTGTGGCGTTTGTGAACCACTCATTGTTTTAGGGCCTTTCGTTGTTCGCTCTGCGCGTCCATGGTCGAACGTGATGAAACGGGCAGTCAGTTGATGCTTCTTCGTCATTTTGGCCTACGCCGCCCAGAGATTGCCAGATAGGATCGGGGTCATGACAGAAAGTGATGGCGTGTTCGGCGACAGTGTTCATCCATCAGGTGTAGAACGAGTGGTGGATGTCCGGCTGTCCACCACGCACGGCGATTTTCTCGCCATCGGCTACCTGGACCGCGAAAGCGGGGACGAACAAATGGTGCTGGTATACGGCGATGCCGAGAAAGAGGGAGCACTTACCCGTGTGCATTCGGAGTGTCTGACCGGAGATGTCTTCGGGTCCAAGCACTGTGAATGCGGCGATCAGCTGTCCGCCGCACTGCACGCCATCGTGACGGAAGGGCGCGGCATTCTCGTCTACCTCCGGGGTCACGAGGGGCGAGGGATAGGTCTGTTGGCCAAGCTGCGGGCCATGAAGCTCCAGGCGGAGGGGCTGGACACGGTCGAGGCGAATCTCGCCCTCGGGTTTCCGGCCGACGCCCGCGACTACCGGGTGGCGGCGGAGATGCTGCACGACCTCGGTGTGCAGTCCGTGCGGCTGTTGTCGAACAACCCGCTCAAGCGCGAAGCGCTGCTGCGGCACGGCATCAAAATCACCGAGCAGGTTCCCCTGCTGATACCGCCGCGCGAGGAGAACATGTCGTATCTGCTGACCAAGCGGGAACGCCTCGATCATTACCTGCCGCACCTGGACGGCGTGACCGACCAGTGACGACCGCCTCCACGGGTCCGCCGGCTCAGGTCATCTGCCGCCGCACCAGTTCGTGAAGCGCGCCGCCCGCGTTGGCCAGCAGGTCGGCCGGGCGGCCCTGCTCGACGACCCGGCCGTCCGACATCACGATCACGCGATCGGCGTCCATCACCGTCGACAGCCGGTGGGCGATCACCACACGGCTGGCGCTCAGTTGGCGGGTGGAATCGATCACGATGCGCTGGGTCTCGTTGTCCAGCGCGCTGGTCGCCTCGTCGAAGAACAGGATGCGCGGGCGGCGGATCAGGGCCTGGGCGATCATCAGGCGCTGGCGCTGGCCGCCCGAGATCGCGCCGCCGGCCGAGATCATGGTGTGCAGGCCCATCGGCATGCGCTTGATGTCCTCGGCCAGGCCCGCCATCTCGGCGGCCTCCCACGCCTCTTCCTGGGAGAAGGACTCGGCACCGCAGATGCAGTCCAGGATCGAGCCGGTCAGCGGCTGTGCGTTCTGCAGGACGACACCGCACTGGCGGCGGACGGCAGCCTGGTCCAGGGCCGCCAGGTCCTGGCCGTCGTACAGCACGCTGCCCGAGGCCGGTTTGTCGAAGCCGATGAGGAGGCGGAGAAGCGTCGACTTGCCGCATCCGCTGGGACCGACGATCGCCACGAACTCGCCCGGCCGAACCTGGAGAGACACGTCGTCGAGGACCAGGGGGCCGTCGTCGGAGTAGCGGAAGGAGAGCTTCCTGGCCTCCATCGCGCCGGTCAGGGTGCCGGGCTGGGCGCTGGCGCCGCAGACCTCAGGGGCCTCGTCGAGTACCGGCTTGATCTGTTCGAACATGGGCAGGACGGCAGCGGCCGAGACCAGCGCCCCGGAGACCTGCGTGACGGAGGTCAGCAGCATGGTCACGGAGGTGTTGAAGGTCAGGAACTCACCGGCCGACATGCTGCCACGGGCGGGGCCGGCCAGCAGCATGAACATGGTGAGCGAACAGAGCGGCAGATAGACCGCGTCGAGGACCGTGGTGAGGTTCCTGATCCGGCCGGCGCGCTGTTGCAGTTCACGGGAGCGGGCGAACTCCCGCGCCCAGGCGGCATACGCGAAACTCTCCGCCGCGGCTACACGCAGCTTGGGCAGCCCGCGCAGGGTCTGAAACGCCTGGTTGTTGAGCTTGTTGCCGAGCTCGACGAGCTGCCGCTGCCACCGCAGCTGCCACAGGCCCATCCCGAGAAACACGGCTCCGATGAGGATCAGCATGGCGATCGCGGCGAGCGCCAGCGGAACGCTGTAGCAGAGCAGCAGTACGAGGTTCATCGCGCCGACCGTGCTCGCCTGCACGGCGACGGGTCCGATGCCGGACAGCACCCGGCGAATGGCGCTGATGCCCATCGCCGCACTGGCCAGCTCTCCGGTCGAGCGCTCGGTGAAGAACCTGGTCGGCAGCCGCAGCAGCCGGTCCCACACGGCCGGTTGCAGCGCGCTCTCGATACGTCCCTCCATCCGCAGAATGGTCAGGTTCTGCAGCAGCATGAACGCGGCGGAGACGACGCCGGCGATCATGACTGCGAGTGAGACCTGGACGATGAGGTTCTTCTCGGCCGTCGGCACGTACACGCCGAGCACCTGTCCGGTCGCGATCGGCACCAGCGCGCCGAGACCCACCGTCACCAGTCCGGCGAGCGCCAGATTGCGCAGATCCATGCGGGTGTCGCGCAGGCTGAAGCGCATCAGCTGCCAGGCGGTCATGGGCCGTTCCGGCAGCGGGCGGTAGAACATCACGGCGCGCGGTTCGAGTTCCTCCGCGCTGTTCCTGCCGATGCGTATCCGCAGTCCGGATGCCGGATTCACCGCTTCGTACCGGCCGCGACGCCACAGCAGCGCGACCGGGGCTCCCGACTTGGCCCAATGACCCACCAGGGGGCCGGTATTCGTACGCCACCAGCGACCGTCGAGTCTGACCGCGCGGGTACGGATCCGCGAGCCGACCGCTATCCGCTCGACCGGACTGACGCGGTCGCTCACCGCACCGCTCTTCGACGGCTCGGAGAGCGTGATCCCGGCGGCCTCCGCGACCCGCCGGCAGACAGCGAACGTGGCGTCGTCGGTCGCCACGTCAGCGCCTGTGGATGCCCGGCCGGCCCGTTCCGGCCTGCCGATGGAGGCCAGCAGCGCCTGATCGGCCCGGGCACGGACGGCCTCGCCCGCCTTGATACCGGCGGCCGTCCGGTCCTCGTGCGCGCGCTCCAGCTCTTCGATCCAGCGGTCCACCGCGGACAGCAGCCGGTACTGCTGGTTGACCATCTGCTGCCACAGCGCAGCGTCGACCAGCAGGTCCCCGGCCGCCTCCGCGCTGTACGCGCCGCCGTACTGGACGCTGCCGGGGGAGACCGGCATCCACAGGATGTCGTCGTCGGCCACGGCCACGTCGGCCGCGGGCCGGCCGTCGAGCGGAGCCTGGAACAGGACGCCGAGGCCCCGCCCGGTGCCGAGAGCGAAGGCGTACTCCAGGGGACTGGGAGCCTCGTAGCCGGTGTTGGATGTTTCGTAGCCGGTGCTGTACGTGCCGGACCCGGTGTCATACGTCCCGGACATGGTGTTGTACGTGCCGGAGGCGGTGTCGTACGTCCCGTACTCGGTCTCGTACGTCTCGTACCCCGGCCGGTACAGCTCACGCAACGGGATCCTGCGCAGCTGACAGTCCTGCGAAGGCCTGCCGAGCAGGGTGTGCCGCGGGCCGTCCACCGGGCCGAGCAGCAGCGTGCCCGCTTCGAGACGGCCGAGGAAGTGCCAGTGCCCCTGCTGGGCGGCGTCGACCGCGAAGAGATCCAGCGCCCCGCCGACGACGAGCCACAGCACCTGCGGCCCCTCCAGCGCCAGGCTGCGCAGGCCGGTGCAGTCGACGGGCGCGCCGAGGCCGCCCAGCGCGTGGGTCACCGCGTCGGTCTCGCCCGGTCCCGCGACCGCGGACGGGTGAACGGATGCCACGTCAGTGCTCCTTGACCAGCTCGGCGTACGGACCCCCGGCGGCGACCAGGTGCTCGTGCCTGCCGCGTTCGACGACCGAACCATGGTCGAGCACCACGATCTCGTCGCTGTCGCGCACCGTGCTCAGCCGGTGGGCGATCACGACGCACGCGCAGCCGCGCCGCCGCAGATTGTCGATGATGACCTGCTCGGTCTGCGCGTCCAGAGCGCTGGTGACCTCGTCGAGTACGAGGATGCTCGGCCGCCGGACCAGCGCCCGGGCGATCTCCAGCCGCTGGCGCTGACCGCCGGAGAAGTTGCGGCCGTCCTGCTCGACCCGGCTGTGGATGCCGTCGGGCCGCCGGACGATCACGTCGTCGTAGAGCGCTGCGTCCTTCAGCGCGGTGACGACGGCCTCGTCCGGTATCGACGGGTCCCACAGCGCCACGTTGTCCCGGACGGTGCCTTCGAAGAGGAACACGTCCTGGTCGACGAAGGAGACCGAGGCGGCCAGCGCGCTGCGCGGAATGTCCTCCAGGCGCTGCCCGTCGATACGGATCGTCCCCTCCCACGGGCTGTAGAGGCCGGAGATCAGCCGGGAGACGGTGGACTTGCCGCTGCCCGACCCGCCGACGAGCGCCACCTGCTGCCCAGGTCCCACCGTCAGCGAGAACCCGCTGAGCAGCGGCTTGTCCAGCGGGCTGTAGCCGAAGGTGATGTTCTCCAGCGTCACATGGCCCTTGAGCCTGCGGGTGCTCGCCTCCTGCTCCCGGCGTGAGTACAGCGCGTCGACGGGAAAGTTCTCGACATCCTTGAGCCGGGCCACATCGGCGGCGAAGTCCTGAATCCTGCCCGCCACTCCGTTCAGCCGGGTGATCGGCGCGGTGAATCGCGTCACCAGCGCTTGGAAGGCGACGAGCAGACCGATCGAGATATGGCCCTCCACCGCCCGCAGTCCACCGATCCAGAGGATCAGCGCGCTGTTGAGCATCGCGAGGGTGGGCGCGACGACGGCGAGGGCGGCGCTCGGCACACCGAGCCGCTGCTGTACCTCCAGCGTGGTCGCGTGCTGCCCCGCCCAGCGCCGGAAGTACCCGTTCTCACCGCCGGTGGCTTTCATGGTCTCGATCAGCTGAAGACCGGTGTACGAGGTGTTGGTGAGCCGGGCGCTGTCCGCGCGCAGCTTCTGGGTGTTGGTGGCCCGCAGCCTGATCACGATGCGCATCGCGACCACATTGAGCAGCGCGATCAGCACGCCGATGACGGTGAGTTGAGGATCGTACGTCCACAGCAGTAGGGCGTAGAGGATGACGACGACACCGTCCACGCCGGCGGCGGCGAGGTCCCGCGCCAGCGTCTCTGCGACCGCGTCGTTGGACTGCAGCCGCTGCACCAGATCGGCCGGACTGCGCTGGGCGAAGAACGTGACCGGCAGTCTCAGTAGATGACGCAGGAAGCGGGCGCTGCTGAGCGTGGACGAGATGATGCGGCCGCGCAGCAGGTTCGCCTGTTGCAGGCCGGTGAGCACGGCGGTGAGCGCCACCATCACGGCCATCGACGCGAACAGGGGTCCCAGCAGTGAGGTCTGATTGCCGATCAGGAACATGTCGATGTACGTACGGCTCAGTGCAGGCACCGCGGCGCCGACCGCGACGAGTAGCAGGCTGGCGAGCAGAGCCGCCAGCAGAGTGCCCGTCGTACCGCGCAGCCGCGCGGGCACGGCGCCCATGATCCCCGGCTTACGGCCGCCCCGGCGGAAGCTGTCGGAGGGTTCGAAGATCAGCGCGACACCGGTGAAGCTGGTGTCGAAGTCCTCCGTCGCCACGAAGCGGCGGCCCTTGTCCGGGTCGTTGATGTGCACGCCCCGACGGCCGAACCGGCGTCCCATGCCGTCGTAGACGACGTAGTGGTTGAACTCCCAGAACAGGATCGCCGGCGCCCGCATCTCGGCCAGCGCCGTCGGCTCCATCTGCATGCCTTTGGCCTGTAGACCGTAACTGCGGGCTGCTTTGAGCAGGTTGCTGGCGCGTGAGCCGTCGCGGGAGACACCGCACGCGATACGCAGCTCCTCGAGCGGCACGTGCCGCCCGTAGTGCGCGAGCACCATGGCCAGCGAGGCGGCGCCGCACTCCAGCGCCTCCATCTGGAGGATGGTGGGGGTGCGAACGGCCTTCTGCTTCTCGGCCTTCTGCTTCCTGGCCTTGGGCGGCGGGCCTGCGCGGCGCGAGCCGCGCCGAGGGGCCGGCGCTCCCTCCGGGCGATGGCGGCCGCGGCCGCCCGCCGCCGGCGGCAGCTTCTGCTGCTTCTGCGCGGTCACGGCAGCAGCCAGTCGATCGGGTGCTGCTCGGACAGCCGGATGGCGCCGGTGGTCAGGGTCATGGAGTCGACTGCGTACGGCGGACCGTCCGCGGACGACCAGCTATGGCCGGACTCGGTGCGCGAGGACGGGTCGAGACGGACCAGGACCGCCACGGGCTGACCCTTCTTCGAGAACTGCTCGCCCAGCTGACTGCTGCCGAGGAAGCCGGTGATCCGCTGGCGGGTCTGGGCGGTACGGCCGACGGCCTTCACCCGGCCGCGCAGTACTCCGTACTGCTGGGTGGGCACCGACTGGACGGTGAGATCGACCGAAGCGCCCACGGGCACCGTCGATCCGCTGTCGGCGGGCACATACAGGACGGCCATCAGGGGGTCGTCCGGCTTGTCGATCCTCTCCACGGCCGCCACATCCGCTCCGGTCGTGACCACGGATCCGATCGTGGCGACGAGTGCGGTCAGCCGGCCCGCGGCGATCGTACGGACGACGGTGCTGCCCTCGGCGGTACGGAGCTTCACCAGGGGAGCGTTGGCGGAAACCCTCGCGCCCTCTTCGGCGAGCACTTCCGTGACCTGGCCCGCGACGGGGCTCTGCAGGACGTAACTGCCCTGGGCGTGGGTGAGGATACCGGGCGCGCCGAGTGTGGAGGTCAGGGTTCCGGTGACTGCCCAGGCGGCTGCGGCAATCATGACGACGACCGTGACGGCAAGGACGAGCCACCCCTGCGGGCGGGCAAAACGCACCGGCAGATCGATTTCTTCCGGCGACTGCAGCTTGGAAAGGGCCTGTTGGCGGAACTGCACGACACTCTTCCCTCAACTGCGATGGCTGACGGGTATTCGGCGCGGCTCGCTCGGCGGGCCCGCCGGGCGGCGGCCGTATGCCCCGGACCCTGGGTTGGATCCGGGGCATACGGTCCGGCCGGTCGGCAAGGAGGGGAAGCCGACGAGCCGTAGTCACCGCTTGGGGATGCGCCGCTGAGCGGCACACGACCGGCTCAGAGACCGGCGACCAGGCCCGTGACGCCGGAGGTGTCCAGGCCGGTGAGGCCCTCGGCGGTACCGACCACGGAGCCGACGGTGCCGGACGCGGCACCGACGACGCCGGAGACCGGGACGACGGAGTCGACGGTGCCGAGCGCGGCGCCGGCAGCCTGGCCCACCAGGCCGCCGGACACGTTGTCCAGGTCGCTGTCGGAGATTTCCTGGGTCTGAACCTGGGGGGTGGAGTTCATGAGGGGGTTCCCTTCGCATGGATATCTCGAATGCTGCGACTGAGTCTTTCGGCTCCCGCAGTGCGAAGGATCAAAGCACGCAGGCGTGTTGCGCAGCCAATCGGACAACCGCTGATGCGGTCGAAAGGCGGCCGTTGAATTACCTGACGTGCAGGTATGTCCATGGCTTGGTGGCATCTTCTTCACACGGTGAGCCATCGCAATTCCCTTGAGTTGGCACCCACTTGGCCAGGAACTGGACATTACCGCATCAATGGGAGGATGGGCTGGTCAGGGCGGGAGAGGTCCGCGGGAGGCGATGTGACGGCTGCGCATTCGGTGTGCAGATTCGCCGAAGAAGGCAACCTCGTGTCAGGTGTCGTACGCACCGCACGCGTCTATGTGTAGGGAGTGTTTCAGGGGCGTGTGCAGAAGGTGTTAGGCGGCGCAATGGGTGCGGCATTGCGGGGGAAATGGCTCGACGGCTCGGAGAAGCGAAGATAACCGCATAACGGAGATGCGCCGGATGCGAGGGGAATGGTCGGTTACCTGCGGATACCTCGGTCTTTGGCGCCACTCGGGGTCGGTGCTCCCCTTGTCATGTCCTGCGTCGCCGGTGGTGCAACCGTTGACAATCTGACGGTGTGTCAGGAACTGTGATGGGCATGGCGAAGATGCGCGCGCGTCTGATCGGTCTCCTCATCCTCATGACCGCGTCCCTGACCACACGCGGCGCGCCGTCCGCCGCGGCGCCCGCCCCGCACTCCCTCTGGTTCGACGAGCAGGCCGCGTCCGCCTTCACGGTCGAGGGCGGCCGCTTCAAAGACGGACTCGGCCGCGAGGTGGTCCTGCGCGGGTACAACGTCTCCGGCGGGACAAAGCTGGAGGAGAACGGCGGACTGCCCTTCGCTTCCGTCGCCGACGCCGAGAAGTCCGCGAACGCGCTGCGTGCGCTCGGCGGCGGCAACGCCGTCCGCTTCCTGCTGTCATGGGCTCACGCCGAACCCGTGCGGGGACAGGTGGACCGGGCTTATCTCGCCGCCGCCACCGCACAGCTGCGGGCCTTCCTGAAGGCAGGCATCCGCGTCTACCCCGACTTTCACCAGGACCTCTACTCCCGGCACCTCTTCAACAAAGGCAGCTGGTACAGCGGCGACGGTGCCCCCAAGTGGGCAGTCGAGGCCGGCGGCTACCCGCGGGAGTCGTGCGGGATCTGCCTGTTCTGGGGACAGAACATCACGCAGAACGAAGCCGTGAAGCGGGCGACGTACGACTTCTGGCACAACAAGGGCGGCGTGCAGGACGCCTTCCTCGCGACCGCCCAGACCACCATGGCGTACTTCGCCGAGCACCTCAGCGCCGCGGAGTTCGCGGCGGTCGCGGGCTTCGACCCGTACAACGAACCGCACGCGGGCTCGTACGACTCCGGCCAGTCCAGCCGGGCGTGGGAGCGCGAGCTGCTCTGGCCCTTCTACAAGAAGTTCCGCGCCCGCATGGACGCGGCCGGCTGGCAGAACAAGCCCGCCTTCGTCGAACCGAACCTCTTCTGGAACTCCAACCTCGCCTTCCAGAAGCAGGAGGGCGGGCTGCTGGACGCCGGCACCATCGGCCCGCGGTATGTCTTCAGCACCCACTTCTACGACCACAAGGCCATCTCCGGCATCTTCATGTGGGGCAAGGCCGCCGACGGCCAGTACGCCGGGGACTTCGGCGCCGTCCGCGACCGCGCGGCCGGCGCGGGTACAGCGGCGGTCGTCAGCGAGTTCGGCCACCCGTTGACCGGGAGTGTCTCCGACAAGGCCCCGACGGTCGGCAAGGCGATGCACCAGGCTCTGGACTCCCGACTGCCAGGTGCCGCTTGGTGGTCTCGCCCTCAGGACTCGGGACCGGTACTGTCCGGCACGCAATGGCAGTGGGACATCTACAACGGCCGCCACCACGAGCTGATGAACGGCAACCCCGACAAGGTCCTGACCGCCGCCGACGCCTGGAACGACGAGGACCTGTCGGCCGTCCGCCTCGACGACTCGGGCACGGCGGTCCTGCGCCAGGACGCCCGGCTGCTGGACCGCCTGTACCCCAGCGCCACCGCGGGCCACGCCCTCGCCTTCACCTACGAGGACCGCTCACGCGACGGCTCGACGACCTTGACGTGGAATCCCGTACCGAAGTCGCTGCCGCGGGTCGCCGAGCTCGTCGGCGGAGGCCGGTACGGCCTCCTCCTGTGGCGCTCGGACGTCACCGCTGCCCCCACCGAACTGCACCTGCCTGCGTCCTTCGACACCCCCCGCACGACGGTGGTCTCCGACCTCGGCGCGGTCGCCGGACCTCCCGCGTACACCAGAAGCACACCGATCGCCGTCGCCCCGGAGCCGGGTGGGACGGGCAGCCGCCGCCTCCTGCTCACCGCGCAGAACGCGGGCGGCGTGCACTACGCCCTTGTGACGAACGGAGCGACGGCGCCATCAGCCGCCCTGTTGAATAGCGCGCAGGACGAACTCGCCGTGTGGGCCGCGGGGCGGGCGTGGTTCTGACTCAGACCGACAGCGCGTCGACCAGACCCGCCAGCGCGGCGGCGATGGCGGTGAGGCCGGAGCCCGCCGCCCCGCCCGGTTCCGACATGTACGTGTCCCGGCGGATCTCGATCATCAGGGCGCTGACGCGCGGGTCCTTGCCGTAGTACTTCAGCGGCACATACGTCCCGGCGAAGGGGCTGTTGATCCCCGTGCCGCCGAAGCCCGCGAACGCCGTCTGGGCCAGGGCGATCAGCTCGGGCGGAGTGTGGAAGTCGTCCGTGCCCAGGCAGATGGGCGGCCGCGGGCCGTCGCCGTGCAGCTCGTAGGGCAGCGGCTCGGTCGGATACGAGTGGACGTCGATGACGACGACACGCCCCGTCGCCGCCAGCCGCTCGCCGACCGCCGCGTTCATCGCCTCCGCATAGGGATGGAAGTAGGGCTCGATCAACGGCCGGGGGTCCGCGCCCGGCGGGCGGAGCCGCTCGCGGTGCGTGGTGTGTGTATAGACCGCGCCCATGCCGACGGCCAGCATCTCCTCGCGCTCGTCGGGGAAGCGCTCGGGATCAATGACCAGGCGGGAGAGCTGGTTGACGAAACGCCAGGGGGTGACGGTCGCGGCTGCCACTGCGGCAGCGGCGATCTCGGCCGTGTGGGAGTCGGTGATGTGGTCCAGCTCCAGCTCGAGTGCACGGTCGTCCAGCGCTATGCCGTCACGCACCGACTCGGGAATCACCCGCGAGGAGTGCGGGACGTGAAGGATGACCGGCGCGTCGGCGGCGCCGGGAAGGAGCTGGAAGGAAGCCGGAGTGTCGTCCGGCCACGTGCGGCTGGGCATGGAGCGAAGTCAGGCTCCTGCCGCGTACCGAACGAAGCGCGCCCAGCCGGGGTGGCTGACGGACAGGTGGGGCCGGGTGATGTCCTTGGAGTCACGGACACTCACGGCCTGCTCATTGGCGGCGACTTCGACGCACTCGCCACCATCGCCCGCGCTGTAAGTGCTCTTGAACCAGTTGAGGCCGGAGTTGGCGGCCGAGCTGAGCTCGATGTTCATGCTTCTCCCAGCAACTGCTCGATCAGTGCCAGGGACTCATGAGGGCTGAGCGCCTGGCCGCGGATGCTTCCGTACCGTGCGGCCAGGATACGTACCTCTTCGGTGTCGGTGATCAGCCGGTTCACGCTTTGAACCTCGACGTATGCGAGTTGTGGTCGACCTCGGGGCGCGAGAAGGATGAACGGACCTTCCAGCGCTGCATGGTCTTCGCAGGCCATCGGGAGTACCTGAATCGTGGTGCTGCGCAGATGGCTGAGATGTTTGAGGTGCTTCAGCTGTCCTTGGCGTACCTCAGAGCCGCCAACGGCCCTGCGGAGGACCGACTCGTCAATCACCGCACTGACCATGGGGGATGGCCACCTTGTGAGGATCTCCTGACGTGCAAGTCGGGCAGTTACGCGCTGTTCGATCGTGGCTTCGTCCAGCAGGGGCTGTCGGGCCATGAAGGTTGTCCTGGCGTACTCCTCAGTCTGGAGAAGGCCCGGTACGGTCAGCGAGCTGAAGAAGCTGAGCTCGACGGCATCGGCTTCCAACTTGGCGTAGTTCCTGAACCACGTCGGATGCTTCACCCGCGCACGGGCCTTCGCCCTCGCCACGTCCTCCTTCGCCGCCCGCAGCAGCCCGCCCGCTCCCAGCTTCTCGTCCGCCGCGTCCAGGAACTCCGGCTGTGGCGTCCTGCGCCCCCGCTCCATCGACCGGATCAGCTCCTCGCTGTACCCGACTTGCTCACCCAGCTCCCGCTGCGTGAGAGCAGCCCGCTCCCGAAGCAACCTCACCGGCCGATCACACGGAAGAGGTCCGCAGCGTCTTCCACCTCGTCGTTGTCGTCCACCGGACCCGTGAGCTCCATCGCCCCCCGTTCTGCACGCTGCCTGCCCGCACCGGTACCTATACTCTGTGTACCGGTCCCTTCCGGCAGGCTACGGCTCGGCGGCAGGGCCGCACGGTGTACGAGCGAAGCCACACCCCTTCGTGTGGCCCCCGGGCCCCGGTCCCCTGTCTTCCTGCCGGTCAGTCAGGACCTCTACGCGGCGCTACGGGCGCGCACCATGAGCGTGCCCAGCTTGCCGGCATCGGGCGCTTCGAGGACGCAGGCGTCGATGTCCGTGAACCCGTGACGCTTGAGGAGATCCGCCCAAGCGCCAGGCTTGTACTGCCAGCGGAGCACGGTCAGTTCGCGCTCGCGGCCCTCCAGCCATTTACCGCGCATGCGCTGCGGCCCGTATAAGCGGGGATTTGTCTCGGCCTGGCTGAAGGCGAAGACGCCACCCGCCGTCAGGCGCTTGGCCACCAGCGGGAAGAGTTGCTCGGGGTCGGTGAACCACACGGCGCCCCACACCGAGTAGACGGCGTCGAACGGCTCGGTGTGCGAGGCGAGGTAGTCGCACGCGTCCGCTTGGACGAAGGACAGCCCCTGCTCGGCCCGCCACCACCGGCGGGCCCGTGTCACCTGCACCGGGGAGAGGTCGACCCCGGTCACCACAACGCCCTGGCGGGCCAGGAACACGGCCTCCTTGCCCTCCGCAGGCCCGAGGTCCAGGGCTCGGCGCGGGCGGCCGAGCACCTCGACGCCGGGTCCGTGGCCGGGGTACTGAGTCCACTCGAAGCGGTCCACTACGGGGGCAGGCTGGTCACCTTCGCCACGGTGAGGCATGTAGGTGTCCCAGTATTCGGCCGGCGTGTGGGGCGCACGGGGCATGAAACTCCTCAGGGGCGGCGGTCACTGGTGAAGCTGATCACCGTACCGGTGCCGACGGGTGCCCGCGCGGGAATGACACAACGGTTCCGCGCCCTGAACGAACGAGGGGCTCGGGGACGCTCACAGCGTCCCCGAGCCCAACCGTTCCTGAGTGTCAGTGGCAATTCTCGCCCGGTCGGCACGGGCCGCACTTGGCATAGTCGGCCTCCCACAGCTTCCAGTCCACCTCAAAGCCGTTGGCGGCGATGATCTGCGCTGTGCGCTCCACGGAGCCGTCGTACTTGAACTCGATCTCCGGGATGTGCTCCAGGAACCTGCCGTCGAAGTGCTGGTGGCAGAACTCCCGGTAGTTCCTGGTGTCCAGGATGAAGACGTGGACCGCGATGTCGACGGTCCGGCCACAGCACATTTCCAGACCCTGGCCCCACTTCTCGATGGCCGTGATCAGGTAGGTGACGGCAGCGCCGAACAGCCGGGTCGCCATCACTTCGTCGAACGGATAGTCGCGCATGAGGAGCTGGATCTCGCGGTCCCACACCTCGGGCGCCACGAAGTCCCGCGGGTCACGGAGCTTGATCTCGACTGCTGTTGACATGCTGTCCTCCCCATTCTCTCTGCCCTCGCCACTCGCAGCGGGGCGCACTCCCAGACAACCGCTCCACGATGCCTCCCGGTGATTGACTGCCACGCTGTGCAAGCCGTTTGCACATCCCGCACACGCCGTATACGCAGCACTGATCGCCGCATACTGTGGGTAGTCGGCCCCTGTCGGGCGCTGGCGCGTGGGAGGCCAGATGAGCGCCGATCAGTTCTGGAAATCAGACGCGGTCCGTGCCCTCGTCGCGAACCTCGACCCTGGCGGCTTGATCCGGGTTGGGCGCCGGAGCCTCGGCTGGCGGCAGGCCGACCTCGGCGCGCGGATCGGCTGCTCCGCCTCCACCGTCTGTCGCCTGGAGCAGCGCGGGCGACGAGCGGGCCTGGACCTGGTCCGGCACGCTGCCAAAGAGGTGGGCGTACCGACCAATGTCCTCGCTGCGTCGCTCGGGTTAACCGGTGACCAAGCCACTAGAGTTGCGCCAGAACGGCCACGCTGTGCCCAGGAGGACCCGATGCGCCGCCGCACGCTGCTCGCCGCCGCCGGCCTCGCGGCCCCGGTCTCTCTGCTGACGAGCCTGGACGACGCGCTCGCGGTCATGCCCGACTCCACCGGTTCTCCGGTCCCGTTCGACTCCCGTCTCGCTGCTGCCCGCAGCTACTTCGACGCTGGCCAGAACGCCACGCTGTTGAAGGCTCTTCCTGGCCTGCTCGCCGACGCGCACGCCGCTGCCGACGGGCGACAGGAGATCGCGTTCGCCCGCCTGTCGGCCACCTACAGCCTCGCTGCCCAGGGGCTGATCAAGATCGGACGCTACGACCAGGCCAGACTGACCGCGGACCGGGCAACGGTATACGCGCAACTCTCCGGCTCCCCGCTCGTGTCAGCCGCAGCCGCCCGCGAACTCAGCATCGTGCTTCGCCACCAGGACCAGTCCGTCGCAGCCCAGCGCAACATCCTCCTCGCTGTTGCACGGGTCGAGGCCACCGGCTTGAACAACGAATCGCAGGCTTCCGCATATGCGCAGATGCTCTGTACGACCGCCTACACCGAAGCGCGCGCTGGTGATCGCGACCAGGCACTCGCCATGATCCGTGAAGCAGCCCGGGCCGCTCGCGACCTGCCGCAGGAAGCGCCCAACGGCCGCCTCTTCCCTGTGACTCCGGCCGCCGTCGATCTGTACGCCGTCAGTGTGCATTGGGCACTGGGCGACGCGGGCGCGGCGCTGGAAGCCGGCCGTCGACTACAGGCTGGCCAGTTCAAGACGGCCGAGCGCAAAGGCCGGATGCACACCGACCTCGGCCGGGCGTGGTGGCAGTGGGGCAAAGCCGAGCAGACAGCCGCAGAACTGCTGTCTGCCGCGCGAGTATCCCAGAGTGAGGTCCGTGACCGCCCGGCTATCCGGAAGATCGTCACTGAGCTGCGGTCGAAGCATCCCCACGCCGTGGGCGTAAGGGAACTGGTGACGGCAGCTGGTATGACCACCGGATCCGGCTCGACGTCCCGGCACCCCACCGGGCACTGAGCACAGTCCGACCAGGCCGAGTGGCCGGACGCCCTGCGCGTAACCGACCGAGGCACGCGCGCTTCCGTAATCGTGCAGCGTCCGTCCGCGCTCGTTAGGGGGCAGTACCGGTACCCGGTGCCATGCGTACCGGTACGTGCCCACTACGTACCGCTGTCGTTCCTGGTCAGCGTATGGGCACACGGCCACGCTGAGTGGTGTGAAGAGCGAATCCGTACAGATGAACATGCCTCAATCGGCAACACCCGCACCGCAGTTCACCCAGTTGCTCAGCGCCACGCGGCGTGGCGCCCGGCTCGCGCGACTGCTTGCCGTCGAGCAGATCGCGCAATGGGGATGGCCGCCCGACAGTGAGCGCGCGGAAGCTGCCGCGGTCGTCGTGGCCGAGCTGGCCGCGAACGCCGTCAGGCATGGACGTCTGCCGGGCCGGGGCTTCCGGCTGAGTCTGGTCCTCCTTCTGGCCTCCCGGCTGCGGATCGAGGTCACGGACCCGCGCGGCGATCGCCTTCCTGTCGTTTCCGGGGTTGCCGATGAGAGAGGGCGCGGGCTGGTCATCGTGGACGCACTGGCCGACGGCTGGGGGGTATTGCCGTACCCGCCGTCCGGGAAGACGGTCTGGGCGGAGGTCGGCTCCGCCCGCCAGGGCCCGTAGCGGGGATGGTCAGCCGTTCGTGCGACGCCGTGCTAGGCGTACGGCATGCACAGCCTCCTGCGTACGTGGACCTGACGGACAGCCAGTGGCGCCTGCCGACGCATCCGGTCGGCCGGTCTGCGCCACCGGTCAGCTAGGCGCCCGCCGTGTGGTGAAGGATCTCGTCGGCCAGGCGGTGGTCCAGTGCCGTGGGCTCGACCCGGCGACTCTGGACGTCGAGACCGCCGCGTTCATCGAGGGTGCGCACCTGCTGTGGCTGCTCGACCCCGAGCAGGTGGACCTGGTCGCCGTGCACCGCAGCTACTTCGAGGGCCTGGCCGCCCGACTGCGTCCCTAGCCGACTCCCGGCAAAGAAAGGCGGTCACTCAGAGACTGCTTCGTCGAAGGCGGCGCCGGCCCGGATGAAGGCGTTGACCTCCTGCCGCAGGCTCGGCGCTGCGGCCCCCGGCCCGGGCCGTACTTCCCCTTTCCGAGCTGCAGTTGCTTGCCGAAGGGCTGTCCTCCTGCGAAGATCACATGATCGACTGACCGAGAATTCCTGAGCATCCAGGGAGCTTCGTATGACCGGGAGCGAGCCCGCCGTTCCCAGGATCGACACCAGCAAGCCGCATCCGGCGCGGGTGTACGACTGGTTCCTGGGCGGCAAGGACAACTACCCGGTCGACGAGGCGCTGGGCCGGCACATCATGAGCATCGACAACCGCGCCAAGCATGTCGCCCAGACCAACCGGTGGTTCATGCAGCGAGTGACGCGATGGATGGCGGGACAGGCGGGCGTGCGCCAGTACCTCGACATCGGCACCGGCATCCCCACCGAGCCCAATCTGCACCAGCTAGCGCAAGGCATCGCCCCCGAGTCCCGGGTCGTCTACACCGACAACGACCCGATTGTGCTGACGCACGCGGAAGCGCTGCTGCGCAGTACCCCGGAAGGCGTCACCGACTACATCCAGGCGGATGTGCGCGAGCCCGACCGGATCCTCGAACAGGCCAGGAAGATCCTCGACTTCAAGCAGCCGATCGCCCTCTCGCTGGTGGCGCTGCTGCACTTCGTGGGCGACGAGCACCGGCCGCACGACCTGGTGCGCAGGCTCGTGGATGCGTTGCCGTCCGGGAGCTATCTCGTGCTGTCGCAGCTCACCGCCGACTTCGACCCGCTGTCCGTGCAGCGCGGTGTCGACATGTACGCGGCCGGGGGAGTCACCCTGAGGCCGCGCTCCTACGCGGAGGTCGCCCGCTTCTTCGAAGGGCTCGAGGTCGAGGAGCCCGGCATTGTGCGGCTGACGCAGTGGCACCCGGAGCTCGGCGTCGACGAGGTCGTGGAAGGGGACGAGGCGGCGTCGCTGTACGCGGGCGTGGGGCGCAAGGCGTAGCCGTCGGCGCCGATGCCCGGTGGGTGTCCTGGGGGCGTCCGGTGGTGGGGCTCGGCCGGAGCCCCCCGGTTACCCAAATTCTGCTTATGATGCACGGGTGTTCGACTCCCGGCACATCAAGACGTTCCACGAAGTGGTCAGGGCAGGTTCGTACTCCGCGGCCGCCCGGGCGCTCGGCTATACGCAGCCCGCGATCACCCAGCAGATGAAGGCCCTCGAACGGGACGTCGGCACACCGCTGTTCATCCGCGTCGGGCGCGGCATGCGCCTCACCGAGGCGGGGGAGGCGCTGTCGCGGCACGCCGCGGTCATCCTCGACAGCATGTCCGCGGCCCAGCAGCAGATGAGCGCCCTCACCCGGCTGCGCGCGGGGCGGGTCCGCGTCTGCGCGTTCCCCAGCGCCAATGCCACGCTCATCCCGGAGGCGATGGCCCGGCTGGCCGCGGCCCACCCCGGCGTCCGGGTCGACCTGCTGGAGAGCGAGCCGCCCGCCTCGCTCCAGCGGCTGGTGCGCGGGGAGTGCGACATCACGCTCGCCTTCACCTACCCCGGCCTGCACGGGGAGGTGCCGGAGGAGCTGGTGGAAATTCCGCTGCTCGAGGACCAGTTGACGGTGCTGCTGCCGACCGGACATCCACTCGCGCGGCGGCGGGCGGTGCAGCTGGTGGATCTCGCGGAGGAACGCTGGATAGCGGGGTGCCTGCGCTGCCGCGCCAATCTGCTGCACGAATGCTCGGAGCAGGGCTTCGCGCCGGACATCGCCTTTACGACGGACGACAATCTTGTGGTGCAGAGCCTGGTCGCGGCGGGCCTTGGGGTCGCGATGATGCCTGCGCTCGTACTGAACTTCCTCTGCCATCGGAAGGTGACGGGGCGGGCACTTCAGCCCGCGTCGCGGCGGCAGATCTCGGCGTACGTGCTGCGGGAACATCTGCGGATCCCGGCGACGGCGCGGGTGCTCGACGAGCTGAAATCGGTCGCGGCAAACAAGGTCGGCTGCTGAGGTGAGCGTCCCCAACCCATAAGCGGAGCTTGGGAGTAGCGAAGAATTCGTCGTTGGACGTGATGGGTCGGACGGCTCGACGCTGCCGGTATGACCACATCGACCGGATCGACCACATCGACCACATCGACCACATCGACCACATCGACCGGACCGACCCGATCGACCGCCTTCAGGGCCGCGCGTACGACCGACCGCCTCGACAGTCTGGTCGCCGAGGTGCGCGACGCCGTCGGGCGCGGACTGCCGCCCGATCTGACGGCGTATCTGGTCGGCGAGCGCCTCGCGCCGCACCTCGGCGCGGCCGATCTGCTCACCGATGAGCAGTGCGGGAGCGACCCCGCGCGCTACCGCCAGCACCTGCTCCATGCCGAACACGACGGGAGCTTCTCGGTCGTCGCACTGGTCTGGCTGCCCGGCCAGGGAACCTCCGTGCACGACCATGTGTCGTGGTGCACGACGGGCGTGCACGAGGGCGAGGAGTACGAGCGACGCTACCGCCTCCTCCCGTCACCGGCGACGGGCCGGGCCGCGCGCCTCGTCGCCACCGGCGATGTCGTCAATGCCCAGGGCGCGGTGTGCGGTTTCGCGCCTCCCGGCGACATCCACCGGGTCTGGAACGCGGGCGCCGGCCGGGCGATCTCTCTCCATGTCTACGGAGCGGACATCTCCCGCCTCGGCACGAGCGTCCGCCGCGTCTACGAACTCCCGGCCGACCGCTGATGGCGCTGCTGCGGGAACGGGCGGCGTCGGCCTCCCCGTCGTCCGGCCCGTCCGCGCCAGGCATCCGGCCCGGTCTCGCGCTGGCCGTCGTCGGCGTGGCCGTCGCCTGGTGGCTGCATCAACTGCTGCCGGACATACCGATGTTGACCGCGTCCGTGGTGCTTGGCATCGTCGCGGCCCATCTGCCGGGAGTGCGCGCGGTCGTACGGGGAGCGGCCCGCCCCGGACTCTCGTACGCCGGAAAGCGGCTGATGCGCATCGGCATCGTCCTGCTCGGCCTGAAACTGAGCCTTGATGATGTGCTCGGCCTCGGCTGGGCGACGGTCGCCATGGTTCTCGGCGTCGTCGCGGCGACCTTCCTCGGCACCTGGTGGCTCGGCCGCCGGATGGGACTGCCGGGCGACCAGCCGCTGCTCATCGCCGCCGGGTACGCCATCTGCGGGGCGTCCGCGATCGGTGCGGTGAGCGAGGCGACGGACAGTGACGAGCGCGACGCGGCTACCTCGGTGGCGCTGGTGACCCTGTGCGGGACGGTCGCGATCGCCGTACTGCCGCTGCTCCAGCAGCCATTGGGGCTGAGCGACGCGGAGTTCGGCCGGTGGGTCGGCGCAAGCGTCCACGACGTGGGCCAGGTCGTGGCCACCGCACAGACCGCCGGATCCGGAGCGCTCGGGGAGGCGGTCCTGGTCAAACTGATGCGGGTGGCGCTGCTCGCCCCGCTTGTCGCGGCCGTGGCCCTGTCGGTCCGCCGCAGTCGGCGGGCCGGGACGACGGTCCACAATCGGCTGCCGATGGTCCCGCTCTTCGTGGTCGGCTTCCTGGCCATGGTGGCTCTGCGCAGCACTGGCCTGCTTCCGTCCACCGCGATCGACGCGGCCCAGCACGCCCAGGAACTCCTGCTCGCGGCCGCGCTGTTCGGCCTCGGCAGCGCGGTCGACCTGCCGGCCCTGACCCGCACGGGCGGCCGGGTCGCGGCGCTGGGGCTGTGCGCGTGGGTGGTGGTGGCGGGGGTGTCGTACGCGGGGGTGCTGCTGGTGACGGGCCCCGTCGGCTGAGCAGCGTGGGCGCCGCCTGTGCCGTCGGCTGAGCAGCGTGGGCGCCCCCGTGCCCGTCAGCTGAGCAGCGTGGGCGCCACCCGCTCAAGCACCCCCGAGACCCGCTCCCATGTCTCCAAGTCCCGCTCCACAGGCGGTAGTTCCACCTCCGCGCCGCCCTGCCAGCCGGCCGCCAGCGTCACCGGGTCCTCGCCCGTCGCCGCGCTCGCCGCGAGGGCCGCCGCGCCCACGGCGACCAGTTCGGTGCTTCCGGGGATCAGCAGCGGGCGGCCGGAGAGGCGGCGTACCGTCTCCACCCAGTGGCGGCCCCTTGCACCGCCGCCCACCAGGCGCAGCGGGCGGGCGGCCGCATCCTCGTCGGACGGGTCGAGGCCGCAGGCGCGCAGGACCTCGTCGAGGGCGCGCAGGACCGTGACGACCGCGCCTTCGTAGGCGGCACCCAGGAGTTGCTGCCGGGTGGTGGTGTGCCGCAGGCCCGTGAGCAGGCCCGAGGCGGTGGGCAGATCGGGGGTGCGCTCGCCGTCGAGGTACGGCAGCAGCACCACCTCCCCGCCCGCCTCCGCGGCGTCCCGGCCCAGGCCCAGCAGGGCGGCGATCTTGTCGACGGCGAGTGTGCAGTTCAGGGTGCAGGCCAGCGGCAGGTACGTACCGTCCGCGGCGGCGAATCCGGCGAGCGCCGCGGAGGTGGGCCGGGTGCGGCTGGCCGCGAAGACCGTGCCCGAGGTGCCGAGGCTGAGGGCTGGGTGGTCGAGCAGGCCTGCGCCGCCGAGGCCGAGGCCGACCGCGGCGGCCATGTTGTCGCCGGTGCCCGCGGCGACGGCGATGCCGGCGGGCAGGCCCAGGTCGTCCGCGGCCGTGGCGGTCAGCGAGCCGATGCGGGCGGCGCCGGTGGCGGCCACCGGAGGCAGCAAATCGGCGTCCAGGCCGATGAGCCGGAGGAGTTCGGGGTCGTACGCGCCGGTGGCGGTGGAGTACCAGCAGGTGCCCGACGCGTCGCCCGGGTCGGTGGCCGCGGTGCCCGCGAGACGTTCGGTAAGGAAGTCGTGGGGGAGGCGTACGGCGGCCGCGGCCGAGGCCGCCCGGGGCTCGGTCTCGCGCAGCCACTGCCACTTCGCGGCCGTCATCGACGCGACCGGCACCGATCCCGTACGAGCCGTCCATGCCTCCGGGCCGCCCAGTGCCTCGGTGAGTGCGGCGGCCTGCGGTGCCGAGCGGGTGTCGTTCCACAGCAGCGCGGGCCGCACCGGAAGCCCGGCCCGGTTGAGGACGACGAGGCCGTGCTGCTGTCCGGCGACCGCGATGCCGATGACAACGGACGGGTGCAGGCCCGATTCCTTGAGCCCGGCGGCGACGGCCTCGCGCAGCGCGTGCCACCACACCTCCGGGTCGCTCTCGCGCGCCCCGCCCTCGCCGCCGACGTGGTGCGAGGCCCGGCCCACCGCGAGCGTACGGCCGGTGGCCGCGTCGATGAACGCCGCCTTCGCGGACTGGGTAGAGCTGTCCACGCCGATCACGACCGGCTGCACGGGCATTGCCCCCACCTCTTCCTCCCGGCCCATTCGGCCGTCCGCGAAACAAATTACGTCAAGCCGCCCGGCGCGAACAGGTGTTGGCGGGGTCTTCTGTGATGACGCGGGCGCATGCATTATTAGTAAGGTAGGAAAACAAACTCTGTTCGAAGGTGGTCATGGCGATGACGGAACGCTTCACCCCCACCCCCGAGGACAAGTTCAGCTTCGGTCTCTGGACGGTCGGCTGGCAGGGCAGGGACCCCTTCGGGGACGCGACCCGGCCGCCCCTGGACCCCGTCGAGTCCGTGCAGCGGCTCGCCGCCCTCGGCGCGTACGGCGTCACCTTCCACGACGACGACCTGATCCCCTTCGGCGCCTGTGAGTCCGAGCGCGAATCGCACATCAAGCGCTTCCGGCAGGCGTTGGACACGACCGGCCTCGTCGTGCCGATGGCCACCACCAATCTCTTCACCCACCCCGTGTTCAAGGACGGCGGCTTCACCGCCAACGACCGGGATGTACGCCGGTACGCACTGCGCAAGACGATCCGCAACATCGACCTGGCCGTCGAGCTCGGGGCGCGTACCTATGTCGCCTGGGGCGGCCGCGAGGGCGCTGAATCGGGCGCGGCCAAGGACGTGCGCACCGCCCTCGACCGGATGAAGGAGGCCTTCGATCTGCTGGGGGAGTACGTCACCGAGCAGGGGTACGACCTGCGGTTCGCCATCGAGCCCAAGCCCAACGAGCCGCGCGGCGACATCCTGCTGCCCACCGTCGGCCACGCGCTAGCCTTCATCGAGCGACTTGAGCGGCCCGAGCTGTACGGAGTCAACCCCGAGGTCGGCCATGAGCAGATGGCCGGGCTGAACTTCACCCACTCCATCGCCCAGGCGCTGTGGGCGGACAAGCTCTTCCACATCGACCTCAACGGGCAGAACGGCATCAAGTACGACCAGGATCTGCGCTTCGGCGCGGGCGATCTGCGGTCCGCCTTCTGGCTGGTCGACCTGCTGGAGACCGCAGGCTATGAAGGGCCGCGGCACTTCGACTTCAAGCCGCCGCGGACCGAGGACTTCGACGGGGTGTGGGCGTCGGCCGCGGGCTGCATGCGCAACTATCTGATCCTCAAGGAGCGGGCAGCGTCCTTTCGCGCCGATCCTGCGGTGCGGGAGGCGCTGCGGGCTGCCCGACTCGACCGGCTCATGCTGCCCACAGCGGCGGACGGGTTGTCCGGGCTGCTCGCGGACCGCGGTGCGTTCGAGGAGTTCGACGCGGAGGCGGCGGCGGAGCGGGGGATGGCGTTCGAGGCGCTCGACCAGCTGGCGATGGATCACCTGCTCGGGGTGCGCTGAGCAGCGCGGGCCGCCTGCTGGGGGCGCTGCCCCCAGACGTCCGGTCCTCAAGCGCCGGACGGGCTGAGGAGCGTTCTCAAGCGCCGGACGGGCTGAGGAGCGTTCTCAAGCGCCGGACGGGCTGAGGAGCGTTCTCAAGCGCCGGACGGGCTGAGGAGCGTTCTCGACGCCGGGCCAGGTGGAAAGCGTCCTCAAGCGCCGGACGGGCTGGGATTCAGCCCGCCGCGCGCTGCGCGTACGCCACGGGGTCCGCCAGCACGTCCTGGACCACCAGCGCCGCCGCGCCGCGCACCGCGTCCGCCGCCGGGGACGAGGCGCGCAGCCGGCCGCCGTCCAGCGGCCACAGCCCCGACACGACCCGGCCGGACAGCTCGCCGCCGGCCGACGGCGAAAGCCAGGGCAGCAGCGGCCGGTAGATCCCGCCGAGCACCACCGCGTCCGGGTCGAAGAGGTTCACCGCCCCGGACAGCACCCGGCCCAGCATCAGCCCGGCCTGCCCGAGCGCCGCCACCGCGCGGTCCTCGCCCGCCCGGGCGCGCCGTTCCAGCTCGGCCACGCCCGCCGCGCCGGTCCGCTCGTCGATGCCCGCTGTCCGCAACAGCGCCGACTGGCCCGCGTACTGCTCCAGGCAGCCCCGCGAGCCGCAGCGGCACTCGGGGCCGTTCGGGTCCACCAGGACATGGCCGATCTCCCCGGCGAATCCGTGTGCGCCGCGGAGCAGTTCGCCGTCCAGGACCAGCGCACCGCCGACCCCGATCTCGCCGGTCAGATACAGAAAGCTGCGTACGTCGCCGAGGCCGCCGAACCACAGCTCGGCCAGGGCCGCCACATTCGCCTCGTTCTCCGAACGCACCGGCAGCGGCGGCAGGCCGGGCCGCAGCGCCGCGAGCGCCTCGGCGAACGGGCCCTCTGCCGCGACCCGGGTCCAGCCGAGGTTGGGCGCGTGCCGGACCGTGCCCGCCGAGATCAGCCCGGGCAGCGCCAACTCCGCGCCGACCGGCCGCAGTTCCTGCTCGGCAGCCGACGCCAGCGCCCGGGCGGCGATCCCGGCCGCCCGGCCGAGCACCCGGTCGGGCGGCGCACCGCGATTGTCCAGGTGCTCGACGAGCCGCACCCGGTCGGTGCCCGCAAGATCCACCACGCACACCGACACATAGTCGACGTTGATCTCGACCCCGATGCCGGCCACGCCCGTACGGGCCACCTTCAGCACCGTGCCGGGCCGTCCCGCCAGACCGCTGAAGGTCTTGCCCGACTCCGAGAGGAAGCCGCTGTCCAGCAACTGTTCCACCAGTGAGGAGACGGCCGCCCGGGTGAGCCCCACCCGCGCCGAGACCCCGGCTCGGGTCACCTCGCCCTCGTCGCGGACCGCCCGCAGCACCAGGCTGAGGTTGTGCCGTCGCACCGTCTCCCGGTCGGCCTTGGGCTCCAGCGGGATGTGGCCTCCCGCGCCGGGCAGCCTCACGCGTCTGCCGGATCGGTCTCGAGTGCGTCGCGCGGCTCCTTCGCGACCCGCAGCTCCTCGTCGGTCAGCGGCGGGCCCGGCAGCTGCGGCAGTTTGGGCCCGCGCAGCACGGCCAGCACGATCTCGGGCTTGAGCAGCGAAATGGTCGGCGCCGACAGGGTCATCACGTCGAAGAGCGCACGGGTGATCATGGGGCGGCCGGTGGCGGTCAGCATCAGCCGGTCCACATAGCTGCGCAGCACCGTGGCGGACGCGCCCGGCTCCTTGCCGATGGCTCCGGGGTAGAGGATGTCCTGCCCGGTGGCCAGGTCCCAGGCCGTGCCGACCGGTCCGGCCACCGCGCGCTGCACCCGCCGGGCGAGGCCGGGAGCGGTGAGGCTGTGTGCCCGGAGCTCCTTGCGCAGCGCGAGGACGCCCTGGGCCGCGACGGACATGCCGTGCCCGTAGACCGGGTTGTACGTGGCCACGGCGTCGCCGATGGCCACGAAGCCCTCCGGCCACTCGGCGATCTTCTCGTAGAAGCGCCGCCGGTTGACGGTGCTGCGGGAGACGACGACATCGGTGAGCGGCTCGGCGTTACTGATCAGCTCGGCCACAATCGGATGCCGGACGCCGCGGGCGAAGTCCTCGAACTCGGCGGTGGAGTTGGTGGGCTGACCGCCACGGGTGCCGGACAGCGTCACCAGCCAGCGGCGTCCCTCGATGGGCACGATGGTCGCCGTCTGGCCGGGCCGCGGCTCGCGCGCGTCGGCCTGCACATTGACGACGGGATACTCCTCGGTGCCCTCCGGCGCCCGGAAGATCCTGCTGGCGTACGCGAGACCCGAGTCGACCTTCTCCTCGTGCACGGCGGCGACGCCCAGGGAACGCAGCCAGTCGGGCGCCCGCGAGCCGCGGCCACTGGCGTCGACCACCAGATCGGCGTCCAGGACGAGCTCGCTCCCGTCCTCGGAGCGCACCCGCACCCCCGTCACCCGGCCGGCGTTGCCTTCGAGGCCGAGCAGTTCGGTGCCCGGCAGGACGGTGACCCCGGGGCGGCCGACGACCTCCTCCCGTACCACCCAGTCGAGCAGATCGCGGCTGCAGGCGATCAGGAACTGCATCTCGGGCCAGCGGCGGAACCAGCCCTGCGCGGACATGGAGACCAGGCCTGTCGGCAGCGGGATCCGGCGCGCGCCCGCCGCCAGCCAGCGGTCGGTGACACCGGGCAGCAGGGCCTCCATCGCCCGCGCCCCGCCCGACCACAGCAGATGCGCGTGGTGCGCCTGCGGGAGGCTCTTGCGCGCTTCGGGTCCGGACGGCAGGGTGTCGCGGTCGACGAGGGTGACCTCGTCGGCGTACTCGGCGAGGACGGCGGTCGCCAGCATGCCGGCCAGCCCTCCGCCGATCACGACGGCCCGGCGCACAGCCGTGTTCCGGCGGGTTCTCACAGGATCGCTCATAGGGAGCCGCTCTCTGACCTGGCCGCACGCCGGCGGGCTGCTTCAACGACGGGTGAATGACGCAACGCGAGGGACATACGCACCAGATCGCGCGGTCCTTCGGCTGCCTTGGGGGTGTAAGCCTGGGCCGAGCTTATGATCTTGCCGTCCGGGTCGGCCGTCCGGGCCCGCAGTGCCGCCGCGACCATCGCCGCGTCGGCGATGGCCTGGGCCTGCCGCGGATCGGAGCCGGCCTCGATCGCCGCGTCATGGGCGTCTGCGCGTAGCGCGGGGTCGAAGTAGGGGTCCAGATGGAGCATACCGTCGTGGATGTCGGACTCGCGCTGGGTGACGCGCAGGTCCGCGGACGACCACCAGGAGATGCGTACGGAAGGGGTGCCGTCGGGCACGACCGTGCGCAGTTCGCGCCAGAGCGTGCCCAGCTGCCGGTATGTGGTCCAGGTGTGCCAGTTGTCCGACAGCCGCTGGGCGATCAGCGGCAGGATGAAGCCGACGGCGCTGAACAGTGCGCCCAGCGACGCCAGGGGCGGCGCGGCCAACGTGCTCAGACCGTCCCAGTCGTGGCCCGCCCAACGGGCGAACACGGCGGCGAACTTGCTGGCGCCGTAGCCCAGATTGAACAGCGAGCCGACCACGATGGTCACCAGACCGGTCCGCAGCCAGCCGTGCACCTGCAGCGACCACCGCCAGCACAGGGCGGTCATCCCGACGGCGGCGACGCTGTGCGCCGTCAGGTACAGCACGATCATTTCGCGGATGTACGGCGTCGTGGCGTAGTACGTGTCCAGGTCGCGCAGCCGCTCCACCGGGGCGTCGCCGAGCACGAACAGCACCACCAGCGCCACGACCACCACGCCGTAACCGATCACCCAGCGGCGGGAGATCTGCCGGGTCTCCTCCGGTGGCCCGCCCCGCCAGTTGACGAGCAGCACCAGACAGGAGGCGCTGAAGGCGGTCAGGATGCAGTAGACCAGCGGCGCCGAGACGTTGCTGACGCCGGTGAGCCTGTTGACCTCGGCGATCGTCGGCGGCGCGGCGAAGAAGAAGGTGCAGGCCGCCAGTACGAGCAGGGCGCAGACGGAACGCAGCAGCGGATCACGCCAGTCGCGCAGCATCCCGGGGAGCTTGAACACGAGCGCGAAGCCCAGCGCGGCGGCTGGGATGTAGTAGTCCTGACCGTCCACGCATCAGCCCTGTGGCCCGCGATACCCCAAGGACGCCTCGATCCGGCCCGCGAGTCCGTCCCGCCGCAGGTGCCCGCGGCCCGTCGAACCGGCAAGCCAGGAGCGGCACTTGCTGCCGAGCAGCAGACCGAAGCTCTCGGCTTCGTTCTCCTCGGCCTGGTCGAAACGGGTCCTGGCCGCCACCTTCAGCACCGTCGCCTGCAGGTCCGCCTCGTCCGAGAGCAGTCGGGCCGCGACGGCCGCGCCGTCGACATGGTGGGTGCAGTGTCCGGCCTTCATGTGCCACAACTCGTGGCCGAGGATGACCAGTTGATGATCGGGTGCGGTGCGCTCTTCGATGACGATCAGATCCTGGTCCGTCATGTCGAGCCAGAGCCCGCTGGCCGTGCCGGGCGGGAAGGTCGCCATGCGGTACCGGACGGGGCGGCCGCGGCGCTTGCTCATTCCGCTGCACAGGGCGGCATAGAGATCGGCGGGCTCAGCCGGTGCGGGCAGATCGATTCCGGCTACCAGCTCACCGCACAGCCGACGCATCTCCTTGCCTATGCTCACCGTTCTCCTCTCCCCGTCAGCAGCTGCGCGCACACGCGTGAGTCCAACCCTGTCCTGAAATCAGGGTTCCGTGCATCAAAGCATCAAAGTTCCGTCGGCTTGACGCTTTCCAGGAGCATGTCGAGCCACTCGGTGACCTTGTCCCGGTGTTTGTCCGTGGGCAGTTGAGCGGCCCGCCAGGCGATGCCCCGTACGCCGTGGTCCTGCAGCAGCCGCTCCAGCGGGTCGCCCTCGCCCGCGTAGTCGTGGAGCAGTCGCTGCTCGGTGCGCTGGAGTGCGCCGTTGAGCGCGTCGGCGTCCTCGGCGGTGAGGAACCCGGCGTGCACCTTGAAGAACCTCTGAATGGCATCGCAGTGCTCCATGGTCGGCCGGCGGTCGCCGTTGATGAGAGCCCCCGCCTGCTGCCGTGACATGCCCGCGCCGTCGGCGATCTCCTGCTGGGTGTACCGGCGGCCGTTGGGCTTCAGCCGGGTCCTGCGCAGCAGGTCGAAGCGCTGAAGAAAGCGCGCCTGGAGGTCGGGTTCACCGGCGGGCCGCCCGTCCAGCAGGGCGGTGACCACGTCGGCCGGTACGCCCGACGCCTCGGAGAGCTGGTGTACGTCGAAGATCTCGCCGTAACTCAGTCCGAGCTTGCCGGCGAGCTCGGCGACGCGGGTGACGGACGCCGCCAGGGGGCCTGTGGCCGTCGGGCCCGGAACCAAGAAGCCGTCTGTCACCAGTAGGTCTCCTAGATCACGCGAGGTCGCTCCGCACACAGTGGGCTGCGGGGAGATTAACCGTTTCGGTGGAGTACAGCCAGGTCTTGCCACAGCTGTGGCGCGATTTGAGCGCTCAGCGGCGTGGAATGCCACGATAGTTGACATGGCCGCGTTTGCGGTAGCAGGATCGCCACGCGGTATGGAAGATCCAAAGGGCGCTGCCGCAGCGGGACTTCGAGAAGGGTGGCGTTCTCGATGACACATGAGGCAGGCGTTGAACGGCCTGGTGTCCACGGGCGTCGAGGGTGCGCGGGGACGACCCGTGGCGTGCTCCGGGCGAAGCGGCTCACCGATGTCCTCAGAAGGCGCCGGGAGGAGCTCGGCCTGAGCGTCGAGGACGTGGCCGCGCGGCTCGACATCAGCACCGTCGCGTACGGCAACTGGGAGCGCACGCCCGCCCAGGACTGGACCGAGGAGAAGCTCTGCGCCCTGGTCAAGGCCCTGGAGATGAGTGACCAGCAGGGCGGCTGGTTATTCCGCCTCGCCGTCGACCGGGACCCGCCGCAGGCCTGGAACAGGCCCGTCGGGGCATCCCGGCCCGCGACTCCGCTCGGTCCCGCGCGCCCGTCGGGACCGGCCTTCCCGTCCGGTCCCGCGCGCCCGTTCGCGCCCGTAACCGCGCCCGCGCCGCCCGCTCTGCCGGTGGAGCCGGCCGACCCGTCGGAGCCCGCCGGTCCGGATCACTCGGACCCCGAGACGCAGGCCTACCTGCGCGACTACGCCGCGATGATGGACGCCGTGCCGCTGCCCTCGGTGCTCTTCGACCGACGCTGGGACGTGGCACACGTCAACCACGCCTTCGAGGTGCTGTTCCACGGCGTCGGACCGCATCCCACGGCCATGCCGACCCAGAACTTCCTCCGGTTCGTGCTGTTCCACCCGGACGCGGGCACCGTGCTCGGCGACCGCGAGGCGAGTTGGTGCCTGCCCCTGCTGGCACAGCTGGACGCGGCCCTGGAGTGGTACCCCGAGGACCGAGTCCTTCAGGCCATTCGTGACGACATCGCCGATGACCCGATCATGGACGTCGCCTACCGGTGCGGGCTGCCGCACTGGATGCGGGCCATGGGAGCGGCGGCGGTGCACCACGACGGAGCAGTACGACCGCTGAACCACCCGGATCCGCGGTGGGGCCGCACCGAGTGCCGGATCGTCGACGAGACCCCCGCGACCCTTCAGGACAGGGGATTCACGCGGATGACGCTGGTGCTCCGGGAGACCCGGGCGGCCGTGCCGCCCGATGTGCGGCGCGGCAAATCGCATCTGAGGGCGGTCTCCAGCGGCTGAACCGGAACCGGGCGGCGGCTGCCGGCGAATCGCCGACTGCCGAGGGGACGGTCCCTTGTCAGGGGTTGGCGCGTCCATGACGATTACCTCATGTCGCAGCAGACGCCCGGAAACACCGGTGGCCCCACCGAGCCCACCAACTCCCGGGGCACCGGCCGCAGAACGGCCCTCACGGCGGCGGCCGGAACCGCGGCGCTCGGTGCCGCGCTGACCGCAGTCGGCGCACCGCCCGCGGCCGCCGCCGAGCACACCCCCGCCCGGCAGCACACCCCCGACCGCGACCGCCCCGCCACCGCCCAGGCCCCCACCCGTGAACTGCGCGCTCTTCTCGCCGAGATCGACCGCGACCGCATCGAGGCGACCGTGCGCACCCTCGCCTCCTTCGGTACCCGCCACACCCTCTCCAGCCAGGACGATCCGAAGCGGGGGATCGGCGCGGCCCGCGACTGGATCCACGCCGAGCTGAAGCGGTACGCGGCGCGCAGCGGCGGCCGGATGACCGTCGAGCTGCAGAGTTACATCCAGGAGCCGGCGCCGCGCATCCCCGTGGCGACCCGTATCACCAATGTCGTGGCGACGCTGCGCGGCTCCACGGCCCCCGACCGGGTCTACGTCGTCTCCGGGCACTACGACTCGCGCGCCACCGACGTCATGGACGCCGTCAGCGACGCGCCCGGTGCCGACGACGACGCCTCCGGGGTCGCCGTCGCCATGGAACTCGCTCGCGTCATGGCCACTCGGCGTCCAGGGGCGACCATCGTCTTCGCGGCCGTCGCCGGCGAGGAGCAGGGCCTGTTCGGCGCGGCCCACATGGCGCAGAGGTTCAAGGAGGCCGGGGTGGACCTCCAGGGCATGTTCACCGACGACATCATCGGCAGCCCCACGGCCGACGACGGCACCAGAGACCCCCACACCATCCGGCTGTTCGCCGAGGGTGTGCCCACCTCGGAAACCCCCGAACAGGCCGCGACCCGCCGCGCGGTGGGCGGCGAGAACGACTCGCCGTCCCGCCAGCTCGCCCGCTTCGTACGAGACGTGGCCGACAACGACGCCACCGGCATGCATGTCCGTGTCGTCTACCGCCGCGACCGCTATCTGCGCGGCGGCGACCACATCCCGTTCCTCGAACGGGGCTTCCCCGCGGCCCGGTTCACCGAGCCCGCCGAGGACTTCGCGCACCAGCACCAGGATGTGAGGGTGCTGGACGGCAAGCAGTACGGAGACCTGCCCGAGTTCTGCGACTTCGGCTACATCGCCCGCGTCGCCAAGGTCAACGGCGCCGCCCTGTGGACGCTCGCCCAGGCCCCCGGCACCCCGAAGGGCGCGAAGATCCTCACCAGCGCGCTCACCAACGCCACCGAGCTGGTGTGGGAACGCGGCACGGAACCCGACCTCGCCGGGTACGAGGTGGTCTGGCGCGGGACCACGGAGCCGGAGTGGACCCATGTCGTCAGAGCCGGTGACACCACCCGGCACACCGTGGATCTCTCCAAGGACAATGTCTTCTTCGGGGTCCGCGCGGTGAACCGGGCGGGTCTGCGCAGCCCCGTCGCGTTCCCCGCTCCCCAGCGCTGATTCCGGAGTGTTGATTTCGGCGGCCGCGGGCTCCCGGCCGGCTCATGGAGTCCGCTTCTCGAGTCCGCTTCTCGAGTCCGCTCCTAGAGTCAGAGTCGACCGGCACGGCGCATGGTCCTACGGCACTGGCAGTTCCGTACAGAGGAGACCGGCCATGTCGTCGTTGCGAAGCTTTCTGCTCGTCAAAGTGCTGCGTCCGGTGGCCCGGGCACTCATCGTCTATGGGATGTGCTGGTTGTACATCCCCGATGTCGACCATGAGGAAATCCTGCCGACAGACAGTTTTCCCAGAGAAGACAGCAAGGAATACCGCACCCTTTTCGGCGAGGTCGAGTCGCCTTCAAGGTGGTCCTGAGCCGCAATTCGTCTGTACGCCGGGGCCCGTGTGAGTACGCCGCGGGAGCGGCGCCCAGGGCCTCATCGGGCCGATGCAGGGTGTGGGCGATCACCGAACCCTCGGGCACGCCCTAGCCGCCTTCGAGCCCCCTTGCAGGGCCGAAGCGCAGCCTGACCGCAATGCGGCACCAGGACAGCGCGGCTACTACGCCCGGCCAATTGGAGGATTCGTGTCCCTTCGCCTGTTCACCTCGGAATCAGTGACCGAGGGCCATCCCGACAAGATCGCTGACCAGATCAGCGACGCGGTCCTCGACGCGCTGCTGGCGCAGGACCCGAAGTCACGGGTCGCCGTCGAGACGCTGATCACCACCGGCCAGGTCCATCTGGCCGGAGAGGTCAGCACCACTGCGTACGCCGACATCCAGCAACTGGTCCGCGAGACCGTGCTGAAGATCGGCTACGACTCGTCGGCGAAGGGTTTCGACGGTGCCTCCTGCGGTGTGTCGGTCTCCATCGGTGCACAGTCGCCCGACATCGCACAAGGCGTCGACACTGCCTACGAGAAGCGCGTCGAGGGGTCCGCCACAGGTGAAGAAGGTGACGCGCTGGGCGAGCAGGGCGCCGGCGACCAGGGCCTGATGTTCGGCTACGCCTCCGACGAGACGCCCGAGCTGATGCCTCTGCCCATCACGCTCGCCCACCGCCTCGCCAAGCGCCTCACCGAGGTGCGCAAGAACGCCACCGTCCCCTACCTGCGTCCCGACGGGAAGACTCAGGTCACCATCGAGTACGACGGCGACAAGGCGGTCCGCCTCGACACCGTCGTGGTCTCCTCGCAGCACGCCCCCGGTATCGACCTGGACTCGCTGCTCATCCCGGACATCCGCGACTGCGTCGTACGCCCGGTGCTACATGAGCTCGTCGAGGACGGCGTGCAACTGCGCACTGAGGGCTACCGACTGCTGGTCAATCCGACCGGACGGTTCGAGATCGGTGGCCCGATGGGCGACGCCGGCCTCACCGGCCGCAAGATCATCATCGACACGTACGGCGGCATGGCCCGTCACGGCGGCGGCGCGTTCTCCGGCAAGGACCCGTCCAAGGTGGACCGTTCGGCGGCGTACGCGATGCGCTGGGTCGCGAAGAACGTGGTCGCCGCCGGCCTCGCGGCGCGCTGCGAAGTGCAGGTCGCGTACGCGATCGGCAAGGCGGACCCGGTCGGTCTGTTCGTCGAGACCTTCGGCACCGAGACCGTGCCCGTGCCGCGTATCCAGTTCGCCATCGACCAGATCTTCGACCTGCGCCCGGCGGCCATCATCCGCGACCTCGACCTGTTGCGCCCCATCTACGCGCAGACCGCGGCCTACGGCCACTTCGGCCGCGACCTCCCCGACTTCACCTGGGAGTCCACCGACCGTGCGGAGAAGCTGCGTCAGGCAGCCGTCGCCGACTGAGCCCCACTCGGCGCCGGCTCAGCGGCGGCGGATCAACGCACCATCCGTAGACCAAGGAGCAGTGACCGTGCGCATAGCCGTAACCGGTTCGATCGCAACGGACCACCTGATGGTCTTCCCCGGCCGGTTCACCGAGCAGCTGATCGCCGGCAGCCTCGACAAGGTGTCGCTCTCCTTCCTCGTCGAAGAGCTGGAGATCCGGTGCGGCGGCGTCGCCGCGAACATCGCCTTCGGCCTCGGACGGCTGGGCATCGGCCCCTACCTCGTCGGAGCGGTGGGCGCGGACTTCGCCGAGTACCGGATCTGGCTGAAGCAGAATGGCGTGGACACCGACTCGGTGCACATCAGCGAGTTGCTGCACACCGCGCGTTTCGTGCGGACGACGGACGCCGACAACGGCCGGATCAGCTCCTTCTACCCCGGAGCCATGAGCGAAGCCCGCACGATCGACCTGGCGCCGGTGCGGGAACGGGCCGGCGGCCTGGACCTGGTGGTGATTTCGCACAATGACCCCGGCGCAATGATCCGCCACACCCGTGAGTGCAACGGCCTGGGGATTGCGTTCGCCGCCGACCCGTCCCAGCAGCTCGCGTTCCTGCAGCGCGACGATGTGCGCGAACTGCTCGCCCACCCGGCCTATCTGTTCACCAATGAGTACGAGAGCGTGCTCATCCAGGAGAAGAGCGGCTGGACCGAACAGCAGATCCTGGGTCGGGTCGGCACCTGGGTCACCACCCGGGGGGCGGACGGCGTCCACATCGCCCGCGCCGGGCTGCTGCCGGTCGAAGCGCCGGCGGTGCCGCCGAACGGGACACTCGAGCCGACCGGCGTCGGCGACGCCTTCCGGGCGGGCTTCCTCGCGGCGACCGCCTGGGGCGTGGGCCTCGAGAGCGCGGCCCATCTGGGCAGCGCACTGGCCACGACCGTGCTGGAGACCACGGGCCCGCAGCTGTCCGAGCTGAACGGCGGCGAGCTGCTGGGACGCATCCGTGGCACATACGGAGAAGAAGCCGCCGCCGAGCTGGCTCCGCACCTGGCGGCACTGGGATGAGGGGCACCCGTGCCGACGCCCTGCGCGGGGCTGTTGCGCGACCGGTCACTCCTCGTTCGTGATGTACCTCGACGAGAAGGTCGCCCGTACTGACACACCCTCAGCATCAGGTACCAGCGGTACCGGGCCCCCGCCTGTCCCCCGGGCGGGGGCCCGACCCATTCAGCGCATGGATGCGACGGCCCACTCGGCGACGACGGCCACCGCGACGCCTACCCCCAGAACCGCGGTGGCCACCCGCGTACGCCCTTGTCGGCTGAGAACCAGGGCACTGCCGCAGAGGATCAGCGCGATGCCGTAGAAGCCCATGGTCAGCACCGAGTGCGTGCTGCCGAGCCGCAGCACAAGGGTGACGCCCACGGCGATCATGATGACCGCGGAGAGAGCTATCCGTATGCCGCGTGCCTGACGTGGTGTGAGCCCCTGTCGTTCCGGGCTCGAATTGGCTTCTGACATGCTCGGAAGACTAGCCGTCCCGTCCCGGCGCATACTGTCGGGGCCGACCCTCTGCCCGCTCGCGCTCATCTGCCCGCTCGCGCTCATCTGTCCGCTCGGGCTCACGCGCCGCGGGCGCTGCCCACGCCGGCCGTCCACAGCGGAGCGGCGCCGGTGATCTGGCAGGCCATCAGATAGAGCGGGATCGGCGGGGTGTATGGGCTGTTGCCGTCGGGCCAGCGGATGAGGCGGGGGTTGGTCGCCGGTATGTACGCCTCGCGGGCGTAGTGCGACGGCAGCGGCCAGGTCAGCTCCAGGTCGGAGCCGGCCGGCACGATCCACCACCACCAGTCGTTGTCGGCGAAGACACAGCCGTTCCGCGGCAGCCGCCCGAGCAGCCTGAAGGCGTACCGCGCGGGAACGCCCACGGCGTCGCAGCCCAGATTGGCCACAAGCGCAGACGGGAGTGCGAGCCGGGTCATCCGGGATTCGCCGGTCTCCCTGTGGTGACGGCCGCTCCGCGAGAGGAGCGTCGCCAGGCCTTTCAGCACAGCCTCTCCGGTCCCGGCAGCCCAAAGCCCGCCCCGTTCGGAAAGTCCGTTCCGAACGGAAGGTCTGACCCGAGCGCAACGTCCGCTCCGAACGGAAGGTCTGCTTGCGGCAGTTCGGCCCGCGCCAGCTCGGCCCAGACGATGCGGCCGGGGCCGTGTTTCGACTCGTACGCGCCCCAGGCGCTGCTCACGGCCTCGACCAGCAGCAGTCCGCGCCCGCGCTCCTCCTCGACGGTGTGGCAGACGTGCGGGCCGGTGGGCATGGACCCCTGGTCCTGCACGGTGATGCGCAGCCGCTCTGCGCCGTTGAGGAGTTCGCAGGCGACCAGGTGGCCGTCGGTGTGCACGACCGCGTTGGTGACCAGCTCGGAGACGACGAGCATCGCCGTATCGTGAACATCTCCGCCTATGCCCCAGCAGTGGAGCCGCTCGCGGGTGAGCTTTCTCGCCCTGCTGACGAGCTCGGCACGCGCGGGCAGCTCGAAGCCGTATCGGTGGTGGTCGGCCCCCGCGCACGGGTCCCGTCGCTGGGCAGTGAGCGCGTCACGGTTCACCCGACCACTCTCCCGCCGACGTGGACACCTTGGCAAGGCCCACTCTGGAAAATTCAGAGTGGGCATATTCATCGCTACGGGGCCGTGGCACACTGCTCGCAACAGCACGTGGGGAGGTCTCGAAGTGAGTGAACCGCGGTCCGCCCCCACTGTGGGGCAGGTCGTTCTCGGCAAGCGCTTGCAGGATCTGCGGGAGCGAGCCGGGCTCAGGCGTGAGGAGGCCGCAAAGGTCCTTCGCGTTGCCGCGGGCACCATCCGCCGGATGGAAACCGCCGAGGTTGCGTTGAAAATCCCGTATGTCCAGCTGTTGCTGAACGCGTACGGGATCACCGACGAGGAGGCGCGCGGTTTCATCGAGCTGGCCGAGGAGGCCAACAAGCCCGGCTGGTGGCAGCGCTTTCACGACGTTCTGCCGGGCTGGTTCAGCATGTACGTCAGCCTGGAGGGCGCGGCCAGCCTGATCCGCGCCTATGAGCCGCATTTCGTGCCCGGTCTGCTGCAGACGGAGGACTACGCCCGCGCGATCATGCTCGGCGGAGCCGTCGGCCAGACCGATAGGGGCGATATCGAGCGCCATGTGGCGCTGCGGATGGAACGCCAGGCACTGCTCACCCGCCCCGACGCACCCAAGCTGTGGGTGATCATGGACGAGACGGTGTTCCGCCGGCCCGTCGGCGGCCCCGGCGTCATGAGAGCGCAGATCGATCGGCTGCTCGAAGGCGCCCAGCTGCCCCATGTCACCCTGCAGATCGCGGAGTTCGCGACCGGACACCACCCCGGCACCTACGGGCCGTTCGTCCTCTTCCGGTTCGCTGTCCCCGAGCTCCCGGACATGGTCTACAGCGAGTACCTCACCGGCGCCGTCTACCTCGACGCGCGCCCCGAGGTCGCTTCGCATCTGGAGGTTCTGGACCGCATGGCGGCTCAGGCCGCGACTGCGCAACGCACGAAGGAGATCCTCAGGGATCTCCGCGAGGAGCTGTGAATGGACTACATATACAACGGCATGCCGGCCGCCGAGCTGGGCAGCGAGGGCTGGCACAAGCCGTGGAGCGGCGGCAACGGGGGCAACTGCTTCGAGACCATGAAGCTGGCCGACGGCCGGGTCGCGGTGCGCCAGTCGGCGGACCCGGACGGCCCCGCGCTGATCTACACCTGCGGCGAGTTCGCCGCGTTCATCGAGGGAGCCAAGTCCGGCCAGGCGGACTTCCTGCTCAACTGACGGCGAACCAGATCCGCACCTGATCCGCACCCGGTCCGCAGCTGACTGCTCAGCTGCCCCTCACCACCGAGACACGTGGAGCGAGAGATGACCGGTCACGAAGCCGCCGCCTGCGGATCGACACCAGCAAGTCGCATCGTGCTCAGAAGTCGAGTGTGTGCCCCGTCGTCACGTCGACATTGTCCGGGATCTCGTCGTGGCGGTCACCGACCGTCTGCGTCCCGGTGGGCTCGAAGAGGAGGATCGCGGCGCCGGACGGAGCGGACGGCTTGTGCTCCGTGCCACGCGGGACCGTGAAGAGGGAGCCCTTGGGGAGCGAGACCGTGCGCTCACCCGCGGGCTCGCGCAGGGAGATGTGCAGCTCGCCGTCGAGCACCAGGAAGAACTCGTCGGTGTCGTCGTGGACGTGCCAGAGGTGTTCGCCCTCGACCTTGGCGACGCGTACGTCGTAGTCGTTGACCCGGGTGACGATGCGGGGACTCCACAGGGTGTCGAAGGAGGCCAGGACCTTGCTGAGGGCGATCGGTTCGTTGCTCATGTGCTCAACCATCCGACGTTCCGCAGCACTGGTGTGAGTGGTAGAAATGGCTAATGCCGCAAGAATCCTCGCACCGAGGTCGTGAGGGAAGTCCGCACCGGGTCGTCGTGATCGTCGACGAGAACTCGAACCCCTTCGAGCTCGGCTGCGCGACCGAAGTGTTCGGCCTGCGCAGGCCTGAGATCGGCCGTGACCTCTACGACTTCACACTCTGCTCGCCCGAGCCCCGCACGTTGATGCGGGACGGATTCTTCACGCTCACGGGAGTCGCCGATCTGGAGGCGGCCGACTCGGCGGACACCTTGATCGTGCCAAACCGGCCCGACGTCGAGGTGCCCCGCCGCCCCGCCGTCCTCCACGCCGTCCGCCGGGCGCACGCCCGAGGGACAAGGCTGGTCGGCTTCTGCAGCGGCGCCTTCACCCTGGCCGAGGCCGGGGTCCTCGACGGGCGCCGGGCCACCGCGCACTGGCAGTGGGCGGACTCCTTCCGGGCGCGCTTCCCCACCGTCCAGCTCGAACCGGACGTGCTGTTCGTCGACGACGGCGACATCCTGACCGCCGCGGGCAGCGCGGCCGCGCTCGACCTCGGGCTGCACCTGGTCCGCCGCGACCACGGAGCCGAGATCGCCAACTCGGTGAGCCGGCGCCTCGTCTTCGCCGCCCACCGGGACGGCGGCCAGCGGCAGTTCGTGGAGCGGCCGGTGCCCGACGTGCCGGACGAGTCCCTGGCCCCGGTACTGGCCTGGGCACAGGGACGGCTGGACGCGCCCCTTGCCGTGCCCGACCTCGCGGCGCGTGCGGCACTGAGTCCCGCAACCTTGCACCGCCGCTTCCAGGCCCAGTTGGGCACCACTCCACTCGCGTGGCTCACCGGGGAACGCCTCGCCCTCGCCTGCCGGCTGATCGAACGGGGCGTATCCCCTCTCGACGTGGTCGCACGGCGCAGCGGCCTGGGCACCACTGCCAATCTGCGCGCTCTGATGCGCCGCGAGACCGGGCTCACCCCCTCGGCATACCGCCGCCGGTTCGGGCCGGGGGCGGACGACACGCCCTGGTGAGCCCTCGTCAGCCCGTCGCGGCCTCAAGCAGCGTCGCCAGGAACTTCTCCGGGGGCGAGACATTCCCCGCCGAGTCGATCGTCCGGTACTCGATCGTGTGGGTGCCGTAGTCGGGGGATGCGTCGTCCCACGGCACCGCGCGGGTCTTGCCGAGCTTGCCGTAGACGAGATCGTCGATGACCGTGCCGCCCGGGGTGAAGCGGTACGGCGCGTCCGCGTCGGTCGGCCAGCCGTAGTACGTCTGCCAGCCGTCGCCGTCGACCCGGAACTGCGACACCACATGGCCGACCCGGTCGTCACGGGCCGTCAGCCTCATCGTGAATGGCCCGTCGTAGACGTACTCGGCAGCTCGGCCGCTTGGCTGTCGACCCGCTCCGACGGGCGGAGCCTACGGGGCGGATTGGCGTGCACACCACATTGCTCGTTCCGCACCCCTTGCCGCCTCCGGCCCCGCTTTGTAGCTTGGCGCAGGCGCTGTCGTGGAAGCGCTTTCTACGCCGTCCGAGCCGACGAGGTGAGCGGGATGCCCCAGCCAGGAAGAGGCCGGTCAGCGATTTCCGCGGGGGTGCTGCTGATGGCGCTGATCGCGCCACCGGCACTCGCGCAGGACGAAGGGCCGATAGCCGATCCACTGCCTGACCCGGCCGTCTCCCGGCACGGTCTCGTACTCGAGGAGTTCGCGACCCTCCCCAAGTCGGAGTCGGTGCCGCCGCCGACCGACGCCCGGCTCAAACGCTGGGCCCGCATCAACTACCTCGGCGAACTGCCCGACCACTCACGCCGGTTGTACGTCCCCGACCTCAACGGCAAGCTCTATCTGCTGGACCGCAAAGGCAGATCGCGCGAGTACCTCGATGTCGGCGCCGCGATGGGACCGGACTTCTGGTCGCACAAGGGACTCGGCAGTGGCTTCGGATTCGTGGCCTTCCACCCGCACTTCGCCCGCAACGGCATCTTCTACACGGTGCACACCGAGGCCCGTGACGCGCTCACCACCAAGCCCGTGGACCTCGTCGCCCCCACAACCACCCGCATCCACAGCGTGATCACCGAGTGGACCGCCGACAACCCGCGCGCGAACACCTTCAGCGGCACCCGGCGCGAAGTGATGCGCCTCGGCTTCCAGGACACGTACCACGACATTCAAGAGATCAACTTCAATCCGAACGCCCGCCCCCGGGACAAGGACTACGGCCTCCTCTACGTGGCGGTCGGCGACGGCGCGGCGGGCGCCGGCGGCACCGTCCCGCAGGATCTGACCGCGCCCCAGGGCAAGATCCTGCGGATCGACCCGCTCGGCCACAACGGCCCCGGCGGCAAATGGGGAATCCCCGCCTCCAACCCCTTCGCCGGTCAGCAGGGCAAGCTCGGCGAGATCTTCGCGTACGGGCTGCGCGACCCGCACCGCTTCAGCTGGGACACCGGGGGCCGCCACCAGATGTTCATCGGCCACATCGGTGAGCACCGGGTCGAGTCGGTGTACGACGCCAAGGCGGGCGACAACTTCGGCTGGAGCAACCGCGAGGGGCCGTTCGCCTACCGCAAGGCCGACAACCCCACCTGCGGCGTGTTCCCGCTCCCGGCCGACGACGCCAAGAACGGCTACACCTACCCGGTCGCCGCCTTCGACCACAACCCGCCCCCGGAAAAACCCTGTTCGGACAGCGGCAACGCCCTCATCGGCGGCTTCGTCCACCGCGGCCGGCAGGTGCCCGCGCTGTACGGCAAGTACATCTACTCCGAGGGCGTGAGCGGACGGATCTTCTACTCCGAGGTCCGGGAGATGCGCCGTGGCGGCCCGCTCGCCACGGTCCACCAGCTCCAGGTCTTCGACGCGGGCGGCGCACTGACCTCGATGCAGGCGCTGGCCGGCGACAAGCGGGTCGACCTGCGGTTCGGCACCGACCGCGCGGGCGAGCTGTATGTGCTCTCGAAAGCCAACGGCACGATCTGGAAGGTGTCCGATGCGAAATAGTCCAGCCGGCCACCGCGGCAGAGGGCTTCTCGCGGCAGTGCTCGCCGTCGCCCTGCTGCCCCTGACACTCGCCCCGGCAGCCGCGAGCGCCCAGCACGGCCCCGTACTGCCGTCGCTGAAGCGGAATCTCGTCGCGTACTACGACTTCGGTCATCCGGTACGCGGCAACCCCGGCTGGGAGCGCGACCGCGGGCGGTCCGGCACCGACATCCAGCTCGTCAACGGCGGCGCCCGGATGCGGGCATGGGACAGGGACCGCGGCCATGTCCTGCAGACCCGGCAGAAAACGCCCACCGCCCCGGGCAACGACGACTGGAAGGCGGGCGTCTACGGCCCCGACGGCATCCCCACCCTGCACGCCTTCAACGGCGTCCGCGAGACGACCGTCATGGGCTGGTTCAAGATGACCGGCGAGAACCCCGGCCCCAATTCGGGCTCCGCCAAGCCGGACGACCGCTATGGAGCGATCGGCCTGGCCGGAGTCCTCTCCGGCACGTCGCAGGGCCACGATGTGCGTGCCCTCCTCGAACTCATCACGGTCAACGGCGAGATGAAGGTCGTCGCGCTCGGCCGCCGCGTCGACGGCGCCAGTTCGCAGACCTTCGCCGCCGACGCCGACTGGAAATCGCTGTTGCCGCAGGACTCATGGGTGTTTCTCGCGGCGACCTTCGACTACGACGACGGCACGATGGCGCTCTACCGCAACGGCCGAGCCCTGCCCGGCTTCTACACGCTCACCGGCGACCCGTGGGCCGTCGAAGGGCCGCCCGAGCCGGACGCCGCATCGCCGAGCGACCCGCGCGGCATCAAGATCGGCGGCAGCTATCCGCAGAACACCAAGGAGGGCAACCCCTGCAACTGCAGGATGGACGACCTGATGTTCCTCGACCGCGCGCTGACCCCCGGCGAGGTCATGGCCCAGTACCGACGGACCAGGTAGGGAGCGCCTGCCGTTCGTAACGACGACGCCGCGCACGACGACGCAGTACGCAGCCGGCGAGCACCGCGCCGGCTGCGACCGCGTACACGACGGTCCCCACGGTCTGCGGGTCGGCGTCCATCATGACGGTGACGTACTTGGCCGCGCCCGCGACCGCTACCGCGAGCCACTCCCACCGCCCGTCCAGGGCCACCAGCGCGACCAGCAGCAGGGCGTACCAGGAGTAGCCCGGAGTCAGCAGCAGGAACGCCGTGCCGGTGACCAGCAGGGCGCCGCTCCAAGGGCGTTCCGGATCGCCGCGCCACACGACGTGGACGGCGACCGCCAGCATCCCGGCGATCACGGCGGGTAGCGTCCAGTCGTCCGGCAGCACCAGCCGGAGCAGCGCATAGCGATTACTGGCCGAGGGGTCGTCGTACCCCTCCTCCTGCGTATAGCCGCCGAGAAAGCCGAAGACCGAGCTGTCGGACACGAGGACATAGGGGAGATAGCTCATAGCGACGACCGCGGCGGCCGGCAGCAGTGCGGCCGCCGCGTCCCGCACCCGCCGCACACCCGAGAGCGCGCCGGGCAGCACCACGGCGGGCAGCAGCTTGGTCGCGACCGCCGCGCCGAGCATCGCCCCGCCCACGATGCGCCGCTGTACCAGCACACCGAGGCCCACGACCGCGAGGAGCGCCCCGAGCACATCGGCATGCGCGTTGTTCACCGCCTCGACCGGCACGATCGGACACCAGGCCCAGTACGCCGCACGGCGCGGATCGCCGCGCCGCCGAAGCACCAGCAGCAGCGCGGCGGTGGTGCCCAGCGCCAGCAGCGCGCCACCCGTCTGAAGGGCCTTGTGCCGCGCCCCGTCGGGCGAGAGCGCGTGGACGAGCAGGAAATACCCCTCCGCCACCGGCGGGTAGATGGTGTGCACCTGCGGCCGGTTGATCCGTGTGCAGTGCACCCCGCCCTCGGGGCCCGGAATCCGTGCTCGGCCGGGGCCCACGCACTGCGCCCCGGTGGGGAACAGCCAGCCGTCGCGCAGCCCGGCGAGCGCGGGATCGGCGGGGGCGTGGTCGTACGGCGAGATCCCGGCCGCCTGCACTCTGCCGTCCCAGGCGTAGCGGTACGAGTCGGTGCTGGTGCGCGGCGGAGCGAGGAGGCCGGTCGCCGCCACCGCGACACCGCCCGCGACGACGAGGGCCACGGCGTGCCGCACCGGGGCCTTGCGTACGGCGACGACCGCGGCGGCGAACAGCGCCCAGCAGGCGGCGTACCACCAGGAGAGCCCGAGGGCATCGGTGAAGTAGCCGTCCTTGCGGATCGTCACGGCGAGCACGGCCGCCAGGGCCACCAGCAGGGCGCCGGCGGCGAGAGTACGCGGGTTGATCACAGGCTCAGCGTCGCAGCCGGAGGCGGCGTGGGCCGTGCGCCGCCCCCTGACGTCCGCATTCCGTAAGGTGTCGCAACCCTCCGCGCGGGCCGCCTGAGAGGTCTCATGGAAGACATGAAGCTCCGATCGCCACGGCTGCCCCGACCGCCCCGGCTGCCCAGGATGACCCTGCCGCGACCGCCCAGGATGCCCCGGCTGCCGGCACCGATTCTGCCGACGTTCTCGGGGAAGCTGCACGACGCCCGAACGGCCACCTCCATCGGCCGCTGGCTGGGCGGGGCGATCGCCGTCTGCTTCGTGACCGGGGTGACCAGCCACTATCTTCAGCACCCGCCGGACTGGCTCGCGAACGTACTGCCGAGCCGGCCGACCTGGGGCTACCGGCTGACCCAGGGCCTGCATGTGGCGAGCGGCATCGCCGCCGTCCCGCTGCTGCTCGCCAAGCTGTGGGCGGTCTACCCGCGGCTGTTCGTGTGGCCCGCGTTGCGGTCGGTGCGGCACGCGCTGGAGCGGCTTTCCGTGGCGGTGCTCGTCGCTGCGGCCGTCTTCCAGCTCTTCACCGGGCTGCTCAACATCGTGCAGTGGTACCCGTGGCCGTTCTCCTTCGTGCCCGTGCATTTCGCCGTCGCCTGGCTGCTGCTCGGCGCGGTGGTCCTGCATGTGGCGGTCAAGTACCCGGAGATCAGGGCGCATTGGAGCAGACGCTCGCCCGGCACACTGGAACTCCCGGCGGCGGAAGGACCCGACCGGCGCTCCCTGCTGACCGGCATCGCAGCCGCGGTCGGCGCTGTCACGCTCACCACCGTGGGCCAGTCCCTCACCCCGCTGAAACGCTTCGACCTGCTCGCGCCGCGCCACCCGGACCACGGCCCGCAGGGCCTGCCGGTCAACCGCACGGCCGCCGCGGCCGGACTGGGGGGAGTGAGCACCGCCCACTGGCGGCTGACCGTGGTCGGCCGTGACTCGTATCAACTCACCCTCGACGAGCTCGCGGCCATGCCGCAGCACACCGTGACCCTGCCCATCGCCTGTGTGGAGGGCTGGAGCAAGTCTGCCCAGTGGACCGGCGTACGCGTACAGGACCTGCTGGAACGTGCCGGAGCGCGCCCCGACGCGGCGGTACGGGTGGTGTCGCTGGAGCGGCGCGGCACATACCGAGTGATGGAGATGGGCAGCGGCTACACCCGCGATCCGCTCACCCTGCTCGCCCTGCGCCTCAACGGCCAGGTGCTCTCGCTGGACCACGGCTTCCCGGCGCGCATCATCGCGCCGAACCGCCCCGGTGTGCTGCAGACCAAGTGGGTCACCAGGATGGAGGTCCTGTGATGCGGACCGTGGCGGGCGCACTGGGTCTCGCCCTGATGGCCGTCGGCGCGACGTTGCTGCTGACCGGCGGACAGCTGAAGGACGTCGCGCTGTGGCTGGCGGGCGCGATCGTCCTGCACGACGGGATCATCGCGCCGTTGGTGCTCGGCGTCGGCCTGCTGCTGGCGGCCGTCCCGGCCCGCGGCACGGTCCGCGGGGCGCTGGTGGTGGCCGGCTGTCTGACGATGATCGCGCTGCCGCCGCTGGTGCGGCCGGGGGCGCCGACCAATCCGTCGGCGCTGCCGCTGGACTACCTGCGCAACTTGCTGCTCGTGCTGGTGGCGGTGGCGGTGGTGACGGGGGTACTGCTGGCGGTGCGGTGGCTGCTCCGCAAAATGCCGCGGCGTTGAACATCTGACGAACGCGTCCGGCGGGCCGGTCGAACCCCGACCGTGCGGGGAAACAGTTGGTTCGGCGGCCCGTCCATGGGGGGCCACGGGGTCGAGCGCTGGGGACACGGCAATGATCAGGTTCGCGCACAAGGAGCTGTCGTACGCCGGGGCGGTCACAGTCGCCGGGGTGATCGCCGGGGGAGTGGGCGTCGCCGTGAACGGTCCCGTGGAGCCGCGCGGCTGGTGGGCTCTCGCCGCGATCCCCGTGTGGGCGGTCCTGTGGCGCTGGCTCAACACGACCAGGCTGCTGCAACGTGGTGACCTGCCCATGTTTGAAGCGGCCGTGCCGATCGCAGATCCCGGCAGGGCGCTGGGCTCGCCGGACCAGGTCCGCCGGACACTCAGGGAGTTCTACGGCAAGATATTCGGCTTCTGGATCGTCGGGGCCACGGCGCTCGCGTACTTCGAGCCGCTCACCGTCGTGTTCTGCTTCGTGCATGGGGTGGACGCGCTGCTGCGGGGCGTGCAGACCGCCCGCTGGGAGCGACGGCACGGAGTCCTGCTTTGGCGGGGCCACGTCGAGCAGGAGCAGCAGCCGGCCGACATCGGTCGGCCGCGCTGCTACACGACGCCGCGGCAGGGCGCCTTGGTCCAAAGCTGACCGACGGCCGCTGCGTCACGAGGGTTCGTCGTCGGCAGGCCAGCGCCTCCGCTGCCGGGCCCGGATCCGGCCTCGCGGCGGGCGTCGGCGCGGTGGCCCGCCGCCGTATCGCTCAGCAACAACGGAACCCCTCGCGCGGATCGGCTTCCCTGGCGTCCATGCGGCTGCGCTCGAACTCTCGGCGCGACATCACCTTCGCGCCCGGGGCGTGGGACCTGGCGTGCGCGACGTAGCGGTCGTACCCCGACTCGCCCGAAACCTCGCCCACGTACCAGCGGATCCAGTCCACCGCGCGTCGCACGCCACTCACCGCTGTCATACCCGTCACGGTACTCACGCCTTCCCGCTTCCCGCAGCCGCGCGGTTCGCGCCACCGGGTCCGGCCGCCGCCAGCTCGGCCTTCTCCTCCTTGGTGGGAATCAGCCCGGCCGGTGCGACCAGCTTCGACTCGACGTACGGGACCTCGGCGAGACGGATGCTCTCCGGGGCGCGGACCGACTTCACGCAGACCCTGGCCGCATCCGCGAGAACCACCACGATGAGGACGGCGAAGAGGGCCGAGAGAATGCCGTCGACGGTCGAGTTGGTCACGATGGTGTGCATCTCTTCCATCGTCTTCGCCGGCGGCAGTACCTGGTCGGCGTCGATGCCCGCCTGGTACCTGTCGCGCTGGGTGAAGAAGCCCACCTTGGGATCGCCCGAGAAGATCTTCTGCCAGCTCGCGGTGAGGGTGACTGCGGCGTCCCAGGCGAGCGGAACGGCCGTCACCCAGGCCCACTTGAGACGCCCGGACTTGATCAGCAGCGTGGTGCAGACGGCGAGCGCGACGGCGGCCAGCAGCTGGTTGGCGATGCCGAAGAGCGGGAAGAGCTGGTTGATGCCGCCGAGCGGGTCGTGCACACCGACCCAGAGGAAGTAGCCCCAGCAGCCGACCACGACAGCGCTCGCGAACCAGACACCCGGCTTCCAGCTGACCTGCTTCATCGGCTTGTAGATGTTGCCCAGCATGTCCTGGAGCATGAAGCGCCCGACCCGGGTTCCCGCGTCGACCGTGGTGAGGATGAAGAGCGCCTCGAACATGATGGCGAAGTGGTACCAGAACGCCTTCAGACCGGCGCCGCCCACGACCGCCGAGAAGATGTCCGACATACCCAGGGCGAAGGTCGGCGCACCGCCCGTGCGCGAGAGCAGAGTTGCCTCCTCGACGTCCCTGGCGGCCTGTGTCAGCTGATCCGGGGTGATGGTGAAGCCCAGGTTGGCGACCGCCTGCGAGGCGGACTCCACCGTGGTGCCGAGGACGGCGCCGGGGGAGTTGATCGCGAAGTACAGGCCGGGGTCGAGGATGCAGGCGCAGATCATCGCCATGACCGCGACGAAGGACTCGGTCAGCATCGCCCCGTAGCCGATCATCCGGATCTGGGTCTCCTTCTGGATCATCTTCGGGGTGGTGCCCGAGGCGATCAGGGAGTGGAAGCCGGACAGCGCGCCACAGGCGATGGTGATGAAGACGAACGGGAAGAGGGATCCCGCGAAGACCGGCCCCTGGCCGTTGCCCGCGAACTCGGTGACCGCCGGCATCTTCAGGGTCGGCGCCGCGATCACCACGCCCACTGCGAGCAGCACGATGGTGCCGACCTTCATGAAGGTGGAGAGGTAGTCGCGCGGCGCCAGCAGCATCCAGACCGGGAGTACGGAGGCGAAGAACCCGTACACCACCATCCAGATGACCAGGGTGCTCGGCTCCAGGGTGAAGAAGTCGGCCAGTGAGGACTCGGCGACCCAGCCGCCCGCGATGATGGCGAGCAGCAGCAGCGCGACACCGATGAGCGACACCTCCGGGACCTTGCCCGGCCGCAGCACCCGCAGGTAGAAGCCCATGAAGAACGCGATCGGGATCGTCATGCCGATGGAGAAGACGCCCCACGGCGAGTGGGCCAGCGCATTGACGATCACCAGCGCCAGCACGGCCAGCAGGATGATCATGATGACGAAGACCGCGATCAGCGCCGCGGCGCCACCGAAGGGGCCGATCTCGTCCCGCGCCATCTGACCGAGCGAACGGCCGTCACGGCGTGTGGAGAAGAACAGCGTGATCATGTCCTGGACGGCGCCGGCGAGGATGACACCGACGATGATCCAGATCGTGCCCGGCAGGTACCCCATCTGCGCGGCGAGGATCGGACCGACCAGCGGACCGGCCCCGGCGATCGCCGCGAAGTGGTGGCCGAAGAGCACCCGGCGGTCGGTCGGGTGGAAGTCGATGCCGTTGTTCAGCCGCTCGGCGGGGGTGGCCCGCGTTCTGTCGACCTTCAGTACGCGGTGGGCGATGAAGCGGGAGTAGAAGCGGTACGCGATGGCGTACGAGCCGAGAGCGGCCGCGAGCATCCAGACGGCGGAGACCTGCTCGCCGCGGGCGAGGGCGAGCACGCCCCAGCCGGCCGCGCCCACCAGGGCGACGATCACCCAGACGACGATCGATTGCGGACTCATCCTCCGCCGGGAGGTGGTCGGTGGTGCCGGCTCGGCCATGGTGTGGCTCCCGTCCCGTCGTGATCACCTGTGTCGCGCAGGAGATTGTGGGGACCGTGTCACCAGCGTACCCGCGCGCCCGGCGAAGCTCTTGCCGGTGACGAGATCTCTTCCCCGGGCGCGTGGGCACGATCGACTGGACCACCGGCATGGCCTACCTGATGCGGGGCGGGCGACCGCCGTGGCGGCTGCGTCGCAGGCGGTGACCGATCTGGTCAACCGGACGGACATGCCCGATCAACTGACCAACCCATCAAAGAGACACGCTCTGGCTGGGCTCCGGTATCCGCAACCATTCGTGATCGAGCACCGCGGGCACTACGGAGTCGCGCCACTTCCCGGCCTTCCGGATGTGCTCCCGAATGACGCCCTCCTCGGTCATGCCCGCGGCGGTCATGGTCCTTGCCGACGCTGCGTTGAGCGGCGAGCGGGCACCCCAAATGCGGTGCAGGTTCAGGTCCTCGAACCCGAGGCCGAGTAGCAGGCGTACGGTCTCGATTCCGTATCCGACGCCCCACACATCGGGACGTAGGGCAAAGCCGAAGGTGGCCGCTCGTTGCTGCTGGGGATCCATGGCGATACGGCCGAACCCGATCAGGTCGTTGCTGTCCCGCCTGGCGACCGCGAGGGCGTATTCAGTGCGCGGCGTGGTGGCGGCCGACGCCCTGGACCGGGCGACGATCTGCTCCACGTCGGTCGGCGTGCGCGGCTCGAATGAGAGATGCTCTGTCGCCTCCGGGCTTCCGTAGACGGCGAAGACGGCGTCCACGTCGTCAAGAGCGAGTTCGCGGAGCTCGAGACGCTGACTGCAGCGGCTGACCGGACGCATGCCAGGGGACTCTACCGGCGCCCTTGGCGCGGGAGCGCCGGCCGGACACCATCGCCATATGGCTCCGCGCATGACCGGCCGGACAGAACCTGGCTGCCGCGGGCTACGCGCGGCGCAGCGCCACGAACGTGCGCCCCGCCACCATCCAGTGGTCCGCCTCCTCCGCCTCCCAGCCCGCGGAGCGCGCGTAGTCGAGCAGCGCGGGGGTGCCGACGCGGGCCCAGGGGAAGGCCGAGCCCTGGGCGCTGCCGCCGTCGAAGACGCGTACCTGTACGCGCTCGTCCACATCGAGCGGGGAGGTCTCGGCCAGCAGCACGCCGTCGTCGGCGACCAGGTGTGCCACGCGGCCGAGCAGCGCGCCCGGGTCCCCGCCGATGCCGATGTTGCCGTCGATGAGCAGGGCGGTGCCCCAACTCCCCTCGCGGGGAAGCGGGTCGAAGACGGAACGGTGCAGTGCGCTGCCGCCCGTCCGCACCGTGCGGGCCACCGCCTCCGGGCTCACATCGATGCCGAGCGTCGGCCGCCCCAGCGCGGCGAGTGCCGCGACCAGGCGGCCGGGGCCACAGCCGATGTCGAGCACCGTGCCGCGGCAGCGCTCCAGCACCGTCAGATCCGCGGAGTCCGGCGCCGCGCACCAGCGTTCGACCTCCAGCGGCAGCAGCCAGCCGTCGGGTCGGCGCAGGAAGAGCGGGCCGCGGCCGGTGCGCAGTGCGTCGGTGTACGGATCGGCCTGCCAGGCGGGCGCGGTCATCGCGCCCCTGTCCCGGTGAGCGCGGCAAGGGCCGCGGCGAACCGGGTGCCCGGCGCCTCGGCCGCGACATGACGCGCGTCGGCCGCGGTGTCGACGTCCCGCAGCACCGGCAGTTCACGCACCGTCAGCCCGGCCCGGGCGAGCCGGTGCCGCTGCACGGCGCCGGTCTCCGGCACGGACATAGGCACGCCCCGCAGCAGCGCGGGATCCGGGTCGGCCATCCCGAGCGCCCAGAACCCACCGTCGGCGGCGGGCCCGAAGGAGGCCTCGCCGTCGCCCAACTCCAGCCCGGCGCCGAGAAGTTCGGCCGTGACCTGCGGTGTGTCCATCCCGACCAGCAGCGCGGGCCCCTCGCACAGCCCGAAGGCATGCGCCAGCCGCGCGTCGAGCCCACCCGCACACTGCGGCACGACCTCGAAGCCGTGCGGCAGCCAATCGCCGGGTACACCGTCGAGCGCGAGGACCCGGCGGCGTACGGGAGTGGCCAGCACGACGTCCAAGGTGTCGCGGAGCGCGGCCTCGGCGAGCCGAGCGGCCTCTTCCGGGGAGTACGCGGGACAGAGCCGCGTCTTGACCCGCCCGGGCACGGGCGCCTTGGCAATGACGAGCAGCGTGCCGCGGCTCTGCGCCGCCCCGGCGATTGCCCGCTGCCGCGCACCCGTGGCGCCCGTCGCGCCTGTCGTGCTCATCGAACACCGCTCCCCACGGGCCGCTCCGACAGCACCGACCGCATGTCCCGGACCGCCTGCCAGGTGCCCCGCCACGTGCCCGTCACCTTCGACGTTCCCGACCTCGGCAGGTACGGGACGTCCACCTCCGTCACCCGCCAGCCCGCGTCCGCCGCGCGGACCACCATCTGCAGCGGGTAGCCGCTGCGGCGGTCGGTCAGATCCAGGGCCAGCAGGTCGTCGCGGCGTGCCGCCCGCATCGGGCCAAGGTCGCGCAGCCGCAGGCCGGTGCGCCGGCGCAGTATCCGGGACAGGGCCAGATTCCCGGCCCGGGCGTGCGGCGGCCACGCGCCCCGGCCCTGCGGACGTCGGCGGCCCAGCACCAAGTCGCTGCTCCCCTCAGCGACTTGGCGTACGAAACCGGTCAGCAGCCCCGGGTCCAGCGAGGCGTCACAGTCGCAGAAGCACACATACTCCGCCTCGGCAGCCAGCAGTCCCGCATGGCACGCGGCGCCGAAGCCTCGCCGCCACTCGTGCACCACCGTCGCGCCCAGCCCGCGGGCGATCCGGTCCGAGCCGTCCGTCGAACCGTTGTCCACGACGATCGCGCGCCACCCGGGCGGGATCCGCTCCAGCACCCACGGCAGGGCCTCGGCCTCGTCCAGACACGGAAGTACGACGTCCACGTCCGCGGTCATGACGCCGCACCCCGCAGCCCGCTCGCGGCGAACTCCGCCATCCCCTCCACGAAGCCGACCTGTGCCTTCCAGCCGAGCTCGGCCCGCAGTCGCCGCGAGTCGGCGGTGATGTGCCGTACATCGCCCATCCGGAACTCCCCGGTGACCACCGGCGCGGGACCGCCGTGCGCCGAAGCCAGTGCGGCCGCCATCTCGCCGACCGTGTGCGGCGTGCCGCTGCCCGTGTTGTACGCGGTGAGCACGCCCGGCTCCCGGTCGCGCACCGCCTCCAGCGCGATGGCATTCGCGTCCGCGACGTCCCGTACATGCACGAAGTCCCGCCGCTGCCGCCCGTCTTCGAAGACCCGCGGCGCCTCGCCCCGTTCGAGCGCCGACCGGAAGAACGAGGCCACGCCCGCGTACGAGGTGTCCCGCGGCATCCCCGGCCCGTACACATTGTGGTAGCGCAGGGCGACGGCCCGTCCGCCGCTCGCCCTGGCCCAGGCAGCGGCCAGATGCTCCTGCGCCAGCTTCGTCGTCGCGTACACATTGCGCGGGTCCGTCGGCGCGTCCTCGCCCACCAGCCCGGGGGCAAGCTCCGCCCCGCACTCGGGGCACAGCGGCTCGAAGCGCCCGGCCGCGAGATCCGTGGCGGCGCGCGGGCCCGGCCGCACCCTGCCGTGGCGCGGGCAGTCGTAGCGGCCCTCGCCGTAGACGACCATCGAGCCGGCCAGCACGAGGTTCGCGACCCCCGCCTCGGCCATCGCCGCGAGCAGCACGGCCGTACCGAGATCATTGCAGCCGACGTACTCGGGTGCGTCCGCAAAGTCCTTGCCGAGCCCGACCATCGCCGCCTGGTGGCAGACCGCGTCCACGCCACGCAGCGCCCGCGCCGTCACCACCCGGTCCCGTACGTCCGCCAGGATCCACTCGGCGTCGGGCAGCGGAGGCGGTTCCGGATGGGCCGCCGGGAGCAGGGCGTCGAGTACGACCGGGTCATGGCCGCGCGCGGCAAGGGCCGCGACGACCTGCGAGCCGATGAAGCCCGCGCCTCCTGTGACGAGTACACGCATACTGGCGACGCTACGGCCGCAAACCCCGCTGATCGTCGTCGCGCGCCGTGCCGTCACAGGTACGTAAGGACTTCAGCCACATGGAGTCGTCGTACGGAGTCGGAGTCGTCGGACGAAGTCGTCGTACAGAGGCGTCGGACGCTCGGCGTCATGGTCCGGTCATGGTCCGGCCGGCCTCGTACTCTGCTACTTTCCTGGGGCGAGAAACCGGTTTCTCACCGTGCGTGCCAAAGGAGAGCGTCCTGATGGTTGCCTCGAAGCGTGCGAAAAGGGTCACGATCGCCGATGTCGCACGGGAAGCCGGGGCCTCCGTCGCCACCGTCTCCCGCGTCCTGAACGGCGTGGATACCGTCGCCCCCGTCCTCGCCGAGCGGGTCAGGACGGCCATCGGCGACCTCGGCTACCGGCCGAGCGCCGCCGCGCAGGGCCTGGCGCGCGGCCGCTCCGGCACCATCGGCGTGCTCGTCCCCGATCTCGCGAACCCCTACTTCCACGACATCATCAAGTCGGTGTCCATCGTGGCCCGCGAGGCCGGCAGCCGAGTCCTGGTGATGGACTCCAACGAAGACCCGGACGTGGAACGGGAGCTGACCGAGGACCTGATCCGTTACGCGGACGGCCTGCTGCTCTGCTCGCCCCGGATGCCGCGCGCCGACCTCGCCGCGCTCGCGGGCCGCGGCACCCCCATGCTGGTCACCAACCGCCAGGTCGCGGGCCTGGCGCTGCACTCGATCACGGTGGACTTCTTCCGCGGGATCATGGCCCTGTGCGGCCATCTCGCCCAGCTCGGCCATCGCAAGGTCGTCTATCTCGAGGGCCCGGAGCACGCCTGGGCCAACGGTGAACGGCTGCGCGCTCTTTCGGGCGCGGAGGCCTTCGGCCTCGAAGTGCACGCGGTGCCCTGCGGGTCCACCACCGACGAGGGCTACGCGGCGGCCCCCGGGGCCCTGGAGAGCGGCGCCACGGCCGTGATCGCGTACAACGACTTCGTCGCGCTCGGCGTCCTCGCCCGCTTCTCCGAGCTGGGCGTGAAGGTGCCCGACGACATGTCGCTGACCGGCTTCGACGAGATCGACATGGCCCGCTTCTCCACGCCCCCGCTGACCACGGTAGCGGTACCGCGCGACCGGCTGGGGCAGATCGCGGGTGAGGCGCTCGGCCGCATCATGGGCGGCGACGAGGACATCGAGCCCGCAACTGTCCCCGTTGAACTGCGCGTTCGCGGTTCCACCGGCGCACTGTCTTGACACGGCTCCTGGCGAGGTGGACCTTGTTCGGGCACAGGGCCGAGTAAGCGCTATCTCACCAAGAGGGGTGCGAGTCGCCATGTCCCGTCAACTGCGCCACCGTTCAGCAAGGATCGCGCTCGCGGGACTGCTGCTCGCGGTGGCAGCCGCCGGCTGCGGCGCCCCCGACTCCGGGAGTACGGAGTCCAAGGACAAGACCCCGCAGAAGATCCCGGCGAAGCCGGGCAAGCCGGTGACGCTCGACATCCTGGATGTCGCCGGGAACCTCCAGCTGACCCAGGGCATGATCGACGAATTCGTCGAGCAGCACCCGGACATCATCGGCAAGGTCACCTACTCCAAGGCCCCGGCGCCCGACCTGGCCGGCAAGATCAAGGCGCAGCAGCAGGCCGGCCGCGTCCAGATCGACCTCGTACTCACCGGGACGGACGGTCTGGCCGCCGGACTCTCGCAGAAGCTGTGGAGCTCCATGGCGGAGCACCAGTCGCTCATCGGCACGCCGGACTATCTTCAGCCCGCCGCCGAGATGCACAAGCTCGCGCAGGGGCAGGGCACCGCGATCGTCTACTACCCCTCAGGCCCGCTCATCGAGTTCAACCCGGACAAGGTCAAGAACCCGCCGAAGTCCCCCCAGGAGCTGCTCGCCTGGGCCAGGGAGCACCCCAAGAAGTTCCAGTACGCCGACCCGGCCAACTCCGGCCCGGGGCGCACCTTCCTGATGGGTCTGCCGTATCTCCTCGGCGACAAGGACCCCGGCGACCCGGTCAAGGGCTGGGACAAGACCTGGGCGTACCTCAAAGAGCTCGACAAGTACGTCGGCGTCTACGGCTCCGGCACCACCGAGACCATGAAGAACCTGGCGTCCGGCCAGCACGACATGGTGATGTCGACGACCGGCTGGTACATCAACCCGCGGGCGCTCGGCACCGTGCCGAAGAAGATGAAGGCCGGGCACTTCGACAAGATGACGTGGGTGACCGACGCGCAGTACGCGGTGGTCCCCAAGGGCGTCGACGCCGACACCATGTCCGCGACGCTCGCGCTGATCAAGTGGATGCTCACACCCGAGCAGCAGGCCAAGGCGTACGACGACGGGTACTTCTACCCCGGTCCCGCGATCAAGAACGTGCCGCTGACGATGGCGCCGGAGAAGTCGCAGAAGGTGCTGAGGGAGTTCGGCGTCCCGGAGTTCGACCAGTGGATCGACCAGTTCCCGAAGAAGCCCTCGCTGCCGGCGGAGCAACAGGTCAAGGCGTTCGACATGTGGAACCGCGAGGTGGCGGGTCGCTGATGTCCCGGTTCTCGACGCTCAGGCTGGACAAGGTCTCCCGCAGCTTCGGCCGCCACGCGGCGCTGCGGGAACTCGAACTCGAGATCAGGGGCGGCGAGTTCGTCGCCCTCCTCGGGCCCTCCGGCTGCGGCAAGTCCACCGCCCTGAACTGCCTGGCCGGGCTCCTGCCGCTCACCGGCGGGGCGATCAGGCTCGACGACGAACGCATCGACCATGTCGCGCCGGAGCGCCGCGGCTTCGGCATGGTCTTCCAGAACTACGCGCTCTTCCCGCACCTCACCGTGCGCGGGAACGTGGCCTTCGGCCTGAAGATGGCCAAGGTGCCGAAGGCGGACATCGCCCGCCGGACGGACCGCGCGCTGGAGATGGTCCAGTTGACCGAACACGCCCACAAGCGGCCCGGCCAGCTCTCCGGCGGGCAGCAGCAGCGCGTCGCCATCGCCCGCGCGATCGTCCTGGAGCCGCGGCTGGTCCTGATGGACGAGCCGCTGTCCAATCTGGACGCCGCGCTCCGCCTGGAGATGCGCACCGAGATCCGGCGGCTGCACCAGAGTCTCGGGCTGACCACGGTGTACGTCACCCACGACCAGGAGGAGGCGCTGTCGCTCGCCGACCGCCTGGTCGTGCTCCGCGACGGGCTCATGCAGCAGGTCGGCACGCCCGAAGAGGTGTACGGCAGGCCCGCGAACCGCTATGTCGCGGGCTTCATGGGCTACCGCAACATGCTCGACGTCACGGTCACGGCGACGGCCGGCGGCGAGCTCTCGCTCCGGCTCGCGGACGCGCGGCTGACGGGCCTGGACCGCGACTCGCTCGCGGCGGGCGGCCCCGGCATCGCGGCGATACGTCCGGAGGACCTGGACGTCGCGGGCGAGAACGCCGCCGGGCGCATCCCGGCGGACATCGAGGTCGTCGAGTATCACGGTCGTGAACTCGCGGTCCAGGCAAGGCTGTCGGACGGCCAGCGGGTCCACTTCCGTACGGCGGGCAGGCTGGCCCCGGGCGACCGGGTGGACCTCGCGGCAGCGCCGGAGAAGGTGCTGGTCTTCGCCCGGGAGGGCGCAGGGCCGGCGGAACCGGTGATGGACGTGCCGCGCCAGAAGGCGGTGACGTCGTGACCGCGCGGGTTCTGCGGGACCGGGCCCGCAGGTGGGGGCGAGGTATCCGTCGCGGCACCGGACGCTTCAACGCCCAGTCGCGATTGGCGTCGACCCACCGACGAGTACCGAGCGCCGGTCCGTGCGGGCCGGGCCCAGCCGCATCGGGCGCAGCCCGGTCGACACCCGCCGCTGCCCGTCGGCGCGTTCGGCTCCGAAGAGGCATCGTGACGCCGGCTCAGCCGGCCCTGCGGTCCAGCGCCGTCGCGGCGGGCAGCCCCGCAGGGGGGACCCCATGACCACCACCCGCGCACCCGCGCCGCCCGTCGGCCGAGGCACCCGGCCCGCGCTGCGGCACCGCCTTGCCGACCGTGGAGTTGACCGGACGCTGCTCCTCCTCACGCCCGGCACGCTCTTTCTCGTACTGCTCTTCTGCTACCCCTTTCTCTACGGGCTCCAGCTCTCCTTCCAGCCCCAGGAGGGCGGTGGCGCGCTCGCCAACTACCGGGAGTTCTTCTCCGACCCGTATCTGCGCGAGACGATCTGGATCACCCTCGAACTCGCCGTGCCCGTCGCCCTGGTGAACTGCCTCGCCGCGGTCCCCGTCGCCTTCCGCACCCGCGGCCCCTTCCGCGGCCGGCGGCTGATCACCACCCTGCTCGTCATGCCGATCACCCTCGGCACGGTCCTCACCGCACAGGGCCTGCTCGGTTATCTCGGCCCCAACGGATGGCTCAACAAAGCTCTGCTGGGCATCGGCCTCATCGACCAGCCGCTGAACCTCGTGCACAACTACTGGGGCGTGTCCGCCTCGCTGGTGATCACCGGCTTCCCCTTCTCGTATCTGCTCACACTCTCCTATCTCACCGGCATCGACCCAAGCCTCGAGCACGCGGCGGCGACGCTGGGGGCGAACCGGCGGCAGCGTTTTCGCCATGTGATGCTGCCGCTGCTCGCTCCGGGGCTTGCGATCACCTTCTGCCTCTCGTTCGTCCTGGCCTTCGCGGTCTTCCCGTCGGCGCAGCTCGTCGGCGACCCGCGGGGGAGTACGCATGTGATCTCGATCGAGGCCTACCAGGCGGCCTTCCAGAAGTTCGACTACTCGCTCGGCTCCGCGATCGCGATGGTGATGGCCGCGGTGATGATGGCGGTCGTGATCCTGGTGCTGGCCTGGCGCTCGATGCTCTACCGCGGCTCCACGGGAGGCAAGGGCTGATGGCCGACGTCATGGACACGCGCGACCGACGCACCGCACCTGAAGACCCCGAGCGCACGAAGCACCGCTTCGGACGGCCCGTCACCTGGGTGACGGCCCTCGTCTTCGGCTTCTTCTTCATCAACGTCGCCGGGGTCATCGGCGTACCGCTGGTCGACTCCTTCGGCACCCGCTGGTTCACCAGCTGGCTGCCGGACGGATGGACGACGAAGTGGTACGGATCGGCCTGGCGGGAGTTCTCCCTCGGCCAGGTCTTCTGGACCACGGCCCTCGTCTCCGTACTCGTCGTCGCCGTCTCGGTGGTCGTCGGCGTACCCGCCGCCTACGCACTCGCCCGGCGCGACTTTCCCGGCAAGCGGCTGGTGCTGCTGCTGTTCCTGCTGCCGATCCTGGTCCCGCCGATCACGTACGGCATTCCGCTCGCGACGGTCCTCTACAAGTTCCAGCTGGCCGGCACGCTGACCGGCGTGGTGCTCGCCAATCTGGTGCCGTCGGTGCCCTTCGTGGTGCTCACGATGACGCCGTTCATCGAACAGATCGACCCGCGGATCGAGGCGGCGGCCCGGATGTGCGGGGCCGGGACCAGCGCGGTCCTGCTGCGCATCCTGGCCCCGCTGCTGGTACCGGGAATCCTCGCAGCCTCCGTCCTCGTCCTGGTCAGGACGGTCGGCATGTTCGAGCTGACCTTCCTCACCGCGGGCCCCGACAGCCAGACCCTCATCGTGGCGCTGTACTACGCGGTGTTCTCCGCCGGTATCCGCACCCAGCAGTCGATCGACGCGATGGCCGTGATGTACACGCTGTCGATGCTGGTGCTGCTGGTGATCGCGCTGCGTTTTGTGAACCCGACGCAGTTGGTGACCCGTGTGAAGGAGGACCGGACCGCCCGCTGACCTCGCCCGCGCCCCTTTCCCCACCCCCTATGGAGAGGTGATGTGCCATGCATCCGCACAATGCAGACCACTCGCGCCACTCGCGCCACTCGCAACACGCGCACGACTCGCACGATTCGCACCACTCGCGCCGCTCGGTCCTCAAGGCCGGCGGAGTGCTGGCAGCGGGCACGCTGCTGCCCACCGCCGCCGACGGTTCCGCCGAGGCGGCGCAAGCCGCCCCCGACGGCTGGAGACAGGTCCCGCGCATCCTCGCCCGTATCCGCCCGCCGAGGTTCCGCCGACGGTGTTTCGACATCACCGACTTCGGCGCGGTGGGGGACGGGACGACGAAGAACACCGCCGCCATACGCGCCGCCATCGCCGCCTGTCACCGGGCGGGCGGCGGCCATGTCGTGGTCCCCCCGGGCACCTTCCTCACCGGCGCGATCCATCTGCGCAGCAATGTCGACCTGCATGTCGGCGAGGGCGCCACCCTCGCCTTCAGCCCCGACCCGGCCGACTTCCTGCCCGCCGTGCTGACCCGCTGGGAGGGCACCGAGTGCTACAACTACTCGCCCTTCATCTACGCCTACGGACAGCACGACGTCGGCGTCACCGGCCGCGGCACTCTCGACGGCCAGGCCCGACTCGGACCGTGGGAGAGCTGGTACCGCACCAGTGGCCTGCAGGGCCCGGATCAGAAGCTGCTGCGCCAGATGGGCTCCACCGGCGTACCGGTCAAGGACCGGGTCTTCGGCTCGGGCCACTATCTGCGGCCGAAAATGATGCAGTTCAACCGCTGCCGCAATGTGCTCGTCAGCGATCTGACGATCGTCGACCCACCGATGTGGACCGTGCATCCGGTCCTCTCCACCAATGTGACGGTGCGTGACATCACCGTCGAGAGCATCCTCTACAACACCGACGGCTGCGACCCGGAGGCGTCCAGTTACGTCCACATCACCGGCTGCCGTTTCAACACCAATGACGACTGCGTCGCGGTGAAGTCCGGGCGGGACGAGGACGGCCATCGGGTCGGTGTGCCGAGTGAGAACATCGTCGTCCAGGACTGCGCCTTCTCCGGCCGGTGGGGCGGCATCACGGTCGGCAGCGAGATGTCCGGCGGCGTTCGGAACGTCTTCGCCGAGCGGTGCCGGGTCAACCCCCTTGATTTCCCCGGCCATTACCCGGTGAAGTACCCGCTCTACGTCAAGGCGAGCAAGAAGCGCGGCAGCTTCATCGACGGCGTCTACGTGCGTCAGTTCACCGGGCGCGCGGTGGAGCGGGAAGTCGCCTTCGTCAACATGAACTACAACAACGGCGAGGGAGGCACGCTGCCCGTCTCCGTACGGAACATCCATCTCTCCGAGTTGGAGATCGACGGCGCACGCGCGGTCCTCAATCTGGTGGGCCTCGAGACGGACCGGCTCCGCGGAGTCCATCTCTCCCACTGCACCTTCACCGGGGTCCGCGGTCCCGATTCCATCGCCTTCACCGACGACCTGACCTTCCACAAGGTCGCCGTGAACGGAGTGAGATGTCATGATCATGACTACTCCGGCGCGGGCGACGGTTCGGCGCTGGGTGACCCTGCTCGCCATCGTCTTCGAGCGGACCCTGCTCACTGCTCGCCTCCATCTCGCCATCGCCTCCGCCCACTTCGGCTACCGCGTCTACGTCCAGGGACCCGAGCAGCAGACCGAGCCCATGAAACGGCTGATCTGGAGCGGACTCGACGAGTCCAAGAAGATCGCGGACGAGATGCGCGGCTACCCGGACAAGGCGGCGACCGGCGAATGGGACCGGATCCGCGACGCAGCCGAGGCGGACAAGTACTACACCCGCATTTCGCAGGGCTGGGACCGCTACGACCTGATCGCCGTACCCCGCCCGAAGACCTGAGAGGTGACATCCGTGCAGCCGCTTCCCACCGCCAGACGCACCTTCCTCAGCTACGCGGGCACTGTCGCCGCGGCCGCGCTCCTCCCGTCGGCGATCTCGGCCGACACGGTCGCGGCGGCCGAGGCCACCGTCTCCCGTCTCGCCCGCGACCCGTGGGACAAGGTCCCGCAGATCCTCGCCCGGATCTGCCCGCCGGCCTTCCCCAAGCGGCGCTTCGACATCACCGCCTACGGCGCGGTCGGCGACGGCGTCACCAAGAACACCGAGGCATTCCGCGCCGCGATCAAGGCCTGCAACCGTGCGGGCGGCGGCCATGTGATCGTGCCGCCCGGCCGCTTCCTCACCGGCGCGATCCAGCTGCGCAGCAATGTGGACCTGCATGTCGAGGAGGGGGCCACGGTCCTGTTCTCCATGGACCCGGCGGACTATCTGCCGGTCGTCCTCACCCGCTGGGAAGGCACCGAGTGCTACAACTACTCGTCCTTCGTCTACGCCTACGGGCAGAAGAACCTCGCCATCACCGGCCAGGGCACCCTGGACGGCCAGGGCATGGCCGGCCCCTGGAAGAGCTGGCGCGACCCCGGCGGCCACGCCCTGGTCGACCAGGCGGAGCTGCGCCGGATGGGCACCGCGGGCGTCCCCGTCAAGGAACGCGTCTTCGGCGCCGGGCACCATCTGCGGCCCAACATGATCCAGTTCTACAAGTGCCGCAACATCCTGCTGCGCGACATCACCGTCCTCGAACCGCCCATGTGGACCATCCACCCGGTCCTGTGCCGCAATGTGACGCTCAAGGACGTCGACGTCATCGGCCGCATCAACAACAGCGACGGCGTCGACCCCGAGTGCTGCTCGGACGTCCTGATCACCGGCTGCCGCTTCCATACCGAGGACGACTCCATCGCCGTCAAGTCCGGCCGTGACGAGGACGGACTGCGGGTCGGCGTGCCCAGCGAGAACATCGTCGTACGCGACTGTGTCTTCTCGGGCCGGTGGGGCGGCATCGCGGTCGGCAGCGAGATGTCGGGCGGCGTACGCAATGTCTTCGCCGAGGACTGCCGGATCAACCCGCTCGACTTCCCCGGCCGGTTCAACCCCCGCCACCCGGTCTTCATCAAGACCAACAAGAAGCGCGGCGGCTATATCGACGGCGTGTACGTACGGAGATTCACCGGCCGCTCCATCGACCGGGACTGCGTCTACCTCACCACGCGCTACAGCAACCAGGAAGGCAGCAGGCCGGCGGTCATCCGCAACATCAAGGTCGAGGACATGGTCCACGACGGGGCCCGCCGCGCCATCAACCTCGAGGGCCTGGAGTCCGATCCCTTTGTCGGCGTCCATATCGAGCGCTGCGAATTCACCAATATGGCGAGCCCCAACATCTTCGGTCCCGCACGGGACTTGACCATCCGCAAGGTCTTCGTCAACGGAACCGAGGTGACGTACCCATGAGACGCCGCACCGTCTGGGCGGTCTTTGCAGCGGTCCTTTCGCTCCTGTGCGGGCTGCTGCTGTCGGCCCCGTCCGCCGCGCAGCCCCAGTCCCGGCCCGAGCCGGCCGCCGTCGATGCTGCCGCGACCTCCGCCCCCAACCCGCCGCGCGAAGTGATGCTGCGCAAGGCCACCGCCGGACTCTTTCTGCACTGGGGCATGTTCACCCGCCCCATCCACAAGGACTGCCGAGAGTGGGAGAAGGCTGTCACCGACGGCGGCTGGAGCGCCGACTACTGGGTCGACGAGGCCAAGAAGCTCAAGGCGAGCTACATCGTCCTCGCGACCTTCCACTCACGCCTCGGCTACGCCCGCCCCTGGCCGTCCAAGATCCCCGGCAGCTGCTCCACCGAGCGCGACATCCTCGGTGAGCTCATCAAGGCCGCCAATGCCAAAGGCCTCAAGGTCATCCTCTATATGACCGACGACCCGCAGTGGCACAGGGAGCAGGGCTTCGAGACGCTCGACTCCCAGGCCTACTCCGCCCACAAGGGCAAGGACGTCGACCTCACTCAGCGCCCGGGCTTCGGAGAGTTCAGCTACGACAACTTCTTCGAGGTCATGGCCAACTACCCGAAGCTGTCCGGGTTCTGGATCGACAACGACAACGCGTACTGGGAGGAGCACAAGCTCTACGAGCAGATACGGGAGCAGCGCCCGGACATGACGCTCAGCAACAACAATGAGGACACCCCGATCATGGACATGGTGTCCCATGAGCAGAAGACCGGGATGACGCCGCCCTACGACCAGCCGTCGGCGATCTGGACCCCGATGCCGCGGCTGACCGAGTCCTGCTACAAGGTCCCCGACACCGGCTCCTGGTGGTACGACGGCCAGGACCGGCCGGTCACCACCTCACTCAATGTCGGCCGCTATGTCGCCAACGCCGGCACCTCCATCAAGTCCCTGATGAACCTCACCGCCATGGTGAACGGCAAACTCCCGCCCCAGCAGCAGAAGTTCACCGACTTCATGCAGGGTTACCTCCCGCCGATCTGGAAATCCCTCTCCGGCGTCGAGGGCGGCGGCTATATGTACGGCGGGATGCAGCCGGGCGCGTGGAACGGCGGCGCGTACGGCTACCTCACGATCAGCAAGACCGACCGCACCCGGCAGTACGTGCATGTCACCACCCGGCCGACGAGCGGTGACGAGGTCAAGATCCGTGACAACGGCTATCGCGTCAAGCGCGTCACGGACCTGCGCACCGGCAAGCGCATGGCCTTCGACCAGCAGGGCGGCAGCCTCACCATCAAGGGAATCAGCGCCTGGGACGCGTACGACACGGTCTTCAGCGTCGACACCGACCGGGACCGCCAGGGCATCTACCCGACAGGCTCGGTCAGGGCAAGCGTCCCGGCCCTCACCGACGGCGACTTCGCGACGTACTACGACAACGCAGGCGCCCTGCCCGCCTCCCTCACCCTCGACCTCCGCACGGTGCGCAAGACCCGGTACCTCGCCGTCAATCAGCGCGAATGGTCGCCCACCTACAACCGGGAGACCTTCGGCAGGGCCGAGGACTCCGCCCGCATCAAGGACTACACGGTCTCGGTGAGCAACGACGGCGCGACCTGGCGTCAGGTGAAGGCAGGCGTCCTGGAGAGCGCCCGCGGGACCCGCTTCCTCGACCTCGGCGTCCGTGCGCGCTACATAAAGCTGGAGATCGACAGCACCTGGGCGAAGGAGACCGTGCCGCGGTTCTACAAGCAGCTGCAGATCGACGAGATCCGGGTCGGGTACGCATACCCGCGCAGCCACGGCCACCACTGAGGGGGTGGGTGCCGGTGTGCCCGGGGGTGGGTCCCGGGCACACCGGCCGTCCGGATTCCATGTGATCGCGGCAGGGTGATCAGTTGGTGCAGATCCAACTCGGCGCGGCGCCGGGCGAGTCCGGCCACGATGACGAGGGCCTCCGCCGGATCCGTACAGCCGCGAGGTCGTCGAGCAGGTCCGTGAGCGGACAGCGGTGGTCCGCCGGCTCGTCCGGCGTGGCAGGCGGCGGTCCCGCTGCCGGAAGGGCATGGGCCTTCCCGGCGATCCGGATGCCTCTTGTCGACCACGGTCGGCGCCACCTCGATCACATGATCCACCATCCGCTCCGTGTCCATGACGATCACGGTCGGGGAGCGGATCAGCCCAGGTCCAAGGCGTTGCGCAGCCCCAGCCGGTAGCGCGTGCGGTCGTGACGCTTCATCAGCTCGACCTCGGGGGCGCGGAAGAGCGGCTTCACCGTGCACCGGGCCGCCGGTGAACCCGTCCGGTCCAGCAGGGCGTTGACGGCCGCGCGGGCCGAGGCATTGGCGCCCTCCATCGTCGCCAGGTCGATGTCGACGGCCACATAGTCCCCGGCCAGAAAGAAGTTGGGGATCCGGGTGGCGGCCTCGGGGCGGTTGTGGAAGGTGCCGACCGGGTGAATGAGGAGCTCGTCGTCATTGGTCGGATTCGGGGTGCCGAGGCCGTCCACGCCCGGGTCGAGGAACCAGGAGTGCAGCGTGCTGTCCTTGAGGACCGTGCGGCCCGTGTCGTTGACCGCCGCCTTGAGCTGGGCCCACACCTCCCGCGCGACCTCTGTGCGGGTGCACTGCTTGGCGGTCTTCCCGTACAGGATGCCGGTCTTGTCCCACTCGGAGATGTCGACGGACAGGCAGTCCACCGCGACGCCGTCGCCGTAGTCGGCAGGGAAGTTGCGGGCGGGCCAGTGCCCGGCCTGCTGGATGGCAGTCAGGGACCAGGGTGAGTCGATGCAGTTGAGGTGCCCGTGCAGCAGCGGCGCGCGCTCGGTGAGATAGAACTGAATGCCCGTCATCCAGTCCGTCTGAAGGTTGTCGCACCGCCCCAGCTGCGGGTCCGCCGCGCGCAGCTCGGTGCTCCAGGTCCGCCGGGCATGCTCCACCGGCATCGCGCAGACGTAGTGGTCGGCGGTCACCGACCGGCGTACGCCCTGCGGGTCCTCGATCAACGCCGCGGTGACCCGGCCGGTGCCGTACTTCACTTCCCGTACCGTCCAGCCGATACGGAACTGGACGCCCAGTCTCTCCAGATGGTCGACCCAGGGGTCGATCCATGCCTCGTTGGTGGGGGCGTTGAGAATCCGGTCGAGCGGTCCGTCGGCGCCCCGGCCGAGTGCGTTGAAGACGAAGGCTTCGAGGAGGGTGGCGACCGTACGGGTGCTGGCCTCCTCGGCCTTGGTCGCGACGATGTTCCGGGTGAGGCCGACGGCGAGGATGCGCTGGTAGTCGTAACTCATCCGCTCGGCCCTGATGAACTCCCACCAGGGCGTGCGCTCCCATGTCCCGTCGCGCCGCTCGTCGCAGCTGGTGAGGAAGACCAGACCCCGGTTGACGAAGTACGCCGTCTCAAGGGCCGGAATGCCCAGGGCCGTGTCGAGCGCGGCGGTCAGCGCGCGGCGGATCTCGTCGAGGGTGAGCTCGGCCGGCTTGTGCCCCGGCCAGGGCAGTGGGATCCGTAAGTCCTCGCGCCCGGTGCGGGAGAAGGACATCTCGGACGGCGCCACCAGGTTGTCCCAGACGCCGTTGGCATTTCCTGGGAACGGGATGCGCCGCATCGTGTCCGGCAGGTTGTGGTAGATGCCGGGGATGAAGCGGAAGCCGTGCTCGGCGGGCAGCGGTCGGCGGCCGCCCCTCGCGCTGCCCGGGACGTCCATGCTGCGGGCCTTCCCGCCGAGCGCCCTGCGCTCGTAGACCGTGACCTTGAAGCCGCGTTCTGCCAGTTCGTGCGCGGCGGTGAGTCCGGCGACCCCGCCGCCGAGTACGGCGACAGACGGCGCGGCGCGGGAGCCGCCGTCCGCCGCTGAATCGGCGGTTGCGGTTGCGGTTGCGGCTGTGGCCGCTGTGCCCGCCGTGGCCAGTGCTGCCGTGCTGCCGGCCGCGGCGGCCCCCGCCATGAAGGTGCGTCGTGTGCTGCCGACCCGGTCCATCCCCACCCCTTACCGTCGGTAACTGTCGCGTCCGGCGCAGGAGCATACGGAGATCCCCCACGACCCGGAAGCCACGCGTGGGCCTATTCGTTCAATGGCTGGAAAATGGACCCATGTCCCGACGCAGCTCCCGCCCGGGGCGCGGCCACGCGCCCGCCCTCACCGACACCTCGCCCTGCCCCTGCGGGCTGCCCGCCGCCTACGGTGAGTGCTGCGGCCGCTTCCACTCGGGCGAGCACGCAGCCCCCACCGCCGAGCTGCTGATGCGCTCCCGCTACAGCGCCTTCGTCGCCCAGGACGCCGCGTATCTGCTGCGCACCTGGCACCCGGCGACTCGGCCGCCGCAGCTCGAACTCGACCCCGGCATGCACTGGAAGGGGTTGGAGATCCTTGAGACCACGGACGGCAGCCCCTTCCACTCTTCCGGAACGGTCACCTTCCGCGTCCGCTACCGGCACCACGGCAAGCGTGGCGAACTGCACGAGCGCAGCAGCTTCGAACGGCACGGCGGCGCCTGGGTGTACGTCGACGGTGTCTTCCTGGAGTGAGCGCGGTCGGGCCCACCGCCCCAGGCGGACGTATGCGGAGGCGATCAGGGCTGGTCACGCCCCGGTGGTGGATCCGGGCCGCACGATCATCAGGATCGTGACCGTAGCCCACAGCAGATTGAACGCCCCCGTGGACATGGCGAGCCTGGCGGGCGCGACGGCCCCGAGATCCTCCAGGACCGCACTCTGACCAGGCAGCACCAGCAGTCCGAGGATGCCGGCGGCCAGCGCGGTGAGCACGATCGAGACGATCAGCCAGGTGTCGCCGAGGACATGCAGGCTGTTGGCGGTCGCCAGACCGAAGACGGGCACGACGACACCGACGACGGCGTACACCCGGCAGATGCGGTGCAGATTGCGTACGACACCGAGCGCCCCCTCGCTGTCGGGCTCGGCCTGGGCCCGGCGGACGGCGGCGGGGAACGCGCTGGCCGCGACCGTGACCGGACCGATCGCGATGATCGCGGCCAATACGTGAACGATGAGCAGGAACTTGGTCACGCCGGCCGACTTTCGAGGACGGGGACGGTGCCGCGGGCACTGCGGACCGTGCCGGGGGCACTCCGGGCCGTGCCGGGGGCACTCCGGGCCGTGCCGGGGGCACTCCGGGCCGTGCCGCGGCCGGCGGTCATGCCGCCGGCGCCGAGCACTTCGTACGGTGCGACGACGTCCAACGGGTCGAAGCCGTCGAACAGAACAACCTGGACGAGCATCCGGCACCAGTCCTTGCCTGGGGAGGGGCAGCCCCGACTGGGGCGCCGGTTCGACGCTAATGAGCGCCGCATGGAGCGGGACAGTGGCATGAATGCCACATTCCAACGGATTCTCGCCACTCCGATCGACCAGGGCAGACAGCAGAGCTGCGCAGTCGGAGAACCCTTGGCCGGAAATCGGTCAGCGGTTACGTTATGGCCATGCACACCGTGGCCGTACTCGCCCTGGACGGCGTCATCGCCTTCGACCTGTCCACCCCGCTCGAAGTGTTCGCCCGCACCCGGCTGCCGGACGGCAGGCCCGCCTACCGGATCCGCGTCTGCGCCCCTTCGGACGAGATCGACGCGGGCGCGTTCACGCTGCGCGCGCCGTGGGGCCTGGACGCCTTGGCCGAGGCCGACACGATCATCCTGCCCGGCTGCGCGGACCCGACCGTGCCGGTACCGCCCGAGGCGCTCGACGCCCTGCGGGCCGCGGCAGCCCGCGGCACTCGTATCGCCTCGATCTGCGCCGGAGCCTTCGTCTTCGCCGCCACCGGCCTGCTGGACGGGCTGCGGGCCACCACTCACTGGCTCGGCGCGGGCGCACTCGCGGCCCTGCACCCCGAGGTCGAGGTGGACCCGGATGTGCTCTATGTGGACAACGGCCAGTTCCTGACCTCGGCGGGCGCCGCCGCCGGACTCGATCTCTGTCTGCACATGATCCGCAGGGACCATGGCTCGGCGGTGGCCGCGGACGCGGCGCGGCTCTCGGTGATGCCGCTGGAACGCGAGGGTGGTCAGGCGCAGTTCATCGTCCATGAACAGCCGCCGAGCCCGGAGGGCGCGACCCTGGAACCCCTGCTGCACTGGATGGAGGAGAACGCCCGGCGCGAACTCACCCTCGGCGAGATCGCCGCGCGCGCGGGCATGAGCACCCGCACCCTCAACCGCCGGTTCCGTGAACAGACGGCGACCACGCCCCTGCAGTGGCTGCACCGCGCCCGTATCCGCCAGGCCCAGTATCTGCTGGAGACGACGGCGCACTCCGTGGACCGTATCGCGACCCAGGTCGGCTTCGGCTCACCGACCGCCTTCCGTGACCGCTTCAAACGCCAGGTCGGCACCAGCCCGCACGCCTACCGCCGCGCCTTCCAGGGTTCGTCCGTGGGGTGAGCCCGGTCAGTGGGCGCGCCCCGGCTTGAGGATCAGCAGCGGGTTGTAGGCGGCCAGCACCTTGTTGGCCAGGGCCAGCGCGGACAGCGCGTGCTCCCGGTCCGTCCGGTCCTCGGCGCACAGCGGGCCGCGGAACTGGTACACCTCACGTGCGGCGCACTCGGCGTCGATCTCCGCCTGCAGGACGTGGATCGGCATGCAGGACCCGATCAGCGCGGCGACGCGATCAGGGATCGGTACGGGGATCAGGGGCGACGCGGTCACGTGTAGTTTCCTTCTCTGCTTCTGTGTCGGGCGCCGGCGGTCGGCGGCCACCCCTCGATACGTACCGGACGAGGTCGAGTAAGTGCTGAGGTCCCGTCAACTCCCCGCCCGCGAGCCGCGAACGGGAGCCGACCATGCGGGTACGCAAGGATTGAAGAGGACGAAACAGCGCGGCGATCTCGCCGACCGCGTCCCGGTCGACATCGTCAGGGACAACGGGCGCCGGCCGCCTCCGGCAGCACCGCCGACATACCTTACGCGAACGCGGGCCAGGCCCCCGAATCGGACGTCCTGAGGCGCAACGACGGTGACGGACGGTGGCGGCCCGTCACTGCTGCCGCAAACGCGGCCGAAGTGCCTGAAGTCGATGAACTTCCCACGCCGGGCGGTGGGTTGCCCCCGACGGACCCTGGTCACCTCAGGGAGCCAGCACCTCTGAGAGGTCGTACCGCACCGGCTCCTCCAGCTGCGCATAGGTGCAGTCGGCGGGCTCGCGGTCCGGACGCCAGCGGCGGAACTGGGCGGTGTGCCGGAACCGGTCGCCCTCCATGTGGTCGTATGCCACCTCGACCACCCGCTCGGGCCGCAGCGCCACCCACGACAGGTCCTTCTTGCCCGTCCACCGGCTCTGCGCGCCGGGCAGCCGGGCGCTCTCATGGGCGGTCTCGTCCGTCCAGGCCGCCCAGGGATGGCCGGCGGGGGGATCCATCCGCAGCGGCTCCAGCTCCTCGATCAGCTCCTCGCGCCGCTTCATGGAGAAGGCGGCGCAGACGCCGACGTGCTGGAGCGCGCCCGAGCCGTCGTACAGGCCGAGGAGCAGCGAGCCGACAACGGGGCCGCTCTTGTGGAAGCGGTAGCCGGCGACGACGGCGTCCGCCGTGCGTTCGTGTTTGATCTTGAACATCAGGCGGGCATCGGGCCGGTACGGCAGGTCCAGTGGCTTGGCGATGATCCCGTCGAGTCCCGCGCCCTCGTACCGCTCGAACCACTCCTGCGCCAGCGCGGCGTCGGTGGTGGCGGGCGCGAGATGCACGGGCGCCCGTGCGCCCGCGACCGCGTCGGCGAGCAGGGCACGGCGCTCGGCGAGCGGGGTGTCGAGCAGGGACTCGTCACCGAGGGCGAGCAGGTCGAAGGCGACGAAGCTGGCGGGGGTCTGCTCGGCGAGCAGCTTCACCCGGGACTCGGCCGGGTGGATGCGCTCGGTGAGCCGGTCGAAGTCGAGGCGACCCTCGTGGGCGATGACGATCTCGCCGTCGACGACACAGCGGTCGGGAAGGTTGGCCAGCAGATCGGCGGCCAGCTCGGGGAAGTAGCGGGTGAGCGGTTTGCCGGTCCTGGAGCCGATGACCACCTCGTCGCCGTCCCGGTGGACGATCGCCCGGAAGCCGTCCCATTTGGCCTCGTACTGCATGCCCGGCGGGATCTTCTTCACGGGCTTGGCCAGCATCGGCTTCACGGGTGGCATAACGGGCAGATCCATGCTCCAGATTCTGCACGATATGCGGCATATCCGCGCTCGGCCTACCGTGGCGCACATGGGTGCAGCGGTGGAACTGGAAGCCGGCGGACGTGTCGTAAGGCTGTCCAGTCCGGAGAAGGTCTACTTTCCCGAGCGTGGTTTCACCAAGCTGGACGTGGCTCGCTACTACCTGGTCGTGGGGGAGGGGATCACCCGCGCCCTGCGCAACCGCCCCACCACCCTCGAGCGCTACCCCGACGGCGTCGGCGGCGAGTCCTTCTTCCAGAAGCGCGCCCCCAAAAACCTCCCCGACTGGATCCCCACGGCCCATATCTCCTTCCCCAGCGGACGCTCGGCCGACGAGATCTGCCCCACCGAGGTCGCCGCCGTGATCTGGGCGGCGAACCTCGGCTGTCTGACCTTCCATCCCTGGCCGGTACGGAGGGGCGGCGTCGACCACCCCGACGAACTGCGCATCGACCTGGACCCGCAGCCCGGCACCGACTTCGCCGACGCGGTCAGGGCCGCGCACGAGCTGCGCGTCATCCTCGACGAGCATGGACTGCGCGGCTGGCCCAAGACCTCGGGCGGCCGTGGTCTCCATGTGTTCGTGCCGATCGAACCGCGTTGGGACTTCACCCGGGTACGGCGCGCGGCCATCGCCGTCGGCCGCGAACTGGAACGGCGCATGGAGGGCAGGGTGACCATCGCCTGGTGGAAGGAGGAGCGCGGCGCGCGGATCTTCGTCGACTACAACCAGACCGCCCGCGACCGCACCATCGCCTCCGCCTACTCCGTACGCCCCCGCCCGCATGCGCCCGTCTCGGCGCCACTGCGCTGGGACGAGATCGACGACGTCTCGCCGCTCGACTTCGACATCGCCACCATGCCCGTGCGCTATGCCGAACTGGGCGATGTGCATGCGGACATGGACGACCACGCCTTCTCCCTGGACAGCCTCCTGGAGCTGGCCACGAAGGACGAGCGCGACCACGGTCTGGGCGACCTGCCGTACCCGCCGGACTATCCCAAGATGCCGGGCGAGCCGACGCGGGTGCAGCCGAGCCGCGCGAAGAAGCCCCCCTCCTAGGCGCGGGAAGGGGGCCTTCGCCGGTCAAGGTCCGGCAGGTCCGTCAACGACCGGCAAGGTCCGGTGCTAAAGCTCCTTGACCCGGATGTCGCGGTACGAGATCACATCCGTCGTGCCGTGGACCTGGAGTCCGATGTAGCCGGAGGCGTACCGCCGGCCGTCCGTGCCTGGATCGTCGCCGCGCGGCGGGACGAACTCCTGGCCGCCGGTGTTGTCGAACTCATTGATCAGGACGCCGTTGCGGTAGACCGAGTAGTGCTGGTCGACCACCCGGATCTCGTAGTCGTTCCAGGTGCCCTTGGGCGTCACACCCGCACCGCCCAGTCCCACCCGGTCGAAACCGTAGATCGAGCCGGTCTTGTACATGTCGCCGTCCGGCCGGTCCAGAACCTGCACCTCGTGGCCGTACTTGATGGCGACCCACTCCGGACGCGGCTCCTCCGGGTTGTTGTGGACGTACGGGAAGCGCACAAAGACACCGCTGTTGGCGTTGCCGGAGCCCGGCGCGTCGTCCCGCCACTGGAGCTTCAGCGAGAAGTCCCCGTACTGCCGCTGCGGGAACCACAGCATGCCCAGGCCACCCTTGGTGGTGCCGCTGGTCATCGAACCGTCGGCGCCCAGACCGAACGAACCGCCGCCCACATGCTGCCACTTGCCGAAGGACGCCTGCGTACCGTCGAACAGATGGCGGTAGCCGGTGTTCTGGCCCGGCTTGCCGATGCCCGACTGCTTGGCCGCCCGGTAGATCGTCCTGTGCTCCCGCTGGTCGATGACGCCGTCCGCGAGGAGTTTGTCGAGCACCTTGTCCACGTGCTTGAGGAACAGCGCGTGCGAGGACCAGTCCTTCTCGTCCTCGATCAGCTCGTTGATGGTGCAGCGGCTGCGCGTGATGCGGTTGGGCACACCCGTGTCGACCGTGCCGACGATCACCGTCAACCGTTCGTCGAACTCCGGGCAGTTGGGCGCCGGAACCCCGCCGCCCTCCGCGATCGTGAACGACACCTTCTGAGCCTCGGATGTGTTGCCCGCCTTGTCGGTCGCCCGGTGCAGCACGGTGTGGAAGCCCACCCGGTCGACGATGACGGGAGAGGTGTACGTGAGGTACGGGCCGCCGTCGAGGGAGTACTCGACCTTGTCGACCCCCGAGGCCGCGTCGGTCGCGGTGAGCGTCACCTTGGCGCTGGTGATGTACGCGCCGTCGGAGTTCTTCTCACCGCTCACCGCGGCCGAGGTCACCGGCGGGGTCTTGTCCTCGGCGGGCGGCGTGACGACCGTGAAGTCCACGGCCTTCTCCGCGGCCGCGTTCCCGGCCTTGTCGGCCGCCTTGTAGCGGACCTTGTGCGTGCCCGCCTCGTGCACCATCACCGGGGCGGTGTACGGCTGCCAGGCGCCGGCCGCACCGATCGCGTACTCAATGCTGTTGACACCCGAGCCGGTGTCGGACGCGGTCACGGTGACGGTGGCCATCCCCAGATACTGACCCTGCTCATTCTTCTCGCCGCTGACCGTCGCCGAGGTCTCCGGCGGCGTCTTGTCGTCGGTCGGCGGGGCGACGACCGCGAAGTCGACCGCCTTCTCCGCGGCGACGTTCCCCGCCTTGTCACTGGCTCGGTAGCGGACCTTGTGCGTGCCGACCTCGTTGACCACGACCGGCGCGGTGTACGGGTGCCAGGGGCCGTCAGCCCCGACCGCGTACTCGATCTTGTCCACGCCCGATCCCGCGTCGGTCGCCGACACGGTCACGGTGGCCTGGCCGACGTATGCGCCCTCGGCGTTCTTGTCGCCGTCGACCTTCGCGGCCGTGTCGGGCGCGGTGGTGTCCTCGCCGCCGCCTTCGGTGACGTTCAGGATCCCCTGCATGGAGCCGTGGCCGGGGATGGTGCAGTGGAAGCGGTACCGGCCGGGGGCCAGCGTGACCTCGGCGGTGTGCCTGCCGCCCTGGTCGTCACCGGGATTGGCGAGGATGTTCAGAGGTACGTCGTTGTTGTACTCGGGATCTGAGACGTCGAAGGTCAGCGTGTGCGGCATACCGGTGGTGTTACCGGTCGCCTTGCTGTTCTCGAACACGATCGTCGTCCTGCCCGCCACCGCGGTGGTGGGGAAGGAGAGATAGCGGTCGGTCGGATCGCCGGCCGTCCAGGTGAGGACCTGGTCGGCGACCCGGTCGTCGCTCTGGCCGTACGCGACCGCGGACGTCAGCCCCAGGACCATCGTCACGGCGGCCAGCAGGGCCGTCCAGAAGCTCGCCGTTCTGTGTCTCAGGTGTCTCACTGTGCTGCCTTCCGTGCCAGCTTGTCGGCGGACGGCGTGGGCTCGCCGCCCTTGTACGTCACGTGCCACAGCGCCGACCTGGAGTCGGAGGTGAAGAATCCGCGCCCGTAGTCCAGGACGTAGAGCGAGCCGTCCGGCGCGAACTTCCAGTCCATGAGGTTGCGAATGCCGCTTGCCCCCACCGGGATGATCTTCTTCAGGGATTCGGCGTGCACCGGGATGCCGCCCTTGCCCACGGTCTTCGGGTCGGTCAGCACCGCGTGCCGCGGCTGGTCGCCGTCGTAGAAGTCACCGACGAACCACTTGCCGTCCCAGTACGAAGGCCACTTGTCCTTGCTGGTGCCGGCTGCGTCGTAGCGGTAGACCGGACCGTTCATGGTCGCCTGGCCGCCGCCCTTGAGCCACGGCATCAGGATCTTCTGCTCCTCCACTTTGTAGCTCGGGATGCCGTTGGCGTCGCGCGGATAGTCCACTCCGCCGCCCTGCGGCGAGTACCAGATGGTGTTGGAGGTGATCGGCGGGAGATTCACAAGGCCGTCGTTGTTGGGCGACTCGTTCTTCGGGGCGTCGCAGTTGTACCAGCCGAGCGGCTTGCTCGGATCGGGCAGATTGCGGTCGCGGTAGGGCTGCTTGTTGCCCATGCAGTACGGCCAGCCGTGGTTGCCCGGCCTGGTGATGGCGGCGAAGGTGTCGTACTTCGCCGGACCCCAGGTCGTCGACGGCGCGCCGGCGTCCGGGCCGACCCAGCCCGCGTAGAGGATGTCCGTCGACTTGTCGATGAAGATACGCGCCGGGTTGCGCACGCCCATCACATAGATCTCGCCGCGAGTCTTGCCGCCGCCCTCGCCCGGTTCCTGACCCGTGAAGAGGTTGCCTGCCGGGAGCGTGTACGTTCCGTCGTCCTCGGGGTGGATCCGCAGGATCTTGCCGTTGAGGTTGTTGGTGTTGCCCGCGGTGCGGCGGGCGTCCGCGAAGGACACGCCCTTGAAGTTCGGCTCCGGGTTGTTGCCGGAGTAACCGCCGCTGAAACCGGAGGAGTTGTTGTCACCGGTGGCGATGTAGAGATTCTGCTGCGAGTCCCAGGCCATACCGCCGCCCGCGTGGCAGCAACTGTGGATCTGCACCGGCCACTTGAGCAGTACCTTCTCGCTCGCCAGGTCCAGCTTGTCGGTGGCCAGGTCGAGCGTGAAGCGGGAGACACGACGCTCGGCCATATGCGTGTCACGGTTGATCCTGGAGTGCGGTGTGTAGTGCAGATACACCCAGCCGTTGGTCATGAAGCCGGGATCCAGCTCGATGCCGAGCAGGCCCTCCTCGACCTTGATCAGCTCATCGCCGCCGCCCTTGTTGCCGAAGATCGTGAGGGCTCCGGCGAGGGTGACCTTCTTGGTCTTCGGGTCGTAGACGTGGATCTTGCCCTGGCCCTTGCCCATGTCGGGGTTGTTCCAGTCGGTCACGACGGGCTTGCTGGAGTCGGCGCCGCCGCGCCCGATGTAGAGCACCCGGCCGTCGGGGGCGGTGACCAGGCCGTGCGGCTCGCCGATCTGGTCGTTCTGCCCCGGCTGGTTGGGCTGGGTGACGCGCTCGGCGGTGTAGTTGGCGTTGATGGTGGCCTTGCAGTCGGCGCGCGAGAGACGGGTGGTCCAGGTGAGCGCGCCGCGCAGATGGTCGCGGAAGTCGGTCTCGGCGAAGCTGTCGACCGTACCGCCCATGCCGGTGTAGAAGGAGCGGCCGCCGTCGTAGTCACGGCACCAGGAGACGGGATGATCCCAGCCGTTGGCGCCGGCGCCGGGCTTGTACGAGTTCTCCTTGACGCGGGCCACGGTGTGCACGCTGCCGGACGGGCTGGCCGCCCAGTTGAACCACTTGTCGGGCCGCTTCCACTGGAGCGGAAGCGACTTGGTGGCCGGATGCTGACGGTCGCCGACCTCGACCGTCGCGCGCTGGACCGCGCTCGGGGCGCCGGTCGGCCGGGCGCCGATCAGCCCGGTGAACCAGTCGGAGTACGGCTCGGTGCGCGCCGCGTCATGGATGCCCAGGAAACCTCCGCCGGCCTCCAGATACGTCTCGAGCCCGGCCTCCTGCTCCGGGTCGAGCACATCGCCGCCGCCCGTCAGGAAGACGATCGCGTTGTACCTGCCGAGCTTGGTGGCATTGGTGAACACGGAGGCGTCGTCGGTGGCTTCGGTCTTGAACCGGCCTGCTGCCGGACCGGTCTGCCCGATGGTCTCGATCGCCGCGATGCCCGCGTTGACGGTCGGCGGCTCCTCGGTGGCGGAGGCGTGGAAGACGAGGACCCGTACATTCTGGCCGCCAGGAGGCGACGGCAGGGACAACGTTGTCGAAGGCGGTTCCGGATAGGGCCTGGCCGCGGCGACATCGCCGCCGCCGAGCAGGGACACGGTCAGTGCGCCGACCCCAAGGGCCGCCGCCAGTCCGCTTCTTCGGGATCTCGACCTGTGATGTGGTGCGCGCTGCATGTGGTCACGTACCCCTCTTTGGTCACAACAACAGCCTTGGAAACTAGACCCCTTTTCGCGGTTCGCCAATAGGTAAGACCGCAATGGCACGAACTTTGTCCTGGGTGTGGATAAACGAAGATCCCCCGGCTACCGTGTGCTCGTCTCCGGGGTCACTTGCGCCCCGTCAATCTCCGTACAGAACTGGGGAGTTCGGCATGGACAGACGGAGCTTCAACCGGCGACTGCTCGCGGGGAGCGCGGTCGCGGCGACGGGTGTGACATCGTTGTCGCTGGCATCGGCCCCGAGCGCGACCGGCGCCGTGTCGGCGGCGGGCGCACCGAAGACTGCCCAGGCCGGCGGTCAGATACGCCATCTCAAGCTGTACGCGGAGAAGTTGCCGGACGGTCAGATGGGTTACGGCCTGGAGAAGGGCAAGGCGTCGATCCCCGGCCCGCCGATCGAACTGGTCGAAGGCGACACCCTGCACATCGAGTTCGAGAACGCGATGGATGTGCCGGTGAGCCTGCACGCCCACGGCGTGGACTACGACATCGCCAACGACGGCACCAAGCTGAGCAAGAGCCATGTCGAACCCGGCGCCACCCGGACGTACACCTGGCGCACCCACACTCCGGGCAAACGCGCGGACGGCACCTGGCGCGCGGGCAGCGCGGGCTACTGGCACTACCACGACCACGTGGTGGGCACGGACCACGGCACGGGAGGCATCCGCAAGGGCCTCTATGGCCCGGTGGTGGTCCGCAGGAAGGGTGACATCCTCCCGGACAAGCAGTTCACCATCGTCTTCAACGACATGACGATCAACAACAAGCCGGCGAACGCGAGCCCCAACTTCCGGGCCACGGTGGGGGATCGAGTCGAGATCATCATGATCACGCACGGCGAGTACTACCACACGTTCCATATGCACGGTCACCGCTGGGCGGACAACAGAACGGGCCTGCTGGACGGACCGGCCGACGTCAGCCGCGTGATCGACAACAAGATCACGGGCCCGGCGGACTCGTTCGGCTTCCAGATCATCGCGGGCGAGCACGTGGGTGCGGGGGCGTGGATGTATCACTGCCACGTCCAGAGTCACTCGGACATGGGGATGGCGGGGCTGTTTCTCGTGGCGAAGCCGGACGGGACGATTCCGGGGTACGAGCCGCATCATCCGGATCGCGCGGCGGCCGCCCACGACCACTAGTTCTCCAGTAGTACTCCAGCCGGAAATCGTTTGCCTGCTCTCGGCTCATCCGGATCGGCCGCCGCGCAGCTCCGGTCACCGGCCGACCCCCACGTCCGCCCGCGGCGAGGACCTTCCAGACGCGGCGGGTCGGCTCCAGCGGCGCACCGCGGGGCGCTCGACGAGCCGATAGAGCAACCACGCCAGGAGCAAGGTGATCACCACGGTCAGGCCCGCGTCGACCAAGGCCCGGGAGACCGTCGACTGGGCCGTCCAGCCGTCTGCCCCGGCCATGTCCATCGGGCCGTACAGAATGACCAGCCAGTGCACCATGTACAGGGCGAAGGAGATCTCGCCGAGGAAAATCATGGTCCGGTTGCGGAAGAGCGTACGGTGGCCTCGCACATCGGCGGTGGCGCCGGCGGCGATGAGCAGGGCGATGAAGAACGCAATCGCGGACGTCTGGCTGTACATCTCCGGCAGCAGCCCGGCGGTGACGACGAAGCTCGCCCCTGCCAGCAGTATGGCCGGGACGAGCGGTAGTCCGATCCAGCGCCCACTGAGCACGATCCGCGCCGTCAGCATCCCCAGCATGAATTCCAGCATCCTGCTGATGGGGAAATAGTAGGTGAACCACAATGGCCACCATGGCACGTCGGTGTTCGTCATCATCGGTGCTTCAGGCAGCAACAGCGCGGCGAACGGCAACGCGCAGATCAGTAGTGCGACACCGCCCATCCACAGCCACAGCCGCCCGGCACGGATCTTGTTCAGCAGCGGGAGCAGCGCGGGGAAAGCCAGGTAGAACAACAACTCGCAAGCGAGCGACCAGGTGGGGGCGTTGGAGGCGTAGTTGAGCACGACCTCCTGATCGGGAATCCAGCTCTGCACGAGGAACAGGGTGGGGACGGTGTTGGCCGTCGTCACCGCGTGGCCGGTGATGAGCATCAAAGCCAGGGCAGCGCCCAGGGTGACCAGGTGGTTCGGATATATCTTCACCAGGCGGCGGCGCCAGAAGAGCCTGCCGGTGTCACCGGGCCGCGCCGCCCAGGTCAGCACAAATCCGCTGAGGACGAAGAAGAAGACCACTCCGGTGGGCCCCATCGCGTAGAAGTAGGGCTCGGTCCAGCTGAGCCAGGGCTTCTGCACGCGAGGTACCAGGACGATCCCTATATGGCAGATCAGCACCATGAAGGCGGCTATGAATCGCATCCCGGTGAGCGAGCGCAGCCTGGATGACGATGTGTCGGGCACTACGGGGACGGACGGTGCCGACATGGCGCCTCCATGGGTTTTGCGTCGAGAGAATGACCATGCACCGGGCAGGACCCGGCATATCGCGAAAATGGAGCGGCCCGCTCGAGAAAAGCTCGCGGGCGCCTGAGGTGCGGGTGGCTGAAACCTGTGCCCCGGCGCTCCGGGTCAGGTCAGTACCGCGTCGGCGAGGAGCGGTTCCCACCAGAACCGGTTGGTCCTGTACCAGGTAACCGTCTCGGCCAGGCCGGTCGTGAGGTCGACCGTGGGGTGGTAGCCGAGTTCCTCGGTGATCCGGGTGTGGTCCACGCAGTAGCGGCGGTCGTGGCCTTTGCGGTCCTCGACGTACCGGATCTGGTCCCAGTCCGCGTCGCAGGCGCGCACGATCAGGTCGACCAGGTCCCGGTTGGACATCAGGGTGCCGCCGCCGATGTTGTAGGCCTCGCCGGCGCGGCCCCGGGTTCTGACCAGCTCGACGGCGCGGACGTGGTCCTCCACATGCAGCCAGTCCCTGATGTTGCCGCCGTCGCCGTACAGCGGGGCCTCCCGGCCGTCCAGCAGCCGGGTGACGAACAGCGGGATCAGTTTCTCCGGGAACTGGTACGGGCCGTAGTTGTTGGAGCACCGGGTGACACGGACATCCAGGCCATGGGTCCGGTGCTGGGACAGGGCGAGCATGTCCCCGGCCGCCTTGGAGGCCGCGTAGGGGGTGTTCGGCTGAAGTGGGGAGCTCTCGGTCCAGGATCCGCTCTCGATGGAGCCGTAGACCTCGTCGGTGGAGATGTACAGGAAAGGACCGACTTCATGGCGCAGGGCGGCGTCGAGCAGATTCTGCGTCCCCGCCACGTTGGTCCGTACGAAGCCGGCCGCGTCACGTATGGACCGGTCGACGTGGGACTCGGCCGCGAAGTGCACCACCTGGTCGTGATCGGCCATCAGCCCGTCGACCAGCTTCACATCACAGATGTCTCCCTGTACGAACGTGAGGCCGGGATGGCCCGCGACCGGGGCGAGATTGGCCCGGTTGCCCGCGTACGTCAGGGCGTCCAGGACGGTGACGGTCACATCCCCCGGTCCGCCGGGGCCCAGCAGGGTGCGCACGTAATGGGAGCCGATGAAGCCCGCTCCGCCCGTGACGAGCACTCTGGTCATGGCAGCATCACGCTTTCGTGAGGTGTTCCGCGATGGGCGGGCTGTGCCGGATCGTGTTCCGCCGCGGCCGACGGCCGCGACTGAACACCGGGCTGCTGATCAGATGGCACGTACGTCCGGGACGTAGAGAATCCACTTGCCGCCTTGCTCACGGAAAGCCTTCTCCCGCGCGATGATCTCCTCCGCGTGGTTCCACGCGAAGAGGAGGACGTATTCGGGATACGGGGCGGAGAACTCCTCGAGCGGCCTGATGGGAATGTGCGTACCCGGTGAGAGCCGTCCCTGCTTCGCGGCGGTCGAGTCGAAGATCGCAGGTACGAGATCGGGGCCGATACCGCAGTAGTTCGTGACGGTCGCGCTCTTCGCCGTCGCCCCGTAGGCAGCGACGGTGTGCCCCGCCTCGCGCAGCTGGTGCAGAAGCGTCGTCAGGTCCTCGCAGTTCCGCTTCACCTGCATGCCGAACCGTTCGAGGATTGTGGTGTCGGTGAGCTGGCGCTTTTGCTCATCGGCGATCAGTTCCGCGACGGCGGCGCTCGGCTCGCGGCGTCCCTGACGGGCGATGGTGTAGCGCACTTCACCGCCGTGGACCGGGAGACGCTCGACATCGACGAGATCGAATCCGAACCGCCGGGCCGTCGCCCGTACCGACGACGCGGAGAACAGATAGAAATGCTCGTCGTAGATCTGGTCGAAGCTGGCGCGTTCCACGATGTCGCCGAGGTACGGGTCCTCGAACACGAAAACACCGTCGGGCGCGAGAAGCGCGTCGATTCCGCGGAACACCGAGTCCACATAGGGAATGTGGCAGATCGTGTTCGCCGCGTAGATGACGTCGGCCGGCCCTTCTGCGGCCTTGATCTCGGTGGCCGTGGACTCCTGGAAGAAGTCGAAGCGTACGCGGATGCCCTTGGCGGCGGCCAGTTCGACGACGTCACGAGAGGGGTCGACGCCCAGGTGGCGGATGCCGCTGTCGGCGATGGTCTTGAGCATGACGCCGTCGTTGCAACCGATTTCGACCACGAAGGGATCGCTGCCGCGGCATTCCGTCTCCATCAGCCGGCGGGCGGTCGTGGTGAAATGCTCGCGCATCACCGAGGACATCGACGAGTGGTACGGATAGTCCTCGCGGAACATGCGCTCCCGCGGTACCTCCTCCATGAGCTGCACCATGGTGCATTCGTTGCAGACGCCGACCGCGAGGCGGTAGAAGAATTCCTCAGAATCGTCCTGAGGCCAGCGGAATGCGTCGGACAGCGGTTGGCGGCCGAAGTCGAAGAACTCTGTCACTGGGCCTCGGCAGGCACGGCAAGTCGTCATGTTCGCACGCTATGGACGTCTCCTCGAACGGAGCTAGACGGGCACTTGAGATAGCGGCGGGCGGCACCTCCGCGTATTCGAGCCGGTGTTGAGACAGGCTCGAATACGGCCTGGCTTAGTTGCCAACGCGCAGGCCCATTGGATTCGGAGAGTGGGAGTGACCCGGTGAAGGGGATCATACTGGCGGGTGGATCCGGAACTCGGCTCCGGCCGCTGACACTTGCAGTCTCCAAACAGTTGCTGCCCGTCGGCGACAAGCCCATGATCTACTATCCGCTCAGTGTGCTCATGCTCACCGGCATCAGAGACATATTGATCATTTCCACGCCGGTCGACCTTCCGCAGTTCGAGCGACTGCTGGGCGACGGTTCCCAGTTGGGGCTGCGGATCGAGTACAGCGCGCAGGCCCAGCCCAACGGGCTGCCGGAAGCCTTCATCATCGGTGCCGATCACATCGGTGACGACTCGGTCGCCCTTATCCTTGGCGACAACATCTTTCACGGCCATCACTTCTATTCCGTCCTCTCGGAGTACAGCCGGGACGTGAACGGATGTGTCCTCTTCGGCTATCCGGTGCAGGATCCGGAACGATACGGCGTGGGAGAGGTCGGACCCGACGGGAAGCTGGTGTCCATCGAGGAGAAGCCGGCGAAGCCGCGTTCCAACACCGCGATCACCGGGCTCTACTTCTACGACAACGCCGTGGTGGACGTGGCCAAGAACCTGAAGCCCTCCGCCCGCGGTGAGCTCGAGATCACCGATGTGAACCGCTGGTATGTGGAGCGGGGCACGGCCCGGCTCGTGAACCTCGGCCGGGGCTTCGCATGGCTGGACACCGGCACCCCCGCTTCCCTGCTGCAGGCCGGACAGTACGTCGGCACGCTGGAGGAGCGGCAGGGCGTACGCATCGCCTGCGTGGAAGAGGTCGCCCTGCGCATGGGCTACATCGACACCGAGGACTGCTACCGGCTCGGAGCCCAGCTCGGCAAGTCGGGCTACGGCGAGTACGTCATGGCCATCGCACAGGAACTCGCCGCGGTCTGAGGCGCGGGCCGCCACGCCCCCGGTCGCCCACCGGGCGGATCCTGAGCGTGACGTGGCGGCCGTACGACCACCGGCTGCAGGGGGCTACGCAACTGTCGCTGTCCCCGCAGCCCGGTCAGGGCGTGTCGTTGACCGGGCGGTACCGGATGTCGTAGTGGTCGGCGTCCTCGGCGGCGAACCGCAGCAGGCGGGCGCCCTCATCGGTCACCGCCTCCTCCTCGTTCGCGCTCAGGGGCGAGAAGAGCTTCACGGTCAGGACCGCCGTGCCCTTGTCCCGCTTGATTCCCCACAGAGCGCGGACGAAGCCGTCCACGATCACCGCTGCCTCGACGATGATGTGCCTGCGCTGGGAGTCGGTCATCATCCGCGTCCGGTCGGCATGGCCGAGCACCACATTGTCCAGCGCGGCGAGGAAACGGACGGGCGCGGTCGTGTCCGGGTCGGGGCGCGGAGCCTCCGGGAGGTCGAACAGCTCCTCGCCCGCCTCTCCCTGGAACACGCGCAACTCCGGCCGCAGCGCCTCGACCACTTCGCGCAGCCGGGTCATGCCGCTCCACGCCTGGACGTCCTTCACCGTGGCAGGACCGAACCCCGCGAGGTAGCGCAGGACCAGCTCGCGGGGCGAGGGCTCGGCGGCCAGCGGGCGGCCGAGCCACTGGTCGGCAAGCAGGAACGGCGTCGTACCGCGTCGCCCCCACGTACCGTCCGGCGGCGGATGCACCACCGGCAGCAGTCCCTGCACCGACCTGGCCAGCGCGACCGGGTCTCGTCCTGGCCACCGCTCCACCAGGGCCCGGCCCAGCTCGGGCCTGGTGAGTGTGGAGTCGCCGAGCACCGTCCGTGCGGCGTCGGCGAGTTCGGTGAGGTCCAGCCCGGTGGTGAAGCTGCCGAAGCCGCCCTTCTGCCAGCGGTCCAGCATCGGCTGCAGCAGAGGCCGCAGCCACAGATAGTCCTCCGCCGTGACCAGGTGCTGGGTGCCGCGGAACAGTGTCGCCCGTACCACCATCCGCTCGTGCAGCAGCTTCGTCAGATCGTCGATGCGGAAGTCCGTGATCCTGCTCCACAGCCCGATGTATGGCGGGTCTGGGTCTTGTGCCTGCAGTCCGGCCAAGCGCTCGATCACGGCCGGAGCTGACAAGTCCGTACGCCGCAACAGCAGTTGACGTTCCAGCGTCGCCCGGTTGAGGCTCCGGCGGGTGAGTACTTCTGCCATGGTGTCCCTTCACCTGGACTTCCTGGGCATGACATCGACGGGGGTGAACAACGCCCCGCAAGTGGCCCAAGGTAGCCCTCACCGCGGTCAGATGCTGACCGCGATCGCCGGCGCAGTGCCGAGGCCTCCGCACACCGCCGACGGCTTGCAGCGGACCTGTAGCCAGGTTCGAGGTACCCGCCGCAAAGTCCAGTCGGACGACCCGGCCGCCGGCCCGCCGCCGGGCCGGAAGCACGACGATCGGCGCACGATCGTCGATGCTCGGCACAGGAGGGAAGAGAGTTGGAGTCGCGAGAACTCAAGGTCGCCGGTGCCCTGGCCTTCACCCCGCAGGTGTTCCAGGACTCCCGTGGCCTGTTCGTGTCGCCGTTCCAGGAGGAGGCGTTCGTCGAAGCGACGGGGCGGCCGCTCTTCGCAGTGTCCCAGACCAGCTACAGCAGATCGAGGCGCGGCGTCGTGCGCGGTGTGCATTTCACGCGTACCCCGCCCGGCATGGCGAAATATGTGTACTGCGCACAGGGGCAGGCCCTCGACATCGTGGTGGACATCAGGGTGGGCTCACCCACCTTCGGGCAGTGGGATGCCGTCATTCTCGATCCGGTGGATTTCCGCGCACTGTACTTCCCGGTCGGAGTGGGGCACGCCTTCGTTGCTCTGACGGACGACACGGTCATGTCCTACACGCTCTCCCGAAGCTACGTTGCGGAGAACGAGCTGGCGTTGTCCGTTTTCGACCCCGAGCTCAATCTGCCACTGCCCGACGGCATCCGCCCCCTCGTTTCCGATCGCGACCGAGTGGCCCCCTCGCTCGCGCAGGCCCGGGCAAGCGGACTGCTGCCGGACCATGCCCAGTGCATGGAGATCGAGCGGGCACTCGCGCCGCACCGCACCACTCCCTGACCACCACTCCCTGACCGCCAGGCCGCAACAGGCGTCAGACCCAGCCGGATTCGAGCGATATTCCGGCCCGTCTTCATAGCTTCTCGGCATGAAGATACTGGTGGCCACGGGTCCTGCCCACCCGCTGTACTACCCGATCGTCCCCCTCGCCTGGGCGCTGCGCGCGGCCGGCCACGAGGTGCTCGTTGCGGCTCCCGAGAGCTTCGAGGGGCCCGTCCGCGGTTCCGGCCTGCCCATGGCGCCCATCTGCGGGCCCCTCGACATGGGCGAGGTGATGTCGAAGGACCGGACGGGCGGACGGGTCCAGGTGCCCGACACCGACGAGGAGATGGCCGAGGGCATCGGCCGCGGCTTCGGCCGGCTGGCCGCGCGCACCCTCCAGGGTATGAGCGACCTCGTGGCGGGGTGGCGCCCCGACCTGATCGTCGCCGAGGCCTATTCGTACGCTGCCGCCGCGGCGGCAGCGGCGCTCCACGACATCCCCTGGGTGAAGCACGTTGTGGGCCCCGGCGATCTGCCGGTCGTGCCCTGGGTCGCCGCCGAGCTGGAGCCGGAGCTGAAGGAGCTGGGGCTCGCCGAGCTGCCGGCACCGGACCTGATCCTCGACAACTGTCCGCCCATGCTGGGTGATCCCACACCCGGCGCCCAGCCGATCAGGTACGTGTCGTACGGCGAGCCGGGCACCGTACCCGAGTGGGCCCTGCGGCCCCGCACCCGGCCCAGGCTGCTGATCACGCTGGGCTCCGTCCAGCCGCAGATCGGCGGCGCCCCGATGCTCGGGCAGATCGTGCGCTCGCTGGGGTCGCTGAACGCGGAACTGGTCGTCGCGGTGGCGGACCACCTCGTCGAACAGCTCGGGACCCTGCCGGATTCGGTCGTCGCCACCGGCTGGCTGTCGCTGACCTCCGTGCTTCCGGGCTGCGACGCGGCCGTCCACCACGGCGGGCCGGGGACCATGATGGCCTGCCTCTCCCAGGGGCTGCCCCAGGTGGTGGTCCCGGGACGCGGCAAGCCGCTCGACGCGATCCGGCGCCTCGCCGATCTGGGTGCGGTGCGCCATCTTCCGCCCGCGGAGCTGAGCCCCGAGTCGATGCTGGAAGCCGTCGGCGCTCTGCTGGACGAACCCGGCTACCGCAAGCAGGCACAGGGCGTTGCTGACCACATCGCGCGACAGCCGTCGCCCGGTGAGACGGTGTCGGTGCTCGTGGACCTGGTGACGAAGCGCCAGTCGGCCGCGTAGCCGGAGAACCGACGGCCGGGCAGGCACCGGGCCCCTGGCCCCGACGACGTGGAGAGGCAGGATGAGCACACAGGACGGGCCGAGCGGTCGGCAGCGGGTGGCGGTTCTCGGCGGCACCGGGTGGGTCGGGCGGCACATCTGTGCCGCCGCCTCCGCCCGGGGCCATGACATCGTCGTAGTGGCCCGCCACCCCGCTCCGCACGTCTCGGCCCATACCTTCGTTCCTCTCGACCTTGCGCACGCCACCACGGAGGAGATCACGGCCCTGCTGCGGGCCGAGCGGATCGGTGTGGTGGTCAACTCGACCGACGCGGCGAACGCGACGGACGGCTGGGCCAAGTCGGAACAGGACATGGCCACCGTCAATGTCGGCCTGGTGCGCCGACTGCTCGCGGGCATGTCCGCGCTGCCCTGGCGCTCCCGCATCGTGCACATCGGAACGATGCATGAGTACGGGGAGGTGGCCGAGGGCACCACCATGGACGAGACCATCACCCCGCGCCCTGGCACTCCGTACACCAAGACCAAGCTGGCCGGATCGCAGGCCGTGCTGGACGCCGTCCGGACCGGCCTGGTCGACGGCTTGGTCCTGCGGGCGGCGAACGTCAGCGGACCGCATCCTTCGCCGGCAAGCTTCCCCGGAAAGCTCGTCGGAATGCTGCGTCAGGCTGTCGCCTCCGGGCAGCGCATGCCGGTGGTCATCACCCAAGCCAGGCGGGACTTCGTGGACGTCCGCGATGTCGCGGAGGCGGTCGTCAAGGCCGTCGAGACGTCGGTGAGCGGCAGGGTGCTCAACATCGGCAGCGGCGTGGCCGTGGACATGCGCACGCTGGTGCGGCTGTTCGTCACCGCCGCCGGACATACCGCCGACATGATCGACGAAGAGATCCGGCACGTCCCGAGCCTCGGGGGCACCTGGACCCGGGCCGACATCCGGCTCGCCGGGCAACTGCTCGACTGGCAGCCCCGCATCGGACTCGAAGAGTCGCTCGGCACCATGTGGTCAACAGCGGCTGCCGGGGACCGTCTGGAAGCCTGAGACAGCACAGCGCCCGCGGCCATACGCACATGCAGGAAACCTCTGTCGGGCCCGGTCCACAGGACCGGGCCCGACAGAGGTTTTCGTTACTTCAGTACGCCGACGAACAGACCGCAGCCGAAGCGGCCTCCGTCGACGTACTCGACCGAGCAGCCGGCGCGCTCGAAGGCGGTCTCGTACTGCTCCCTGGTGAAGAGATGCATCCGGTGGACATCGGTGAAGTGCCGTATCCCGGCGTCCTTGCGGGCGTCGATGTAGTGGACGATGATCGGCACCTGGTCGCCGTGCCGCTCCGAGTGGGAGACGCGTACCGTGACCCGGTCGTCCGTCCGGACGAGATCGTCCGCGATGTAACCCGGCAGGAATGCCTCCGGGAAGTACCAGGGCTCGATCACGATCACGCCACCGGGATTCAGGTGGCGCGCCAGGCTCGAGAGAGTGTTGTCCAGCTCGACCGCCGATCCCACGTAACCGATCGAGCTGAACATGCAGGAGATGGCGTCGTAGCTGCGCTCGAGCGTGAAGTTCTGCATGTCACCCTGGTGCACCGGGACATCGGGCATGCTCTGCCCGGCCTTGGCGATCATGTGCTCCGAGAGCTCCAGCCCCTCCACGGTGCCGAAGTGCTGCTTGAAGAACACCAGATGACCGCCGGTCCCGCAGGCGACGTCGAGGAGGGATGAGGCATCCGGCTTCCGGGCCTGGACGAGCGCGGTCACATCGGCCGACTCGGCGGCGTAGTCCTTGCCACGGCCGGCGTAGATGAGTTCGTAGAGCTCGGCCAGGCCGGATCCGTACGCCTCCATTTCGCCGCCCATCACTCGTCCCAGGTGACGGGCAGTTCGCGTACCCCGTAGACGATGGCGCCCTCCTTACGGGGAATGTCCTCGAGCGGCTTGGCGAGCCTGAGTGTGGGAATGCGGCGGAACAGCGTCGTCCAGGCGATCTGCATCTCCAGCCTCGCCAGCTCGGCGCCGATGCAGTGGTGCGCCCCGTGGCCGAATCCGACCTGCTTTCGGCTGCCCCGGCGCAGGATGAGCTTCTCCGGCTCGGGAAAGACCTCCGGGTCCCGGTTGGCGGTGAGCAGCAGGCACAGGATGCCGTCACCGGCCGGGATGACCGTGCCGTCGATCTCGATGTCTTCGAGTGCGACGCGCGGGACACCGATGTCCCCGATGGTCACCACACGCAGCAGTTCCTCGGTCGCCGGCCCGATCATCGTCTCCGGATCGGCCAGCAGCTCCGCCAGCTGGTCGGGGTTGTCGAGCAGACAGGCGGTGCCGAAGGAGAGCATGCTCCCCGTGGTCTCGTGTCCGCCGTTCATCAGCATCCGGACCATGTTGACCAGGTCCCGCCGGGTGTAGTCCTCGTCCGACTTGCGGTACTCCGCGATGATGGTGCTGATCAGATCCTCGCCCGGCTCGGTCTCCTTGAGCGCGACCAGCTTCTCCACATAGGCGTTGACCTCGACGATCGCCGCCACCCTCTGCTCCGGGGTGCTGAGGATGCCGAACATGTTGTTGCTGTGCTCGATGATGAAGTCATGGTCGTTCTGCGGGATGCCGAGCATGTCGCAGATCACGGTCGTCGGCAGGGACAGCGAGAACAAGCGGTGGAAGTCCACCGGCGGCGGCAGGGCCAGCAGCCGGTCGATGTGCTCGTCGACGAGCTCCTGAATGCGTCCGCGCAGCTTCTGGACCCGCTGATAGGTGAAGGCGGCGGCGGCCTTCTGCCGGGAGATGGTGTGCTCCGGAGGGTCGTAGCCGATGAAGGAGGTCTCGGTACGGGCCTCGGGCGGCGCGACGAAGTAGAAGGGGAAGTTGGCGTGCTTGCGGGAGGCGCTGGCCCGAGGGTCGGTCAGGATGCGGCGGACGGACTCGTGTCCGGTGACCGTCCAGACGCGCAGGCCCGTGTTGGCGAGCGTCACCTGAGTGACACCGTTCTCGACCATCGCCGCGTACTGCGGGGGCGGGGTGAAGGCGGCAGGACGGGCGTAGGGGAACGTCTCCTGCGTTCCGGAGCCGTCCGCGGTAGTGGTCATCGTCGCTGTCTCCTCGGCAGAGCGAGTCGGATCCGTGGGCGCGGCGGACCGGGAGCCGGTCATGACGGAGCTCGCAGACCGCGCCCGTCGTCCCCGGTCAGTTCCGGTGTGTGCCAGTCGATGTGATGGCTGCTCATCCACGTCGGGTCGGCCTTGGCGGCCGCGTTTTTGAAGGCCCGTGAGATGAAGTAGTTGCGCACGAACCGGCCCGCCGGACCGCGGCGCATATTGCCCTCGTTGTTGTACTTGCCCTGCGCCACGATGTCTTCAACGCGCTTGCGGCGCACCGACTCGTAGGTGATGAAGGCCTGTTTGACGCCCGACGCGTCACGCAGGCACTTGGCCAGGACGACGGCGTCCTCCATGGCCACGGAGCAGCCCTGCCCGGCGGTCGGGGACACCGCGTGCGCGGCGTCGCCGATCACGATCATGTGATCCCGGTGCCAGCGTGGCACCTTCGGCAGGTCGTATGTGGGGGAGGGCGGCGCCAGATCGGGTGTGGCCGAGATGATCCGCGCTGCCGGTGTCCCGTCGGAGGCGAACAGCCTCAGCAGATCCTCGCGCCAGGACAACTTCGCCTTGCGGAGCTCCGCGACGTCGGGCTCGGTCGCGCGCGGCGGATTGGCGAACCACCACAGATCGCCGTTGGGGTGCTTGGTGTAGCTGAAGAAGCTGTTCTTTCCGAAGAACATCCGGATGACCCCGGGCGGTCCCTCGGTGGGGAATCCGCGTGCGCAGCCGAAGGCGTTCAGCACCCCGAGGTAGCGCGGTACGGGGGCGGCCGGGTCGATGATGCCGCGTACCTGCGAGCGCAGACCGTCCGCGCCGACGAGCAGGTCGCCCACGGCGTGCGTCTCGTCAGCGAACACGGCGTGGACTTTGCCGCCGCTGCTCGTGGCGTCGACGATCCGTTTTCCGTACTCGATGGGAATCTTGCGCCGAGCCGCTTCGTCGCGCAGCGCGATGTAAAGGTCCGAACGCCGGATCGTCTGAATGATGATGCCGCCGGCGGAGAGCCGGTCGGTGGGCACGTCACCGGTCAGTGGCCTGCCCGTGTGGCTGTAGAACGCTATCGCGGGGGTGTCGAATCCATTGCTCCGTACGAGGTGGCCCAGTCCGATGCTGTCGAGGGCGTCGATGCCGTTCGGCGCGATATTGACGAAGTTGCCGATGCCGTCCGCCGTCCGGTCGAAGGCTTCGTAGACGGTCGGCTCCAGGCCGGCCTTCTGCAGTGCGATCGCGACGACTGTGCCGGCGATGCCGCCACCGATGACGAGTGCGCGTGCCATGTTCCTTCCTTCACTGGTGAGGTCAGGCGCTGTGGTCGGCCGGGCGCTCGGTGCCGCCGGCCCGGTCCGCAGGGATGTCCGGGCGATGCACTGTGCTGGTGCAGACGGTGTCCTCGGGGACGATGCCGTCGACGAGGAACGCCTCGACCAGCGCGTCGACTTCGGGGTTGCCGTTCAACGCGTAGATCTCGTGCTGACCGGAGTCCGCGACGGTGATGAGCCGGTAGCCCAGCCGCGCTGCCATCGCAGCCCCGCCCTCGTAGTGATCCGTCGGGTCGCCGTCGGCGTGGACGACGAGACCGGTCGCAAGGCCCTCACCGGTCAGCCTGGCCGGCTCCTCCGGCGGGGTGAAGGCCCGGAAGGCCCCCACCCACGGCTGCGCGCGCATCACTCCGTATCCGTACGGGTAGTGCTCACGGAAGTGGCGCATGTCCTCGAAGTAGACGTCGAGGTCCTCGGGCCAGTCCTTCTCCAGCGTGACGGCGTCGAGCACGCCGCAGCGCGTGGTCCCCTCCGTTTCTGCCGGAGGCCACACCTTTTCGTCGGCGAGCCATTTCTCGATCGTCGCTTTGTCGCCGGTGCGCAGGTCCGCGACAAGATGGCCGAGCTCGGCCCACCTGGCCCGGTTCGCGGAGCGCGACCCCATCGCGCCGTCGAAAAGGGTACGGAGATAATTCCCGGCCTGCGCCGCGGTGTTGTGTGCGGCTTCCTCGACTGCCGACACCACCGCATCCGGCGAGGCGCCGAGACCGAAGAGTCCGGCACGCTCCGCCGCCCATTCCGCCCACTTCTCGACATTCGCCCGGTTGGCTCGCCCCTGCGCCATGAACTGTTCCCGCCAGGACCAGTCCGGATGTACGCAGGAATCGAGCACGCAGCGGTCCAGTCGGGAGGGGAACATACTGCCGTACACGGCTCCGACATAGGTGCCGTAGGTGTATCCGATGAAGCTGAGCCTTTCCTCGCCCAGCACCTCCCGGATCACCTCCATGTCCCTGGCGACATTCCGGGTGCTGTGGTGCCGGCGCGGCTCCCCTCCCGCGCGCTGGTTGCCCTCCTCGCGCCTGCGGAAGTCCTCGGCGACGAGCGGGAAATCGACGTCCGCGGGCCGCGAGTCGAAGGGCGCCTCCGTCGAGGTGATCTCACCGGTCAGGGGCGTGGAACCGCCCGTCCCACGCGGATCGAACCCGATGAGGTCGTAGCATTCGCCGAGCCGGGTGCGGGACAGCATCGCGGGAAACCGGCGGCCCAGCCCGAAGTACCCGCCGGGCCCGCCGTTCAGCGCGAGGAGAATTCCACGCCGTCGGCCCGGATCCTTGGCCCGTATCCGGTTGACGGCGACGGACAGACGCGGGCCGTCGGGCCGGGAGTGGTCGAGTGGAACCTCCACGACGCACTCTTCGCTGCCGTCGCCGGAAGGTGACGGCGACCATTGGGGTTTCTGGCGGCGGAATTCCCGCAGCACATCCGCTGAGTTTTCACTGGTCCTCATGGCTGGGGACTCAACCTCCGTATCGACGGCAAAAGCAGTGAATGGTCCGGCTGACAGCGTCGGGTGGGCGCCTAGATTTCGCGTGGAAACATGCTCGATGTACAGGCATCGAGCTCAGTCCCCGATATGCCGTGAAGCCGGCGGCTCGTCGACGATCTCCAGTACGGCGACCGACCAGGCGAATCCACCGCCCGCGCTGACCAGGACACAGAACTGACCGGGACTCAGCGCCCGGGTACGTACCAGAGAGGCAAGCCCGGCGAACGGGTCTCCGGCGCCGAGGTGGCCCACTTCCGAGCCCCAGGACCAGGTGCTCCGCTCGGGCTCGATGTCCAGGACCTGGAAGAACTGGGCGTCCATCTTCGGACGCCCGAGGTTCGGCAGCACGAACCAGTTGACATGGGCGGCCTTGGTGCCGGATTCGTCCAGCGCCTGGTTGAACGCGGCGCGTTGGCCCGACTGCAGCCGCTCGAGCAGGTTCGTCAGTCCGACCTCGTGCACCAGGTGGTCCCGGGACGCCGCCACACTGATCGGCGAGCGGGCGCCCAGTGGCGCCGGCGCGAAATCGTCATCGCCCCGGCCCATCCCCTCGAGCGCCGGATCGGACACCGTGACCAGGCTGCGCAGCCGCGCGAAACCGCCCGCCCGGGACAGGACGATCGCCGTCCCGCCGTCCCCGCAGACCGTTCCGGGGTCGGTGCGCCACCGGTCGAAACCCGGTAGGCAGAAGCGGTCCCCCGTGGTGATCAGCACACTGTGCGGGCCGGAGTCGGCCCGCAGCTGGGTCACAGCGAGCTCCATCGCCGCCATACCGCCGTTGGACAACTGCCCTACCTGCATGGAGAGGCAGGTGTTGCCGACAGCCTCGCGCTGTACATACGACGCCGGTGCCCACAGGTCGTGGCCCTGGAACCAGGTGCTGGCATGCAGCACCAGCCCGATGTCGGCCGGAGCCGCACCAGCCGCCCGCAGGGCCTCTTTCGCCGCCTCGACTGCCATCTCGGGTCCCGACTGGTCTCCGACACACACCGATCGCATGCCCGTGCGCCGGATGGTCCGCCAGTCGGCCAGACCTCGTTCCGCCACCTCGGCGACCGGCATACGCCTTGGCAGATGGAGCCCGACACCCGATACGTATACGTCTGCGACTTCCACCGAGTCTCCCCCCGTACGCCCACGTGGCCAAGCGGCGGCCGGTTCCCGGGAACCGGCCGCACCCCTGAGGCCCGGAGTGTGGGACGGGAAGTTCGAAACCGGCTCGAGCCCGGATGGATCAGGGAAGTTCGAACCATCCTCAGGCGAGCCTCGAACACAGGGCAGCACCGTGTGGCCGAGCTGACGAAAGGTATGTGGATGTCGGACATGACGCAGCCCGCCCAGCCTGTCGTCCTGATGTTCGCCGGACAGGGTGCGCAGCACCCGAGGATGGCGGCAGGTCTGTACGGGCGCGAAGACACGTTCAGCACCTGGATGGACGAAGCATTCCGGCTGTTCGGGGACGACGGTGCGCGACTGCGGTCGGAGTGGCTCGCGCCGGCTCCGTCGCCGATGTTCGATGACGTGTCCGTGGCCCAGCCCCTGCTGTACGCGGTCAATCACGCCCTCGGACGGATGCTGCTCCACCGAGGCCTGAGTCCCGTCGCCATGCTCGGGCACAGCGTGGGAGAGCTCGCGGCCGCCACTCTGGCCGGCGTACTCGAATTCGCCGAAGGAATCCGGCTGATGCGCGGCCGGATGGCCCAGTTCGCGGACACTCCGCCCGGCGGGATGCTCGCGGTCGCCGCCTCGGTCGAGGAAGTCGCCGACGTCCTGGGCCCGGAGGTGCATCTGGCGGCGGTGAACGCGGGCCGTCAGTTGCTGCTGGCCGGTGAGCGCGAGCCGCTGGACGGCGCCGCTCGGATCCTCAGCGGCAGAGGGCTGGTCTGCCGGGACGTCATGGCCCGCCAGGCGTTCCACAGTCCGGTGGTCGCCGGCGCGGTGGCCGCCTCCCTGCCCGACTGGCGCTCGGTGCGGCTGTCGCCGCCCCGGCTCACCGTGTACTCCGCCTACACCCAGGGCGTGCTCGGCGAACGCGAGGCGCGGGACCCCGAGTTCTGGGCCGGACAGGCCTCCGCGACCGTCTACTTCGCGCCGACCCTGACCACTCTGCTCACCGACCACCCGGACTGTCTGCTCGTCGAGGCCGGGCCGGGCAGGAGCCTGAGCACACTCGCACGCCGGCATCCGGCGGTCGCCACCGGTCGCAGCGCCGTCCTGGCACTGCTGCCGGACCGCTGCCGGGGCGACGAAGCCGACATCCAGGCCGTCGAGGCCGCCGAACGGCGGCTGTTCACCCGGCCCGTACCGACACAGACCGGGACCGCCGGGAGCGCACCTCTCGCCGTACCGGCGAAAACTGGGGGAAGGCCATGAGCGAAGACTTCACACGAGCACCCGCACCGGGCGCGGATGAACCCGTAGCCGTGGTGGGCATGGCCTGCCGCTTCCCCGGAGCGGACGGCCCGGCCGCCTTCTGGCGGCTTCTGGTGTCCGGCGGCCAGGCGATCGGGCCCGGGAGCGGTCTGCGGGAGGGCCGCCGTCCCGGCGGGTATCTGGAGGACGTCGACCGGTTCGACGCGGAGTTCTTCGGCATGCCGGCCCGGGAGGCGGCCGCGGCCGACCCGCAGCAGCGGCTGCTCCTCGAACTGTGCTGGCACGCGCTGGAAGACGCCCGCACCACCCCGGTGACGCTGTCCGCCGGTCCCACCGGGGTCTTCGTCGGCGCCGGTTCGGACGAGTACGCGTTCCTCAGCCGCGCCGCGGACGGGCCGCCGTCCACCTACACCATGACCGGAACCGGACGGGCCTTCCTCGCCAACCGGCTCTCCCACTTCTTCGGCTTCACCGGCCCGAGTCTCGTCGTCGACACAGGACAGTCCTCGTCGCTGTCCGCGCTGCACCAAGCCGTGCAGGGGCTTCGCCGAGGGGAATGCTCGACGGCGATTGTCGCGGGCGTCCAGCTCAACCTCACCGCCAAGGGCGACGAGGTGGTCGAGGCGCTCGGCGCCCTCTCACCCAGCGGGCGCTGCCACACCTTCGACGCCAGGGCAGACGGGATCGTCCGCGGTGAAGGAGCCGGGGTGCTGGTCCTCAAGCCGCTCAGCAAGGCCGTGGCGGACGCCGACCGGATCTACTGCACCGTACTGGGCGGTGCGATGAACAGCGACGGCGCCCGCACCGGGCTGACCGCGCCCAGCGAGGACGCCCAGCGAGAGGTCCTGACCGCCGCCTGCCGGCAGGCCGGGGTGTCTCCCGCCGATGTGAGCTATGTGGAGCTGCACGGCACCGGGACCGCGCTGGGGGACCCGGTGGAGGCCGTGGCACTGGGCGGTGCGCTGGGCGGCGGGCGGCCGTCGGACAGGCCGCTTCTGGTGGGGTCGGTGAAGACCAACATCGGGCATCTGGAGGCGGCGGCGGGAATCGCCGGGGTCATCAAGACCGCACTCGCCCTGTTCCACCGCGAACTGCCGCCCAGCCTCAACTACCGGGAGCCGAACCCGGCGATCGACATGAGCGCGCTGCGCCTGCGGGTCTGCGACGGCCGCCGGGCATGGCCGGAGAGGGGAGCGCCGCAGGTCGCCGGTGTCTCCTCCTTCGGCCTCGGTGGTACCAACTGTCATGTGGTGCTGGGCGAGGCCCCGTCCCGGGCCCTCGCCGACGTGGAAGAGCCGGCCGACCAGGTCTCGGTGGTACCCGTCGTGGTGTCCGGCCGGACCGAAGCGGCGATGCGGCAGCAGGCGAAGAATCTCGCCGACGTACTCGACGGCACCACCCGGCCGGCCGTGCTCGCCGACCTCGGCCTGGCGTCAGCGACGACCAGGACGGCGTTCGACCGGCGCGCCGCCGTGGTTGCCTCCGGTACCGACCAGTTGCTGACGAGTCTGCGTGCCCTCGCCGACGGCTCCCCGGCCGACGGGGCGAACCGCATAGTCCAGGGCACCCGCGGCAGCGGTCTCACCGCGTTCCTCTTCCCTGGCCAGGGCATGCAGCGCGCCGGCATGGGCGAGCAGCTGCACAAGGAATTCGGGGCCTTCGCCCGGGCGTTCGACGACGCGTGTGCCGCGCTGGAGCCGGTTCTCGGCGCCAGCCTCGCCGACGCCATGTGGGGCCGTCAGGACCTGGTCGACAAACTGAGTTACGCGCAGCCCGCCCTGTTCGCGCTCGAAGTCGGCCTGTACCGGCTGCTGGAGTCCTTCGGTCTGGTGCCGGACCTGCTGGTCGGCCACTCCCAGGGCGAGATCACCGCCGCACACGTGACGGGTGTGCTCTCCCTGGAGGACGCGGCCGCCCTGGTCGCCCACCGGGGGCGGCTGATCAACACTCTGCCGCCCGGCGGCGCGATGATCGCCGTCCAGGCGGAGGAGGACGAGGTGCAAAGGGCGGTCGACCGGGAGCCGGGACTCGTCGGCATCGCCGCGGTCAACAGCCCGCGCTCCCTGGTGGTGTCCGGTGAGGAGCAGGCCACCAGCAGGGTGGCCGCCCACTTCGAGTCGCTGGGGCGCCGAATCCGCCGACTGCGGATCGCGGTGGCCGGGCACTCCCCGCTGATGGCCCCCATCCGGGACGAGTTGCGAAGCGTCGCCGAGGGGCTGAGCTGGAACCCGCCCAGCGGCCCGGTGATTGTCTCGACGGTGACCGGCAGCCCGGCACTGGCCGAGCACATCGCCACCCCCGACTACTGGGCTCACCATGTGTGCGCCACCGTACGCTTCGGGCCTGCGCTCAGGACGGCCCACGAACTGGGCGCCCGCTTCTTCGTCGAACTGGGCCCGGGCCAGGGGCTGTCGACCATGGCCGCGGAGACCGTGGACCACGGCGTGGAACGCTTCACCGCGCCCATGGCCACGGAGGACGAGACCGGCGGTGTGGCCGAATCCGTGGCCGCTGCCCATGTGTTCGGCGTGCCGGTCCGTTGGCCGGCCGTCTTCGGACGGCACGCGCGGGCCACGGACCTCCCGCTGTATCCGTTCCAGCGGGGGCGCCATTGGCTGGACACCACGGAGGAGGTGGCGGCGCCGCAAGCCGGGAGCCCCGCCGTCCAGTGGAGCCGAGACCCGTTCGACCTGGTCGTGACCTCCACACTCGAAGTCCTCGGGCTGGGGCCGGAGGCCGATCTCGATGTGAGCCGGTCCTTCAGCGACCTCGGGATGGACTCCCGGATGGCCGTGGCGTTGCGCACCATGCTGGCCAGGATCACCGGACGTCCCCTGCCCACCACGCTGCTCTTCGACCGGCCCACTCCCGCGTCCCTGATCGAGGCGTTCGAGTCGGACGCACCGCTCTAGCACGGGTCCGGCGCCGCACCCACAGGGCACGGCGCCGCCCGTACGGCTCAGCCTGACCGGTCTGCGCCCATTTCATGAAAGGGCTGTTGCACATGATCCGCGAATCGGCTTCTCCGCACGGCGAGCAGGACGCGATCGCCATCGTGTCCATGGGCTGCCGCTACCCCGGTGGTGTCAGGACCCCGGAGGACCTCTGGCAGCTCGTCGCGGCGGGGGGCGACGCGATCACCGAATTCCCCGACAACCGCGGCTGGGACCTGGCGGACATATACGACCCGTCTCCGGACGCCGAAGGTAAATCCAGCACCCGGCACGGCGGATTCCTCCACGACGCGGACATGTTCGACGCGAAGTTCTTCGGCATTTCGCCTCGCGAGGCGGCGGGCATGGACCCGCAGCAGCGGCTGCTCCTCGAAGTGGCCTGGGACACCTTCGAGAGAGCCGGACTGGACCGGGCCGAACTGGCCGGCGCCAACGTCGGTGTCTTCGTGGGGGCGATGGCGCAGGAGTACGGGCCGCGGCTGCACGAGGACAGCCAGGGATCGGGCGGATACCGCATCACCGGCAGCACCACCAGCGTCGCTTCGGGCCGCGTCGCGTACTACTTCGGGCTGCGCGGCCCCGCGCTCACCGTGGACACGGCCTGCTCGTCCTCGCTGGTCGCCCTGCACATCGCCGCCCAGGCCCTGCGGATGGGCGACTGCGACATGGCGCTGGCCGGCGGTGTCGCGGTGATGCCCACTCCGGGCCTGTTCATCGACTTCAGTCGGCAGGGCGGCCTTTCGCCGGACGGGCGCTGCAAGTCCTTCTCCGACGACGCGGACGGCACTGCCTGGTCGGAGGGCGCGGGGCTGCTGCTGCTGGAGCGCGAGTCGGACGCCCTCGCGCGGGGGCACCGAATCCTCGCCCTGATCCGCGGCAGCGCCACCAACCAGGACGGCGCGAGCAACGGTCTGACCGCACCGAACAAGTCGGCTCAGGAGGAGGTCATCACCCTCGCCATGAGCAGGGCGGGGATCGACCCCCGGGACATCGACGCCGTAGAGGCACACGGCACCGGAACGGAGCTCGGCGACCCGATCGAGGCACGGGCGCTGGCGGCGACGTACGGCCGCAACCGTGCACCGGGCCGGCCGCTGTGGCTGGGTTCACTGAAGTCGAACCTGGGGCACACACAAGCCGCCGCCGGGGTCGGCGGAGTGATCAAGATGGTCCAGGCGATGCGTGCCGGTGTCCTCCCGGCCACCCTCCACGTGGGCCGGCCGAGCCGGCACGTGGAGTGGGAGGAAAGCGGGCTTTCTCTGCTGACCGAGGCCCGGCCCTGGCCGCGCGAGGAGCGGCCCAGGCGTGCCGCGGTGTCCTCCTTCGGGATCAGCGGCACCAACGCGCACCTCGTACTGGAAGAGGGGAGCCCGGCGCCCGCGGACGGCGAGGCCGCCACGGACGAGCCGGCCCGCTCCGTCGGCGGCCCGTTCGTCTGGTCCCTCTCCGCACCGAGCGGTGACTCGCTGCGTACCCAGGCCGAGGTGCTCGGCGACTTCGTGATCGGCGCGCCGGAGGCCGCCCCCGAGGACGTCGGGCATGTCCTGCGGTCCCGGGCCCGGTTCGCCCACCGCGGAGCGGTGATCGCCGATACGACGGAGGACCTGGCTGCCGGACTGCGCAGGCTCGCCTCGAAGGAGGCAGTTCCGGCCGTACCCGGCCAGTACCGGTCGCCCACCGTGCTGCGCGGCGAGGCCCGGCAGGGCTCCGTCGGCCCGGTCTTCGTCTTTCCCGGGCAGGGATCGCAGTGGCGCGAGATGGGGCTCGCTCTGTCCGAGGAGTCCGAGGTCTTCCGCGACAGCATGCGAGCCTGCGGAGAGGCCCTGGCCCCGTACAGCGGCCGACAGCTCATCGATGCCCTACGGGGCGAAGCGCTGGACAGGGTTGATGTCGTACAGCCCGCCCTGTTCGCCGTGATGGTGTCCCTGGCACGGCTGTGGGAGAGCGTGGGTGTCCGGCCGGCGGCGGTCATCGGTCACTCGCAGGGCGAGATCGCCGCCGCGCACGTGGCGGGCGCGCTGAGCCTCGGCGACGCCTGCAGGGTCGTCGCGCTGCGCAGCAAGGCCCTGCACACACTGGCCGGGAGCGGCGGGATGGTCTCCGTCCCGCTGGGCGCGGCTGACACACAGAGCCTGCTGGATTCCGTGGGCGGCCCGGCGCGTGGCGTCGGAATCGCCGCCCTGAACGGTCCCCATGTCACGGTCGTCGCAGGCGGCGAGGAGGCGCTGACCGAGCTGCTGACGGCCTGTGAGCGGCAGGGCGTCGACGCCAAGCGGATCGACGTCGACTATGCCTCGCACACCTCCGCCATGGAAGTGCTCCGGGAGCCTCTGGCCCAGCAGTTGACGGGTGTGCTGCCGCGCCAGGCCGCCGTACCGATGTACTCGACCCTGACCGGCGAGGCCATCGACACCACGGTCCTGGACGCCTCCTACTGGTACGACAACCTCCGCGGCACCGTGCGCTTCCAGCCGGCCGTCGAGCGGCTCATCGCCAGGAGGCACCGGGCCTTCATCGAGATCAGTCCTCATCCCGTGCTCACCATGGGCCTGTTGGACATCCTCGATGGCGCCGGTGTGCAGGGCACCGTCATCGGGTCCATCCGCCGGGGCACCGGCCTGAGCCAGTTCGTCGCGTCCGCGGCCGCCGCCCAGGCATCCGGCGTGGCCGTGGACCTCTCCTCCGTCCAGCCACAGGGCCGCAGGATCGACCTGCCGTCGTTCGCCTTCACCCGCAGCCGGTACTGGGTCACCGCTCCAGCCGGCACCAGCGGCTCCGGGACGGGCGCCTTCGACACCGCGCACATCCCCATGCCGTCCGGCCAGTCCGTCTTCACCGCGACGATCGACCCGGCGCGGCATCAGTGGCTGGCCGGCCACGTCGTACGGGAGTCCACGCTGGTCCCGGCGACCGCCTTCCTGTCCCTCGCCGCCGAGGCCGGCGCCGCGGTGGGCTGCACGAAGGTCGCCGAGTTCACCGTCGGCGTCCCCCTGCCCGTCCCCGGGGAGGGAACGGTCGACGTCCGGGTTGTCCTGGAGCCCGCCGACGCCTCGGGCCGCCGGACGCTGACCGTGCACGCGCGCCGCCCGGACGGATCGGACTGGGTCGAGCACGCGTCCGGTGTGCTGGCTCCCGCAGCAGACGACATGGACACGGCGGCGCCGCACGCGACCGCGCAGTGGCCCCCGGCCGACGCCTCGCCCGTCGACCTGACCGGCGCGTACGACCGGCTGGCCGAGCGTGGCTACCGCTACGGCCCGGCGTTCACCGGCCTGCGCCGGATGTGGGTACGCGGTGAAGAGACCTTCGCCGAGGTGACTCTGCCGCAGGAAGCGGCGACCACCTTCCCGTACGCGACCGCGCATCCCGCGCTGCTCGACGCGGCCCTGCACGCCGCGGTACTCCAGGCTGGTCGGGAACTGGTCGTGCCGTTCGCCTGGCGCGGCGTCACCCTGCCTGGCTCCGCCGCGCGGACACTGCGGGTTCGCATGGTGGCGGACGAGGGCGGACTGTCAATGCAGTGCGCGGACGAGCACGGCCGCACCGTCGCATCGGTCGACTCGCTCGTGCTGCGCCCCTTGGCGGGCGCCGGCGACGCCTTCGGTGACCGGGCCGCCAACTTCGAGCTGACCTGGGAACCTGTACCTGGGGACGTCCTGTCGGCAGAGGACTGGTCGACACTGTCGGCGCCTGCGCTGGGCGCCGCCCGTGACTTCCCCGACCTCGAGTCGGTCCCCAGCCCTGTACCGCACATCCTCGTCGCACCCGTCGAAGGGGGCGGCACGGCCGACGACACCGGGTCGCTGCCCGCCGCCATGGACCGGCTGACCGGTGAGGTCACGGACCTGCTGCAGGGATGGCTGGCCGACCGGCGATTTTCCTCGGCGCGCTTGGCGGTGCTGACCCGCCGGGCCCTGGACGTGACAGGTCGCGAACCCGTCCAGGGCCTGGCGTCATCCGTGGTCACCGGACTGGTCCGGGCCGCGCAGGCGGAGCATCCGGACACCTTCCTGCTGGTCGACATCGACGACGATCCGGCATCTGCCGACGTCCTGGGGGCGGCGCTCAACTGTGGCGCGCCCGAGACGGCCATCCGCGAGGGCAAGGTCTATCAGCCCCGGCTGCGCGCACCGGGCAGTGACGGTCTGCCGGCACCGGACGGGCACGGCGCATGGCGCCTCGACGTCACAAGCAGGGGCACGCTGGACAACCTGGCGCTGGTGCCGCACCCGGAGGCCGCCCAGCCTCTCGGGCCCCGGGAGGTCCGTATCGAAGTACGGGCCGCAGGCCTCAACTTCCGGGACATCGCGGTCGGGATGGGCCTGGTCGCCACGGAGAAGACCATGGGCAGCGAGGGCGCCGGAGTGGTCACCGAGGTCGGGGCCGACGTCAACCAGGTCGCGGTGGGGGACCAGGTGTTCGGCGTCTTCGAGCGCTCCCTGGGACCCGTCGCGGTCGCCGACGAGCGGATGATCAAGGGCATCCCCGCGGGCTGGACCCACGCGCAGGCCGCGAGCGTCCCGATCGTGTTCATCACCGCCTACCAGTGCCTGGTGGAGGTCGCCGACGTACGGCCGGGCGAGTCGGTGCTGATCCACACGGCGACCGGCGGTGTGGGCCTTGCGGCCATCCAGCTGGCCAGGCATCTGGGCGCGGAGGTCTTCGCCACCGCGGGGCCGAGCAAGCACGGGACGCTGCGGGACTGGGGAATCCCCGGTGACCACATCGCCTCGTCCCGTTCCCTGTCCTTCGAGGACGACTTCCGCGCGGCCACCGGCGGGTGGGGCATCGACGTCGTACTCAACTCGCTGGCCAATGAAGCCATCGACGCCTCGCTACGGCTGCTGGCGCCCGGTGGACGGTTCGCCGAGATGGGCAAGACCGACATCAGGGACGTGGCAAGGACCGAGGAGCAGTACCCCGGCATCACCTACCGTGCCTACAACATCCTGGGCGTCGGTCCGGAGCGGATCGGCGAGGTGCTGGGCGAGCTCATCGCCCTGTTCGAGAGCGGCGCGCTGGCCCATCTGCCCCTGCGCACCTGGGACATCCATCATGGGCATGTACCGCTGCGCATGCTCAGCCGTGCCAAGCAGCGGGGCAAGCTCGCGCTGACCATGCGACGCGGCCTCGACGTGGAGCGCCCGGTGCTCGTCACCGGCGGTGTCGGCGGCCTGGGCGCGGTGCTGGCCCGCCATCTTGTCGCCGTTCACGGCGCCCGCAGGCTGCTGCTGCTGAGCCGCCGGGGCCCTGCGGCGCCGGGGGCGAGCGAGCTGGCGGCGGAACTGGCGGGGCTGGGTGCCGAGGCACAGATCCTGGCGTGCGACGTCACCGACCGGGCCGCGCTCGCCAAGGTGGTCGCGGAACACTCGCCGGGAAGTGTCTTTCACACGGCCGGGGTGCTCGACGACGGTCTGATCACCCAGATGACACCGGCCAGACTGCGCGCAGTGGTGGGTCCCAAGGCACACGCTGCCTGGTACCTGCACGAGCTCACCCAGGACCTCGACCTCTCGGCGTTCGTGCTGTTCTCCTCGGCGGCCGGGGTGATTGGCGGGCCGGGCCAGAGCAACTATGCGGCAGCCAACACCTTCCTCGACGCCCTCGCCCAGTACCGGCGGTCCCGGGGCCTGGAGGCGACCTCGCTGGCATGGGGGCTGTGGGAGGAGCAGACCGGCATGACCTCGCATCTGACCGACCCCGATGTGGCCGCGCTGGCCGCCATCGGTATCGCGCCGATGGCCACCCAACCCGCGCTTCGGCTCCTCGACGAGGGATTGGCGTCCGCACGGCCGTTCCTGGTGGCCCTGCGGCCTGCCAACGACGGACCCCGGTCCGGAGGCCGGGCCGCCGGGCTGTTCCAGGCCCTGCACGAGCAAAGGGCGGCCGGCCGAGGCACCCCGACCGCGCCGGTCATCATCCCCGCGCCCGGTCGCGCCGACCAGGGGGCCGCGGGTGCGAACGAGCCCCCGCAGCCGCTGTCCGGACACACGGACCAGACGCTGGTGGAGATGGTGTGCGCCCACGCCGCCGAGGTGCTCGGCTACACCGACACCGTGACGGTCGGCCCGACGGACTCCTTCAAGGAGCTCGGGTTCGACTCACTGCTGAGCGTGGATCTGCGCAACCGGCTCAACGCGGCCACCGGGCTGCGGCTGCCGGCCGAGGCGGTGCTGCGCAACCCGACCCCCCAGGCGCTGGTGGAGTACATCCTCGCCGAGCCGGGCGCCGAATGAGCTCACTGCATCGCAGCTGTAGGGCCGCTCGACGCGGTACTGCCACATTTCCCGTACCGCGCACGCTGGAGAGGAGAGAGGGCTCGTCATGAGCAACACCGAGGTGACCCACCGGATCGAAGTGGCGGCGTCGGCGGACGTCGTCTACCGCATCGTCGCCGATGTGAGCCTGTGGCCGCTGTACTTTCCGCCCACCGTACGGGCCGAACGGGTGGCCGGGGACGACAGCGACGAACGGATACGGATCTGGGCGGTGGCCAATGGCGATCTGCGCACCTGGGAGTCGAGGCGCCGGCTGGACCCGGCCGGACACCGCGTGCGGTTCGAGCAGACCCGGCCCTCCTCCCCGGTCGCCGCGATGGGAGGCGAGTGGTCGGTCCAGGAACGCGGTGACGGTACCTGCACGGTGGTCCTCGACCACCACTACCGGGCCACCGCCGACGACCCGGCCGCCCTCGCCCGTATCGCGCAGGCCGTGGAGACCAACAGTGTCTCCGAGCTGAGCCATCTCAGGCGCGCGGCCGAGCGCGGCGAGGCCGAGAAAGAACTGCTGCTGGACTTCTCGGACACCGATGTGATCGCCGGATCGCTCGAGGACGCCTACGACTTCATCTACGACGCGGCGAAGTGGCCGGACCGCATCCCGCACGTCGTGCGCATGGACCTGCGCGAGGACGTGAGTGGGCTGCAGTACATGGAGATGGACACGCGGGCGCTGGACGGGTCGGTGCATACGACGGTCTCCGGGCGGGTCTGCACTCCGCAGCGGCGGATCGTCTACAAGCAGACCAAGCTGCCGCCCGTGCTCCAGGCGCACAACGGTGAGTGGCTGTTCGAGGATGCTCCGGACGGCACGGTCAAGGTGACCTCGCGCCATCAGGTGATCCTCGACCCGGAGGCCATTGCCGCGCTCCCCGAACCTCCCGAGTCATTGGAGGCCGCGCGGGCGGCCGTGCGCAACTCCCTGGGCTCCAACAGCCGGGCGACGCTGGCCAGGGCCCGCGCGTTCATCGAAGCCCGCTGATTTCCCACACCACGAAGAAAGGTTGCTTCCATGGCCGAGTTGACGATCGACGACCTCAAGGGTTTCCTGCTGCGCGCGGTGGGCGAGGACGAGAGCATCGACCTGTCCGGTGACATCCTGGACACCCAGCTGGTCGATCTGGGCTTCGACTCGCTCGCCGTCATCGCGACGACGAGCAGTCTGGAGCAGCATTTCCAGATCAAGCTCGAGGACTCGGACGCCTCGGACATCGAGACGCCCAGGGACTTCCTCGACATCTTCAACCGCCAGCTGGCTCAGGCCGCGTGACCGGCACCGCTTCACCCGACGCCGCGTCACGAGCAGCCGAACTACTCGGCCGCGTACGGTCGTTCGTGCACGCGGAGATCCTGCCGAAGCCGGACCACTTCGACCAACTGCCCGCGGCGCCCACCCCCGAGTCCGCCCGGCTGGCCGAAGCCGGGCTGGCGAACTGGTGGATCCCCGCCGAGTACGGCGGTGCCGGAGTGTCCCTGCGGGACAGTGTGGACATCGTCTCGGAGCTGTCGTACGGCGACGCCGGATTCGCCTTCGGCTCCTTCCTGTCGATCCTGGGCACCACCATGCTCCAGCTTTGCGGCGAGGAGTCCCTTGTACGCCCCCATCTGGAGCGCATGGCGAGTGAGGGCGGCGTCCTCGGGATCCTCGCCAGCGAGGAGGAGGCGGGAAGCGAACTCGGCCGGATCACCACCGGATACAGGCGCGACGGCGGGAAGGTGGTCATCAGCGGGGACAAGTACTTCTCCACCAACACCGATGCCGCCGACCTGCTGCTGGTGGTCGCCCGGGACGCCGACGACGACGCGGTGTTCAGCGTGATCCTGGTGCCCCGTGAGACCGCCGGCGTGGAGATCGTCAAACGCTGGGACATGATCGGGATGCGGGGCTCGGCCACGTATCAGGTCCGATTGCGCGACTGCGTGGTGCCGGCTGAGTACTGCCTGCGCGGAAACGGTCTGAGGAACCTTGAGATCGGGCTGAACGCCAGCCGGATCCTCATCGCCTCAACCGCCATCGGCCTGGCCCGCCAGGTCAGGGACCTGTCGATGGAGTACGCGTCGGTGAAGCAGGTGCACGGCGCTCCGCTCGTCCGCAACGCGGTCTTCGCCGGCAAGCTCGGCCAGATCGAGATGCTGATCGACGTCATGCGCAACCAGTGCCGCGCGGCCGCGGCGGAGTTCGACAGCTATATGGCGCAGGCCGACCCGGCGTCCGCCATGTACCGGATCGGCACGCTGCGTTCGGCTCTGGCGGCGAAGATGTACTGCGGCCAGGCCGCCTGGCAGGTGGCGACCATCGGTTCGGAGATGTTCGGCGGTCTGGGCTACACCCATGACCACCCCATCGGGAAACTGGTGCGCGATCTGCGGTACGTCGGCCTGGTCGAAGGCGGCGACGACGTCGTCCGGGATCTGCTCTTCACCCGGTACGTCGTACCGACCGGAAAGCGGCGCTGAGCGGCAGGACCGGACGGTCGCGCAGCGGCGGATCCACAAAGGCCCGGGGGCCCGGCTCGATCGAGCCGGGCCCCCGGGCGTGTGACCGTCACGGCTTGGTGAGCACCATGGCCGACGCGAACCCGCCGTGGCCCCGGGCCAGCACCAGTGCCGAGCGCACCTCCTGCGTGCGCGGCTCGCCGACGACGAGGTCGATCCTGGGGTCGACCGCCGTACGATCCAGCTCGGGCACCGGGGGAACGACGCCGTCGCGCATGCTGAGCAGCGCGGTCACGACATCGAGGGCAGCACCGCCGGACATCATCCGGCCCACGAGTGCCTTCGGCGCGCTCACCGGAACCCGCCGGGTGCCGAACAGTGTGGTCAGCGCGTCGGCTTCGGCCCGGTCGAGGGGTACGCTGCCGGCGGCATCGGCGAATACCACGTCTATGTCCTCCGCCGCCGTTCCGGAATCGGCCAGCGCCGCCCGCGCGGCCCGCCGCAGGCCGTCACCGGAGGAACCCGCCGCGTCCGGGTCGAAGGTCGCCGCATGGCCCGCCACCACACCGTGGACGGTGCGGGCACCCCGCTCGGCCGCACCCTCCCTGGACTCCAGGACGAGCACGGCCCCGCCCTCGCCCGGTACGAAACCCGAGGACGAGGAGTGGAACGGCAGATACGCGCGCTCGGGATCGTCGCTCCGGCTCACCCCGGTGGCAGCTGAGACGGTCGAGACGCCATAGGGGCACAGCATGCTGTCGAACCCGCCGGTGACCATGACAGGAGTCCCCTTGCGCACGCGCCTGCGGGCGAACGCGATCGAGTCGAGGCCGCCGGCCTGCTCCGAGACGACCACTCCGCCAGGGCCCCGCATTCCGTTCCTGATCGAGATCTGGCCGGTGTTGACCGCGTAATACCAGGCGAACGACATATAGGGGCTCACTGACTCCCAGCCGGTGCCCCACAGCTGCTGGAGCTGCTGCTGACCGAACTCCAGGCCGCCGGTGGCACTGGAGACGGCGACCCCGGCCGCGAACTCCGGCAGCGCTGCGGGGTCGACCTCCGCGTCGGCCAGCGCCGTGTCGGCGCACATCATGGCGAGCTGTGTCAGCCGGTCCGTCTGCGGGACCAGCTTCTTCGGGAAGGTGCGCTCGGCATCGAACTGGGGTATCTCGGCAGCCAGCCGTACCGGATAGCGAGCCGCGTCGAACCGGCTGATGGGCCGGATCGCCGAGACGCCCTTCAGGGTGGCTGCCCAGTAGGTCTCGATTCCCACTCCGTTCGGTGCGACCACGTCGACACCGGTGACAACGACGTCCTGCTTCATGATGCGGTCCGCTCCAAACTGGTCAGTACCATCGCGCTCTGGAAACCCCCGAAGCCGCTGCCGACGGTGAGCACTGCGTCGAGCTGCTTCTCGCGGGCCGTGTTCGGCACGTAGTCCAGGTCGCACTCGGGGTCCGGTTCGTGCAGATTGGCCGTGGGTACGACGACGCCGTTGCGCATTGACAGGGCGCAGGCCGCGATCTCCAGCGATCCGATCGCACCGAGCGAGTGGCCGATCATGGCTTTGATCCCGCTCATCGGTGTGCTGTAGGCGTGCTCCCCGAGGCTCCTCTTGACCGCGGCCGTCTCGTGGCGGTCGTTCTGCTTTGTGCCGGAACCGTGGGCGTTGACGTAGTCGATGTCATCGGGATTCACCCGGGCTTCGTCCATCGCCAGGTCGATGGCCTCTGACATCTCCCGGCCATCCGCCTTCAGCCCGGTCATGTGAAAGGCGTTGCAGCGCGAGGCGTAGCCGGACACCTGTGCGTAGATGGTCGCGCCGCGGCGCCTGGCGTGCTCGTACTCCTCCAGAATCAGTACCGCCGCGCCTTCGCCGAGGATCAGGCCCGTTCTCGTCCGGTCGAACGGCCGACAGGCGGTGGCCGGGTCGTCGTTGCGGGCGGACGTGGCCCTGATGACGTCGAAGCAGGTCACGGTGATCGGGGAGATCGGCGCGTCGGTCGCCCCGGTGACCATGACATCGGCCTCACCGTCCCGGATCAGCTCAGCGGCGTACCCGACCGAGTCGATGCCTGAGGTGCAGCCGGTCGAGACGACCGTCGCGGGCCCCAGGGCGCCGCTGGTCCGGGCGACTTCGGCGGCGATGGAACTCGGCAGGAAGTAGTCGTACAGGTGCGGCACGGCGAACGACGGGTCGACCACCCAGTCCCGGCCGCCGTTGGACAGAACGGAGTACTCCCGCTCCATGGTTGTGGTGCCGCCGACGGCACTGCCGACGGCCACACCTGTGCGCTCCGCGAGCGCGCCGTCGAGCTCCAGGCCACTGTCGGCGAGAGCCTCCCCGGCCGCGACCATGGCCAGTTGGGAGACCCTGTCGGTACGGCGGACCTCCTGGGGGGTCAGCCCGAGCGCGAGGGGGTCGAAGTCGCATTCGGCCGCGACCCGGCACCGGTGCTTACTCGCGTCGAACTGTGTGATCGTGCGTGTCGCTGTCCTGCCATCGGCGAGAAGCTGCCAGAAGGGCGCCCTTCCGATGCCTCCGGGCGCGACGACGCCGATTCCGGTGATGACTGCCCTGCGGGCCATGAGTCTCCTTCGCGGTGACGGTGGATCAGGTTCCGCCGGCCGGCATCGGGGACGTGCCGGTGCGGCACCACTCGGGACGGACCGTGCGTGCCCGCCAGCGTGCGTGCTGCCCCTCGATTCGTGGTCCAGGCAAGTTGGAATGCGAGGGAGCGGGGTTCGAGCCGTGCTCCACACGAGATCGAGCTGTAGTGATGACGGTGGCCGCACTCACTCAGCATCCGTGCGGAAGGATGGCCATGCCGGAGAGTCCAATTCCCGATGTACGCAAGTCGATCGAGGTCAAGGCCGATGCCCGGCGTTGCTTCGAGGTGTTCACCGAGCGGATGGCCGACTGGTGGCCGCCGTCGCACGTACTGGTCACCCGGCCCCGCGCCGGTCTGGCCATGGAGCCGCGGGCCGGCGGCCGGTACTACGAGTGGGATGTCGACGGCCTCGAGATCGACTGGGGCCGGGTACTCGTGTGGGAGCCCCCGTTCCGGCTGCGGCTGACGTGGCGGATCGACGGCCGCTGGCAGTCCATTCCGGACGACGAGCGCGCCAGCGAGATAGAGGTCGTCTTCACCCCCGCCGGGCCCGGCACGACCCGTGTGGAGTTGGCCCATGTCCGCCTGGACAAGCACGGCGCGGATGCGGAACGCATCTTCAAGGCGCTGGACGGGCCGAGCCCCGGCGAGACACTCCAGCGGTTCTCGGACGCCGTGTGATGGCTGTGGCTCCGAGCAGAGGGAGCGAGGGCGGTACAACAGGGGCATTGCCTCAACTGCGCGAGCTGGCCGAGGGCGTGTACGCGTACGAGCAGGCTCCCGGCGGGTGGTGTCTCAACAACGCCGGGCTGATCGCCTCTGGCGGCAAGGCCGTGCTCGTCGACACCGTGGCGACCCAGGCGCGCGCACGTCGCCTCCGGGAGGAGGTGGAGCGCATCGCGCCCGGGGGACCGGATGCTGTGGTCAACACCCACTTTCACGGTGACCATGTGTTCGGCAACAGCCAGTTCGTGCCCCGTGCGAGCGTGATCGCCCACGAACTCACCCGTTCCGACATGGCGGAGGCGGGTCTCGCACTGTGCCATCTGTGGCCCGACGTCGATTGGGGCGAACCCGAACTCACCCTGCCCGACGTGACGTTCCGGGACCGCCTCACCCTGCGGCTCGGGGAGCTGACCGTCGAACTGGCACAGGTCGGCCCTGCGCACACGGCGAGCGATGTCGTCGCCTGGGTGCCGCGGCGAAAGGTGCTGTTCACCGGGGACGTCGTGTGGTCGGGTGTCACACCGTACGTCCTGATGGGGTCCGTCGAGGGATCGCTGCGGGCCCTCGCCGAACTGCGGAAGCTGGGCCCGGACATCGTTGTGCCGGGCCACGGTCCCGCCGGGAACGCGGAGATGCTGGAAGCCACCGAGTCGTATCTGCGCTGGATCCGCAAACTGGCCGAGGACGGCAGGCGGGCGGGCCGGTCCGCGCTGGAGTCGGCCAGGGCGGCAGACCTCGGACCCTACGCCGCCCTCGTCGACCCGGAGCGTCTTGTCGGCAATCTGCACCGCGCCTACGCAGAACTCGACGGCCTCGCGCCCGGCGAGCGGATCGACGTGGCCTCCTCGTTCCGGGAGATGGTCGAGTTCCACGGCCGTCTGCCTCACTGCGCCGCCTGACCCGGTACCCGGGCACCCACGGTGCCGCTGACCAGAGAGAGGAATCATGACCAGCCAGAAAACTGCCTTCATCACCGGAGTCAGCAGCGGGATCGGCCTAGCGACGGCCCGCACCCTCGCCCGCCAGGGCATCACCGTCTTCGGTTGCGCACGTGACGAGAAGAACGTCGCCGCCGTGGTGGACGAGCTGCGCGACGGCGGCTTCGAGGCGGACGGCATTTCCTGCGATGTCACCTCCACCCAGCAGATCCGCGCCGCGGTGGCTGCCGCGGCCGACCGGTTCGGCCGGATAGACATCCTCGTCAACAATGCCGGCCGCGGTGGCGGCGGGGAAATCGCCGACCTCGACGAGGACTTGTGGCTCGAGGTGCTCAACACCAACCTGAACAGCGTCTTCCGGGTGACCAAGGAGGTGCTGCGGGCCGGCGGCATGCTCGACTCCGGTTGGGGGCGGATCGTCAACATCGCTTCGACTGCCGGGAAGCAGGGTGTGATGTTCGCCGCACCATATACAGCCTCGAAGCACGGGGTCGTGGGCTTCACCAAGTCGGTGGGCTTCGAGCTGGCCGCGCGGGGCATCACGGTGAACGCGGTGTGCCCCGGTTACGTGGAGACGCCCATGGCTGTGCGGGTACGGCAGGGCTACGCCGCCCACTGGGAGATCAGCGAGCAAGAGGTGCTGGAGAAGTTCAACGCCAAGATACCGCTGGGCCGTTACTCGACGCCTGAGGAGGTCGCCGGCCTGGTCGGCTACCTGGTGACGGACTCCGCCGCCTCCATCACTGCCCAGGCGCTCAATGTCTGCGGAGGGCTGGGCAACTACTGACGCGCGGCGGGCCCCCGCGGCTGGGCCCGCACCCGGTCCGGTCGGGCGCGGGCCCAGGGACTCCGTGTCCCCGTAGGGCTGTCCGCGCTCACCGGGCCCACCACCTGCGGCGCTGCTCAAGATGCCCATAACCAGACGGGTCTAGTCAGATTCAAGTTGTGTGGCTGAATATGCGGAGCGTTTAGTTGATTATTCGAGCGGCCTGATTGGCTGTTCGAGCAGATTGGTTGACCAGGCAGTCAAAGCGTACATAGGCTGACGCAACTGGTCCTGTTGACCGCAGGGCACAGATCAGGGGGTGCGTAATCCAGGGCACTCGTCGCTTGAGCCGAGCGATGATGTTACCTGTGGAAAGTTCGCCACTGTCTGACGGTGACCGTATGGAAGATGCACTCCATTTCGTGGGGGAGTTTCGTGAGTATACGTCTTCTGGGAGAGTTGAACGCCACTTTAAACGGACGGTCGGTGACGCCCACCGCCGCTAAGCCTCGTCAAGTCCTGGCCTTGCTCGCTCTGAGCGCCGGGCGCATCGTTTCCGTACCGACGCTCATCGAGGAACTGTGGGGTGACCGCCCCCCGATGAGCGTACGGACGACACTGCAGACCTACATCCTCCAGCTGCGCAGGCTGATCGACTCGGCACTGCCTGTCGGCTCACGGGTCAGGGCCAAGGATGTCCTTGTCACCCGCTTCGACGGCTACCTGCTCGACATAGCGCCTGAGGATGTCGACGTACGCGTCTACGAACAGCTCGTGGACGCCGGCAACCGGGCCATCGAGGACGCCGAGTACGAAGCGGCGTCCAGGTACCTCGGCATGGCGCTGGCCCAGTGGCAGGGCCACGCGCTGGCCGACGTGCGGGTCGGTATGCCGCTCAGCATCGAGGTGGCCAGGCTCGATGAGAGCAGGCTCAACGTGCTGGAAAGCCGTATAGGGGTGGACATACGGCTCGGTCGGCACTACGCCGTGCTCAGCGAGCTCACGGTGTTGACCGCCAAACACCCGATGCATGAGAACCTCTGCGCCCACCACATGGTCTCGCTGTACCGGGCCGGCCGGCAGTCTCAGGCCCTGGAGGTGTTCAGGACCCTGCGCGAGACCCTGAACGCGGAGCTCGGAGTCGAGCCCTCGAACCGGCTGCAGAACCTGCAGCAGGCGGTGCTGCGTTCCGAGCTCGACCTGGACGCATCGCCGCTGGTACGGCAGTACCGGACGCCGCAAGTCCCGGCTGTCGTGACATCCGGATCCGGATGGGGAACACCCCAGGACGACCTGACGGTCGACGACCCGGGCATGCCGGCACACATCGTGACGAGGAATGGGGATGGCGGATGGCGGAGGTAGGCGCTGACCTGTACGTGGAGGTCCTGCGGTACTACGCCCAGCAGATGAGTCTGCTGGACGCACAGGACATCGAGGCGTACGTCGGCACGTTCACCGAGCAGGGCGTGACTCACCATGTCCACCGCGGGCAGAAGCTGGAAGGCAGGGCCGCGATGCTCGCCCATGCCCGCCAGGCGCTGCCCCGCTACCGCGACGTCGTCGTCCGTCACTGGAACGACAACTATCTGATGAACGAGGCCGACGACGGCTCCATCACCGTGGCCTACGGGTCTCTGGTGACGCTCACCGAGGCGGAAGGCCGAGTCAGGTTCGAGTCGACCTACGCCGTCACCGATGTCTTGGTGCGCGTGGACGGCCGCCTGCGGGCGGAATCCCGGACGATCGTCCGGGACCAGCCGGCCGCAGGCTGACGGGCCAGGCCCGATGGGTCAGCAGGACACCGTCCTGCTCTTCCGGCGCATCTTGGATGTGGCGGTGAAGGTGTTCTGCTCGTTCCAGTCGGCGTCGTAGAAGGCCCCGTCACCCACCGTGGTGAACACATTGTTCCGCAGGGTGGCGTTGTGAGTGGCGCGGAGATAGCCCGTAGTTGTGCCCGCGCCGTCGAAGAATCGTTCCGTCACCTTGAAGGTGAAGGTGTTCGGACCGGTGCTCTGCCAGGTGCCCTGCCCCTCGACGCCTCCATCGGGTCCGGGGGGTGGGGTCAGCAGGCACACCTTCCCGTTCGCGTGGAACGACATCGTGGCCTCGACCTGACCAGTTGGGAAGGTCACCATGCCGGTCCACACGCCGATCGGAGCAGCACGGTGCGTGCCGACGGCCGCATCGCGCGAAGCGGCGGGCGTTGTGACAGCGCCGGCGGCCTGCGGCATCAGGAGAGTGAGGCCGAGCACGCCGGCGAGGGTAAGAACGCCAAGTTTCCGACTCATCGTCAGGTATCCGTTCCCGGTCCATGGCGGACCGCTCAGACAGCAACACGTGGGTGGGGGCGGTCCCGCGGTGGCCAGTTCTCTCGCCCACGCTGCAGGGAAGCGCCGTGCCGATACGCTGAGGGCCGGCGCTATGGGTGGCCTGGATTCCGCCTCGACCGGTGCCGTGACGTGGACGTCGGCCCTGCGGATGCCCGCTTTCCCAGCTGCTCGATGGCTGCTTTTCGCCGCTTTCCGGATGATCGATCGGATACGAATCGGCAGCCGACATGAGCCGTTCATTGCCTGCGCTTTGCATGCACCCGTATGTGCTCCGGGGTGAGAAGCGCCACTTACGGCCACCGCCAGGGGTCGTACTCCGGCTACCGGTCCGGCGGTATTCGACCTGTTGTCCAGTGCGCCGACCGGAGAATGGGAACCGGCCCGATCCCGGGGACGACGGCGATTTATCTGCGGCTGCCGAGCAATCGGGGACAAAAGCTGGCCGCGAATGGTCCTACCGTGTCGAGCGCCCCGACCGAAGCCATCGGGCTTCCACCGCGAACTCGCCTGACGTGGGTGATGGAGGAGTAGTGCCGAATGCGATCGTCGCCGAGGGGCGGAAAGGGAATTCCGGCACCAATACCGCGCTGGGCGGTCTGGACCCCGGCCGGACCAACGGCGACGCGGTCAGCAACCTCCTGGTGATCGTCCTCGCGTCGCTGACCGGTCTGGGCAACGCCGTGCGCCGGCCCGGCCCGGACGTATGGCCGCTGCAGAACCCGGCCCTGGCGTCGTTCCTGTGGGTGGCCCTCATTCTCGCGATCTTCGTACCCATGGCCATCCACCGGTACCAGAAGGCCGTGAGTCAGTAATCCGTGGGCCGCCGGGCACGGCGCCCGCCGTGGCCCCCGGTCCTTGATGAGCTAAGGAGAAACCATGCGATTCCTGTTCATCGCCGGGGGCGGTGCTGCGCCTGTACACGCCAGCGCGCCGCTCGCGTCGGCGGCGAGGACGGCCGGCCACGACGTCATCGTGGCCGCGCCGGAGGAGAACCTCGACCTCATCAACGGCCTCGGCCTGCCCGCCTGTGGGGTGACCCAGCTGGGCATGGCGGACGCAATACTCAAGGACAGGGAGGGCAACTGGCTGGCGATGCCCACCTCCGAGGACAACGAGATGGACTTCGCGGGGCGGGGCTTCGCCCGTCTCTCGGCTGCGAGCCTCCAGGGCACGGAGGAGCTGGCCGAGCGGTGGAAGCCTGATGTGGTGATCGGCGGGGAGTACAACTTCGCCGGCCCGCTGGTCGCACACCGGTTCGGTCTTCCGCTGGTCCGCCACACCTGGGCCATCTATGACCGTACCGACGTCGACTGGCAGGGCGCCACGGATGAACTGCGCCCGGAACTCTCCCGGTTCGGTCTGGACGCCATCCCCGACCCGAACATGTTCGTCGACATCACTCCGCCCAGCGTGCGGCCGGACCACGCCGAACCCGCGCAGCCCATGCGCTGGACCGCCGGCAACCCGCAGATCCCGCTGCAGCCGTGGATGTACGCCAAGGGCGACCGTCCCCGGGTGCTGATCACGTCCGGCTCGCGGAGCGTGTTCATCCCGGCGCTGGGCATGGACTTCTTCCGGCCCCTGCTGGACAACCCGCTGCTGGGCAAGGGTGACGTGGAGATCGTCGTGGCGACGTCGGAACCGCTCGCTTCGCAGATCCGGGCCGAATACCCGGACGTCAAGGCCGGATTCGTACCCCTCGACGTGATCGCGCCGACCACGGATGTTGCGGTGCACCACGGCGGTGGCGTCACGGTGATGACCCTGCTGAGCGCCGGGGTCCCGCAACTGGTCCTCCCGGAGATCCAGTACTCGGCGATCCCGATGCGCCGGGTGGACGAATACGGGGCCTCGGTCACCATGGCGTCGCACCACGAGCCGCCCGAGGACGTCGCGGCCGAGATCTCGAAGCTGCTGTCCGACACCTCCTACCGGGAGCGTGCACGCGGGCTCGCCGACGAGATCGCCGGTCTGCCTGCCCCGGCGGAGGTGATCAAGGCGATCGAGGCACTCGTCTGAAGCCCTTCATGACGGCAGGGCCCACCCCGCACCGGGTGGGCCCTGCCGTCATGTGTGACTCAGAGGGCGAGTACGGCCTCCCGTACGGCTGAGATCACCTTGTCCTGGAGGCCGGCCGACAGAGAGGGATACATGGGAAGCGAGAAGATCTCGCCGGCCAGCCGTTCGGTGACCGGCAGCGATCCCGTGCCGTAGCCGAGGTGCGCGAAGCCGGAATTGGTGTGCACCGGCCAGGGATAGCTGATGTTCAGTGAGATGTCGTAGCGCTTGAGTGCCTCGATGATCTCGTCCCGCCGGGGATGCCGCACCACATAGACGTAGTACACATGGTCGTTGCCCTCGTTCGTGGCAGGCAGCAGCAGACCGCGGTCGGCGAGATCGCCCAGACCCTGTTCGTAGCGCTCCGCCACGGTGCGCCGGCCCGCGATGTAGCCGTCAAGTCTGCGCAGCTTCCGGCGCAGGATCTCCGCCTGCACCTCGTCCAGACGGCTGTTGTGTCCGGGGGTCCGCACCACGTAGTAGGTCTTCTCCATGCCGTAGTAGCGCAGCCGCCGCATGTCGGCGTCGATCTCGTCGTCCGAGGTGATCACCGCTCCGCCGTCGCCGTAGGCGCCCAGCACCTTGGTCGGGTAGAAGGAGAACGCGGCCGCGTCGCCCATGGTGCCCGCGGGTTTGCCGTGGTGACGTGCGCCGTGCGCCTGGGCGCAGTCCTCCAGGATCACCAGCCCGTGCCGGTCGGCGAGTTCGCGAAGCGGCGCCATGTCGACGCACTGCCCGTAGAGATGTACGGGCAGCAGGGCCTTGGTGCGCGGTGTGATGGCCGCGGCCACCTGCTCGGTGTCCATGAGGAAGTCCTGCTCACGGATGTCGACGAACACCGGTGTGGCCCCGGTGCCGTCGATGGCCACTACCGTGGGCGCCGCGGTGTTCGAGACGGTGATCACCTCGTCCCCGGGGCCGACGCCCAGGGCCTGCAGGCCGAGCTTGACCGCGTTGGTGCCGTTGTCCACTCCGGTGCAGTGCGCCACCCCGTGGTAATCGGCGAACTCGCGCTCGAAGCCGCCGACACTCGGCCCGAGCACCAGATTGCCGGAGCGGAACACCGTGTCGACGGCGTCGAGCAGATCTTCGCGCTCCGCCTCGTACTCCGGCAGATAGTCCCAGACATAAGTGGTCATGCCGACGGTTCTCCCTTTTGCGTCGTGATGTGTTGTCGCTCGATGAACTCGTGCCAGTACGCCTCCACCGCATCGGCGAGCGGCCTGCGTGGCCGCCAGCCGAGCAGCCGCTCGGCCGGTCCGATGTCCACCCGCGACCAGGTCTCGGTGGAGTGCTGCTTGCCCGACCCCTTGCGCTCCACGACGGCGGCGGGCAGCCGGCTGCGCTCGATCAGCAGGTCGACCATGGCCCGCACCGGCGTACTCTCGCCGCTGCCTATGTCGACCAGCTCGCCGGACACCTTCGACGCCGTGGCGGCCACCACGGCGTCTGCGACGTCGCGGACGTCCACGTAGTCGCGGTGGGCCAGCAGGGGGTCGAGCATGACCACCGCCGGGCGCCCGCCCGCCGCCAGGAGCTGGCCGGCGACCTGGCCGAGCAGGCTCACGTCCGGGCTGCCCGGGCCCGCGAGATTGCTGACCCGCAGCACCATGCCCTCCAGTTCGCCCGCGTGTATCCGCTCCAGCACCGCCTGCGTCGCCGCCAGCTTCGCCCGGCCGTACGCACTGGTCGGCCGCGCCACCGTGGCGGCTCCCGCGGTACTGCCGGCCCTCATCCGGCCGTACTCCAGCACCGAGCCGAGATGGACCATCCGGGGCCGCTCGGACAGCAGCGCCAGCGCGTCCAGCAGACGCAGCGTCGGGACGGCGGCGGCCTTCCACATCTGCTCATCGGTGCGCCCCCAGATACTGCCGACGGTGTTGACGACCACCGTGGGCCGGATCTCGTCCAGGTCCTTCGCCAACTCCTGTGGCGACAGCTGGACGAGGTCGCGTGCGAGGAACCGCCCGGGAATGGCGTCGACCGGCGGCCTGCGGGCCACGACGACGACGTCGAAGCCGCGTTCGCCGAGGGCCACGCACACATGCCGCCCGAGGAAACCCGTACCGCCCAGGACGACGACCCTGCCGTTTGCGGACATGGTGTCCTTTCCTTCGCTTCCTTCGCTCAAGAACCAAGCACTGCGTGACGGCATCGTGGACCGCCTCGATCGGGACTCGCTCAAGCCCCGGCCGGGTTCCAGCGGCGCTCGACGGCGGAGGGGGAGTCTGCAGGGACCTGGGCACCACCACCGCCGCAACGGAGGAGTTGGTATGTACGGCGCCGAGTCGGCGAAGATTTACTACGCGCAGCACACCGCGCGGGGCAAGGACTATCTCGCGGAGGCCGAGGTGGTCGCCGAACAGATCCGCAAGCGTTTCCCGGGGGCCTCCTCCGTGCTGGACGTGGCCTGTGGGACTGGCGGACATCTCAAACCGTTCACCGAACTCATCGGTCCGACGGAGGGCGTCGATCTCTCCGAGCCGATGCTGGAGATCGCACGAGCCGATGTGCCGGACATCCCGCTGCACATAGGTGACATGCGCTCGTTCAGCCTCGGCTGCACCTTCGATTCTCTGACCTGCCTGTTCGCCTCGATCGGCTATGTGGAGTCCGTCGACGAGCTGAACCAAGCACTCAGCTGCTTCGCCCAGCACGTCGTGCCCGGGGGAGTGGTCGCGGTCGAGCCGTGGTGGTTCCCCGAGACCTATGTCGACCGCTGGGTGTCCAGCGATGTCGTTGAGTGGGAGGGCACCACCATCGCCAGGGTCGCCCACACCGTTCGCGAGGGCGATACGTCGCAGATGCAGGTCCACTACCTGCTGGCCTCGTCGAGCGACGGCGTCCGGCATGTGTGCGAAGTGCACCGCGCCATGCTCTTCACCCGCAAGCAGTACGAGACGGCCTTCGAACAGGCCGGTCTGCGGCCCGAGTACGTCCCTGGCGTGCTGTCCGGCCGCGGTCTTTTCGTCGGCGTCCGCATGTGACCCCGCCCCGCACGCAAGCCGCACTCTGACCGGGTTCGAGCGCGGTACCGCACCATGCGTCCACCACGAGCGCCACTGCACGGCGTTCATCGCCCTACATGAGAGGTATCCCGTGGCCCAGCTGCTGCACATCGACTCTTCGCCCTCGCTGTACTCCGTGTCGCGCAAGCTCGCCGGTTCCTTCCGCGAGGTGTGGGGCAAGGAACAGCCCCACGCGACGGTCGCCTACCGCGACCTCGCCGCGGCCCCGGTACCCCACTTGGACACCGACGCGGTCGTCACCCTCCTCAACGAGCCGGAGACCGACAGCCAGCGCGCGGCAGCCGCGCTGCACGACGAACTCGTGGAGGAGATCCTGTCCGCGGACGCGCTGCTGATCAGTGCGCCGATGCACAACTGGACCATCCCCTCGCACCTCAAGGCGTGGCTGGACCAGTCGTTGCTGATGGGCCGTACGCTGCCCTACGACCCGAGTGCCAACCCCCTGGCGGGACGCCCGGCCACGGTGGTGCTGGCCTACGGCGGCGACTACAGCCCCGGCTCGCCCGATCATGCGATGGACCACTGCGGGCCGTATCTGCGGACCGTCCTCGAGAAGGTCCTCGGTTACCAGTTGGAGATCATCACCGCGTCCTACACCGTCACGCCGTACACCTCCCAGGACCCGGTGGAGCTGGAGAAGGCAGCCACCTCGCTCCAGATGGCGGAGGCAGCGGTGCTGGAGCGCGCCAAGTCCGTCGCCGCTCTGCCGGCCCGGGCCTGACCGGCCGGGACCGGCCTCAGGGGCAACCCTCCGGCCAGGCCGCCCGCTGAAGGCGTGTGGTCAGCGTCCGGAGGTGCTCCACCAGCTCGGGCGGTTCGTGCACCACGAAATCGAAACCGAACGCGGCCACCCACACCGCCAGATGGTCCAGGCTGTCCGAGCCGATCCGCAGAAGGCATGTCTCGTCGTCGATGGGTTCCACCGACCCGAGCGTGGATGGAACCTCATCGGCCACCTCCACCGCCGATCCATGCATGGTGAGCACCGCCCGGTAGCGGAACTGGGCGGTGTTCCGGCCCGTGGCGAAGTAGCTCGCCAGATCCTCGGTGGGAAGCGGCCTCGGGCTGAACCTCGGTCCCATGGGAATGCGAATCGTCAGCCGGTCGACCCGGAACCTCCGCCAGTCCGACCTCTGTGTGTCCCAGGCGAAGAGGTACCACCGCCGCGCGTCAAGGACCATCCGGTATGGCTCCACGTCACGCACGGTCCGCGCCCCGTCGTACGACTCGTAGTCGAACCGCAGCCGTTCGCGGTCGCGCACCGCAGAGGCGATCGCGCTCAGTGTCGACGGATCGACCTTACGGCCGGGCATCGGCATGGTCACCAGCGCCGCGCTGAGCGTGTTGACCTGGTGACGCAGCCGCGACGGCAGCACCTGGTCCAGCTTCGCCAGGGCCCGTACCGAAGTCTCGGCGATGCCTGTGACCGCGCCTCCGGCCGCCGTGCGCAGCCCGACCGCCACGGCGATCGCCTCCTCGTCGTCGAGCAGCAGCGGGGGCAGTGACGCGCCGGCGCCCAGTTGGTAACCGCCTCCGACGCCACCGATCGCATTGATCGGATAACCCAGCGTCCGCAGCTTCTCGACATCGCGGCGTACGGTCCGCGGGCTCACGCCGAGACGGTCGGACAGCTCCGTACCCGACCAGTCCCGATGTGTCTGTAGCAGGGCGAGTAGACGAAGCAGCCGGGCCGAGGTTTCCAACATGGCGAGAGTTTCGCACTCAACGCGGTCAGGCGTTGACCGCGAATGCTCCTAGCGTCTGCCTCAGGACGGAAGGAGATTTCCATGACCATTCTTGTCGCCGGCGCCACAGGTAACGTCGGACGCCCCCTCGTCGAGCAGTTGCTCGCCTCCGGGCAGCAGGTTCGTGCACTCACTCGCAATCCGCAGAAGGCGAATCTCCCCGCCGGGGCCGAGGCGGTGGCCGGCAACCTGGCAGATACCGCCAGCCTGGCCAAGGCCTTCGACGGAGTAACCGCCGCGCACCTGATCAGCTTCAACGGCGAGGACTTCTCGCCGCTGACCAATGGCGCGGAGATCGTTGCCCTGGCGCAGAAGGCAGGAGTGCGCAGGGTGACCGTGCTCAAGGGCGACACGGAGAAGAGCCCGCTGGAGCAGGCCATCGAGGCCAGCGGCCTGGAGTGGACGCACCTCTCGCCGGTGGAGTTCATGTCCAACGCCCTCGAGTGGGCGGAGTCCGTGAAGACCGAGGGTGTCATCCGTGAGGCGTTCGCCGAGGCCAAGAGCGCCATGGTGCACGAGGCGGACATCGCCGCCGTCGCCGCGGTCGCGCTGACCGCCGACGGCCACGCGGAGCAGGAGTACTGGATTACCGGCCCCCAGGCGCTGACGCCCCCGGAGAAGGTGCGCACTATTGCCGAGGCCCTCGGCCGCGAGGTGCGGTACATCGAGCTGTCCAGGGACGAGATCGTCGAGCAGTGGCGCCAGACCGGCTACGCGGACGAGGACATCGAGTTCTTCCTGATGATGCGGACGAACCCGCCCGAGGCCGGTTACACCGTGCTGCCCACGGTGGAGAAGGTAACGGGCAAGCCCGCGCGCACCTTCGCCCAGTGGGTGCGTGAGAACGCCGCGGCGTTCAGCGCCTGACCGCAGGCGCCGTCAGGCTACCGGACCGGATCCGGGCGGGTCCCCACCCGCCCGGCTCCCCGGTTCGACTGCCCTGGCACCCGGGCGCCGGTACGGCCGGCCCTGACCGTTCGAGCACGGCTGGAGGCTATGTCGAGCCCCCGGGACGACCGTGGCGGGAAACCCTGCCGAGCGATCAGGCACTCCTGGGAGCCCCGCCTTGACGACATTTTTCCCGACGGCCGGACTGCGAGGGCAGGATCACGGGGACACCGTGCCCCTGCAGATCGCGAGATCCGCAACGGCGACGTCCGGACTCTTCCCCGATTTCGGCCGCTTCGACCAGTGGCTCGCCGACCAGAAACGGCATTCGTCCATGGAGGTACGGGTCATCCCGCTGGACGAGCTCGCCGGCTGGCACACCGATCCGGTGACCGGCAACATCGCGCACGAGTCCGGGCGTTTCTTCTCCGTGGAGGGCCTGGACGTACGGATCCCGGAGGCGCCTGTCAGCAGGTGGCAGCAGCCGATCCTCAACCAGCCCGAGGTGGGCATACTCGGCATCCTGGCCAAGGAGTTCGACGGAGTCCTGCACTTCCTGATGCAGGCCAAGATCGAGCCGGGAAACCACAACGGACTCCAGTTGTCGCCGACCGTGCAGGCCACCCGCAGCAACTTCACCCGCGTGCACCGCGGCGCGCGGGTGCCCTATCTCGACTACTTCCGCGACACCTCGCGCCACCATGTGCTCGCGGATGTCCGGCAGTCCGAGCAGGGTTCCTGGTTCCATCGCAAGCGCAACCGCAACATGGTGGTGCGCGTGGAAGTGGACGTCGAACTGCGGGACGGCTTCTGCTGGCTGACGCTCGGTCAGCTGCACCGGCTCCTCGCTGCCGACGACCTGGTGAACATGGACGCCCGCACCGCGCTGTCCTGCCTGCCCTTCGCCGGCACCGGGCTGTCAGGTGCCTACGGCAGCACGGTCGCGAGCCCGTTCACCTCCTCTCTCGTCCGGTCCTGCGAGCCCGAGGCGGCCGAACCGCACACCATGAGCGCCCTGCTCGGCTGGATCACCGAGGTCCGCTCGGGGCTCGACAGCCACGCAGAGCGCATACCGATGCGGGACGTAGGGGGCTGGCGGCGCGCGGACGGCAGGATAGCCCGTGCCGACGGCGCGTTCTTCAGCGTCGTCGGGGTCCGGGTGTCGGCTGTCGGCCGGGAGGTCCGCACCTGGTCCCAGCCCATGATCCAGCCCTGCGACGAAGGCGTGTGCGCCTTCCTCGTGAAGGAGACCGACGGGGTGCTGCAGGTGCTCGTACAGGCGAAGGCCGAGCCGGGATTCGTCGACGTCGTCGAACTCGCTCCCACCGTGCAGTGCACCCCGTCGAACCACGACGCGCTGCCGGGCGGCGAACGCCCGCCGTATCTGACCGAGGTGCTGGACGCCCGCCCGGAGCAGATCCGGTTCGACGCCGTGCACTCGGAGGAGGGCGGCCGGTTCTTCCACGCGCGCAACCGCTACCAAGTGGTGGAGGTCGCGGAGGACTTCGACGCCGGTCGTCCTGGCTACCGGTGGGTGACGCTGGCCCAGCTGTCCGCCCTGCTGCGCCACAGCCACTACCTCAATGTGGAGGCCCGCAGCCTGGTCGCCTGCCTGCACGCGCTGTCCGCCCGACCTCGACCGGCCTTCAAGAGCGCCGCCGAAGACTGATCGCCATCCTCACACCGCACAAGGAGACCACCATGGCCAACCAGGGCGACCGCGCGGGCAATGTCACCTTCGTCAACAGGTTCACGGTCGCCGGCGAACCGGACGACTTCGAGAAGGTCTTCGCCCGCATCGCCGAGTTCATGACGGCGCAGCCGGGCATTCTGGGCTACACCCTGTCCCGGCACGTCGACGACCCGAAGCGTTACGTGAACATCGCTCGCTGGGAGAACGTCCAGGCGCTGCGGGCCGCGGTTGCCGAGCCGGACTTCCAGGAGCACGTCCGGGAGCTGCGCCAGCTGGCCGAGAGCGAATCAGAGCTGTACGTCGAGCGGCAGCGCTACCTCGACGAGAACACCCCCGCGTCGTGACCGCCGGCGTCGTGCCGTGCGCGGGCACCGAGCGGACCGCCCGAGAGGAGCGACAGCCATGGACGCCTTGAGCGAAGCGGTACTGGCAGGGGCGCCGGCCCAGGACCTGGCGAACACGCCCCTGCCCGCGGCGTACACAGCGGCACATCTGCGGATGGAGGACGTCGGCATCTTCGACGGCGTCGCCGACAAGGACGTACGCAAGTCGCTGCACGTCGGCGAAGTACCCATGCCCGAACTGGCTCCCGACGAGGTGCTGGTGGCGGTGATGGCGAGTGCCATCAACTACAACACCGTCTGGTCGGCGACCTTCGAACCGCTGCCGACCTTCGGCTTCCTCACCCGTCTAGGGCGACAGGGCGGCTTCGCCGCGCGGCACGACCTTCCGTACCACGTCGTCGGATCCGACGGGGCGGGCGTCGTGGTGCGTACCGGTGCCGCCGTCAGCCGCTGGGGCGTCGGCGACCACGTCGTGGTCAGCTGCGTGCAGGTGGATGACCACGAGCCGGCGACGCATGCCGACGCCATGCTGGGCTCGGAACAGCGGATCTGGGGCTACGAGACCAACTTCGGCGGACTCGGCCACTTCGCCGTCGTGAAAGCGAGCCAGCTGCTGTCCAAGCCGGGCCATCTGACCTGGGAAGAGGCGGCCGGCACGTTGCTCACGGCAGCCACGTCCTACCGGATGCTGATCAGCGACAAGGGCGCCCGGATCAAGCTGGGTGACGTGGTGCTGATCTGGGGCGCGACCGGGGGCCTCGGCGCCTTTGCCGTGCAACTGGTCAAGCAGGCAGGCGGCATTCCTATCGGCGTGGTCGGTTCGCAGGAGAAGGCCCGTGCATTGCGCGCGCTCGGTTGCGACGTGGTCCTCGACCGGTCGGAACTCGGAGTGGGCACCGCCGTTACAGGGGACGAGATCATCGAGCAGGGCAAGCGCTTGGGACGCGCCATTCGCCAGGCGGTCGGCGAAGACCCCAGCGTGGTGTTCGACTACGTCGGCCGGGCCACATTCGGCATTTCGGTGTTCGTCGTGCGTCGCGGAGGAACCGTGGTCACCTGCGGCTCCACCACGGGGTACCAGCACGAGTACGACAACCGCTATCTGTGGATGCACTCGAAGCGCATCGTCGGCAGCCACGCGGCCAATCTCATGGAACAGGCGGAGTGCAACCGTCTGTTCGGACTCGGCAAGCTCGTACCGGTGCTCTCCGAGGTCCACCCGCTGGACGACGTGGGTGAAGCGGCCCGGCTGGTGCAGCTGAACCAGCACATCGGCAAGGTCGGGGTCCTGTGTCTGGCCCCGGGGGAGGGACTCGGAGTGACCGACCCCGAACTCCGCTCGAAGATCGGCGAGGCCGCACTCAATCCGCTGAGGCGATAATGAGGAAGGGCGGTGCGGCGGGGCAGATTCTCCCACCCGCCGCCGACCCAACTCATATAGCGGAATTGCCCGTTCCAGCAGCGCGACTCGACTAGTTTTCGGTACCGTTCCGGGTATGGGAGAGAATGAAGACCGTATCCTCATTGTCGGTGCGCGTGAGAACAACCTCAAAGACGTGACACTGCGGTTACCGAAGAATCAAATCACTGTTTTCACCGGGGTATCCGGATCGGGAAAGTCCTCCATCGTATTCGACACCGTGGCCGTGGAGGCACAGCGGCAACTGAACGGTACTTTCAGCTGGTTCATCCGCAACCAGCTGCCCAAGTACCAGCGGCCACACGCGGACATGATCAGCAACCTCACGGCTCCGGTCGTCGTGGACCAGAAGCCGGTCGGCGGCAACGCCCGCTCGACGGTGGGCACGATGACCGACATCTACTCGAGCATACGGGTGCTTTTCTCCCGCCATGGCACGCCGTACAACCCGCCTTCCGTCTACTCCTTCAACGACCCCCAGGGCATGTGCCTCGAATGCGACGGCCTCGGACAGGCACGCCGTGTCGACGTGGAGCGCATGCTTGATCGTACGAAGTCGCTCGACGAAGGCGCGATACAGCTTCCCACTCACAAGGTGGGAAGCATGGACTGGCAGCTGTACGGCAATTCCGGCCACTTCGACAACGCGAAGCGGCTCAGCGACTACACCGATGACGAGTGGCACATGCTGACCCACGGCAGCGGCGACAAAGTCACGGTGAGCACCGCGAACAGTACCGCGGCACTGAACTACGAAGGCGTCGTGGCCCGCTTCGCCCGCACCAATCTCAAGCGCGATCTGAGCTCACTGAGCGAGCGGGGCCGGGCCAACGTCGAACGATTCATCACCCTGGGCGACTGCACGGCCTGCGAGGGTGCACGGCTGAACCCGAAGGCACTCGCCACGAAGATCGGCCCGCACACCATCGCCGACTGGTCCCGCATGGAAGTCAGCGACCTGATCGACGTCCTCGCCACCATCGACGATCCGGTGGCGACACCGATCGCCGACGGCATCAGCACGGCCCTTCAGCGGATCTCGGCGATCGGCCTCGGCTATCTGTCCCTGGACCGGCAGACCACCTCGCTCTCCGGCGGCGAGGCGCAGCGGCTGAAGATGGTGCGCCACCTGAGCAGCAGCCTCGTCGGCATGACCTTCATCTTCGACGAGCCGAGCACCGGTCTGCATCCCCGGGACGTCGGCCGGCTCAACGACCTGCTGCGGGAGCTGCGGGACAAGGGCAACACGGTCCTGGTCGTCGAGCACGACCCCGACGTCATCGAGATCGCCGACCATGTCGTCGATGTCGGTCCGCGCGCCGGTGTGCACGGCGGCGAGATCGTTTTCGAAGGCCCGTTCACGGAGCTCAAGGAGGCAGATACGCTCACCGGCGCCGGCCTGCGCCGGACCGGTTCGGTCAAGGACCCCGTGCGCGCGGCGACCGGGAACCTGCTGATCGAGGGCGCCGGTCTGCACAATCTGAAGAACGTCTCGGTGAGTCTTCCCACCGGTGTGCTGACGGCCGTCACCGGCGTCGCCGGCTCGGGCAAGAGCTCGTTGGTCGCCGGAGCCTTCATGAGCGCCTACCCGGAGACGATCTACGTCGACCAGTCGGCCATCAAGGCGTCCTCCCGGTCCACGCCGGCAAGTCACCTCGACGTGATGGACTCCATCCGCAAGCTCTTCGCCAAGGCGAGCGGGGCGCAGGCCGGCCTGTTCAGCTTCAACTCCGCGGGCGCCTGTGACGAGTGCAAGGGCCGCGGTGAGATCGTCACCGAACTGGCGTACATGGATCCCGTGCGCACGCACTGCGATTCGTGCGACGGCCGCAGGTTCAAAGAGAACGTGCTGGCGTACCAGCTGCGCGGCAAGTCCATCGCGGACGTACTCGAACTGCCCGCGGAACAGGCCGTCGAGTTCTTCACCGAGCGCGAGGTGCACCAGAAGCTGGCCGGACTGCTCGACGTGGGCCTGGACTATCTCACCCTGGGCCAGTCGCTGAGCACACTGTCGGGCGGTGAACGCCAGCGCCTGAAGCTCGTCGGCCAGTTGCACCGCTCCGGCAGTGTCTACGTACTCGACGAGCCGACGACCGGACTGCACATGTCGGACGTCGACACCATCGTCGCGCTGTTGAACCGGCTGGTGGACCGGGGCAATACGGTCATCGTCATCGAGCACAACCTCGACATCGTCCGGCAGGCCGACTGGGTCATCGACCTCGGCCCGGACGGCGGAAAGCACGGCGGCGAGGTGGTCTTCACCGGCACACCGACGGAACTGCTGAAGGCGGACGGTTCCGCGACCGGCGAGTACCTGCGCCGCTACTGCACCGCCTGATCCCGCACGGGTCACGCCGCTCCTCGTTCCCGGCTCACCAAGAACGAGGAGCGGCGTGACCCGCCTCCGCTCCGGTGTGCAGGGCCACTGCGGCCGCGTAACCGGCATCCGGCACGACCACGTCCGCCAGCCACCAGCCGGCGGGGTGCCGTGCCGCCGAACCGATGTGATCCGTCGCGAGACCGCGGCTCAGCCCCGTGCCCAGGGCCTTCAGATACGCCTCCTTGCGAGCCCATAGCCGAGTGAACGCGGCGCCTCTGGCATCCTCGGGAAGTGCGTGCAGCTCGCGGATCTCCTCGGGATGCAGGGTGCCGAGCACGCTGTCGACGGCCGCCCGCGCGGTCACCACCCGCTCCACGTCCGCGCCGACAGGCGTACGAGCGAACGCGAGCAGCGCGAACTGCCCGCTGTGCGAGAGCGAGAAGTGCACCGGGTCGCCGGGCACGGCCGGCCTGCCGTGCGGCCCCCCACACCCCGGGCAGGGTTTGCGTACAAGCTCCACGTCCGCGGGTGCCACCCGCAGATACGCGCCCAGCAGAAGCCTCAGCGCGACATGGGCGCAGACGTACCGATCCCGGTCGGCGGCCTGCCGGAACCTAGCGAGCCGCGCCTGCTCCTGACCATCCAGCACACCCGGCGCTGCCCGCCACGCGGCCGCACGGCAGTCCATGACGTCCACGGCCCAGAGCTGAGGTCCGGCGAACGCCGAGGGCGACGGCACCTGCTCGTCGAACGGCCCAGGCCGCAGCATCGCGGGGCGCAGGGGCAGATCTGCCCCTCTCGCTCCTACCGAAGAGGGCGTCACGGCTGACTTCACGGCTTCATCCCAGGTCGCCCGCCTCGCACCCGCCTCGACGACCGCTGGATGAGGTACTGGATGAGGTAGACGTGTGGACTTCGGAGTTGGAGTCGCTGCTGGGCCCAGCGGGATTTCGTGTACCGGGCCGACTCTGGATGCGCCGGTGCGGGATCGGTAGCAGACTCGGGGACGTCAGACAGCGGGATCCCCCAAAGGAGCGCACCATGCTCACCACCCGTTTCGTCACAGGCACCCCGAACTGGCTCGATCTCGGCACGCCCGACATCGAGGCGGCGAACGCCTTCTACGGCGGCCTGTTCGGCTGGACTTTCCAGTCGGCGGGCCCCGAGGCCGGCGGCTACGGCATGTACCAGCTGGACGGCAAGACCGTCGCGGGCGGCATGACGGTCGGCCCCGAGCAGGGTGGTCCGGGCTGGACCATCTACTTCCAGTCGCCGGACGCCGACGCCACGGCCAAGGCGGTCGAGCAGGGCGGTGGCGCGGTGCTGTTCGAGCCGATGGACGTCTTCGACATGGGCCGCATGGCGGTCTTCACCGACCCGGCGGGCGCGGGCTTCGCGACATGGCAGCCGGGCCGGATCAAGGGCCTCGACGTCGTCAACGATCCGAACACGCTGTGCTGGGCGGAGCTGTACACCGACGACCCGGGCGCGGGTCTCAACTTCTACAGCGGAATCTTCGGCTGGGAGACATCGACGATGCCGCTGCCGGACGGTACGGGCTCGTACACGATGGTCAACCCGGCGGGCGCGGGCGCGGAGGCGATGTTCGGCGGCATCGTCCCACTGGCCGCGGACCCGGTGGAGACGGACGGTCCCTACTGGCTGCCGTACTTCGAGGTCGAGGACTGCGACGCGTCGGTGGCCAGGGCGCAGCAGCTGGGCGGCAAGGTCAGGCTGGCACCGGTCGACATGGAGGGCGTGGGCCGCTTCGCCAAGCTGGCGGACCCGGCGGGCGCGCGCTTCGCGGTGATGCAGGGGGTGCAGACGGAGGCCTGATGCAGGGAGTGCAGACGGACGGCTGATGCGGGGGCGGTGGCCGAAAACCATGGGGTCGTTGATGCTTCATTGACCCGGCGTTTATCGCCACGGGGGAACGTGTCCCGCATGCCGATCAACACCACCACTGACCAGGAACTCTCCTGGCAGGAGACCGCGCTGTGCGCCCAGGCGGGCCCGGAATTCTTCTTCCCGGCCCCTGGCTCGTCGACGCGCGAGGCGAAGCAGCTGTGCGGGGCGTGCGAGGGGCGAGTGGCGTGCCTGGAGTACGCGCTGGCTCATGACGAGAGGTTCGGGGTGTGGGGCGGGCTGTCGGAGAAGGAGCGGTACCGCCTCAAGCAGGCGCAGAACTGATCCCGGCCGAGGCGGCGGCCACCTCCCGCCCCGTCCCGCCGCCTCGTTGTGCGGCGCGGGCGGTCTCGCGGTGTCCGGTCAGGAAGCCGATGCGGGCCCGACCGTAGGCGATCAGGCGGTCCAGCGGTGCAGCGCCGGGGCCCAGCGGCGGCGGCCCGTACAGTACCTGCTCCTGCAAGGCCCCCTCGCCATCGTCGCGCTCACGCTGCGCCTGGCGACCACCTGACCGCCCGCCGGGACGACTCAGCAGGCAGAATCCCTCCATGGCTCACACTCCCCTGCACCAGGCGGACCGCCTGCTGGACGCGCTCGACCCCCTTCCGTACCCACTGCGTATGAGTGAACTCGCCGCGAAAGCAAGGGAGATGAACCCGGCGGAGCTGCGACCGCTGGTGGCCGAGCTCGATGAGCGCGGCCCCTATGAGCGTGGTCTCGCCGTCGTCGCGGCCGCCGTGGGCGGGGACGCCGAGTGGGTCGGAGCCCGGCTCGCGGACCCGGACTCGTTCGTCCGCGGCCAGGCCCTGCGCGTGGCCACGGGCCTCGGCGTGCCCGACGACGCCTTCGTCGCCGCTCTCGACGACGCCCCCGCCGCCGTACGCAAGCAGTTGCTGCACGCGATAGTCGCCGCGCGCCGCTCCGCGCTCGCCGACCGCGTCATCGACGGGATCCGGGAGACCTGGGGCGACGTCGAGGCGGCTCGGCTGCTGCCGGGGTGCGGGGCCGGAACCGTCGCGCGGCTGCTGCCCGCCCTGTTCCATGCCGTACGCGGCTGGACGGGGCTCGGCGCCCGCCATCCCGGAGCTCTCCTCGACACCGCGGAGCGTGAACTGTCCGCGCTCCCCGAGGCGCTGCGCGACGGCTGGTGGCAGCGGTACGCCGATGCTGTCGCCTCCGTCACCACCGCCGACCCGCTGCGCGTCCTCGATCTGCTTCTGCGGCATGGACCCGCGGCCCTGCCCGTCCAACTGCGCCCGAGCATCCCGGCGCTGACCAGGGCCGACCCGGCGCGCGTGGTCCGCATGCTGCTCGCCCCCGAGGGCCACGCCATCCGCCGCGGCACATCGCTGCGTCCGGCCGTCCTGCGGCACCTGGTACGTCACGCACCGCAGGATCTGCTCGTCGAGCTGGGCCAGGTCATGGCAGCCCACTACGACGAGTACGCGCGGCTCGTCAAAGCTCACCCGCCGGCCCGCCGCGGAGCCTTCCACGAGGCCGTGCTCGCGGAGCGCGGGCCCGAGGCGTGCACTGTGAACGCCGAGCTTCTTGACGTACTGCCGCGCAATTACGTGGCGGGGGAGGCGCGCCGTGCGGCGGACCGGGCCAAGGAGCGTGGAGCGGGCTGGAGTTCGGTGCTGCTCGCCGAGTCCTATCTGCCCGTCGCGCAGGCGCGCGAGCAGCTCGTCGCCGCCACGCACCGTGCGTCGGCGGAGGATCGTGTCGAGGCCTGGCCGCTGCTGATCCGCAACGCCGGGCGCTCCGGCGACCCCGACGCCGTCACCGCCGTACTGCAGGAGATGTCTCGGCTGTGCAACGAGCAGGACCCGGTGCGTTCGGCCGCGATGCACGCGCTCGCCGCCACCCCGCCCGCACTCTTCACCGAGGACGCGGAGCCGCACCTCGATCGCGTGGCGACCGACGCCGTGGCAGCCCGCGACTCCTCCCCGGACACCCGCCAGGCGCTGAGCCGCCTCGCCATCGCCGTGCTGCGCGAGCATGCCGCAACCGGTCGGCGGCAGTTGGTGAACTGGGCGCTGCGCACCCTTGTACGCATCTCGGGAAGCACCGGCGGCGCCGATCTCGGCCGGCTGGACCGCACCCTGCGCCGCGACCAGGAGCATGCGGTCTTCGAGGCGCTGCGCCCCTGGATCGAGGCGGGCGCGGAGAAGGCCGACTTCAGCCTCGCCTTCGCACTCGCCCGCGCGGTCGGCCGACGCGCGGCCGGAATGCCGGAGTTGCAGGAGCTGCTCTGGCAGGCCGTCCGGTTCGGCGACAACTCCACCGCACAGGCCGCAGCCGGGCTCTGGCTCGAACCGCACCGCGGACGTGACCAGCGTGTGGAGCGGCTCGTCATCCACGAGCCCTCGGCCGCCGTACTCCCCGCTGTCGTAGCGGTGTTGAGCACGCGCCGTACCGATCTGCTCTACCGGCTGCTGGGTGACACCCCGCCGTACGGGCGATTCCTGACCAGGGGCACCCACTGGACCGTGCCGGTGGGTGTCGATGTCCGGCGCTGGACCGCACGTCAACAGCGTGCAGCCGCACGCCAGTTGGAGCGCGCGGCGTACGACGAATCGCTTCCGCTGTACGCGCGTGCGTCCGCTCTCATGTCCGCCGCGCGGATCCCGGACGTGGGCGCCGACGTGACGCGCCGCTGGACAGAGTCGCAGGACGTGGTGCTCGCGGAGGCTGCCATCGCCGCGCTGGCGTGGACCGACCGGCCCGCCGACGTGCTGTCCGAACTGCTCGCCCACGCGGGCGGCGACCGGGCGCGCGTCGCCGTGTACGCGGCCACCCGCGCCTCCCGGTACGCAAGGCCGTCACGGCTCGGCGCGCTGCTGAGCGGCGTACTGGTGCCCGGCACCGCCAAGGTGACCAGCCGAAAGGAGGCCGTACGGCTGGCGGCCACCCGGCTGCCGCTGCCCGAGGCGGCGGGTGTGCTGGCCGACGCGTACGCCATGCGGGACCAGCACCGGGATGTGCGCGCCGCGTGTGTGGCCTTCTCCGCCCCGCTGCTCGGCGACCAACGGACCTGGCAGCTGCTGAAAGAAGCGGCGGCCGGCGACACGGTGCTGCGTACCGCCGTGCTCCGGGTGCTGCCGATGGATCTGCCGGAGCCGGACCGGCCCCGCTACGCCCGCCTGGTCCGGGAGGTGTGCGACACCGAGGACGCGGAGCTCGCCGCACTCGCGTACGAGGCGGTCGCGCGCTGGGTGCCCTGGTCGCCCGATGCCTCGGCCGTCCTGGTGGCCGCGGTCACCCGGCTGGACAAGCGGCAGTCCTGGCACGCCGCCGCGGACGGGCTCGCCTCCGCCGCGCCTTCCGGCCCGGAAGCAGGCCGTGCCGTGGAGCGCGCGCTCCAGGCGCTGGTCACGGCCGATACGGCGGCCGCGGACGACGCGTACGACGTGGACGAGGCGGGGTCGGAGCGTGACCGGCCCGCCCGCCGCCGTGTCGAATACCTCGTGGCGAGGCTCTCCCGGGAGACGGTGTGGCGGCCCGGCGCGCTGCGCCCGGTACTGACGGCTGCCGCGGAGCTGCTGGCGCGCCACGACGCCTTCGTCCCGCAGGCCGCGGCCCTGCTGGTGGAATCTCTCGATCTGAACGCGGAAGCGGCAGAGCTGCACGTTGCCTTCGACCGGCTGGTCAGCCTCCACGAGGGCCGCCCCGCACTCGTCGTGCGCACCGCCGACCTGCTGGAGAAGCGGATCGGCGGCAGGCAGGGGCCCGGCGACACCGGGACGCTGCTCGCGGCCGCCAGGCAGCTCGCCGGTGCCGGCGGCCACACGGAAGGTCTTCTCGCCGTCACGCTCGTCTCGGCCGCCGGCTCCCGCACCTCCTGGACCGAGCCGTGGCGGGTACAGCTGCGGAAGCTGCGCCGCCATGCGGACGCGGACGTGCGCGATGCGGCCCTGGGCAGGGTGACGGCGTACGAATGACCCGAGCGGCCGGGGGAGCGGCCGGGACGGTCAGCCCGCCGCCCGCGCCGCCATCCGCGCCTTGCGCGCCGCGAGCTTCTCGTCGAACTTGCGCGCCTCGGAGTCCAGCCCGCCCATGTACAGGCCGAGCTCCTCCTGCGCCTTCAGGCCCTCCGGGCCGAGACCGTCGATGTCCAGCACCTTGAGGAAGCGCAGCACCGGCTGGAGCACGTCGTCGTGGTGGATCCGCATGTTGTAGATCTCGCCGATCGCCATCTGCGCGGCGGCCCGCTCGAAGCCCGGCATGCCGTGTCCCGGCATCCGGAAGTTGACCACCACGTCACGCACGGCCTGCATCGTCAGATCGGGGGCGATCTCGAAGGCCGCGCCCAGCAGATTCCGGTAGAAGACCATGTGCAGGTTCTCGTCGGTCGCGATCCGCGCCAGCATCCGGTCGCAGACCGGGTCGCCCGACTGGTGGCCGGTGTTGCGGTGCGAGACGCGCGTGGCGAGCTCCTGGAAGGCGACGTATGCCACCGAGTGCAGCATCGAGTGGCGGTTGTCGGACTCGAAGCCCTCCGCCATGTGCGCCATCCGGAACTCTTCCAGCTTGTCCGGGTCGACAGCGCGCGAGGTGAGCAGGTAGTCACGCATCACGATGCCGTGCCGGCCCTCCTCCGCCGTCCAGCGGTGCACCCAGGTGCCCCAGGCGCCGTCGCGGCCGAAGAGGCTGGCGATCTCGTGGTGGTAGCTGGGGAGGTTGTCCTCGGTCAGCAGGTTCACGACCAGCGCGATCTTGCCGATGTCGGTGACCTTGGACTGCTCGGGCTCCCAGGCCTGGCCGTCCTCGAAGATGCCGGGGAAGTTGCGGCCGTCGCTGAACGGGACGTACTCGTGCGGCATCCAGTCCTTGGCGACCTTGAGATGGCGGTTGAGTTCCTTCTCCACCACCTCTTCCAGCGCGAACAGCAGTCGGGCGTCTGTCCACGCTTCCGAACTGCCGAGGTGGGGAGAGGTGATCGTCACGGGTGCTCCTGGGGACGGGAGAGTTACTTACGGATTCGTAGGTTACGAAACCGTAGGTTAAAGCCGCAGTAAGCCATGGGCCAAGCCCGCAGGATGGATGTCCGGTTACGTTCTGTTATGCGTACAGGTCACGAAGGCGTACGGAGAGGCAGGTCACGCAGCCTTCGAGCTTCTCGAACTCACTGATGTCCACCGGCACGGGCTGGTAGCCGAGATCCGTGAACAGCTCCGCCGTCTTCGGCGCACTCGCCGCCATCAGCAGCTTCCCGCCGCCGAGCAGCACCACGTGCGCGCCGGACTCCTCGGGCACCGGGAGGTGGCGGGGGAAGACGGACGGGGTGTCGACCAGCGGCGGGTAACCGATGACGGTGGAGTCCGGCAGGGCGGTCACGGCCGACTTCAGGTGCAGCACCTTGCTCACGGGCACGGCCACGACGCGGGCGCCGAGCGGTTCGAAGGCGGCGCGCAGCTGCTGCACCCCCGCCGCGTTCGTCCGGCCGCCGCGGCCCACATAGATGGTGTCGCCGATCTTGAGGACGTCGCCGCCGTCGAGGGTGCCCGGCTCCCACACCCAGTTCACCGAGCAGCCGAGACGGGCGAGGGTCTCCTCGACGGCCGTCGTCTCCGGCCTGCGGGACTCGGCGCCCGGCCGGGCGATCAGCGCGACATTACGGAACACCACCACGGTGTCCTCGATGAAGACGCTGTCCGGGCAGTCGTCGGCCGGCTCCGTCTCGACGGTCTGCCAACCGTGCTCACGTAGGGTCTCGGCGTATGTCTCCCACTGCTGGAGCGCCAGATCGACGTCGACCGGGGAGCGCTCGATATGGGTGACCAGGCCCTCGGCGAGGCGCGGGCTGGGGCGGCGGATCAGGGCTTTCCTGCTGGGCACGGGGGGTTCTCCAGGGGGTATGCGGTCCGGTCGGCCCATCATGACCCGCCGCCCCGGGGCGATGGAATCCCCGGCGCGAGGCGCGTGGTCACGCCATCGGCAGCTCACCCTCCCGTACCTCGTCCGTGGTGATGTCACGGAGTTCGCCGTCCAGCAGCAGCCAGCGCGTGATGCCGATCGACTCCAGGAACGGCACATCATGACTCACCACGATCAGCGCCCCCTCGTACGACTCCAGTGCCGCCGTCAGCTTCCGCACACTCGCCATGTCCAGATTGTTCGTCGGCTCGTCGAGCATCAGCAGCTGCGGCGCCGGCTCGGCGAGCAGCAGTGCGGCGAGCGCCGCGCGGAAGCGCTCCCCGCCCGACAGCGTTCCGGCGAGCTGGTCGGCGCGTGCGCCCCGGAACAAGAAGCGCGCGAGCCGCGCCCTGATCCGGTTGTTGGTGGCGTCCGGCGCGAACCGCGCCACGTTCTCCACCACGCTCAGCCCGTCGTCCAGCACATCGAGCCGCTGCGGCAGAAAGCGCAGCGGGACCTCGGCCACCGCCTCGCCGGCGACCGGCGCAAGCTCGCCGGTGATCGTGCGCAACAGAGTCGTCTTGCCCGCTCCGTTGCGGCCGACCAGCGCGATCCGCTCGGGGCCGCGGACCTCGAACTCTCCCTTCACCTCGGCTCCGTAGCGCAGTCGCAGCTCGCTCAGCCGCAGTACGCCCCGGCCCGGATGGACCTTGGTGTACGGCAGCTCGACACGGATCTCGTCGTCGTCCCGGACCGCGTCCACGGCCTCGTCGAGCCGCTCCCTCGCCTCCGTGAGCTTCTCCGTGTGCATGATGCGGTGCTTGCCCGCCGACTCCTGGGCCGCGCGTTTGCGCGCACCCATGACGATCTTCGGCTCACGCTTGGAGTCCCACATCTTCTGTCCGTACCGCTTGCGGCGGGCCAACTTGATCTGGGCGTCTGCCAGTTCACGCTTCTGCCGCTGTACGTCGGCCTCTGCGACGCGCACCATGCGCTCCGCGGCCTCCTGTTCGACGGCGAGCGTCTCCTCGTACGCGGAGAAGTTGCCGCCGTACCATGTGACCTCCCCGTCGCGCAGATCGGCGATCTGGTCCACCAGCTCGAGCAGTTCACGGTCGTGGCTGACCACGACCATCACGCCGGACCAGGCGGCGACCGCCTCGTACAGCCTTCTGCGCGCGTACAGATCGAGATTGTTGGTCGGCTCGTCGAGCAGCAGCACATCCGGCCTGGCCAGCAACAGAGCGGCGAGCCGGAGCAGAACGCCCTCGCCGCCCGACACCTCGCCGATGGTCCGGTCCAGGCCGACATGGCCGAGCCCGAGCTGGTCGAGGGTGGCGCGCGCCCGCTCCTCGACGTCCCAGTCGTCGCCGACCGCCGTGAAGTGCTCCTCGCTCGGATCGCCCGCTTCGATGGCGTGCAGCGCGGCGCGCGTCCCGGCGATGTCCAGCACTTGGTCGACCCGCAGTGCGGTGTCGAGCACCAGGTTCTGCGGAAGGTAGCCGAGCTCGCCCGTGGTGCGGACCGTTCCGCCCGTCGGTGTCAGATCACCGGCGATCAGCCTCAACAGCGTTGATTTTCCTGATCCGTTGAGTCCGGTGAGGCCGGTCCTGCCCGGGCCGACCGCCAGTTGGAAGTCGTCGAGTACCCCGGTGCCGTCCGGCCAGGCGAAGGTGAGGGAGGAGCAGGTGATGTGCGTGGGGACAGTAGACATACGGGTCTCCCGGTTGCGTGGAAAAGGGCATGGGCAACGGGTGGAGACACCGCGGCGCGGGCGACGGCCGCCGGGACAAAGAGGGAAAGAGCCCGGTCGGGGAGGACGGCTCGAATGCCGAGGACGGCTCGAACGCCGAGGTCGCACGCGAAGCGCACAGCATGGCTGAAGAAGCTGTGACGCACGGTGTCTCAGGACCTCAGACGAGCAACGTCCTACTCCAATCGACGACAACAGGACCGCTGTACACCGTACGAGGGGGCTCTGGCGGCGTCAACGAATTATCGTCCGACGGTCGAAGCCGGCCGAAGTCAGCAGGCGTCGCGCAGCAGCTCGGCCAGATTGTGGTCGAGATCCAGGTAGAGATGCTCACGGCCGGTGGGCACCATGCCGTGGACGCGCCTGAGGAAGCGGCGCAGGTCGCTGGTGCGGACATGCACCATCGCCACACCCTCCGGGGCGTGGAACTCCACCACCGTGCGTTCGTAGCCGTAGGGCCTGACGCGTACGTCACCGACGCCTGCCGGAGCGTCGATGCCCGCCGCGAGCAGCTCCCGCGAGAACGCCCAGGACACTTCGTTGCCCTCCAGCGTCGCCGGAGGCGGGAAGGCCATGCGTACGGCGAAGGGATCCTCGCGGTCGTAACGCAGCGTTATCGGAACCGACTCCATCTGGGGCGCGGAGGCGACCAGGCGGGCCTGCACGGCCTGCTCGATGACGGTGGACAAGGCCTGCTCCTTCTTGCGCGGCTCGCTGACGTCTCCCTTGCACCGGGAGAGACGACAGACAGAGGGATTCCGTGCATCGGGAGGGAGGGTGACCTGCGTCACCGCTCGGCGCAGGGCCCCGAATGGTCGCAATACGGCTCATTGCCGCTCGCACCGCAGCCGCACAGCGTCACTCGCGTCTCGTGCCGGTCGCCGTGCGCGGTGCGGATGTCGAGATCGCCGCGCATGACGAGCTGCCCGGCGACGGACCGGCTGACGGTGGTCGGCCGGTCGGGCTCCTCCGCGGCGCCGTCGGACAGCCGGTACTGCAGGGCGCCGGACGGGCAGCGGCGCACCACCTCGGCGACGCGGTCGGCGGCGGCGCCGTCGGGCTGCACCCACGGCCGCCGGTCGAGGTCGAAGACCTGCGGGAGGCCTCGTACGCATTCGGCCGCGTGCAGACAGCGCCGCGGCTCGAAGGTGACGGTGGCCTCCCGGCCCTCGTACTCCTTGGGTTGGGACATGGGCCCAGCGTATGAACGCGGGCCACCGGCCGCACCCTGGACGGGGTCCGGCCCGTGGGCTAGCTTCCAGCGCCATGACGTCCATGGGGAAGACGAGACGAACGGTGTCGGTGGGACTGTGCGCGGCGGCGGTGGCCGCGGCGCTGGCCGCACCGGCGCAGGCGGCCGAGCAGACCGGTAGCGGTGTGGGCAGCGCGAAAGGGCCGAGCTGGAGCCTGAAGGACACCGGCGCCGACGTACGGTTCAGGGGTCTCGCGGCCGTCAGCCGCAAGGCCGCCTGGGTCGCGGGCTCGAAAGGCACCGTGCTGCGCACCGCGGACGGCGGCGGCAGCTGGCGGAACGTCTCCCCGCCGGGGGCGGGCGAGCTGGAGTTCCGCGACATCGAGGCATTCGACAGCCGGCGCGCGGTGGTGCTGGCAATCGGGGAGGGCGAGGCGTCCCGGGTCTTTCGCACCGAGGACGGCGGGGCGAGCTGGACGGAGTCCTTCCGCAATACCGACCCGAAGGCCTTCTACGACTGCGTCACCTTCTTCGACAGCCGGCACGGCCTCGCCATGAGCGACCCGGTGGACGGCAAGTACCGCATCCTGTCCACCGGCGACGGCGGAGAGTCGTGGAAGGTGCTGCCGAATGCCGGTATGCCGACGGCGCTGCCGGGCGAGGCGGCCTTCGCCGCCAGCGGCCAGTGCCTGGTCAGCTCAGGACCGAAGGACGTCTGGCTGGCGACCGGCGGCGGCGCCACGGCGCGCGTGCTGCACTCCGCCGACCGCGGCCTGAACTGGACCGTCGCCGAATCGACCGTCCCGGCCGGGGACCCGGCGCGTGGGGTCTTCGGGCTCGCCTTCCGTGACCGTGCCCATGGCATCGCCGTCGGCGGCGACTACCGCGCCGGCCAGGCGTCCCCGAACGCCGGAGCGGTCAGCGGGGACGGCGGCCGCAGCTGGCAGCAGTCGAAGACACCGCCGCCGGCCTACCGTTCCGGCGTGGCCTGGCTGCCGCACAGCAGGTCGGCCGCGCTCGCCGTCGGACCGACCGGGACCGATCTGACCCTGGACGGCGGCCGCAGCTGGCGCACGGTCGACACCGGTTCGTACGACACGGTGGACTGCACGCCCGACTTCGGGTGCTGGGCATCGGGCGAGAAGGGCCGCGTCGCGCGGCTGGAGTTCTAGGGCTACGAGGGCAACTGCTGCTTGTACGGGGCGAGTTCGGGCGCGGTCTTCGTCGCGATGAACTCCGTGATCCGGTACTCGCACACGCCGCCGACCGTGAAGGGGTCGGCCGCCGCGATCTTCTCGATCCGCGCGCGGTCGTCCCCGACGGCCAGGATCACCCCGCCGTCGCGGGGGTTCTTGCGTCCCGACGCGATGAACACGCCGTCCTCGTACAGCGCGTCCAGCCAGGCCACATGCGCATCGAGGAGCTCGTCGACGCGCTCGACCGGTGCGGTGTAGGTCAATTCCAGTACGAACATGATCGCCAGGCTACGTCACGTCGATATCGAGCGGCGGTCGTAGGGTGGACGGCATCATGAAGATCATCGAGACGCCCGCCGACTGGCCCGCCGACGAGAGTGCGGCCCTGGCCGTCCAGGACGAGCTGCGCACGCACGTCGTCCTGGACGAGCCGGGCCCGGAGCCGGGTACGGGCCTGGTGACCGGCGTCGATGTGGCGTACGACGACGAGCGCGATGTCGTCGCCGCGGCGGCCGTCGTCCTGGACGCCGCGACGCTCACGGTCGTCGAGGAGGCCACCGCGGTGGGCCGGGTCGCCTTCCCCTACGTGCCCGGGCTGCTGGCCTTCCGGGAGATCCCGGCCGTGCTCGCCGCGCTGGAGTCCCTCACCCGGGACCCCGGCCTCGTCGTCTGCGACGGCTACGGCCGGGCGCACCCCCGCCGTTTCGGGCTCGCCAGCCATCTCGGCGTACTGACCGGGCTGCCGGTGATCGGTGTCGCCAAGAACCCCTTCGCCTTCAGCTACGGCGAACTCGGGCCGAGGCGGGGCGACTTCGCGCCGCTGCGCGCGGACGACGGCGAGGAGGTCGGCCGCGCGCTGCGCACCCAGGACGGCGTCAAGCCGGTGTTCGTCTCCGTCGGCCACCGCACGACGCTCGACAACGCCTGCGCACACACCCTCCGCCTCGCGCCCGGCTACCGGCTCCCCGAGAGCACGCGGCTGGCGGACCGGCTGTGCCGGCGCGCCCTTGCGGAGGCGACTACGTAACTGCCCAGGCAGCGAAGGGAGTACCTAGGTACCAGCGTCTGCGAACTGAGTATCTGAGCGGATGTCAGGAGCCGGGCGCGATCGGCATCCTCCCTGGCATGACGACTCAGACGACGCACAGCGCAACCGAGATCACCACCCACCCCGTCGAGCGCATCGTGACGGCCGTGCTCATCCTGGCCGCCCTCGCGGGCTTCGGCTGGGTGGGATCGATGGTCTACGCGGTGCTGACCGGCTGACCGGCTGACCTGCCGCACATGTCCGCGGCCGGCTCCCGGGCTCCTCAGCGCGTGGCGGCCACCCGGAACCGGATGCCGGCCGCCTGCAGCCGCTCCAGCAGCGCGTCACCCATCGCGACCGCCGTCGTGACCTGCCCCGCGGCGCCCGGCAGTTGGTCGAAGGCCAGGCACAGCGCCGACTCGGCGAGCATCTTCGCCGTCTCGTCGTAGCCCGGATCGCCGCCCGAGACCTCCGTGAACACCGTGCGTCCGCCGCCCTCGCCCACGAAACGCACCGAGAACCAGCTCTTCGCCCTGCGCCGCTCGTCCGGACCCTCGCCCGGCTTGATCCGGTCCGACAACCAGCGCCGGGCAGGCGGCAGTTGAGCCAGACCGAAGAGCGCTCCCACGGCCGCCGTACCACCCGCCGCCATGGGAAGCGTGCGGACCGCCGCGTAGTGCCGGTAGCGGAAGTCCGGACCGTACCGCGGCAGTGCCCGCGCCGAGCGCGCCACGATCTGCCGGTCCACCGTCGGCAGCGGCAGCGCCCACGCGCCGGTCTCCCGGCTGAACCGCGGCCCGCCGAGCGGGGCCCGCGCCCGCCGTCCCACCAGCCGCGGCTCGTGCAGCCGCCGGTCGTGCGCGGCGCGCAGCATCTGCCGGCCGCGGCCCATCGCGGTGAGCGCGGAGGCGAACGTCCCGCCGGAGAAGGTGGCGTTGGAGCGTACGAACCCGTCGACGCGCAGCGGCACGTCCTCGGGAAGGTGCTGGACGGTGAAGTACGCCCCCAGGTCGTGCGGGACGGAGTCGAAGCCGCAGGCGTGGACGAGCCGCGCCCCGGTCTCCCGGGCCCGCGCATCATGGCGTACGTACATCAGGTCCACGAACTCGGGCTCGCCGGTCAGATCGACGTAGTCGGTCCCGGCTTCCGCGCAGGCGGCGACCAGCGGCTCGCCGTACCAGATGTAGGGGCCGACCGTCGTGGCAACCACATGAGTGGACTCGGCGAGTTCGCGCAGCGCGTCGGGGTCGTCCGCGGCCGCCTCGATCAGCGGCAGCTCGGCGCAGCCGGGATGCCTGGCGGCAAGGCGCTCACGCAGCCGCTCCAGCTTCTGCCGACTGCGGCCCGCGACGGCCCAGCGGCATCCGTCGGGCGCGTGCGCCGCGAGGTACTCCGCGGTGAGCACGCCGACGAAGCCCGTCGCTCCGAAGAGCACGATGTCGTACGGGCGCTGCGCGCGACCGGTCCCGTTCTGCCTGTTCAATGGCCCCTCCGCCGTTGCCCCCGCGGTCGTGTCGGTGGCTGAGGCTAGCGTGCGAACGGGGTCGGGAAGAAGATGCGTTTCCCATCGGTAACATGCCGGGCCGCCCGGCCGGATCGTCCGCCGCGCCGGGGCGCCACGGCGATCCGAGCGTGCCGCCGTACGGGAGTAGGCTGCGGACAACTCTAAGCGCTTGCTCGGCCCGGGGCCTTGTGCCGAGTGGAACGCGTTCTTACCATCACTGGTGTTACATCAGTTGTGTCACAGTGCTGGGGGCTTGATGGCAGCGATGGGCACCGGCCCGCTGGCCGGAGTGCGAGTGGTCGAACTGGCGGGCATCGGGCCCGGTCCGTTCGCCGCCATGCTCCTGGCCGACCTCGGCGCCGATGTCGTACGGGTCGACCGGCCCGGCGGCTCGGGGCTGAGCATCGATCCGGCGTACGACCTCACCAACCGCAACAAGCGCTCTGTGCTGATCGACCTCAAGGCGGCGGACGGCCCCGGCCAAGTCCTCGACCTGGTCGAGCGGGCCGACGTGCTGATCGAGGGCTACCGGCCCGGCGTCGCCGAACGGCTCGGCGTGGGGCCGCAGCAGTGCCTCGCCCGCAATCCGCGCCTGGTGTACGGGCGGATGACCGGCTGGGGCCAGGAGGGACCGCTCGCCCAGCGCGCCGGACACGACATCGCGTACATCGCCGTCACCGGCACCCTCGGCATGATCGGTAAGCCCGACGAGCCGCCGGCCGTCCCGGCCAACCTCGTCGGCGACTACGCCGGCGGCTCGCTCTATCTTGTCGTCGGAGTACTCGCGGCCCTGCAACACGCCCGCAGTGAGGGCGGGGCCGGCCAGGTCGTGGACGCGGCGATCGTCGACGGGGCCGCCCATCTCGCAACGATGATCCACGGGATGATGGCGGCAGGCGGCTGGCAGGACCGGCGCGGGGCGAATCTGCTCGACGGCGGCTGCCCCTTCTACGGAAACTACGAGACCGCCGACGGCGAGTACATGGCGGTCGGCGCACTGGAGCAGCAGTTCTACACCGAGTTCATCGAGCTGCTCGGCATCAAGGACGAGGCTCCGGCGCGTAAGGACTTCGCCCGCTGGGGCGAGCTGCGCGCCGCCGTCGCCGCCCGCTTCAAGACCAGGACGCGCGAAGAGTGGACCGCCGTCTTCGAGGGCTCGGACGCCTGTGTCGCACCGGTGCTCTCATTGCGGGAAGCCCCCTCGCACCCGCATCTCGCGGCCCGCGGAACCTTCGTCGACCACGGCGGACTCACCCAGCCCGCGCCCGCGCCCCGCTTCTCCGCAACACCCGGCTCCGTTTACCGGGGCCCCGCCCAGCCGGGCGCCGACACCGCAGAAGTGGCCCGCGACTGGGATTTGCCCGGCCTCGCCGAGCCCGCCAAGGAGGGCGAGAGTTGAAGCGTCAGATCTTCACCGCCGAGCACGACGCGTTCCGCGAGACCGTCCGGACCTTTCTCGCCAAGGAGGTCCTTCCGCACTACGAGCAGTGGGAGAAGGACGGCATCGTCAGCCGGGACGCCTGGCTGGCCGCGGGGAAGCAGGGACTGCTCGGACTCGCCGTGCCCGAGGAGTACGGAGGCGGCGGGAACGCCGACTTCCGCTACAGCGCCGTCCTGGCCGAGGAGTTCACCCGGGCGGGTGCGGCCGGGCTCGCGCTCGGACTGCACAACGACATCATCGGCCCCTACCTCACCGGCCTCGCGACCGATGAGCAGAAGCGGCGCTGGCTGCCCGGCTTCTGCAGCGGCGAGATCATCACCGCCATCGCGATGACCGAGCCGGGCACGGGTTCCGACCTCCAGGGCATCCGCACCGCCGCCGAGGACCGTGGAGACCACTGGATCCTCAACGGCTCCAAGACCTTCATCTCCAACGGCATCCTCGCCGACCTGGTGGTCGTCGTCGCCAAGACCACCCCAGAGGGCGGGGCCAAGGGCCTCTCGCTGCTGGTCGTCGAACGCGGCATGGACGGCTTCGAGCGCGGCCGCAACCTCGACAAGATCGGCCAGAAGTCCCAGGACACGGCCGAGCTGTTCTTCAATGACGTGCGCGTCCCCAAGGAGAATCTGCTCGGCGAGCTGAACGGCGCCTTCATCCATCTGATGACCAATCTCGCGCAGGAGCGAATGGGCATAGCGGTCGCCGGAATCGCCGCCGCAGAGTATCTGCTCGAGATCACCACCCAGTACGTCAAGGAGCGCGAGGCCTTCGGGCGGCCGCTCTCCAAGCTTCAGCACATCCGGTTCGAGATCGCCGAAATGGCCACCGAATGCGCTGTCACCCGTACGTTCCTCGACCGCTGCATTGTGGATCACTCGAACGGGGAACTCGACGCCGTACACGCGTCGATGGCCAAGTGGTGGGCCACCGAACTGCAGAAGCGCGTCGCCGACCGCTGCCTGCAATTGCACGGCGGCTACGGCTATATGACGGAATACCGCGTCGCCAGGGCTTTCACGGATGGCCGTATCCAGACGATCTACGGTGGCACGACCGAGATCATGAAGGAAATCATCGGCCGTTCTCTTCTCGCCTGACCCTCATTGAAAGGCTGCTGTCTTGAGTACCGAAGCGTATGTGTACGACGCCATCCGCACCCCGCGCGGGCGCGGCAAGGCCAATGGTGCCCTGCACGGCACCAAGCCGATCGACCTCGTGGTCGGTCTGATCCACGAAATCCGTAACCGTTTCCCCGGCCTCGACCCGGCGGCGATCGACGACATCGTGCTCGGCGTCGTAGGCCCCGTCGGGGACCAGGGCTCCGACATCGCCCGTATCTCGGCCATCGCCGCCGGGCTGCCCGACACGGTCGCGGGCGTACAGGAGAACCGCTTCTGTGCCTCGGGCCTCGAGGCCGTCAACATGGCCGCGATGAAGGTCCGTTCGGGCTGGGAGGACCTGGTACTCGCGGGCGGCGTCGAGTCGATGTCGCGGGTGCCGATGGCCTCCGACGGCGGCGCCTGGTTCGCCGACCCGATGACCAACTACGAGACGGGCTTCGTCCCGCAGGGCATCGGCGCCGACCTCATCGCCACCATCGAGGGCTTCTCCCGCCGCGACGTCGACGAGTACGCCGCGCTCTCCCAGGAGCGGGCCGCCGACGCCTGGAAGGACGGCCGCTTCGACCGCTCCGTCGTCCCCGTCCGCGACCGCAACGGCCTGGTCGTCCTCGACCACGACGAGCACCTGCGCCCCGGCACCACCGCGGACAGCCTCGCAGCGCTCAAGCCCTCGTTCGCCGGCATCGGCGAGATGGGCGGCTTCGACGCGGTGGCGCTGCAGAAGTACCACTGGGTGGAGAAGATCGACCACGTACACCACGCGGGCAACTCCTCCGGCATCGTCGACGGCGCGGCGCTCGTCGCGATCGGCACGAAGGAGGTCGGCGAGCGGTACGGACTGACCCCGCGCGCCCGGATCGTCTCCGCCGCGGTCTCCGGCTCCGAGCCGACCATCATGCTCACCGGCCCGGCGCCCGCCACCCGCAAGGCGCTCGCCAAGGCCGGGCTCACGATCGACGACATCGACCTCGTGGAGATCAACGAGGCGTTCGCCGGTGTCGTCCTGCGCTTCGCCCGCGACCTGGACCTCCCGCTGGACAAGATCAACGTCAACGGCGGCGCGATCGCCCTGGGCCACCCGCTCGGCGCCACCGGCGCGATGATCCTCGGCACCGTCATCGACGAACTGGAGCGCCAGGACAAGCGGTACGGCCTCGTCACGCTCTGCGTCGGCGGCGGCATGGGCATCGCGACGGTGGTCGAGCGCCTGTAGCCCTACGGCCCCGGCGCACCGTCCACAGGGACGCGCGTGCGCGGCGGCCGCCTCGCGACCTTCCGGGCCCCGGCCCGACCAGACCCTCATGGAGACTTCGCAATGACCGAGAGCACCACCATCCGCTGGGAGCGGAGCGACGACGGCGTCGTCACCCTCGTCCTCGACGACCCTAATCAGTCCGCCAACACGATGAACCAGGCCTTCAAGGACTCCATCGCGGCGATCGCCGAGCGCGCGGAGGCCGAGAAGGACTCCATCCGCGGCATCATCTTCACCTCCGCCAAGAAGACCTTCTTCGCGGGTGGCGACCTCAAGGACATGATCAAGGTCGGTCCGGAGAACGCCGAGCAGGTCTTCGACACCGGCATGGCCATCAAGCACGCCCTGCGGAAGATCGAGACGCTCGGCAAGCCCGTCGTCGCGGCGATCAACGGCGCGGCGCTGGGCGGCGGTTACGAGATCGCCCTGGCCTGCCACCACCGCATCGCACTCGACGCGCCCGGCTCCAAGATCGGCCTGCCCGAGGTCACCCTCGGCCTGCTGCCTGCGGGCGGCGGCGTCACCCGTACCGTACGGCTCATGGGCATCGCGGACGCGCTGCTGAAGGTGCTGCTGCAGGGCACGCAGTACTCCCCGCAGCGGGCCCGGGAGAACGGCCTGATCCACGAAGTGGCCGCCACCACCGACGAGATGCTCGCCAAGGCGCGCGCCTTCATCGATGCCAACCCCGAGTCCCAGCAGCCCTGGGACGTCAAGGGCTACAAGATCCCCGGCGGCACCCCGTCCAGCCCGCGGTTCGCCGCCAACCTCCCCGCCTTCCCCGCGAATCTGAAGAAGCAGACCGCCGGCGCCCCCTACCCCGCCCCGCGCAATATCCTCGCGACGGCCGTCGAGGGCTCCCAGGTCGACTTCGAGACCGCGCAGACCATCGAGGCGCGGTACTTCACCGAGCTGGTCACCGGCCGGATCGCCAAGAACATGATCCAGGCGTTCTTCTTCGATCTGCAGGCGGTCAACTCCGGCGCCAACCGCCCCGGGGGCATCGAGCCGCGCCCGGTCCGCAAGGTCGCCGTCCTCGGCGCGGGGATGATGGGCGCGGGCATCGCGTACTCCTGCGCCCGGGCGGGCATCGAAGTCGTCCTCAAGGACGTGTCTCTGGATGCCGCCGAGAAGGGCAAGGGCTACTCCGAGCAGCTGCTGGCGAAGGCGCTCTCCCGGGGCCGTACGACCGAGGCCAAGCGGGACGCGCTGCTCGCGCGCATCACGCCGACCGCGGAACCCGCGGATCTCGCGGGCTGCGACGCCGTGATCGAGGCGGTGTTCGAGGACACCGCGCTCAAGCACAAGGTGTTCCAGGAGATCCAGGACGTCATCGAGCCGGACGCGCTGCTCTGCTCCAACACCTCGACCCTGCCCATCACCGTGCTCGCCGAAGGCGTGTCCCGGCCCGTCGACTTCATCGGGCTGCACTTCTTCTCGCCCGTCGACAAGATGCCGCTCGTAGAGATCATCAAGGGCGAGCGCACCGGCGAAGAGGCGCTGGCCCGCGCCTTCGACCTGGTCCGCCAGATCAACAAGACCCCGATCGTCGTCAATGATTCGCGCGGGTTCTTCACCTCGCGCGTGATCGGCCAGTTCATCAACGAGGGTGTGGCGATGGTCGGCGAGGGCGCCGACCCGGCGTCGGTCGAGCAGGCCGCCGCGCAGGCCGGGTACCCGGCGAAGGTGCTCTCCCTGATGGACGAGCTGACGCTCACCCTGCCGCGCAAGATCCGCAACGAGACCAAGCGCGCGGTCGAGGAGGCCGGCGGCACCTGGTCCGGGCACCCGGCGGACGCCGTGATCGACCGGATGGTCGACGAGTTCGGGCGTACGGGCCGCAGCGGCGGGGCGGGCTTCTACGAGTACGGCGAGGACGGCAAGCGGACCGGGCTGTGGCCCGGTCTGCGCGAGCACTTCACGCGTTCGGAGGTGGACGTGCCCTTCGAGGACATGAAGGAGCGGATGCTCTTCTCGGAGGCGCTGGACTCGGTCCGCTGCCTGGAGGAGAACGTGCTGACGTCGGTCGCCGACGCCAACATCGGCTCCATCATGGGCATCGGCTTCCCGGCCTGGACGGGCGGCGTGCTGCAGTACATCAATGGCTACGAGGGCGGTCTGACCGGCTTCGTTTCGCGCGCCCGGGAGCTCGCCGAGCGGTACGGCGACCGCTTCGACCCGCCGGCGCTGCTGGTCGAGAAGGCGGAGCGGGGCGAGAAGTTCAGCGACGGGGTCTGACCGTCGCGGCCGCGGCCGCGTCCACCGCCGAGTGGCAGCAATGCCGAGTGGTACGACTGAGCCGTACCACTCGGCGGTACTACTCCGTGGCGAACGCGGCCCGCAGCTCCTCCTTCAGCGACCGCTGGAACGCGGTCACCAGCGCCTGCACCACCATCGGCTGCATATGGGCGGACAGCGACTTCATCGCCGCGACATGCTCGGGGTCCGACTCCCGTTCCCGGTACGGGCTCCACACCTCGTCCCGGAACAGCTGGGTGAGTTCGTGCGCGGCGGAGCGGGTGTGCTTCAGCAGGACGGTACGGGCGGCGAGGATCGTCTCGTGCGCGATCGGCACGTCCAGCAGCTGCACACCGAGCCGCAGCAGCCCCGGGTCGAGCCGGTAGCCGTCGGCGTCACCCGCGTCGCCCGCGCGCTCCAGGACGCCCATCGCCGCGAGCCGGTCGATGTCCTCCTCGCTCAGCGACCGCCCCGCACGGCGCTCCAAGTCGGCATGGGACGCCTCCTCGGGCGAATCCGGCGCCCAGGAGGCCACCAGCGCACGGTGGACGGCGAGATCGTGCGCGCTCAGGTCCTCCGGCAGCTGCTCCAGATAGCGCTCGATCGCGGCGAGGGTCATGCCCTGGTGCTGAAGCTCCTCGATGAGGGCCAGCCGGGACAGATGGCCCGGGCCGTAGTGCCCGACCCGCCGCGGCCCGATCGCCGGGGGAGGCAGCAGCCCGCGCGTGCTGTAGAAGCGAACGGTCCGCACGGTGACCCCGGCCCGCGCGGCCAGCTCGTCGACGGTGAGCGTCGGCTCCTCGGTCTCGGTCGCCATGGGTGCGCCTCACTTTCTCCTCACGCGGTGCAACAGTATTGCTGTCTCACCAGTGTTGTGAAAGTGCCCTGCGGATCTTGGGGTGGAGTCGAAGTGGCTGCACAGCACTGCGGGCGTGCCCACGTGGTGGGCACGCCCGCCGCGTGTCGGTCCTCAGTCCACGTTCACGCCGTACGCGCTGAGTACTTCCTTCACCGGCTGGTGGATCGCAGAGCCCCTGCTGCCGGAGCAGCCGGCGCTGCCCGAGTGGATGCCCAGCGCGGTGGCACCTGCGAAGTGCGCTCCGCCGCTGTCGCCGGCCGCCGAGCATGCGGTGGTGCGGACCAAGTTGTAGACCGGCCCCTCGCCATAGTTGACGGTGACGTTCACCGCGGTGACCTTGCCGCTGGTCACCTTGGACGTCGAGCCGCTCTTCCTGATGGCCTGGCCGACGATGGCGTCCGCCGCGGACGTGATGTCCTGGTATCTGCCGTTGTAGAGGTTGACGTCCCCGGCGGGCCGCGAGCCGTCCGTGTACCGGACGAGGCCGTAGTCGTTGGTCGGGAAGCTGGTGCCCACGCTGGTCCCGATGGCCCAGCCGTCGGACGTCGTCGACCAGCTTGCGGCCGAGTTGGTGCAGTGGCCCGCCGTCACGAAGTAATGGACCGTGCCCTTCGAGACGTTGAAGGCTGCCGAGCAGCGGTAGCCGCCGCCGTGGATCGCGTCTCCGCCGACCACTTCCTTCTTGAGGACCCCGGGCACACGCTTGATCCGCACGGCGTCGCCGAGACTCGCGGCCACCGTCTTCAGCAGCGCCATTGAGCCCGCGGAGACGGTCCGGTCGGCCTCGATCGCGATCCGGTTCGTCGAGGGGTCGATACCCCAGGAGGTGCCGGTGATCTTCGCCCGGGCATCCAGGACGGCCATGGCGGATTCAAGCTCGGCCGTGCTGCGCTCGACGCGTTTCGCGCGTGTGCCGGCGGCCCGGACCTGGTCGGCCGCGGCCTCGTCGGTGACGGTGACGACCAGTTCGCCCGTGTCGGCGTCGAGATACGAACCGGCGGCGCGGTCGCCGAGCGCACGTTCGAGAGTGCTGTGCAGTTGGTACTGCATCGCCGAGGGCGTGACGCCCGGATGTGGTTCCGGGGCGGCCGCGGCGGTGCCTGGGCCCAGACCGGCGGCAGGCAGGACGAGGAGGACGGAAAGGCAGATGCGCGCGCGGAGCGTGCGTCTCATGGGGGGGCTTCTCCTTCGTACGAGTCCGTAGTGGGGGTGCCGAGAAGCAGTTTGGGCTGGACCAGTCCGGTGTGCCGGATCAAATCTGGCATGGCCCTGCCATGCAGGCGCCCGCGAGAACGCCGGACCACCCGTTCGGCGGAAGGGGTCGAGGGCATGTCAGGGATGGATCTGGACGGTGGCCGCCGTGAGCCGGCGGACCGTGTGCAGCAGCGCGTGCTCCGCGGCAAGAGCCACGGCGTGCGCCTGCGCCACCGTCAGCGCGGGGTCGACCGCGATCGACGTCTCGGCCCGCAGATTGTGCCCAAGCCAGCGCATTCGTACGTCCCCCACGGCCCGTACGCCCTCGACATGACAGAGCGCGTGCTCGGCCTGGTCGACCAGCGCAGGGTCCACCGCGTCCATCAGCCGGTGCCAGATCTCGCGCGCCGCCCCGCGCAGCACCAGCGCGATCGCCCCCGTTATCGCGAGCCCGATCAGCGGATCGGCCCACCGCCATCCGAGTGCAGCTCCGCCCGCGCCCAGCAATACGGCCAGAGAGGTGAATCCGTCACTGCGAGCGTGCAGTCCGTCAGCAACCAGCGCGGCCGATCCGATCCTGCGGCCAGTGCGGATCCGGGCCACTGCCACCCACTCGTTGCCGGCGAATCCCACCAGACCGGCCGTGGCCACTGCAGCCAGATGGCTGACCTCCTGCGGCTCGAACAGCCGCCGCAGCGCCTCGTAGCCGGCAAAGACCGCGGACGCGGCGATCACCAGCACCACGAAGACGCCCGCCAGATCCTCCGCCCGCCCGAAGCCGTAGGTGTAGCGGCGGGTGGCCGCCCGTCGGCCGAGGACGAAGGCGAGGGCGAGCGGCAGGGCGGTGAGCGCGTCGGCGGCGTTGTGGACGGTGTCGCCGAGCAGCGCCACCGACCCCGACACGGCCGCGATCACCGCCTGGACGGCTGTCGTGGCGGCGAGCACCCCGAAGGAGAACCACAGCGTCCGCAGCCCCTGCGCCGACCCTTCGAGGGCGGCGTCGACGCGCTCATGAGCGTGGTGATGGTGGTGACCATGAACGTGCCCGTGACCGGTCATGGTCACCACCGTGACATACCAACTCCCTTGCAGCCACTGCCGAAAAGCGGCCTCTGACCAGCTGCGAAAGGCTTGCGACTACTGTCCGGACGCGACGACCGGGTAATGGTCGGAGAGGTTGCTGTACGTGTAGCTCGTGCCCCAGCTGGAGACCGTCCAGGGCGCGCTCTGCTCCTTGATCACCTCATTGGTCCAGCCGGCCGGCTTCGCGTGCCCGGTGCGGTGCAGGACGTGGTCGAGGTCCTCGCGCGGGTCGTCCGGATAGCGCTCGGACGCGATCGAGTTCTGCTCGGTGTCGAAGGAGTACGGGTGTCCGGTGCGGGCGTCCGCGCCCGCGAGACCCGCGTCGGCGAGCATCGTGGCGTACTCCGGCGTCCGCGAGTCGACATTGAAGTCGCCCGCGACCAGGACCTGTTCAGCGGCCGGGATGTTCTTGCCGTCCAGGAAGGCGTCGATCGCCTTGAACTGGCGGCTGCGCATCTGCGCCGCCTCGCCCGCGCCACAGCCGGGGTCGGTGGACTGCGCGTGCGTACCCACCACATGCACCTTCGCGCCGTTGACGTTCAACACGGCATAGACGAAGCCCTTGTTGGACCACCAGTCCGCCCCGCAGGCGTCCTTGTAGACGAACTGCTCCTTGCGGACGATCGGCCACTTGCTGAGCACCGTGACCCCGCCGTCCTCGGGCGTGGTGGCCGAGTACGACCCGCCGGTCGCGTCCCAGCCGTCCTTGCTCCGCCCCATCACCGGGGTCTGGTACGGGTACTGGGCGGCGGCCTTCTGCATCAGCGCGCCCGATGAGGAGTTGTCGAAGGCTTCCTGGATCACGACGACGTCGTTGCCCTGGAAGAACGAGGTCGCGGGGATCGCCGCGGCCCGGTGGTCCTGGCCCCAGTTGGGGTACAGCGTCTTGCTGAACAGGAAGGCGTTGTACGTCAGCACCTTCAGGGACGGCGTCGCGGCCGCCGGGGCTGCGGAAGCTGTCGGAGCCGTCCCGGTGAGGACGGCCGCGGCGAGCGCGGTGGAAAGAGCTGCGCCAGGGATGCGGCGGAGCGCGGAGTGCGGCACAAAGACTCCCGGATGTGGTGGGGGGTACGACCGGCGACGCACATCAAATCAGCCAGAGTTACCACCTGGTAATGGCCAGGGGCCCACTTTCTTTCCGCCGCCGTACGATCTCACCAACACTGGTGCCGCCGTCTTCGCGCTGCTGCCCGGCAGGGGCGGCAGAAGGCCCGCTCGGCCCCATGAAAGTTACGATGGTCAAATGACCGGGCCCGCGGCTGATCCCGTACCACCACCGCCCGGCGGAGTGCTCTGGACCCTCGCCGGTGACATCCGCGGTCTGCTGATGCTGCCCGCCGCTCTCACCCTGCAGGTCGCCCACCCCGCCGTCGGCGCCGGCGTCGACGAGCACTCCGTCTTCCGCACCGACCCGTGGGGTCGCGGCGAGCGTTCGCTGCGCTCGCTCCAGCTGTGGGTGTACGGGGGCGATGCGGCGGCCGAGGAGGGGCGCAGGCTCCGGGAGCTGCACAAGACCATCCAGGGCACGGATGCCCACGGCCGCAGGTACCACGCGCTCGATCCGGCCTACTACTCCTGGGTCCATGCCACCGGCTTCCCGGTGTACCAGCACGCGCTGCGCTATCTGGCGCGCCCGCTCACCGAGGCCCAGGAGCGCAAGCTCTACGCCGAGTGGCTCCAGGTCGGACGGGTCCTCGGCATCCACGACCGGGACATGCCCCAGACGATCGAGGAGTTCTGGCCGTACTACCGCAAGGTGCTCGCCGACGAACTGGAGCCGACTGTCGTCGTACGCGAACTGATCGCCACCGACCCGGCGATGCCGCCGCCCGACCGCGGGCCGCTGGCGCTCAGAGTGCTGCTCAGGACGGTGTGGCCGGTGCTGCTGCCCGCGTTCGCCCGCTTCCGCCGCTTCATGACCATCGGGCTGATGCCGCCCGACGCGCGCGAGGCGATCGGCCTGGAGTGGACGGACGAGCAGGAGCGCAGACTGCGCAGATTCGCCCGGGTCGTACGGGCCGTGGTTCCCGTACTCCCCGAGCGACTGCGGTACCTCCCGCTGGCGCGCGAGGCGCGGCGGGCCGCCCGGATCAGCCGGTCAGACCGCCCCGTGCGATGACGTCCCCGTACCAGCGGGCGCTGTCCTTGACGGTACGGCGCTGGGTCGCGAAGTCGACATGGACGATGCCGAACCGCTTGCTGTAGCCGTACGCCCACTCGAAGTTGTCGAGCAGCGACCACAGGAAGTAGCCCCGCACATCCGCGCCCGCCCCGATCGCCCGGTGCACCGCCGACAGATGGGCCCGCAGATACTCCACCCGCTCCGGGTCGTGGACCTCGCCGGACGGGTCGGCGTAGTCGTCGTACGCGGCACCGTTCTCGGTGATCACCAGCGGCACGCCCGGCAGGTCGTCGCGCAGCCGGGTCAGCAGCTCGTACAGACCGTCGGCGTCGACCGGCCAGTCCATCGCGGTGCGCGGGCCCGGCGCGGGCAAAAAGCGCACATGCTCCTCCGCGCCGGCCCACGGCGACGGCGAGTCCGACGAGCCGGCGCCGACGACGGTGGGGGAGTAGTAGTTGATGCCCAGCGAGTCGATCGGCGTGGAGATGACCTCCAGATCGCCGTCCTGGACGAAGGCCCAGTCGGTCACCGCGGCCGTGTCACGGACCAGATCCTCCGGAATCCGGCCGTGGAACACCGGATCGAGGAAGATCCGGTTTCCGACGGCGTCGATCCGGCGCGCGGCATCGAGGTCGGCAGCGGAGTCGGTGAGCGGACGCACCGCGTGCAGATTGAGCGTCAGCGAGATCTCGGACGTCGAGGGCAGGGCGGTGTGCAGCAATTGAGCCGCCAGGCCGTGCGCCAGGTTGAAGTGGTGGGCAGCGCGCAGCGAGGCACTCGCGCTGGTGCGCCCCGGCGCGTGCACCCCGGAGCCGTACCCGAGAAACGCCGCACACCACGGCTCGTTCAGGGTGGTCCAGGTCGCCACCCGGTCACCGAGCGCGTCCGCCATGATCCCGGCGTAGTCGCCGAACCGCCGGGCGGTCTCGCGCTGCGGCCAGCCGCCCGCGTCCTCCAACTCCTGCGGCAGATCCCAGTGGTAGAGCGTGGCGACCGGCCGGATACCCGCCTTGAGGAGTTCGTCGGTGAGCCGGCGGTAGAAGTCCAGGCCCTTCTGTACGGCGGGACCGCGCCCGGTCGGCTGCACCCGTGGCCAGGCGATGGAGAACCGGTAGTCGGTGACGCCCAGCTGCTTCATCAGCGCGACGTCCTCGCGCATCCGGTGGTAGTGGTCGGCGGCGATGTCGCCGGAGTCACCGTTGCGGACCTTGCCAGGCGTGCGGCAGAAGGTGTCCCAGATGGACGGCGTACGGCCGTCCTCGGTGGCGGCGCCCTCGATCTGGTACGCGGCGGTGGCGGTGCCCCAGCGGAAACCGGCCGGGAACCGGAGCTCCGTCGTCGTCTCGGGGCGTGCGTCGACAGCGGTCATGAGGTGGGACTCCCAGGAAATAGAGATGAGGCGGTGGAGGACGGGGTCAGCCCTTGACGGCGCCCTGCATGATGCCGCCGACGATCTGCCGGCCGAGCAGCCCGAAGACCAGCAGCACGGGAAGAGTGCCGAGCAGCGTGCCGGCCATGATCACGGACTGGTCGTGGACATAGCCGCCGCCCAGCTGGCGCAGCGCCACCTGCACGGTCGGCTCCTGTGAGGAGAGCGCGACGATCGGCCAGAAGAAGTCGTTCCACGCGGCCATGAAGGTCAGCATGCCGAGCACGGCCATACCGGGCCGGGCGATGGGCACCACGATCGACCAGAAGATCCGCGCGGTGGACGCACCGTCGACCCGGGCCGCCTCGATCAGCTCGTCCGGCAGCGACTGCACCAGGTACTGCCGCATGAAGAACACGCCGAAGGCGGAGACAAGGCCGGGCAGGATCACGGCCTGCAGCTGATTCACCCACTGCAATTCGGCGATCAGCATGAACAGCGGGATCACACCGAGCTGCGGCGGGATCATCATCGTCCCCACCGTGATGGCCAGCAGCGCTCCGCGGCCACGGAAGCGCAGCTTGGCGAAGGCGAAACCGGCGAGCGTGCAGCACAGCACTGTGCCGATCGTGATCGAGCCGGAGACGATGAAGGAGTTGAGGAGGGCCTTGCCGATATCGGCCTCCTCCATCACCGCCTCGAAGTTGCGGATCAGATTCGACCCGGGCAGCAGTGTCGGCGGCACCTTCGCCAGATCGGCGTTGGAGCGGCTGGCGGCGACGATGGTCCAGTAGAAGGGGAACGCCGAGATCAGGACGGCGACGACCAGGATCGCGTACGCGAGCTTGCCGCCCTGCATCGTGCGGCCCGCCCGGCTTTTCCGCCGGCGCGTGGACTGCGGTCGTGGGCCCGCGGCAGGCGGTTTCGTAGGCGGGTCGGCGAGCGCGGTCATCGGCCGGCCTCCTTGCGGGAACGGCGGTGCGCGATCAGGGCGTTGACCCCGACCAGCACCAGGATCAGCAGGAACATCACCCAGGCGATGGCGGCGGCCCGGCCCAGATGGAAGAAGCCCCAGCCCTGTTCGTACATATAAAGGCCGAGCGTCTGGTACTGGTGCGAGATGCCGCCGGAGATGGAGCCCTCGAACAGCAGCGGTTCACCGAAGAGCTGGGTGGCGCCGATCGTCGAGACGACGACGGTGAACAGGATCGTGGGACGCAGTCCCGGCAGCGTGACATGGATGAACTGCCGCCAGCGCGAGGCCCCGTCCATCTCGGCGGCCTCGTACAGCTCGCTCGGAATGGACTGCATGCCCGCCAGATAGATCAGCGCGTTGTAGCCGGTCCAGCGCCAGATGACGATGGTCGATACGGCGATCTGCGAGGAGACCGTGCCGGCCTGCCAGTCCACCGGACCGAAACCGACAAGCCCCAGCACATAGTTGATCAGCCCGAAGTCCCGGCCGAAGAGCTGCGCGAAGACCAGTGTCGCGGCGGCGACCGAGGTCGCGTAAGGCAGCAGCATCGCCGTACGCAGGAAAGTCCGGCCGCGCAGCCGGTAGTTGAGCAGATGGGCCAGCCCGAGCGCCATCACCAGCTGCGGGACGGTGGACAGCACCCCGATCGTGAAGGTGTTGCTCAGCGCGGTCCAGAAGATCTCGTCGCCGAAGAGCGCGGTGTAGTTGCCAAGGCCCCGCCACTCCATCTCGCCCGGCGTCTGCAGCTCGACCCGGTAGAGCGAGACGAAGGCCGTGTAGATCAGCGGGAAGAGCCCGAAGGCGGCGAAAAGGGTGAAGAACGGGGCGATATAGGCGTACGGCGAGAGCGTGCGCCAAGTCCGGTACGCGGCCGACGGCCGGGCCCCCGGCTGCGGGGAGACCGGTTTCGCGGTGGCGGTGAGGGTCACGGTGCGGCCCTTCGAGGAGTCGTTACGGGAAGCTGAAAGACCAGGAGCCTTCAGGCCGGTCCGGCCGGGAACCTGGGACCGGCCTGAAGGATGTGCCGACCGCGGGTCAGCCGGTCGCGTTCTCCACGTTCTTCTTCGCGGTCGACCAGGCCTTGTCGGGCGAGGTGCCCTTGCGCTCCACCTCGCTCAGCGCGTTGGTGATCTGGTCGGCCACGCTCTTGTCGTGGACGCCGAGCACCTGGACCGGCGCGGCCTTGGCGGCGTCACCGAAGATCTGGCCGATCGGGGCGTCGGAGAAGTACGGGTCCTTCGCCGCCGCGACCTTGGCGATGGCGCCGGTCGAGGAGGGGAAGTTGCCCTGCTTGGTGAAGAGCTTGGCCTGCTGCTCCGGGGCGGTGAGCCACTGGATCAGCTCGTAGGCCTCCTTCTTGTGCTTGGCCGCCCGCGGGATCGAGAGATACGAGCCGCCCCAGTTGCCGGCGCCTTCGGGCAGCTTGGCGATGTCCCACTTGCCCTTGCCCGCGTCACCGGCCTGGCCCTTGATGTAGCCGAGCATCCAGGCGGGGCAGGGCATGGTGGCGAAGGAGCCGGCCGAGAACGCCTGGTTCCACTGCGGCGACCACTGGTCGAGCTTGGCGCTCAGACCTGACTGCGCCGCCTCGGTGGAGGCGTCCCAGGCCGCCTTGATCGCCGGGTTGTCCTCGTAGATCAGCTTTCCGGAGGCGTCGTAGTACCGCTCCTTCTGCTGGCCGACCATGATCGCGTAGATGCTGCCGACGCTGTCCACCCAGGCGCTCTTGGCCGGGGCCTTTTTCTTGTACTCCTTGCCGAGCGACAGATAGCCGTCCCAGGTGGACCACTTGGCGGCCAGCTGAGTGCGGTCGGTGGGCAGACCGGCCTGCTTGAAGAGGTCGGTGCGATAGCACATGGCCTCCGGGCCGACATCCGTGCCCAGGCCCAGGATCTGGCCGTCCTTGCCGGTGGCCGCCGACCACTTGGCCTCGGCGAACTGGTCCTTGAGCTTGTCGGCGCCGTACTTCTTCAGGTCCTCGAACTTGTCGGCCTGCTGCTGGGTGACGGAGGCGATCCGGCCCACCTCGATGCCCTGCACATCGGCGAGGCCACCACCACCCGCGAGCCGGGTCTGCAGCGACTTCCAGTAGTCCTGCTCGTCCTCGGTGTCGCTCTGCTTGATCTTGATGTTCGGGTGGAGCTTCTCGTACTCCGCGTAGAGCCCGGCCTCCTTGTAGCCGAAGGATCCGAAGAGGTCGACGGTGAGCGAGACCTTGCCGCCCGCGCTGTCGGATGCGCCGTCCGACGATCCGGATCCACAGGCGGCGAGCAGTGCCCCGGCGAGCGCGACCGCACCCAGGCGGACGGTGGCCCTTTTGGCGGCTCGGGCGATGGGCATGAGAAGCCTCCCTTGGCTTCGGTGGAGCGAGACCGCCCGATTGAGAGCGCTCTCAAAGATGCGTCTGGAGAGTGCCCCGAAGGCGCTTGCCCCGTCAAGTCCCGAAGGCGTAACGGCTTGGACTCGGCCTGAACTGCCGCCTGTGTCTCAACTATTGACACTTCTGTTTCATGAGTTTTACGTTCCTCGGCATCTGAGAGCGCTCTCGGACGCCCCTTCCCGTGATGACTTCGAGGTGCCGTCCATGCCAGCCACCCGCACCAGACCAGCTGCCGCGCTGGCTCTGGTCTCAGCCCTGGCCGCCTTCGGCCTGGGCCCGGCCGCCACTCCGGCGGCGGCCGCCACCGTTCCCGTAGGCTCTGGCAGCTACTCCGACACCCGCCCCGCAGGGACGTCGGGCCCGACCACCAACACCGGCGCGCCGGTCACTCCCAAGGTCACCCCCGCCGCGAAGGACAAGCCCGTCCCCACCAACGACTGGTGGTCGTCCCTCGCCTTCCAGCGGTACGGCGACAACCCGTACTCCACCCCCATGTACGGCCACCCGCTCACCTACCAGGCCACGGCCGGCGGTCTCGAAGTCGGCTACCCCACAACGCCCGCGGTCGTCGGCGAGGGCCGCCAGTACGAGTACGCCCACAAGCGCGACCTCACCCTCGGCCTCACCGGTCTCAACTCACCGGACACCAAGGCCGACGACTGGTCCGACTGGACCGTGACCCCCTACTGGTCGGACGGCGCACGCACACTGCGCACCACCATCGGCCACGGCCTGCCGTTCGTATACGCCAAGGGCTCCGGCGGCAACGCCCAGGTCACCACCGCCGCCGCGCCCGCCGTCTTCGCCGACCAGGGCAATGTCCTCGGCATCACCGTCGCGGGCCACCACTACGCCCTCTTCGCACCCACCGGCAGCGACTGGACTGTCTCCGGCTCGACCATCACCGCGGGCCTCGGCGCCAAGGACTATTTCTCGCTCGCCGTACTGCCCTCCGCCGACGCGCTCGCGACGTACAAGAAGTACGCGTACAGCTTCGTCACCGGCTCCAAGGCGACCTGGAGCTACACCGGCGGCACCGTGCGGACCACCTACAGCCTGACCACCGAGGCCAAGGAGGGCACCGAACGTGGAACGCTCCAGGCCCTCTACCGCCATCAGTGGCTGCACAGCACCGACCCGCTCACCGCCTACACATACGTCTCACCGCGCGGCACCATGAAGGTCCGCGAGGCGGCCTCCTTCACCACCAGCCAGAAGGCGTCCGCGGTGCTGCCCGGGCTGCCGAAGTCGAACGGCGTCGACCAGGCCCGGCTGAAGGGCTATCTCGACCAGGTCGCGAACGACCCGGACCCCTTCAAGGGCTACACGGACACCTACTGGACCGGCAAGGTGCTGGGGCAGCTCGCCCAACTGGTGCCCGCCGCCGACCAGATCGGCGAGACCGCCACCCGCGACAAGCTCCTCGGTCTGATCAAGGGCCGTCTGCAGGACTGGTTCACGGCGGGGGGCGCGAACGAATTCTCGTACGACAAGGCCTGGAAGACGCTCACCGGCTACCCCGCCTCTTACGGCAGCGACACCGAACTCAACGACCACCACTTCCACTACAGCTACTACGTCTACGCGGCCGCGGTCGTCGCCCAGTACGACCAGGGCTGGGCCGCCGACTCCGCCTGGGGCGGCATGGTCAAGACCCTGGTACGGGACGCGGCCAACCCCAGCCGCACCGACACCGCCTTCCCCTTCCTGCGTGGCTTCGACGTGTACGCGGGTCACAGCTGGGCCTCCGGGCACCAGGGATTCGCCGCGGGCAACAACCAGGAGTCGTCGTCGGAGTCCACCAACCTCAGCGCGGGCCTCGTGCTGTGGGGCTCGGCCACCGGTGACACCGCGCTGCGCGACCTCGGGACGTATCTGCTGACCACCGAGTCGGAGGCGATCGCCCAGTACTGGTTCGACGCCGACGAGCAGGTCTTCCCGTCCTCCTTCGGCCATGACACGGCCGGCATGGTCTGGGGCAGCGGCGCGGCGTACGCCACCTGGTGGACCGCCAACCCGGAGGAGATCCACGGCATCAACGTCCTTCCGTTGACGGGCGGTTCACTCCACCTGGGCGGGGAGAAGGCCGCGATCCGGCGCAACATCGCCGAGATGGAACGGGAGAACGGCGGCCCGGCCGTCGAATGGCGCGACATCCTCTGGGAGTTCCAGTCGCTCGCCGACCCGGCGGCGGCGAAGGCCAAGTGGGACGCGGGCAACGCGGGCTACACCCCCGAGCAGGGCGAGTCCAAGGCGCACACCTACCACTGGATCAGCACGCTCGACGCGCTCGGCGCTCCCGACGCGACGGTGACCGGTGACATTCCGAGTTCCGCGGTCTTCACCAAGGGCACGGTACGCACCTACGCCGCGCACAATTACGGCGCCACGGCCCGTACGGTGAACTTCTCCGACGGCAAGACGCTCACCGTCCCGGCGCGCTCGACGGCGACCGGCACGGGGACCGGGGGAGGCGACCCGGACCCGGATCCCGATCCGGAGCCGCCCACGGGCAACACCTTCCAGCTCCGTACGGGAGGCGTGCTCACCACCGCGTCGGGCGGCACGGCGGGCAGTGACACGATCGCGTCGGCGGCCGGCGGCAACTACGACGGCACCCCGCACCAGCCCCTCGTCTACGAGATCAGACAGGTCAACGGCACACCCACCCCGGGCGCCGCGACCGCGTTCCGCCTTCAGCTGGACGCCGGCACCACCGTCGGCCTCGGGCAGCAGGCCCGTATCAGCTATGACTTCACGGGCGACGGCACCTTCGACCGGACCGAGACCTACCACTACTTCGCGACCGACCCGGTGGCGGGCTGGGAGGAGTACGCCCAGTCACGCGGCCTGAAGGCGTCGACCGGAACCGTCGGCGATCTCAAGGGCGGCACCGTACGACTGGAGGTGTGGAGCGCCATCGGCAACGGCACCGCGAAGCTCCAGACCGGCACGGACAAGTCGGTGGTCGTGATCCCCTTCGGCTGATCCTCTTCAGCTGACCGCGCGGTGTGCGACGGGCGACGGCCCTCTCAGGCCGAGGCCCGTCGCACCAGCGTGGTCGGAGTGATCACGGAGGCGGGAGCGCCGGCCCCGGGCTCGCTCTCGTTGAGTACGCGCATCAGCAGCCGGACCATCAACCGGCCCATCCCCTCGATGTCCTGACGGATCGTCGTCAGCGCCGGATCGGTCGTCTCCACCACCGACGCCATGTCGTCGAAGCCGACCAGCGCCACATCCTGCGGCACCCGCCGCCCCCGCTCGCGCAGCGTCCGCAGCGCTCCCGACGCCATCAGGTCGTTGGCGGCGAACACGGCGTCCAGTTCCGGGCGGCGGTCCAGCAGTTCGGCCATCGCGCGGGCGCCGCTGTCCGCGGTGAAGTCGCCCTGGCAGACGAGCTCCGGGTCGGCGTCCAGCAGGACGTCGCGGTAGCCGTCGATCCGGTCCAGCGCGGAGGTCTGGTCGCGGGGGCCGGCGATGTGCGCGATGTGCCGGCGGCCCAGGGAGACCAGATGACGTACGGCTTCCCGGGCGCCGCCGCGGTTGTCGCAGTCGACATAGGGGACGGCGAGCTCGGAGGCGGCGCCTGGCCAGCCCGGACGGCCGCCGAAGACGCTGGGCACCTGCACCCGGCGGATGATGGCGGGCAGTTCGTCGTCGTTGTGCAGCGAGAAGGCGAGTGCGCCGTCGACATGGCCGCCGCCGAGATAGCGGGCGATCCGGTCGTAGTCGCCGGGCCCCTCCACCCACAGCAGCACCAGCTGGGAGTCGTACGCCGTCAGCTCGCGGCTGATGCCGCGCACCTGCTGCTCGAAGAAGGGGTCCGAGAAGATCCGGAACTCCGGCTCGGCGATGATCACGGCGACCGCGCCGTTTCGCCGGGTGACCAGGGTGCGGGCCGCGTGATTCGGTATGTATCCGAGCTCCTCGACCGCCTGGCGCACCTTGTCGACCAGTGGGGGGCGAACCCCGGCGCCGCCGTTGACGACCCGCGATGCCGTGGCCCGGGAGACACCGGCGCGGGCGGCGACGGCTTCCAGGGTGGGGCGGGACCCCGTGGTCTGCTCGGGCAAGGCGGGCGCTCCTCGTCGGCTTCGGTCGGCTGCGTCGGACGACAGCGGGGGAGAACGCTGCCAGGTACAGGATATCCGGTCCCGGCGATCTCCTGAGAGCGCTCCCACCCCGCCTACCAGCGGACTGCCCGGGCCGCCCGTAGCCGGCCGTAGCCGGCTCGGGACCCGGAGCGCCGCCGTCCCGGACGGGGACGGCGGCGCCTCGCGACTGCACCTCAGTGGTGGTCGTGCTCGTGAATCGTGTTCGTGGCGGCGATCTTCTTCCACGACCTCGGTTGGGTGTGCTTGCCGTCGGCCTCAGCGATCCGGGCACCCGCCGCGGCCGGAGCGCCGGGCTTCGACGGCTGGTAGAGCCAGGTGTCGAACAGACCGGCCAGCGGCTTGCCGGAGACCTTCTCGGCGTACTTCACAAAGTCGCCGACCTTGGCGTTGCCGTAGGCGTGCTCGGTCGGCCAGCCCTTGAGGATCGCGAAGAAGTCCTCGTCGCCGACCTCGTTGCGCAGCGCCTGGAGCGCCAGCGCGCCCCGGTCGTAGATGGCGATGTCGAACTGCTTGTCCGGGCCCGGGTCACCGGGTTTGACCGTCCAGAAGGCGTCATCGGCCGGGTGCTGGGCATAGACCCAGTCCGCGAGCTGCTGCGCGGTGCCCTCGCCCTCCTTCTCCGACCAGAGCCACTGGCTGTAGCGGGCAAAGCCTTCGTTGACCCAGATGTCCTTCCAGCCGTCGACGGAGACACTGTCGCCGTACCACTGATGGGCCAGCTCATGGACGACCACGGAGACATTCGCGCCGTTCGCGAACTGCCGCGGGCTGTAGAACGGACGGGTCTGCGTCTCCAGCGCGTAGCCGCTCGTCACATTGGGGACATAGCCGCCCAGAGCGTTGAAGGGGTACGGGCCGAAGACCTCGGTCAGCCACTCGGCGACCTCACCGGTCCGCTCGACGCTCGCCCGCGCCGCCCCCGCGTTGTCGCCGAGGTCCTTGCTGTACGCATTGAGGATCGGCAGTCCGTCGGCCGTCTTGTCCGTGGTGATGTCGAACTTCCCTACGGCGAGGGTGGCGAGATACGACGCCTGCGGCTTGTTGGAACGCCAGTTGTAGCGCGTCCAGCCCAGCCTCGAACTCTGTGACTGCAGGACACCGTTGCTGATCGTCTGCGTCCCGTCGGGCACCAGGACCGAGATGTCGTACGTCGCCTTGTCCAGCGGGTGGTCGTTGCTCGGGAACCACCACACGGCCGAGTCCGGCTCCTGGGCGGCGACTCCGCCGTCCGGAGTACGGTGCCAGGCGGTGTACCCGCCGATGTTCAGCTCGGAGGGCTTGCCCGCGTAGCGGACGACCACTGAGACGGACTTGCCCTTCTCCAGCGGCGCGGCCGGAGTGATGACCAGCTCATGGTCACCCTCCTTCTTGAACTGCGCCTTCTTGTTGTTGACCCGCACCTCGCCGACGTCAAGACCGAAGTCGAGGTTGAAACGGCTCAGGTTCTGCGTGGGCGGTGGCCAGGATCGTCGCCGTGCCCTCGAGCAGATCGGTGGCGGGCTGGTACTTCAGCCTCAGGTCGTAGTGGGATACGTCGTATCCGCCGTTTCCGCTGGCCGGGTAGTAGGTGTCGCCAATGCCCGGGGCGCCCGGCGAGGAGTCGGCGGCCGATGCCGGGATCGCCAGCAGCAGTGAGGCCGCGAGCGCGCTCGGGACGATGATTCTGCGGTGCACGGATGCTCCAAGTCGCAGGAACTGGTGATCTCTTGAACCCTATTCAGGCCCGGCGCCCGCAGTCATGAGCGCCGCTCGGCCTTTCATGTGATCGCCATTCGGCCGAAATGCGGCTGCGGCCTCACCGATCCGGCCCACAGGTACCCGGCCGCGTGGGATGCTCCGCTCAAAGAGCGTCCGTGAACACACCCGCTCAGACGGCTCATCAACGGTGCGGACGCAGGACGACTCGGAACAGTGGCCACCGCAGACGGCCGGTCCCCGATCGGGGACCGGCCGTCTGCGGTGATGTCGTTCTTCTATGGGTTGTCGGGTCATCTGTCCCTGTGGGCCCCTGGCCGAGGCGCAGTCCTTGGGTTCAAGGACGGCCGAGACTCCGATAGGCCCATCCGGCTTCGCGCCAGGTGTCGGGGTTGAGGGTGCCGCGTCCATCGATGATCAGGGGCTGAGTGGGGCGGTGGGCAAGGCGGTGCGGGTCGATGTGACCGAACTCGGCCCATTCGGTCAGGTGCAGCAGAAGGTCGGTGTCCTGGACGGCGGCGATCGGGTCCTCGATGTAGTCGAGTTCGGGGTGGAGTTTGCGGGCGTTGTCGAGGGCCTTGGGGTCGGTGACGGTGACGGTGGCGCCGAGCTCGTGGAGTTTGTGGGCGACGGCGAGGGCGGGCGAGTCGCGGATGTCGTCGGTGTTCGGTTTGAAGGCGGCGCCCCAGATGGTGATCCGCTTGCCCATGAGATTGCCGTCGAGCTGTTCGCGGGCAAGTTCGACCATGGCCTCGCGGCGGCGGTGGTTGACCGCGTCGGCCTCCCGGAGGATGCCGGTGGCTGCCTCGGCGCCGAGCGCTGCGGCCTGGGCGATGAAGCCGCGGATGTCCTTGGGCAGGCAGCCGCCGCCGAAGCCAAGACCCGGCCGCATCCCGCGCCGCCCGATGCGGAGGTCGTGGCCGAGGATCTCGGCGAGCTGGCGGACGTCGGCGTCGGACTTCTCGCAGATCTCGGCCATCGCGTTGATGAAGGAGATCTTGGTGGCGAGGAAGGAGTTCGCGGCTCCCTTGGCGAGTTCGGCCGTCGCCCAGTCGGTGACGATCGTCGGGGTCCCGGACTCGATGATCTTCGCGAAGCACTGTCGCAGCATGACCTCGGCCCAGGCCTGCTCTTCCTGGAAGCCGAGAACGAGCCGGTCGGGGTGGAGGGTGTCCTCGATGGCGAATGATTCGCGCAGGAACTCCGGATTCCAGGCAACCTCGACCCGGTCGCCGGCCCGGGAGAACTCCCGCAGGATCTCGGCGACGCGACGTGCGGTGCCGACTGGGACGGTCGACTTGACCGCGATCACGGCCGGACCAGTCAGACGCGGGGCGAGCTGTCGGACCGCGGAATAGAGGTGAGTGAGGTCGTAGGTGTCCATGCCGGGCGTCTGCGGCGTGCCGACCCCGATGAAGTGCAGGTCGGCGAAGTGGGCGGCCTCCGCGTAGGAGGCGGTGAACTTCAGCTGGCCCGAGGCCGTGTGCTTGGCCAGCAACTCGTCCAGGTCGCGCTCGAAGAACGGGGCCTTGCCGGAGTTGAGGACGCTGACCTTGTCCATGTCGGAGTCCATGCCGAGGACTTCGTGGCCGAGTTCGGCCATGCAGGCAGCATGGGTGGCGCCGAGGTAGCCGCAGCCGACGACGGTGAGCTTCACGAGCGTGTCCTTCCAGATGGGGCCGCCGCCCGGCCGCCCCATCCCGGGGAAGGACTCAGGCGGGCCGGGCGGCCAGATAGCGGTGGATCCCGCCCCGGATGAACGGCGGGATCGTGAGGATGCCGAGGTGTTCGGGGGCAAAGAACTGGAGCTTGACGCCCTCGGCCAGCGGCAGCGTGGTCTCGTCGCCGTCCCAGTCGGAGGCGAAAAAGCTGATCAGCTGGCCGGAGCCGTGTTCGTCGCGGAACTCGAAGAGCTCGGTGAGATTCCTGCGGACGAGTCCGGCTTCCTCGTCGAGCTCGCGGACAACCGTCTCGGTAGGGCTCTCCCCCTCGTCGGCGCCGCCCCCGAGCAAGCTCCAGTGGGCGGGCCAGGCGATATTGGGCAGGTCCTCCCGCAGGTGCAGGAGGAGTTCGCCGCGCCGGTTGGTGATGATGGCGACCGCGCCGCGGGCGGTGGCAGGGCGCTCGGGACGGGTGGTGGCAGAGTGCATCCCGTCACCGTAGTAAGGGAGTTGAGGATCATGCGGCAGCCCTCACCGACTGGTCTGAAAACCAGGCGGCTGCCAGCAGGGCCTGCATCCTCGTCCGGTCGAACCGGCCGCCGGGCTTGAGGCCGTCCGTGAGCAGCGGCCGCAGCGCGGCCGGAGCCTCGGCGAGCGCAGTGTGGATCTGGGCGTCTGCCCAGGCCGCGAGGGGGCCGTTGAGCCAGGTGGGGACAGGGGAGGAGAAGCCGAGCTTGTCCCGGCTTCCCCAGACCTCGCGCGGCAGGCCGAGGGCCTTCGCGGCATCCCGCAGGATCCGCTTGCCCGACACCGGATCGGCGATCTTGTGCTGGACCGGGAGCCGGTAGGACAGCTCCACCAGTTCACGCGCTAGGTAAGGGGACCGGCGCTCCAATGAGTGGGCGGAGGCGAGCTTGTCGCTCGTCATCACCAACGGCCGCCAGGCCGTTGCCAGATCCGCCAGGGTCACCCCCTGGCCAGGTCGCCGCCAGCCCGTTCCATGGCGTCGGCGACCAAGGCCCTGAGCCGCATCTCGGGGTCCGGTCCGCGCAGGATGAGCCGGGTGACCGACTCGCCCGGCTCCAACTGCTGGCCCGCGGTGAGTTTGGCGGCCAGCGGCCGGTAGGCGTCCAGGCCCGCCTTCAGGACGGCGTCCGGACCGAACAGGACCAGGGCATGGCGGACGTAGCCCATGAGGAATTCGTCCGGACCGAGGCCACCGACCACCACCTTCAGGCCGAGGTCGGAGACATTGCGGTAAGCCATGTACTCGGAGAACGTGGACGCGTTGCCCATCGGGTAGTCCAGCGCGGACATCAAGTGCGGCAGGGCCTTGGTGAAGTCGATGTGATCCGGCTCGACCACCACGAGCTCGGCCCCGATGTCCCGCGCGATCCGGGCCGCGACATCCGACTCGTCCAGGCGGTCTTGGCCCGGGTAGGAGACGGTGACGCAGACCGGGGGCCGCATCAGATAGGCCAGAACCGAGGAGTCCAGGCCGCCGGACAGCAGCAGCGCGAAGTCACAGCCAGGGGCCCGAAGTGGGACCTGCTCGGCCAGCACGACCGAGAAGGCGGCCAGGGCCTGGCGGTAGTCGCCCGCAAACGGCAGCCGGTCCTCCAGACGCCACCAGATGGTCTGTTGCAGCGAGGCGGTCACGACGTCGAAGGTCAGTAACGTCGCCGGGGCCAGCAGTTGGACGCCCTGGAACGGGGTGTCGACGCCGACCGGGGTCTCGATCGCCAACATCTCCGGGCGGACGATCAGCGGCGCCGAACCGTAGCCGATCAAGGTGGTGACCTCGGAGGCGAACGCGAGCCGGCCGCCGTCCATGCGCCAGTAGAGCGGCTTCTCCCCCAGCCGGTCGCGGGCCAGGAACAGCTTGCCGACGCGGGGGTCATAGAGCGCGAGGGCGAACATGCCGTCCAGCCCGTCCAGGCAGGACGGTCCGAGCTTCGTCCAGGCCTTGAGGACGAGGTGGGCGTCGGTCTCTTTCTCAGCGAGCTCGATGCCCCAGGCTGTTGCCTGCCGACGGTAGTTGTAGATCTCTCCGTTGAAGGCCAACAGGACCCTCGATGGGCGGTCGAGGTAGGGGCCGGGATGGGCGAGCGGGTCCACGATCAGCAGCGTGTTCATGGCCAGCACCCCCCGCCCGTCGCTGGATGCGGCGTGCATGGTGCCGTCCGGTCCGCGGTAGTGCTGGGCGATGCCCATGGCCTTCACCGTCATCTGGTGCCAGTGGGCGTCCGGTCCGGCCAGTCCTGCGATTCCGCACATCTGGTTCACCCCCGAGAGTGAGTGGTGCCTGTCGGCGGCCACCGCCGGAAGGGGCCTCGTCCAGTTCCGGCGGTGGCCTGGGCCCTCATCACAGCGGTCGGCAACAAGATCGGGGAGGGCTCGCAGGGGGGCTCACAACTCGCGTGCGCGGTTCACTGTGGGCCCCGCAGGCAATACCCTCGGTGACCCAACACGCGTATCGTGTACGACTCTTCGTGCCCAGCGGGGGTTCGCGCACGACTGAAAATCCTCAGTCCGCCCGCGTACCACTTTCTGTAGCCAGTCGAGTCGACCTCGTGCGCAACACTCCAGTACTGGTCAAGGGGGACCTCGTGGCATCGACCGTCCGTCGGGCCCGTCCGCCCAATACGGACCTGGCCCGGTTCGTCGAAGGCTCTGGTGCGAGCCACAAGTCCCTGGCTCTGCGCGTCAACCAGCTCGCCCACCAGGCAGGGATAGAGACGGACTCCTCGCATACCTCCGTGGCGAACTGGTGTCGGCGCGGGATGACCCCGAAGCCCCCGGTGCCCCGGCTGCTGGCCCAAGCTCTTGGGGAACGGCTGGGGCGGCCAGTCAGTCTCGCGGAAATCGGTATGGGCGAGGCGGAGACAATCGATGCTTCGGTGGGGTTGGATTTCTCGCGAGATCCCGCCGATGCTGTCCGCGTCGCCACTTCGTTCTGGAGCTCCGTGAACCGCCGCGACTTCCTCAAGGACACCGGGTCCGGCTTCGCCGTGTCCGCGTTTACCGTCCCCGTCACCCGCTGGCTCGTCAGCCCCGCCGATGAGACCGCCAACCACCAGGGCGGCCAGCAAGTCGGCCGCTCGGACTTGGACGAACTGCGCGAGGCAGCCGACCACGCCCGTCACTGGGACTCGAAGTATGGCGGCGGGAACTGGAAGTCCAGTTCCGTCACCGACTGTCTTGAGCACCGGGCGGCCCCTCTCCTGCACGGCACTTTCTCCGACGATGTCGGCAGTGAACTCTTCAGCGTGACGGCCGAGTTGTCGCGGCTGGCGGGGTGGACGGCGTTCGACGTCGGGCAGCACAACGCCGCCCAGCGGCACTTCATCCAGGCTCTCCGCATGGCCCGCGCGGGCGGAGATGTGCAGTTGGGCTGCTATGTCCTGACCACGATGGCCATGCAGTCCCTGATGCGGGGCTTTGCGTCCCAGGCCGTGGACATGGCGCAGGGCGCCTTCGAACGCGCCAAGGGCCAGGCGGCGCCCAGGGTGCTGGCGTTCAACAAGCTGATCGAGGCCCGCGCTCATGCTCGCGAGAACGACTCCAGGTCCGCCTCACGGGCCCTCGCGGCCTCCGAGGATCTGCTGGGCCAGGCCAAGGCCGACAACGGTGACGAGCCCGGATGGATCGACTTCTATCACCACGCCCGCCTCTCGGCGGACGCCGCCGAGGTCTTCCGCGACCTGAAGAACCCCAAGGCCGCCCTCGCCTGGAACAAGCAGGCTGCCGCCATGCCGACCGGGGTGTTCACACGCTCCGTCGGGATGCGGCTCGCGATCGTGGGGACTGCCCATCTACAGGCCCGCGACCTCGACCACGGCCTCGAACTCGGCAACCGCAGCGTCGACATCCTCGTCCGCGTCCAGTCCACCCGCGCCAAGGACTACGTCCGCGAGTTCAACGCGGCCCTGGCCCCCTGGCGGCGCGAGCCGGCCGTCCGCGAGTTCATCCACCGCACCCGCACCGAACTCGGGGTTGTCGCCTAACAGAATGAGGCGCAACTACCCCGCAGCAGATTCCCGACTTTATGATGAAAATAGCGAACCTGTATATCCTTCTCCTGCCGTCGCTTGGCTTCCAGTGCGAATTCCCTGACTGAGTAGACCGGCATCACGGCCGCGGTCGTTATCCCGGCCGACCACCGCCCCGTACACATCGAGGCCCCCGCATACCGGCCAGCCCAACCAGGGGCGAGCCCGATCACCGGCACTTCGACTTGCGCTTCCTCTTCCGCACCTCGGCCGAGATCGTCGAGCTGCAAACCGAAGAAGTCACCGCCGCGGCCTGGCGATACGCCGACACGATCGAGAACGAGACGCTGCGCAGCCGCGTCACGCAGGCGCTGCGCTGACGAGAGCGTCCGTCGAGTCGCCTCCGCCGAGATCGACTGGGACAGCCGAATGCCCTCTGTTGCACAGGAGTTGACCGGAGTACCTTCCGCCCATGCCGACACACGCGCGGGGCGCCCGCTTGACGTGCAGATCGCTGGTGGCGGCGGCCTCGGCCGCCCTGATGGCCATGACCCTGGCCCCGACGGGCGCACACAGCGCGCCCGTACGTGAGAGCAGACCCGTCTACTCGTACGAGAACGCCATCCGTGAGTCCGTATGGGTGGACACCCGGCTCGACGGCGACGGAGACGGGCGGACCGATCGCGTCGCCGTCGACATCGTCCGGCCGCGTGAGCCCGCGCGGCAGGGCCGGAAGATCCCCGTGATCATGGACGCCAGTCCGTACTACTCCTGCTGCGGACGCGGCAACGAGAGTCAGAGGAAGACATACGACGCGAATGGCAACCCCGTCCAGTTCCCGCTCTACTACGACAACTTCTTCGTCCCGCGCGGGTACGCCTTCGTCGCGGTCGACCTGGCGGGCACCAACCGCTCCGACGGCTGCGTCGACGTCGGCGGCCGCTCGGACATCCAGTCCGCCAAGGCCGTCGTCGACTGGCTGAACGGCCGCGGCCGCGGCTACACCACCCGCACCGGCGGCGAGCGCGCCCGGGCCGGCTGGAGCACCGGCAGTACCGGCATGATCGGCAAGAGTTACGACGGCACCATCGCCAACGGCGTCGCCGCCACCGGAGTCGAGGGGCTCAAGACGATCGTCCCGATCGGCGCCATCTCCTCCTGGTACGACTACTACTTCGCCAAGGGCGCCCCGCTCTACAACTCGGGCCCCGACTGGCTCTCCAACTATGTCGAGAGCCCCGACGCCCGCGCCCGCTGCCAGGCCGTCCAGCAGCGGCTGGTGGACGAGGCGCCCCGCAACGGTGATCTGACCCGGCTGTGGAGCGAGCGCGACCACGTTCCCGACGCGGACAACGTCGAGGCCAGCGTCTTCGCCGTGCACGGTATGCAGGACCTCAACGTCCGCTCCAAGCACTTCGGCCAGTGGTGGGACGCCCTCGCCGACGAAGGCGTGGAGCGCAAGGTCTGGCTCTCGCAGACCGGGCACGTCGACCCGTTCGACTTCCGCCGCGCCGAGTGGGTCAGCACCCTGCACCGCTGGTTCGACCACTACCTCCTCGGCCACGACAACGGCATCGACCGCGAGCCGATGGCCGACATCGAGCGCGCCCCCGACCAGTGGTCCACCGACCGCGTCTGGCCGCCCCGGTCCACCGACACCACCAGCCTCCGCCCGGACAAGGGTGCGGCGGCGGGCGTCGGCACACTGAGTCTGCAGCCCGCACGCCCCGGCGCGACCGAGACCTTCACCGACGACCCGACGCTCGAGGAGACCGACTGGGCCGCCCAGATCGACCGGTCGACCTCCTCCAAGGCCGGGTTCATCACCAAGCCCCTCGGCCGTGACCTTCGGCTGTCCGGCTCCTCCAGGGTGACCATCACCGCCACGCCGTCCACCACCAGCGCCCATCTCTCCGCGGTCCTCGTCGACCTCGGCCCCGACACGATCCGCGACTACGCGGCAGCCGGCGAAGGCATCACCACCCTTGCCGAACGCAGCTGCTGGGGCGCGAGTACCCCGGGCGACAGCCCCTGCTTCAAGACGACCAAGGCCCGCACGGCAGCCGTCGACTACACCGTCTTCAGCCGCGGGTGGGCGGACCTCGGCAACTACGCCTCCGACGCAAAGGGCCGTCCGCTGACGCCCGGCACGGCGTACACCATCACCCTCGATCTGCACGCAAGTGACCATGTCGTCCCGGCTGGGCACCGGCTCGCCCTGATAGTCGGCGGCACGGACAGGGACCTCATCGACCCGCCCGCGAGCACTCCGGCGCTCACCCTCGATCTGGCCCGTACATCGGCGAAGCTGCCGATCGTCGGCGGCGCCGCCGCCTTCGTACGCGCCACCGCGGGGTCCACCGCGTCCCTCACCCCGCGCGAGGCCCGGCTCAGCGGTGTGGCCGAGCCGCGGCCCATCCGCCCGATCCCGGGAGGCGACAGCCGATGACGTCCCGTATCCGCATCCTCGCCCTGACGGTCGCAGCGGCAGCGCTTGCCGTGCCGCTGGCCACGGCGCCGGCCGAGGCGGCGCACAGCCTGCCCCGCACCGGCTTCGAGACCAGCCAAGGCGCGCGCTGGACCAGCCAGCCCGAGGAGCAGACGTTCCTCGCCGCCGTCGACCGCGGCAGCGACCGGGTCTCGGTCGGCCGGATCGGCACCACGAAGCAGGGCCGGCCGCTTCAGCTCGTACACATCGGCGCTCAGCACGCCGCGAGCACCGTCCTGCTGATCTGTACTCAGCACGGCGACGAGCCCTCGGGCCGCGACGCCTGTCTCACCACGATCCGCGATCTCGCCTACGCCAGGGACGGCGAAACCCGCCGGCTGCTGTCCCGTACGAGAATCCTCGTCGTCCCCACCGCCAACCCGGACGGACGGGCCGCGGACACCCGCGGCAACTCCGACGGGGTCGACATCAACCGCGACCACATCGCCCTGAAGACCGCCGAGGCGCGGGCGCTGGCCGCCGTCATCCGGGACCAGCGCCCGGACATCGTCTACGACTTGCACGAGTACGGCGCCACCCCGCCGTACTACGACAAGGACCTCTTCGACCTCTGGCCGCGCAACCTCAACACCGACGCCAAGGTTCACCAGGAGTCGCAGACCCTCTCCGAGCACTACGTCCGCCCGGCCGCACATGACAGCGGCTTCACCACCGGTACCTACGGCATATGGACCGACCCGGTCACCGGCGACCCCATCAAGCAGGTTGCGGGCGACGGCCAGGAGCGCATCCTGCGCAATGCCTCGGGCGTCAAGAACGCCCTGGGCCTGCTGATCGAGAGCCGCGTCGACCCCCTCACCGAGGAGGAGAAGGCCGACCCAGCGCTGAACAACCGTCGCCGGGTCGACAGTCAACTGACCGCCCTGGACGGTCTGTTGGACTTCGTCGACGAACGGCGCGGCCGGATCGAGGCGGCGACCGGAGCCGCGAGGCTGGCCGGTTTCAAGGACCGCGGCCCGGTCTATCTGGGCGGCGCCGACAACGACCCGGCGACGGCGGAGGAGACCCTGGAGGATCCGCCCTGCGGCTACCGCCTCGACGCGGCGCAGTACGCGGACGTGCGGGACGAACTGGCGCTGCACGGCGTCGCGTCGAGGCCGGAGGGGGACGGGGCGTTCGTACCGCTGCGCCAGTCCCAGCGCGAACTGATCCCGCTGCTTCTCGATGCCCGTGCGGCATACCACCTCACACCGGGACAACCGGTCGCCGCCTGTTGAGGAGGGTGGCGTGCATCACGTGTGGTAGGGGGTAGCGGAGGAGCGAAAGCAGGTTCCGCCAAACCTTGGAAGGTGCCACTCGTGTCGCACGACGAACAGCAACCGGGAAGCCGGGGAGAGCGGCCGGTGACGGCGGATCTCCCCGGCCATCCTCAGGAGACCGAGCGCGCCAGGACGGACCGGGTGGTCTTCGGCGTCACTGCCGTCCTCACCCTCGCCTTCGTGGTGTGGGGCGCCGTCGCCACCGACACCCTCGAGAGCGTCTCCAGCAAGATGCTCAGCGGGCTGATCCACAACGGCGGTTGGGCGTTCGTGCTCGCCGCCTCCGGCTTTGTGGTCTTCGCTCTCTGGCTCGCCATCAGCCGCTACGGCAAGATCCCGCTCGGGCAGGAGAGCGAGCGCCCGGAGTTCAGGACGGTGTCCTGGGTCGCCATGATGTTCAGCGCGGGCATGGGCATCGGCCTGATGTTCTACGGAGTGGCCGAGCCGCTCGCCCACTACATCACACCGCCGCCCGGCACCGACCCCGCCGACTCGGCGGACGCCATGCAGACGGCCATGGCCACCACGCTCTTCCACTGGACCCTGCACCCCTGGGCGATCTACGCCGTCGTCGGACTCGCCATCGCCTACAGCACCTTCCGTCGCCGCAGGCGACAGACCATCAGCGCGGTCTTCGTGCCGCTCATCGGTGAGAAGAATGCCCTCGGCGCACCCGGCCGGGTCATCGACATCCTCGCGATCTTCGCGACGCTCTTCGGCTCCGCGGCCTCGCTCGGCCTCGGCACCCTGCAGATCGGCAGCGGCGTCCAGGAGCTGGGCTGGATGGAGAAGGTCAGCACCGGTCTGCTCGTCGGCATCATCGCGGTGCTGACCGTTGCCTTCGTCGCGTCCGCGGTCTCCGGCGTCGAGAAGGGCATCCAGTGGCTGTCCAACACCAATATGGTGCTGGCGCTGCTGCTCGTCGTCTTCGTCTTCGTCGCGGGGCCGACGATCATCGTCCTCGATCTGCTGCCGACGTCGATCTTCTCCTACTTGGGCGATCTGCCACAGCTCGCCGGCCGCACCGAGGCCACCGGCGGCGAGGGCGTCGCCGACTGGCTGGGCAGCTGGACGGTCTTCTACTGGGCCTGGTGGATCTCCTGGACGCCGTTCGTCGGGATGTTCATTGCCAGGATCAGCCGGGGGCGCACGATCCGTCAGTTCGTCGGTGGGGTCATCCTGGTGCCGAGCACCGTCAGCCTGGTGTGGTTCGCGGTCTTCGGCGGTACGGCGATGAAGCTGCAGGAGCGCAAGCAGCTCGGCGACGAGACGACTCCGGAAGGCCAGCTCTTCGCGGTGCTGCAGCAGTATCCGATCCCCACGGCGATGAGCCTGCTGGTGATGATCCTGGTCGGCATCTTCTTCGTGTCGGGCGCGGACGCCGCGTCCATCGTGATGGGGACGCTGTCGCAGAAGGGCTCGTTCGAACCGTCCAGACTGGTGGTCGTCTTCTGGGGCGTGGTGACAGGTGCCGTCGCGGCGATCATGCTGCTCATCGGGAACGGAAAGGGCGACGCACTGGCGGGACTGCAGAATCTGACGATCCTGGTGGCCGCGCCGTTCGTGATCGTCATGGTGGGCATGTGCGTGGCGCTGATGCGCGATCTGCGTCACGACCCGCTGATCGTGCGCGGCGAGATCGGGGCCGAGGCCGTGGAGTCGGCGGTGATCGCGGGCCACAAGAAGTACGACGGCGACTTCGAGATCCGGATCGGGCCGCCGGGCGCGGGCCCCGACGACCAGCGCAACCCGGTCGAGACCCCGTGATCACGTCGGCTAGGGTTACCGACTGGTATTGATCAAGCCTCTCAATGAGGCTGCACAGCCGTGCACTTGGAACGTGGTGCACGGGAAGGAAGAGGAACCATGCGTCGTACGACCACGCTCGCCATCACCGCCGCCCTGGCCGGCGGTCTGCTGTTCACCGCCGCCCCCGCGCAGGCCGCCGCCACGGCGGATGTCCGCGCCGGCGGCATCGTGATCTGTGAGATCAACAAGATGCGCCAGCAGGTCGATGAGCTCAAGTCGAAGGCGGCGAAGCTCGACCGGCTCGGCGCGCACGACGAGGCCAAGAAGGCGCGTGCGCAGGCCGCCGCGATCCAGCGCAAGATCAAGAACTGCCAGGACGCCGACAACAACGCCTGACCCGGTCTCCGCCCCGGCCCCCGCCTCCTCGGGAGCCGGGGCGGAGCTCGTCAGGTTCGTGACGGAGCCCCCGAGCTACGAGGCAAGGGCCGCCGCAGCCTCCGCGCAGCCCCAGGCGACTGTCACCCCGGCGCCGCCATGGCCGTAGTTGTGGACCAGCAGACCGCCGTCCGGCAGCGGCTCGGCCTCGATGCGCACTCCCTGGGGCCTCGCCGGGCGCAGCGCCGCCCGGTGCCCGAGGATCCGTGCCCCGGCGATCTCCGGACGGATCCGCGCACAGCGCGCCACGATCTCCTCGGCCGTCGCCGGATCGGGCGCGAGGCGCCAGTCGTCGTCCTCTGCGGTGCCGCCCAGAATCAGCCGCCCTGGCTGCGGAAAGAAGTACGTCGTTGTGGCCGACGCATGGTCGGCCGCGGTGAACCACTCCTCGATCCCGGGGTTCTCCACCAGTACCAACTGCCCGCGCACCGGCCGCAGTTGATCATCCGAAGTGAGCTCGCGCGCGCCGAGCCCGGTGCAGTTGACCACGACCCGCGCCCGGTCCGCCGCCTGGGCGAAGGAGCTGACCGTACGCAGCTCCACCGTGCCGCCCGCGGCTTCGAACCGCCGCCGCAGCCAGCCCAGATGAACGGGCATGTCGATCAGCGGGATTCTGGCCCACAGCCCGTGGGCGTACCCCTCGGGCAGTTCGTCGGCCTCCGCCTCGCGCAACCCCTCGACCTGCGCGGCCCACGGCCCGAGATCCGACAGGCGTACATCGGCGTGTATGCCCGCGGCCAGCCGGACACCGGTCTCCTCGGGGCGGGCGGCGAGCTTCTCGTACACCCGCAGCGAAGCGAGCGACCAGCCGCCGACCAGCTCCTGCGGCTCGATGCGATACGGCCACCACAGCGCACCCGCCACCGCCGATGTCGTCTCCTCCGCCGGCTCCCGCGTCCACACGCGTACGCGAAGGCCACTCTCCGCAAGCACGATCGCGGTCGTCAGTCCGATGACCCCGCCGCCCACCACCAACACATCGCCGCTCATGCCGGGACGGTAGCGGAATGGCCGTTGCCGCGCTCAGCCGTGCTCAGAACACGGCACAGGTGGGGATACTCAGGATATGTCTGCCGTGTACGCGACCTTCGGGCTGGCGCCGGCGATGCGCGCCGGGGGAGTCTTCGCGGATGGTGGCTACCAAGTGCACCGGGACTTCATGGACTTCATCGTCGACGGGCGGCCGCTGCTGTTCCAGCTCTCCGACCTCGATGCCGTCTCGCCGCTGGCATCCGACGTGCCCCCGGCGATCTTCACCGCGCAGGTGCGCACGCTGCTGCTGGACGCCGCGGCACCGCTGGAGGGCGGCCGCTGTGTGATCTACGGCTGCCCCGAGTGCGAGGACATCCAGTGCGGAGCGGTGACGGCCGTCATCGAGCGCGAAGAGGACGACGTCGTGTGGCGTGACTTCGCCTGGCAGACGTCCGAGACGGCGGACCTGGAACTCAACGGCTACCACGGGATAGGGCCGTTCCGCTTCCGCGGCGACGCCTACCGCGCCGAGCTGGAACGCCTGCTGCCGGACGGCGACGGCGACGGCCACGACGACGCGGCGCCCGTCCGCCGCCGGGTCCTGCTGATCGGCGCGCGGGTCGCTGTACTGGCCAGGCTGGCCGCGGCCCTGCGGGCCATCGGCATCGGCGCGGACATCACCGACGGCGCCACGGGGGTCCCGGCGGAGGAACTGCGCACCTATGGCGCGGTCGCGTTCGGCCGCACGGTCACCGCGCAGCAGCGCGCGGGTGTGCGCGCGGCGTTCGAGACGGCGGGCGTGGAGGTGACATACGTGGACGGCCTCGCCCCGATAATCCCAGTGTTGGTCGCCCAGATCGAACACGCCCTGGACCGCGCCCCGTTGGAGTGCCGCAGGCTGACCCGACTGACATCGACGGCCGGCACGGCGGACGTGGAGGTGACCTCGACGTGCCGACTGCGACTGATGGCGTACCGCCTGGACCGGCTGCACCGGACGCATACGCGGGAGGTGTTCGACGGGACGCTGGAGCCGGGCGAGCACCGAATCGCGGTGGACGGGCGGGCGGTGAAGGGCGAGGCGTTTCTGGTGGCGCGGACGACGGGGACGGTGCTGGTGACACAGGTGCCCCACTGACACGCCCCGCGTCGGGCGCGCGGGCCTCGCGTCCCGCACGGGGGTGCGGCCCTCTGCGGCGCGAAGCCGACGCCCCGGGGTCGGGAGGGGGATTCCCGCGCGCCGTCCCCGCACCGGGGTGCGGCCCACCGCGCCGCGAGGCCGGCGCCCCGGGGTCTGGGGCTTGCCCCGCCCGCTGTTCCCGCACCGGTGCGGCCGTCCACGCCGCGAAGCCGGCGGCCCCGGGGGTCTGGGCGCTTGCCCCCAGTTCGGGAAGGGGCGGGGTGGGGAAAAGGCCCGCGCAGCGGCCCACCCCCGCCGCACCGTCCCCCAGCCCCGCCCCCCACACCGTCCCCCGAAACACCCCCCACCCCACCCGCGATTAGGATCAGCCCCCTCATGACTGCAACCCTCGTCGCCAAAGATCTCGCCGCCGGGCACGGCGACCGCTCGCTCTTCTCCGGGCTCGACCTCGTCGTCGCCCCCGGCGATGTGATCGGCCTCGTCGGTGTCAACGGCGCCGGCAAGTCGACCCTGCTGCGCCTCCTCGCCGGACTCGACCGGCCCGAGCAGGGCGAGCTCAAGCTCTCGCCGCCCGCCGCCACCGTCGGCCATCTCCCGCAGGAGCCCGAGCGCCGGGCGGGCGAGACCGTACGGGACTTCCTCGCCCGCCGAACCGGCGTCGCCGCCGCCCAGCGCGCCATGGACGAGGCGACCCAGGCGCTCGTCGACGGCGCGCCCGGCGCCGACGACGCCTACGCCGACAGCCTGGAGCGCTGGCTCGCCCTCGGCGGCGCGGACCTCGACGAGCGCGCCGACGAGGTCGCCGCCTCGCTCGGCCTGACCATCGGGCTCGACCTGCCGATGACCGCGCTCTCCGGCGGCCAGGCCGCCCGCGCCGGCCTCGCCTCCCTGCTCCTTTCGCGGTACGACGTCTTCCTGCTCGACGAGCCGACCAACGACCTCGACCTGGACGGCCTGGACCGACTGGAGACCTTCGTCCAGGGCCTGCGCGCCGGTACGGTCGTCGTCAGCCACGACCGCGAGTTCCTGACCCGCACGGTCACCAAGGTCCTCGAACTCGATCTCGCGCAGCAGCAGATCACCCTGTTCGGTGGCGGATACACCGCATATCTCGAGGAGCGGGACACCGCACGCCGGCACGCCCGCGAGGACTTCGAGGAGTACGCCGACAAGAGGGCGGCGCTCGAAGGCCGCGCCCAGATGCAGCGCTCCTGGATGGACAAGGGCGTCAAGAACGCCCGCCGCAAGGCGACCGACAGCGACAAGCTCGGCCGCAAGTTCCGCAGCGAGGCGAGCGAAAAGCAGGCCGCGAAGGCTCGCCAGACGCAGCGCATGATCGAACGCCTCGACACCGTGGAGGAGCCCCGCAAGGAGTGGGAGCTTCGAATGGAGATCGCATCCGCGCCGCGCTCCGGCTCGGTCGTCGCGACTCTCCGCGGCGCAGAGGTCCGCCGTGGCGACTTCACCTTCGGCCCGGCCTCACTCCAGATCGACTGGGCCGACCGGGTGGCCATCACCGGCGCCAACGGTGCGGGCAAGTCCACACTGCTCGCCGCCCTCCTCGGCCGCCTCACCCTCGACGCGGGCCACGCCACGCTCGGCGCCGGCGTGGTGGTCGGCGAGGTCGACCAGGCCCGCGGGCTGTTCTACGGCACCGAGAGACTGCTCGACGCCTTCTGCGCGGCCGTCCCCGACACCGAACCTGCCGAAGTCCGCACCCTGCTGGCCAAGTTCGGCCTCAAGGCGGACCATGTGCTGCGCCCGGCGACCACGCTCTCCCCCGGCGAACGCACCCGTGCCGCGCTGGCGCTGCTCCAGGGCCGCGGCGTCAATCTCCTCGTACTCGACGAACCGACGAACCACCTCGACCTGCCGGCGATCGAGCAGCTGGAGTCCGCGCTGGACTCGTACACCGGCACGCTGCTGCTGGTCACGCACGACCGCCGGATGCTCGACGCGGTCCACACCACGCGCCGTATCGAGGTGTCCGCGGGCAAGGTGACCGAGGCCTGAGGTCCGACGCCGAGCACGGCCGCATACCTGGGCAGTGATGCGTACGCACCTGTGCGCGGGGCCCCGTCGCCGACCGGCAACGGGGCCCATCTGCGCTTCCTCAGCGGCGCCGGTCGGGATCCGCGAGACCGGCCCGCCGCAGCGCGTCCGCCATCGCGCTGTTCGCCGGCGGCGGAGCCTGGCGGTCGCCGCCACGGCTCCCGCCGCGGTCCCCACCGCGATCGCCCCCGCGTCCGCCCTGCTGACGGCGCTGCTGCGGCGGACGGCCGCCGCGCTCACTCCGCTCCCGCTGCTTCGGGCCGCCTCCGGCCTCCTTCGGTGCGGCCTCGTCATCGAGTCGCAGGGTGAGCGAGATCCGCTTGCGCGGGATGTCGACGTCCAGGACCTTCACCTTCACCACGTCGCCCGGCTTCACCACGTCCCGCGGGTCCTTGACGAAGGTCTTCGACATGGCCGACACATGCACCAGGCCGTCCTGGTGGACGCCGATGTCCACGAAGGCACCGAAGGCCGCCACATTGGTGACCACGCCCTCCAGGATCATCCCGGACGCCAGGTCGCCGATCTTCTCGACGCCCTCCTTGAAGGTGGCCGTCTTGAACGCGGGTCGCGGGTCGCGCCCCGGCTTCTCCAGCTCCCGCAGAATGTCGGTCACCGTCGGCAGACCGAAGGTCTCGTCCACGTAGTCGGCCGGCTTCAGCGAGCGCAGCACCGGCGCGTTGCCGATCAGCGAGGCGACCTCCTCGCCCGCCGTCTTCACCATGCGCCGCACCACCGGATACGCCTCGGGGTGCACGCTGGAGGCGTCCAGCGGGTCGTCGCCACCGCGGATCCGGAGGAAGCCCGCGCACTGCTCGTACGCCTTGGGGCCGAGCCGCGCCACATCCTTCAGCGCCTTGCGGGAGCGGAAGGGGCCGTTGGAGTCGCGGTGCGCCACGATGTTCTCGGCGAGCCCGGTGCCGATGCCCGACACCCGTGAAAGCAGCGGCGCGGACGCGGTGTTGACGTCGACGCCGACGCCGTTCACACAGTCCTCCACGACCGCGTCGAGTGACCGCGACAGCTTCACCTCGGACAGGTCGTGCTGGTACTGGCCGACACCGATCGACTTCGGGTCGATCTTGACGAGTTCGGCCAGCGGGTCCTGGAGGCGTCGAGCGATGGAGACGGCGCCGCGCAGGGACACATCGAGGCCGGGCAGCTCCTGCGAGGCGAACGCGGACGCGGAGTACACCGACGCGCCCGCCTCCGAGACCATCACCTTGGTGAGGCTCAACTCCGGGTGCTTCGCGCACAGTTCACCGGCGAGCTTGTCGGTCTCCCGCGATGCAGTGCCGTTGCCGATCGCGATCAGATCGACGGAGTGCTCCTTGGCGAGCCGCGCCAGTTTCGCCAGCGACTCGTCCCACTTGTTCGCCGGGACGTGCGGGTAGATGACGTCCGTGGCGACGACCTTGCCGGTCGAGTCGACCACGGCGACCTTCACGCCCGTACGGAAACCGGGGTCGAGCCCCAGCGTCGCCCGCGTGCCCGCCGGCGCGGCCAGCAGCAGATCCCGCAGGTTCGCCGCGAAGACCCGGACCGCCTCGTCCTCCGCCGCCGTACGCAGCCGGAGCCGCAGGTCGATCCCCAGATGCACCAGGATCCGCGTCCGCCACGCCCAACGCACGGTGTCCGCGAGCCACTTGTCGCCAAGGCGCCCGCGGTCGGCGACGTCGAAGCGCCGGGCGATCATCCCCTCGTACGTCGAGGGGCCCGGCTGCTCGCCCGGCTCCTCCGGCTCCAGCACCAGGTCGAGGATGTCCTCCTTCTCGCCCCGGAACATGGCGAGCACCCGGTGCGAAGGAAGCTCCTTGAACGGCTCCGCGAAGTCGAAGTAGTCCGCGAACTTCGCGCCTGCCTCCTCCTTGCCGTCGCGCACCTTCGCCGCCAGCCGGCCGCGCGTCCACATCCGCTCGCGCAGCTCGCCGATCAGGTCGGCATCCTCGGAGAAACGCTCCGTCAAGATCGCCCGCGCGCCCTCCAGCGCCGCGGCGGCGTCCGCGACGCCCAAGGCTTCGTCCACGAAGGCCGCGGCGGCCGCGAGCGGCTCCACCGACGGGTCGCCGAGCAGCCCGTCGGCCAGCGGCTCAAGACCCGCCTCGCGTGCGATCTGCGCCTTGGTGCGCCGCTTCGGCTTGAACGGCAGGTAGATGTCCTCAAGGCGCGCCTTGGTGTCGGCGGCCCGGATCTGCGCCTCCAGCGCCTCGTCCAGCTTGCCCTGCTCGCGCACGGACTCCAGGATCGCGGTCCGCCGTTCCTCCAGCTCCCGCAGATACCGCAGCCGCTCCTCGAGCGTGCGCAGTTGCGCGTCGTCGAGCATCTCGGTCGCTTCTTTGCGGTAGCGCGCGATGAACGGCACGGTCGACCCGCCGTCGAGCAGCTCGACGGCCGCCTTCACCTGCCGCTCCCGTACGCCGAGCTCCTCGGCGATCCTGCCTTCGATGGACGTCGTCACGGTTCCCCGACTCGCCTTCTCATGCTGGCTGTGCTGGCTGTGCTTGAGAGTGCATTGTGCCGGGTGGCCGGGGGCCGTGTCGCCTGCCGCTTCAGACGCGGCGAGTTCGGCGCCCGCCGCGCGAGGCTCCGCCGAAGAGCCGGGCGAGCATCCGGAAGGGCAGCGTCACCACGGTGGCGATCGCCGAGCCGATCATTCGAAGTGCGTCTGCGACTGCGCGGAACAAGGGCACCTCCAGGGTCGGTGACTGATGTCTCCCGAGTTGCCCTGGAGGGCCGTGGTAAACGTCAGCCCTTGCCGCTGAGGTCCGCGGGGAAGGCGCCGGAGGCCACCGCGGTCGTCAGGAAGCCGCGCGCCAGCTCGGTCAGCCGCTCGACGTCCGCGGCCCCCAGATGCTCGTACGGGGCGAGGTCGATGCGGTCCGTGTGCTCCTCCAGCTCCGCCCGAAGCCGTACGCCATCCTCGGTCAACTCGCCCTCGGCGTCCAGGATTCCACGCTCCCGCAGCCGCCCCTGGGCGGCCTCCCAGTCGGCGCGCCGCCAGCCGCGCGTGGCCAGAATCCAGCGCGGCGCCATGCCCTTGCCGGTGGCCGTGTGGCTCACCAGCGCCTCGACGGGGTCGAGCTCTGCGGAGAGCAGCGCCGCGAGGTGGCCGTCGCCGCGGTGCTCGCGCAGCAGGGTCGCGGCATGCCAGTAGGCGAGATGCGGCTCCTCGGGCACCGTCAGGTCGGCATGCGCGGCGTACAGCGGCCGGGCGTGCCGCGTGCATGCCTCGGCGGCGCGCAGCGCGAGCCGTGCCGCTTCCGCCAGCTCCTTCGATGCGATGACCTCGTCGCCCAGCAGCCGCCGCAGCGTGCTGTCGGCGGCGCGCAGCCGGGCCTCCAGGACGGCCTCGGGGGACGCGATGTCCCACACGGCGGGCAGATGCCGGGCCACCAGTTCGTGGTTGAAGTTGTAGAAGGCCGCGGTGACCGCACCCGGCCCGACGGCGCCCATCGCGGCGCCGCGCCCGGCGAAGTAGGCGGCCCTCGCGTCCTCGATGCCGAGCTGCGCGAGCTGGTCGGTGAAGTCCGGCGAGAAGTAGACCGTCGAGTGCAGCGGGTTGAGGGCGTTGTGGCAGCGGCGTCCCGCGCGCGGAGGCAGAGAGGTCATACCCGACACGTTACCGACTGGTCGGTACGTAGTGAAGACCGGGCGCCGGATGGCAGGAAAGGTGGGGTACTTGTCATTGCGGCCATCTCGTCCGCCGCCAAGGATGGAAGCCATGACCCAGCGATCCGTACTCGTCGTCCTCTTCGACGACCTGCAGAGTCTCGACGTGACCGGCCCGGTCGAGGTCTTCGCGGGCGCCGACAGGGCCGTCGGCCGTGCGTACGAGATCCGCACCGCGTCGCTGGACGGCGCCCCGGTCCGCACCTCCAGCGGCCTCACCCTCGTCCCGGACAGCAGCCTCGCCGAGGCCGCCGTCCCCCACACGCTGATCGTGCCCGGCGGCCCCAGCACCCGTACCCCCGACTCCCGCCTGCTCGACTGGCTGCGCACCCACGCGCCGCGCGCCGAGCGCCTGGTCTCGATCTGCAGCGGCGCCCTGCTGCTCGCCGGCGCCGGTCTGCTGAAGGGGCGCCGCGCCACCACGCACTGGCTGCCGCTCGACGATCTGGCGCCCCTCGGCGCCGAGCCGACCGGCGAACGGGTCGTCTTCGACGGCAAGTACGTCACGGCGGCGGGTGTGTCCTCCGGTATCGACATGGCCCTGCATCTGCTCGGCCGGATCGCGGGCGACGAGGTCGCCCAGACCGTGCAGCTGCTCACGGAGTACGACCCGCAGCCGCCGTACGACGCGGGCTCGCCGGAGAAGGCGCCGGCCGAGATCGTCGCGCACTGGCGCGGCCAGGCGGAGAAGATCACACAGTCCAGGTGAAACGGGGCGCCCTGCGCTCCAGGAAGGCGGCGACCCCCTCCGCGGGGTCGCCGCTCGCGCGCGCCTGCTCCGCCCAGTGGGCGTCCCGGTCGGTACGGCCCGTCGCGAACTCCTTCGCCGCGGCCTGGGTGAGCTGCGAGCGTGACGTGACGACCCTGGTGAACTCCGCAGTGCGCTTGCCCAGTTCGCCCCGTGGCAGCACCTCGTCCACCAGACCGGTGCGCAGCGCCCGTTCCGTGTCGATCAATTCGCCCGAGAAGAGCAGGTACTTCGCGGCGGCGGGACCCACCAGCGAGACCAGCCGCCGGGTCGTCGAGGCGGGATAGACGATCCCGAGCTTCGCCGGAGTCACCCCGAACAGCGCGTCCTGTTCCGCGAACCGCAGATCGCAGGCCGCGGCGAGCTGGCAGCCGCCGCCCACGCAGTAGCCGCGGACGGCGGCGAGCGTCGGCTTCGGGAACGCGGCGAGTGCCTCCTCGGCGTGTACCGCAAGTGTCTGCGGGGTCTCGCCGGGCTCCCGCAGCGAGGAGATGTCGGCGCCGGCGCAGAAGGTCTCGCCCTCGCCGGTCAGCACCAGCGAGCGTACCGCCGTATCCGCCGCCAGCCGCGCGAGCAGCTCGGGAAACGCCCGCCACATCTCCGCGGTCATGGCATTGCGCTTGGCGGGATTGCTGATGACGACGGTGGCGACCCCGTCCGCAACGGTGTGGGTCAACTGTGGCTGCGAACGCTCCTTCTGTTCCATGCGCCGGATGCTATCCACCGGATCGGCGGCCGACGGATCGGCAGTATGGTCACAGAGCAGGAGAACCGGGCAGAAGAAGATCAGGAACAGTCGAACCACTGACGCTGTCATACGCACACGGTCAGAAAGCGTCGATAGGCGCTGACTTCTGTTCAGCGGCCCGGTCCGGACCAACCGACTCCCAACACTTATTACTCGATGGTCAGGGCAGTCGAGCCGAGGGTGGGTGCCGGACTATGGAGAGCCGCGGGAGCGTCCCGACCCGGCCACTGTCGTACGAGGGCGTCTGGCGATTCACCGCTCCTGCCCTCGACGTGTCCGTCCCGCAGGCCCGGCACGCCGTACGGGATCTGCTGAACCGCCAAGGCGTGCCCGTCGAGGACGATCTCGTCCAGGGGCTGCTGCTGATCGTCTCCGAGCTGGTCACCAATGCCGTACGGCACGCGGCTCTGCTCTCGCCCGAGATCGCCGTCGAGGTCGCCATCGGCGCGGAGTGGATCCGGGTGTCGGTGGAGGACAACCACCCCTACCGGCCCAAGGCGCTGGAGACCGATTACGGACAGACCGGCGGCCGTGGTCTGCTGCTCGTGCGCGAGATCACCCTGGAAGCCGGCGGATCCTGCGACGTCGAGCACACCGCGAGCGGCGGCAAGATCATCTGGGCCGCGCTGCCGCTGAGACCGACCGCCGGCACCACGCCGCTCTAGCCGCTCCAGCCGCTGTTGGGCGCCGTGCCGGTCCGTCTCACCAGCCGCCGGACGGGCCCGTGAGCTCCTTGATCGCCGGACGGGCCGCGTCCAGCACCGTCATGAACCACGCCGAGAACGGCGCCTCCGCATGCCGGTCCGTCAGTTCCTTGGGCGTCACGAAGGCCGTCTCACCGACCTCGTCCGGGTTCGGCCGCAGTGGAGCCTGCACCAGACCCACGAAGAGGTGGTTGTACTCCTGCTCCACCAGACCCGAGTCCGGGTCCGGGTGGTTGTAGCGGACCGTGCCCGCCTCGGCGAGCAGTGAGGGCGAGACCCCGAGCTCCTCGTGCGTACGCCGGGCGGCGGCCGCGAAGGGGGCCTCACCCGGGAACGGATGCCCGCAGCAGGTGTTCGACCAGACGCCGGGGGAGTGGTACTTGCCCAGCGCGCGGCGCTGCAGCAGCAGCCGCCCGTGCTCGTCGAAGAGGAAGACGGAGAACGCCCGGTGCAGCTGCCCGGGCGCCTGATGGGCGGTGAGCTTCTCCGCGGTGCCGATGGTATTGCCGTGCTCGTCGACCAGCTCGAGCAGGATCGCTTGGGGGGCGCCGTTCGACGAGCTGTTCGCCGCGGTGGCTGGTGAGATCGGCATAACCATCCTTCGCATCGGTCCTCGGCCCATCGGGGGCCTGCCCAGTGTGCCGTACAAAAGCGGCTTGTCCGCACTTCGGCAGCCTGGGCATGTCCCCCCGCCGCGTCGGCTCGCGGCGAGGGCGACATTACTCACCAGAACTCATCAGACACCGAAGGCCACCGGATAGCGGATCGTGCCCCGCGGCACGCCCAGGGAACCGTCCAGCACCAGGGCCAGCATGGCCTCGTCGGGCACTTGGAAAGTTGGCCTGATTCCGTACCGTGACGCCGGCTCGAAGCCGAACCTCGGGTAGTACCAGGGATGCCCGAGGACCAGGACGAGCCGCTCCTGGCGGATTCTCGCCACATCGAGCACGGCCCGGACGACCGCCTGCCCCGCGCCGCCCCGCTGATGCTCGGGAGCCACCGCGACCGGAGCCAGCGCGAGCGCGGGGACGTCTCCGACATGGCAGCGGGTGAGCAGTGCGTACGCCGCGACCGAGCCGTCCGCCGCCTCGGCGACGTACGACATTCCGGGCAGCCACGCATCGCCGTCCTGGCGCAGCTGGCCGACAAGGCCCGCCTCCTCGGCGGTCGGGAAGGCCGCGGCATTGACGGCGCGTACTGCCGGAATGTCGGCCGCCGTCTCCGGCCTGGTGCGCCAGCGCGGGTCGGCCGGCCGCAGGACATAGCCCGTGTAGCCGTACTCCGTGCCGTGGTCACGGCGCATCGCGATCTCCGCCCGGGTGGCGGCAAGCGCCTGCGCCATGCCCGGGGCCGATGCGTCCGCGGCGTCGGCCCGCTCGCCGAGCGGGCCGTAGTACTCCTCCCAGTCGCTCTCGGGCTGCCGGTGCACCCCCAGGACGGTGTAGCCCGCCGCGACGGCCGCCGAGATGTTCTCGGCGCTCGTACGCAGCACATAGTGCTGGTCCCAGAAGGCGCGGGCTTCGGCCGAGGGTTCCCCGGCCGTCCACTCGCATTCGGTCAGGACGAGCGCGCCGCCTGGGGCGAGCAACCGCCGCCACTGCCGCAGGGCGGTGTCGAAGCCGATGTTGTACGCGGAGCTCTCCGCCCAGACGAGATCGAACGAGCCGTCGGGGCAGGGGAGTTCGGCCATATCGGCCTTGACGGTGCGGATCGTGTCACCGAGCCCGCGGGCCTCGGCGCTGTGGCGCAGTTCGTCGAGGAACGGCTCGTGCAGATCGACGGCCGTGACCTGTGCACCGGCCTCGTCGGCCAGCAGCAGCGCGCTGCGGCCGGGACCGCAGCCCAGATCGAGCACGCGGGGACGCGCCGGCAGCGGCCCGGCGAGGGCGAGCAGCCGGCGGGAGGTGCAGTCGGAGCCGGGACCCTGCCGCGGAAGGCCGTGGTGCAGGGCGAAGAAGGCGTCATGAAGAGCGTTGTCGGACAACGTGGGAACCCTTGAGTGTGTGCGGGCTCCGGCCGACGTACGAGAAGGCGTACGAGAGAAGGGGTCAGCCGGCAGCCCGGAAGCCGAGGATGGACCGGGCGCTGCGCAGGGCAGCGTTCGCCGCGACGGTCATCAACCTCAGCTCCTCTCAAGCGTGCTGGTAACACTGGCCGGTAAGACTAACAGCCGCCGCTCTCAGTGACAGAGCCTTGCCTCGTGCTCCGCATGGCCGACCGGTTCCAGCTGGAAGGTGCAGTGCTCCACGTCGAAGTGGCCCCCGATGCACCCCTGCAGATCGTGAAGCATCTTCTCGTGCCCGACCGCGTCCAGGATGTGCTGGCTGACCACCACATGCGCGGAGAGCACCGGCATCCCGGAAGTGATCGTCCAGGCGTGCAGATCGTGGACGTCCTCCACGCCGGGGAGCCCCACTATGTGCGCCCGGACCTCGCCCATGTCGACGCCCTTCGGCGCCGCCTCCAGCAGGACGTTGAGGGTCTCCCGCAGCAGCTTCAGGGTGCGCGGCACGATCATCAGGCCGATGACGAGTGATGCGATGGGGTCGGCGGGCAGCCAGCCGGTCGCGAGGATGATGGCGGCCGAGACCAGCACCGTCAGCGAGCCGAGCGTGTCCGCGAGCACCTCCAGATACGCCCCGCGCACATTGAGGCTCTCCTTCTGACCTCGCACCAGGATCGAGAGCGAGACCATGTTGGCCAGCAGACCGACCACGGCGAACGCGATCGTCAGCCAGCCCTTGGTCTCGGCCGGGGTGATGAAGCGCTCCACCGCCTCGACGAGCAGATAGCCGCCGACGCCGAGCAACAGCACGCAGTTGGCGAGCGCGGCCAGGATCTCGGCCCGGGCGAAGCCGAAGGTGCGGTTCGGTCCGGCGGGCCGGTTGGCGAAGTGGATCGCCAGCAGCGCCATGGCGAGACCGACCGCGTCAGTCGCCATATGGGCGGCGTCGGCGATGAGGGCAAGGGAGCCGGAGAGGATGCCGCCGACGATCTCCAGGACCATCACGCTCAGCGTGATGGCGAGCGCGATGCGCAGCCGTCCCGTGTAGGCCGAGGCCGCGGTGCCGGTCGGCGGCGGCCCGCCGTGCGAATGCCCGTGGTCGTGCCCAGCCCCCATGCGAGACGCCTCCAGGTCGTCGGATGATCTGCCGAGACCTCAGTCAACTACGGGTGGGGGGTACCAGGCAACACGGTACTGAACACCGTTGTCGTAACGCCTGACCTGCGGAAACGACCTGCACCCAGGGCGTTGACAAGATCACTTGATGCGGGCTTCGGGGTGCCGCAGGCACCAGCCCTCCCAGGCCGACTCCACCATCTCGCGTACCCCGCGCGACGCCGTCCAGCCCAGCTCCTTGGCGATCAGATCTACCGAGGCGACGGCCTTGGCGGCATCGCCCGGACGGCGCTGCTCGATCACCGGCGCCTCGCCGTACCCCGTGACCTCGCCCACCAGATCGGCGAGTTCGCGGACCGAGACGCCGACGCCCCGGCCGATGTTGACCGTCAGATCCCCGGCCCCGTCCTGCTCGGCCAGCCGGCGGGCCACCGCGAGATGGGCGTCGGCCAGGTCCGCGACATGGATGTAGTCACGGATGCAGGTGCCGTCCGGCGTCGGGTAGTCGGCGCCGAAGATCCGCGGGGCCTCACCACGGGTGATCCGGTCGAAGAACATCGGGATGATGTTGAACACTCCGGTATCGGCCAGCTCCGGCCGGGCCGAGCCCGCCACATTGAAGTAGCGCAGACAGGCCGTGGACATGGAGTGCGCGTGGCCCGTCGCCCGTACCAGCCACTCGCCCGCCAGCTTGGTCTCGCCATACGGATTGATCGGCTCGCACGGAGCGGACTCGGGGATCAGGTCCATCTCGGGCACGCCGTATACGGCCGCCGAGGAGGAGAACAGGAAGCGCCGCACACCTGCCGCGACGACCGCCTCGAGGAGCACTGTGAGACCGTGCACATTCTCCCGGTAGTAGCGCAGCGGCTGCTCGACGGACTCCCCGACCTGCTTCTTCGCCGCGAGATGTACGACACCGGTGACGGCGTGCTCGGCGAGGGTGCGGTCGAGCAGCTCCCGGTCCAGGATCGCGCCGCGGACCAGCGGAATCTCCTCGGGCAGTCGCTCGGGTATGCCCGACGAGACATCGTCGAGGACGACGACCTGCTCGCCGGCCGCTGTCATGGCCCGCGCCACATGCGCGCCGATGTACCCCGCTCCACCTGTGATCAGCCAAGTCATGCCGGTCAGCCTAGGCCCTGCGGACCCGCGGTTTGTGGGCCGAGGCGCCGATCGACGATGATGATCTCGGCGGGCCCTCCTGGGGCCCGGCCATGTCGAGCGGGACGTAAACGGCCAGTGAACTCCCGCCTCCGTGCATCCGATAGCCTCTGCCGACGTGCCGCCGCCCGTATACGGGCCGAGCCGCCGCGCACCAGCACCGTCAGCTCCAAGGAGTGAGTTCGTCTGTCGACCGTCATCCTCACCGGTCCGCCGGTACCCGGATCGTCGCTCGAGGGCGATCTGCGGTCGCTGGGCTTCGACGTCCGGGTCGCCTCGGGCGCACAGGACACCGCAGCGCTGGTCGCAGCGGTGCCGGGCACCGATCGCGTCGCTGTCGTCGACCCCCGCTTCGTGGGGCACGTTCACTCCCTGCGGCTGGCGCTGACGGACCCCCGCTTCCCGGCCGCCGCGGTCCCGGGCGCACTGACGGTGCAGCCTCAGGCACGGGCTGCTCTGACCCGGGCTCTGTCGGTCGCGGCGGGCACAGGGACCCCGTCCGGCGTGGCCGGACCCGCACCGTCCGGTGCCGCAGAGGCGGCGACCGCCGCACGGGCAGGCGATGCGGCCGACGACAGTGACTCCCTGTCGGCTGTCCGGGCCGCGGTGCGGCCCGCCGCCGACAGCACGGGCGCGGGGACGCCGGTAGTGCCCGACGCGCTTGCACACGCGCTCGACGCCGAGGGCACCGCCGTGCACCGGCCCGAGCTGGGGTCGCTCGTGGCGACCGTGCCCACTGACCCCCAGACCCGTAACGAGGCGCGGCAGGCCGTCTCCGCCGTCGACGACGAGGCCGTACGGCTGCGCTCCGCCGTGAAGGCCCGCGACGGCTTCTTCACCACCTTCTGCATCAGCCCCTACTCCCGCTATCTCGCCCGCTGGTGCGCGCGGCGCGGACTGACTCCCAACCAGGTCACCACCGCCTCGCTGCTCACCGCGCTGATCGCGGCCGGCAGCGCGGCCACCGGCACTCGCGGCGGTTACATCGCGGCGGGTGTGCTGCTGCTCTTCTCCTTCGTCCTGGACTGCACCGACGGGCAGCTGGCCCGTTACTCGCTGCAGTACTCGACGATGGGTGCCTGGCTGGACGCGACGTTCGACCGCGCGAAGGAGTACGCGTACTACGCCGGTCTCGCCCTCGGTGCCGCCCGCGGCGGCGACGACGTATGGGCACTGGCGCTCGGCGCGATGGTGCTGCAGACCTGCCGCCATGTCGTGGACTTCTCCTTCAACGAGGCGAACCACGACGCGACGGCCGTTGGTAAGTCCGTGACTGGCAGCCCCACCGCCGCGCTCTCCGAGAAGCTCGACAGCGTCGGCTGGACGGTCTGGCTGCGTCGCATGATCGTGCTGCCGATCGGCGAGCGCTGGGCCATGATCGCCGTGCTGACGGCCGTGGCCACGCCCCGGATCGTCTTCTACGCCCTGCTCATCGGCTGCGCCTTCTCCGCCTCCTACACCACGGCGGGGCGCATCCTGCGCTCGCTGACCCGCAAGGCACGCAGGACCGACCGGGCGGCCCAGGCGCTCGCCGACCTGGCCGACTCGGGCCCGCTCGCCGAGAGCGCCGCGCGCGCCTTCACGACGGCCGCCAGAAAGCTTCCCGCGTTCGGGCCGCTCGCGATCGCGCTGGCCGGCGGCGCCGCTCTTGTGGCAAGTGCCACGTTCACCGACTACGGCTCACTCTGGCCGGTCGTCGCGGCTGTGGCGTATGTCATCACCTCGGGCACAGCCGTCGCCCGCCCCCTCAAAGGCGCCCTCGACTGGCTCGTCCCGCCGGTGTTCCGGGCCGCCGAATACTGCACCGTCCTGGCGCTCGCCGCCCGGGCAGAGGTGAACGGAGCGTTGCCCGCGGCCTTCGGACTGGTGGCGGCGGTCGCCTACCATCACTACGACACGGTGTACCGCATCCGCGGCGGTACGGGCGCGCCGCCGCACTGGCTGGTGCGGGCGACCGGCGGGCACGAGGGGCGGGTTCTGGCAGTCGCGCTGCTGGCCGCGGTGGTCGCCGACGCAGACTTCACCATCGCGCTGACGGCCCTCGCTGTGGCCGTCGCACTCGTGGTGCTTGTGGAGAGCATCCGCTTCTGGGTGTCCTCCGGAGCACCCGCCGTACATGACGAAGGAGAACCCGCATGATCGGCCTCGTACTGGCAGCCGGTGCCGGACGGCGTCTTCGCCCCTACACCGACACGCTCCCGAAGGCCCTCGTGCCCGTCGACGGCGACACCACCGTCCTCGACCTCACCCTGGGGAACTTCGCTCAGATCGGGCTCACCGAGGCCGCCATCGTCGTCGGCTACCGCAAGGAGGCCGTATACGAGCGCAAGGCGGCCCTGGAGGCGAAGTACGGCCTGAAGCTCACCCTCGTCGACAACGACAAGGCCGAGGAGTGGAACAACGCCTACTCCCTGTGGTGCGCCCGTGACGTCATAAGGCAGGGCGTCATCCTCGCCAACGGCGACACCGTGCACCCCGTCTCCGTCGAGCAGACCCTGCTCGCCGCCCGCGGCAACGGCCAGAAGATCATCCTCGCCCTCGACACGGTGAAGCATCTCGCCGACGAGGAGATGAAGGTCATCACGGACGGCGACAAGGGTGTGCAGCGCATCACCAAGCTGATGGACCCGGCCACCGCCACCGGTGAGTACATCGGCGTCACCCTCATCGAGCCCGAGGCCGCCGACGAGCTCGCCGACGCGCTGCAGACCACCTTCGAGCGCGACCCCGACCTCTACTACGAGGACGGCTACCAGGAGCTCGTGAACCGCGGCTTCACCGTGGACGTGGCCCCCATCGGCGACGTCAAGTGGGTCGAGATCGACAACCACGACGACCTCGCGAAGGGCCGTGAGATCGCGTGCCTGTACTGACCCGACTGATCCCGTCCCCGGTCGTCGTCGACATCGCCCGCGGCGCCCTGGACGATCTGGCCGGCCTCCTCGCCGACCAGCGGATCTCCTCCTCCGGCAAGCTCGCGATCGCGATCAGCGGCGGCTCCGGCCAGGCGCTGCGCGAGAAGCTCTCGCCGGTGCTTCCGGGCGCCACCTGGTTCGAGGTCGCCGGCGGCACCATCGACTCCGCCGTCAAGCTCGCCGACGACATCAAGGGCAAGCGGTACGACGCCGTGGTCGGCCTCGGCGGCGGCAAGATCATCGATGTCACGAAGTACGCGGCGGCCCGTGTCGGCCTGCCGATGGTGGCCGTCGCGACGAACCTCTCGCACGACGGCATCTGCTCCCCGGTCGCCACGCTGGACAACGACAACGGCCGCGGCTCCTACGGCGTCCCCACACCCATCGCCATGGTCATCGACCTCGACGTCATCCGTGAGGCACCGGTCCGTTTCGTACGCTCCGGCATCGGTGAGGCGATCTCCAACATCTCGGCGATCGCGGACTGGGAGCTGTCCCACCGCGTCAACGGCGAACCCGTCGACGGCCTCGCCGCCGCCATGGGCCGCACCGCCGGCGAGGCCGTACTGCGCCAACCGGGAGGGGTCGGCGACGACGAGTTCCTCACGGTCCTCGCCGAGGCGCTCGTACTCTCCGGCATCGCGATGTCGATCAGCGGAGACACCCGCCCCTCGTCCGGCGCCTGCCACGAGATCAGCCACGCCTTCGACCTGCTCCACCCCAAGCGCGCCGCCAGCCACGGCGAGCAGGTCGGCATCGGCGCCGCCTTCGCCATGCACCTGCGCGGTGCACACGACCAGTCCGGACTCTTCGCCGAAGTGCTGCGCAGGCACGGCCTGCCGGTGCTGCCGGAGGAGATCGGCTTCAGCGTGGACGAATTCGTCAGAGCCGTCGAATACGCGCCGCAGACCCGTCCGGGCCGCTTCACCATCCTTGAGCACCTCGACCTCTCAACCGACCAGATCAGGGACGCGTACGCCGACTATGCCAAGACCATCAGTAGCTGAACTCCGTCCGGTCGTTCACCCGGAGGGAGTGAAGGACCGGCGAAGCGGTGAGCACTGGGCCGGGCGCCTGTACATGCGAGAGATCTCGCTGCACATAGACCCGTACCTGGTGAACACCAAGATCACGCCGAACCAGCTCACCTACCTCATGGTCGTGGTGGGTGTGCTCGGCGGCGCTGCCCTGCTGATCCCGGGACTGACCGGCGCGATCCTCGCGGTGGTGCTCTTCCAGATCTATCTGCTGCTCGACTGCGTGGACGGCGAGGTCGCCCGCTGGCGCAAGCAGACCTCGATCACCGGCGTCTACCTCGACCGCATCGGCCACTACCTCTGTGAGGCGGCCCTGCTGGTCGGCTTCGGCGTGCGCGGCGCGGACGTCTTCCACCAGGAGGGCACCACGAACTGGCTGTGGGCCTTCCTCGGTACGGTCGCCGCCCTCGGCGCGATCCTGATCAAGGCCGAGACCGACCTGGTCGACGTGGCCCGCCAGCGCAGCGGTCTGCCCGCCGTCAAGGACGAGGCGTCCGTGCCCCGTTCCTCCGGTCTGGCGCTGGCCCGGCGTGCCGCGGCCGCGCTGAAGTTCCACCGGCTCGTCGGCGGCATCGAGGCCAGCCTCTTCATCCTGGTCGTGGCCATCCTCGACATGATCCGGGGTGATCTGTTCTTCACCCGTCTCGGCATCGCGATCCTCGCCGGTATCGCGGTCGTCCAGACGCTGCTGCACCTCGTGTCGATCCTCGCGTCCAGCAGGCTCAAGTGACGGCGCCGCTGAAGCTCGGCGCGGTCATCATCACGATGGGCAACCGGCCGGACGACCTGCGCGCCCTCCTCCACTCGGTCGCCAAGCAGGACGGCGACCCGATCGACGTGGTCGTGGTCGGCAACGGCGCCCCGGTGATGGACGTCGCAGATTTCCCGTCGGTTGTACGCACCGTGAACCTGCCCGACAACCTGGGCATCCCCGGCGGCCGCAACGTCGGCATCGAGGCCTTCGGCCCGTCCGGCTCCGGCGTCGACGCGCTGCTCTTCCTCGACGACGACGGTCTGCTGCCGAACAGCGACACCGGCGAGCTGGTGCGCCAGGCCTTCCAGGCCGACCCGAAGCTGGGCATCATCAGCTTCCGGATCGCCGACCCGGAGACCGGGCTGACCCAGCGCCGCCACGTGCCGCGGCTGCGCGCCTCCGACCCGCTGCGCTCCTCGCGGGTGACGACCTTCCTCGGCGGCGCCAATGCCGTGCGTACGAAGGTGCTCGCCGAGGTCGGGGCACTGCCCGACGAGTTTTTCTACGCCCATGAGGAGACGGATCTCGCCTGGCGGGCGCTGGACGCCGGCTGGGCGATCGACTACCGCGCGGACATGGTGCTGTTCCACCCGACGATGCCGCCGTCCCGGCACGCGGTCTACCACCGGATGGTGGCCCGCAACCGGGTCTGGCTCGCCCGCCGCAATCTGCCCGCGCCCCTGGTCCCCGTCTACATCGGTGTCTGGGTGCTGCTCACACTGGCCCGGCGCCCCTCGCTGCCCGCCCTGAAGGCATGGTTCGGCGGCTTCAAGGAGGGCTGGCGGACGCCCTGCGGTCCGCGCCGTCCGATGAAATGGCGTACGGTATGGCGGCTCACCCGACTGGGCCGACCTCCCGTCATCTGACAAGCTCGGTTCTGAGAAAATCGGGCGTACCTCCGGGACCTGGCCGCCACCTGAGAGCCCTACTGCCGCGCATCTTGAACACGAAAGTTTCAACTTGTGAGTGACACGACCCAAGACGGCGCGATCGCGACCAGCGTTCGCCCGTCGCCCGACGACGGTCTGACCCCGGCGGAGCTGGCCGCCAAGTACGGCCTGTCGGTGAGCGGTGCCCGACCGGGGCTCGCCGAGTACATCCGGCAGCTGTGGGGCCGGCGCCACTTCATCCTGGCCTTCTCGCAGGCCAAGCTGACGGCCCAGTACAGCCAGGCGAAGCTCGGCCAGCTGTGGCAGGTGGCGACGCCGCTGCTCAACGCGCTCGTCTACTACTTGATCTTCGGGCTCATCCTGGGGACCCGGGAAGGGATTCCCAACGAGGTTTTCGTCCCGTTCCTGGTGACCGGCGTCTTCGTCTTCACCTTCACCCAGAGCTCGGTGATGGCGGGCGTCCGGGCGATCTCGGGCAACCTCGGTCTTGTCCGCGCGCTGCACTTCCCGCGCGCCGCCCTGCCCATCTCCTTCGCGCTCCAGCAGCTCCAGCAGCTGCTGTTCTCGATGCTGGTGCTGTTCCTGATCGCGATCGGCTTCGGCAGCTACCCGAAGCTCTCCTGGCTGCTGATCATTCCCGCGCTGGCAATGCAGTTCGTGTTCAACACCGGCATGGCGATGATCATGGCCCGTCTTGGCAGTAAGACGCCCGACCTCGCCCAGCTGATGCCGTTCATCATGCGCACCTGGATGTATGCGTCCGGCGTCATGTTCTCCATCCCGATGATGCTCAAGGACAAGCCGGCCTGGATCGCCGATGTCCTGCAGTGGAATCCGGCCGCCGTCTACATGGACCTCGTCCGGTTCGCGCTGATCGACGGTTACGGCTCCGAGAATCTGCCTCCGCACATCTGGGCCTTCGCGCTCGGCTGGGCGATCCTGTTCGGCATCGCCGGGTTCGTGTACTTCTGGAAGGCTGAGGAACGGTACGGCCGTGGCTGATCTCGAGAAGAACGACCAGAGAACCGGCGACGACTCCCGCGTTCCCACCGTCATCGCCGACGATGTGCACATCGTGTACCGCGTGCACGGCGGCAGCGGCGGCAGGGGCAGCGCCACCGCCGCGCTGAGCCGGATCGTGCGGCGGGACAAGGGCGAGTCGCGGGGAGTGCGCAAGGTGCACGCTGTGCGCGGAGTCTCCTTCACCGCGTACCGCGGCGAGGCGATCGGCCTGATCGGCACCAACGGCTCCGGCAAGTCGACCCTGCTGCGCGCCATAGCGGGTCTGCTGCCGACGGAGAGCGGCAAGGTCTACACCGACGGCCAGCCCTCCCTACTCGGAGTCAACGCCGCGCTGATGGGCGATCTGACCGGTGAGCGCAATGTCATCCTCGGTGGCCTGGCCATGGGCATGACGCGTGAGGAGATCCGCGAGCGCTACCAGGGGATCGTGGACTTCTCCGGGATCAACGAGAAGGGCGACTTCATCACCCTTCCGATGCGCACGTACTCCTCCGGCATGGGGGCCAGGCTCCGCTTCTCCATCGCCGCGGCCAAGGACCACGACGTCCTGATGATCGACGAGGCGCTGGCCACCGGTGACCGGAAGTTCCAGCGGCGCTCCGAGGAGCGCATCCGTGAGCTGCGCAAGGAAGCCGGCACGGTCTTCCTGGTCAGCCACAGCAACAGCTCGATCAGGGACACCTGCGACCGCGTCCTGTGGCTGGAGAAGGGCGAGCTGCTGATGGACGGGCCGACCGACGAGGTCATCAAGGCGTACGAGAAGGAGAGCGGCAGGTAGTCCGCCGCCGGTCCCAAAGGCCCCCGCCGTGGCATCCGGGCGGGGGCTTTCTGCGTCTTCGGAGAGACAGCGGCTCCCTCGCCGGGGCGCGGCGATCGGCCCGGATCGTCAAGTGAAGGTCAATTCCCGGGGCCCGGAGGAAGGTTGGCGACGATTGGAGTGTTCTTGTAATGCGCGCAACACCCCGGCGTATCACTGGGCGTTGTACAACGTAAGCTGTACCGGTGCTGAATCGCGGCAAGTGGGGCGATACACCCTAGGCATCCCGTCCGCCAGGCGGTGCCCCCGCAGTCGGGAGGACCGGCGGCGTGTCCGAAATAGGATGTATTGGGTCAGCAGTGTAGAACGGGAGATGTGACGGCAATGACGGAAAATCTCCAGGTCCGCGAGGCTTTCGCCGTCCCCGCGCCGGGCAGTCCCGTATGACGGGCACCCGGCAGGTGCGCCGCGAGGCCTCCGCGCGCGCCACCCTCGACAAGGCATCCGACGAGAACTTCCCGGTGGCCCCCTTCTTCCTGCCGCGCGCCTGGCGCGACGACCTGATGGCGGTGTACGGCTACGCCCGCCTCGTCGACGACATCGGCGACGGTGACCTCGCGCCCGGCGGCGCCGACGCCCGCAACCTCGGCGTCGACCCCGCGCAGGCCGACGACCGGCTCGTGATGCTCGACGCCTTCGAGGCTGATCTGCGCCGCGTCTTCGCCGCCGACACCGAACCGGGTCACCCCCTGCTGCACGCCCTCCAGTCGACCGTGCGCCGCCGCTCGCTCACCCCCGAGCCCTTCCTCGGCCTGATCGAGGCCAACCGCCAGGACCAGTTGGTGCGGCGCTACAAGACGTACGACGAACTCCTCGCGTACTGCGAACTGTCCGCCAACCCCGTAGGCCGCCTGGTGCTGCAGATCACCGGGACCGCCAGTCCCGAGCGCGTCCGCCGCTCCGACGCAGTCTGCACCGCCCTCCAGATCGTCGAGCACCTCCAGGACGTGGCCGAGGACCTGGGGCGCGACCGGATCTATCTGCCCGCAGAGGACATGCACCGCTTCCATGTCACCGAGGCCGACCTGGCCGCGAGAACGGGGAGCGCGTCGGTGCGCTCACTGGTCGCGTACGAAGCGGAACGCGCCCTGCAACTGCTGAATGAAGGCACACCGCTGGTGGGTAGCGTCCACGGCAGACTGCGGCTGCTGCTGGCCGGGTTCGTTGCCGGGGGGCGCGCGGCCCTCACCGCGATCGAGGCTGCCGGAAACGACGTCCTGCCCGGACCGCCCAAGCCCACCAAGGCGCATCTGCTGCGTGAAGTGGGAGCTGTCTTGCGAAGAGCGCGTAGAGAGGGGTGAGCCGGACGATGCAGGGACCGACGGAGGTACCCGCGCCGGTGCAGGCTGCGTACAGCTACTGCGAGGCCGTCACCGGGCAGCAGGCGCGCAATTTCGCCTACGGGATCAGGCTTCTGCCGACCGACAAGCGACAGGCCATGTCGGCGCTGTACTCGTTCTCGCGCCGGGTCGACGACATCGGCGACGGCACGCTCGCCGTGGAGGCCAAGCGGGACCGGCTCGAAGGGACGCGGGAACTCCTGAAGCGGATCCGCCAGGGCGCGGTCGACGAGGACGACATCGACCCGGTCGCGGTCGCCCTCGCGGACGCGGCGCGCCGGTTTCCCCTTCCGCTCGGCGGGCTCGACGAGCTCATCGACGGTGTGCTGATGGACGTACGCGGCGAGACCTACGAGACCTGGGACGACCTCAAGACGTACTGCCGGTGTGTCGCGGGCGCGATCGGGCGGCTCTCGCTCGGCGTGTTCGGCACCCAGCCCGGCGCGCGCGCCGCCGAACGCGCCCCCGAGTACGCCGACACGCTTGGACTCGCCCTCCAACTCACCAACATCCTCAGGGACGTTCGCGAGGACGCGGGTAACGGCCGCACCTATCTGCCCGCCGACGACCTCGCCAAGTTCGGCTGTTCCGCGGGCTTCCACAGCGCCACCCCGCCGCCCGGCTCCGACTTCGCGGGCCTTGTGCACTTCGAAGTACGGCGCGCTCGCGCCCTGTTCGCCGAGGGCTACCGGCTGCTGCCGATGCTCGACCGGCGCAGCGGCGCCTGCGTCGCCGCGATGGCCGGCATCTACCGCCGCCTCCTCGACCGCATCGAACGTGACCCCGAGGCGGTGCTGCGCGGCCGCGTGTCCCTGCCCGGGCGCGAGAAGGCGTACGTCGCCGTGCGCGGGCTTTCCGGGCTCGACGCCCGGCATGTCACCCGGCAGAAGCTCAGGGGGCGCGCCTGATGCGGGCGAACGCGGACAAGCGGTGCGCAACCCTCCGGTGCGGCGCGGCGTCCCAGACTGCAACGGCCCGAGGGGAGGTCGCATGACGGACGACGACATGCGGTCCCGGCACGCGGTGGTGATCGGCGGAGGACTCGCCGGAGTCACCGCGGCGCTGCAACTCGCCGACGCGGGAGTCGGTGTCACCCTCCTCGAAGGCCGCCCGCGTCTGGGCGGTCTCGCCTTCTCCTTCCGCCGCGGGGACCTCACCGTCGACAACGGTCAGCATGTGTACCTGCGCTGCTGCACCGCGTACCGCTGGTTCCTCGACCGGGTGGACGGCGCTCATCTCGCCCCGCTCCAGGACCGGTTGGACGTGCCGGTACTGGACGTCGCACCGGCACGCGGACCGCGTCTCGGACGGCTGCGCCGCACCGCGCTGCCCGTACCGCTGCACCTCGCCGCCGGGCTCGCCACCTATCCGCACCTCTCGCTCGCCGAGCGCGCGTCCGTCGGGCGCGCCGCACTCGCGCTCGGCAAGCTGGACCCGGCCGACCCGGCGCTGGACGGCATCGACTTCGCCACCTGGCTGGGCCGCCACGGCCAGTCGCAGCGCACCGTCGAAGCCCTCTGGGACCTGGTCGGCGTGGCGACGCTGAACGCCACCGCGCCGAACGCCTCGATGGGCCTCGCCGCCATGGTCTTCAAGACCGGACTGCTCTCCGAGCCCGGCGCCGCCGACATCGGCTGGGCCCGCGTGCCGCTCGGGGACCTGCACGACACGCTTGCCCGCAAGGCACTCGACTCCGCCGGTGTACGCACCGGGCTCTCGACCCGGGTACGGAGCATCTCCCGTGCGGGCCTTGGGCGTTGGCAGGTCGAGGTCGACGGCGAGCAACTGGACGCGGACACCGTCGTCCTCGCCGTACCGCAGCGCGAGGCCCATGCGCTGTTGCCCGAAGGGGCCCTCGACGACCCCGACCGGCTGCTCGACATCGGCACCGCGCCGATCCTCAACATCCATGTCCTGTACGACCGCAAGGTGCTGCGCCGCCCCTTCTTCGCCGCGCTCGGCACCCCGGTCCAGTGGGTCTTCGACCGCACCGAGGCCTCCGGACTGCAAGGCGGCCAGTATCTGGCCCTGTCCCAGTCCGCCGCCGAGGAGGAGATCGATGCGCCCGTCGCCGTACTGCGTGAGCGGTATCTGCCCGAGCTGGAGCGGCTTCTGCCCGCCGCGCGAGGCGCCGGGGTGAGCGACTTCTTCGTCACCCGGGAGCGGACGGCGACCTTCGCCCCTGCCCCGGGCGTCGGTCGGCTGCGACCGGGTGCGCGCACTCGGTCCCCCGGCCTGTACCTTGCGGGCTCGTGGACCGCCACCGGGTGGCCCGCGACCATGGAGAGCGCCGTGCGCAGCGGCTTCAGCGCCGCGGGCGCCGCACTCTCCGCGCTCGGCCGCCACCATGAACATCCGCTCAAGGAGGCGGCGTGAGCTTCAGTACTGGAACAAGAGGAGAGACCGTGCCGACTGTGCCCTCGGCGAGCCCTGCTGATGACACCGCAGCGGGAGTCGACATCGTCGCTTTGCTGGAGCGCGGGCGGACCATGTCCACCCCCGTGCTGCGCGCAGCCGTGGACCGGCTCGCGCCGCCCATGGACACCGTCGCCGCCTACCACTTCGGCTGGATCGACGCGCAAGGACGGCCCGCCGACGGGGACGGCGGCAAAGCCGTACGCCCCGCACTCGCGCTGCTGTCCGCAGAGGCGGCCGGCGCAGCCCCCGAGGTCGGCATCCCCGGCGCCGTGGCGGTGGAGCTGGTGCACAACTTCTCGCTGCTGCACGACGACCTGATGGACGGCGACGAGCAGCGCCGCCACCGCGACACCGTCTGGAAGGTGCACGGACCGGCCCAGGCGATCCTCGTCGGCGACGCGCTGTTCGCGCTCGCGGGCGAGGTCCTGCTGGAGCTCGGCACCGTCGAGGCGGGGCGCGCCACGCGCCGGCTGACCACGGCCACGCGCAAGCTCATCGACGGCCAGGCCCAGGACATCTCATACGAGCACCGCGAGCGGGTCACCGTCGAGGAGTGCCTGGAGATGGAGGGCAACAAGACGGGCGCGCTGCTGGCCTGCGCCGTCTCCATCGGCGCGGTGCTCGGCGGGGCGGACGACCGGACGGCCGACACGCTGGAGGCGTACGGCTACCACCTCGGACTCGCCTTCCAGGCCGTCGACGATCTGCTGGGCATCTGGGGCGACCCGGAGTCCACCGGCAAGCAGACCTGGAGCGATCTGCGCCAGCGCAAGAAGTCCCTTCCGGTCGTCGCCGCGCTCGCCGCGGGCGGACCGGCCTCACAGCGCCTCGGAGAGCTGCTCGCGGCCGACGCCAAGAGCAATGACTTCGACAGCTTCTCCGAGAAAGAATTCGCTACCAGGGCAGGCCTGATCGAAGAAGCGGGCGGCCGCGACTGGACCTCCCAGGAGGCCCGCAGGCAGCACGCCGTCGCGATCGAGGCGCTGGGCCGCGTCGACATGCCGGAACGGGTGCGGGCGCAGCTCATCGCGCTCGCGGACTTCGTCGTCGTACGAAAGAGATGATCGCCATCGCTCGTATACGCGTGTCTTCTGGGGGCTAGCCTCCAGGCCCCCAAGCAGTCGCCGGCCGGTGCACGGGAAACCGGGCGCCGGCCGACGTCAGACCCCAGCACAGCAGAGAACCACTGCAACGAAGGGGAAGCCATGACAGCGACGACCGACGGAAGCAGCGGGCCCGCGGGGGCCGGCGCAGCCGCGGCCAGCGGAACAACCGACACTCATCCTGCCGAGCGCCCCGCCGCGAGCGACGTCCTCGAAGCCGCCGGACAGGCCGCACAACGCTCCGTCGAGCATCTGCTCGGTCGCCAGGACGCCGAGGGCTGGTGGAAGGGCGACCTCGAGACCAATGTGACCATGGACGCCGAGGATCTGCTGCTCCGTCAGTTTCTCGGCATCCAGGAAGCGCGGACCACCGAGGCGGCCGCCCGCTTCATCCGGGGCGAGCAGCGCGACGACGGCACCTGGGCCACCTTCTACGGCGGGCCCGGCGAACTCTCCACCACCATCGAGGCATACGTCGCGCTCCGGCTGGCCGGCGACCGGCCGGACGATCCGCACATGGCGCGCGCCTCCGCCTGGATCAGGCAACGGGGCGGCATCGCGGCGAGCCGGGTCTTCACCCGGATCTGGCTGGCCCTGTTCGGCTGGTGGAAGTGGGACGACCTCCCCGAACTGCCGCCCGAACTGATCTTCCTGCCCAAGTGGTTCCCGCTGAACATCTACGACTTCGGCTGCTGGGCGCGCCAGACCATCGTGCCGCTCACCGTCGTCTCGGCGAAGCGGCCGGTGCGGCCCGCGCCCTTCGCGCTCGACGAGCTGCACACCGACGCCCGGGTGCCGAACCCGCCCAAGCCCCTTGCTTACGCGGCGAGTTGGGACGGATTCTTCCAGCGCGCCGACAAGGCGCTGCACATGTACCACAACGTCGCACCTCGCCGGCTGCGCGGAGCGGCCATGAACGCCGCAGCGCGCTGGATCATCGAGCGCCAGGAGAACGACGGCTGCTGGGGTGGCATCCAGCCGCCCGCCGTCTACTCCGTGATCGCCCTGCATCTGCTCGGCTACGACCTTCAGCACCCCGTGATGCGGGCCGGTCTCGAGTCCCTCGACCGGTTCGCCTTATGGCGCGAGGACGGCGCGCGGATGATCGAGGCCTGTCAGTCGCCCGTCTGGGACACCTGCCTGGCCACCATCGCCCTCGCCGACGCCGGGCTGCCGGCGGATCACCCCGCACTGGTCAAGGCCGCCGACTGGATGCTGGCCGAGGAGATCGTACGGCCGGGCGACTGGGCCGTACGCAGACCTCAACTCGCACCCAGCGGGTGGGCGTTCGAGTTCCACAACGACAACTACCCGGACATTGACGACACGGCCGAGGTGATCCTCGCCCTGCGACGGGTCAAGCACCCCGATCCGCGGTCGGTCGACGCGGCGGTCGCGCGGGCCGGCGCCTGGACCCTCGGGATGCAGTCCAGGAATGGCGCCTGGGCCGCGTTCGACGCCGACAACACCAGTGCCTTCCCCAACCGGCTGCCGTTCTGCGACTTCGGTGAGGTCATCGACCCGCCGTCGGCGGACGTCACCGCGCATGTGGTCGAGATGCTGGCCTTCGAGGGCAAGGCCCAACACCCCCGTACCCGGCGCGGCATCGAGTGGCTGCTCGCCGAACAGGAGCTCAGCGGCGCCTGGTTCGGGCGCTGGGGCGTCAACTACGTCTACGGAACAGGGTCGGTGGTTCCCGCGCTGACCGCGGCCGGGCTGCCGGTCTCGCACCCCGCGATCCGCCGGGCCGTCCGCTGGCTCGAATCCGTCCAGAACGACGACGGAGGCTGGGGCGAGGACCTGCGCTCCTATCGCGAGCAGCAGTGGATCGGCCACGGCGCCTCCACCGCCTCCCAGACCGCCTGGGCCCTGCTCGCGCTGCTCGCGGCGGGGGAGCGGGAGAGCAAGTCGGTCGAGCGGGGCGTGGCCTGGCTCGCCGAGACCCAGCAGGCGGACGGGTCCTGGGACGAGCCGCACTTCACCGGCACCGGCTTCCCCTGGGACTTCTCCATCAACTACCACCTCTACCGGCAGGTCTTCCCGCTCACGGCCCTGGGCCGCTATGTGCACGGCGAGCCCTTCGCCGACCGCGCAGACAGCCGCGAGGGGGGCTGATGAAAGGATCCCCTGAACCGTCGTCCGGTTCCGCCGCGCCGCTGCTGATCGCCTGTGCGCTCGGCATCGAGAAGCTCGCCCTGCGCAGCGGCGACCGCAGCGGCGCACTCGGCCCGGTGACGGTGCTCCGTACCGGCATGGGGCCGCACAACGCGGAGCGTGCCGTGCTGCGCGCGCTGGGCGGTGAGGGGCCGCTGCGGAACGCGGCGGTCGTCGCGTCCGGCTTCTGTGCCGGGCTCGCCGCCGGGATGCACCCCGGGGACCTGGTCGTCGCCGACGAGACCCGGCACGCCGTCGGCGCCACGGCCTGTACGGATACGGAACTGCTGGTCAAGGCGGTGGCCAGGGCCGTACCCGGACGCACCGTGCACACCGGCCCGCTGATCGGGTCCGACCATGTCGTGCGGGGTCACGAGCGGGCCGACCTGCGCGCCACCGGGGCGATCGCCGTGGACATGGAGTCCGCGGCCACGCTCCACGGTGCCCTGAGTACCGGGTCCCGTCCGGTTGCGGCCGTCCGGGTGGTCGTGGACGCTCCAGAGCATGAACTCGTACGGATTAGCACGGTCCACGGTGGAATATCAGCTTTCCGTGTTCTTCGTGCTGTCCTTCCTGCTTTCTTTGAATGGCACCGTTCTTTTCTGCTCCCCAGGAGGTGAGCTAGATGGCCATGCCGCTCCGTCAGACCATCAGGGTCGGGACGTACCTCTTTGAACAGAAGCTCCGCAAGCGTGAGAAGTTTCCGCTCATCGTCGAGCTGGAGCCGCTCTTCGCCTGCAATCTGAAGTGCGAGGGCTGCGGGAAGATCCAGCACCCGGCCGGGATTCTGAAGCAGCGCATGCCGGTCGCGCAAGCAGTCGGGGCGGTGCTCGAGTCCGGGGCCCCAATGGTCTCGATCGCGGGCGGTGAGCCGCTGATGCACCCTCAGATCGATGAAATCGTACGGCAATTGGTGGCCAAGAAGAAGTACGTATTCCTCTGCACCAATGCCATGCTGCTGCGCAAGAAGATCGAGGAGTTCACTCCTTCTCCCTACTTCGCCTTTGCCGTGCACATCGACGGGCTGCGCGAGCGGCACGACGAGTCGGTCGCCAAGGAAGGCGTGTTCGACGAGGCGGTGGAGGCGATCAAGGAGGCCAAGAAGCGCGGCTTCCGGGTCACCACCAACTCCACCTTCTTCAACACCGACACCCCGCAGACCGTGATCGAGGTGCTCAACTACCTCAATGACGACCTGAAGGTGGACGAGATGATGATCTCGCCCGCGTACGCCTACGAGAAAGCGCCCGACCAGGAGCACTTCCTCGGCGTGGAGCAGACCCGCGAGCTCTTCAAGAAATCCTTCGCGGGCGGCAACCGGCGGCGCTGGCGGCTCAACCACTCCCCGCTCTTCCTCGACTTCCTCGAGGGCAAGGCTGACTTCCCGTGCACGGCGTGGGCGATCCCCAACTACTCGCTCTTCGGCTGGCAGCGCCCCTGCTATCTGATGAGCGACGGATACGTCCCGACCTACCGGGAGCTCATCGAGGAGACCGACTGGAGCAAGTACGGCCGCGGCAAGGACCCGCGCTGCGCCAACTGCATGGCGCACTGCGGCTACGAGCCCACCGCCGTCCTCGCCACCATGGGCTCCCTCAAGGAGTCCCTCAGGGCGGCGCGCGAAACCGTCTCGGGAAACCGCGGGTGAAGTGATGTCCGCAGGAGAGCCAGTCGCACTGGGGCTCCCGGAGCTGCCGGCCCGGCCGATCGCGATGCGCCGCACCTCGCGGCGTATCCAGGTCGGACCGGTGGCCGTCGGCGGGGACGCCCCCGTATCGGTGCAGTCGATGACGACCACGCGCACTTCGGACATCGGTGCGACGCTGCAGCAGATCGCGGAACTGACCGCGTCCGGCTGCCAGATCGTACGGGTGGCCTGTCCGACCCAGGACGACGCGGACGCGCTGGCCACCATCGCGCGCAAGTCGCAGATCCCCGTCATCGCGGACATCCACTTCCAGCCGAAGTATGTGTTCGCGGCGATCGATGCAGGGTGCGCGGCGGTGCGGGTGAACCCGGGCAACATCAAGCAGTTCGACGACAAGGTCAAGGAGATCGCCCGCGCCGCGTCGGATGCGGGGATTCCGATCCGGATCGGGGTGAACGCCGGTTCGCTGGACCGGAGACTGCTCGCGAAGCACGGGAAGGCGACCCCCGAGGCGCTCGTCGAGTCCGCGCTGTGGGAGGCATCGCTCTTCGAGGAGCACGGCTTCCGCGACATCAAGATCTCGGTCAAGCACAACGACCCGGTCGTGATGGTCAATGCCTACCGGCAGCTCGCAGCCCAGTGCGACTACCCCCTCCACCTCGGCGTCACCGAAGCCGGACCCGCCTTCCAGGGCACCATCAAGTCGGCCGTCGCCTTCGGCGCGCTGCTCAGCGAGGGCATCGGCGACACCATCCGGGTCTCGCTGTCCGCCCCGCCCGCCGAAGAGGTCAAGGTCGGCATCCAGATCCTGGAGTCCCTCAACCTCAAGCAGCGCCGCCTCGAGATCGTCTCCTGCCCCTCCTGCGGCCGTGCCCAGGTCGATGTCTACAAGCTCGCCGACCAGGTCACGGCGGGCCTTGAAGGCATGGAGGTGCCGCTGCGCGTCGCCGTCATGGGGTGTGTCGTCAACGGCCCGGGCGAGGCGAGGGAAGCGGACCTCGGAGTGGCGTCGGGCAATGGGAAGGGTCAGATCTTCGTCAAGGGTGAGGTCATCAAGACCGTGCCCGAGTCGAAGATCGTCGAGACCCTCATCGAAGAGGCGATGAAGATCGCCGAATCCATGGAGGACGCAGGGGTGGCCTCGGGGCCGCCCGCCGTCACCGTGAGCTGAACAGCATGCGAAGGGGGTCCGACCGTGACGATTCTTGAGAGCATCCGGGGGCCGCGCGATCTCAAGGCGCTGACCGATGCGGAACTCGAAGAACTCGCCGAGGAGATCAGAGAGTTCCTGGTGCATGCGGTGGCCAGGACAGGGGGGCATCTGGGCCCCAACCTCGGGGTGGTGGAGCTGACCGTCGCCCTGCACCGGGTCTTCGACTCGCCCGTCGACCGCATTCTGTGGGACACCGGGCACCAGAGCTACGTACACAAACTGCTGACCGGCCGACAGGACTTCTCCAAGCTGCGCGGCAAGGGTGGCCTCTCCGGCTACCCCTCCCGCGAGGAGTCCGAGCACGACGTCATAGAGAACTCCCACGCGTCGACGGTCCTGGGCTGGGCGGACGGTCTTGCCAAGGCGCATCAGGTGCTGGGCAGCAGTGATCATGTCGTCGCGGTCATCGGCGACGGCGCGCTCACCGGCGGCATGGCCTGGGAGGCGCTCAACAACATCGCCGCGGCGAAGGACCGGCCGTTGATCATCGTCGTCAACGACAACGAGCGCTCGTACGCCCCGACGATCGGCGGCCTCGCCAACCACCTGGCCACACTCCGTACGACCGACGGCTACGAACGGGTGCTGGCCTGGGGCAAGGACGTTCTGCAGCACACCCCGGTCGTCGGGAAGCCGCTGTACGAATCGCTGCACGGCGCGAAGAAGGGGTTCAAGGACGCCTTCGCGCCACAGGGGATGTTCGAGGATCTCGGCCTGAAGTACCTGGGGCCGATAGACGGGCACGACATCGCGGCCGTCGAATCCGCGCTGCGCCGGGCCAAGCGCTTCCACGGGCCCGTACTGGTGCACTGCCTGACCGAGAAGGGCCGCGGCTACCAGCCGGCTCTGGAGGACGAGGCCGACCGCTTCCACACCGTCGGGGTGATGGACCCGCTGACCTGCGAGCCGCTCGCGCCGTCCAATGGACCTTCCTGGACCTCGGTGTTCGGGGACGAGATCGCCGCGATCGGGGCCGAGCGGCCGGACGTCGTGGCGATCACGGCCGCGATGCTGCACCCCGTCGGCCTGACGAAGTTCGCCGAGCGGTTCCCCGACCGGGTGTGGGACGTCGGGATCGCCGAGCAGCACGCCGCGGTCTCCGCGGCCGGGCTCGCCACCGGCGGGCTGCATCCCGTCGTCGCTGTATACGCCACCTTCCTCAACCGCGCCTTCGACCAGCTGCTGATGGACGTCGCGCTGCACAAGTGCGGGGTGACATTCGTACTCGACCGGGCGGGCGTCACCGGCGTCGACGGTCCGTCCCACAACGGCATGTGGGACATGTCGATCCTGCAGGTCGTGCCCGGGCTGCGGATCGCCGCGCCGCGCGACGCCGACCGGCTGCGTGCGCAGCTGCGCGAGGCCGTCGATGTGGACGACGCGCCGACCGTGCTGCGCTTCCCGAAGGAGTCGGTGGGCGAGCCCGTCGAGGCGGTCGGGCGGATCGGCGGGATGGACGTACTGCATCGGGCGGACGACGCCGATGTGCTGCTGGTGTCGGTGGGCGCGCTCGCGCCCGTCTGCCTGCAGAGTGTCGAGCTGCTCAAGGGCCGCGGTATCGCCTGCACCGTCGTGGACCCGCGCTGGGTCAAGCCCGTCGACGAACAACTCGCTCCGCTCGCCGCGCAGCACCGTCTGGTGGCCGTGGTGGAGGACAACAGCCGCAGCGGCGGGGTCGGTTCGGCCGTCGGGCAGGCACTGCGGGACGCCGGCGTGGATGTGCCGCTGCGTACCTTCGGCATCCCCGAGCAGTTCCTCGCGCACGCCAAACGCGGCGAGGTACTCGCCGACATCGGGCTTACCCCGGTGGAGATCGCAGGACGGATCAGTGCCGCCATGGCGGTCAAGGAGAGGAGAGCTGAGGAATGACCGAGCCGCCGACGGGCACCGAGCCGCTCAAGGGCTTCGACCTGGCCCGACTCCTTGCGGAGCGCGGGGCCGAGCGGTATGAGCTGCATGCGCGACATCTCAACCACCAGCTGCCGCGCATGCTGCACACCATCGGCTTCGACAAGGTCTACGAACGGGCCGAGGGCGCGTACTTCTGGGACGCCGACGGCAATGATTATCTCGACATGCTCGCGGGCTTCGGGGTGATGGGGCTCGGCCGGCACCACCCGGTCGTGCGCAAGGCGCTGCACGACGTCCTGGACGCCTCGCTCGCGGACCTCACGCGCTTCGACTGCCAGCCGCTGCCCGGGCTGCTCGCGGAGAAGCTGTTGGCGCACAGTCCTCATCTGGACCGGGTGTTCTTCGGCAACAGCGGTACGGAGGCGGTGGAGACCGCGCTGAAGTTCGCCCGTTACGCCACCGGGAAGCCGAGGATCCTGTACTGCTCGCACGCCTTCCACGGGCTGACCACCGGATCTCTGTCGGTCAACGGGGAAGCGGGGTTCCGGGACGGATTCGCGCCGCTGCTGCCCGACACCGCGATCGGGCTCGGCGATCTGGCCGCGCTGGAGCGGGAGTTGAAGCGCGGCGATGTGGCGGCCTTCGTCCTGGAGCCGATCCAGGGCAAGGGCGTGCACGAGACGCCCCCCGGGTTCCTGTACGCGGCCCAGGAACTGCTGCACAAGCACAAGGCGCTGCTGATCGCGGACGAGGTGCAGACCGGCCTGGGCAGGACCGGCGACTTCTACGCGTACCAGTACGAGGAAGGGGTCGAGCCGGATCTGGTCTGTGTGGCGAAGGCGCTCTCGGGCGGTTACGTACCGGTCGGAGCGACCCTCGGCAAGGACTGGATCTTCAAGAAGGTCTACTCGTCGATGGATCGGGTGCTGGTGCACTCGGCGAGTTTCGGATCCAACGCCCAGGCGATGGCTGCCGGGCTCGCCGTCCTCTCGGTGATCGAGGACGAGCAGGTCGTCGCCAATGCGCGGGTGACCGGCGAACTGCTGCGCTCCCGGCTGGCGGCGCTCGTCGACCGCTATGAGCTGCTGCACGAGGTGCGGGGGCGCGGCCTGATGATCGGCATCGAGTTCGGCCGGCCCGACTCGATCAAGCTGCGCAGCCGCTGGACCATGCTGCAGGCGGCCCGCAAGGGTCTCTTCGCGCAGATGGTCGTGGTGCCGCTGCTGGAGAAGCACCGGATCCTCACCCAGGTCTCCGGCGACCATCTGGAAGTGATCAAGCTGATTCCGCCGCTGACCATCGGTGAGCGGGAGGTCGATCGGTTCGTTGCGGCGTTCACGGCCGTGATGGACGACGCCCACGGCGGCGGCGGGCTGATGTGGGACTTCGGCAAGACGCTGGTCAAGCAGGCGGTCGCCAACCGCTGACTTTCGGCACCTTTGCCTCTGAGGCAATAAATTTGCCTCAGAGGCAGGTTCCTGGCCCAATGGGCATATGAGCACCCCTGCCGAAGTGGCGGCGGACACCTCGCTGCCCGATGTCGCACCTCGTCTGCGCGATCTGCGCCGCCGTCGCGGTCTCACCCTGGAAGCGGCCGCCCAGCGTGCGGGCCTCTCGCCCGCCCACCTCTCCCGTCTGGAGACGGGCCACCGCCAGCCGTCACTGCCGATGCTGCTGGGGCTCGCCCGCATCTACGGTACGACGGTCGCCGAGCTCCTCGGCGAGTCGGCGCCGGAACACGAGCCCATCATCCGCGCCGGTCGCGGGGAGAGCGCGGCGGCCGACGGCTGGACGTACTACCGGGCAGGCGGCCCCGGCCGGGCGATGCAGGCCCTGCGGCTGGTGGTCCCGTTCGGCAGCCAGGGCGATGTGGTCCGGGTGCATCCCGGCGAGGAGTGGCTGTATGTCCTCGACGGGCGGCTGCGGCTGGGCCTGGGGAACGCGGTGCACGAGCTGAGCCCCGGGGACAGCGCGCACTTCGACTCAATGACCCCGCACCGCATCGCGGCGGCCACGCCCGACGGGGTCCAGCTGCTCTTCGTACACACGCTGCTGCAGAGCCCCGACATTCATCCGCACGCCTGACACACGTGAGAGGTCTGCCATGTCCGAGCACAACGAAGAGGGGAAGTTCCCCCGAGGGCTGGTGATCCGGCTCTTCGCCTACCTGGTGGCGGGTCATCTCTTCGCCGCCTTCCTCTATCTGCTCTTCCTGCTGGGCGGCCAGAACCAGTAGCGCGGAACCGGTGAGCCCGGCTCAGGCCTCGTCGAGGAGCCGGTCGCGCAGCCGCTCGCGCGTCTGCGGGCTCACCTTCAGGCACTCGGTGAGGTAGCGCTCGGTGGTGCCCCAGGTCTGCTCGATCGTTTCGAAGGCCGCGCTCAGGTACTCGGCCCGCGCGTCGAAGAGTGGGGACAGCAGCTCCATCACCTCCGGGGACATCGCGGCAGGGGAATTGTCGCTGCGCCGGACCAGGTAACGGCGGTGCGGGTCATTGGACTTGAGGTAGTCCGCCTCGATGGCCTCCCGCTCGACGCCGACCGCCAGCAGCGAGACGGCTACCGACAGACCGGCGCGGTCCTTGCCCGCCGCGCAGTGCATCAGGGCCGGAACGCTGTCCTCCGCGAGCGCGTGCAGGACCTTGCTGTGCTCGGCGGTGCGCTGCTTGATGATCGTCCGGTACGAGGCCGTCATCCGCCCCGCCGCCTTGCCGTCCGCGAGGATCGACCGCAGCTGGTCGAGGTCGCCGTCCCGGACCATCTTCCAGAACTCGGCGCCGTCGGCCGGGTCGGTCAGCGGCAGATTCACATTGCGTACGCCGGGCAGCTCGACGTCGGGGCCCTCCAGCCGCATGTCCGCCGCATTGCGGAAGTCGAAGATCGTGTGCAGGCCCAGCGTGCCGAGGAACGAGGCGTCGGACTCGGTCGCGTGCGCGAGATGGCCGCTGCGGAAGAGCCGGCCGTGCCGCACTTTCCTGCCGTCCACTGTCGGCAGGCCGCCCACGTCCCGGAAGTTGCGCACTCCGGCCAGTTCCGGCTCTGTCGACGGGGCCTGCGGCAGCTGCTGCGTCACGGGGACTCCTGAAGTGACTGCCGTCGGCGCTGCTCGCCGACGATGGCGCGTTCCCGACGATACGACACCGCTTCATCCGGCAATCATCTCGGCCGTCTCCCGCAAGGCCGTTGCACCGGCAGCGGTCCCCGTCGGATGATGTTCGGGCCTGTGCGGACCTGTGCGTATCTGAGGGGTCGGGATGATCGAGAGCGTTGGCAAGGGGCGTACGTGGGTTCTCTCCGGACCCACGAGCAGTTATGCGCTGCACCTCACGGACGACGACGAACTGCTGCATCTCCATTGGGGACCCCGGATCTCCGGCGCCGACGCGGAGGCACTCGCGGACCGGGTATTGCCGCCCTACTGGCCCTTCGAGTCGCAGCTCGACGGGCACGAGGAGTACCCGGTCGAGGGCGGACCCCGCTTCGTACGCCCGGCGCTCTCCGTCCGTACGCCACAAGTACGCGGCACGGAGTGGACCTTCGCCGGTGACGCGGTGGACGGCGACGAACTGCGGCTCCGCTTCACCGACGCCGTACACGGCCTCGGCCTCACCCTGCACCACCGGATGCGCGATGACGCGGACATCATCGAGCGCTGGGTCACCGTCGCCCACGAAACCGTCGCCCACGAAGGGGACGGCCCCGACCTGGAGCTGCTGCGGGCCGACTCTGCCGCCTGGACGCTGCCGCAGCGCGAGCGCTGGCGGCTCAGCCAGCTGCACGGCCGCTGGGCCGCCGAGTCGCTGCTCGTACGGTCGGAGCTGACGTACGGCGAGAAGGTGATCGGCAGCCGACGCGGCCACACCGGGCACCAGCATCTGCCGTGGGTCGCGCTGGACGCGGAGGGGGCCACGGAGGAGCGCGGCGAGGTGTACGCCTGCGCCCTCGGCTGGTCCGGGTCCTGGCGGATCTCCGTACAGCAGCTGCCCGACGGACTCGTGCAGATCACCGGCGGCGCGGGCTACGACGAATCGGGACTGCTGCGGCTCGCGCCCGGCCAGTCGTACACCTCGCCCGTCTTCGCCGGGCTGTGGACCGACGGCGGATTCGGCGGGGCCAGCCGGGCCTGGCACGCCTGGCAGCTGGCGCATGTCATCCCCGACGCGGCGACCGAGCGGCCCGTCCTCTACAACTCCTGGGAAGCCACCGGTTTCGACATCTCCGAGGAGCAGCAGCGGGCGCTCGCGCGGCGGGCCGGGGCGATGGGCGTCGAGCTGTTCGTGGTGGACGACGCGTGGTTCGGGCAACGCACCAGCGATCGCGCCGGGCTCGGCGACTGGACGCCCAACGCCGAGCGCTTCCCGAAGGGCTTGGGGCCGCTCGCGGACGAAGTGCACGCGCTGGGGATGCAGTTCGGCATCTGGGTCGAGCCGGAGATGGTCAACGCCGACAGCGACCTCTACCGCGCGCACCCCGACTGGGTGCAGCACCACCCGGGCCGCGCCAGAACCGAATTCCGCAACCAGCTCGTGCTGAACCTCGCGCGCGAGGACGTACAGGACTATCTCTGGGAGCAGTTGGACACGCTGCTCAGCAGTGCGCCCATCGACTATGTGAAGTGGGACTTCAACCGCTGCTTCACGGACGTCGGATGGCCCGGCGAGGAGTACCCGCAGAAGCTGTGGGTCGAGCATGTGCACGCGCTGTACGCACTCCTCGACCGGTTGCGGGCCGCGCATCCGTCCGTCGCTTTCGAGTCCTGCTCGGGCGGCGGCGGCCGGATCGACCTCGGCATCCTCTCCCGTACCGACCAGGTGTGGACCTCCGACAACACTGATCCGCTGGACCGGCTCGCCATCCAGCAGGGCTTCACCCAGCTGCACCCGGCGCGGGTCATGGCGGCCTGGGTCACCGACAGCCCCAATGTCCAGCTCAACGGCCGGTTCAGCACGCTCCGCTTCCGCTTCGTCAGCGCGATGGCCGGTGTTCTCGGGGTCGGCGGCGACCTCACCGAGTGGACCGACGAGGAGCTCGCAGAGGCACGCGGCTGGGTGGACCTGTACAAGAAGATCAGGCCGTTGGTGCAGCACGGCGAGCTGCACCGGCTGCGGGCGCCGGAGGGCGGGCTGAGCGCCGTGCAGTACGTACGCGGCGACGAGAGCGTTGTCCTCGCCTGGCTGCAGGCGCAGCACTACGGCGAGCAGCCGCCCCGGCTCAGGCTGCGCGGCCTCGACCCGGCAGCCGCCTACGAGTGCCTGGACACCGGCGCCGTACACCGGGGGGCCGTACTCCTGCACCACGGATTGCAGACCGGGCTCAGGGGAGACATGGACGCCACCGTGATCCGGCTGCGCCGCCGCTGACCCGGCTCCGGCTCCGACCCGGACTCGGCCGGCCTCGGTGCCCCGCTGCGACCAACCCCGACGCCTACGGCACTTTGTCCTATTTTGCGGTCAAGAATGGGAAATGGTCGTCAGGGGAGGCGGCGGAACCCGGTGGAATTCCTGTGACGTTGACAGGGATTGGTAGGTAAGTGTGGGCGATCGGTCGATAGTCATTAAATGACGCTTCTGTCCGAATTGGCCGGTTCGGCATGACGTGCCCCATCTACAGGGGGGATGGGGTCGAGTCCGTGAGCAGGATCATATCCGTGACGGTGCGTGGTGGTCCGGCGGAGCCGAACTCCGTTGCCCGAAGGGCAGTTGAGATCCGGTCGAGATCCACCTTTTACGGAGGGTAACCGGAATTCTGGTGCGATATCGCACGGATCATTGGCCCGGGAAAGTGATGGCTTGTACCCGCCCGTCCCCCTCGCTTACGTTCCCGTCAATCCGGACGGACCGCCTAATCCTGCCGCCGACCGGAATTCGAAAAATCCACCCACGTGTGGCAGGAGCGGGGGACCCAGGTAGTTCGCCATTCCGGAGTTCCGGACGGCTCGGGGTTTAGTCGCGCATTGCGCGGCCGGGCATCTCCAGCCCGAACCCGACAGCTCACCTCGTAGGCGCCGGAGAGGAATGCGCCATGCCCGCAAAGGGTAAGCACCGCCGTCCCAAGACCAGCCCGATCACGCGCGGCTTCGTCGCCGCCGGCACGGGTGGCGCCGCCATCGCGCTTCCGCTGATGGGTGCCACCGGCGCCCACGCGGTGGGCAAGACCGCTCCCGCCGTGGCGCCCGCTACGGCAGTGACCGCCGCCGCGGCCCCGGCGGCAGTCAAGCCGGCCGCCGTCCCCACTACGTACTCCGTCGTCTCCGGTGACTACCTGGCCAAGATCGCCAAGGAGCACGATGTACGCGGCGGCTGGAAGAAGCTGTACGAGGACAACCGTGAGCAGGTCGGCGACAACCCGTCGCTGATCCACCCGGGCCTCAAGCTGACCCTCGGCGCGAAGTCGAAGGCGAAGGCTCCGGAGAAGGCGCAGCCGCGCCAGGAGAGCCAGGACCGATCCGAGTCCAAGGCCGATTCCAAGGCCGATTCGAAGGCCGATTCGAAGGCTGCGTCGAAGTCCAAGGCCGCGTCCGACTCCGGCTCGGACTCCTCCGCACAGTCCTCCTCCGGTGACTCCGCGAGCGCCTCGCAGACCAGCAGCTCCGGCTTCACCGCCCCCGTCGACGGCGCGACCGTCACCACCTCCTACCGCATGACCGGCGCCATGTGGTCCAGCGGCTACCACACCGGTGTCGACTTCGCGGCCTCCTCCGGCACCACCGTCAAGGCCGTCGGCGCGGGCACCGTCGTCTCCGCCGGCTGGGGCGGCGCGTACGGCAACGAGGTCGTCATCCAGCACAGCGACGGCAACTACTCGCAGTACGCCCACCTCTCCTCGCTCGCCGTCTCCGCCGGCCAGAGCGTGAGCGGCGGCCAGCAGATCGGCCTCTCGGGCTCCACCGGCAACTCCAGCGGCCCGCACCTGCACTTCGAGATCCGCACCGGCCCGAGCTACGGCTCGGACGTCGACCCGCTGGCGTACCTGCGCCAGTACGGCGTCTCCATCTGAGGCGCAGACAGCACACCGTTGTCGACTCCCCCCGTCCGGCGGCGCGGGGGAGTCGGCGTATTCCGGGTTGGACGAAACTTGACCGGTGGCAAAGATCACCCCTCGTCAACCCTTCCTTACGGTCGCGTAGGTCACATCCGTAAGGGAAAGATATGGTCTCGTGGCAGACGATTCGAGAACAGGGAAAAAGGGTGCATTCGGGTCGTACGCGGCTATCGGTGACAGCTTCACCGAAGGCGTCGGAGACCCGGGTCCGAACGGGATGTACGTCGGCTGGGCGGACCGGTTCGCGGTCCTGCTCGACGACCGGACGCCGGAGCACACCTTCAGGTACGCCAACCTCGCCGTACGCGGGCGTCTCCTCGACCAGATCGTCGAGGAGCAGGTGCCGAGGGCGAAGGAACTCGCCCCGGATCTGGTGACGTTCTGCGCCGGCGGCAACGACATCATCCGGCCCGGCACCGACCCCGACGACGTGGCCGAGCGCTTCGAGCGCGCCGTCGCCGACCTCACGAGCGCGGTCGGCACGGTCATGGTGACCACCGGATTCGACACCCGCGGGGTGCCGGTGCTGCGCCATCTGCGCGGCAGGATCGCCACGTACACCGCGCATGTAAGGGCCATCGCCGACCGCTACGACTGCCCCGTCCTCGACCTCTGGTCGCTCAAGTCAGTCCAGGACAGGCGGGCCTGGGACACCGACCGGCTGCATCTGTCGCCCGAGGGACACACCCGGGTCGCGCTGCGCGCCGCCCAGGTACTCGGACTCGATGTGCCCGCCGACCCCGACCAGCCGTGGCCGCCCCAGCCGCCGCGCGGCCCGTTCGAAGTGCGCCGTGACGACATCCACTGGGCGCGCGAGCACCTGGTGCCGTGGATCGGCCGACGGCTGCGCGGCGAGAGTTCCGGCGACCATGTCGAGGCCAAGCGCCCGAACCTGCTGCCCCTGTGACCGCGGCGGGGTGGGGTGCTCGGCACCCGCGACCCCGACCGCGGCGCGGCCGCTATGCACCGGCTGCGCGCCGCGGTGCGGCGAGACTGACGGGGATGGGCCTTCCCGCTCCGTACGACGGCTGAGTAGCGGCGGGCACGGCCGGGATCCGCTCCAGGACACCGCCCGCGAACACGTCGTACAGCGGCAGCGCCTCCAGATGGACATAGCCGATATGGCAGTCGCAGACGGCCGACGGACAGCCGCGCGGGCGCAGCGCCCGCCGGTAGGAGCCGTCGTAGAGATTGCCCAGCTCGTCCCGGACGAAGTGGCAGCGCCGCACCGTGCCGTCGCCGTCCACCGAGATCACCGACTCGCCCGTCCGGCAGGGGAGTCCTGCCGAGCGGTGCGGATCGCGGCTGTACGGGAAGAACGGGTCGAGGTCCGTCCACTCCGCGGCCTCGGCGTCGGTGTAGCCGCGTCCCTCGGCCGCGTTCACCCAGAGGTAGACGGGCGAGGGCAGATCGGCGCGCAGGCGGCGGGCCTGGGCCAAATGCTCGGGGAAGCCGACGACGCCAACACTGAACCGGACCCCGCGCCCGGACAGGTCACGGCACTTGCCGAGGAAGCGGTCGTACGGAGTCTGGCCCGGGTGGTACGTGCACCAGAGTGCGAGGGTGTCGAGATCGGCGTCCGCGACCCAGCCGGTGCGGCAGCTGAGGTTCGTCTGGATGGCGACCCGACGGATGTGCGGCAGCCAGGAAAGCTCGGTGAGGGTGCGGCGGTACCAGGAGCGGACCAGACCCTCGCCCCACGGCGTGAACAGAATCGACAGCTGGTCGTCCGTCTGCTCGGACGCCCAAACGGCGAAGCGTTCGAGCGCGGAGCGGTCGGCACGCAGTTGCTCGGAGCTGTCGTGCCGCTTGGCGAAGGGGCAGTACGGGCAGGCGTAGTCGCAGGAGGCGAGCGGGCCCCGGTAGAGGATCGTCAGGTCCACAGCTCAGCCTCACTTGAGTTCGTAGGCGGCCATGTCGGCGCGCACGGCGGGGGAGAAGAGCTCCGGGCCCACGGCGTCGGAGTAGGCCAGACCCTCGGCGGTCAGCATCAGCCGGTCGGGCGCAGCGCTCTCGTCGAGCCAGCCGAGGTCGGCGAAGCGGTCGAGCTCGCACCGGAAGTCCTCGGCAGGGTGGCGGCCGAACCGCTTACGGTATCCGGCCACTTCCATGCCCTCGGCCTGGAGGAGCGACTGGAGGAGATGGCGGCGGCGCGCCTCGTCCTCGTCGACCTCGCGTCCCACTTCGGCGCGGCTGAAGTCCTCGGTCGCCGTGTAGGTGTCGATGATTCCGCGTATCTCGCGCATGTCGACGGCGTAGTCGAAGGAGTAATGGAGGGTCGAGGTGTAGGAGCGGGCGCCGCAGCCGAGACCGATCATGCCGTCGGTCTGGCAGGCGTAGTCGTCCGCGCCCTGCGGCGGAGCGTCCGTGCGGCGGAACATCCGCATCGACACCTGCTCGTAGCCGTGCGAGAGGAGATGGTCGCGGCCCTCGCGGTACAGGAGCAGCCGCTGGGCGTCCCAAGCCTGATCGCCGGCCTCGCCGGCACGGCCCAGACCGGTCAGCGGCCGCACATACAGGGGGTAGAGATACAGCTCCTCGGGCTGCCAGGCGAGCGCGGCGTCCAGTGACCGTCGCCAGGTGCGCTCGGTCTGGCCATCTATGCCGTAGATGAGATCGATGTTGAGGACGGGGATGCGGGCGTCGCGGATCCGGGCCAGGGCCGACTCGACATCGGCGCGGCGCTGCGGGCGTACGGCCGCCCGGGCCTCCTCGTCGGCGAAGCTTTGCACGCCGATGCTGAGCCGGGTGGCGCCCCGGTCGGCGAGGACGGTGAGCCGGTCGGCGGTCGCGGTGGCGGGGGACGTCTCGACGGAGAGCGGGACAGCGCGCAGATCGGCGCCCATGCGTTTCTCGGCGATGTCGCAGAGCCGGTCAAGCTCCCCGGCGGTGAGGAAGGTGGGGGTGCCGCCCCCGAACGCCGCCGCGGCGAAACGTACGGGCTCGGCGTCTCCGAGGGCGTCGCGCACGGCGGTCGCCTGGCGGTCGAGCGCGTCGAGGTAGCGCGTGGTGAGCTCGTCGGGAGCGCCGATCCGCGTGAAGAGATTGCAGAAGCCGCAGCGGATCTCGCAGAACGGTACGTGGAGATAGAGGGAGAGTGCGTCCTTGCGTTCCCCCGCCCAGCGCTCGCGCAGCGCGGGCCGTCCGCTCTCGGGGAAGGGCCGGTAGGCCGTCTTGTGCGGATAGGCGTAGACGTAACTCTGGTACGGGCGGGGTGCGCCGCTCCCGGGAATGCTGCTCATGCTGCGGCCTCGAGGAAGAAGTGGGCGTAGGGAACCGTCCAGACCACGTCGTGGCCGAGCCGGTGGCCGGTGAAGCCGTCGTCCCCGTACGCCGTGCCATGGTCGGAACAGACAATCGCGAAGCAGCGGCGGCGGCTGCTCGCAGCGGCGAAGAGCCGCCCGATGTGCCGGTCGACGTACTCAAGGGCGGCAGCGTGTGTCTCGCGCGAATCACCCGCGTCCCCAGTGGCGCCGGGGAGGTGGAACCAATTCGGCTGGTGCAGCGATGGCACGTTGACGAACAGGAACAGCCGCTGGTCGTAGGGGAGTCCGGCGACGACCTTCTCGGCCAGGTCCACCTGGGCCTCGAAGGAGGTGGGTGACGCCACCCCGAACTCCGGGTCCCAGTGGCTCTCCTGGAACATTCCCGGCAGTACGGAGCCGAGCCGTCCCAGCTTGTTGAAGAAGCCGACGCCACCGATGCACACCGTGCGGTATCCGGCATCCGCGAGACCCGAGACAACGTCCGGGGTGTCGAAGACGAAGGTGCGGGCCGCGGTGGTCTCACTGCCCGGGAAGCGCGCGGCGAACAGACGTGGATGCGGCCCCGGGGCCGCCGGAGTGGGCAGGAAGCCGGCGAAGATCGCCTGGTGGGAGGCGAAGGTGAAACTGCCCGGTGCGTGCCGCTTCTCCCAGACCCCGCCCGGCAGATGGCGGGCGAGATTCGGGATCCTGCCCGCGGCGGCGAGCTCGGCGGCGACGTCGAAGCGCAGTGTGTCGAGGGTGACGAGCAGCAGGTCGTCGCGGCCGACGACCTCGCTCATGTCCGGGGTGTCGGGGGTGGCCGGGCCGTCCTGGCGTGCGGAGGTGTCAGGCGTTTGCACGATGGTGGTTCCTTGCTGTGCGTAGTACGGCGGCAACCTGCGCCGCATAGGTGTCCTGGCCCTCGGCGCCGCTGCCCGGCAGGCCGGTGAGGCGCGGCAGCAGATCCCCGAAGGCGTTGACCTCACCGACGGCGAAGCGGCGCCACCCGATGGCGGGCAGCAGATCGACGCCCACGCGCAGGGCTCCGGGGAAACAGGCCGCGGCCCGTTCGCAGAGGCCGAGCGTGTCGGCCCAGCTGCCGCCGGCCGCTTCGGTGGCCGCTCGCGCCGCGGTGAGGTCTCCCCGGGCGCCGCCGAGGTGGAGGTTGGTCATGGGGGAGCGGCTCGTCCTGACGACCGCGTGGGTGGCGTGGCCCGCGATGACGACGACCCGCAGATCCGCGACCCGGCCGTCCTGCGAGGCCTTGGGCAGCCAGCGCTCGATGTGCAGACCGTCCGGCGCCAGGGCATCGATCAGCGCGCCGACTTCAAGCTCGGTCGAATAGCGGTGCATGCGCAGCGAGTTGAAGAGCCGGCCGTCCACGTCACGCTCGACCGAGGTGGTCGCCTGCACCCGCCCGCGGCCCGTCGTCTCCACGGCGAGCACGCCGGAGGCCGAGGAGCCGTGCGCCAGTTTGACGAATATCCGGCGAAGACCGGTTCGCTCCGTCAGCGCACGGACGTCGTTCCAGCCGCGTACGGCAGGGGCACCGGCGCCGGACGTGGGCGACTTGGGCACGGGCACCCCGGACTGCCGCAGCACGCCATGGCACAGCCGCTTGTCGAACAGCACCGCCAGCTCGTGCGGATCGTCCAGCAACGTTGCCCCGCCGGCCGCCGCCAGGTCGGCCACATCCCGCACGGCAGAGGTGAAGCGCGCGTACCAGCGGGCAGTTCCCTCCACCCGGGTCGGGTCGTTCGTACCGCGCAACTCCCGTTCCACCAGTGGGTCCTCGCCGGGCGAGTCGATCCGCACCCGCTCGCCCGGCCGGAACTCCGCCCGCCTCCGCAGCACGTCGAGCCAGGGCACTACGCGTGCGGCGGGCAGCCCGGCGGCGCGCACCGCCTCCTGGAAGAGCGCGATGCGACGGTTGGCCGGATTGCCGACGACGGTGAGACGGAGGTCTGTTCCCAGGTCCGGTAGGGCCCGCATCCCGGTCATTCCGCGACAGCGGTATAGCGGTCTTCCCTGCCTTCGGAGTCCCTCTCCGCAGCCTCGCCTTCGGAGAGGTCGACCTCCACGCCTGCGGCTTCGAAGGTCTTGGCCAGGCGCTGCACCATAGGCTCGCTGAGGAAGTGATGGTGGAGGTCGAGCTTCTCCAGATGGGTCAGCGGCTGTCCGTTCAGCAGAGCTTCCGCACCTTCGTCGCCAAGGGTGCCCATCGACAGATCGAGCGTGCCAAGACCTGCGACGACCGGGGCACCGGAGATCGCGACGGCTATCTGGTCCTGGATCTCGCTGTTGCGCAGCGCCAGAGACCGCAGACGAGGAAGGCGGACGCCGGAGAGGATCGGCTCCAGATCGGACACCTCGGCGTTCCCCCCGTACCAGGAGGTGCCGAGCCAGACGTCGAGATGCTCCAGCGCGGGCAGGTCGCTGGCCGCGATGCCGCGCACGACCTCAGCGTCGAGCCCGCCTGTCTCGACGGTCAGCGAACGGAGCTTCTCGTGCCGGACGGCAGGGAACTTCAGCTCCTGGCCGCCGCGAACCCCGAATTGCACCAGCTCCGGGAAGGCGTCGAGCAGCGGCGTCACCAGCCCCTGGTTGATCCAGGAGATCTCGCACTCCTCATAGGTGATGTCACCGAGGAAGAGCGCCCGCAGAGCGGGCAGCTGCTCCCGGGCGTCGAGCAGCGCGGTGATGACGGCGTCGGGCGCCGAGTCGTACACATCGCTCCACGCCCCGACGACCAGCGCCCGCACCTGGGTGGTGTCCACCGCGGAGAGGAAGCGGGCGAAGGCTTCCTCCCACTCCTCCCCGCTCTCGTACGCATCGACAGTGATCCGCCAGGCCACGGAAGCCGCTTGCGGCAGCTCGACCTTCGACTCGGCGTCGGGGAACTCGAACACGGGCAGGCCGTGCAGCTCCTGCAGATGGTCCGAAATGGTCATGACGGGCTCCAGACACCGGACAGTGTTGATCGGCTGATGTGGCAGCAGTTCTACCAAGCCGCACTGACAACTGCCGTCACGGGGCCGGTCGGGGGAATGGCGGAGCCTGTGCCGGGTCCTGTGCCGGTTCCGGGTCCGGACCCTGTACCGAGTCCTCCCGGGTCCTGCGCCGGGCCCGTTGTCAGACCCTCCCGTTAGCGTCTTTTCCAGGTTCGGCGCACTCGGTGCCGGGCGTGGAGAGGAGAGCCATGTACCGGCAGGGAGACGTGCTTATCGTGCCCGTCACGGACGAAGCCGTGCCGTCGCATGCCGTGGACGCGCCGAGCGAGGCAAGGGACGCGCGAGGGCGGCTGGTGCTCGCACTGGGTGAGGTCACGGGTCACGCGCATGCCGTGGCCGGCCCTGGCCGACTGGTGTGCGAGCCGGGCCCGTTCGGCCCGATGCTTCTGCATCTCCCCGACGGCGGCCGGGTGGTGCACGAGGAGCATGCGCCCATACCGCTGCCGAAGGGCTGGTACCGCGTGGTGCGGCAGCGTGAGTATCTGCCGGGCGCGGTCCGCATCGTCGCCGACTGAATGACGACGAGCGGCAAAGCAACAGACTGATTCAGGACGACAGGGGACGGGGCATCACATGCAGTACGTGGACAAGTGGCGGGCCGTCTCGGCGGCGACCGGACCGGCGGACCGGGCCGCCGCCGAGGAAGGTGTGCGCCTCGCCTACCGCACGGCCGGGCTCACCGAACCGGAGCGCATCGTGTGGGCGGACTCTCCGCGGTCCGGTGTGGCCGCCGTCCGCTCGCTCGACGACCCTGGCCGTTCGGTGCGCCACGAGGTACGCACCCGCCCGTGGGCGGAGGAACGCCGCCGTATCCACGACGAGTTGGGGCCTGCCGGCTGGGCCGAGCTGTGGAGCCTCACCGGTGCCCGGCTCTGGGACACCACGCGGGCACTGGCCGAGCGGATACGGACCGGGGTGGTGGACGCACTCGCCGTTCAGGACACAGCAGGCACAGCGCACACGGCGGACACGGCAGACATCGGAGACGCGACGGCGACAGAGACCGAGATCCGGCTGACCCTGCTCGACGCGGTGCTCGGCCAGCACGACGCGGCCTGGCTCGCGGGCTTCGACGGCCGTAGCGACCGGCTCCAAGGGCTCGTCAAGGTCGCGGTGCACGCAGGCTGGTGGTGGCCGTACGAAAAGGCGGTGGTGATCTGCGAGCGGCCGGTGGAGCTCCACCGGGACGAGGCCGGCCGGCTCGACAGGGGTGACGGCCCGGCGCTGGCATTCCCCGACGGCTTCGCCCTGTACGCCTGGCGCGGCATGCCGGTGCCCGCAGACTTCCTCCGCGAACTGACCTCGCTCACCCCACAGCGCATACGCAGCGAAGAGAACGCCGAACTGCGGCGCGTGATGCTCGAGTACTACGGCTACTACCGCTATCTCGCCGAGTCGGACGCCCAGCCCGTGCACCGGGACGAGACAGGCATTCTGTGGCGGATCGCGCTGGACGACGACGAGGACGTGACGATGGTCGAAGTGGTCAACTCCAGCCCCGAGCCGGACGGCAGCCACCGCACCTACTGGCTGCGGGTGCCGCCCACGACCCAGACCGCGAAGGAGGGCGTCGCCTGGACCTTCGGGCTGCGGGCGGACGCGTACGAACCGGTGCGTCAGACCTGAGGCGGGACGAGTCCGGCGGGGCCGATCAGTGCCCCGCTGCCCTCGGCCGTGCAGGCGTGGGCGCCCGCCAGTGCGCCCAGCCTCGCGCTCTCCTCAAGGTCGCGGCCGGCCAGCCGCCCGTACAGGAAGCCGCAGACATACGCGTCACCCGCGCCGTTGGAGTCCACCACCGGTGCGGGTGGAACCACCGCGGGGATCGGGCGTGGGGTGCTGCTGCCGTCGCGGGTGAGGAGGTACGAGCCGCCGGCGCCCGCCGTCGCGACCACCGCCTGGGCCCGTCCGTCGCGCAGGATCTCCCGCATCACCGAGGCTATCCGCTCGCGCGCGCCCACCGTGCTCAGGAAGACCAGGTCCGAGCGGAGCGCGAATTCCCGGTGGTGGTCGGCCAGTCCGTCCCAGTCGTGCAGGTCTGTGGAGACGGGTACGCCCAGCGCCTCGATGTCGTCGTAGAGGAACCGCGCGAAGTTCACGATCGAGAGATGGACGTGGCGGGCCCGCCGCAGATGTGGGAGGTAGAAGTCGCGCGGCATCCGCAACTCCCCCGGATCGCGGGCGTCATAGAAGGACATGCGGCGGCCCGCGGGGTCGACGAGGTTGACCGCGCGGCGGGTTCCGGTGGGGGAGAGGAGCGGCTCGAAGGCCACCCCGCCTTCGGCGAGCCGTGCGCGGACCTGCCGGCCCGGCCAGTCGTCGCCGATGTAGTCGAGGAGGGTGACATTCAGCCCGAGGGCCCGGCAGCCCAAGGCCACATTGCCGCCGGTGTGGCCCGGCGATTCGCGGATCGGGCCGACTCCGACGGAGTCCGAGAGCGGGACCGGCAGGGAGTCGACGCGGACGACCGTGTCCACGCCGCTGCCGCCTACCACCAGCACATCGTGAGGGAGAGGATCTGTCTGCTGAGACTGAGACTGAGACTGAGACTGAAAATGCGGCTGCTGAGACACAGTTGCCAAGTATGGGGGAAGAGGCTGTGCGCGCACGGCCGTTCAGCGAGCGGCGGCAGTGAGCTCGGCGCGATCCACGCCAAGCTCACGGGCGAGCGCCTCGTCGGTCCATTCCAGCATCGCCGCGCGCGACAGCGATCCCGCGTACGAGGTCATCTGCACGGCGAGCCCGTCCAGAAACGCCGTCAGCCGCCAGGCCGTTGCCGCCGGGTCCTCGCACGGGAACTCGCCCGCAGCCGCGCCCTCCGCGATGACCTCGGTCAGGGCGGCCTTCCACTGCTGGTCGAGATCGCGGGCGACCTCCCGCAGCGTCGGCTCGCGCAGCGCGGCCGCCCAGCCCTCGATCCAAAGCCGCCAGCCCTTGGCCGTCCCCGTCGGTGCGTACCAGCGGACCGCGGCCCGCAGTCGGCGCAGCGCGGATGTGCGGCGGCCCAGCAGTTTGCGCAGATGGGCAAGGTCACCGTCGGCGGCATAGGTGAAGGCAGCCGCGACGAGCTTCTCCTTGGTCGAGAAGTGGTAGAGGACCAGGGCATTGCTCACGCCGAGGGCGGAGGCGACATCGGCGATGCGCACGGCCGCCACACCACGTTCCTCAATCTGCTCGACGGCAGCAGCGAGCAGTTCCTCACGCCGCTCCGCCACGCTCAACCGGACTCTCGACACGACATCACCCTACACAGTCGATCTTGGGTGGCGTTGTGCGGCGGCTGCGGCCGTCCGCCGGTGCCCGCACTCCATGCGCGTCGAGTTCGAGCGAAGCCCCCCGCGCCGTCATCTGTACCAGCCGAAGCGCTCGGCGATCACCGGCAGGCGGTCGGCGACGATCGAGTGCGCCGCGGCCCGCGGAGTCGTCCCGTCCGCCTCCGCGCGCGCCAGCATCTGGTCGATCAGGGCGCGCATCGAGCGACGCGTGTACGCGAACGCCTCGTCCGCGTCGGCGTCGATGTCACCGAACAGCGTCCACCACCACCACGCGTTCGTACCGGAGTTGACGACGACGTCCGGCAGTACGGTGATGCCGCGCCGCGCGAGCAGCTCCTCCGCGTCCTGCAGCACCGGCATGTTCGCCGCCTCGACAATCCAACGGGCCGTGATCTGCGTCTGGTTGGCGGTGTCGACGGCGTACGAGACGGCGGCCGGTACCAGTACCTCCGCGTCGATCGACAGCCACGCGTCGCCCGGCAGCTCGAGGTCGTCCGGCCGCAGGGCCGTCCGGTCGACCGTGCCGTACGAGTCGCGGGCCGCCAGCAGCGCATCGACGTCCAGGCCGGCCGGGTTGGCGACGGTCCCCTTGACGTCGGCGACAGCGACGATTCTCAGCCCGGCGCGAGCGAGGAAGCGCGCACTGGCCCCGCCCATCGTGCCAAGTCCCTGGACACTGACGCGCGTTCCTTCGTACGCGACACCTGCTCGGTCGAGCGCGACCAGTACGGACTCGGCGACGCCGCAGCCGCCCACGAGCTCGTCGAGCCCGATGCCGTCGACCTCGACGGCGAAGGCGTCCGCGAGCCGCCGGCGCGCGGTGGCCTCGTCGTCGAGCAGCGGGTAGACGGCCTGGATGGAGGAGACGAGCCCCGCCTCGGCGGCTGCGCGGTCGACGATGTCCTGGGTGAGGCCGAGGTCTTCGCCGGTGGTCCACATCGTCTCGATGTACGGGCGCACGGCGCGCAGATAGCGGACCAGGATGCCGTACGCCCGCGGGTCCTGCGGGTCGCAGTCGATGCCGCCCTTCGCACCGCCGAGCGGGATGTACCGGCCGTCGGGGTTGTAGTGCAGGGCCTCCTTCATCGTCATCCCGCGGGCCAGCCCGGCCACCTCCTCCAGCGTGCAGCCCTCGCGCATCCGCAGACCGCCGCTGGAGACCCCGCGCACGAGCCCGTCGACGACCAAGTGGCCCTGGCGGCCGGTGACATGGTCGGTCCAGGTGAGCGACAGCAGGGGAGTGGTCATCGGGCGGTCTCCTCGGGAACGGTGATCACGGTGGGGCCGGGGGCGCAGAGGGCCCGGGTGAGGGCGGCGGCGAGCGCTTGGGGGGTCGCGGCGCGCTCGCCGTGTCCGCCGTAGGCGCGGGCGAGGGCGGGCAGGTCGACGGGCGCGAGGTCGACGGCGGCCGGGGCGTCGCCGCGCGCGGCCATCTCGTCGCGGATCTCGCCGTAGCCGCCGTTGTCGAACACGACGACGGGCAGCGGGAGCCGGAGCTGGGCGGCGGTGGCGAGCTCCTGCACGGAGAACTGCAGCCCGCCGTCACCGCTGAGCGCGACGACCTGCCGGTCCGGGGCTGCGGTCTTGGCGCCGATCGCTGCGGGCAGCGCGTAGCCGAGGGTGCCGAACCCGGTGGGGTGCAGATAGCGGGCGTCGGGCCCGACGGGCAGATGCGGGAGCGCGCCGTAGTAGCAGCACTGGGCGCTGTCGGAGGTGATGACGGCATCGGCTGCGAGGACGGTACGGATCGCCCGTAGATACGGCAGCCAGCGGGCGTCCCGGTCCCGGGTCTCGGCGTCCCGCGCGAGGCGCAGTTCGGCGACCTGCTCGGCGGCGCTCGGGGCGGCGGATTCTTCGGCGCGGGCGTCGGGGGCGAGCCGCAGCTCGGCGGCGCCGGCCGTTCCGCTTCCGGCGTCCGCGTCCCGGTCGCCGCTCCCGGTGTCGCGTACGAGCCGCAGTTCCGCACCGCGCGGCATCATCGCCCCGGCATCCCGCGCCGGACGCTGCGCGCTGACGCCGCGCCCGCCCGGCTCGCCGCCACCCCCTCCGCCGCTCCGGTACACGGACAGCAGCGTGCCCACCACCCGCTGCGCGTCGCCCACCAGCGCCACGTCCGCCGGGATCGCCGCGTACATCAGTGCGGGGTCCAGGTCGACGCGTACCAGCGTGCCGTTCAACGTCGGTGGCGCCGACCACAGATCGGACTCGGCCAGCTCGGTTCCCACGGCCAGCACCGCATCACGCCGCGCCAGCCACTTCTGGACGACCTGGCTGTGCAGCGAGACACCGAGCGACAGCGGATGGGACTCGTCCACGACGCCCTTTCCATTGGCGGTGGTGACAACCGGCGCGGCCAACTCCTCTGCCAGGACGAGCAGTTCGGCTGCGGCTCCACGCGCGCCGCCGCCCAGTACGAGCGCGGGACGCCGCGCCGCGCGCAGGGCGTCGACGGCCCGTCGGATCTCGCCCGAAGTGGGTGCGGCGAACCCGGCCGGCGGGGCGGTCCGTACCGCTCCGGCCTTCTCCGCGGCCTCGAGCAGATCCAGCGGAATCTCGATGTGCACGGGCCGCGGCCGCTCCGTGGTGAAGAGCGTGAACGCCCGGGCGACCGCCACGCCGATCTCGTCGACCGTCGACACCCGGTGGCTGAACGCCGCGACGCCCCGCAGCGCCTCGCTCTGGCTGCGCATCTCGTGCAGCAGCCCGGTCGACTGGCGCGGGTGGCGCAGCGGCATCCCGGGGGAGACGACGAGCAGCGGCACGCTGTCCGAGTACGCCTGGCCGACCGCCGCCGCGATGTTCAGCAGGGCGGGCCCCGTGGTGGTGATCGCGACCCCTGGCCGCCCGCTGACCCGGGCGTACGCATCGGCCGCGTACCCCGCGCCCTGCTCATGGCGCGGCGTCACATGCGCGACCCCGTAGGCGGCGAGATGCCGGTAGATCTCCAGGTTGTGCGTGCCCGGAATCCCGAAGGCCTGGGTGACGCCGTGCGCTGCCAGCGCCCGTACGACGGCTTCGCCGCCCGTCAGAGTCGTCGACGCCATGTCACATGCTCCTCGAGGTGATCAGCCGCATGTTGTCCGAGGTGCCTTCCTCGATCTCCTCCAGCCTGGCGTCCCCGCATCCACGGCTCCACTGGGAACTCGCGCGAATACCCCCATACGCCCGGCGTCTGGTCCTGAGCGGGTACGCCCGGCGTCCGGCCCTGAGCGGGACCAGCTCGGCGGGGAGCTCGGGCATGGTGCCTCCAGGCACGACGACGGACGCAGTAACTGAACCGTCAGTCAGTATCTGGAGGAGCGAGCTCCCCTGTCAACATGATCGTCAGCAAACTCGCCGGGCGGACCGCACGGTCGTCGCGGTCAGGCGGCCGTGGAGCGCCGACGGGCCGGAATCTCGCAGTTGTCCTTGAATCCCTGGCTGGTCAGCCCCAGTGCGGAGTTCATCCGCGAGCGCAGGTTCTCCACCGCCACCATCGCGGTCAGCTCGACGAACGCGGCCTCGCCGAGCGCCGTGAGCAGCCGCTGCGCGAGCTCGTCCTCGACCCGCGGCGGATTGGCCGTCATCGCCTCCGCGTACTCCATGACATCGCGCTCCAGCGGAGCGTAGACATCACTGTCGCGCCACATCGGCACATCCTGGAGCTTGCGCACGTCCATGCCGTGCCGCCGGCTCTCCCAGTGGCCGAAGTCCATGCACCAGCTGCACCCGATCGAGGCGGCCGACGCCATCACCGCCAGTGTCTTGAGGGTGGGGTCGAGGCTCTTCCACTTCGCCACCGACTGCTCGAAACGGAGATCCGACCACAGCACCCGCGGGTTGTGGGCCAGCGCCCGGGCGGGGTCGAGGACCTTTCCGTACACGCGCCTGGAGTACCACTCCGTGGCACGGAAGAGGAGCGAGCGGCGCGGGGTGAGCGAGATACGGGCCATGACGAGCCTCCTGACGTGTGGTCGACGCCCTTTGGCGACGGCCTTTCACGCCTACGACGGACGGCTCGGCCCGGATGTGACATCGCAGGGGTGAGGAATTTCAGGAACACCCGCATGGAGGCAGGCGTTCCTGTGGTCATGACGGACATCGACGCACAGCAGGACGCGCAGCGGGACGCGGAGGCCGCCCTCCTCGAGCTGATCGCCGAGTACGACGGAGGCGTGCTGGTCACCATCAAGCGGGACGGCAGGCCACAGTTGTCCAATGTGAACCACGCCTACTACCCGCACGAGCGGATCATCCGGGTGTCCATCACCGACGACCGGGCCAAGACGAGGAACCTGCGCCGCGACCCGCGCGCCGGCTACCACGTCACCAGCCCCGACCGCTGGGCCTGGACCGTCGTCGAGGGCACGGCCGACCTCTCCCCGGTCGCTGCCGACCCGCACGACGCCACCGTCGAAGAGCTGATCACCCTCTACCGCGACGTGCAGGGCGAGCATCCGGACTGGGACGACTACCGGCGCGCGATGGTCCGCGACAAGCGCCTGGTGCTGCGGCTGCGCGTCGAACGGGCCTATGGCCAGCCGCGCCGCTGAGCCCTTCACCGGTGCCGGTGACCGTCACCGCCGGCACACCCAGGGTGACGCCGACCAGCGCGAGCACGGTGTGCGGTCCCCGCGCGTTCGCACTGTCGTACCCCCCGCACATAATGAAGAGACCCCGACACCTGGAGGTGCCGTGACCGGCGCTGACTCCCCCCACCCCCCTCTCAGCTCCCGGCTGCGCTCGCTGCGACCCGCCGCGTTCGGCGCCGACCCGGCCGGAGAGCGGTGGGAGCGGATCCGCCGCTCGCCGAACTTCTCAGACGGGTCCTTCCAGAACCCGGTGGGAGCCAGGACCAGGCCGTCCGGCGGCTCCATGATCGAGTTTGCCAAGATCTACTTCCGCAAGGAGACGCGGGCGCGCCGGTCCCCCGTCGGCGTGGTGCCCGTGCACCCCACGACCCTCGCCGACCTGGCGAAACCGCCGGCCTCCGGGCTGCGGGTCACCTGGATCGGTCACTCCAGCGTTCTCGCCGAGATCGATGGTCGGCGAGTTCTCTTCGACCCGGTCTGGGGCGAGCGCTGCTCACCCTTCTCCTTTGCCGGCCCCAAGCGGCTGCACCCTGTTCCCGTGCCGCTTGCGGACCTGGGCCCGGTCGATGTCGTCGTCATCTCCCACGACCACTACGACCACCTCGATCTGCCCAGCATCCGTGCCCTGGTCTCCACGGACACGGTCTTCGCGGTGCCGCTGGGCGTCGGTGCGCACCTCGAGCGCTGGGGAGTGCCCGCCGACCGGCTGCGTGAGCTGGACTGGAACGAGTCGACGGAAGTCGCCGGTATCCGGCTGACCGCCACCCCGGCCCGCCACTTCTGCGGCCGCGGGCTGCGCAACCAGCAGCACACACTCTGGGCGTCCTGGGCCGTCACCGGCCCGGAGCACCGGATCTACCACAGCGGCGACACCGGATACTTCCCCGGCTTCAAGGACATCGGGGCCGAGCACGGCCCCTTCGATGCCACCATGATCCAGATCGGCGCGTACAGCGAGTACTGGCCGGACATCCATATGACGCCCGCCGAGGGCATGCGCGCCCACCTCGACCTCCAGGGCGGGCAGCCGTCCGGCGTGATGCTGCCGATCCACTGGGGGACGTTCAACCTCGCGCCGCACCCGTGGGCCGAGCCCGGCGAGGGTACGGTCGAGGCCGCGGCCGCCGCGGGCGCACCCATAGCGCTGCCGCGACCGGGCGAGCCGTTCGAGCCGACCGCCGAGGGCGTTCCGTCCGAGCTGTGGTGGCGTGCGGTGGCGACCGTGCCCGTCGAAGGCTGGGCCACCTCCGGCGGCACGGGCAGCCCCGAGGTGGCGCCGACCGCCTGATCCGCGAGCGTCCGGCCGCTGCCGGTCCGGCCCCCGCCGCCGACGCGGCGAGGGGGGCCGGGCGAGCGTTTTCGGGCAACCGTGCGGGACCTCATACCAGAGCGGGACGAATGTCGGGCAAGTTTGTCAACTGCCCGTCGCACGTGCCCGCTTGGCGACTACCGTGTGTGGCCGGTGATCAACGGGCGGCTCATATTGCGTACCGATATTTCATTCGATATCGCGTATGCGAAGCCGTCCGCTGAGCCGAAGCTGACCAGTACGCCGATTCCTGGGGCCCCACGTACCAAGGACGCTGATGTCTCAACTACGCGCACCCGCCGCGCGGCCGGACCGCCGTGAGGGCGGGCGCCACGGCCGGCCAGGCGCCCGCTCCCTGTCGTCAGCGGGAAGGTCGCATCCCGTGCCGTCGTCGCCGGAAGCCCGTATACGCCCTCAACTCCTGCGGACAGCAGCCCTGCCGGCGGTCGTCGCCGCGCTCAGCGGCGCAGCCGCGGTGATATTCACGATCCGCATCGCCACCCCTCAGCCATCCGCGAGTCTGTGGGCGGTGCTCACCGCCTCCGCCGTGGTCGCCATGGCCGCCGTGGCGGCGGCGGCGATGGGTGCGGACCGCATGGCCAAGTCCGTACTCGACCGGTGCGCCGACCTGCGCCGCTCCAGCGCGCGCGGGCAGGCGGACCTGCGCACCGTCGTCGAGCAGCTCAGACGGGGGGAGGCACCGCCTGCCCGCGGTACGCCCTCGCCCGCCCCGCCCGGCGGGGACGAATTCGACCTGCTGACCGAGGAGTTGAGCCGTTCGCACGAAGCCGCGGTGGCGGCGGTGGTGCAGGCGTCCCGGCTCTCCAGCAGCGTCGGCAACGAACAGAAGGTCGAAGTCTTCGTCAATCTGGCCCGGCGGCTCCAGTCGCTGGTCCACCGGGAGATCCAGCTCCTCGACGAGCTGGAGAACGAGGTCGAGGACCCCGAGCTGCTCAAGGGCCTCTTCCATGTCGATCACCTCGCCACCCGCATCCGCAGGCACGCGGAGAACCTCGCCGTCCTCGGCGGCGCGATCTCCCGGCGGCAGTGGTCCAACCCGGTCACCATGACGGAGGTGCTCCGCTCCGCGATCGCCGAGGTGGAGCAGTACCCCAGGGTCAAGCTGGTGCCGCCGATCGACGGCACACTGCGCGGCCACGCCGTCGCCGACGTGATCCACCTGCTGGCCGAACTGGTCGAGAACGCCACGCTGTTCTCCGCGCCGCACACCCAGGTGCTGCTGCGCGCCTCGCACGTCACGGCCGGACTCGCCGTCGAGGTCGAGGACCGTGGCCTCGGCATGCCGGTCGGCGAGCAGAACAAGATGAACGCCCTGCTCGCCGACCCCGACCAGGTGAATGTCGCCCATCTGCTGCAGGACGGGCGGATCGGCCTCTTCGTCGTCTCGGCGCTGGCCCGCAGACACGGCATCGCGGTCCGGCTCCAGTCCAATATCTACGGCGGCGTCCAGGCCATCCTCGTGCTGCCGCAGGGGCTGCTCGGCTCCGAGCCGGAACGACTCGCTCGGGCGGCCGACGCGGCGTCCGAAGCCGGGCACGACCCAAGCGGCCGGACGGCAGTCCCCCGGGCGGCCGCGGCGCAGTCCCCCTCGATCCCGCAGCAGCCGCACTCCCCGCCGTACCTGGATCAGCTCCAGCCGCAGCACTGGCAGCAATCGCAGCCGCAGACGCAGCTACAACCACAGTCACAGCCGCAGCGCGAGACGGTGCACGCCACACTTGGCGCGGGCCCCCTTCCTGTACGTGGAGAGCACGCCGACAGGCCCAACCCGGCTGCCGCCCTCCCGGGCGCCGACCACTCGGCGCCGCAGGGGAGTTCACCCGCCGAGTCCGCCCACACCACCCCTGATCCGCCCGCGGGCGGGGTGGTCCGCGGCACCATGGGCCGCCCCCAACTGCCCCGACGCCGCAGTCAGGAACACCTCGTCCCTCAGCTCAGGGACGCCCCGTCGCCCCGCAAGGACGACGACCACGCCCTCCACGACCCTGGCTTGATGGCGGCCTTCCAGCGGGGCATCGGACTGGCCGAGTCCCATTCCCCCGCGGACCCCGGCCCCCAGCCCGGACCGCAGCGCCACGACAACACCTCCAAGGAGTAGATGCACCATGGCGAGCGATGTGCCGAACGGTCATGTCTCGGACCTCGACTGGCTGCTCAGCGGCCTGGTCCAGCGTGTGCCGTACACCCGTAACGCGGTGCTGCTCTCCTCCGACGGGCTGGTGAAATCCGTGCACGGCCTGGACCCCGACAGCGCCGACCACATGGCGGCACTCGCCTCCGGCCTCTACTCCCTGGGCCGCAGCGCCGGAGCGCGCTTCGGTGACGGCGGAGAGGTACGCCAGGTGGTGGTGGAGCTCGACTCCACGCTGCTGTTCGTCTCCACCGCCGGCTCCGGCACCTGCCTCGCCGTACTCGCCGGGCGCGAGGCGGACGCCGCGGTCCTCGGCTACGAGATGGCGATGCTGGTCAAGAGCGTACGGCCCTACCTGACCACGCCGGCCAGACAGTCGGCGGTGACGCCGAGCGCCGCAGGACAATGAGAGTGCCGTCCCCCAAGGACGGGCCGTTGCTCGACGACGCGGCCGGCCGGCTCATCCGCCCGTACACGGTGAGCGGCGGCCGCACCCGTCCGACAACCGCGCTGGACCTGCTCTCACTGGTGATGGCCACCGGGACCGTGCCACAGAAGCACTTGGGCCCCGAGCACGCCCTGGCGCTCGGCCTGTGCGACGGGCCCACCTCGGTCGCCGAGATCTCGGCGCACCTCAGGCTGCCGGCGGTCGTCACCAAAGTGCTGCTCTCCGATCTCGTGGACTGCGGCGCGCTCACCGCGCGGGCGCCCCGCTGCGGCCACACACCCACTGACCGTTCTTTGCTGGAGGCGGTGCTCGATGGCCTACGACGACGGCTCTGAACTCGACGGGCTCTTCCCCACCGCGCTGAAGATCCTCATAGCGGGGGGATTCGGGGTGGGCAAGACGACCTTCGTGGGAGCGGTCAGCGAGATCGCACCGCTGAGTACGGAGGAGCTGCTGACGCAGGTCAGCGCGGCCACCGACAGCCTGGACGGCATCGAGTCCAAGACCACCACGACGGTCGCCATGGACTTCGGCCGGATCACACTGGACAAGAGCCATGTGCTCTATCTCTTCGGCACCCCCGGTCAGGAGCGCTTCTGGTTCATGTGGGACGAACTCTCCGAAGGCGCGCTCGGCGCGGTCGTCCTCGCCGACACCCGCCGGCTCGAGGACTCCTTCTCCGCCGTTGACTTCTTCGAGCGGCGCGGCATCGGATTCGTCGTCGCGGTCAATGAGTTCGACGGCGCGTACCGCTACGAACCGGAGGAAGTGCGGGCCGCGATCGACCTCAAGCCGGAGGTGCCGGTCGTGCTGTGCGACGCGCGGATCGCCAGCTCGGCGACAGGGACGCTGGTCACCCTCGTCCAGCATCTGCTCACCACCACCGCGGTGCCGGCTCCGGCACCGAGCTACGGAGCACCAATATGACGTATGACCCGACCGGTCATCTGCTGCTGACCCCCGTCGACCGCGAAGCGCCCGTCCGTGTGCGACGGCTGCGCCAGCTCGGCTTCGGGGACCGGCCCGATCCCGCCTTCGACGAATTCGCGCACAGGCTCGCGGAGGTGACCGGCGCGCCGTACTCGATGGTCAACTTCATCGATGAGAACCGGCAGTTCTTCGCCGGGCTGCACACCCCGGCCGGTACGCACAGCGGCAACGATCTGGGCGCGGCGGCCGCGGCGGGTGGCGGTGACGTCAGCCGTTTCATGGCGCGCGACCACGGCTACTGCCCGCATGTGGTCGTACGGCGCAAGGCGCTCGTGCTGGAGGACGTCTGCGACTATCCGAGGTTCGCGGGGAACCCGGTCGTCGACGAGATCGGCATCCGCTCCTATCTTGGGGCGCCGTTGATCGACCGTACGGGGATCGCACTGGGCACGATCTGCGTCGTCGACACCGAGCCGCGGCCGTGGGGGCGGGCAGGTCTGGAGACCATCAAGACGCTGGCCGCGGAGCTGATCGAGCAGATCCACCGGCGCGAGGACAGCCGCATCTGAGGCGCGCACTCCCCCTACGCCCGCAGGGCGTAGGGGGAGTGTCTTCAGTCGGGTCCGGGGCGGAGTCACGAGTCAAAGAGCGGGCTCCAGCCTGATCTCGTCGGCCAGCCGCTGCGACCACTGCCCCTTCGCCGTGCCCAGCGCGACCTCCGCCAGGCGCAGCAGCTGAATGTCGGAGGTCCCGGCCGGGGCGAACATATGGAGTGCGTCCCGCAGATACCGTTCGATGGGGCGGTCGGTGAAGAGCCCGGCTGCGGCATGGATCTCCATGGCGTTGCGCGCGGAGTCGATCGCCGACTCGACATTGACCAGCTTGGCGTTCATCAGCTCCGCATCGCACGGCAGGCCCTGGTCGAGCAGGTGCACGGCGTGGTACGCGGCGAGCCGGGCGGTCATCAGCCGCGACTGCAGCTTTCCCAACTTCAGCTTGATGGACGGAAGTTCATGGAGCGGCTTGCCATACCGGTGCCGCTCCGCGCAGAAGCGGGTGGTCTCCTCCAGGATCGCCTGGTGGATGCCGAGCGACACGGCGGTGAGGTTGGCGCGGCCGTACAGCACGCTGGAGGAGTACGCCACGGACAGACCGTCGCCCTCCTCGCCGAGCCGGTTCGGGGCCGGGACACGGCAGTTGTGGAAGTGCAGCTCACCGAAGCTGAAGCCGTGCAGTCCCATCGTCGGCCGCTGCTCGCCGACTCCGAACCCCGGGCGGTCCGACTCGACCAGGAAGGCCGTCAGCCCCTTCGATCCTGGAGCGGTCCTGACCACCACGCCGTGCAGATCGCCGACATGGCTGTTGCCGACGAATACCTTTCGGCCATTCAGGATGTAGTCGTCGCCGTCCCGCACCGCGGTGGCTCTCATGCCCAGCACATGGCCGCCCGACTCGGGTTCCGTGACCGCGATTGTCGGCAGGCATTCGCCTGCGGCGATGGATGGCAGCCAGGTCTTCTTCTGCTGGTCGCTGCCGAAATGGACAATCTTGGCAACGCCCAGCTGGGAGGCCTGGATCATCGCGCCCATGGCCCCGCTGACCCGGGACAGTTCCTCGATGATGATGGTTTTGGCGAGGTGGCCGACACCCATCCCGCCGTGCTCCTTGCTGATGGTGGCGCCGAGCCAGCCCTGCCGGGCTATCAGCCGGGACAGATCGCGGTGGACCGAGCGGGCGGCCTCCATCGCGGGAATCCTCGGACGTACCTCCCTCTCCGCGAAGTCGCGGACATGGTCACGTAATTGATGATGCAGTCGACTGGCGAAGTATCCGTCCATCGCGAGCCCTCCTCTGCGAAACGCCTGCTCGGGCTGTTGTTCGAGCAGGTGGTGCATCGGCAGTGGTCCCGTCCCGAACAGGCCGACCACATTATGGTGTTGATCGTTTCCAGGCGACACAAGATCGACCCCAACTTTGTCCAAAAAGCAGACCGTTGACGTTTGATTGAGGGTGTGTCCCGTGTGGTACACGCCCGTCCGGTCCTGCCGTACGGCATTCCCCCTGTGCTTGTTTCTGCCACATGCCATAGGCAAAGGTTTCGTGGGCATATGGCACTGAGGGACAAGTGGAAGCCTCACACGTACACAACGGTGACATCCCGGAACACCGGAAGAACCGATCCGGCACAGACCCAGACGGAAAGGAACGCTTGCGGGCAGGGGTGACGGATTTGGAGGCCGACCGTACCGGCGTACGGGAGTGCTGCCCGGCGCGCGAAGCGCACAAGGGGTGCCAGGGGCGCGCGACTAGGGCGTGTTTTAGAAGTAGCGCCGTCCGCCCGCAGGGCGGGTCCTGCGGCGTCTGGTGCGTGCAATCGCAAGGCGGTGGGGGCACCCCCGGACGAAGTCTGGGGGAGATCGCCCTCGTACTGGACGTACTTGGGCGACTGAGACAACATCGCGTGGGGGCACCTCCCAGCGGTAGCTGGGGGAGTGCGTGCCAGGCGTCGCGGGGCTGGGGGCACCTCCCAGGCGAAGCTCTGGGGGAGGGACTTCTAAAACACGCCCAGGTGTACACGCGCGCCGGGCGCTGTCACGCGCGACGCTCCAGCACGTCGACGGCCAGCTCACGCACCACCGCCTCGTCCACCTCGACCCCCAGCCCTGGGGAGTCGGGCACCTGGGCCACTCCCTTCTCCACCCGCACCGTCTGCCTCGCGTACGGAGATTCAATGAACTGACGGCCATTCAGATCGACCGGGGTGCCGATCCCGTACGCCGCGAAGAGATGCAGCGATGCGGCAAGTCCCAGATCGGAGTCGGTCAGCCCGGACCCCATCAGCCGCACCCCGCAGTCCTCGGCGAGCGCACACAGTCGCCGCGACAGCGTGAGCCCGCCGCTGCGCTGCACCTTGGCTATCGCCACGTCCACCGCCTCAAGACGGACGAAGGTCGCGAGATCGGTGGGGTGCCGCAGACTCTCGTCGAGCGCCACCGGCACGGGGGAGTGCTCGCGCAGCCGCCGCAGCCCCGCGATGTCATTGGCGGGCAGTGGCTGCTCGAAGGCGGTGATCCCGATCCCGTCCAGCCGCCGCGCCATGCGCAGCGCGGCGTCCACGGTGTACGCCTGGTTGGCGTCCACCCAGACCGGCGCACCCGGCGCGTGTTCGCGCACCGCCGCCACCACGGCCGCGTCGGTGTCCTCGTCGTGCAGCCCGATCTTGACCTTGAACGCCCGGTATCCGGCGTCCGAGCCCTCCGCCACGCTGTCGCCGGCCTCGGCGGGGGACTGCCCGGACACGATCCACCCCAGCTCGATCGACTCCGATCTGCGCTGACCCCACAGCACGCCGAGCGGCACCCCGGCGGCCCGCCCCAGCAGATCGTGCAACGCCACATCCACCGCGCTCTTGGCCAGTGGCGCGCCGATGGTGAAGCCGCGGTTGATGGCCCGGTCGAAGGCGCTGTCGACGGCGTCCAGGTTCCAGGCGGGCCGGCCGACGATGGCCGGGGCGAGATAGCGGTCGATCGTGGTGACGATGGACTCGGCGGTCTCGTACGTCCAGGCAGGAATGGGCGTCGCCTCGCCCCAGCCGTGCACCCCGTCCGCGCTCACCTTCACCAGCACCCGCAGCGACGGCTGTCCGGCGACGGCGACCGCGCCGCCGGAAACGCCGAAGGAGCGGCGGGTGGGCAGGGCGACCGCGAAGGTCTCGACGCGCTCGATGTCCATCAACTGGTCCTTCCGGTAAGCGGGATGGACGGTGGGCCGGTGCTGGCGCGCAGGACGACCTCGCCGCCGACCCGCAGCACCCGCGAACGCGGGCCGCGCGGCTCGCGCAGCGCGAGGGCGATCACCTCCCGCCCCATGGCGGTCAGCGGCAGCGCCACCGTGGTGAGCGGGGGAGTCAGCTCCCGTACGAGGGGGATGTCGTCGAAGCCCGCGAGCGAGATGTCCTGCGGCACCCGGACGCCCGCTTCCCGGAAGGCGGCCAGCGCGCCCACCGCCATCACATCGGTGACCGCGAAGACGCACGTTGGCCGGGTGGAGCGGGCGAGGAGTTCACGGGCGGCCGTATGACCGCCCTCGCGGGTGAAGGCGCCGCGCACCACCCTGTCGGGCCCGAGCATGATCCCGGCCTGTGCCAGGCCTTCCCGGAACCCGGCGAGCCGGTCGGTGACGGTGGTGAGCCCGGGCGGCCCGCTGAGCACCGCGAACTCCCGGTGTCCCAGGGCCAGTAGGGCGCCGGCGAGGGCGGCGGCTCCGGCCCGGTTCTCCGGCAGTACGGCATCCACTCGCAGGCTGCGGTGCCGGCTGACGACCGCGACCCGGCCGCCCGCGCGGACATACGGTTCCAGCTCGGCCGCCAGCGCCCGTTCCCAGGCCCGGTCCTGGAACCCCGAGCCGATCAGCAGGATGGCCCGGGCCCGCTGGGCGCGCAGGGTGGAGACGTACGCGATCTCCCGGGCCGGTTCCCGGAAGGTGCTGGCGAGCATGACGAGCAGATCCTGCTCGGCGGCCGCGCGCATCACGCCGTCCGCGATGGCGGCGAAGTAGGGATCACCGACGTCGTGGCAGATGAGGCCCACGGTGTTGTTGGAGGCGCTGGCGAGCGCCTGGGCATGGGCGTTGGGGATATAGCCGAGCAGATCGGCCGCCGCGCGCACGCGCCTTCGCAGATCCTCCCGGACCCGGGTGGTGCCGTTGAGGGCCCGGGACGCGGTGGCCAGGGAGACGCCCGCTCTGCGGGCGACGACGTCCAGCGTCACATGGACAGGTGTTGCTTGCCGTTCACTCACTGCACCCCCCGAAACTTCGGGACGACCTATTGACCGTGCGTACAGGCAGTCATTAGCGTGGCGACACCTTATCAGAAAGCGCTTTCTGAAAGCGTTTTCCCAGAGGAGTCGACAGTGAGCCAGAGCGCCATCAAGGCGGCACCCCGAAAAGTGGCGGGAGTTGCTACGCGGAACAGGCCAGGCGCGGGGGAGCGCGCCGTCCGTGCGATCGAGCAGAGCTGGCGGCCCGTTGCGCTGCTGCTGGTCTGCTTCGGCGTGTGGTGGGTGATCGCCGCGGCCGAACTGGTCGAGCCCTACCTCGTTCCCTCACCCGGCGCGACGCTGGATGTGCTGACCGGGAAGACCGACTACATCTGGCAGCACACCTGGGTGACCACCTACGAGACGCTTCTCGGTTTCCTGATCGCCGTCGCAGTCGGCGTGCTCGCCGCGGTGATCATGGTCTACTCGTCAACCGTCGAGAAAACGCTCTACCCGATCCTGCTCTTCGCGCAGGTCGTCCCAAAGATCGCCATAGCCCCGCTGTTTGTCGTCTGGCTCGGCTTCGGCATCGCGCCGAAGATCCTCATCGCTGTCCTCATCGCCTTCTTCCCCGTCGTCATTTCGATGGTGACCGGACTCAAGGCCGTCGACCCGGAGATGCTCCAGCTGTCGTCGACCATGGGCGCGAGCCCCTGGCAGACCTTCGTCAAGATCCGCTTCCCCGCCTCGCTGCCGCATCTCTTCTCCGGCCTCAAGGTGGCCGTCACGCTGGCCGTGACCGGCGCCGTCGTCGGCGAGTTCGTCGGGGCGAACGAGGGGCTCGGCTATGTGATCCTCCAGGCCAACGGGAACCTCGACACCCCCATGCTCTTCGCGGGACTGCTCGTGATGTCACTGATCGGCGTGATCCTCTTCGTCCTCGTCGAGATCGCCGAGAAGCTTCTGCTTCCGTGGCACGCCAGCCACCGCGAGGCAGGCGTCACCACCAGCTACTGACCGGCCCTGCCGACCGCCCTACCGACCGGCCCACCTACTGACCGGCACGATCCACGCTGACGAGAAGGACCAGCAATGACTGCGCGCAGACTTCTGATCGGCCTCGTTCCGCTGCTCCTGGTCGCCACGGCCTGTGGTGAGGACGGCTCGGACAAGACCACCAGCGACTCCGGCAAGGAACTCGACAAGGTCACCCTGACGCTCAACTGGTACCCGTACGGCGAACACGCGCCGTTCTACTACGGCAAGCAGCAGAAGATATTCGAGAAGCACGGCATCGACCTCAACATCCAGGCCGGGCAGGGCTCCCAGAAGACGGTCCAGGCGACCGGTGCCGGACAGACCGACTTCGGCTGGGCCGACACCCCCGCGCTGCTCTCCGGTGTCGACTCCGGCGTCAAGGTGAAGAGCCTCGGCGTCTTCCTGCAGACGACGCCCTCCTCCGTGCAGTTCTTCGAGTCGAAGGGCATCAAGACGCCCGCCGACCTCAAGGGCAAGACCATCGCGGGCACCGCGGGCGACGCGCTCTCCAAGACGTTCCCGATCTTCCTGAAGAAGAACAACCTCGCGGAGTCAGACGTCAAAGTGCAGAACACCGACCCCGCGGGCAAGATCGCCGCGGTGATCTCCGGCAAGACGGACGGACTGCTCGGCTACGCCAGCGACCAGGGCCCGACCATGCAGAACAAGGCCAAGAAGCCGGTCGGTTATCTGCGCTTCTCCGAGAACGGGCTCAACTTCTACTCCAACGGCCTCATCACCGGCCAGAAGTTCCTGACCGGCAATAAGGATGTCGCGGCGCGCATGGTGAAGGCGGTCAGCGAGTCCTTCGCCGCCGCCGAGAAGGCGCCCGAGCCCGCCGTCGCCGCGATGCAGGGCGCCAGCGAGCAACTCCCGCCCAGGGAAGTCCTGTCCGAGCAGTTCAAGACGACCCTGACGCTGCTGCACACCCAGGCGACCAAGGGCAAGGCACCCGGTGTCAACACCGACGCCGACTGGCAGCAGACCATCGACGTCTTCGCCGAGGCGGGTCTGGTCAAGAGCCCCAAGGCCGCGACGGACTACTGGGACAGCGCCACCGCGCCGAAGGGATGACGATGGGCGAAGACACGACGGTGCGGGAGCCGGCAGTGACGGTCAAGGACAGCCACCAGGGGCCCACCGCGGCGGTCGGCATCGAGGACGTCGCCGTACGGTTCCGTACGAAGAACCGGGACGTCACCGCGCTCACCGACGTCTCCCTCGATGTCGCGATGGGGGAGTTCGTCGCCATCGTAGGACCCTCGGGCTGCGGCAAGTCCACGCTGCTCAAACTCGTCGCCGGCCTGCTCGAGCCGTCGACAGGCGACGTCCGGCTGCACGGCGAGCGGGTGCAGGGTCCACGGCACGACATCGGATACGTGTTCCAGCGTGCGGCTCTGCTGGAGTGGCGATCGGCGCGGCGCAACATCCTGCTGCAGGCCGAGATGCGGAGGATGCCGGGCGCCGTGGCCCGCGGGCGCGCGGACCAACTGATCGCCATGACCGGACTCGACGGCTTCGAAGACGCCTATCCGCACGAGCTGTCCGGCGGTATGCAGCAGCGGGTGGCGCTGTGCCGCGCGCTGCTGCACGAGCCGCCGGTGCTGCTGATGGACGAGCCGTTCGGCGCGCTCGACGCGCTGACCCGCGAGCAGATGAACATGGAGCTCAACCGCATCTGGCGCGAGACCGGCACCACAGTGCTGCTGGTCACCCACTCCATCTCGGAGGCGTGCTACCTCGCCGACCGGGTGGTGGTGATGAGCCCGCGGCCCGGCACCATCACCGAGATCATCGAGGTGGGGCTGCCCGCCGAGCGCGACTACACCGAGACGATGGGGCGGCCCGAATTCCGCGAGGCCACCACGCATATCCGGGGTCTGCTCGGCGCTGCCTCCGCGCAGGACTAGCCGATGCCCGGCGGGGCTGTTCCCCTGCCCGCCCCTTCCCGTGACTGGGGGCAGGCCCCCAGACCCCGGTACGCCCTTCGGGCGTGTCCTCAATCGCCGGACGGGCTGAAATTCAGCCCCTCCGGCGATTGAGGAGCGGGGTTCGGGGCGGAGGCCCGAAAACAAGCCTCGTGGGGGTCCCCCGGACGGAGTCTGGGGGAGTTTGAGGCGCGGGGTCTGGGGGCGGAGCCCCAGTTCGGGACGCCGTCAGTATCTGAGGTTCGCCAGGTACGTGTAGCTGTTCTGCGCGGTCGCGAACGGGTCGGCCGGCGAGTCGTGCTCGACCAGCCACTGCTTCACACCGCCGCTGCGCGCCGTGTCGAACATCGACGGGAAGTCCAGGGTTCCGGAGCCGACATCGGCGAAGCCGCCGTCCGGAGCCATGTCCTTGACGTGCAGCGCGGGGAAGCGCCGCCGGTGGCGCACGAACAGCGAACGCGGATCCTCCCCGCCCTTCGCCGCCCAGTAGACATCCAGCTCGAAGGCCACCAGCTCCGGATCGGTTTCATTGAGGAGGATGTCGTACAGATTCTCGCCGTCGACGACCTCGTGGTCGAGGCCGTGATTGTGGAAGAGCAGCGGACCCAGACCGGACTCGCGGGCGGCGAGTCCGGCCTTGTTGAACTGCCGTGCCGCTTCCCGGAATCCGGCCGGAGTGTGCATCGAGCCGGGCAGGCTCGGCACCACGATCCATCGCGCGCCGAGGGTGTGGATGTCATCGAGTGCCTGCGGCAGACCGTCGCCCGTGACGACGGTGTAGCCGGCATGCTCGAGCACCGCCTTGAGACGGGTCTCGTCCAGCATGCCCCGGATCGCGGCCGCGCTGTTGCCGTGCCGGCCGCTGACCCCGACCGTCGCGTACCCCATGTCTGCCAGTCGCGCGAGGGTCCCCTTGAAGTCCTTCGCCAGGGGCGTGCGCATCGTGTAGAGGTGCATGCCGATGCCGGAGGGCGGAATTCGCCGTCGGCGGCGGCCGCGCTCGGCGGCGTACGCCGGCCGGCTCAAGGCCGTCGCCGCGGCGGCGCCCAGAGCCGTACCGATGAACGCACGTCGCGTGCCGTTCATGTCTGCTTCCCCCTCAACTCACGTTGATTCGGACGTAGTTGACTGTTGTGTCGCTCCTGTCGTCGGTGACGGTCAGATGTGCGGTGTACGCACCGGGGCGGGCGTAGCTGTGCCTCGCCGTCGCTCCCTCAGGAGCGGTGGGCTTGGCGTTGTCGCCGAAGTCCCAGTGGTACGAGGCGATGGTGCGGCCGGGCAGCGGCTCGACCTTGCTCGCGAGTTGCACCGCGAGCGGTGCGGCCCCGGTCGCGGGCGTCGCCGTCAGCGCGACCTTGGTCGCCGGGTGCTTCTCGACGCCACGCCCGTTGAAGTGCAGCCAGTCGAGGGCGAGCAGATCGGGCTTCTCGGCCGACCACTGCGGATTGGTGAAGACCGCGTACAGCTTCACCGTGCCGCCCGGGTTCCTGAGGGCGGTCGTGGGCGAGACGACATTGCCCCAGTCCCCGGTGTTCTGGACGGTCACCTTGCCCAGCAGCGGACCTGTCGGCGATCCGGCACGGAACTCCACGTCCCCGCCGAGGCCGCCCGAGGCCGCCCCGACCGTCACCGACTCGATCCCCTTCAGGTGCACGGGGTCGAAGCTGATCCAGTCGCCGTCCTCGATCTCGGCCAGCCGCCTACCGCCCGAGGCGTCGACGCGGCTCGCCACCACCGCCCCGGCGTGCGCGCCGCCGGTGGTGGTCATGTGCTCGGCCTCACGGAACGTCGTACGCAGCGTCAGCGAGCTGGAACCGGTGAGCGCGGGCACGCCCGGTGCTCCCTTGTCCTCGTACCGCGCGGTGATCCCGTAGTACAGATTCTGGCCGGGACCGTGGCTCTCGCCCGCGTCGGTCGCGATCTCGCCCGTGCAGCCGGTGTAGTTGTCCAGCGGATGCAGATGGGTGTCATGGCCGAGCTGCGACTGGACGACCACCCGCGAGCAGTCGATCCGCCGACCGTCCTCCTTGTCCTTGACCTTCACCGTGAAGGGGATGGTGTCGCCGAAGCTGAACATCCCTCCGTTCGGCGGCTGTTGGATGGTCACCACGGGCCGGGTGTTGCCGACGGTGATGTCCTGGACGGCGAGTCCCGTCAGATCTCCCGGCCCGGTGACCGTCAGTCGCGCGGTGAGGCGTCCCTTCGTCCGGTAGACGTGGGTCGGGTTCGTCTCGGTCGAGTCGGTCGTGCCGTTCCCGTCGAAGTCCCACGCGTACGTCACCGGCTTGCCGCCCGGCAGTCCGGAGCCCGCACTGGAGAACTTCACGGTCAGCGGCACCGAGCCGGTGTCGGGAGAGGCCGTGGCCTTGGCGTCGGGCAGCCGGCCGTCGCCGACGTAGTCGATGCGGTAGATGCCCGAGCCTTCGTTGCTGCCGCCCCGTCCCGTACCGCTGCCGAGGCCGAAGTCGATGACGTACAGAGCTCCGTCGGGTCCGAAGTCGGCTTCGAAGGGCTGGTTCCACGTCATGTCGCCGAAGACGGGGTTGATCGACTGAAGATCGCCCGCCTTCGCCGGTGCGAAACGCGGATCGGTGAATGTCTGGTCCTGCTGCTGGACTGAGAAGGACTTGAACCACTTGCGGGTCAGCTCGTAGTTCAGCCACTTCCCCTCGAAGTACTCGGGGAACTTGGTGCGGTACGTGTTCGCCGCGTCGTAGTCGTACACCGGTCCGCTCATCGGCCCGCCGCCGCCCGTACCGAGCTCGGGGAAGTGAGCGGAGGCCGAGTACGCGTACCAGACCGTGGCGGGCTGAGCCGACGGCAGCTCGGCCAGGCCCGTGTTGTTGGGCGAGTTGTTGACCGGCTTCGCGCAGTCGAACTTCGGGCCCGGGGTCTTGGTCGTGAAGTCGTAGTCGTTGAACGGGGTGTTGTCGCCGATGCAGTACGGCCAGCCGAAGTTGCCCGCCTTGGTGATACGGGTGAACTCGACGGTGCCTTCAGGACCGCGGTCCGGCTTGGCGGCGCGCGCGTCGGGACCGTAGTCCGCGACCAGCAGCGCGCCGCTCAGCGGATCGGTCGTGATCCGGAACGGGTTGCGCATCCCCATCGCGTAGATCTCGGCACGCGTCTTGTCGGCGCCGGGGGCGAAGAGGTTGCCCTCGGGGACGGTGTACGTACCGTCGTCCTTCGGCGTGATGCGCAGGATCTTGCCGCGCAGGTCATTGGTGTTGCCCGCGGTGCCTTGCGCGTCCCAGGCACGGCGCCCCTCGCCCTCGTCGATCGGAGCGAAGCCCTCGGAGGCGAACGGGTCGGTGTTGTCGCCGGTCGCGATGTACAGCTCGCCCTTCTTGTCGAAGGCGATCGAGCCGGCCATATGGGAGTTGGCCCGCCCCTCGCCCCGCCAGGTGGGAATGGTGAGGAGCCGCTTCTCGGAGGCGGGGTCGATCGTGTTGCCGGTCACCGTGAACCGCGAGAGGTTGAGCCGTTTCTCGGTCTTGTCGGAGTTCAGCAGATAGAGCCGGTTGTTCTTCCCGAAGTCCGGATCGAGCGCGAGTCCGAGGAGACCGTCGGACTGGCTCGTCATGTCGGGCGTGTACGCGAAGTCCAGCGCGGTGGTGACCTTAAGCGTCTGCTGGTCGATCACCTTGACCTTGCCGGTGCGCTGGATGAAGAACACCCGGCGGTCGGGCGCGACGGCGAGCTCGAAGGGGTCGGCGAGATCGCTGGTGACCAGCGGTGTGCGCTGGAAGGCACCGGTCTTCGTGGCGGTGCAGTCGCCGGGCTTGTTGCCTGCGGCCCACTGGATCCCGCCGAGGATGTGCTTGAGGAAACCCTCTTCCTGGAAAGCGGACTTGGCGTGGCCGCCCGCGGTGAACCAGGAGCGCCCGCCGTCGTAGTTCTGGCACCAGGACCAGGGGTGATCGACACCCTCGTCGAGCCCGGTGATGCCGTCCCGCACCTTGATCTGGGCGAGGGTGTGAACCTTCCCGGTCGGATTGGTGCGCCAGTTGTACCACTCCTCCGTACGCTCCCAGAGCTCGGGAAGCCCCTTGGTGGAGGGGTGGGCATGGTCGAGCACCTTGATCCGCCCGGTCTGCACGGCCGGGTGCTTGTCGAAGATCGCGCCGACCAGTCCCTCGTACCAGTCCCAGTCGCGCTCGCTCGCCGAGGCGGCGTGCAGTCCTACCCAGCCGCCGCCGCCCCGGATGTACTTCTGGAGCGCGGCGCGCTGCTCGGCGCCCAGCAGATCGCCTTTCTCCGGGGTGGAGTTGGTGTTGTTGAAGACGATCGCCTGGAAGCGCGCGAGGTTCGTGTCGCTGAACGCGGCGGCGTCGTCGGTGGCTTCGACGTCGAAGCCGTTCTCGCTGCCGAGCTTCTTGATCGCATCGATCCCGGCGGGTATGGAGTCGTGGTAGAAGTTCGTGACTTTGGAGAAGACCAGTACGCGATAGGGCGCGGCGTCGGCGCGGGGCGGCGAGGCGATCCCGAGGGCGACGACGACCGCCAGCAGTGCCGTGATGACGGTTAAGGGGGAGAGGGACCTGCGGCTGAGCGGTGCTCCTGGGCTGAGCCGTGCTCTTCGACTACTCATTGCGCTCCCGGTGCTGGTGGGCGGACCGCGTCTCGGGTGTTTAGAAAGCGCTTTCTGAATTCGTTGCACAGCGTAGGTTCCCGCCTTGCAGGGGGTCAATGGGTCGGAAGAGCCCGGTGTGAGCCCGGGGTTGCACGGAGCGGGGCGAGTGTCAGTGCTACGTCGTACGGTCTTCACATGGCCACCGCCGACGACGTACGCAGACTTGCGCTCTCGCTTCCCGGTGCGATGGAGAAGCTCGCCTGGGGTATGCCCACGTTTCGCCTGGAGAGCGGGGGCAAGATCTTCGCCTCGCTCGATGACGACGACAAGGTGATGGGTGTGAAGTGCCCCAAGGAGGACCGGGAGGAGCTGATCGCCTCCGAGCCGGAGAAGTTCTTCATCCGCGTGGGACACGACGACAACTACGCCTGGCTGCGGGTGCGGCTGGCGGCGCTGGAGGACGAGGAGGAGCTGTACGCGATCCTGCTCGACTCCTGGCGCCAGGCGGCACCACGCAAACTGCTGGACGCGCACCCGGAGTTGGCCGAGCGGACGGGGTGACCGCGCGGGGGGACCGCGGTGCACGGCGGGGCCGCGGTGCACGGCTGGGCCGCGTCAGCCAGGCCCTGGGCTGCTTCACCTGCTCGAAGGTCCGCTCCACCAGGAGGCCGATGAAGGTGTGCATGATCGGCCGCATCCCGGTGAGTGCGATGCCGCCGCCCGCGCCGAGCATCAGCTGCTCCCGGATCCCCGCATTGATCACCCGCTCCGGGTGCCGCCGCCCGGCAGGACGAAGCCGTCTCTGCTGGTCTCGGCCAGTACGACCGCGAGTCGCGGGTCCGTGGTCCGGACGCGATCCCGCCGGGCCGGCCGTGGGTCGCGGCGGGGCCCGCAGTCCGAGCGCGGTGCCGACGGCCGGCGCCAGCCCGTGCCCCCTTGGGGAGACGAAGCGATCACGGTCGGACGCGTCGGCGGTCCCAGCCATGACGCGCATCACACTGTCGTGGAAGGCCTCCGGAGCGTCGCGCCTGGTCGGCGGGCCGGCGGAAAGCGGTTCGTGACCACCGGTCGAAGTGCGGTATTGTTCTCATGCGCGTTCGGCCAGGGGAAACCCCAGGTCAGACGGGCACCGGGACGTGGCGCAGCTTGGTAGCGCACTTGACTGGGGGTCAAGGGGTCGCAGGTTCAAATCCTGTCGTCCCGACTTTTCGAAGTCGTAGATCAAGGGGCCGTTTCAGAGCAATCTGAAGCGGCCCCTTGATCGTTTTGGGGACCAGTTGGGGACCAGCGCACTTGACCGCACCGAAGCGCACCTTGACCCAGTCAAGGTGCGCCATATGGTCCGTCGACGTGTGCACTTGTCGTCGTTCGCAGGCCGGTGCCCGCACAGCCACCTCCATCCAACGCCCCTGCCGGGAGTAGTCGGTGCTTGTGACGGTGTTATGGGTTGCCCATCAAAGGTGCGGGCGATACTCGATGTCCAGGTCACGGCGCCGATCCGGTGTCTCCCCGTGCGATGCGGTCCAGTAGGGGGGCCGCCCAGTCCGGGAGGGCGGACGCCGTGGGGCGGGGCGGGCGGGGGTCGGCGGCGATGCCGATGCCACCTGCTGGGTCGCCGTAAATGAACCGCTGCGACCACCCGAGCCATGAACGGACGAACAGGTTCGCGCTCCACGCGAGGGCCAGCGCGCCGCGCCGCTCTGGAACCTCGTACCAGTAGCTGGTGAGCACGACCGCGCGGGAGACCGCCTCGTCCGGGCCCCCCGGCCGGGAATCGGCGGTGAGCCCGGCGGCCAGCACCGATGCCGCGAACCGGTTGTCCGCGAGCAGTCCGCCGCTGTCGCAGACGACCGCGTCCAACAGGTCCACCGGGAGGTCCACGGCCGCCGCCTCCAGCCGCGCCAGCAGCTCGGGCAGCCCCGGATCGCCGGCCGTCTCGGGGTCGGGCACCACCCGCAGGTCGGCCGGCAGTCGCTCGTCCGCCGTGCGGGCGGCCAGCAGGTGGACGTACGCCAGCGCGCGCAGCGTCTGCCAGCGGCAGAGGGTGTCGAGCAGCGCGATCCGGGAGCCACGGAAGGCGAGCCGCACCGGCCAGTCGGCCGCCCGGACCTCGTCCCCGAGGGCTCGCAGCTCCGGCGGCACGGGGGCCGGGAAGACCCGGCTCTGGCCGGCGTCGTACGACGCCTCGGCACGGTAGCCCGGCCAGCCGGGTACGGGGTCGTGGGGTGTACCGCTACGGCTACTCATTCACTTCGTCGTCCTTCGGTGTCCGCCACTTCGCCGTGTCCTTGCCGTCTCGCGGAGTCACGTAGTTGGAGAGGTCCTCCGGGTCGATGTGGTACGCGTGGATCATATGGTCCTGGCGGATGATGGCCACCGGCCTCGACGGGTCGAGGCTGCGGTCGATGATGATCCGCGCCCCGGTCGCGTCGTCGACGTAGTTGGCCGGCGATTGCAGATGGCCCCGCAGGTACTTCTCCAGTTTCACCTCGTCCCCGCCGATGCCCTCCAGGTAGTGGTTCGACTTGCCGCTCTCCGCCTCGTTGAGCTGGTGGTCGACGCCCTGCGCCGCCCGGGTGCTGTCCGAGTAGGGGGCCAGTCCGAAGGGGTCGCACCACCCGTGGGGATTGGCGACGTACGCCACCGGGTTGGGGGCCGCCGCCAGGCCCAGCGGGTCCGGACTCAGGTAGCGGGCGGTCTCGGGGTCGTAGGCGCGGAAGTAGTTGTGGTGCAGGCCCGATTCGCTGTCGAAGTATTGGCCGGGAAAGCGCAGCGGCGTGTACGCCGTGGCGTCCCGGTTCCAGGCCGTGGAGCCCCACAGCGTGGACCGGCTGCGCCAGGCCGGCACGCCATGCTCGTCGACCAGTTCGGTGGGTGTGCCCACCAGGTCGGTGACGATGGCGTAGAACCGTTCGTCCACCACCTCCTGGTCGGCCGTCAGGATCCGCTCCGTCTGCGCTAGCGGCTGCAGACCGCGGTGGTCCCAGGTCACGGCGATCGCCCGGTCGGCCTCCGCCGAGGTGCTGGTCTGCTCGCACAGCACACTGCCGTCCCAGGTGAAGACCGTTCGCTCGGCCACCTCCAGACCGTCGGGGGTCATCAGTTCCTTGGCCGTACGCCGTCCCAGCGGGTCGTACGTGTACCGCCAGCGCGTCCCGTCCGGGGTGGTGACGGCCGTGATGCGGTCCTCGGCGTCCCACTCGTAGCGCCAGGTGTCTGGCTTGCGCGAGAGCCGGGCCTTCTGACGGAGCACGACCCGGCCGAGGGCGTCGTACTCGTGACGGACCCGGCCGGCGCCGATCAGCCGGGTGCCCTCGTAGGTGCGCGGTCCGGTGGCGTCCTGGCCCCCGGGATGGGAGCCGGGCCATGACGCGGAGGTCTGGTTGCCCGCCTCGTCGTACGCGTAGCGCTCGGTCCAGTTCTCGGCGTGCACTGCCGTCACCCGGCCTCGCGGGTCGAGCTCGAAGCTGCGCCGTCCGGCCAGCAGATCGTCGATCCCGGTCAGGACTCCATCGGACCGGTAGGTGTACCCGCGGCGCTGCACCACGTCCTGCCCGGCGCCCGTGAGCCGCTGCTCCACCAGCCGGCCGGCCTCGTCCCACGCGTGGCCGAGGGTGACGGCGTCTCCGTAGGTGCGGCTGAGCTCCTGGCCCGCCGCGTCGTGCGTGAAGCCGATCCGTCGGCCGGACGTGGTCAGGGCGTCGTGGCGGCCCGCGGCGTCGTAGGCCCACACGGCGACGGCCCCCGACGGCGTGGTCCGGCCGGTGCGGCGGCCCGCGGCGTCGTAGGTGTAGGTGAGGGTGCGGCCGTCGACCTTCTCCTGAAGGAGCCGGCCCGCCCGGTCGCGCAGCCGGGTCAGCACGCTCTCCCCGCGCACCGCGACGGCAAGCCGGTCGAACACGTCGTACTCGTACGTCGTCACCGTGCCGCCCGCGTCCTTGCGGACGGTGTGCCCCAGGGCATCGCGGTCGTACGTGATCCGCTGTCCGAGGGCGTCGGTGCGGGTGACGAGCCGGCCCGCCGGGTCGTAGGCGTAGTCGAGCACACGGCCGTCGAAGTCGGTCTCCCGGACGAGCCGGCCCGCCGGGTCGTAGGCGTACTCCCAGGTCATGCCCTGCGGGTTGCGGACCCGGGTCAGCCGCAGCTCGGCGTCGTACGCGTATTCGTGCCGCGTGCCGTCCGTGTCGGTCCGGGCGGCGATCAGGTCGAAGTGGGTGTACTCGAAGTGCACCGTAGCGCCTTCGGGACCGTCCGTACGGGTCAGGCAGTTGCCCTCGCCGTCGTACGTCCACGAGCGCCTGCCGCCGTCCGGACCGGTCCGGTGCAGCGGCTTGCCCTCGACCGTCCACTCCATGCGCGTGACTGTGCCCAAGGGGTCGGTGACCGCCGTGGCCCGCCCGAAGGCGTCCCGCTCGTACGTCGTGGTGGCGCCGCCCCTGTCGGTGACGGCGAGCGGCAGTCCGGCCTGGTCGGTGCGGACCCGCGTGACCGCTCCCAGGGGATCGGTCACGGTGCTGAGGTGGCCGCGCTCGTCGTAGCCGAATCGGGTGACCGTCCCGTCGGGGCGGCTGACCGAGGTGCGGTTTCCGCGCTCGTCGTAGGTCTGGCGAACGACGGAGCCGTCCACAGCGACGACCTTGACCGGCCGGCCGAGTTCGTTGTACTCGGCTCGCGCCTCCCGGCCGTCGGGCCGGACGTAGGAGACCAGGCGGCCGACGTCGTCGTGGGAGGTGAGGGTGGTGTTGCCGAGCGGATCGGTGTGCGCGATCCGACGGCCCCGGTCGTCGTACGCGTACCGGGTGACCGCGCCGAGCGGGTCGGTCTCGGTCACCACCCGGTACCGGTCGTCGATCAGGTAGCGGCGAGTGCGCCCGGCGGCCGTGGTCACCCGCGTCACCCGGTGGCCGGTCTGCGGGTCCGCCTCGTGGTACCGGAAGGTGAGGGCGATGTGGCCCGCCTCGCCGCCTTCCGCGACGCACCGGTCGAGATCGTCGTAAGCGTACTCGTAGCGGCGGTCGTTCGTATCGGTCCACGAGGTGATGCGGGTGCGGTCGTCATAGGTGAACCGCAACGGCAGTCTGGAGGAGTTGGTGACCTCAGTCAGGTTCCCGTCGGTGTAGCCGTACGCGAGGATGCGGCCGCCGCCGGTCAGGTGCAGTGCGGTGATCCGGCCGTCGGCGGTCTCGAAGCGAAGGTGGTAGCCGCCGGAGTGGACCACGCCCAGCGGAGTGCCGCTTTCGTCGTACTCGAAGGTGACGTGGTGGCCGCCCAGGCCGTCGAGCTGGACGATCGGCGCGACGCCGTTCTCGCCGCCGTCCACCGGCGGGGCGAAGCGGCGGACGTCGCCCGTCAGGGGGTCGGTCAGCTTCCAGTCGCCGTCCGCGGTGCGCTCCAGCGGGTGACGGGGGCCCGACGCCGAGACCGGCAGCACCGGCACACCGGGCGCGGGATGCGGATATCCGACGAGGAGACCGTCCTCGGACACCAGGACGACTCCCTTGGCGTCGATCTCCAGGTGCTGGTCGATCGTGGACGACCAGGTCGGGCCGAACCAGCGGCCCGCCCGGTAGCCGGACTCCGCACGCCGCTTGAACGCGAAGGGGAAGGCGCCGGGGAGGACCACGTCCGTCTGCGGGAGGTACATCCGGCCGGTGGCGAGGTCGACGGGGTCAGTGCCCTCACTGGCCTTGTCCGGGTCGGGCCGTTCGCCGTGGTGCGGGCCGTTCCTGTCCGTCTCCTTGCGGCCCGGGCCGTCCAGGTCGTCCAGGTGCTGGGCGGCCGAGCCCCCCTTCTTCGCCGCGCCCAGACCTTTGGAACCGAGGAGTTCGGGGAGGAGCTTGCCCACGCCCTCGTTCGGGTCCTTCATGAACTCGTCAAGCATCTGCTTGCCCGCGCCCCACGGGTCGTTGGCCATGGTGACCAGCCCGGCGGCCAGCGAGTTGAGGTTCGTCTGGTACTCGGCGGGGTGGGTCAGGTTGTACGGGTCCGTCGGGTTGACCGCGCGGGCGAAGTTGACGAGGCCGGCCGCGCCCTTGAGGACTCCGCCTGTCAGATGCGTCTTGGCGAGATCCAGGTAGTCCAGGCCGTCTGCGAGCTGCTCGGCGTACGAGGGCTTGGGCGGGGCCGCGTCACGGGCCCCGCGGACCGCCGTACGGGCCGTCTCGGCGACCTCATTGCGCTGCTTGCGCGCGTCGTCGAGCTTGTCCTGGGCGGCCTTGGCCAACGGGACGCCGGGGTCGGTGAAGTTCTCGGACGGCCTCGGCGGCAGGGTGTCCTTCTTCGCCTCGACCGCGTCGTTGTACTCGTCGATCGACTTGTTGTAGGCGTTCCGCGCGTCCTGCGAGACTTTCTTGGCCTTGTTGTACTCCTCCAGGGCCTCCTTCGCCCTGCCCTGCGCCCACTCCACGGTGTCCGCGAACCGGTTCATCGCGTCGGCGGCCTTGCCGAAGGACTCGGCCGCCTTGAACCACTGCGGCGGCTCCTTCGCTATGGACTCCCGGAAGGCATCCGCCGACTCACCCTTCAGACCGTCGCCCTGCAGGGACTTGATGCCGTTGCCGACGAGGGTGAACGAAAGCTCGAAATCACTTAGGTGCGAGACCTGCGCGCGGATCTTGGAGACGCTGCCGTAGACCAGCTTCTTCGGGTCCTCGGTCTGCCCGAGTTCCAGCTCCGCGACGTCCGCGCCGAGCTGGTTCGCGGCGGAGCGGCTCTTGTCGCGGATCCAGTCGCCCGCCTCGTCGAGACCGACGTCCTCCGCCAGGTCGGCGACCTTGTCGCCGGTCCACTCGACGGCATCGCCGAGGTCCTCGGCGCGGTCCTCGGCCCAATCCTCCACCGAGTCCGGTACGAAGTCCCTCCAGCCCATCAGTTACCACCCCCGTCGGCCTGGTCCAGCAGGTCCTTCAGCGAACCGACCTTTCCCGTGGAGGACAGTTTGTCCCCCGTGTCCGACCAGGTCTGCTTGTTGTCCTCGCGGCTCTTCTCGAAGGACTCGGGGCTGTAGTCCGGCTTGTAGACGTCGGCCCGGAAGATGTCGCCCCAGGCCTTCTGCTCGATCTCGTCCTCGCTCGCATGCGGATTGCCGTACGCGGCATTGGCCACGACCTTGAACGCGCCCTGGATGTACTGGTCCTCCTCCCACACCGAGCCGGCAGCGATGCCGAGGGAGCGCGCGAGGATGCTCGCGTTCTGCACAAGGCTGCGCACGCCCCACTCCCAGCGCTCGCAGAAGTCCTCGTAGTCGGTGGCCACACCCATGTGCCCGGTTTCCATGCCGGTCATGGACAGGTCGCTGAAACCGGCGCCCTGGGAGGCACCCGCCGCGTCCGACGACTCGCGCAGCTCCGCGATGGCAGCGCGCAGGCCCTTCTGGATGCCCGCGACGGCCGCGGGCGAGAGCTCCAGGTCCGGATCGCCCGCCATCAGGCGACGTCCGTGCGGTCGACGGCGCAGGCCTCGGGCACGATGCCGAGGACCGGCGGGAACAGCATCGAGCCGTCGTCGTCGGCCACGTTCACCGCGACCCCCGCCGGCCCGTCGACCATCGGGACGATCGCGTCGACCAGGCGCGCGCCGAGGATCGAGAGGTACTCCCACTCCCGGTCCCCGGCCCCACGCGCCTGCGTGAAGCGGGCGAGCGCCGCCTCGTCCGTGAACGCGTACAGCCAGCGGACGCCGCCCTGCACGGCGGACATCAGACCTCCGTCGGCCCCGGCCGCCAACGGAGCGAGCAGCACCGTCCGCCGGAACTCGCCCACGAGGCGGCCGGGTTCACCCCTGCCGTCACGGTATGCGGCTATTTCCTCGGTCAGTTCCATGGCGCGCTTCCCCTCCGTGCGATCAGGGCCCCCAAGGGGGACGGTACCCAGGCCCCCGACGGTTCCTCCAGGACGAGGCGGATCTCGGTGACCGCGTAGCCGGCGCGGTCGAAGGCGGCGGCCATGCGGCCGGATCGGTGTTCAAGCAGAAGCCTGGCCGCTAGCGCAGTGGATTTGGGGACCAGTTGGGGACCACACGGTGTGCGCGGCAGCGAACGTGCCGGGTGCTCACGCACAACTCGCAGCCAGAATTAGTTTGTTATGTCACGACAATCCCGCTGATTCTCACTCCTGGGGGTCAAGGGGTCGCAGGTTCAAATCCTGTCGTCCCGACGGTGTTGAGGGTCTTCACAGGTCAGAACCTGCGGAGGCCCTCTTCTCGGGCTCCGGTTCAGGCTCCCGAAGTCCTGGGAGGGCTTCCTGCGCGACTGGCAATGAGCTCACCAATGCGGTGGTACCTGCGGCGCTTTCTGCAGCCGCCGCGGTTCGGGCGGGGGAGGGGTATTGGCGCGCAACGGAAGCGCCAGCAACACCCCGGCCACGAAACCGGCCACATGGGCGAGATAGGCAACGGTGCCGGCCTCCGCGACGCCGTAGCCGGCCGAGTAGAACGCCTGCAGGACGAACCACAGTCCCAGCACCGCCCAGGCGGGGAGCCGCAGAGGGATGAAGAACAAGAAGGGCACCAGGCCCCACACCCGAACCCGCGGGTAGAGCACCAGGTAGGCGCCCAGCACGCCGGCGATTGCCCCGGATGCCCCGATCAGCGGTTCGGCGGAGTCGGGGTTGGCCAGCGCGAAGCCGTACCCGGCCACGTACCCGCAGAACAGGTAGAACAGCAGGTACCGCACCCGGCCCAACCGGTCCTCGATGTTGTCGCCGAAGATCCACAAGAAGAGCATGTTGCCCAGCAGGTGCAGCCAGCTGCCGTGCAGGAACATCGAGGTCAGCACGGACAGCGGAGGCGCCTTGTCGTAACCGGGCGGTCCAAGCAGGCAACCCTGTCCCTGGGGACCCACCGCGGGGGTTCCGGTCGGGACCAGGTCCGGCACCCGGTTGTGGATCAGCTCCCGCGGGACGGCGCCCCACTGCTCGAGGAAAGCCTGCAGATGGCACAGTTGCGCCAGGCTGCTGTCGCCCGCGATCGAGGACACGGCCACGGGCGTGCGCAGGAACACCACGACGTTGGCCACGATCAGCGCGTAGGTGACCCAGGGGGTGCGCCGTACCGGATTCGAATCATGGACGGGAATGACCACATACGGAGCCTGCCCTGATTGGCACCGAGAATACGGCCCGGCCCCCGGCTCCGACGGGATGCCAGGGTCCGGGCGCATAGCATCAGCTCCTGACATCATGATCAGCTGGGAACTGGCTGCGCTCGCCGCGGCAGCCGTACTCGTCGGCTTCTCGAAGACCGCCGTGAGCGGTGCGAACACGGTCAGCCTCGCGATCTTCGCGGCGGTGCTGCCGGCGCGCGAGTCGACAGGGGTGCTGCTGCCCGTACTCATCGTCGGCGATGTGGTCGCCGTACTCATCTATCGCAGGCACGCCCACCGGCCGACCCTGCTGCGACTGTTTCCCGCGGTCGCCGCCGGTGTGGTGGCCGGCACGCTGTTCATGTTCTGGGCCGACGACGACGCCGTGCGCACATCGATCGGGGCGATCCTGCTGCTGATGGCCGGGGCCACCGTGTGGCGCAGACGGCCGGGCGCGGACGAGGCGCTCGCATCGCAGGAAGGTCGAAGAGGCCGGCTGAAGGCACGCTCGTACGGCGTACTCGGCGGATTCACCACGATGGTCGCCAACGCGGGCGGGCCCGTCCAGCGCTGGTCGAACGGAGCCTGCTGGAGGACTCCGCCGAGGAACACCACGAACTGCTGGACGCGGCTGCCGGCCAGGGACGAGGAGGCGGTACGGGAGGTGATGGCCCGCCATCTCGGGCACGTACGCGGCCTATGGGCGAAGACCTCAGGCTGCGGCGGCCTCAGCCCCGCCGCAGTAGATAGGTGTCCATGATCCAGCCCTTGCTTGCGCGCGCCTCGGCACGCAGCTCCTCGATCCGGTCGGACACCTCAGAAAGCCGCCCCGACACCAGGATCTCGTCCTCGGTGCCCACATACGCGCCCCAGTAGATGAACAGATCCTGGTCGAGATGGCGGGTGAACGCCTGCCGCGCGTCGAGCATCACGACCACGTCGTCCACGCCCTCCGGCCAGCCGTCGGCGAGCCGCCGGCCCGTGGTGATCTGAACCGGGCGGCCCACCCGGTTCAGACCGGTGCGGTGCTTGGCCAGCAGCGCCGAGACGCTGCTGATGCCGGGTACCACCTCATGGCTGAAAGCGACCGTGCCGCGTTCGAGGATCTCCTCAAGAATGCCGAGGGTGGAGTCGTACAGCGCCGGATCGCCCCACACCAGGAATGCCCCGCAGTCGTCATCGCCCAGTTCCTCGGCGATGAACCGCTCGTACAGGTCGGCTCGGCGGTGGCGCCAGTCGTCGACCGCGGGGGAGTAGTCCGATGTTTTCCGGTCCCGCTCCGGATCGCTCGCCACGACCAGACGGTACGAAGGGTCCTCGACATGTGCGTCGAGAATCTCCCGGCGCAGCTGCGTCAGATCCGACTTCTCCTCGCCCTTGTCGAGGATGAAGAACGCATCCGCCTTGTTCAGCGCCTTGACCGCCTGCAGGGTCAGCTGGTCGGGGTCGCCCGCCCCGATGCCGATCACATAGATCCTTCTCACGCTGACGAGTGTGCCCCATCCGGCTGATCGCCGGACCTACCGGGGTCACCGGTGGCGGCATATCCTCCGACCATGCGTGTCGCACTCTTCGTCACCTGCGTCAACGACGCGGTGTATCCGGCCACGGGCATCGCGACCGTGAGACTCCTGGAGCGGCTCGGGGTGGCGGTGGACTTTCCCGCCGCGCAGACCTGTTGCGGACAGCCGCAGTTCAACACCGGCTACCGGCGTGAGACCGAGCCGCTGGTCCGCCGCACGGCGCGGGCCTTCGAGGGATACGAATACGTCGTGACCCCGTCAGGATCGTGCGCGGCGATGGTGCGCGAGCACTACCCGAAGTTCGGGGAGACGGCGCTCCCGGCCCGTACGTACGAACTCACCGAGTTTCTCGTCGACATCCTCGGCGTCACCGACGTCGGCGCGTACTTCCCGCACACCGTCACCTACCACCCCTCCTGCCACGGCCTGCGCCTGCTGGGGCTGGGGGAGCGGCCGCGCAGGCTCCTGGAGGCGGTGAAGGGGCTCGAGCTGCGCGAACTGCCCGGCGCCGACGAGTGCTGCGGCTTCGGCGGTACCTTCGCCGTCAAGAACTCCGATGTCTCCGCCGCCATGGGCCAGGACAAGGTCCGCAACGCCGCCTCCACCGGAGCCGATGTGCTGTGCGGCGCCGACAACTCCTGTCTGATGCACATCGGCGGCATCCTGCGCCGCCAGGACGCTCCGCAGCGCGCCCTGCACATCGCCGACATCCTCGCGAGCACCGAAGAGGAGCCCCTGCTGTGAGCGGTACGTATCTCGGCATGCCGTCCTTCCCGAAGGCCGCCAAGGACGCCGTGCACAATGTGACCCTGCGCGCCAATCTGCGGCATGCCACCCACACCATCCGTGACAAGCGTGCCAAGGCCGTGGCGGAACTCGACGACTGGGCGCTGCTGCGCGAGGCCGGAAAGCAGATCAAGGACCATACGCTCCGTCATCTCGACCGCTATCTGGAGCAGTTGGAGTCCGCGGTCACGGCGGCAGGCGGCACTGTCCACTGGGCGGCCGACGCCGAGGAGGCCAACCGGATCGTCGCCGATCTGGTGAAGGCGACCGGCGAGAGCGAGGTCGTCAAGGTCAAGTCGATGGCGACCCAGGAGATCGGCCTCAACGAAGCCCTGGAGGCCGAGGGCATCTCGGCGTACGAGACCGATCTCGCCGAACTGATCGTGCAGTTGGGGGAGGACCGGCCGAGCCACATCCTGGTTCCCGCCATCCACCGCAACCGCGGCGAGATCCGCGACATCTTCGAGCAGAAAATGGAGAGCTGGGGCCGACCCGCGCCCGACGGGCTCTCCGACTCCCCTGCCGAACTCGCCGAGGCGGCCCGACTCCACCTCCGCGAGAAATTCCTGCGGGCCAAGGTCGGTATCTCCGGCGCCAACTTCATGGTCGCCGAGACCGGCACGCTCGTCGTCTTCGAGTCCGAGGGCAACGGCCGGATGTGCCTGACCCTCCCCGAGACCCTGATCTCCGTCGTCGGTATCGAGAAAACGGTCCCCACCTGGCGCGATCTGGAGGTCTTCCTGCAGACGCTGCCGCGCTCCTCGACCGCCGAGCGCATGAACCCGTACACCTCGATGTGGACCGGCACCGCCGACGCCGACGGACCGCGGACCTTCCACCTGGTCCTGCTCGACAACGGCAGGACCGACGCGCTGGCCGACGAGGTCGGCCGCCAGGCGCTGCGCTGCATCCGCTGCTCCGCCTGCCTCAATGTCTGCCCGGTGTACGAACGGGCCGGCGGGCATGCGTACGGCTCCGTCTACCCCGGTCCGATCGGCGCCATCCTCAGCCCCCAACTGCGCGGTATCCAGAGCGAGATCGACGCCTCCCTGCCGTACGCCTCCTCGCTGTGCGGGGCCTGCTACGAGGTGTGCCCGGTCGCCATCGACATCCCCGAAGTCCTCGTCCACCTCCGCGAGAAGGTCGCCGACCAGGGAGGCAAGGGCCACCGTCTTGAGAAGGCCGCGATCAAAGCGGCGGGCTGGATCCTCGACCATCCGGCCGCGCTGGCCGCCGGTGAGAAGGCGGCATCCAGGACCCGCAGGCTGCATCCGAGGAAGCCGCCGGGCGCGGGCGCCTGGACCGCCGACCGCGAACTGCCCGAACTGCCCGCCCAATCCTTCCGTGACTGGTGGAAGAAGAACCGCACATGAGCACCGAAACCGGCTCCCGCGACCGCATCCTCGCCCGGATCCGCGCCGCCGTCGCCGACGCGCCCGACGCCTCCGAGGCCGCCCGCGACTACCTGGACAGCCACACCCCTGACGACCCCACCGCGATCCTCGACCTGCTGCAGGAGAACCTCGCCGACTACCGGGCGATCGTGCACCGCGCGAGCGAGGCCGAACTGCCCGCTTTGGTCGCGCAGTTGCTTGCCGATCGCGGCGCGCGGTCGGTCGCCGTGCCGGACGGGCTGCCCGCAGCCTGGCTCGCCGCCGCCGATGTCGGTCAGCGCACGGACGACGGCCCCCTCACTCCGTACGAACTCGACGCCGTCGACGCCGTGGTGACCGGCTGCGCCCTCGCGATCGCCGAGACGGGCACGATCGTCCTCGACGCGGGCCCGGGACAGGGCCGCCGGGCGCTCACCCTCGTCCCGGATCTGCACATCTGCGTCGTACGGGCCCCGGACCAGGTCGTCGCGTCCGTACCGCAGGCGATGCCCCGACTCGACCCGACCCGCCCGCTGACCTGGATCTCCGGCCCCTCCGCCACCAGCGACATCGAGCTCGACCGGGTCGAGGGCGTGCACGGCCCCCGCACCCTCGAGGTCGTGCTGCTACAGGACTGAGATCAGCCGGGGAGCCTCGGCGCCCGCGTCCACCGCTGTGTCCACCGGGCCTTCGAGCCGGGCCGCGAGCTCCCGCGCCCAGGCCGTCAGACCGGCCACATCGATGGCGTACGGATCCCGGTACTCCGAGATGCGGTCCGCGCCCCGGAGCAGCAGCCGCGCGCCGCCCGCCCTGTTGCCGCGGGCGGCGTGCGTGAGCCCCACCGCCAGCTGCGCGAGCCCGCGCCACAGCTCACGCTCCGCCGCGGGCCCTGACTTCCACGCGTCCTCGAAGACCTCGTGGGCATGGAAGGGCATGCCCGCGTCGAGGAGCCGCTGTGCCTCGGCCAGCGTCTGACCCGGCGCGCGCACCACCCCCTCGGCCTGCCGCTCCACTCCCGGACTTCCGTACGGAAGGGGTCGTCCCAGCCCGTCACGAGGGCGTGCGTTGCGTGCGCGCCCTTCGGCGTCGCGGTCCCTGCCTGATGCCTTGTCCACGCCTCGATTGTCCCCCGGGCCGCGGCGGCCGTTTGTCCCCCGGGGCGCGGCGGGGCGTTCTCAGGCGTCGGCGCGGGCCGCCGGCTTCGTGTGGGGCAGGAGCAGGCAGCAGGCCGCCGCCGCGGCGGCCGTCGCCACCAGCGTGAAGTTCCAGCCGTGGCGGAAGGCGTCCATCGCGGCCGCGCCGTGCGGCTTGCCGAGCACGGCGACCAGACCCGCGACACCCACCACGCTGCCGGCCTGACGCGCCATGGTCACCACGCCCGAGCCGGTGGAGAAGTTCGTCGGCGGGACCCGGGTGACCGCCGCGCCCACCAGGGTGGGCAGCGTGAAGCACACGCCGATGCCGGTCAGCACCATGCCGGGCAGCAGCCCCAGTACGTAGTCGTGGTCATCGACGCTCAGGACCGCGATCCACCAGACGAGGCCGATCGCGAAGAACGCACAGCCGACGGTGGACACCACGGCCGCGCCGAAGCGCTGCACGAGCATGCCCGCGTACTTGGACAGCAGCGGCACCATCAGCGGCCCGGGGCTGATCGCCAGACCGGTCTGCAGCGCGGACCAGTGCCACACGTCCTGGCACCACAGGGCCGCGGAGAGCAGCATCGCGCCGAACGCCACCGCGAACAGCAGATTCGCCAGGATGGCGGGGCCCATCGCCGGAATCCGCAGCAGATCCAGCGGGAGAACCGGCGCCGGATGCTTCGCCGAGCGCCATACGAAGAGGGCGAGCAGAGCGACCGCGGCCGCCGGCATGATCGCCACGGAGCCCGAAGACCAGCCCCAGTCAGGGGCTTTGACCAGCCCGAGGGCGACCGCGCCGATCCCGGCGGTGAGGAGCGCCGCGCCGATCAGATCGCCGCGGCCTGTCTCCGTACGGCGGGGGGAGGGCGTGATCGCACGCCGGCCGACGACGACGGTGGCGATGCCGACCGGCAGGTTGATCAGGAAGATCCAGCGCCAGTCGGCCTGGGCGAGCGCGCCGCCGATGACCGGGCCGAGAGCCGCGGCCAGTCCGCTCAGTGCCGCCCAGTTGCGTACGGCCGAGCCGCGCTGCTCCGGCGGCGCGGCGGCCAGCAGAATGCCGAGCGAGGCGGGGATCAGCAGCGCCGCTCCGGCCGACTGGACGACCCGCGCCGCCACCAGGAACCACACGCTGGGCGCGACCGCGCACAGCACCGAGGCCACGGTGAAGAGGGAGATGCCCAGCAGATACGCGCGCCGCGCCCCGGTGCGGTCGGCGAAGCTGCCCGCGGGGACGAGCAGCGCGGCGAAGACCACGGCGTACGCGTTGAGCACCCACGACAGCGAGGACAGCGACGCTTCGTCGAAGTGGCTGCTGATGTTGGGGATCGCCACATTCACGACGAAGAGGTCGAGGTTCGACATCGCCACACCCGCGGCGACGACGGCGAAGACGAGGCGGAAGCGGGAGATCGCTGCCTTGTCCTCGACGGTTGAGGCCTGTTGGGCCATGTTCTTCACTCTCTTCAGGAGGGTGCGGCTGGCCGACCGGAACCGGCAGCTGCGCGAAGGGGTTCGCTCGTCCTTCAGGGGTGCGGATCTGGGGTGTAATGGTTTGAATATCAAACTGACCGCTCGGTACGGGATGCTAGAGGCAGTGAGTTGGATGTGGCAACCTAGGGTGTATGAAGGCACGCACCACGGAGGACGGCGCACTCCCCCCTCTGGCCGTGGACTCGCGCGGCAGGCCGTGCTCGATCGCGGTGTCGCTTCAGGCCGTCGGTGAGAAATGGTCGCTGCTGGCCGTCCGGGAGATCAGCTTCGGCAATCACCGCTTCGCCGCGATCGCCCGCAACACCGGCGCTCCCCGCGATGTCCTCACGGCGCGTCTGCGCCATCTGGAGTCAGTGGGCGTCCTTGCCCGGCGGCGGTACAGCGAGCACCCCCCTCGCTTCGAGTACCACCTCACCGAAGCGGGGCGGGACCTGCTGACCGTGCTGACCACGCTGCGCGCGTGGGGTGACCGATGGCTCGTCGACGAGCCGCCCGCGGTGTTCAGCCACTCCTGCGGCGAGGAGCTGGACATGGTCCACAGCTGTCGCCACTGCGGCCGGGAGGTCGCTCCCGAAGAATTGCGGCTCCAGGTGCGCACACCCGGCTGGGACTGGAGCGGGCCGGTCGAGCCTGAGAACGGCTCCGCCGAGGCCTGAGGGCAGCATTCCGCTGATCGTCGCCCGCGGCCCGTTCTGGCCGTCGCAGCGCTCGCCGAGTTCGGCTGAATATCGACCGTGTGTCGTTCATTACTTATGGGTACGTTGGTTCAGGTCAGCACCCTCGGTCATATGACGCCGAGGCTTTCATGGCACGTCAGGCCTGGTCTGCCGGAGAGTGCAGAGTGCACGATCATGTTCCGGATACTTATTTCCGTACCACCTGCTCGCGGGTTTCCGAATTATTTCCTGACGTTTCGTTCAGGGGGCGGACCAATTAATTGCCGTGTGCGCGGCACGGGTGTGGCGCGCATCACAAAGCTTTTTCTTGTTGACTGGATCCGGTGCGGCCTATCGTCGTGTTCATGCCAAATGTGGTAATTGATCACGATGGTCTTGGAGAGTTGATCCCGCCCGGCGTTCTGCTGCGAAAGCCCGCTGGAGAATGAGTGGAAGCCGCAGGTCACCTCAACGGTTTCGGGGGTTTCACGGCGGGCCCGCCCTCGCCGTGCCGGTCTCCGCCATGGAGTCGCACACTCTCGGTCTCGAGCTACGGAGCATCATCGGAAGATTCGGCAGGCCGATTGATTCCGGATTCCGTATTACGAGTTCGCTGCTGCGGGCCGGGCGCAATACGTCAACGGCGGTGACGGTGTCCGCGGAGACCGACAAGGGGGTGCATGTCGAGGCGTCCGCGATTTTCGGTGCCGGAAGCGATGCGGACTGGCCGCTCGTCGCGCCCGCGGGTCCCGAATCACCGGCGCCCGAGGATCTTGAAGTATTCGCCATTCCCAAGGAATTCCTGCCCATCGTCACCAGCGTGGAAATCAGGCCGGTGTGTGTTTCACGTCCGTATGCGGGCGGAAAGGAACCCGAACTGACGGCGTGGATAACGATCGTCGAGGACGACGATCCGCCGGACGTTCTGCGCTTCGTCTCTCTCATGGACGTTCTTGCGCCCTCATACACGGCGATCCTGTCCACGCTCGCATTTGTGCCAACGGTCGAGCTGACGGTCAGGCCCGGCGTCGCGCTCGCCCAGACCTCGTCGCATGGATCCCGCTGCGGGCGAGGACGCTCGCGGCGAGCCCGAGCGGCCGGGTCGACGAGCAGATCGCCGCCTGGGGCCGCGACGGCACCACTTGGGGACCGCCCACCAGCTCCGCCTCGTCCGTCAGGGCTGACCGCCAGACCGTCCTGAACCCGATCCAACAGACCCTTGTCCAGCAGAAAGGCCCTCTGTGGAAACGCCGTCAGCAGAATCGTCGTCCCCGAAACCGCCACCGAAGCCCCTGGAGACGAAGCCCCCGCGAACGGCTCTGCCCGACGCCGTCCTGCCCGATCCGCGCTTCAGCGGCCAGGCAGAGATCTGCGTCAGCGGCCTGAACGTGGCGAGCGGATATCTGAACCGGCCGGAACTGACCGCGACGACGTGCGGCGCGCAGCTGAGGAAGTTCACCTTCGGCCAGATGTGGCGCATCGTGCGCCATCTGCACTTCTACGACACGGAGTCGGGCTTCCACACCGACCGCACCCGCGCCAAGGTGGCGCCGGGGGAGAAAGCCATGGCGTCCGGCAAGGGCGTCTCGTGACGGCCCGGGCCCTGCGAAGATTCGCCCACACCGCCCTGGGCGCAGTCGCGCCCGGGGCGGGTGCGCGCTGGGCGAGCGACGTCTTCAGCAGCACGCGCACTCTTGGGCCGCGCCCCGACAACGTACTGCCGCTGGGCGCACGGCACTTCACCGTGCACGACAGCCCGGACGCGCCCAACGGATACCTGTGGGGCGAACAGGGCGGTACGGAAGGCACCGCGCTGCTCGTCCACGGCTGGGCGTCCGACAGCAGCAGCATGCACTCGCTCGTCGCGCCGCTGCGTGAACTGGGCTTGTCCGTCGCCGCGTTCGACGCTCCCGCCCACGGGGTGCGCAAGGGCTCGCAGGCCACCATGAGCCAGTACACGCGGGCGGTCCGGGCGGTCCTCGACACTCTCGGGGACGTACGTGTGATCGTCGCGCACTCGCTGGGCGCGATCGCCTCGATCGGCGCGGCCATGCAGCGGACCGTGCGGCGGACCGCGCCGCCGCTCGACTGCCTTGTCGCGATCGCCCCCGCCTGCACCCTGGGCGGCGTGCTGGACAGATGGGACGGCGCGGGACTGCGGCTGACCCGCACCATGGTCGACGGCATCTACCGCGAACTCCACCTTCGCAACGGCGTGCCCGTCAGCCACTGGGACGCCGTCGCGCTCGGCATGGGGCTCGACACCCCGGTCCTGGCCGTCCACGACCCGGGCGACCCGATGGTGCCGTATTCCGACGCCAAGGCCTTCGCCGCCGGCCTGCGCCATGTGACCCTCGAAGAGGCGCCGGGGACCGGCCACGCCGGGATCCTCATGGACAGGGAGGTCAAGGCGCTGGTGTCCGCGTTCGTCTCCCGGAACATCCACTGGAACAGGAACAGAGAAGGGATCTTATGAACGACCAGTCGTCCGGCAAGCGGTCGTGGATGTGTCTCCTGTGCGGCTGGGTGTACTACGAGGAGCTGGGTCTGCCCGAAGAGGGAATCGAGCCGGGTACGCGGTGGGAGGACATCCCCGACACCTGGGAGTGCCCCGACTGCGGCGCCATGAAGGCCGACTTCGTCATGGAAGAGCTCTGACGCTCATGGACGTGCGCCGCCGCCGACGAAACCGACGGCCGGCACATGACCGCAGGCCGGACGTCCGGCGGCCCCCGGGGAGTGGGGTAATGTTCTCTTGCGCCCTCAGCTGGGGAAACCCGGAGGACCGGCGCATCGGGACGTGGCGCAGCTTGGTAGCGCACTTGACTGGGGGTCAAGGGGTCGCAGGTTCAAATCCTGTCGTCCCGACTGGAGGCAGTCGCAGGTCAGGGCCGGGTTCGGAGGTATCCGAACCCGGCCCTTGATCATTTTTGGGGACCAGTTGGGGACCGGCGTGCTTGACCGAGGTCAGCGGGTCACGACGATCGGGCTCGGCAGCGAGCGCGGTGCGCGCAGCACGCTGAAGTGTGCGGAGAGCGCCGCCCCAGCGGCCGTGATCTTGTGTACGTCCGGGTGCAGGTAGCGCTGGGTGGTGGTCAGTGACCCGTGACCGGCGATCCTGCGTAGGACGTGCACTTGGACTCCGGCATCGGCAAACCAGGTCAGTCCGGTGTGCCGGAGGTCATGGCGGCGCAGGTGCTCGTAGCCGAGCTTGGTGACCACGTCGTCCCAGTGTGTGGCGTCCCGCAGGACACCGGTGGAGATGCGTCCGCCGCGCGGGCCGGTGAACAGGCGGGCGTCGGGATTGGGGCCGGCGGACAGGATGCGCTGGGCGACGAGGGGGCGGATCTCCTCGACGATGGGAACCTTGCGGGCCCGCTTGCCTTGGTGCCCTTGTCGGTCAGCCCGCCCGGCGCGGGTGTGGTCTGACGCCGCACGGTCCAGATCCACTGGCTGGTGTCGATGTCTCCGACGCGGCAGCCTGAGATCTCTCCGATCCGTGCGGCGGTGCACGCGGCGAAGATGACGAGGTCTCCCCAGCCGCGGTACTCGTCGTGGGAGGCGGCCACGAGCGCGTCGGCCAGCGCGAGGAGAGTCTCCCAGTCGGGCAGGGCCAGCGCGCGTGGGTCGAGGAGTTCATCCTCGGCCTGCTTGTAGAGTTTCTGCCAGCCGGTCACCCGGGCGGGGTTGACCTTGATGATGCCGTCACGGACTGCCTGCTCCATGACGCGGGCCAAGACGGCGATGGTAGCGTTGGCAATGGTTGCTAGAAGCTCATTGGGCAAGTGCGGCTATTCTCGGGGGGGTACGGAACACACAGCATGCGCCGCTGCCGCTGCCGCTACCGGGGTCAGCCGAAGACCCACCTGCAGCACGTGTTCACGGCCATCGCTGTGAACATCGAACGCCTCAGCGGTCTGCCACCGACAGGCGAAACACCTACGCCCAGGGCGCCGACCGCCTTCCTGGACCAGCATGGAATCCCTCGGCTGAAGTCCTGGCGGACCGCCAGCGACTGAACTCGACGGCTACAAGATCCCCGACAGAGTCAAGCTGAGAAGCCGTTGCCTTACCGGATGTGATCGTTGAGTTTCGGCTGGTCTGGCACGGTTCCGGTGTCGTTGCGGGAGGGTGTGGGCGATCAGTTCGTTCTCGGCGATGCGGAGTTGACCGGTGGCATCGGTGATGGGGCTGCTGGGAGAGCGGGAGACGGCTTCCCGGGTGCGCGCGGAGGAGCTTCGTGCGGAAGCCGAGCGGGTTCTTGCCGAACTCGCTGAGGCGGAGGCGGTGTTGGAACGCCGGTTGATCGCCCGGGAGGAGACCTCCGAGGCCCTGACCCCTCCGGCCGACGCGGCCAACGATCCGCGACAGGCAGCGGCGGGGACACCCTCGCAGGCTAAGACGGTGTCCTATGTGGTGATCGGTCGTTGGGCTGTTCATGGGGCGGGGTACGTGGAGTTGGATCGTTCCGGACGGCCTGTGGGAGCTCGCCAGGCCGTTGATTCCGGAGGACAGGGTGCGGCCGCAGGGCGGCGGAACACCGAACACGCCTGATGAGACGCTGTTCGCAGCGATCATCTACGTGCTGGTCAGCGGGTGTGCCTGGCGGGCTCTGCCGCCATGCTTCGGGGTCTCGAAGTCGACCGCCCACCGCCGGTTCATGATCTGGTCGAGGGCCGGGGTGTGGGGCCGGCTCCATGAAGCGGTCCTGTACCAACTCGACGACGCCGGCCTGATCGACGTGTCGCGTGTGGTCCTCGACTCCGCCCACGTACGCGCTAAAAAAGGGGCGAACACACAGGTCCGAGCCCCGTGGACCGGGGCAAGCCGGGTTCCAAGATGCACGTCCTGTCGGACGTGAACGGACTGCCCCTTCTCGTCGGCGTCTCCGCCGCCAACACCCATGACAGCGAAGGTCTGAAGCCCATGGTCGAGGGTCACCAAACGAGACACGACCCCCACAACGGCCGCCGCTTCAAACCCCAACGCCTGCACGCCGACAAGGCCTACGACATTCCCCACCTGCGCAAGTGGTTACGTGGCAAGCGCATCGGCGTGCGGATCGCGCGCAAAGGCATCGAGTCCAGCGAACGCTTGGGCCGCCGTCGGTGGGTGATCGAGCGCACGATCTCGTGGCTGTCTGGATACCGCAGGCTCAGCCCCCGCTACGAACGCCATCCCCGCAACTACCTGGCCTTTCTCGGCCTCGCCGCGGCCCTGTGCTGCTACAAGCGACTCCTCCGCCTCACCACATAGGACACCGTCTAAGGTTGCTCCGGTCGCGGGATCGGTCGTGCCGCGCTGGCATCCGGGGGTGTCCGTGCAGTCCCTCGCGGCGGACTACCGGCGGATCGTCGGGCTGGTGGAGGACGAAGTCGGCGGCGATGAAGGGGTGTCGGCGAAGGAACTGACCGGCCGGCTGGGGCTTCACCTGGTGCCGGCGAAGATCGAGGGCGTGCGGTCCAAGGCGAAACGCCTGGCCGAGCGGGGCTGGCTGGCCATCTCGCCCGCCGGGCGGTTCACGCCGCGGCAGCCCACCGCGACTGATCGGACCGCGACCGCACCGCGGGGCGGGCGAGACGGCGGCTCATGAGCATGGCCTGCGAGAAGTAGATGAATGCCTCGCTGGACGCGGGCAGCGTCTCGAAGTCCCGCACCAGGCGGCGCGTTCGCATCAACCAACCCAGCGTGCGCTCAACCACCCACCGCCTCCGCAGCACCACGAACCCGGTCACGTCGTCGCTGCGTTTGACGATCTCGAGGGTGAGCTGGAGTTTCTCCCGCGCCCAGGTGACGAGGCGTCCGGTGTAGCCGCCGTCGGCCCACACCATGGTGATCTTCTGGAATCGTGTTCGTAGCTGGGGCAGCAGCACGCGGGCGGCCTGGCGGTCGGTCACCGGCACCGCGTCGAGTACCGGCCGCGCCCTGCCCGGCCCGTGCCGGGAGGCGACGGCGTGCAGGAGTTGCCGGTCCCAGCCACTGAGCAGCGCCGCAACGCGCGCCCGGACCTGCGGATTTGTGTGTGCGTAAGCGTCGGACATGCATCGCGGGTACCCCGTGGAAGCGGCCGTCACGCGGGACGGGCGCCGACAGCCACCGCGGCGCCGAAGTCCGAGATGGCTTGATCGCACCGCCGTAGCCTTGACAGCGCCTCCTGATGACCCGCAGGATCGCCCGTAAACCTGTCAGACAGCCAGACAGGTGGGCGCGAGTGCGTCAGTCGGCGCTTCCCCTACGAGCAGCGCGGGTTCGTATCTTGTGCCTGCGCGTCCCACCTGCTCGGCCCCTCAACCATGCAGAGAGGTCCGTGATCGTGCTGACGTTCCCGAAGGAAATCCCGACCGGCACAGAGATGAAGGAGACCGGCCACACGGCTTGTCCGGACGGTCCGGCCTCATACGCGAGGCCACCCGCCCGAGCCTCCGGTGAGCTGGCACACCTGCTGTTCGATCAGGGCGAACGGGACCGGGTCCATGAGACCTGGCGCAAGCTCCTCAGCGGCGAGGAATTCTCCCTGCTGGAGGCCGAGCACGGCCGACTGGACCACGACGGAACTCTGAGCAGCAACCTGGGCAGCGGACGCAAACGCTTCTTACGCTCCATCAGCCGCGTCACCATGGGCAAGCTCTGTATGAGCGCGGGTACCTTGGGCATGTCGCGAGCAGCGCTGACCATCGCGGTGCGTTACGCCCATGGTCGGCTCATCAGCGGGCCGAAGCCTGACGAGCGCGTGCCGCTGGCCGCCCACCGCAGTCATCACAGTGGACTCCTCCACGGGCTTGCGACGGCATACGCCATGAACTTCCTGCACCGAACGGCGGTGTCCCGCTGGGCGGGGCGTACTGCCGCAGATCGGGCGGAAGTCGAGCGCCTGGTGGCCATCTCCAAGGGCTGGATCACCTGGCAGGCTCGCGCGATCACGATCGAGTGCCGAGAGCGGTGCGGGGCACAAGGACTCTTCCCCGCGAACGGCCTGTCCGACCTCCCGCTGAACATCGAAGGCGGGATCACCGCCGAGGGCGACAACCTCGTGATCTGGGCGAAGGCTGCCGCCCAGATGGTCTTCGGTCACCAGGTGGACCGGCCGAGCTCCCACGGCCTTCCCGCTACGCAACGGGAACTGACTGACCTTCGTTACCTGCGCGACCTCCTCGCCGAGGTCGAAGGCATATGGCAGGCCCGAGCCAGGAGCGCCCTGCGCCAGGGGCCTTCGGGGAACCGACCGCCCGCTGGAACGAGACCTCGGCCGCCGCCTTGGAGATGGTCTCCGCCCACGCCCGCCTCCAGGCCACAGACGCCTTTCTCGCAGCAGCCGTTCAGGCGGCAGACCCCACGGCGCGCTTCCTGCTCCACAGCCTGTGCCGGCTGTTCCTGCTCAAGCAGCTCAGCCAGCACACCGGCGACCTGCTCGCCGAGGAACACCTGACTGTCCACCATGTACGCGCACTGCCCATGGCCATCGACACCGTCATCGCCGAGCTCGCCCCGCACATGATGATCCTCGTCGAGGCATTCGATCTTCCGGCCGAAGTCCTGTCCGCCATCCCCATCGCTAATGGCGCCTACGTCGATCAGTGCCTCGACGACGCGACCACCGACAGGCCTCAGACCCACCTCTGATCCTGCTTTGGCACCCTGTCCCCAGCGGTCACTGCCCGGCCTCCCAGCACACTCCGGCCGGGCCGAACGAACGGCTTCGTCGAAGGGGAACGGGGCTGCCGGCGGGCGTCGAGGCGGCGGAACAGATCGAGCAGGGGCGTTTGGTAGTAGCCGGTGCCGATCTTGCCGCGTAGCGCAGCCGGTGGTTGTCGTAGTAGCCCAGCAGCAGGGCGCGCCGAAGCCGACACTGCTGCTGGCGGGTTCGGTGCAGCCGACGATGAGGAATCGGGGAGCGCCGGGGTTCGTACGGGGCGTCGGCGCGGTCAGCGATCAGGTCAACTGTCTGCTCGGCACCAAGTCTCCGTCCTGCTCCGAGGAAAGACTGTCCATGAAGGAGCTGACGGAGAACACTGCGTTCCCCGGGCCGGGCGGACCGTAGCCGGGCGGAGAGCTGGTCCATCGGCGTCGAACAGCAGCTGGCCGCCCTGTGGACTCTGATGGACGAACCCGACCTGCCGCGGCGTCTTCCGGCTTTGCGCAGCGTACTGCGGCATGCCGCGCAGGCCATCCGTCTTCTGAACGACCTGCGGGACCGACACGTGGTCAGGTGTGGACGGGGTGTCAGACGCAGCAGGCTTCATGGAAATCCAGCATTCCTTATCCGGCGGACGTTCCGCTCGCTCAGCCCATTTCTATCCAGTTTCTATCCAGTTATGCGTTGAGTCAGCAGCGATACCCCTCCTGCACCCTGACCGGGAATGCGGCTGGTCGCGGGACCCGTGGATGCCAGCAGAGTCACCTCTTGAGAAACAGGTTGAAACCCTTTGACTGTTGTGACCGTGAACGATTGCAGAGCCCCCGGAAACATCACGAGCAACGGTACGCTCCCGTAAGGAGTCGTCTCATGTCAGAGCGTCGCCTATTGCCTGATCCCCAATCCAACCCTGTGAGCACTGCGGCATCTACCAACGGAGGGAAGCGAAGGTTGGGCGCTGGGTCCTCTCCCGATCGGCGAGCACCGGTCGCTGAGTTATCGCATGGCACCAGCGAGATCGCCGGCGCGGTCATTACAGTCGGAATAGTCGATCGTGACATCTTGGTACGGGGGGGTATCCGAGCCCTGCTGGAGCAGGCGGAGAGCATCAGGATTGTGGCAGAGGCCTGCAACGCTGGTGGCGCGGTCGAGCTGGTAGTGCGCCACCGCCCCAAAGTGCTGCTCATGGATGGGGACATAGCCGGCATGAACGGTGCGGCGGCCGCAAAGTACGTACGGCGAGTGGCGCCCACCACCGCCGTTGTTCTGCTCGCGTCCTCGACCACCGACAGCCACGTCGAGCACGCACTGAGAGCGGGCGTCGCCGGATGTTTGCTCAAGGATGGGAACCCCCTGGATCTCATCGCGGCAGTCACGGCAGCGGTGGCCGACGGAGCGGTGCTCTCTCCAAAAGTTGCCAAGTGGGTGCTCGAACGCATCGCGGAGATCGACGTGGACCGTGTCGAACGGGCTCGCGAACTGGTTGGCAGTCTCACGGCCCGGGAGAGAGAAGTGCTCGAACACGTTGCGCGGGGCATGGCGAACAACGAGATCGGACGCGCCCTCTACCTGAGTGAGGGTGGTGTCAAGGCCCACATCAGCCGCCTGCTTTCCAAGTTGAACTGTGGAAGCCGAGTGCAGGCAGCCCTCATTGCACACGATGCCAGGCTCGCCGTCAGTCGCTCCGGTGCGTACGTCGCCCGGCCCCCGGTCAATAGTAAGGACTGAGTTCGACACCCCCGAATCCCAGCCTTCGGGTCATCGGCCCTGAGTTCCACACCTTTACCCTTTCTTCAACGGTAATCAGGCCCCCACTTCCCTCGAGGCGTGGGGGCCTTGAACTTGGCATAAGTGACTGGGTAGCCGAACCTTCCTCCCTATCATCGCCCATGCGGGCGGGTCGATGAAACCGAACGGATTGTGGCCGAACAGTACGGGCTCTGGCTGAGTTGCCGAATCCTTCGACCACGACGCCCAATGGCAGGATTCCTACGGAGAATTTCTCGGCCTAGCCTACCGGGTGATGTCGGATGATCTGAACTGCCCCTGTTCCCTGGTGGATTTGACGAGATGAGGACGAGATGCTGGGCCTACCTGATTGACGCCTTCCTATATCGAACTGGACTGGTTGGCCGGCTGCGAAACGGTCGGGCTGACAGCGGGCGCATCCGCCCCGCCCGATCTGATCAGCGCGGTTGTCGAGGCCTTCCGCGGCCTAGGACCTGTGACCGTTGCCGAGAGGCGAGTCGCCGAAGAAACCATCCGATTCAACCTTCCCAAAAAGGTGCGTACGGTGACTGACCTACTGTCCAGAGTCCGTGGTCCACACCAACTCCGGTTGCTCGACGCCGCCGACCTCTTGGTACTGGCCGATGAGATACGGGATTACCTGGTCTCCACCGTGTGTCGCACCGGGGGACATCTGGGGCCCAATCTGGGGGTGGTCGAGCTGACCATCGCCTTGCACCGTGTCTTCGACTCGCCCCGGGACCCAATCCTGTGGGACACCGGCCACCAAGCCTATGTCCACAAACTTCTCACCGGCCGGATGGAAGACTTCGCTCAGCTCAGACAGGCCGATGGTCTGTCCGGCTACCCCAGCCGCGCGGAGTCGGAGCACGACCTCGTCGAGAATTCACATGCCTCGACCGCGCTGTCCTACGCGGATGGCATGGCCAAGGCCTTCCAGCTGCGTGGCGAGCACGACCGCACTGTGGTCGCGGTCGTCGGGGACGGCGCACTGACCGGCGGGATGTGCTGGGAGGCGCTCAACAACATCGGGGCGGCCAAGGACCGTCGAATGGTCATCGTGATCAACGACAACGGGCGTTCCTACGCACCGACGTCAGGGGGCCTCGCGGACCATCTGGCCCGTCTGCGTGGCTGCCCCGCCCCGAAGGGCACCGGTGTGGAGCCGGGATGGTCGCTGTTCGAGCACCTGGGACTGGCCTACCTGGGGCCGGTGGACGGCCACGATGCCGTGGCGCTGGAGTCGGCTTTCATGCAGGCTCGGGACCAGGGGGGCCCCGTGGTCGTGCATTGCGTGACCGACAAGGGACGTGGGTATCCGCCGGCCGAGGCGGACGAAGCTGACCGCCTGCACGCAGTCGGAGTGGTGGACCCGGCCACGGGCAGGCCACCGAGGAACGACAAGACATCGTGGACCGAGGTGTTCGCCTCCGCGTTGACCGCACTGGCCGACGACCGGGACGACCTGGTAGCCATCACCGCGGCCATGCTCCGGCCGGCCGGCCTGCATCCGCTCGCACAGCGGTATCCGCACCGCGTCTTCGATGTGGGCATCGCTGAACAGCACGCGGTCACTTCTGCGGCGGGCCTGGCGATGGCCGGCATGCACCCGGTGGTCGCCGTCTACTCCGCTTTTCTCAACCGTGCCTTCGACCAGGCATTGATGGACGTGGCCCTGCACAGGCTCCCGGTGACATTCGTGCTGGACCGTGCGGGGGTGACCGGAGAGGACGGCCCCAGCCACCACGGCATGTGGGACCTCTCCGTCTTCGGGCTACTTCCCCGGATCCGTATAGCAGCGCCGCGGGATGCGGTCACGCTTCGGCAGCAGCTGGCCGAGGCGGTGTCCGTTTCCGACGGCCCGACGCTCGTGCGGTTCCCCAAAGGGGCGGTGGGCCCGGATGTACCCGCGATCGACCACGTCGATGGGCTGGACGTACTGCGGCGCGAACCGCGCTCGGCTGTCCTGGTGGTGTCCGTGGGCGCGCTGGCTCCCGCGTGTCTGGCCATGGCCGAGCGGCTGGCCAAGCAGGGGGTGGGCGTGACGGTTGTGGACCCGCGGTGGGTCATTCCGGTCAGCCCGGCCCTGGTGCCGATGGCCATCGCCCACCGTCTGGTCGCCGTCGTCGAGGACGGCAATCGCGCTGGCGGTGTCGGGACAGCGGTGGCCGAACTGCTGCGTGAGCACAACGTACGTACACCCGTGCGGACCTTCGGCCTCGCGCCGCAGTTTCTCGCCGCAGGACAGCGCAGCGACGTTCTCGCCGCTCAAGGACTCGACGCCGAGAACTTGGTCGAGCGGCTACTCGGCGGCGCCATCGTGAACCCGGGATCCGCACCGGCGTCTGTTGAGGCCCCCACGACGGTTGGGTTTCAGAGCACCGAGAAGGTGATGGGCTGATGACTGGAGAAAGCCCTGTCATGCTGGGGCTGCCCGGCCTGCCGCCCGCCGTACCGCCGCGGCGCAGACCCACCCGCCAGTTGACTGTCGGCAAGGTCGGCGTGGGCAGCGAGCACGCGGCGTCGGTGCAGTCGATGACGACGACCGTGACAGCCGATGTCAACGCCACCCTCCAACAGATCGCGGAGCTCACCGCGGCCGGCTGCAACATCGTCCGAGTGGCGTGCCCCTCGCAGGACAACGCCGGGATCGGGGTCACCGTCGACCCCTGCTGGGCCGCACCGGTCAATCCCGCCTCGTTCATCTGACTGCCCGTCACCGCCTCGCCTTGGTGGTCGAGGACGGCATCGCCGACGGCGGCATCGGCACCCTGATCGCCCACGACTGCATCCGGGCGGGCATCACCACCCCGTCCACGCGCTCGGCCTACCCACCCCGTTCCTGCCGCACGGCGACCGCAACGACCTCTAGCACACGGCCGGGATCACCGGCCCGGCCCTGGCCGACACCGCCCGCCGTCTGCTGGCCGGCCACCGCCTACCAGAACGGAAGCCGCAGCACCTGCCCGCGTCCCCTGCCAAGGAGCACCGCATGACCCGCGTCAACCTGTCTCCTCCCGCCCCTCCCGCCCCAGTGCGCCGCCGCACCCGACAAATCCACGTCGGCGATGTCCCCGTCGGCGGCGGCGCACCGGTCTCCATCCAGTCCATGACCACCACCCTCACCGCCGACATCAACGCCACCCTCCAGCAGATCGCCGAACTCACCGCCACCGGGTGCCACATCGTCCGCGTCGCGGTCCCCTCCCAGGACGACGCCGACGCCCTCCCGGCCATCGCCCGCAAGGCGACCATCCCCGTCATCGCCGACATCCACTTCCAGCCCCGGTACGTCTTCGCTGCCATCGACGCCGGGTGCGCCGCTGTCCGCGTCAACCCCGGCAACATCAAGGCCTTCGACGACAAGGTCAAGGAGATCGCGCAGGCCGCCACGGCCGCGGGGGTGCCGATCCGGATCGGTGTCAACGCCGGATCCCTCGACAAACGCCTTCTGGCCAGGCACGGGAAAGCCACCCCCCAGGCGCTGGTCGACTCCGCCCTGTGGGAGTGCTCCCTGTTCGAGGAGCACGGCTTCACCGACCTGAAGCTCTCGGTCAAGCATCACGACCCGCTGGTGATGATCGCCGCCTACCGGCGGCTCGCGGACGCCTGTGACTACCCCCTGCACCTGGGCGTCACCGAGGCCGGACCCTTGCCGCAGGGCACCGTCAAATCCGCGGTCGCCTTCGGGGTCCTGCTCGCCGAAGGAATCGGCGACACCATCCGCGTCTCTCTCACCGCGCCGCCGGTCGAGGAGGTCAAGGTCGGCCAGCAGATCCTGGCATCCCTCGGCCTGCGCGAGCGGGGCGTGGAGATCGTGTCCTGCCCGTCCTGCGGCCGCGCCCAGGTCGATGTCCTGGCCCTGACGGAAAGAGTCCAGGCCGCCTTCGAGGGATTCCCCGCTCCGATCCGGGTCGCCGTCATGGGGTGCGTCGTCAACGGCCCCGGCGAAGCCCGCGAAGCCGATATCGGAGTCGCCTCCGGCAACGGCAAAGGCCAGATCTTCGTACGTGGCCGCGTGGTCGCCACCGTACCCGAGAGCAAGATCGTCGAACGGCTCCTCGAAGAGGCCATCCGGCTGACCGCGCAGACCGGGACGGGCCCCGCATGACGCCCGCGACAATCGCCGCGGGCACGGCCGACCTGGCCACCCTGCGCCGCGAGGTGGACACCACGCTGGAGGACTTTTTGGAGCACAAGGCCCGGACGGTCGCCCATCCTTGTCTGCTGCCCCTGATCGACCAGCTCCGTGACTTTCTGGCCGCCGGAGGCAAGCGAATCAGGCCGCTGCTGTGCTGCTGCGGCTGGTACGCGGCCGGTGGAACCGGCGAGATTGGCCCGGTGCTGCGTGCAGCGGCCGCGCTGGAGCTCTTCCACGCCTTCGCCCTCATCCACGACGATGTGATGGACGACTCCGACACCCGGCGCGGCCGCCCCACCGTGCACCGCTCCCTGACCACCCAGTACCTGGACCGCCGAGACCAGAGGGACGCCGACCGGTTAGGCGTGAGCGGCGCGATCCTCCTGGGCGATCTGGCCCTGGTGTGGTCCGACGAGTTGTTCCACACCGGCGGTTTGCCCCGGGGCCGGCTGCGTGCCGCACGCCCGGTCCTGGAGGCCATGCGCACCGAGGTGATGATCGGTCAGTATCTCGATCTGCTGGCCACCGGGTTCCTGAGTGCTGACCTGGACGCCACCCTCGCCGTGATCCGATACAAGACCGCCAAGTACACCGTCGAGCGCCCGCTGCAGCTGGGCGCCGCCCTGGCCGGAGCCGACCGGGAGCAGTTGGCCGCCTGCACCGCCTTCGGGCTCCCGATCGGGGAGGCCTTCCAACTGCGCGACGACGTGCTGGGCGTCTTCGGCGACCCCACCATCACCGGCAAGTCCCGCCTGGACGATCTGCGCGACGGCAAATGCACCACACTCGTCGCGCTCGCCCTGCGCGAGGCCAACCCCGCCCAGGACGCGCGCCTGCGGGCCCTGGTGGGCGATCCGCAGCTGGACGAGCACGGGGCCGCTGAAGCGCGAGGGCTGCTGGTGGCCACCGGCGCCCTGACCGCTGTCGAGGAGATGATCGCCGATCGACTGCGGACAGGACTGGAAGTCCTGGAGCAGGCACCGTTGGACCCGGCGGGAACGACGGCGCTGCGGCAGCTTGCCGAACAAGCCACCCGGAGGACCTCATGACGGACGGGGGGAACGCAATCAGGACGTTCAAGGCCGTGGTCATCGACATTGACGGGACCCTCACCGCTGCGGACTCGCTGACCGCCACCAGCGCCGAGTTGGGCATGCCGGCTGAGGAGTTGGTGGCGCTCTCCTACGGTTGCCACACCGGCCAGATCCCCTACGCTCAAGCCCGCCACCTCCTGCTGGAGCGCTGGAGCGCCTCAGGCCCAGTCAGCCAGACCTGGCTGGAGACACTCTTCCACCGGATGCCGCTGCGCCCGGATGCGCCGCACCTGATCGCACGCGTGCACGCCCTGGGGCTGCCGGTGGCGCTGGTGTCGAGCTCCATGAGCCTGTATGTGCAGATTGTCGCTGACCGGCTCGGGGTAGGCGAGTCCTACGCGAACGTCCACCTGTCCTTCGACGCCAACGGCATCCTGGCGGACCTGTCGTTCACCCTGGACACCGCCGGACTCAAGCACCGGCAACTCTTGGATTTCTGCTCCCGCCACCACCTGCTCCCGGGCGACGTGATGGCGATCGGTGACGCCGACAACGACGTGGCGTTGTTCACCGCGACCGGCAATGGCGTGCTGCTGGCCGAGGAGGCCGTCGGCGACCTGGCCGGCCGTGCCTGGCAGGTGGTCCCCACCCTGACCCGAGCAGCAGAGCTGCTGCTCACACCCGGCTCACACCCGCCGCGCACGGCGACTCCCGGAGAAGCCACACCAGCCTCCCTGGACGACCACACTCCTGCGCGTGCGTCGGGCTCCTTCCGGCGAAGGGCGGGGAACCCATGATCCCCGGCTGGCGCTCACACCCCGACGGCGCCCCCCTGCCGCCCGGCCCGACCTTCGACGCCCGAGCCGAGCGCCACTACGAGCGGGACCCGTGGGGCGTGGTCGAGGCTCTGATCGGACGATACGGCGACACGTTCACCGTGTATCGTCCCGGGCGGCCGCCCCGGGTGCATGTGTGTGCGCCGGACGAGGTGCGGGAGATCTTCATCGGGCACGCCGTGGATCTCTCGGTGGTTGCCTCCAGCCTGTTCGGGGAGCTGGCCGGGGAGCACTCGGTGGGCGGGGCCAACGGGGCGGAGCACCGGGAGCTGCGCAAGCTGCTGGCACCGTCCCTGCACGGGGACCGGTTGCGCGCGCACAGCGCCGCCATCAGCCGCATCACGGCCGAGACGTTGGACCGCAGGAGTACCGATGCGGGTGTCCCGCTCACCGGGATCACCCAGGAGATCTCGCTGCGTGTCATCGTGCTGTTCGCCTTCGGCCACCTTCCCCCGGAGCGGGCCGACCAGATCTTGGACACCTTCCATCAGGTGACCGACTCCCTGCGGTCCGCCGGCGGCGGATTCCCGGACCGGCTTGACCAGTTGGACACCCTGGTCCGCCGGGAGATCTCCCGGGCCCGTCATGATCCCGGACCCTTTGCGGGGAGCGTTCTTGCGGACCTGGCCGCCGCCGAGCCGGAGGTCTCCGACCGGACGGTCCGTGACCAGTTGGTGACCTTACTGGTCGCCGCCCAGGAGTCCACCCCCGCCGCCATGGCTATCGCTGTCGACCAGATCCACCGCCACCCCCAGGTCCTGCGGGCACTGCGGTCCGAACTCGCGACACTGCCTGCTCCCGTCCCGCTCGACCGCATGGCTGATCTGCCCTACTTGGGAGCGGTGTGTGAGGAGGTGTTGCGGTTTGGTTCGGTGGTGCCGACCGGGTTCACCCGCCGGGTGATCCGGCCGTTTCAGGCGCTGGGATGGCAGTTCACCGCGCCCACCGAGTTCGTGGCCTGCCTGCACGCGGTGCACCGCCGCCCGGAGCTTTACCCCATCCCCGGGACCTTCGTTCCCGACCGCTTCCTGGCTTGCCGGTTCAGCGGTACCGAATACCTTCCCTTCGGCACCGGGGCCCGCCGCTGCCTGGGAGCCGCCCTGGCACTGCACGAGATGAAGATCGCCATCGGCATTCTCCTGACCATGCCCGGAATCGCCGTCCGGCTCCACGGATCGGGAAGCGCCCGGCCCCGCAGATCCGGGCCCACTCTCGTCCCGCCCGACACCATCCGCATCCAGCGGATCCGCTGAGGAGCCTCCATGGCCGCCCACATCGACGTCACTTCCACTCCAGCCGCCGCCCCGGAGCCCGAACTCCGCACGGCCGCCGGCCTGCTGGCCCGGCTGGGCCAGGGGAACATTACCTCCAGCGCCTACGACACCGCCCAACTGGCCCGCCTGCGCACCCCGCATCCGCACCGCGGGCTGCACTTCCCCGAAACCGTGGACTGGCTGCTCGCCCACCAGCACCCGGACGGCTCCTGGGGTGGCACCATCGCCATCCCCCACGACCGCGCCGTCTGCACCCTGGCGGCCACCGTCGCCCTGGCCGAGGCCGACCGTGACCAGCTGCTGGCGCCCGGATCCGGAGCCGTCCCCGTGGCCCGGGGCGTGGCCTACCTGGCCCGTCACAGTGCCCAACTGCGCGGTGACCCGCACGAGACCGTCGCCTTCGAGATGATCTTCCCCACCCTCCTGGACCAGGCCCAAAGCCTGCGTCTCGCCCTGCCCTACGCGGACTATGCCTGGATCCATGACCTGAAGCAGCGCAAACTCGCCCTCTTCCCCACCGGCAGCAGACACCTCGCCAGCACCCTGGCGCACTCCCTGGAATCCCTCGACGACCGCCTCTCGCCCGAGGAACTCACCGGCCTGGCGGGGACGAGCGGCTCGATTGGCTGCTCACCCTCCTCCACCGCCTACGCGCACACCGTCCGTCCCACCCGGGACGGCCTCCGCTTCCTGCAGCGGACCCTGCGCGAGACCCCGGACGGAGGAGCACCCACCATTAGCCCGTACGAGGTGTTCGATCGAATCTGGGTGCTCGACAACCTGCGCCGCGGCGGCCTGCCCACGGCATTCCTACGTCCCCACATCGAGCCCCTGCGCGCCATCTGGCGCGATGACGGCATCGGCATGGCCGCCGACGGCATCCCCACCGACTGCGACGACACCGCAGTGGCCATCAAACTCCTCCGCTCCATCGGCCACTCCGTCCCCCTCGAGGTGCTGCGACCCTTCGAAAGCCCGCGAGGCTACCGCACCTACCACTTCGAACGGCACCCCTCCGTCTCCGCGAACATCCACGTCCTGAACGTCCTGACAACCGCACCCGACACCCACCGCCGGCAAATCACCAGCATCCTCGCCTACCTGGCAGACAGCAGAACCGACAGCGCCTACTGGTACGACAAATGGCACGCCTCGGCGTACTACGCCAGCTGCAGGGCCCTGGAAGTCCTCAGCGAGGTGGCGCCCGAACTCGGCCGTGCCACTTTGGAGTGGTTGTTGGACACCCGGCACAGCGACGGCGGATGGAGCGCGTTCGAGCCCTTTGGCACCTGCGAGGAGACCGCCTACGCGGTCAGCGCCCTGATCGCCGCCGCACCCCGCTACCAGCTGTCCCTGACCACCGAGATCACCCAGGCAATCGCCTTCCTCCGCACCCACCAGGACGAGCCGCTGCCCGAACTCTGGCTCGGCAAAGCCCTCTACACCCCCCAACTCGTCGTGCGCTCCGCCATCCTCGCAGCCCTCACCCGACACCACACCTCCCTCACCACCACGAAGGGACCAGGAGCGTGATCAGCATGAGCAACAGCTGCTCCGGACACACGAACTCGCCCGCCGCCCCGAGCTCGAAAACCAGCTCCGCACACAGGTCCATGACGTGATAGCCGCCTGCCCGCTCGATCACGAACGACACCGGGCGATCGGTGGTCTAGGCGGTGCGAGGACAGCGCAGGCCGAAGGCGCTTCGGCCGCTGCCAGACGAGCCGGGTCCGGCGCAACCGGACCAGCTCTCCGACACAAGCAAAGGCAGGGACCATGAACGCACTCGCTCTTGATGCTTCGCCGCAGAACCTGGCCCGCCGCCCGCGGAACCCTGGGCCGCGGGGCCGATACCCTCAGGCACCGCTGCTGGAACCCCGTTTCGCGCCCGCCATCGGCATCGACCAGTTGCCCGGATTCACGCTGATTCTCTGTCCGGGCGCGGACGTCCGGCTATGAGCGCCTTCCTCGAACTCACCCGGCGCGCCCGTCGGATACCGGTCAAGCCCCCGCTCGCCGGCCGATGCTGCCTGGTCACCGGCGGCGCCGGCGGCATCGGCTGGGCCATCGCGGTCGCCCTGGCCCAGCGCGGCGCGACCGTCGAGATCTGCGACATCTCACCGGCGCAGGTCAACCGGGCCCGGCAGGAGGCACGGGCGGCCTCCTGGGGGCCCCGCATCACCTTCACGGTGGGTGATGTGACCCGCCGCGCCGAGGTGGAGAAGTGGATCGACCAGGCCCGTCAACGGATGGGCCGCATCGACGTCCTGGTCAACAATGCGGCGTTCATCCGCTGGCGGACCGTGGAGGACATGACGGTGGAGGAAGCGGAGCTGACCATGGCCACCGGCTATCACGCGACCGTGTACACGACCAAGAGTGTGCTGCCCCTCATGCGCAGGCAAGGCGGCGGCCATATCGTCACCATGGGGTCGTCGGCCGGGCGGGTGTACACCGGCGGGGCCTCCGCCGCGTACGCGGCGGTCAAGGCGGCACTCGAGGCTTATACCGAGACCCTGCGCAACGAGCTGCGGGGATCAGGGGTCTCCTTGACCCTGGTGCGACCGGGAGCCGTCTGCGGTACGGACTTCTTCCGCGAGCACGTACCGTCCAACGCCCTGCCCCGGATGGCGGACTTCCTGCCCCGCCTGACCCCTTCCCAGGTGGCAATCTCGGTGGTCAAGGCCATCGTCCACCGCAGGCCAAAAGTCGACATTCCCGCCTCCTTGTCAGTGGTGTACCTGCTGTACGCGGCGCTCCCCGGCTCCGTGCGATGGCTGACCTCGCTCGGCGGCGCCGCCCGCCGCGACTACGGTCACCTTCCCGTCGTGACCTCCGAGAGGGAGGACTCCGATGAGCGAATGTGAACAACAACGGACAGGCACTGCCGCCTGGCCGGCGATGCCATGGCGGCTGGCGGGGGCAGCCTGGTTCGGCTGGTTCCGCGCGGACCAGCGCTGGCCGCTGCCGACCGGCATGGCACCACTCGGCAGCGGGCGCGGGTTCTTCCTGTTCGCGTGCCGCTACACGGGCGACCTCACCTACGACGAACTCGCCGTCGCCTCGGTCGTCCGTTGCAAGCGCCGTATCGGTGTGTACACACACCACTATTGGGTGAGCACACAGCAGGCGGCCCAGGCCAAAAAAACACTGTGGAACGCCTCAGCCTCAGCCGCGGAGTTCCGCTGGACCGACCACAGCCTGCACATCCTGGAAGACGGCACTCCGCTCGTGACAATCACGGAAAGGGACACCGGGCGGACATCCCGCATCCCGGTGCTGCTACGAGGAACCGGATTCTCCATCACCCCACAAGGAACGCTGCTCCTCCAGCCATCCAGCATGAGGGTGAAAATGGGCCGGGCCATCATGAAGATCGGTGCCTGGCCGACCGGACGCTTCCCCGTCGTCACCGCCCGCCGCGCCCGTCACGCACGCGCGGGCATCATCTCCCCACTCCTCGTCCACCAGCCCCGGGAAGTCTCATGACCGCCTCCGCCCCGCCGTCAGGGCGTATCGCCTCGGTCAACCCGGTCACCGGCGAACTCATCGAAACCGCCCCGATCATGGGCCAGGATGACGTCCGTGCCGCCGTGGCGCGCGCCCGGGACACCGCCGCCGCATGGGTGGCGCTCTCCGCACGGCAACGGGGACAGCGGCTGCTGGTGGTCCGTCAGGCGCTCGCCGACAACGGGGCGCTGCTGGCCCGCATGTGCGCCGCCGAGACCGGCAAACCGCTGAGCGACGCATGGTTCGAGGTGATATCGGGCTGTCTCGCCCTGTCTTGGGCCGGGCGTGTCGCACCCCGCAAACTGCGTCCACAGACACTGCCGACCCGGCCGTTCGTCACCAAACGGGCGCGGTTGTTCCACCAGCCCTACGGAGTCGTGGGAGTCATCGCGCCGGGAAACCATCCGCTGGCCATTGCCTTGCATTCCATCCCCCACGCTCTGGTCGCCGGGAACACCGTGGTACTCAAGCCGGCCGAGCGCACGGTGGGAGTGGGCCGTCTCATCGGAGAAGTCTTCGCCAGCGCCGGACTCGATCTCGTCCAGGTGGTGTCGGGTGACGGCACGACGGGGGAGGCCCTCGTCCGGTCAGGGGTCGACAAGGTCGTCTTCACCGGCAGCACCACAGTCGGCCGACGGGTGCTGGCCGCCGCCGCACCCACCCTCACCCCCGTCATCCTCGAGCTCGGCGGCAACGACGCGATGATCGTGTGGCATGACGCGGACGTGACCCAAGCAGCCCGAGCCGCGGCCGGAGCGGCGTTCGCCAACGCCGGCCAGACCTGCATGTCGATCGAGCGCGCCATTGTCAACCCCGCGGTTCACGACCGCTTCGTTGACGAGGTCGTCTCCACCGCGCGTCGGCTGACGGTCGGCCCGGGGCCGGACGCCCACATCGGCCCGCTCCTGCACCTCGGGCAGGCGCACGTTCTCGTGTGCAGGTTGGCGGACGCGGTGGCCGGCGGTGCCCGGATCCTCACCGGTGGCGGATGGCGGACCGAGAGGGAGGGGATATTCTTCGAGCCGACCGTGGTCGTCGATGTCGATCCGCGATCGGATCTGTTCCTCGAGGAGAGCTTCGGGCCCGTCCTGTCCATCCTTCAAGCCGACAGCGAACAACAGGCCTTGGACCTGGCCAACGCCACCGACTACGGCCTCAGCTCCAGTGTCTTCACCAACAACACCGCCCGCGCACGGCGCCTGGCCGCGGGTCTGGTAGCGGGCACGGTCGACGTCAACGACGCCGTGGTCGGGGCGGGAGTGCCGAGCGTCCCCTTCGGGGGCACCAAGAACAGCGGTTCGGGCCGGATGAAGGGCGTAACCGGCCTACGAGAGTTCACCCGCAGCCACACCGTGATCAGCAGTCGTGTACCCCGGATACCCAGCCTCGCCGCCGTGATGTTCAGCGGCCCCCGGATACGCCCCAAGCTCACCACGAAAGCGGTCAAGGTGCTGTGGGGAAGCAGGACACAAAGACCGCGGGAAAGCGCACGGGGCCGCGCACAGCCCGGACCCGCGAACCTGGAACAACCGTAGCCATGACCATCGACTCACCAGTGGCTGTGCGAACTGACCACCTTGCCGCCGTCTTCACCACCCATCCCGATGGAGGACACTCATGATACCGACCCTGGACCACCCGCTCTTCCAGCTGGACCCTGAGGCCGCCGATCCCCAGGAGGAGGCCACCCGCATGCGAGAGATCGGCCCCGTCGTCCCCATCGCTCTCCCCGGCGGCGTCCCGTGCTGGGCCATCACCAGCGACGCCCTCGGCCGCGACGTGCTCCGCGACACCGCCACCTTCGTCAAGAACATCGCACAATGGGGTGCATGGCAGCGCGGCGAGTTACCCGCCGACTGGCCACTCATCGCCTACGTCAACCTTCCCAACAGCATGTCCACCATCGACGGCGACGGGCACCGGCGCCTGCGCGGCCCCCTCGCCCGCGAATTCACCCCCGCTCGCATGGACCGCCTGCGCCCCCCCACCCAGGAGGTCACCACCGCCCTCCTCGACCAGCTCGCCGAAGCCGCAACCTCCGACCCCAACGGGATAGTGGACTTCAAAGCCGCCTTCGCCCTTCCCCTCCCGATGGCCGTCATGAGCGAGATGTTCGGGCTTCCCACCAGCTGGCACGGCAGACTGCGCGCGCTGTACAGCCTCCTGTTCGACGACCTCGTCGCCTCCCAGCAGGTCCTGGCCGCATCGGAGGGCATACATGCCCTGTTCGCCGAACTCCTCGCCGCCAAGCGCGAGAACCCGGGCGACGACTTCACCAGCGCCCTGGCCATCCAGCCCGACGGCGGGGACCTCAGCGATGTGGAGCTGGTCGGCATCATGCGCACTCTGTTCGGCAGCGGTCACGAAACCACCGTCCATCTGCTCATCAGCAGCGTCCGTGCTCTCCTGGCGCACCCCGACCAACTCGCCCGTCTGCGCACCGATCCCCGCCTGTGGCCCGGCGCCATCGAGGAGACCCTGCGCTGGGACCCACCCGTCAGCAGTGCCCCCTTCCGCTACGCCACCAAGGACACCGAGATCGGCGGCGTCCTCGTCCAGGAGGGCGAACCGGTCCTCATCTCCTACATCGCCATGGGCCGTGACCCCGACCGCTTCGGTCCCGACGCCCACCGATTCGACATCACCCGCACCATGCCCAGCGGCCACACGAGTTTCGGTCACGGCACGCACGTATGCCCCGGTGCTGCCCTGGCCCGCCTGGAAGGCCAGATTGCCCTGCCCGCCCTCTTCGCGCGCTTCCCCGACCTCACCCTCGCCATCCCCGCCGACCAACTCCAACGCCTGCCCTCAGTGGTCCTCAACGGCCACCGCGGCCTGCCAGTGCGCCTGCGCCGGACACCAGGAAGCTGACACGCCCGGCAGGCGGCCCCGGGTGTTGGCGGCGACGTCAAGCGGCCCGTCCAGACGTCGCCGGTCGGCGCGCACCCGGCGGCCGCCCTCCCGCTCAGCGCTGCGCACCGCCGCCGACCAGGAGTACCCGTCGCTCGCCCTCAACTCCCCCGAGAGCTGGGCTCAGCGCCAGGGTATGTTCCGCCACGGGCTGCCCTCGGTCTCCGTCAGGAGACGGTGGGCGATGACGTTCTGCTCGTAGAACGAGCCGTACTCCTCGTCGTCGAAGCGCAGCACCTGCCCAGTGCGTACGCCGCCGAGAAGTCCTCCCACGAGTGGTAGGCCGACTTGCTCAGCGCCCCGGCGTACACAATTGCCTGCTCGGCCTCGTGCGGATTGCACAACCGCGCCGACCTACCAGCGCTTTCAAACACTCGCGGAGGCCCACGCCTCTCAGGTCCAGCTGATCACCGCCGACAACGACTCGGCGCCGATCCCGGGTACAGCCTTCGGCAAGATCGAACTTGACTACGACAATCCGCTCGTTCCGGGCGTAGCCCACCCCGGCCCCGAACACACCCACCGAGCCGAAGACGAGTCCTGACGACGGCGACGGTGGCGCCTAGCCTCATATAACCCATGGTGGAGTCCACCGGCATGGCCCAGGCCAGATCGTCATCGGCGTCGGCCTGGGCCATCAGCGCAGTGAATCGGAAGCTATCCCGAGTCGATGGCATGTCGGCAGGCTACGAGGCGGCACTTGCAGTCGGGCGGCATGGACGCTTCTCCCCGTCCTCTCACGCGGTATGCAAGCAGGGGCCCGGTCGGTAGCACCGGCTCTCTGGGGACCAGCTGGGGACCACACGGTGTGCGCGGTAGCGAACGTGCTGGGTGTTCACGCACGGCTCCCACACAGGATTAATCTGTTATGTCACGATAATCCCTCTCACCCTCACTCCTGGGGGTCAAGGGGTCGCAGGTTCAAATCCTGTCGTCCCGACCGGCGTTTACGCAGGTCGAGGCCGTATCGGAGCCATCCGATACGGCCTCTCCGGTTTCCCGGGACCAGTTGGCCGCGCCGCTCTCACGCGAACAGATCGCTGAAGGGGGAGACCGGGCGCTCCCGCCGCTCGCCGTCGACGATGATGTCGACCGCTTCGTTGTAGAAGGCGATCAGGCCCTTGATCTCGCGGACGGCGGGGAGCGGATCGGGGTAGCTCCAGGCCACGTTCGCCGGGGCGTCGCCGTGGCCCGCCCAGGACCAGTACTCCGTCGCCGTGCCCTTGTACGGGCACTGGGTGCGCAGGCCGGTGGCGGTCAGCAGGCCGAACCGGATGTCCTCGCGAGGGATGTAGTAGCGGGTCGGCAGCTGCGTCTCGAAGAGGAGCACCGGTGCGCGGGTGTCGGCGACGACCGTGCCGTTGATCTCGACCTGGACGTGCCGGCTGCTGGGGATGGCGTCGACTCGCTTGTGCGGGTCACGCGGGTGTACGAAGATCTCCGCCTCCTCCTCGTACCAGTGGTCGAGGACGTCCCGCCCGAACCACTCGAAGGAGATGTACCCGGCGAGCTCGTCGCCGGGGTAGGACCACGCCGCGTTCCTGGTCGCCTCGCCGTCGATCTCCAGATCGTAGAAGACCGTCGATCCCGCGTGGCGTCCGGTTGTGGGCTCCGCGGCCTTCCGCAGCAGATCCGTGCGGACGTCCTGCTCGGGGAAGGCGTAGAGCGGCACGGGGCGGCCGGGCTCCCAGACCAGGATCGGGCGGCGGCTGTCGACGACGGTCACATCGCCCTTCGTCCCGCGGACCCAGCGCTCGCTGGGCTCCCAGATGACGCCCTCGGACTGCGTACCCATCGTTGGCCTCCATATGGTCGTTTCGGACCGATGTGAGATCAATGATCCCTCGGGGCCGGGCGGTCAGCCCGCCGCCGGGCTGTCCGTCGTCTGCGCCGTCGGCCGGTGGCCGGGCCATGCGTTCAGCGCGGTCGCCAACTGTGCGCGCGAACGGACATCCAGCTTCTGGTAGATGCGGGTGAGGCGGGCCTCGACCGTCTTCACACTGAGATACAGCTTCGCCGCCGCCTCCTGGTTGCTGGCCCCCTGGCGGACCAGCAGCGCGAGGCGCAGTTCCGCGTCCGTGAGGGAGGACGGGGCGCCGCCGCGGTCCGGGGCCGGTTCGGTCGTGCGGGACGGCGTCTCCGTCGCCAGCGCCAGCCACGGGGACGCCCCCGCCCGTTCGAAGACCGCGGCCGCGGCCTGCAGCGCGTTCTGCGCGGCCGACCGTCTGCGGCGGCGGCGCTCAACCCGGGCGAGCGCGATCAGCGTCCGGCCGCGATCCAGCGGCAGACCGGCCACGGCGAAGCGCTCGGCCGTCTCCGCCAGCAGCCGCGTCGCCTCCTCGAGCTGCCCGTTCGCCGCCAGATACAGCGCGTACGCCCGGTCGCAGCCGAGCAGCACCGTGGCGCGGCCGAGACGTTCGGCGACCGGCCGCACATCGGCGAGCAGGGCCGCGGCCTCCTCCGGGGCGTCGTTCGCCAGCAGCGCCTCGGCCAGCTCCTCGTGCCAGCGCAGCATGGACGGGTCGACCGTTGACTGGGCGCGTTCGCCGGCCTGCACCCGGCGCAGGGTGTCCAGGGCGTTGGCCACATCACCGGCGACGAGCTGGACCCGGCCGAGTGCGTACAGACTGCGCGAGAGGAAGACATGGTCGCCCTCCTCCTCGGATGCCTGGGCGCTGCGCCGGGCGTAGCTCGCGGCGCGTGCGAAGCTGCCGCCCGCGGTCTCGGCGAGAGCCAGCGCGTACCAGGCGGGCCCCGGCGAGAGGCCGGCTTCCAGGGTCAGGGCGAGCGACCGTCCGGCGTGCGAGAGCGCCGCCGCGCACTGCCCGTGCCTGGCCTCCACCTCCGCGAGCGTACGGAACAGCTCGATGGCGTCCTCGACCGGGCCTCGCCGCTCGACCAGCGGCAGCAGGGCGTTCAACTGGTCGCGGGCGTCGGTGAGCCGGTCGTCGAACAGGGCATGACGGATCGTCAGTATCTGGGCCGCGTTACGGATGCCGAGCGGGCGCTCGACCACTTCGAGTGCCCGCGCCTCGGCGAGGATCCGTTCCGCGTCCGGCGAGCCGAGGACCCGGTCCATGCGCGCCTGTACGGTCAGCGCCCTGGCCGCCGTCTTCCGGTCGCCCACCGAGCCGGCGAGTGCGGCGGATTCGACGGCGGCGGCCCGGGACCGTGCGGGATCGCCGTCGGCCAGCACGTACTTCACCGCCAGCCGGAGCTGGACGGCAGCCCGCAGCGCCGTGTCGCCCTCCGAGTCCTCCATCGCGTGTACGTAGATCTCGTCGAGGTCGGTCAGCCCCTGCCCGGCCGTGTCCAGCACCGCGAGCCGCGCGCGGACCCGGTCGGCCGGTGCGGCGTCGCGGGCGAGGAGATCGGTCGCGGCGCGTATCGCCAGGTCCGCGCGGGCGGCGCGGGCGGCTTCCTGGGCGGCGTCGACGAGCCGGGTGAGGCGCTGCGCGCTGTGCTGCACGGGCGTGGACTCGGCGGCGAGCAGGGCGAGTTCGGCGGCCAGCGCGCTGTTGCCGCGGCGCCGCGCGGTGTCGGCGGCCACGGCGACCTCCGCGGCCAGCATCTCATCGGGAACGTCCGTGGCCAGCGCCCGGTGACGTACGGCCTCGACGGGATCGTCCACGACCCGGGCGAGCGCCGCGTGACCGTCACTGCGCTCCGTCCAGCAGGCGTCGTGCACCAGCGTGGAGGGCAGCACACCGGCGGTGAACGCCACTGTCCCGTCGTCCGTGAGGGAAATCAGATTCGCCCGCTCGGCGGCGGCGAGGTCGGCCTCGGCGGTGCGGCGGCCCGCGCGGCGGATCAGCGACGCCGTCGGGCGCAGCGCCAGGGCGGCCAGCAGGAGCGTGCCGCGGACGGCGGGAGACGCGGCGCCGAGCAGTTGGCGTGCGAGATCGCGGGCGCGCCCGGAGAGGGACAGCGCCTCGGCATGATGCACGGGCGTCCGCGCGTCGGCGAGGGACCGGCCGACGGCGAGCGCGAGCCGCGGATTGCCGCCGCTCGCTTTGTGGATCCGGCCGGCCATCCGGGACGGCAGCCGGTGGTGGATGAGGAGTTCGGCGATCTCGTCGGCGTGCAGCGGCGGCACGAACAGGACATCGGCCTCGGACGGCACCCACAGCGGCTCGGGGCCGGCCGCGTCCGGCTGCGGCTCGCCGGTACGGGGTGTGTCGGGGCCGTACGCCGCCGGTGTCTCGACGGCAACGGCCCGCAGCGCGGAGGGGGCCAGATGCAGAGCGAAACGCAGCAGGTCGGCGCTGTCGGCGTCGATGCGCTGGACGCCGTCGACAACGAGCAGGACGGGACCGCGCGCGGCGAGGGTCCGCAGGATCTGGGCGAGGGCCAGCCGCAGCGCGATCGGGTCCCAGCCGGCCTCGGGGATCGGCGCCTCACGGCACAGCATGGCGACGGCGGTCCGCTGCGGACCGGGCAGCCCTTCGAGAATGTCGAACCCGCCCGGAGCTCCACAACAGCCCGCACCGGCGGGAGTTCCCGGGCCACCGTGGCCCCCCGGCAGGGCCCAGGACACGCTCGCCGACACGGACGCGACCAGGGCCGCGGCGGCAGCGCCGGGTATGTCACGGTCGGTGGGGAGCGTGGCGAGCCAGAGCACCCTCTCGCCGCGGGACTCGGCGCGCGCGGCGACGGCCATTGCGACCTCCGTCTTGCCGACCCCGGCATGGCCGGTGAGCAGGGCGCGCCCACGGGTGTGCAGGACGCTTTCCAGCCGCGCGAGGAGCTCCCCTCGCCCGACCGTCGCGGGGCGGTACGCCGCCGTTGTCACGTGCCCACCACCCCCTTCCGGACACGCCCGGTCCCCCTGCCCTGGGAGCAGAGCATACGAATCCGGCCGCCGCAGTCCAGGCCTTGAGTCCGGCATGCGGACGCACGAGGCCGGACAGGCGGCAGGGCGCGCCCCCGGCAATATGCCGCGGACGCGCCCCTGACCAGCGATTACGCAGTTGTGCGGGGTGCTGTTAGAAGGTGAGGCTCCAGTTGTCGATGTAGCCGGTGTCACCCGATGCCACATCGCGGACCTGGAGCTTCCAGGTGCCGTTGGCGACCTCGCTGGACGCGTCGACGGTGTACGTCGCGAGGACGTTGTCCGCGCTGTCCGAGCCGGAAGAGGCCTTGAGGTTGCGCACCGTCCCGTCCGGGGCGATCAGATCGATGACCAGGTCGCCGCGCCAGGTGTGCTTGATGTCCACGTCGACCTTGAGGGCGGCGGGGGCGTTGCCGGTGCGGCCGGTGACGGCGATCGAGGAGGTCACGGTCGAGAGGTCCGAGATCGTCACGTTCGTCGCGTTGCTGAACGTCGTGCCGCCGGGGGTGCCGGTGACGGCGTTCACGGTCTTCGTGGCGTCGGCGATACCGGCGCCGCAGCCGCCGGTGCAGGTGCCCGGCAGCGGCCTGGCGTTGCTCTTGATCGCGGCCTCGATCTCGGCCGGGGTCAGAGTGCTCTTGGCCGACTTGAGCAGCGCGGCGAGCCCGGCGATGTGCGGGGCGGCCATCGAAGTGCCCTGGTAGGGCTTGTAGTTCTCCGTCGACTGGGTGGTGGCGCCGGAGTTCAGTGTGGAGAGGATGCCGTTCTCGGGGGTGGTGATGGTGCCGGGCGTGTCGGTGGCGCGGCGGGTCTCACCGCCGGGCGCGGCGACGTCGACGATGCTGCCGAAGTTCGAGTAGAACGAACGGTTGCCCTCACGGCTGGTGGACGCCACGTTGATGATGCCCGCGCAGTTGGCGGGCGTGAAGCCGGAAGCGTTCGCGTTGCTGTTGCCGGCAGCGACGACGACGGTGGTGCCGCGCGACACCGCGCCGTTGATGGCGTTCTGGTAGACGCTCGGGCAGGTGGAACTGGCGCCGCCGAGGCTCATGTTGATGACCTTGGCCGGGTTCGGGTTCGCCGGGATGCCCGGGACGGTGCCGCCGGACGCCCAGGTGATGGCGTCGGCGATGTCGGCCGATGAGCCGCCGCACTTGCCGAGCACCCGGACCGGCTGGATCTTCGCGTTGTACGCGATGCCCGCAACGCCCTTGCTGTTGTTTGCCGTTGCCGCGATGGTGCCCGCGACATGCGTGCCGTGCCAGGAGGAGTTGCTCGCCTTGGAACCGGTGCCGCACTCGCCGTCGGTGGCGTTCCAGTCGCCCTCGTCCTTGGCGTCGCTGTCGCGGCCGTTGCCGTCGCGGGCGTCCGCGGAGGTGGAGATGAAGTCGTAGCCGGAGACGACGCCTGCGGCCAGGTCCGTGTGGGCGGCGTAGCCGGTGTCGATGACGGCGACCGTGACGCCGCTGCCGGTGGTCTTGTCCCAGGCGCCGGGCACGTTCATGCCGCCGGTGGCCTCGAACAGGTCCCACTGCTTGGCGTACTCGGTGTCGTTTGGGGTGACCGCCATCGCGTAGGCGCGGATGTCGGGCTCCACGGACGCGACGGAGGGGTCGGCCCGGAAGGCGTCCATGACCTCGGTGAGGTCCTTCTTGGACGCGTCGCCACCCAGGTCGACCAGGGCGGCGCCACCGGCGAGCCGGCGTTCGAACGACAGGCTCTCGCCGGTCTCGGCGCCCTTGGCCGTCGCGTCGCCGGCGGCGGCCTTGTTGGAACTGGCCTCGGCCGCCTTGGACTTGTAGGTGACGATGACCTTCTCGACCGGCGCGGTCGGGAGTGCGGTCATCGACTGCGAAGCCGGAGCGGGCTTCGGCGAGGGGTTCTGCGGGGTGGCGGCGAGTGCCACGGATGACGTGGCGGCGACTGCGGCGATCGTGGCGCTCGCGGCCACGACGGATATGAGTCTCCGTCTGGAACCGTTCAAGGTGTTCCCTTTCCACTGACGGTGCGGAGCGCAGGCGGCGGCGCGGGAACCGCGGTTCGCTGTGGGGGTGCGATCCGCGGTTCCCTGGGTTGGGTCGCCCGCGCGCCGCCGCCGGCGCGACGGCCCCTGGTCAAGGGCCGTCACCGAGGGAACCCATGATTTACATGCACCTGACATTAAAGAGTCAGAGGATGGGATCCGCCGGTGCGGCAGACAGTAGGGAACGCCGAGATGAACCCGATACGGGGAAAACCCTTGTCGCCCCCGTGCGGGCTCCCGGTAGGGGCCGGGGTGCGCGAGCCGCGGGAGGCGGCGCGGGGCCGGGGAGCTGACGGACCGTCGGGCCAATTGGGTTGAAACGGGCGCACTTGGTGCGCTCTCGTGTGCGGCAGGGTGTCGCGGCGCGCGGAACGGCGGATGTCAGTGGGGGCTGGCATGCTGAAGGCGACTGACCACATCCGTCATCCACCGCGCACTCGCGGGAGGAGAATTGCGATGCTGACCACCACATACGTCCCGGGCGCGCCGAACTGGCTCGACCTCGGAAGCCCCGACCTGGACGCGGCCGCAGCCTTCTACGGGGACCTGTTCGGCTGGGAACTGCGGACCATGGGACCGGAGGCCGGGGGGTACGGCTTCTTCCAGGTGGAGGGGAAGACCGTCGCCGCGATCGGCCCGCTCACCGAGGAGGGCGCGACCTCCGCGTGGACGCCGTACTTCCTGACCGCCGACGCCGACGCCACCACCAAGGCCGTCGAGCAGGCCGGCGGCACGGTCCGCCTCCAGCCGATGGACGTCTTCACCGAAGGCCGGATGGCGGCGTACACCGACCCGACCGGTGCCGAATTCGCCGTCTGGCAGTCCGGCGACACCAAGGGCCTGGGCGCGGTCACCGATGTGAATACGCTGAGCTGGGTCGAGCTGTACACCACGGACGCGGCCGCCGCGAAGGACTTCTACCGCTCCGTGTTCTCGTGGGGCTTCCAGGACATGCCGTTCGCCGGCATCACCTACTCCGTCGTCTCCCCGTCGGGCGGCGGCCAAGACGCCATGCACGGCGGCATCATGCAGCTCCCGCAGGAGAACCTGGACGCGGGCTCCCGCTCGGAGTGGCATCCGTACTTCGAAGCGGCCGACGTCGACGCCACCTTCGCCAAGGCCACCGAGCGCGGTGCCACCACGCTCATCCCGCCGATGGACGCGGAGGGCGTGGGCCGCATTGCGATGTTCCTGGACCCCTTCGGCGCACCCCTGGCCATCGTGCACAGCGCCCGCTGACTGGCCGGCCGCGCCCGCTGACGGGCCGGTCCGGCGGCGCCGCCGTCCTGCGGCTCACTCGCCGGGCGTGCCCAGCCGGGCGGCCCGCAGTGTGAGGTAGTGCCGCTCGGGGAGGCTCGTCGTACGGCTCGCGGCAACACGGTAGTTCTCCGCGGCGGCCTCCCGGTCACCGGCCATGTCGAGGAGATGGGCGCGTACGACATACAGCCGGTGGTGCCCCGCCAGCCGGCCGTCGCTCTGAAGCTCCTCAAGGATCCGCAGGCCGGCCGCGGGTCCCTGGACCATCGCGGCGGCGACGGCGCGGTTGAGGGAGACGACGGGGCTGGCGGAGAGGCGCTCGAGTACGCCGTACAGCGCGAGGATCTGCGGCCAGTCGGTCTCCTCGACCGTCTTCGCCTCGTCGTGGCAGGCGGCCACCGCCGCCTGCACCTGGTACGGGCCGAGTGGACCCCTGGGCAGCGCTTCGGTGAGGAGCGCGACGCCCTCGGCGATCGCTTCGGCGTCCCACAGGCTGCGGTCCTGCTCGGCGAGGGGGATCAGCTCACCGCCCGGGCCGGACCGCGCCCCGCTCCGGGCGTGGTTGAGCAGCATCAGCGCCAGCAGCCCGGCGACCTCACTGTCCTTGGGCAGCTGCGCGTGCAGCGCCCTGGCCAGCCGGATCGCCTCCCGGGACAGCTCGACACGCTGCAACTGCGGGCCGGAACTGCTCGTGTGCCCCTCGTTGAAGATGAGATAGAGGACGTGCAGCACGGCGGCGAGGCGGCGCGGCCAGTCCTCTTCGCCCGGCATCCGGAAGGGCACTCCCGAGGACTTGATGCGCTGCTTGGCCCGGCTGATCCGCTGCGCCATCGTGGCGTCCGGCACCATGAAGGCGCTGGCGATCTCGGTCGTGCTGAGCCCGCCGACCGACCGCAGCGTGAGCGCGATCGCCGCACTCGGCGTCAGAGCCGGATGGCAGCACAGGAACAGCAGAGTCAGGGTGTCGTCCTGCTCCACCACGTCATCACTGTCCGCCGACGGCGCCGACTGCCGGTCGGCCGGCTCGCGCCGTGCCGCGAGATCCTCGCGGCGCCGCCGAGCCTGCTGGCTGCGCACCTGCTCGGTCATCCGCCGGCTCGCGACCTGGATCAGCCAGCCCCGCGGATTTTGCGGCAGCCCTTCCTCCGGCCACTGCGTCGCCGCCGCCAGCAGCGCCTCCTGCACCGCGTCCTCGGCGGCGTCGAAGTCCCTGAAGCGCCGGGTGAGCACGCCCACGACCCGCGGCGCGAGTTCGCGCAGCAGGTCGGCGGCGGTCTGCCCGGGTCCGGCCAGTGCTCGCTACTCCTCAGTCGGCGCCGACATCACCTGGCGTACCTCGATCGGCATGTTCAGCGGGGCTCCGCCGGGGCCGGGAGCCGCCGACACGGATGCCGCGAGCTCGATCGCCCGCTCGGGGCTGTCACAGTCGACGATCCAGTACCCGGCGAGAAACTCCTTGGTCTCAGGGTAGGGGCCCTCGGTGATCACCGGGGCGGCTGATTCGGCTCCGGCCCGCACGATCTTGGCGGTCTCCGGACCGGCCAGACCCTGGGCGTCCACCAACTCCCCGTTGTCCACGAGCTTCTTGTTCGTGTCCAGCATGAACGCGATGTGCGCCTGGATCTCCTCGGGGGTCCAGGTGTCGATCCTCGGGAAGTCCGCGGTCCGCTCGCTGAACTGCATCAGCAGCATGTACTTCATGGTCTGCTCCTTCGTCCTCTGTCGCGCCCTCACCGGCGCTCTCACGAGTAGGTAGAAGCAGGCGCCGCGATTTCGACATCCTGCGCCAAGATTTTTTTCTGCTCCGGTCACGCGAAGCGCTCGGCGAGCCAGAGCGGGTGCGGGTGCAGCCAGAGCGGGTGCGGGTGCAGCCAGAGCGGGTGCGGGTGCCGTGCGGGTGCGGAGGATGCTTCGGCCCCACGAACCGTAGGGTTCACAGCTGCCGCGGGTCCGCTCAGGACGCCTCGACGGCCGCCTTGATCCGCCGGCCGAACGCGTCGGCGTCCTTGCGTGCCGCGCTCAGGGCGAGGCCCACGAGCAGCTTGCCGATGCCATGGCCTTCGAGCCTGTTGAAGATGCGGACGCGGGTCTTGCCGTCGGGGGTCGACTCCAGGTCGTATCCGCCCTCGTCGGCCGTCACGAGGTTCTTCGAGATCTCCGTCCAGCGGATCTTGGTGGGCGGCACGAACTCGCTGATCCGGAACTGCCGCTTGCTCTTCATCCCGGCGTCCTTGACCGTGCTCTCGAAGACGGTGCCCACCGCGGTCGGGCCCTCCGGCGACTTCGCGATCTCCTGCACCCTGGGGCTGAACTTGGGATCGTTCGTTCCGTCGGCGAGGAAGGCGAAGACCTCCTTGATGGGGCGGTCGATCTCGACCGTTGCCTCGAACTGACCGGCCATGACTCCTCCAGTGATCGCTCGCGCCCGGGGGCGGCGTGCGGGCATCATCCCAGACATGTCAGGAGAGTCCGGGCAGACGCGCGAACTGGTCAGGGTCGTCCTAGCGGCCCAGCGCCGCGCCGCCGTTGATGTGCAGGATCTGGCCCGTCAGATACGCCGCCTCGGGCGACGCGACATGCCGCACCGACGCAGCGATCTCCGCGGGGAGGCCGGGCTTGCCCGTCAGGGACTGGGCCACCCGCGAGGCTATGAACTCCGGGGTGGTCCGGTCGCCGAAGAACTCGGTGTCGGCCACGAATCCGGGCGCGACGGCGTTGACCGTGATGCCCTCCGGGCCGAGCTTCTGGGCCAGGTCGAAGGTGTACGTATTGACCGCGGCCTTCGATCCGCCGTACGAACCCGGGCCCCGCAGTGCCGCGATCGACGGCAGATGGATGATCCGGCCGCCGGGCCGCCGGTCACTCAGGAATGCCGGGTGACTTTCCCAGGTCGAACGTCACGTCCGATTTCCGCCAGCCGAGCGCCCGGCGCGGTGTCCATACTGGCCGTATGACGATCGAGGACAGCAGGTACGAGGCGGTGAGCAGCAGGGACGCCCGGTTCGACGGCGTGTTCTTCTTTGCCGTGTCCACCACGGGGATCTACTGCCGTCCGAGCTGTCCCGCGATCACACCCAAGCGCCGGAACGTGTCGTTCTACCGGACGGCCGCGGCGGCCCAGGGCGCCGGCTACCGGGCCTGCCGCCGCTGCCGCCCCGACGCCGTGCCCGGCTCCGCCGAGTGGAACGCCCGCGCCGACGTCGTCGGCCGCGCCATGCGGCTGATCGGCGACGGCATCGTGGACCGCGAGGGTGTCGCGGGCCTCGCCAGCCGCCTGGGCTACAGCGCCCGCCAGGTGCAGCGCCAGCTGAACGCGGAACTCGGCGCGGGCCCCATCGCCCTGGCCCGGGCCCAGCGCGGCCACACCGCGCGTGTGCTGCTGCAGACGACCACCATGCAGGCGGCGGAGATCGCGTTCGCGGCAGGGTTCGCGAGCGTACGGCAGTTCAACGACACCATCCGGGAGATCTACGCGGCCACCCCCAGCGAACTCCGCTCCGCCCGGCCCGGCCGCAGCTCACGCTTCGGCCCGGTCGCTCCCGAGAACGGTGCCGCTGCCGGAGTGCCGCTGCGACTCGCGCACCGCGGTCCCTACGCCGCCGTTGAGGTCTTCGACTACCTGGGCCGCCGCGCCGTCACCGGAATCGAGGAACTCGTCGGCGAGCGCGGCTCCCGCGTCTACCGGCGCACCCTGCGGCTGCCCGGCGGGCCCGGCGTCGCCGAAGTCGGCGAACAGCCGGGCCCGGGAGGCTGGTTGGAATGCCGGCTGCACCTCGCGGACCTGCGCGACCTGACGACGGCCACGCAGCGCATGCGCCGCCTGTTCGACCTGGACGCCGACCCGTGCGCCGTCGCCGAACGCCTGGGCACGGACCCGGCGCTCGCCCCGCTGGTCGCCGCACGCCCAGGCCTGCGTGCCCCCGGCACGGCCGACCCGCACGAACTCGCCGTACGGGCAGTACTGGGTGAGGGGGTCTCGGTGGCGGCGGGTCGGCGACTCGGTGACGCGCTGGTGGCTGCGTACGGAGAGCGGTTGTGCGAGCCGAGCGGCGGGCTCACGCATCTGTTCCCGCGCGTGGACGAGCTTGCGGCGGCCGCGCTGAGCGAACTCGACATGCCCGACGCGCGGCGCGCCACGCTGCGTACGCTGACGGCCGCGCTCACGGAGGGCGCGGTGGCCCTGGACCCGGGCGCCGACCGGGACGAGACCGAGCGGCAGTTGCTCGCTCTGCCAGGCATCGGCCCCTGGACGGCGGGCTACATCCGGATGCGCGCTCTCGGCGACCCGGATGTACTGCTGACTGGGGACGCGGCGGTCCAGGCGGGGATGCGGCGCGCCGGGGCGGAGGCGGAGGATGCGGAGGGGTGGCGGCCCTGGAGTTCGTACGCGATGCACCACTTCTGGATCACGCCGTGACATGAGGGCATATCGGTCTACGGCGTGCGGAAGCTCACCCACTCGCCCGGCTCTGGGACGGGAAGCCCCATCAGTCGCGCTCGCTCACGGTCTTGCGGCAGATGACTGAAGACCACGTTCGGCTCCCGCCCCCCGGTGCCGCGCAGTCGGAAACGGCCCACCACCAGCCGACGGCCGTAGGGCGACCGTAGCTGGCCCGTCCCCGTCAACCGGCCCTGGCCGGCGCGGAGTTCGGGGCCTTCGTCTCCGATCCGCCGCTCAGTCCTGCACCAGATCCAGGACCGGCGCGAATGGCCCGCGGCGCGGGCGCCGTCGGCCAACGCACGCAGCCAGGCTTTGAGTTCGGCATCTGCGTCCCGCGGACCGCCGATGCCATGCAACGAACACCAGACGCGGCTTCATGGTTCCGCCCTAAAGCCCCCGCCCGGGGGCTCCGGGCGAGCTCCGAGAATATCAACTGCCCTGCTGGTCGCTGTGCGTGTCTGCGTTGTTGGCCGACCTCAGGCGATGGACGCCGAGACGATGGCCGAGACCGCCAGGTTGCAGGACGCGGTCACCCACACCGCCGGATGCGGCTCCGGCTCGACCAGCGTCGCGCCCAGCTTGCCCGGCGTGACCAGGTCCACCACCAGGAATGCCACCCCCATCATCACCAGGCCCAGCAGACCGAACGCGGCGGTGGAGGCGAGGCCCTTGCCGAAGTTGTCGTACGTCGTCCAGATCGAGGTGAAGACGATGCCGCCGATGCCCAGGAGCGCGGAGCTCAGCAGCAGCGCGGCATTGCGGTTGCGGTCCTCCCATATCTGCCGGCCCAGCTTTCCGGGCGTCAGCAGGTCGACCAGGACCATGCCGAGGATCAGGAGGACCACACCGAGGGCGCCGTACGTGCTCGCGCGGCCAAGTCCGTAGAGGATGTCGCTCATTGAGGGGACGGTCTCCGTGTCCATAAGTTGATGCTGGTCAAGGGCGTGCAAAATCTACCGCACGGTTCCGGCCAGTGGATCACCTGGTCCGTGTCACCCGTATGACGCGGCAGCGCAGCGGACGGCGGCCGGACTCGTACGAGAGTGGATCCCGTACGCCCCACCTGACCGCGTCAGCACTGACCTGCCTCGACCGACGCGACTTCGGCCTGCTCGTCCTGCGGGTCGGCACCGGCGCGGTCCTCGCGGCGCACGGTTCACAGAAACTGTTCGGCTGGTTCGGCGGCGGCGGTCTTGATGCGACCGCGCAGGCCATGGAAGGGAAGCCATGGGATTCCGCCCGGGCCGGCCGAGCGCCGTCGCCGCCGGGCTCGGCGAGGCGGGCGGCGGGGCGCTGCTCGCACTGGGTCTGGCAACCCCCGGGGCCGCTTCCGCCGCCGCGGGCGCGATGGCCGGGGCGGTGTCGGTGCACGCGCCCGCCGGGTTTTTCAACCAGGCCGGCGGCTTCGAGTACCCGGCCTCCCTCGGCTTCACGGCGGCCGCTGTCGGCATCGCCGGGCCCGGCCGCTACTCCCTCGATCACGCGACGAGGCACCGCTTCGACCAGCCGTGGGTGGTGGCCGTCGCCTTCCTCGGCAGTGCGCTCGCCGCGGCCGCGGTGCTCGGCAAGCGGGCCAAGAGGCAGTCCGCTACGCAGTCCGGCGAGGCCCGCGCGGACGCCGCCGGAGAGTAGCCCGTCCTCGCCGGCGGCGGCCCCCTGGCCCGCACGGGCCGGCACATGGCGCCGGCGCGCACCCAGTACGCATTCTTGGCACCAGCACGTTCCGTCTCACCCGCCCCCGGTACATGGCCCGGATCGCCGAGCACCAGCGCTCGGATCAGCGCCCTGAACGCCTCGCCTGCACGCTCGGCCGGGCAGCTGGGAGCGGTTGCGTAGGCTGGTGGGGTCCACGTGGGACGGGGCGGAAGGTTGCAGGCAACGCCTCCGCACTCAGCCGACGTGGTGTCGGGCAAGGGCGGCAATGGGTCAGCACGACCTGAAACACTGCTGAGTCTGCCCGAGGATGCAACAGACAGTTGGGTATGGAAACCGCCCCTGACCTGCAGCCGCAGGCAGGGAGCCAAGATCCGGGAGTGCCGCCGTGCTGCGTACCATGTTCAAGTCCAAGATCCACCGGGCCACCGTGACCCAGGCCGACCTGCACTACGTCGGATCCGTCACCGTCGACGCCGCTCTGCTGGAAGCCGCCGATCTGCTCCCTGGTGAGCTGGTCCACATCGTGGACATCACCAACGGCGCCCGGCTGGAGACGTACGTCATCGAGGGCGAGCGCGGCTCGGGAGTCATCGGCATCAACGGCGCGGCCGCTCACCTTGTGCACCCCGGCGATCTGGTGATCCTGATCAGCTACGCCCAGGTCGACGACGCCGAGGCGCGCACCCTGGTGCCCAGCGTCGTCCATGTCGACGCGGAGAACCGGATCGTCGCCCTCGGCTCGGACGCCTCCGCGCCGGTGCCCGGCAGCCGTACGGACCGCAGCCCGCACGCCGTCGTCTGACCCACGCCGTCGTCCGACCGCACGCCGCCGTGTGACCGTTCCCGGCGTCCTGCCCGCCCGAAGGAGACAGCCGCCATGGCAGAACCCGACATCCGCGACAACCGCCAGAGGGGGCTCCTGGAGGCGTACGAGGACGGTCAAGTCACCGGCCACATCGCCTACTTCACCCTCGATGCCACGCCGGCCGCCCTGGTCGCCGTGCACACCGTGGTGGAACCGGAGCACGAGGGCAAGGGCATCGCGAGCGCGCTGGTGCGCGAGTTCTACGCGATGGGGGCGCGCGAGGGTGTGCCCGTCGTGCCACTGTGCCCGTACGCGGCCAAGTGGGCCCACAGCCACCCCGACGAGGCCCCCAAGCCGCCGGCCGAGCTGGTGCGCACGGCGGAGGAGCAGCTGAAGGACCAGCCGCAGCTCTGGTGACCGGGCGGACGGCGCTACTGCCGGCCACGCTCTAGCATTCGGTCCATGCTGGCGCTGCTGCACACCTCCCCGGTCCACGTCCCGGTCTTCGACGCCCTTCGGGACGCGGACCATCCGGGTCTCGCGCTGCGTCATCTCGTTGACGAGGATCTCCTCGCCCGGGCCCGGGAGGAGAGCCCCGAGGCGGTCGCGCCGGCCGTCGCCGCCGTGCTCGCCGGGGCCGTCGCCGAGGGTGCGGCCGCCGTCCTCGTCACCTGCTCCACGATCGGCGGCGTCGCCGAGGCGTGCGCCGCGGACCTCGGCGTTGTGGTGCTGCGGGTCGACCGCCCGATGGCAGCCGCGGCCGCCGCGGCGGACCGGATCGTGGTGGTCGCCGCCCTGCGCAGCACCCTGGAGCCGACAGTCGCGCTGATCCGCGAAGAGGCCGCGGGCCGCGCGGTCGACGTCCGCACGCTGCTCGTCGCAGACGCCTGGGAGCGCATCGAGGCGGGCGACCGCGACGGCTATCTGGACGCCGTGGCCGCCGCGGTCGACGGGGTACCCGCCACGGATGTCATCGTGCTGGCCCAGGTGTCGATGGCGGACGCGGCAGACCGTACGACGACTGCGGTCCCCGTCCTGTCCAGCCCGCGGTCCGGGCTGCGGGCCGCCGCCCTGGCCACCAGGTGCGGATCATGATGACTGGACCCGGCGCGCGTGGGCACGCGCACCGGGAGACATTGGGAACGCACGACTTTGAACCGTTGGAGGTCTGGCATGACCCACCCACCTGTCCCGCCTTCGCCGATCCCGTCGCCGGGGCCGCCCGGACCTGATCCCGGACCGCTGCCGGGCCCGGGGCCGGTGCCAGGGCCGCCGCCGGGACCCGCGCCCGACCCCATTCCGCAGCCGCCGGGCCCCGGCCCCGAACCCGTACCGCCGCCGGAGCCCGAACCCCAGCCTGGTCCGGCGAGCTGAATCGGCCCGCAGGGCTGATCAGTCGGTGCGCACCTCCGAGCGGTCGCCGCCCCACAGGGTGTGGAACGAACCCTCGCGGTCGGTCCGCCGGTAGGTGTGCGCACCGAAGAAGTCACGCTGGCCCTGGGTGAGCGCCGCGGGCAGCCGCTCGGCGCGCAGGGCGTCGTAGTACGAGAGGGCCGCCGAGAAGCCCGGCGTCGGGACGCCGTGGCGGGCGGCCGCAGAGACCACCTCGCGCCAGTCGTCCTGCGCCGCGCCGATCTCCTCCGCGAACTGCTTGTCCGACAGCAGACTCGGCAGGTCGTGCCGGGTGTCGTACGCCTCGCGAATGCGGTCGAGGAACGCCGCCCTGATGATGCAGCCGGCCCGCCAGATCGCGGCCACCGAACCGAGGTCGATGTCCCAGTCGTAGGCGTCGCTGCCCGCCTGGATCTGGTGGAAGCCCTGCGTGTACGACACGATCTTGGACGCGTACAGCGCCTGCTCGACCTGGTCGGCGAAGCGCGCGGCATCGGCCTCGCCCAGCGGCCGGGCCGTCGGCCCGGGCAGGGAGCGTGAGGCCTCGCGCAGGTCCGCGTGCCCGGAGAGCGAGCGGGCGAAGACCGCCTCGGCGATGCCGGAGACCGGCACCCCCAGATCGAGGGCGATCTGCACCGTCCAGCGGCCAGTGCCCTTCTGCTCCGCCTGGTCGGTGACGATGTCGACGAAGGGCTTTCCGGTCGCCGCGTCCGTGTGCGCCAGCACCTCGGCCGTGATCTCGATCAGATACGAGTCGAGCCGCCCGGTGTTCCAGGTGCGGAAGGTCTCGGCGATCTGCGCGGGGGAGTAGCCCGCGACCGCGCGCAGCAGGTGGTACGCCTCGGCGATCAGCTGCATATCGGCGTACTCGATGCCGTTGTGCACCATCTTCACGAAGTGGCCCGCGCCGTCCGGGCCGATGTGCGCGACGGTCGGGGTGCCGTCGGGAGCCTTCGCGGCGATCTTCTCGAGCAGCGGGCCGAGCGAGGCGTACGACTCGGCCGAGCCGCCCGGCATGATGCTCGGCCCGTGCAGCGCACCCTCCTCGCCGCCCGAGATACCTGTGCCCACGAAGTGGATGCCGCGCTCCCGCAGTTCCTTCTCGCGGCGCCGGGTGTCGGCGAAGTGGGCGTTGCCGCCGTCGATGATGACGTCGCCCTCCTCCAGCAGCGGCGCGAACTCCTGGATCACGGCGTCCGTCGGATCGCCCGCCTTGACCATGATCACCAGGCGGCGGGGGCGCTCCAGGGCCGCGACGAACTCCTCGGCCGACTCGGCGGCCACGAACGTGCCCTCGGCGCCGAACTCCTCGACCAGCTCGCGCGTCCTGGCCGCCGTGCGGTTGTGCACGGCGATCGTGAAGCCGTTGCGCGCGAAGTTACGGGCGAGATTGCGGCCCATCACCGCGAGCCCCGTGACGCCGATCTGGGCTGTTCCACTCATCAGTGTGCTCCTGGATGTCCGTCGGAAAATCCATGTCCCGCCCCTACGCATACGTACAGGCGGAGCCAGCCATTCATCGATCCTCAAGCCCTCCGGACGCTTCCGCATTCCGGGACGGCTGGATCGCGCCGTCGCCCCAGTGTCCGCCCGCGGGCACCGTTCGGACGCCCAAAAGGTGCCAAGCGGGCAGCGCGCTGCGCCGCGATGCGTGCCCCGGCCCGCACTACCAGCGCCGACGGCCTCGCCGAAACGGGCAAGAACGGGCACAGCAAATCCTGCGAAGAGCCTGGTCGAGCGGGCGTACCTGCTTGTACAAACGACGCATGAGCCCGAACGGACGCCGGGCTCGGAAGCACCGACAGCGCACGAAACAGCGCGCCTACATCGCACGGACAGCGCTACAGGACAGAAGCAGGGAAGTGTGCCGTGGACACCGAGGAACGCCGACGGGGAATTCTCGAGACGGCCCGGCGGGACGGGTCGGTCGATGTCAACCGGCTGGCCGGCCAGTTCCAGGTGGCCAAGGAGACCATCAGGCGGGATCTGCACGCCCTGGAGGAACACGGTCTGGTGCGGCGTACGCACGGCGGCGCCTACCCCGTCGAGTCCGCCGGTTTCGAGACGACGCTCGCGGTGCGGACCACCCGTCATGTGCCGCAGAAGTCACGGATCGCGACGGCCGCCGCCGATCTGCTCGGTGACGCCGAGACGGTCTTCGTCGACGAGGGCTTCACCCCGCAGCTCGTCGCCGAAGCGCTGCCGCGGGACCGGCCGCTGACCGTCGTCACCGCGTCCCTGGCGGTGGCGACCGTCCTCGCGGACGCCGAGAAGATCTCCGTGCTGCTGCTCGGCGGGCGCGTCCGCGGCGGCACCATGGCCACGGTCGACCACTGGGCCACCCGGATGCTCGCCGACTTCGTCATCGATCTGGCGTACGTCGGCGCGAACGGCATCTCCCGAGAGTACGGACTGACCACACCGGACCCCGCGGTGAGCGAGGTCAAGGCACAGGCCATGCGCAGCGCACGCCGCCGCGTGTTCGCCGGAATCCATTCGAAGTTCGGGGCGGTGAGCTTTTGCCGCTTCGCCGACGTCGGCGACTTCGAGGCCATCGTCACCGACGCGGGCCTGCCCTCGGCCGAGGCGCAGCGCTACTCCCTCCTCGGCCCGCAGGTCATCCGCGTCTGAGCACGCTCATGCCGCACAACTGCCTTACCCCATAGGCCTTTTGATCCCCGGCCGCCCGGCCGAGGGCAGAGCCGTCATGTCCTGAACCACCGATCACCGAGCCGCTACGAATGATCAGGAGAAATCATGCACCTCCAGCGACGACGACGTGGAATCCGCCTGAGTGCGGGCGCCGGCACGGCCGCCATGGCACTTCTCGCGGGGTGCAGCGGAGCAGGCGCCTCCTCTTCCGCGGGGGACGAGGCAGTGAACGTACTCATGGTGAACAACCCGCAGATGGTCGAACTGCAGAAGCTGACCGCGGACAACTTCACCAAAGAGACCGGCATCAAGGTCAACTTCACGGTGCTCCCGGAGAACGACGTCCGAGACAAGATCAGTCAGGACTTCTCCAACCAGGCGGGCCAGTACGACGTCGCCACCATCAGCAACTTCGAGGTGCCGTTCTATGCCAAGAACGGCTGGCTGCACGGGCTCGACGAGTACGCGAAGAAGGACACCGCCTTCGACCAGAACGACATCCTCGAGCCGCTGCGGAAATCGCTCACCGCGAAGGACGGAAAACTCTACGCCGAGCCCTTCTACGGCGAGTCGTCCTTCCTCATGTACCGCAAGGACGTCTTCGCCGACAAGGGGCTGAAGATGCCGGCGCAGCCCACCTGGCAGCAGGTTGCCGACCTCGCTGCGAAGGCGGACGGCGCCGAGAGCGGGATGAAGGGCATCTGCCTGCGCGGACTCCCCGGCTGGGGCGAGGTCATCGCCCCTCTCACCACTGTCGTCAACACCATGGGCGGCACCTGGTTCACCGAGGACTGGGAGGCGAAGCTCACCTCCCCGGAGTTCAAGAAGGCCACCCAGTTCTACGTCGACCTGGTGCGGGAGCACGGTGAAGCGGGCGCGGCCCAGTCCGGATACGCCGAGTGCCTCAACAACATGACACAGGGCAAGACCGCGATGTGGTACGACGCCACGGCCGGAGCGGGCTCCCTGGAAGCGTCCGGGTCCCCGGTGAAGGGCAAGATCGGCTACGTACCGGCGCCGGTGGAGAAGACGGAGAGCTCCGGCTGGCTCTACACCTGGGCCTGGGGCATGCAGAAGGCATCCAAGAAGTCCGACAGCGCCTGGAAGTTCATCTCCTGGGCGTCCAGCAAGAAGTACGAGGCGCTGGTCGGCGAGAAGAGCGGCTGGGCCAATGTGCCCGCGGGCAAGCGGGCCTCCACCTACGCCAACCCGGAGTACCGCAAGGCCGCAGGCGCCTTCGCGGACATCACCGAGAAGGCCATCGCAAGCGCCAACCCGGAGAACCCCGGCACTCAGCCCCGCCCGGCGGCCGGAATCCAGTTCGTCGGCATCCCCGAGTTCACCGATCTGGGCACCAAGGTCTCGCAGGAGATCAGCGCGGCCATCGCCGGCCGCCAGTCCGTCGACCAGGCCCTGGCCAAGTCCCAGAAGCTGGCCGAGAAGGTCGGCAAGGAGCAGCAGTGAGTGCCTCCGTCACCACACAGCCGCCGTCCCCCACGGTCCGGTCGAAGCAGACGCGGAAGACGAAGCAGAGAAAGGGGGGAGTGCGGGCCTGGGCCACCCGGGCGCCGCTCCTGCCGGCCCTGGTCTTCCTGATCGCGGTCACCCAGCTGCCGTTCGTCGCCACGCTGGTGATCTCGCTCTTCGACTGGAACTCACTGAGCCCCGACGAGCGCAGCTTCGCCGGACTGTCCAACTACACCTCCGTGTTCACCGACGCGGAGCTGCGCGACTCGGTCTTCACCACCGTCCTGCTCACCGCGAGCGTCGTCATCGCGACCGTGGTGCTCGGTCTGGGGCTCGCCCTGCTCCTCGACCGCACCTTCTTCGGCCGCGGCATGGTGCGCACCCTGCTCATCACGCCCTTCCTGATCGTCCCGGTCTCGGCCGCGCTGCTGTGGAAGCACGCGCTCTACAACCCGGAGTACGGGCTCCTCAACGGCGCCTGGACCTGGATCGCCGGGCTCTTCGGCGACGACACACCCGCCCAGCCGGACTGGATATCCGGCATGCCGCTGATCGCGGTCGAGGCCGCCCTCGTGTGGCAGTGGACGCCGTTCATGATGCTGATCCTGCTCGCGGGACTGCAGAGCCGGCCCGCCGACATGATGGAGGCCGCGCACCTCGACGGAGCGAGTAGCTGGCAGTCCTTCCGCTACCTCACCCTGCCGCATCTGCGCCGCTACCTCGAACTGGGCGTCCTGCTCGGCTCCGTGTACATCGTCCAGAACTTCGACGCGGTGTTCACGATCACCTCCGGAGGCCTCGGCACCGCCAACCTCCCCTACACGATCTACCAGACCTTCTACCAAGCCCACGAGTACGGACTGGCGTCCGCCGCGGGAGTCGTCGTCGTGATCGGCACGATGATCATCGCGACGTTCGCGCTCCGGGTGGTCTCGTCCCTCTTCCGTGAGGAGGCGAACCGCGCATGACCGCTCACACCGCGCCCGCTCCGGCCCCCGGACCCACGACGAAGGCAGCCCGCCCCGAGCCCCTGCCGCCCGCCGCGCGCCGGGCCAGGCGCCGCTCCACGGCGCTGGGCCTGCTGGCCTGGGTGGCAGGCCTCGGGTTCTGTCTGCCGGCCGTGTGGATGCTGCTGACCTCACTGCACTCGGAGGCGGACGCGGCCACCAATCCGCCCTCCCTCGCCGCGCCGCTGACCCTGGCCGGCTACCGGGAGTTCTTCGGCGCGGGCGGCGGACCGAGCCCCTGGCCGTCCCTGATCAACTCCCTCACCGCGTCCGCGTTCTCCACGCTGCTGGTACTCGTCCTCGCCCTCCCCGCGGCGTACGCGCTCTCCATCCGGCGCGTACGCAAGTGGACGGACGTGATGTTCTTCTTCCTCTCCACCAAGATGCTGCCGGTGGTCGCCGGTCTGCTGCCCATCTACCTCTTCGCGAAGAACGCCGGGATGCTGGACAACATCTGGCTCCTCGTCCTCCTCTACACCTCGATGAATCTGCCGATCGCGGTGTGGATGATGCAGTCCTTCCTCGCGGACGTGCCGGTCTCGATCATCGAGGCCGCTCAGGTGGACGGCGCGCGGCTGCCCACGGTCCTGGCCCGGGTGGTCGCGCCGGTGGCCGCTCCGGGGATCGCCGCAACCGCGCTGATCTGCTTCATCTTCAGCTGGAACGAGCTGCTCTTCGCCCGGGTCCTCACCGGCGTCGTCGCCCAGACCGCACCCGTCTATCTGACCGGATTCGTCACCAGCCAGGGCCTCTTCCTCGCCCAGCTGTGCGCCGCGTCCGTCGTTGTGTCCCTGCCGGTCCTCGCCGCCGGCTACGCCGCCCAGGACAAGCTTGTCCAGGGCCTCTCTCTTGGAGCTGTTAAATGAGGGCAGCGATCGTCGAAGCCCCTGGCAAGGTCTCCGTCACGACGGTTCCCGACCCCACACCGGGACCGCGGGAGGTCGTCGTCTCCGTGGCCTCGTGCGGTCTGTGCGGCACTGATCTGCACATTCTCCAGGGCGAGTTCGCGCCGACCCTGCCGATCCTGCCCGGCCATGAGTTCGCCGGCGAGGTCGTGGGCATCGGAAGGGACGTCACCGAACTGGCCGTCGGTGACCGTGTCGCTGTCGATCCGTCCCTGCACTGTCACGAATGCCGCTACTGCCGGGCGGGACGCGGCAACCTCTGCGACCGCTGGGCGGCCATCGGCGTCACCGTGCCCGGCGGCGCGGCCGAGTTCGCCGTCGCGCCCGTCGCGAACTGCATACGGCTGCCCGACCACATCGACGTCAAGGACGCGGCGCTGATCGAGCCGCTGTCCTGCGCGGTCCGCGGATACGACGTCCTGAGCAGCAGCACTCTCGGCTCCAGCGTGCTGATCTACGGCTCGGGGACCATGGGCCTGATGATGCTGGAGCTTGCCAAGCGCACCGGCGCTGCGGGCGTGGACGTACTCGACATCAATCCGGACCGCCTCGCCACGGCCTCTCTGCTCGGCTGCTCCCGCTCGGCAGCCACCGCCGAGGAGCTGGACCAGCCGGGCGGCTGGGATTTCGTCATCGACGCGACCGGCAACGCCGGTGCCATCCAGGACGGTCTCGGACGGGTCGCCAAGGGAGGCACCTTCCTGCAGTTCGGGGTCGCCGACTACGCGACGACCGCGGTCATCGAGCCGTATCGGATCTACAACCAGGAGATCACCATCACCGGCTCCATGGCAGTGCTGCACAGCTACGAGCGGGCCGCCGCGCTCTTCGCCACCGGGGTGCTCGATCCGTCCGTCTTCATCAGCGACCGGCTGCCGCTGGAGCAGTACCCGCAGGCCATCGACCGGTTCAAGGCGGGACAGGGCCGCAAGATCGTGGTGGAGCCGTGAGCGGGTCCGATGCCGTACTGGTGCTCGGCGAGGCGCTCATCGATCTCGTCCCCGTGGCAGGTGACCCGGAGGTCCGGCGCGCACAGCCGGGCGGCGCCCCCGCCAATGTCGCGGTCGGCCTCGCTCGCCTCGGCAGGCCGGTCGCGTTCGCCGGAGCCCTCGGCGGCGACGGTTTCGCGCGGGCCATCGAGCGGCGGCTGGTGGACGCGGGCGTGGATCTAAGCCTCTGCGCCCGCTCCGACCTCCCCACGACGCTGGCCGTCGCCGACCCGGGGGAGGCGGGAACCGGCTACCACTTCCACCTCCAGTCCACCGCGACTTTCCGGTTCCCGGACCGGGCGGCCGACGTCGGGCGCTTCGGCGCGGTGTACGCAGGAGCCCTGGCCGCGGTCGTCGAACCGGCCGCGGAGGCCGTCGCCTCGACCGCGCGGGCGGCTGCCCGGCACTCGCTGCTGGTGGTGGACCCCAATGTGCGCGAGGACCGCACGCTCGACCCCCGCCGGGGCCTGGCGCTGCTACGCGAGCTGTGCGCGCTGGCCCATGTCGTCAAGGCCAGCGACGAGGACCTGGCGCGGCTCTGGCCGGACACCGACCCGGACCAGAGCTGCCGCCGGCTGGCGGCGGAGGGACGGCTGGTGGTGCTGACGCGCGGCGCGCGGGGCGCGGCCGCGTACACCCCGGACGGTCCGCCCGTGTCCGTACCGGCCGTACCGGTCGAGGTGGTCAACACGATCGGTGCCGGGGACGCGTTCATGGCGGGCGTCCTCGCCTGGCTCGGCACCACGGGAAGCCGGGAGCGCGCGCTGTCCCCGGAGCGTGCCGGGACCATGCTGGAGTACGCGTCGCGGGTCGCTGCGTCCGTGGTCACGCAGACCGGCACAGAGCCCTCGGCGCCTGCCCACGCCTGACCGGGCCTGCCCCCGCCTGACCGCGCCTGCCCACGTGACCGGGCCTGCCCCCGCCGGATCCGGTCCGGCGGGGCGGGTGCGGTCCCGGTCTCGCCGATGCGCCCGTATGCGGGGTGGGCCGCGTTCAGGCGACTGTGGCCACGACCTCCTTGGTCCTCACCGCGCTGCGGCCACGACCTCCTTGGTCGTCACCACCGTGGCGAAGCCTCCGCCGTGCAGTGACACGGCCGACGCCTGCGCCAGTTCGTCCGCGGACCGTCGCCAGCCGAACGGCCCCTCGAGATCGAATGTGTACGTCGCGTCCAGCGCGAAGAGCACCTCGTACCCAAGGTTTCCACCCATCCGTGCCGTCGTCTCCGCGCACATATTGGTCTGGATCCCGGCCACCACGAACTGCGAGATGCCCTCAGCCCTGAACCACGCGCCCAGGTCCGGTGTCCCGTAGAAGGCCGAGTTCACGGTCTTCGTCACGAACAGCTCCGCCGCGGCCCCCTTTCCTCGCCGCTGCTCGACGTACTCCTTGAAACCGTTCCCCTCGTGCCCCTGTCGCAGCGGCGAGTCCGGCTTCGACGAGTCGTGCCGGACGAAGACGACCGGCCGCCCCGTGGCCTGCCATGCGTCGATGAGCGAGGCGATGTTCTCGTCAGCCTCGGGATTGTTCCGCCGGCCCCAGAAGTCCAGCTCATCGAAGCCCTTCTGTACGTCCACCACGACCAGTGCTGCGTTCTCTGCGATCTCCATACCCACGATGCTGCCGCCCCGGTCGACCCGGCCCCAGAGGGGTGCAAGTCAGCGATCGATGGTTTACTGCCACCGTGGCAGCCGACCCCGTCCCGTACCGTGTCGCCCTTGTCAGCTTCCCGGGCGTCCGAGCCTTCGACGTCTCCGTCATCACCGAGGTCTGGGGCACGGATCGCACCGACCGCGGCGTCCCCGCCTTCGACCTGCGTCGCGTCGCCGCCGACACCACGCCCGTCCCCATGCGCGGCGGTCTCAGCCTCACCCCCGACCGCTCCTTCGCCTGGCTGGCCGGTGCCGACCTGATCCTGGTCCCCGGCCTGGACGACCACCTCACCCCGGCACCCGAACCGGTACTCGAAGCCCTACGCCGCGCACACATCCGAGGTACCACCATCGCCGCCCTGTGCGGCGGCGCCTTCACACTCGCCCAGGCCGGTCTCCTCGACGGCCGCCGCGCGGTCACACACTGGAACCTCGTCGATCTGCTCCGCGCCCATCACCCCCGCGTCACCGCCGAACCCGACGCCCTTTTCATCGAGGACAGCAACATCTGGACCGCCGCCGGTACGGCCGCCGGCATCGACCTGTGCCTGCACCTGGTACGCACGGCTCACGGCGCGGAGGCGGCGGCGACGATCGCCCGCTCGATGGTCACGGCCCCCTTCCGCACCGGAACCCAGGCTCAGTTCATCGAGCACCCAACCCCGCGCACCGACCGCGACGCCGACGCCCTCGCCTCCGTGCGCGAGTACGCCCTCCACCACCTGCACGAACCGCTCGCCGTCGCTGACCTCGCAGCCCACGCGGGCATGTCGGCACGTTCCTTCGCCCGCCACTTCGCCGCGGCCACCGGCACGACGCCGCTGCGCTGGCTCCTGGACCAGCGCATCGCAGCCGCCCAGAAGCTCCTCGAACACACCGACCTGCCCATGCCCGAGGTCGCCCGCCGTACGGGCTTCGGCAGCGAGATCACGATGCGCCAGCACTTCGCCTCACGCCTCGCCACCAGCCCGCGCGCCTACCGCGCCTCGTTCGCCGCTCATGCGTCCGGATCTTCCGATCAAGGACGGACCCGGAACCGCTGAGCAAGTCCGCGCCGCGCGTCGGTGAGCTCGAACAGCTCGTCCCGGCGCGTGCAGACACGCAAGGAAGTCGTCCCGGAAATGTGAGGCGAAAGCGAATGCTTTCTGCTGGACATCGGATTGCAGCAGACTCACCTCCGACGGCGGTCTGGGGCCGGTGAAACTCGCACTCTGGATCAGCACGAAGGATCACGCCAAGACCGCCGTCTCCGCCCGCCGAACTCCCGGCCGAGTGACACCGTTCGGGACGTTGTTCGAGGTCAGACCGTAAAGAACAGGCCTACGTGCTCATACAGAGAGCCGCTCAACACCAGCCGCTGCAGGCATTGGCGAACCGCTTGAACGCGGCCTGGGTCCCCGATCCGGCGATTCCGTCGATCGCGCCGGTGTAGCCCCAGCTGTCCTTCAGCAGGCGTTGCAACGCCTTGACCGTGCCGCTTCCGACGATTCCGTCGATCGCGCCGGTGTAGCCCCAGTACGCCCTGAGGTTGCGCTGGAACGCCTTCCAGCTATTGGTGCCCAGCTGACCGTCGAGCGCGCCGGTGTAGCCCCAGTTCGCCTTCAGCCAGCACTGGACGTACCTGGCCTGCGTAGTACTCAGGCCGAGGTTGACCACCGCGAGCGGGACGACCGCCTCGGAGCTCGCCGCCGGCTTCGAGGTCGGCGCGGACGCCGCGAAGCTGGCGCCCGCACTCGTCAGGCTCCCGGCCGCAATCCCGACGACGGCAGTGACACTGACGAGTGTCCTCGTTAAAACATTCGGTCCCATTCGTTCCCCCTTCGGGTCGAAGGGCGGCACCTGGCGCGGCTGGCGCGCCAATCATCGGTCGCCTCGGTGTCACCCTCTCTTGGTGCGCGCAGAAGCGACCATGGTCGTGGTAGACCCGCCCGCGTCAGCGCGGTACGGACAGAAGCTACCTCTCGGCGAATGGGCTGTCGTCGCCCGCTGCGCTGACGTTCACTCATCCAGGAGTTGACATCCGTCTCTATCAACCGCAGTAGTGGCAACGGATGTACAACTTCTGCCGTATTCGGCTCGGTCCGCAGTGAGAAATGGCCAATAAAGGCCGCCCGCCAGCTGACTATCGCTGCCCGTACCCAACTCCGCCTCGCCCGCCCCCTCGATGGCGCGGCGCCCATTCGGGCGGCTCATAACGCTCTGTACTGGGCTGAGAAGTGGTGAGCGGAGCGGAAGCTTGAGCTGACTTCGGGTGTAGAAGTCCCGGCTGCTGCTGGTGCAGAGCGGCCGCCGGGGCTTCCGGTGTCGTCCGGGCCCACGGGTGAGAGCGCCGGGCGAGTCTGGGTGGGTGGGCTGTGGACGACGCCGGGGTCAGATCCCGGGTCCGTAACCGGGGTCCGGCAGCTGGCGGGGGTTCCACCACTCGGTGAGCCCCCACACCCCGAGCGCCAGCGCGGCCACGGCTGCGAGTGCCGCGACCCAGGGACGGTGCACCCATCTCGTGGTCAGCGCCCACGCGACGAGCGGAACCAGAGCGCCGCCGAGCACGATGAGCGGCAGATCGACGAAGATCACGCTCAGATCGCGGGCATGGCCCTCGAATCCACCGTCGATACTGAACGCAGCCCGCGGTGCCCACACGAGCGCCGCGATCGCCGCACCGAGGCCGGCGACGAGGCATCGGGCGCTGCCCCTGGTTTTCGGGTTCATACCCGTGGTCCTCCCGTGGTTCTTCCGCTCATGCCTGCGACAGACGCGACGGCGCGGTGCACGGTTCCGACGGGGCTGCCGCGCCGGCCCGGTCCGGCATGCTCCCCGCCGAGCCCGCCCTCGGGATTCTTGAGCTGGGGATTACGAGTACATAGACGCCCGATCAAGCCGCCCTGCGTGCCCTGCGTGCCCTGCGTGCCCTGCGCGTCGCCGCGCGGATGATGTCCGCATACCTGTGCCCGCTGCCCTTGATGGTCCGTCGCTGCGTCGCGTAGTCGACATGCACCAGGCCGAACCGCTTGTCGTAGCCGTACGCCCACTCGAAGTTGTCCATCAGCGACCAGGCGAAGTACCCGGCGACCGGTGCGCCCCGGCGGGCTGCCCGCCCGCACGCAGCCAGATGCTCCTCCAGGTACCGCACCCGCTCAGGGTCGTCGACGGTGCCGTCAGCACGTACGACGTCCGGATAGGCCGAGCCGTTCTCGGTGACGTAGATGCGCTGGGTGCCGTACTCCTCGGTCAGCCGCAGCAGTAGCTGCTCCAGGCCGTCCGCGTGCACCTCCCAGTCCATGGCGGTGTGCCGGGCCCCCGGCAGATAGATCTGCTGGGCGTACGGGACAGCGCCGGTCGGGTCGGCTGTGACGATCTGGCGGAAGTAGTAGTTCAGCCCCTGCCAGTCCAGCGGGGCCGCGATCGTCGCCAAGTCCCCGGCGTGCTGTGGCAGTTCGACGCCGTACAGCTCCAGCATGTCCTGCGGATAGCCCCGCCCGTGGATCGGGTCGAGCCACCAGCGGTTGGTGTGGCCGTCGGCCCTCAGCGCGGCGGCGACGTCCTCCGCGCGTTCGCTCGCCGGCTCGATCGGGCTCAGGTTGTTGACGATCCCGACGCGGGCGTCCGACGAAGTCGCGCGGATCGCCTGCACGGCGAGACCGTGGCCGAGGTGCAGATGGTACGAGGCGTGCACGGCGGCCCCGAGATCGGTCAGCCCCGGAGCCATCTTCCCTTCCAGATGGCCGATCCACGCGGAGCACAGCGGCTCGTTGAGGGTCGCCCAGTTCTTGACCCGGTCGCCGAGCCGCTCGGTGACGACCGAGGCGTACGCGGCGAAGTGCTCCGCGGTCTCACGGGACGTCCAGCCGCCCCGGTCCTGGAGTGCCTGCGGGAGGTCCCAGTGGTAGAGGGTGGCGAACGGAGTGATGCCCGCTTCGAGCAGACCGTCCACCAGCCGGTCGTAGAAGGAGAGTCCGGCCTTGTTCACCGGTCCGTCGCCGCCCGGGACGACCCGCGGCCAGGCGATCGAGAACCGGTAGGCGTCGACGCCGAGTTGCTTCATCAGCCCGATGTCCTCGGGCCAGCGGTGGTAGTGGTCGCAGGCCACATCGCCGGTGTCGCCGCCCGCGACGGCGCCCGGAGTGTGGGCGAAGGTGTCCCAGATTGACGGGGAGCGGCCGTCCTCGGCCACGGCTCCCTCGATCTGGTACGCGGCGGTGGCGACACCCCAAGTGAAGTCGGCCGGGAGGGCGTTGAGGTCGTTCACGGACATCCTTTCTGATGGGGACACGTGCGTCACTTGACGGCGCCCGCGGTGAGGCCCGCGACGAGATAGCGCTGGAGAAGCAGGAACCCGGCGACCACAGGCACGCTGACGACCAGCGAGGCGGCCATGACCTGGTTCCAGTAGACGTCGTTCTGGGTGGCGTAGCCCTGGAGCCCGACGGAGAGCGTGCGGGTGGTGTCGTTCGTCATCACGGAGGCGAACAGGACCTCTCCCCATGCCGTCATGAACGCGTAGACGGCCACGGCGACGATGCCGGGGACGGCGGCCGGCACGACGACCCGGAAGAGCGCGCCGAGCGCCCCGCAGCCGTCCACCATGGCTGCCTCGTCCAGATCTCGCGGGATGGAGTCGAAGTAGCCGATCAGCATCCAGATGGAGAAGGGGAGCGAGAACGTCAGATAGGTGAGGATCAGCCCGCCGCGCGAGCCGTACAGGGCGATGCCGGTGCTGTTGCCGATATTGACAAAGATCAGGAACAGCGGGAGGAGGAAAAGGATGCCGGGGAACATCTGTGTGGAGAGCACCGTGACGGTGAAGACCCGCCTTCCGCGGAACCGGTAGCGGCTCACGGCGTACGCGGCGAACACCGCGATCACCACGGACAGCACGGTCGCCGCGCCCGCCACGATCAGCGAGTTGAGGAAGTAGCGGGCCAGCGGCACGGTGTCCCAGATGTCGATGTACGGCCGGACGGTGAGCCCGGACGGGATCCACTGGAACTTCCCCGACACGTCCTGGAGCGGCTTGAGCGAGCTGCTGAGCATCACATAGACGGGCAGCAGGGCGAAGGCCGTAAGGAAAGTGAGGACGATACGGCGCGTCCAGCGGAAGGACCGCGGCGGTGCGGTCGGCGAGCTCGGCGGCCTAGGCATCGGCGGCCTTCCTTCCCCGGGACGTGAGCAGCAGATAGGCGGCCGTGACCAGCAGCAGGAAGAGCAGCAGCAGGACGGACATCGCTGAGCCCGAACCGAAGTTCCAGGTGACGAACGACGACTGGTAGATATGGATCGAGATCAGGTCGGCGGCCTCCGGCGCGGCCCTCCCGAACAGCACATACGGCGTGTTGAAGTCGTTGAACGTCCACAGGAACAGGACCAGCACCAGCACCTGGTTGACCGGGCGCAGCGACGGCAGGGTGATCTTGCGGATCTGCTGCCAGATGCCCGCACCGTCGATGGCCGCCGCTTCGTACAGCTCGCGCGGGATGTTCTGCAGCCCCGCCATGATGATGAGGAAGGCGAACGGCCAGGACTTCCAGACCGCCACCACGACCAGTGCGATGAAGCTGTTGTCGCCGATCAGCCAGAACGACGGCTCGTCGGTGAGGCCGAGCTGGTCTTGCAGGACGTGGTTGATCAGGCCGTTGTCGCGCTGGAACATGAAGGCCCAGGTGATGACGGCGGCGTACACCGGCAGTGCGTACGGAGTGAGGAAGACGGCCCGCAGGAAGCCTCGGCCGCGGAAGTTCTCCTGCATCATGATCGCCGCGGCGACGCCGAACAGCCAGGACAGGCCGACGGCGAGCACCGTGAACAGGCAGGTGACATAGAAGGAGTGGAGCAGCGCCTGGCCGATCGGGGCGTCGAAGTCGACGGCGACCCGGTAGTTGTCGAACGCCGCCCACGGCGCCTCGCCCCAGTTGCGGATGTAGAACTGGGTGAGCTGACGGAAGCTCATCGTGATGCCGATGACCATCGGGATCAGATGGACGAGCAGTTCGAGCACGACGGCGGGCAGCAGCAGGAGATAGGGCAGGCCGCCGTGGCGGATCCGGTCCGGGATGCGCGGCAGCCTTCTGCGCGTATCCGTCGTTCCCACGCTCTCACCGCTGCCCGCCCGGTCCGTGCGGCCCGGAGTCACAGTGGTGGTCATCGCGCCGTCCTCACTGCTGCATCTGCTGCTGGGCCTTGGCCAGCCGGTCCTTGACGGACTCGGTCGTCACCGGGCGTCCCGCCGCGGCATCGGCCCACAGCTCCTTGACCGCGGTGCCGACGGCCGTCTCGAACTGCGACTCGGTGGGCACCTGGGGGAGGGGCGCCGCGCTGGTGGCCAGCGTGTCGCGCAGGACCTTCAGATCGGGCGCGGAGAACGCCGGGTCCTGCTGCGCGGCCTTGACCGGTGGGATCGATCCGTACGTCTTGTTGAGCAGCTTCTGTTCCGCATCGCTCGTCATGAACTTCACGAACTTCTTCGCGCCGTCGATGTTCTTGGTGTTCTTGAAGACGGCCATATTGATGCCGGCAACCATGGAGTTGGTGTTCTGTCCGGTGCCGGGAGTGCCGGCCGGGACCGGCACGGGCGCGACCCCCCAGTCCGCGGGCTTCATGCCCTGGGCGGCGAAGGTCGAGGCGGCGGCCTGCCACAGCACCATGGCTGTCTTGCCGCGCGCGAAGTCCTGGAGGGACTGGTTCTGGGCGTACTCCGCGTTGCCCGGCGCGACGATCTTGTCCTTGGCCATGAAGTCGACGTACTGCTTCACCGCGGCGACCGCGCCGTCCGAGGTGAAGGTGGGCTTGCCGGAGGAGTCGAAGAAGTCCGCGCCGTGCTGCTTGCCGAGGACGAAGACCTGGTGGATGTTGTTGGCGAGGTTGCCGCCCTCGGCGCCCAGCGCCCACTTCCCGTCCTTGGAGATCTTCTTACCGTCGGCGACCAGCTGGTCCCAGGTGGCCGGCGGCTGGGAGATCCCCGCGTCGGCGAACATCTTCTTGTTGTAGTAGAGCGCGTACGCCAGCGAGTACAGCGGCACGGCCGCGGGGTCTTTGCCTTCGGCCCCGGCCGATGCCACAGCCGACGCGACGAAGCGGTCCCGACCGCCGATCGCGTCGAAGCTCTTCTGGTCCCAGGGCAGCAGCGCACCGGTCGCCTGGAGCGAGGCGGACCAGGTGTTGCCTATGTTGAGGACGTCGGGGCCCTGCCCGGACGTCGTGGCGGCCAGGATCCGGTTGAGCAGATCGGACCATGGGATCACCTCGAGCTTGACCTTGATGCCCGTCTGCTCCTCGAACTTCTTGAGCTCGGGTGTGAGGATCTTCTTGTCGGCCTCGACGCTGGGGCCCTGATTGGAGGCCCAGTACGTGAGGGTCCTGGGCGACTCGTTGCTGCCGCCCCCATCGGTGGAGGTGCCGCCGCCGCAGCCGGTGACGGCGGCGAGCGCGGTGACGACGGTGACAGCGAGTGCGGCTCTGATGCGCATGAGAGGTGGCCCCTTTCCCGGGGTGGCTGCGTTCGGTACCCGAACGGCCTCCATGACTTAATTTATGCCGTGATTTAAGAGGTGAAAGAAGGTCGCGTCAAGGTCTGCGGCCGGGGTATGTTGCGTCCAGGAAAGGAGCACCATGGCGGAGCGCAACAGACGGACGGTGCGTGACCTGCGGCGCGGCAACCGCGCCAGGGTTCTGCAACGGTTGTATTTCGACGGCCCGTTGAGCCGCCAGGAGCTCGGGCCGGCCACCGGGCTGAGTTCAGGCTCTATCAGCAACGTCGTCTCGGAACTCGTCACCGAGGGCGTGCTGGAAGAAGCCGGAATGGTCGACTCCGAGGGCGGCCGCCCACGCACCCTGCTGCGCGTCAAACCCACCAGCGGCCTGCTGATCGGCATCGACATCGGCGAGACCCGGGTACGCGTCGAGCTCTTCGACCTCTCGCTCACCGAACTCGGCCGCACCGAACACCTCTTGGCCCAGCACGGCTACGACGTCGAGCACGTCGTCGCCCATGTCCGCACCGGCGTCGCCGACGTCCTGCGGGACGCGAACGCCGACGCCGCGAGCCTGCTCGGTATCGGGATCGGCGTCCCCGGCATCATCGAGCAGGACACGTCGGACGGCGCGATCGTGCACGGCCAGACGATCGGCTGGAGCGCCGTGCCGTTCGAGAAACTGGTCCGCGACTCCATCGAACTGCCCCCACAAGTCCCGCTGTTCATCGACAACGGCGCCAAGACACTCGGCCAGGCCGAGATGTGGTTCGGGGGCGGCCGCGGCGCTCGCGACGCCGCCGTCGCCCTGATCGGCTCAGGAGTCGGCGCCTGCGTCGTGCACGCCGCCACCCCCGACGAGAACGCCCGCAGCAGCGCCCTCGAATGGGGACATACGACGGTACGTATCCGGGGCCGGCGCTGCCGTTGCGGCTCGCCGGGCTGTCTTGAGGCGTACGCCGGCGCGGAAGCGCTGCGCGAACGCTGGCAGGAGGCGGGCGGACCGCTTCCCGCCGACGCCGACGACGAAACCGCGCTTGCCGCGCTGCTGGCGGCGGCCTTTCCCGGCCCGGAAGGACCCGAGCCCGACCCCGTCGCGCTCTCCCTCCTCGACGACACCGCCGAGTACCTGGGCGCGGCCGTCGCCGACCTGATCAATCTCTTCCACCCCGAACGTATCCTCATCGGCGGCTGGGCCGGACTGCTCATCGGTCCCCATCTGCTCCCCGAAGTACGCCGGTACGCAGGGGAGTACGCCCTGCGTCACGCCGCCGCCCGCACCACCATCGAGCTGGGAAAGCTCGGCCCGGACGCGGTCACCGTCGGCGCGGCGACCCTGCCGCTGGCCGACTTCCTGGCCCGCGGCGGCAGCCGGCCCCCGGCTGCCGACCCGGTGCGCCCTGCCGCCTCTGTGCGCCACGCCTGAACCCTTGTCATGGTCCGGGCCAAGCGCCTAAGTTGACCGCTTGCGACGTGACCTATGTCAGTGGGGGAGTCCAACCATGGCCGCAACCGGTCGGCACCGCCGATACCAGCCGAGCCGCATCAACCGGGCTTCTCTCACCGTCACCGCGGGCGGGGCAGGAATGGCTCTGCCGCTCATCGGCGCGGGCACGTCCCATGCGGCTTCCGTGGACGTCTGGGAGAAGGTCGCGGCCTGCGAGTCCACCAGTAACTGGAAGATCAACACCGGTAACGGCTACTACGGCGGGCTCCAGTTCAGCCAGTCCACCTGGGAGGCCTACGGCGGCAGACGATTCGCCGCGCGCGCGGATCTGGCCGACAAGGACCAGCAGATCGCCATCGCCGAGAAGGTCCTCGAGGGACAGGGGCCGAAGGCATGGCCCACCTGCTCCACCCGGGCGGGCCTCACCCGCGGCGGTGACGCCCCCGAGATCGCGCCCGCCAGGCGATTAGAACCGAAGAGCGAGCGGAAGGCCGCGCTGAAGAAGGTGACGCCGACCACCGTGCCCACGCACCGCGAGGGCTATACCGTGGCCCGCGGCGACTCACTCTCCAAGATCGCGGAGGCCGAGGAGGTCAGCGGCGGCTGGCAGGGGCTGTACGCACAGAACCGCGCGGTCGTCGGCAGCGACCCCAACCTGATCCACCCCGGGCAGAAGCTGATCCTGCGAGTCGAGACTCCGGACGCACCGGCCCCGCAGAAGCCGAAGGCCCAGCCGCGGCCCAAGACCCCGCCGAAACAGCAGGCTCCGAAGCGGCCTGCGCCGAAACAGCAGGCTCCGAAGCAACAGGATCCCAAGAAGCAGGCAAAGCCGGTACACGCCACCAAGCCAGCGCACCGGACCGGACTCAGCGCCCCCGTCGACGCGAGCACCGGCACTCCCTACCGCAAGGCCGGTTCCGCCTGGTCCAGCGGCTATCACACCGGCGTGGACTTCCCGGTCCCCACCGGCACCTCCGTGAAGGCCGTAGCATCCGGACGCGTCGTCTCGGCCGGCTGGGGCGGCGCGTACGGCTATCAGGTCGTCATCCGCCACGCCGACGGCAAGTACAGCCAGTACGCGCATCTGTCGGCGCTCACCGTGCGCTCCGGCCAGCAGGTCAGCAGCGGTCAGCGGATCGCACGGTCGGGGTCCACCGGCAACAGCTCAGGGCCGCATCTCCATTTCGAGGTGCGTACGGGGCCGGGATACGGGTCCGACATCGATCCCCTCGCCTACCTCAGATCGGGCGGCGTCTCTGTCTGAGGGGAGCACCGGGGCCTGGGCATCCGCGTGGAGCATGCGAGGTTCTGAGCGGCACACCGGCTGCTGCGCGGGGCGCACCGACGCCTCAACCTGTGTATGTGCTTCCGCCTCCGTGCGCGCCGCCTTCAGCCGCTCGGTCGTCAGCAGGATCAGCCCGCCGGCCGCCACGACGCCGAAGCCCAGCGCGAGCACGGTGCCCGGCACGCCGTACCGGAAGGTCTCGCCGAACATCGTTATCCCGACCGCCGCCGCCACCACCGGGTTGACGACCGTGACCGTGGCCAGCGGGGCCGCGAGGCCCGCGCCGCGGTAGGACGCCTGGGAGAGCAGCAGACCGCCGATCGCGAGGACCGAGATCACCAGCAGGCTCGGCCACCGGGAGAGTGGTGCGGACCATGTCCAGTCCACAGCGACGGTCTTGGTGAATACCGAGGCGATGCCGAAGGCCACGCCCGCCGCCGCGGCAAGCCCCACGCTGCGGAGGATGGGCCGGTGCACGGTCTGGGCGACCAGGAAGATCAGCGCCACGCCGCCCAAGGTCACGCCGGCCAGCACCCCGCGCTGCCCGCCGGTCAGTGAGTGGGCGTCGGCCTCGCCGGTCAGCGCCAGCAGCCCCGCGAGGCCTGCCGTCGCCATGATCGCGCCGCGCCAGGCGGTGGCGCCCGCCCTGCGCCGTACGAAGAGGGCAGCCATCGGCAGGGCAAAGACGATCGTCAGCGCGCCGAGCGGCTGGACCAGGCTGAGCGGCCCGTACGCGAGGGCCATCACATGAAGGACTGCGCCGAGGCTGTTGAGAGCGACGGCGACCCACCACGCGGCGTGGTGCAGCGGGGCGTACGGCCGGGCCGAGGTGGAGGCGGCGACATGCTCCTGCATGATCGCCCCGGCCGCATACGCGACCGCAGAGACCAGGGACAGCACCACGGCCAGCGCGAGGGAACTCATAGAGACCACGATCTCCCTCTAAAACGAATCCGTCGTCGTCCTTGAGCAGGCACTTGGACGTACTGCCGACGTAGTACGAGCCTAGGCCAAAAGTCCCCCTTACGGCGGGTGAGCAGGTCAGCGGGGATGAGATGCCCCCAGGTCATCGATACGGTGACCGGGTGCGAATACGGACGGTGACAGGGGACGGGAGCGTGGGCGTGGACCTCGACGAGACGGCGTCCGTGGGCGGCTTCTTCGCCCTGCGTACCGGGATGCCGGGTGACGGGCATGCCCCGCTCGCGCGGCTGTACGCGGGCGACACTGCCCCGTTGGTGGCCCGCGTCGACACCGTCGCCGCCGGGCTGCGCGCCCCCGAGCGCCGGGTCGCCGCTTCCATCGCGCATCTGGGGCTCGCCGCCCGGCTCTGGTCGGTCGCGCTCGGCTGTGCCGCGCTGCACGGCAAGGTTCCCGACCTCGACCCCGCGCGGCTGCACTGGGATCCGGACCGCAGCTCGCCCGACGACCTGTGCCTGACAGGCCCCCGTCCGCTGCCGGCCGACGCGTCCACGATCCGCGAGACGGTGCAGTACGGTCACCTCGTCCCGCTCGCCGCCGCGCTGCGGACCGACACTCGGATCTCGCCGCAGCTGCTGTGGGGCAACGCGGGTTCCGCGCTCGCCGGAGCCGTACGGGAACTGCACACCTGGGCCCGGCGCGTCGGCCGGCCGGAGGTGGCCGAGCGGGCCTCGGCGCTCTCCGCCGAGCTCTTCGCCCACCCCGATCTGTCCGGCACCGTCCACGGACGTGCGATGCGGCGGCGCAGTTGCTGTCTCTTCTACCGCTGCCCGGGTGGCGGGCTCTGCGGCGACTGCGTCTTCGACCTTCCGCCGCAGCGATCCGCCCACTGAAGCCCACTGAAGCCGAGTGATGCCGACTGGCACCGTGGCACCGACTGGTGGCGAGTGATCCTGACCGCGCTCTTCCCCGTACGCCGTATCTGCGTGACCATCATGGGGTGAAGGTCGGACTGCTCACGCGCGAGTATCCGCCGGACGTCTACGGGGGCGCCGGGGTCCATGTGGAGTTCCTCGCCCGGGAGTTACGAGCCCTGACCGACCTCGAAGTGCACTGCTGGGGCGAGGGTGCGGCCGAAGGGGTCCTGCGCCACCAGGCGCTCGCCGGACTCGAGAGTGCCAACGAAGTGCTGCGCACCTTCTCCGTCGACCTGGCGATGGCCGCCGAGTTGCAAGGCCGCGAGCTTGTCCACTCCCACACCTGGTACGCCAACCTCGCCGGCCATCTCGCCAAACTGCTCTACGGCGTCCCGCATGTGATGACCGCACACTCCCTGGAGCCGCTGCGCCCCTGGAAGGCCGAGCAGCTGGGCGGCGGCTACGCCCTGTCCAGCTGGGCCGAGCGCACGGCGATCGAGGCCGCGGACGCGGTCATCGCCGTCTCCCACGGTATGCGCGCCGACATCCTGGCCTGCTATCCCGCCCTCGACCCGGACAGGGTGCGCGTCGTCCACAACGGCATCGACACCCGCATGTACCGCCCTGACCACGAGACGGACGTCCTTGAGCGGATCGGCATCGACCCGCACCGCCCCCTCGCGCTGTTCGTCGGCCGCATCACCCGCCAGAAGGGCGTCCCGCATCTGCTGCGCGCGGCCCGCTCCTTCGACCCGGACATCCAGCTGGTGCTGTGTGCGGGAGCCCCGGACACGCCCGAGATCGACCGTGAATTCCGCGAACTCGTCGAGGAGTTGGAGCGGGTCCGGGACGGGGTGCACTGGATCCCCGAGATGCTGCCCCGACCCCAGGTCATTCAACTGCTGAGCCACGCCACGGTGTTCGTCTGCCCTTCGGTGTACGAGCCGCTGGGCATCGTCAATCTGGAGGCCATGGCCTGCGGCACGGCCGTCGTGGCGTCCGCCGTCGGTGGCATCCCCGAAGTCGTGGACGACGGACGCACCGGACTGCTCGTGCCCTACGACGCTCATCACCCGGAGGCCTTCGAGTCGGGCCTGACCCAGTCGGTGAACCGGGTCGTCGACGACGCCGTGGAGGCCGCCAGGATGGGCGCCGCCGGCCGGGAGCGCGCGGTGCGTGAGTTCGGCTGGGACCAGGTGGCCCGGCGGACGTACGAGGTGTACGAGGACTTGCTCAAGCAGGCGTAGCACGGCACGGCAGGGCAGGCATGGGCGTGGAAGGGGCGGCGATGCGCGGTGGACCTTCGGTGCTGGGGATCGTACTGGCCGGCGGGGAGGGCAAGCGGCTGATGCCGCTCACCGCCGACCGCGCCAAGCCTGCGGTGACCTTCGGCGGCATGTATCGCCTTGTCGACTTCGTGCTCTCCAGCCTGGTCAACGGCGACATCCTGCGTATCTGCGTGCTCACGCAGTACAAGTCGCACTCGCTGGACCGCCATGTCACCACCACCTGGCGGATGTCGAGTCTGCTCGGCAACTACGTCACCCCCGTCCCGGCCCAGCAGCGGCTGGGCCGGCGCTGGTATCTGGGCAGCGCGGACGCGATCCTGCAGTCCCTCAACCTCGTGAACGACGAACAGCCCGACTACATCGCGGTGTTCGGCGCCGACCATGTGTACCGGATGGACCCGCGGCAGATGCTGCGGCGCCATATCGAGAACGACGCGGGCGTCACCGTCGCGGGGATCAAGGTGCCGCGTGCCGAGGCGTCGGCGTTCGGGATCATCACCCCCGCCTCCGACGGCACCCGGGTCGAGCGGTTCCTGGAGAAGCCCACCGACCCGCCCGGACTGCCCGGCGACCCCGACCGGGTCTTCGCCTCCATGGGCAACTACCTCTTCACCACCAAGGTCCTCGTCGACGCACTCCACCGGGACGCGGAGGACGAGCACTCCGTCCATGACATGGGCGGCTCGATCCTGCCGATGCTCACCGAACAGGGTGTGGCGCAGCTCTATGACTTCAATGAGAACCATGTGCCCGGCGAGAGTGCGCGGGAGCACGGTTACTGGCGTGATGTGGGGACGATCGACACGTACTACGAAGCCCATATGGATCTGATTCCGGACCGGCCGGTCTTCGACCTCGACAACCGCCGCTGGCCCCTCTACACCCACTCCGGCCAGCTGCCGCCGGCTCGATTCATCGGCGCGGGCATCGCGAGCGAGTCCATCATCAGCCCCGGCTGCGTCGTCCGCGGCCAGGTCACCCGGTCAGTCCTCTCGCCGGGCGTGACCGTGGCGGAGGGTGCTGTCGTGCAGGGTTCGGTCCTCCACGACAACGTGCGCATAGGCCGCGGCGCGGTGGTGCGCGGCTCGATCCTCGACAAGAACGTGGACGTCCCGCCCGGCGCGACGATCGGCGTCAACCCCGGGCGGGACCAGGAGCTCTACACCGTCTCCAAGAACGGCGTCATCGCGCTGGGCAAGGGACAGCCGGTGCTCTGAGGCACCGGGACCTGGCGCGACGGAGGGTGGCCGGAGCTCACAGCATGCGCCGGCGCCTCCCGAGCCAGGTCCGGGCGATCGCCACGACCGCCGGCGCAGTCGTTCGGAGGAGTTCTTACATCGTTGTACGAAGCCTGTAAACCCTTCGCGTCAGAGCCTGCCCCGCGTGCTCTCACGTTCAACCAGGCTGAAATCAGGGCGGATTTCGCGTGCTTCACGCGCCTGGGCCGAATCCGTCGTGCCCAGCAGCCGCCCCACGACCGACTGCACGGCGAGCCGCGCGATCGTCTGCTTGTCCGGCGAGATCGTGGTCAGGGTGACGGCTCCGTACCGCCCCTCGGTGATGTCGTCGAAGCCCACCACCGCGACGTCCTCGGGCACTCGCAGACCCTGCTCGGACAGCACCCGCATCGCGCCGATGGCGATGAGGTCGTTGTACGCGAAGACCGCGTCGGGCCGCTCCCCGGACTCCAGCAGCCCGGCCATCGCCACCGCCCCGGCCGCGTGGTCCCAGCCGGCTGTCGGTGCGACCAGCGAGTCCGGGGCCGGTAGCCCCGCCTCCGCAAGCTCCTCGCGCCAGCCGCGCAGCCTCAGTTGGGCGGGCTGGTTGACCCGGTCGGTGCGCGCGCCGAGGAAGGCGATCCGGGTGCGGCCAAGGTCCAGCAGATGCCGCACCGCCGTCCGGGCCGCGGCGACGTTGTCGATCGCGATGTGGTCGTACGGCAGGTCGTATTCTCGCTCTCCGAGCAGCACCAGCGGGGCGTCGTCGCCGCGCCGGCGCAGGTCCTCCGGCTCCAGCTCGATGGGGCTGAGAATCAGGCCGTCGATGACCCGCGCCCTGAAGCCCTGGCTGACCAGCACCTCCTGTTCGCGGCGGCCTCCGGTGTGGTCGAGCAGCACGGTGTACTCGTGCTCGGCAGCCACGTCGATCACCGCGCCGGCCAGCTCGGCGAAGTACGGATTGCCCAGCTCGGGCACGGCGAGCGCGATGATTCCGGTGCGCCCCTTGCGCAGGTGGCGGGCCGTCAGGTTGGGCCGGTAGCCGAGTTCGTCGATGGCCAGCTGGACCCGGGCGCGCATGGCCGGCGTGACGTGCTGATAGTTGTTCACCACGTTCGAGACGGTCTTGATCGAGACCCCCGCATGCTCCGCGACGTCCTTGAGACTCACCTTCACGCCTGTTTCCCTCCGGCCCTGGCCCGCTTGTACAACGATGTATAAGCCCTCCACCCCTGTCTTGTCATGACCCTGGACGCCAAGCGGAACCCTGTGCTCTTATGCCAACTGCCGTTCCTTCCAACGTTGTACAGAGCGTCGCAGCGAGCCGCCACCCTCACTGGCAAGGAGGATTTGTGCGCATTCACAGAAAGCTGGCCCTGCTTCTCGCAGCCGCCTTGGGGATTGCCGGACTCACCGTCGTACCGGCCGTGTCCGCTCCGTCGGCGCTGGCGTCCAGCACCGCGGACGAGCCGGTCGAAGCACATGGCCTGAAGGGTGAGTACTACACCCAGTCCGCTCCCGGGGCCTTCGACTTCGCCGAGCTCAAGGCCACCGGCTTCGATCCGTCCATAGACTTCGGCAACCTCGAACCCCGCCTCAGCGCCGCCACCGGACGCGCCGACGACGTCAGCGTCCGCTGGACCGGGAAGGTCGTTCCCACCCGCACCGGCGCCCACACCTTCTCGATGATCGGCGACAACGGATTCAGGCTGTGGGTCGACGGCCGGCTCACCATCGACCACTGGGTCGACGACTGGGACAGGGAACAGACCGCGCCGCCCGTCGACCTCACCGCGGGACGCGCGTACGACATCAAGGTGGAGTACTTCGAGCACTACGGCGGCTCGAACCTGCACCTCAACTGGACCGAGCCCGGCGGCGCCAAGGTGCCCGTGCCCTCCTCGGCCTTCCGCCTGCCCGACGGTTACGCGTACGACGGAGCGATCGGCGCCACCGTCCTCGCCGACGGCCGCAGCCTGCGGCTGGACTTCGTACAGAAGCTCGCCGCGCCGCCCGCCGGGCTCGCCGCGCACTTCGAGGCGGTCATCGGCGGCGCGAAGTGGCCGCTCGGCGCCGTCACACGAGACCCGGCCGACCCGCGTCGCCTCCTCGTCGCACTCGAAGAGCCCGTCGTCGGCAAGAAGGACGGCAACGGCGGCGGCATCGCCGACCTGCGCTACGACGGAAAGGGCGGCCTGAGCGCCGAGAACGGCACAGCGGTCGGCCGGTTCTGGAGCAGCGGGCCCAACAAGTCCGAGTACCAGCTGCGTACTCCCTGGGCCAAGGACGTCGGTCCGGGCAACGCCCACCCCGAATACCCGCGCCCGCAGCTGACCCGCGACGCCTGGCGCAGTCTCAACGGGCAGTGGCAGTTCGCCGCCGCAGAAGCGGGGGAGCGGCCGCCGGTCGGCAAGACCCTGGGCGAGCGGATCCTCGTGCCCTACCCGGTGGAGTCGCAGCTCTCCGGCATCGAGCGGCACGAGGACCGCATGTGGTACCGCCGTACCTTCACCGTCCCGGACAGCTGGCGCGTCGGCGACGGCAAGCGCCTCAAGCTCAACTTCGACGCCGTCGACTGGCAGTCCGAGGTGTACGTCAACGGCGTCAAGGTCACCGAGCACAAGGGCGGCTACGACCGGTTCAGCGTGGATGTCACCGACGCGCTGAAGCCCGGCCGCGCCCAGGAGCTGATCGTCGGCGTCTACGATCCGACGGACTCCAGGGACGGCGAGAACCCGCCCATCGGCAAGCAGCGCCTCGACCCGAGCGGCATTTGGTACACCCCCTCGTCCGGCATCTGGCAGACCGTCTGGATGGAGCCGGTCGCTGCCGATCACGCCGACTCGCTGAAGCTCACCCCCGACGTCGCGGGCGAGAAGCTGGCGGTGGAGGTGCGCGGGGTGCGGGCCTCAGTGCCGGTCACGGCCACCGCGTACGACGGCAATCGCAAGGTCGGCACCGCCACCGGCACCACCGGCTCACCGCTGGCGATACCCGTCCCGGACCCGCATCTGTGGTCCGCCGATGATCCGCATCTGTACCGGCTCGAGGTGAAGACCGGCTCCGACCGGGTAAGCAGCTACTTCGGCATGCGCACCATCGCCGTCGAGAAGGTGAACGGCGTGCCGCGCACGGTGCTCAACGGCAAGCCGATCTTTCTGATGGCCACCCTTGACCAGGGCTTCTGGCCGGACGGGCTGCACACGGCGCCGACCGACGAGGCGCTGGCGTACGACCTCAAGATGCACAAGAAGCTCGGCTTCAACTCCGTGCGCAAGCACATCAAGGTCGAGCCCGACCGCTGGTTCTACTGGGCCGACCGGCTCGGACTGCTGGTCTGGCAGGACATGCCGGCGATGAACACCATCAACCCGAACGCCGCCTCGCGCGCCCAGTACGAACGCGAGCTGAAGGAGATGATCGACCAGCATTCGAGCAGCCCGTCAGTGGTCATGTGGGTCACCTTCAACGAGGGCTGGGGCCAGTACGACCAGGCGAGGATCGCCGATCAGGCCAAGGCATGGGACCCGACCCGGCTGGTCAACAACATGAGCGGCGTCAACTGCTGCGGAGCCGTCGACGGAGGCAACGGTGACATCGCCGACGCGCACGGCTATCCGAGCCCGCAGATCCCCGCGGCAGACGGAAAACGGGCGCTGGTCAGCGGTGAGTACGGCGGGCTCGGACTCGCCGTGCCTGGCCACGCCTGGCCGGTCCAGCACACCTACGTCGGCGTCGACCAGGCCAAGTACACGGACGAGTACCTGGCACAGCTCGGCAACGTACGCAGACTGGCCTGCCAGGGGAGCAACGGCGCCGTCTACACCCAGATCACCGATGTGGAAGGTGAGCTGAACGGCCTGCTCACCTACGACCGCAAGATCATGAAGCCCGACGTCAAGCGGCTCAAGGCGGCGCACGACGCCCTGATCCGAGACGCCTCGGACCCGGCTTCGACGGAGTGCGCGAGCTCCTGACCGGCCGGCCGCTCCGGTCCGCCGCTGCGCAGGCGGACCGGAGCCCCCGTGGCTGATTGCCGATCACTGCCTACGGGCATCACAGAGGGGTTAGGGGCCTGCCATTGTGCCTGGACCGCCGACGGCCCGCCCCAGTCGGCTTTCCCGGCCGATTTCTGGCTGATTTATGCCGCTCTACCGGAACGGAGTGATGCACATGCGTGCGCACAGGCGCTCGCGTCGGCGTGCCGCACGCGCGACGTATGTCCTGCCGCAGGCGGAGACATCCGCCCGCTTGGCACGGCATCTGACGGCGGCCTTCCTCACCCGGGGCTGCGGCGAGAAGGTCTCCGGCGACCAGGTCGAGGATGCCACCCTGGTCGTCTCCGAGCTGGTCACCAATGCCACCCGGCACGGCCGCAGCAGCTGCCGGCTGCGGTTGCACGTCGATCCTGGGCTGGTGACCGTCGAGGTGGAGGACCTCAGCCCGATTCCGCCGCGGCTGTGCGCGCCGGTGGAAACGGACGAGTGCGGGCGGGGCATGGTGATGGTGCGTGAGCTCGCGCAGACCCTCGCCGTACGGGGCGGACCCGGCGGCGGCAAGACAGTACAGGCGGTTCTCGCCGCGTCCTGAGGGAGCCCTCCCGGCTCAGCACGGTTGCCGCCACACCCCCAGGTTGAGCTTCTTGCGCATGGAGCTGAACCCCAGTGCGCGCGCCGGCTTGCAGAACTTGTCGACCTCAAGCGCGTATTCGACATGGAAGACCGCCTTCCCGGCCTGCACGAACGGTTTCAGCGCCGCGCATTCCCCGAACTCCGCGCACTCCTCGTTCACGGCGAAGTCGAAGTCCCGTACCAGCTGCCTGACTTGGGGCAGATCGTTCTTCAGTCCCACCGACAGGCCGCGATCATGGGCGAGACGCGCGATCATGCGGTTGTACGCGAGCTGGTGGGCGGCGGTCAGCCGGAACCCGGTGTCGTTGAGATAGCCGTCCAGCAGATCGGGCTCCACCGCGTCGAAGCCACGGTCGCGGCAGAGGTCCATGCGTTTCGCCATCAGCGGGCGGAGGATGTCGAGATGCCGGATGTCCAGCCAGCGCTCGCCCTCCCACCCGTTGGCCCTGCCGAGTACCAAGGCGGGGAAGTTCCCGTGGTCGGGGCGGAAGGATTCCCACGCGCCCGCGTTGAGATAGCAGATGACCTTGCGGCCTTCCCGGTGGAGCCGGCGGACGGTCGCGGCGTCGTTCTCGAATCCGTCGATGTCGTAGACGGGCACGTCGACGCGGGCGTCGACCCGGCCGTCGAGCTGCCACTGCCAGGCGGTTCCGGGCCTCGGCTGCCAGCGCCGCGGGTGGGGCGACGGGTCCGGCGGCGGGCCCGAGCACGCGGCGAGGATCGCGAGGGCAAGAGCGAGGATCGCGGTCCGCAGACACGTCGTGCGGTTCATGAGTCCTTCCGGAGGGCGGGTGGCAGAGCCGACCAGGGATTGGGGCCGTGACCGGTTACGGCACAGTGCACCGCGGCGCCGCGCAGTTCCGCGGTACGGGCCGCGAGCCGGCAGAGCCCGCGGGGAACCCCGTACACCAGGTGGCAGAACCGGCTCGGCGGAAGGCCCTTGGTCCACGTCGGGGCGACCGGGGCGGCGCGGTAGCTGTCCCAGTCGCCCTCGAAGGTGATCAGCAGATCCCCGAGCGCGGCATAGCCGGGGGTGGGGTGGGCGCCCGGATTGAGGACGACGGTCCGCCCGCCGCGCGACCGGGCGGCCCGGGTGAGCCGCCGGTAGTGACGCAGCCCGGCCGCGTCGGGGGCGACCTGATCGAGGAAGAACCCGTCCGTGCCGTACCAGTCGCGATGCCGCTCGAAGTCCCGTGCGACCTCGCGGGCCGGCCGCCGCCCGTAGTCGGTGTCCGCGTACCCGAGCACCGGCACGCCGGCCGCCCGCAGTTCGCGGGCGGCGGCGACGAACGCGGGGTCCGGCGCGGCGCCGGGACCGTCGTCGACGTTGAGCACCACGCCGTAGAGGAGGGGAGCGGACGCGACGAGGGCCTGCCAGGCGGCGGGGGCGACGGCGGGGTGTACGTACATGGGCACGAGCATGCTCATGCCGGTCCGCCGCTCACGGGGAGGCCACGGGTTCGCCGGAGCCGGCCCGCCCCCTCATCGCGGCGCCCCCGCCGGCGTCGGCCACGCCCAAAGGTCGTACAGCGAGTCGACCAAAGAGCGCCTCGGCCGCCAGTCGAGAGCCCGCGCGGCCGACGTGATGTCCGCGCACTGCCAGGAGACTGCCGTCGAGCGCGCCGACCCCGTGCCGGTCTCCTCCAGGCGGCCGCGGAAACCGGCCGTCCGGACCAGACCGTGGGCCAGGTCGCGTACCGAAGTCGCCACACCACTGCCGATGTTGAGCACCGGCGGCAGGGGACCCTCGGCAGTCGCGGCGCGCACCACCGCGTCCGCCACGTCCCGTACGTCGACGAAGTCGCGGTGCGCTGACAGGTCGCCGACCCGCACCGTGTCGTCTGCGTCGGCGGCCCGTCGCAGCTCGGCGGCGAGCCGCCCGGGCAGGCCCGCGGCAGGCGCTCCCGGGCCCACCGGGTTGAAGACGCGCAGCACGACCGCGTCGAGCCCGGAGGCGCCGACGGCGACCGTGCCGGCCAGCTTGGTGGCGCCGTAAGGGCCCAGTGGCCTGGTCGCGGCAGCCTCGGTGACCGGCTCGCCGGGCGCGGTCGGCCCGTACTCCGCGGCGGAGCCGAGGTGGACGAGCCGGGCGTCGGGTGCCGCGTCGCCCAGGGCCTCGCACAGCGCGGCCGGGCCGCGTGCGTTGACGTCGGTGAGGTGGACGGCGCTGCCGGCCACCAGGCCCGCGCAGTTGACGACGACGGACGGCCGGGCCGCCAGCAGCGCGTCCGCGAGGGCGCCGGGAGTGGCGGTGAGGTCGAGCCGTACGTCGGCGTCCGCGGACCGGCCGCCGACGAGCAGCCGCACGCCCGGCAGGGCGCGCAGCTGCTCGGCGGTGTGCCCGCCCAGGAATCCGGTGGAGCCCAGGAGGAGGATGCGCACGGACCGTCACGCTCCCTTGAGCAGCAGGCCGCGGTGCGTGGTGAATTCCGCGTTCGCCCGGTCGTAGTCGTCGGGCCGGCCGATGTCGAGCCAGTAGCCGTCGAACTCGTAGGCGTGCGGCGGGTTCTGCTCCTTGAGCAGATCGAGCACCAGTTCGTCGAAGCCGAGCGGCAGACCGGGCGTATAGCCGGCGAGCGTCTCGCGGGTGAGTCCGTATACGCCCATGGAGACGCGGTAGTCCATGCTCGGCTTCTCGGCGAAGCCGACGACCCGGCCGGACTCGGTGGTGAGCACGCCGAAGTCGATGGAGACCGTGCGCGCGTATGTGGCGACGGTGAGCGGTGCGCCGGAATTCCGGTGCTGCTTGAGGACGTCGCCGTAGTCGAGGTCGGTGAGGATGTCCCCGTTCATGACGAGGAACTCGTCGGGCAGCCGGTCCATCATGGTGAGCAGCGGACCCATGGTGCCGAGCGGACTCTCCTCGGTGGAATAGCCGACGCGCAGCCCCCACTGCGAGCCGTTGCCGACGTAGGCGCGGATGATGTGGCCGAGATGGCCGATCGCGATGGTGCAGCTGACGAAGCCGGCGGCGGCCAGCTGGCGCAGCACGATCTCCAGGATCGCGTGCTGGTCGCCGATCGGCACCAGCGGTTTGGGTAAAGCGGTGGTGTACGGCCGAAGCCGGACGCCCTTGCCTCCTGCGAGTATCACTGCGTGCATGGGGACTCCCCTGTCAGGTCCGGTGGCTCAGATGTTGTAGATGCCGGTCTTGTAGCGGGCGAGATTCGCCGGGTTGCGGAAGAACTCGATGGTGCGTATGAGCCCGTTCTCCAAGTCGTGTTCGGGCTGCCAGCCGGTGGCGTCGCGCAGCCGCGTCGCGTCGGCGACCAGCCGCATCACCTCCGAACCCGCCGGCCGGATGCGCTCCTCGTCCTCGCGCACATCAAGGTCGGCCTCCATCAACTTGCCGATCAGCCTGGTGAGTTCGCCCACCGAGATCTCACCGCCGGTACCGGCGTTGAAGGTGCGGCCGACGACGGCGTCGGCGGGCGCGGTGCCGACGGTGAGGAAGGCGCGGGCGGTGTCCTTGACGTACAGGAAGTCGCGGGTGGGGCGCAGATCCCCGAGGGTGATGACCCGCTCGCCCGCCGCGACCTGGCCGATGACCGTCGGGATGACCGCCCGCATCGACTGGCGCGGCCCGAAGGTGTTGAACGGGCGCAGGGTGACGACCGGAGTGCCGAAGCTGGCGTGGTAGCTGTCGGCGAGCCGGTCCCCGCCGGCCTTCGAAGCGGCGTACGGGGACTGGGTGTTGATGGGGTGGTCCTCGTTGATCGGCACCGTCTGCGCGGTGCCGTACGTCTCGCTGGTCGAGGTGTGCACCATGCGCGGGATCCCCAGTTTGCGCACCACCTCCAGCACATTGAGGGTGCCCGTGACATTGGTGTCCACGTAGCTGTGCGGGGCCCGGTACGAGTACGGGATCGCGATCAGTGCGGCGAGGTGGTAGACGGCCTCGGCGCCCTCGGCGAGCTGATGCACGGAGCCGGCGTCACGGACGTCGCCGAGGACGATCTCGACCTGGTCGAGGGTGTCTGGCGAGAGCGTCTCCAGCCATCCGTAGGAGGAGAAGGAGTTGTACTGGGCCATGGCGCGGACCCGGTAGCCGGCGGCGACGAGGGCCTCGGTCAGATGTGATCCTATGAAGCCCTCGGCTCCGGTGACGGCGACAAGCGCGTTGGATGTCACGACAGTTGCTCCTGTGGTCGGTGGTCGGTGGTGAGCTGTCGGTGGACGGTGGTGAGTGGTCCGTGGACGGTGCGTTGAGGTGGGATGTGGTCAGCGGTGTGGGGTGGGCCGGCCGAGCAGCCGGCAGGCCGCGGCGACCAGGACGGCCGCCGCCGCGGTGCGACAGATCAGTTGGGCTGGTCCGGGCGGCAGCCCGGCGAAGTGGGCCGTGGCTTCCGCGGCCGCGGCGGCGAGCGTGACGGCGGCCGATGTCCAGGCCAGCGAGAACGCCTGCAGCAGCAGCGCGGTCCAGAGCACGGCACCGAGGCCGAGCAGGGGAGCGGGCCAGGTCCCCGCGACCAGCGAGCCGAGACCGAGCACCGCCAGATACGCGCCGAGGCAGTACGCCAGGGCCCGCCCTGCGCGCAGCGTGAAGCCGCGACTGGTGGTGCTCGCCCGCAGCGCGGCCAGCGCGAGCGAGCGGTAGCGGTACAGCAGCCACTCGGCGAAGCCCATGCTGAGCGTGAGGACGACGACCGAGCGCGGGTCGTCCGCCCCGGCCAGCGCCGCGAGCACGCCCGCGGCGAGGCCGAACAGCCCGTACGGAAGGGAGCGCAGCACCCTGGGCGTGGCCCCCGCGGCCGTGGTCTCGGATCGCACGGCGTCGCGTACGGCGTGACCGGCGGCCAGGACTGCGAGCGTCACCGTCGCCAGCAGCAGCCCGAGTGCGAGTGGTGCCGGGGCCTGCCGGATCAGCACGCCTCCCGCACCGGCGGCCACGGGCAACAGGGTGAGCAGCAGGGCCCGTTCGCGGCCGAGGACCAGCAGGACGCTCGCCGCCGCGAGATAGCAGGACTGACCGGCGGCGAAGGCCGCGCCCGTACCGGGACCCGATACGAGCAGACCCGTGACCGCAGCCCCCAGCGCACCGGCGGGCGCGCCGATGCGCAGGGTCCGCCCGGCTGCGGCCTTCCCCTCGGCCGCAAGCCGCAGATACGCGCGATGGCTGAGCGCCTGGTTCCACGCCCAGGCCGCGAGCGCGGAGACGATGAGCCCGGAGACGTCCGCCGTGCCGTGCCACAGCCCTGCGCCCAGCACATAGGCAAGGCCGGGCAGGGCGAAGACCAGACCGCGCAGGGCACAGCGCAGATGGTCGGGCCGCCATGGGTCGGGCGCGGGCGGCGGCTCCGGGTAGTGGCGCGGCACGCGGGCGTACAGATCCTCGGCGAGCGTGAAGAGGTCCGGACGCGCGTAGCGTTCGGTTATCTGCTCACCCGTCAGGCCGTCCGACTCCAGCAGCGCGGCCACCTCGTACGGATGGACCGCGCTCGCGACCTGCTCGACCAGACGCTCGGCGAGCTCGTCGATCGGGTCCTCGGCCCAGCTGGGCCGTGAGCGCGTCCGGAGGCGTGGCCTGGGCATGACAGGCAAGCTGTCGCCGTCGCCCGGCAGAAGGCGTAACGGGCCGCTCATGCGAGGACCTCCGCGGGCCATGCCGAGGCCGCCGGCTCATGGGCGCCCAGGGCGAGTTCGAGATAGATCGAGCGGAAGGTGTCGACGGTCTGCCGGAGCGTGAACTGCTCGATCACCCGCAGCCGCGCCGCCTCGCCCATCGCGCCCCGCCGCCGCGGATCACGCAGCAGCTCCAGCGCGGCGCGCGCCATTGCCTCCGGCTCCCGCGGCGGCACCACGAGACCGCTGTCGCCGACGGCCTCGCGTACCCCTCCGACGTCGGTGGAAACGGTGGCGCGCCCACAGGACATGGCCTCGATCAGCGTGAATGGAAAGCCCTCGCTGATGCTGGACAGCATCACGACATTGCCGGCCGCGTACGCGTCCCGTATGTCGTCGACCCGCCCCTCGAAAGTGACGGCGTCCGCGTGCCCGAGCTCGGCGGCGAGCGCCTCGCAGCGCTCCCGGTAGGCCTCGCCGCCGCGCGGGGTGCCGCCGAAGAGCCGCAGCCGCGCGTCCGGCAGGTCCTTCCGTACGATCGCGAAGGCCCGGATCAGCGTCTCCAGGTCCTTTATCGGGTCGACGCGGCCGGCCCAGCTCAGCGTGGGAACGTCCGGTTCGGGCCCGGCGGGCGGGAACGCCGCCGGGTCGACGCCGTTGTAGACCGTGCGTATGAGCTCCGGGTCCGCACCGCCGCGCTCCTCCCACAGCCGGTTGTAACGATTGCCGGGAGTGATCAGGTCGGCCGTGCGGTACGTCTCCTCGGCGAGCAGCCTGAAGAAGCCGAGCAGCAGCGCCTTCACGGGCCAGCGGTAGGGGCCCGTGCGGTAGCCGAGATACCGCTCGCGCAGATACACCCCGTGCTCGGTGAGCAGCAGCGGTACGCCGTGGAGTTGTCGGCCGACCAGACCGGGCAGGACGGCTATGCCGCCGCTGACCGCGTGCGCGACGCCCCGCTCCGGCGGCGCGGCCGCGAGCGGCCGCAGCGCGTGTTCCAGCAGATCGGTGGCGGTGAGCGCATCGTGCAGGGTGGGCCGCGCCGCGTACACCGGCAGGTCGCGGCGGTTCCAGACGGCGGCCAGGATGCGCACGGCCCGGTCGGTGCGCAGCGCGGGCGCGAGTACGCCGTCCCGGGCCGCCCCGGCCAGTTCGTACAGCGCGGGACCGAAGTGCGCCTCGGCCGCCGGGTCGAGGAGCGAGGTCAGAAACCTTTCGTACGTCTCAGTCAGCCGCCGCAGTCGGCGTCCGCGCGGCGCGGCCCCGGCCGGGTCGGGCCCCCACATGGGGACACTGACGGGCTCGGCGACATGGGCGGGCAGCTCCCAGGCGAGGGACTCCCGGCCGGTGCCGGTCACCGCGATGACGTGGAAGTCGAAGTCAGGCATTCCGCCGACAAGTTGGTCGCACCACACGCTCACGCCGCCATGGCTGTGCGGATAGGTGCCTTCGGTGAGGAGGGTGACCAGAGGCGCGCCGGACCGCGGCGCGCATAAGGACTCGGCCATCTGGAACTGCTCCCCTGGATGCGAGAAGGGAAGGGGGCGCCTCGCCCGAAGGGCGGGCGGCGGCGCGTCGAGCGCGCGGTCCCGGGGGGACTGGCCCCGGGACCGCGTGTGGCGAGGCGTCAGCCGGTCACGCCGTACGGGACCCGCTGGCGCACGCCCACGGGCAGCGGCAGCCGCGGCGCGGACGCCTGGACCGGCGAGGCCTTCGCGGTGCGGGCCGCCGTCGGCGCCGCGGTGGGCAGGGTGAGCGTGACCCGGTCCTGGAGCAGCCCCGGGCCGACCCATCCGGAGACCGCGCCGGCGTATGGGCTGCCGAAGTCGTCGGTGCCGAGGAGCAGGTTCTGCCGGGTGCCGGCCGGCATGGTCGCGGTGACCCGGACGCCGCTGGGGGCCTGCACGGTGACGGCGTCGCCGATGCGGTAGGCGGTCACCCGGCCCGACTTGACGGCGGTGTTCCAGGCGGCACGGTCGCGCAGTTCGGCGCCGATGTCGCGCTGGCGCAGATTCACCAGCGGGGTGCTGTCCGCGTACAGGGCCGCGTAGTCGTCGAGGACGCGGTTCAGCACGGGGTAGGCGATACGGTCCTCGGCCAGGTTGGACTGGTGGATGAAGTGCGGCCGCGGGTCGTTGGCGAGGGCGTGGCCGAGTCCGATGCGGGCCTCGAGCGGCACCACGTAGTCCGCGTACCCGGTCGCGGTGTCCAGCGGCTCTGCCAGGCAGGTGGAGTTGGCCGCGGTCTCGCAGATGCCGCTGCCACCGTCCGCCGAGCGGGTGTAGATCCAGTTGTACTCGTCGATCTGCTCGGCGGTGCGGCCCGCGTTGTAGAAGACGTTCATCGGGAAGCGGGGCACGGTCAGGGCGGAGCCGACCCGGCGCTGGGCTCGGTCGCGCGAGTTGTCGGAGCCGAGCCAGGCGACGGCGTTGTCGGCGAGCGCGGGCGCGAGGTTCGGATTGTCGTCCGGCTGCTGCGGCAGGATCCGCAGCCCGGAATGCTCACCGGTGACCAACTCGTCGCTGTGCAGAGGGAATCCGGCCCGCTGGGCCCAGGAGCGGTTGTCCCCGATCTGGGCGGAGATCGCGGAGCGGCTGACGTACTTCGTACTCCCGTCCGCGTTCTTGGCGCACACCCAGGGGACGACGGTGACGTCCTGGACGCAGCCGAGGAAGGGGTGGTTGTAGGTGTGGTTCACCCATCGGTAGGCGTCCTTGTCGGCGGTCAGCTGCTGCGCGAGCGGGTCGCTGCCGCCGTGCTCCTCCTTGAACAGCTCGCTGCCCCCGCCGTTGTAGACCATGTCGAGGGTGAAGCCCTTGGAGGCGGACCACTGCGCCGCGTACTGCGCGTCGGCGGCCGTCATCCGGATCGGGTCCGGCTCGCCCTGTCCCGGCGCGCAGTCCACGTCGCCGGGGGTGCAGTTGAGGACGCCGTCCCAGCGGTCGTCGGCGCCGAATACATCGTCGACATGGACGGCGAAGTAGTTGCGGGCCGCGCCGATCTGGACTCCCTGCGTCAGCCAGTTCACGATGCCGCGCGCGAGCAGCCGGAACTGCTGCTGGTACTGGTTGTAGACAAAGGTCACGACGAGCTCGCGGCGGCCGTCGTGGCGGTACTCGCCGACGATCGAACCGCGCTGCTGCGAGCCGGGCAGTGGCGCGTCCACGTAGCTGGTGAAGTCGGCGCCCGCGGCGGGCTTCGCAATATGCGCGTAACTCTCGCCCACGGAAGGTGAGTTGTCCTCGAAGGGTACGGACCCGTCGAGATAGCCGAAGGGGCCCGCCTTGCCGGCGGCGGTCACCTCGGCCCGCGCGCCGTCGAGCGAGCCGCTGTAACCGCCGTTGACGGGGTAGTCCAGGCCCACTTCGGGGCGTGCGTAGGTGTAGGCGTCGACCTGCGGGATCGCGAAGCTCTTCTCGTACGAGGCGAGAGCTGCCATCTCCGCCGAGCCGGCCCCGAAGGGGTTGTCGTTGGGCAGCACCACGGCCTGGTACTTGGCTCGCGGCCGCCCGCCCACGGTGTCGGCGAGGAAGCCCGCGTCGATCACGGGACGGTCCGCCCGATGCAGTTCGAGCAGGGTGTACGGCGTTCCCGAGCCGTCGAGTTCGGCGGTGATGGCGGCGGTGGCAGGGCCCCCGTCGTCCACCACCAGGACTCTCAGATCGATACGTGGCGCCGGTGCCGCTGCTGCTTGTGCAGCCGGTGCGGCGAACGCGAGCAGAAGTGCGCTCGTAGTGGACAAGGCAGCCGTGCGGACGCTGCGCCTCATGTGTTCGGTTCCTCCCCGGAAGGGCATGCCGGACCGAAGTCCGGCATGCCCTTGCCCCCCCAGCGGTGGTCGGCGCGTGTAGGACGCCCCGCGTGTCCCGCTCTCTGTCGGATCACATAGTGGGGCGTAATTTGGGGAATCTGTGTGGGCATTGTGAAACCTGGCGCGAAACGGATGCAATGTCTCTGATCGAGTGCGTCGCCGATCACCGTCTCTGACACGCCGTTGGGCGTCCGTCCCGCCTCGCCCCGACGCCGGACGCACAGGTCAAGGGAGCGCGAAGACACTCCTGGACGGGGCGCGACCGTCAAGGGTCTGGACCAATGAAAATTCTTCCGCGTTACTCGCAGGATTCGGCCAGACCCCCCTCCGACAATGAAATGAGTCTGGACAAGAAAAGTTTTCGGTGGGACGGTGGAGACATGTTGGACGTGACCGTGATCGAGGACTCGGCGGCTGCCGCCGTCTCGCTGGACCCCATGCGTTCCCGGCTGCTCGCCGAGCTCGCCGGCGGACCGGCGTCGGCCGCCATGCTGGCCGGCCGGGTCGGGCTGCCCCGCCAGAAGGTGAACTACCACCTCAAGGCGCTGGAGCGGCACGGCCTGGTCGAGCTGGCCGGCGAGCGCAGGAAGGGCAATGTCACCGAGCGGCTGATGCGGGCCACCGCGGCCTCGTACGTCATCTCCCCGCTTGCTCTGGCCGCGGTGCAGCCCGACCCGGCCCGCTTCCGCGACCAGCTCTCCGCGCGCTGGCTGCTCGCCGTCGCCGCGCGGCTGGTGCGCGACGTCGGCACCCTGATCACCGGCGCCGCCAAGGCCCGCAAGCGCCTTGCGACGTACGCGCTCGACGGCGAGGTGCGTTTCGCCTCCGCCGCCGACCGGGCCGCGTTCGTGGAGGAGCTGACCCAGGGCGTCGGCGCCCTGATCGCCAGGTACCACGACGAGAGTGCCCCGGGTGGCCGCGAGCACCGCATCGTCGTGGCTCTCCACCCCACCGTGAAAACCCCGCCTGCCATCGAGGAGGCGTCATGAGAGTGAAGCAGCAGGACGGCATGAACATCATCCACGCGCCGCAGAGCGCCTGAGTATCAGGAGTCACCATGTCCAAGGAATTCGAGATCGTCCGCGAGTTCGAGGTCGACGCGAGCCCCGAGCAGGTCTGGGACGCGATCACCAACGGCACGGCGGGTTGGCTGTGGCCCATGGAGTACGAGCCCAAGGAGGGCGGTGCGGCCCCCTTCGGCGGCACCGTCACCGCATGGGACCCGCCACACCGCCTCACCGGCCGTACCGAGAACGCGGAGGGCGTGCCCCAGCAGACCTTCAACCAGCTCGAGCATGTCATCGAGCCGCGCGAGGGCGGCGGCTCATGGGTGCGCTATGTGCACAGCGGCATCCTCGTCGAGGACTGGGACAACCAGTACGACGGCGCCAACAAGCACACCGACTTCTATCTGCACACCCTGCGGCAGTACCTCAAGCACTTCACAGGCCGGGCCGCCACGTTCGCGACGCTGGACGCCCCCGCCGCCTCCAATGCCCCGGGTGGCCTCGAAGTCGTCAGCCGCGGACTCGGGCTGGCGGACGACGCCGCCCAGGGCGCGACGGTACGGATCGAGGTGCCGGGAGCCGGACCGGTGGACGCGGTCCTGGACTACCGCAACGCGTATTTCATCGGGCTGCGCACAGACGAGGCGATGTACCGGATCTTCGGCCGCAACCACTTCGGTGCGCCGGTCGGCGTCAGCGTGCACGACTTCGCGGGTGACGCGGACGCGGGGAAGAACGAGGACGCCTGGCAGAAGTGGCTGACCGGTCTGTTTGCGTGAGGCCGGTGTGGGAGCAGCCGGGGACTTCGCCTCAGGACCCTCTCCCTGGGGGTCCGGGGGCGAAGCTCCCGGTCACGGGATTTTGTCGTCACCCTTTTGCTCAGTAAAGTTGCGCTTTTGAAACCCACAGCGCGCGAGTGATCGAGGAACGGCAAGGCAATGACGGTGACAGAGGACAGCCCGGTGTACGGCCCGGGCATCGACCCGGAGCGCCTGGCCGTCTGCCTCAGCGTGCTCGACGAACTCGACAAGCTGGACGTCGACCACCCCGACGCGATCACGGTACGGCGCGCCACCGCCGGCATCTACCGCACCGTGAAGCAGCGCCGCCGCCAGGAGCGCCGGGCCGCCAAGACCGCTCACGACAAGTCGGTCACCGAGGCCACCGCCACCGGCTCCGCCGAGCGGATCGACGACGAGACGGAGGGCCTGCTGCCGTCCTCGTCCGTCACCGGCGAGATCGCGGGGATACTCCAGCGCCCTCGGTCCTGCTACATCTGCAAGACCCGCTATGTCGAGGTCGACGCCTTCTACCACCAGCTCTGTCAGGGGTGCGCCGCCGAGAACCGGGCCCGCCGCGACGCCCGCACGGACCTGACCGGCAAGCGCGCCCTGCTCACCGGGGGCCGGGCCAAGATCGGGATGTACATCGCGCTGCGACTGCTGCGCGACGGCGCCCACACCACCATCACCACCCGCTTCCCGAACGACGCGATCCGCCGCTTCAAGGCGATGCCGGACAGCGACGAGTGGATCCACCGCCTCAAGATCGTCGGCATCGATCTGCGCGACCCCGCGCAGGTCGTCGCCCTCGCCGACTCGGTGGCCGCAGCGGGCCCGCTGGACATCCTGATCAACAATGCCGCGCAGACCGTACGCCGCTCCCCGCAGGCGTACAGCGAACTGGTCGCCGCGGAGTCCGCCCCGCTGCCCGCGGGCGAGCTGCCGCCCGCCCAGGTCATAGGCACCTTCGGCAGCGGCGCCGTGGACACCGTCGCCGCGCTGCCGTCAGCCGCCGGGGAGGGCCTCACCGCCCAGGACGTGACCGGCCTCGCGCTGATCTCCGGCTCGGCATCCCTGGAGCGCATCGCGGCGGGCACCGCGATCGACGCCGGCGGCCTGGTCCCCGATCTGCACGACACCAACAGCTGGATCCAGACCGTCTCCGAGGTCGACCCGGTCGAGCTGCTCGAAGTGCAGCTGTGCAACTCCACCGCGCCGTTCATCCTGATCAGCCGGCTCCGCCCGGCCATGGCCGGGGCCGAGGCCAAGCGCACCTACGTGGTGAACGTCTCCGCCATGGAGGGCGTCTTCAGCCGCGGCTACAAGGGCGCGGGCCACCCGCACACCAACATGGCCAAGGCCGCGCTGAACATGCTCACCCGCACCAGCGCTCAGGAGATGTTCGAGTCCGACGGCATTTTGATGACCGCCGTCGACACCGGCTGGATCACCGACGAGCGCCCGCACCCCGACAAGATGCGCCTCGCCGACGAGGGCTTCCACGCTCCGCTCGACCTGGTCGACGGCGCCGCCCGCGTCTACGACCCGATCGTGCGCGGCGAGGGCGGCGAGGACCTCTACGGCTGCTTCCTCAAGGACTACGCTCCGGCGAACTGGTAGCCCGCAGCTGGTCATGGACGGCGTACGAGCCCGTGCCCGCCGCCGCGCGCACCCTCGTACCACCGTCCACCAGCAGATCGGCCCCGGTCACCCACGCGGACTCGTCCGAGACCAGCCACAGCACCGCCCGCGCCACATCGTCGGGCTCGCCGATCCGGCCCAGCGGCAGCCCGTCGGCGATCCGCCGCTCGGCGCCCTCCCAGACGAAGCGTGCCATCTCGGTGCGTACGAGACCCGGTGAGACCGCGTTCACCCGTACCGCCGGGGCGAGTTCGCCGGCGAGCTGCTGGGTGAGGTGCCGCAGCGCCACTTTGCTCGTGCCGTACGCGCCCACCCGCGGGCCCACCCCGTGTGTGCCCTCGGTGCAGATGTTGACCACCGCGCCGCCGTGCTCGCGCATCCAGGCCCGCCAGGCGAGTTGCACCAGCCGCAGCGCCGCCTCCACATTCACCGCGAACGCGTGGCGCCACTGGTCGGGATCGGCCTCCATCAGCGGACCGTAGGGCGCGTTCGTAGCGGCGTTGTTGACCAGGATGTCGAGCCGCCCGAACTTCCGCACGGCGAGGGCGGTGCAGCGATCGAGATGGGACGGGTCGGCCACGCTGCCGACACAGCCCGCCGCCCGCGCATCCGCGTCCCGCAGCGTGGCCACAGCCGCCGTTACTCCATCCGGGTCCCGTGCGGTGACCACCACATCGGCCCCCGCCCCGGCCAGTGCGCCGGCGATGGCGAAGCCGATGCCACGGGAAGCCCCTGTCACCAGGGCTGTCCTGCCTTCGAGGCAGTTCTGCGCAGGCCCGGAAATCATCCGCGTACGATCCCACGAAGCTCCGCACAGGAACAGATCGTTGGCCGGAATTGAGCTGGTTTACAGGAGATTTACAGGCCCCATCGAGCGGAGCTCTGCTCATTTGGTTACTCTGGGGTGAACGGACGCCACCAAAGGGCCCACGAAACCCCCTTGGCCGTCCTGGGACAGGTCTGCAACCAGGCTGCGGTCCCGCCCGAGTACCGGCGCCACCGCGACCGAACCGCCCCTGTCCCAGTTACGCGACACAGAGGAGTGCGCGGTGACATCAGATGTGAAGAAGCACGAGAAGCGACCGCCGGAACGCGGCGGCGAACGGGCCGGCCGGCCCGAAGAACTCGGCAGCCTGGAAGTCTGGGCCCGATCGGCTCCGATCCGGCTGGCCGGCTACGAGGACGACCTGGCCGAGCCGCACATCCTGCCCGGCATCGACTGAGCGGATCGCTTCGCCCCGTACCCCCTGCCGCACCGGCGGGGGGTACGGGGCGTTCGGGGGCCGCTCGCACTCCGTCGCAGATCCCGCAGGTCACGCGGATTCATCCGATGGGTGGGAGAAACGGTCTCACTTGTGTCCGGTTGAGAGCATTGACAGGTCACTGTCACGCTTCAATCATCGGACCTCATGACCGAACTTCCCAGGCGCCATGTACTCGGAATGACGGCGGGGGCGGCAGTCGGCGCCGCCCTCATCCACCCGGCCACGGCCGATGCGACCCCTCGGACAGCGGCAGCACACGGGAACGAGGAAGCGAGAGACGGCGACTGGGGCACTGTCCCCCCCGGCCGTGCCCGTACCGCTGGAGCGCTGGTTCGACAACGACGGCATCGACACCGCGGAAGCCCGCGGCGGTAACTTCGACGGCTCCGGCTACACCTTCCCCGGCGAGGAACTCCCCTCCGGACAGCTGGACATCGACGGCATCGCGTACCTCTTCCCCGCCGCCACTGCGGGTGCCAGGAACAACATCGTCGCCCTCGGACAGCGCATCGAACTCCCCAAGGGCCGCTATCTTTCCGGCCTGTTCCTCGTCGCCGGCAGTTATGGTGCGGCATCCGGCAAGGCGACCGTCCACTACGCGGACGGCACCACCCAGCAGGCGGTGCTCAGCGGCCCCGACTGGTACTCCGGCAGCGGTCCCCTCACCGCCCCCTACCGCTACAACCCGGCCGGACAGAAGGACCCGCACCAGGTCGTCATCGCCACCGCCGAGCTCGCCATGGACTCCACCAGACAGGCTGTGGCACTCACGCTGCCGGTCACCAATCCGGCGCAGCCGAACAAGAGCTCCCTCCACATCTTCGCGCTCACCCTGCAACCGGCCGCCCAGGGGCGGGCGTTGGCGCTGCGGGACGCGCACTCCACGACCTCCCTGCTCGACTCGGGCGCGCAGAGCGTCGAGGCCACCGTGATCAACGCAGGCACGGTCGGCATCCTCGCCTCCGACCGGCTCACCCTCTCCGTGGACGTACCCGGCGCCCGCACCGTGGCGCCCGCACCCGTCACCCGGCTCGCCCCCGGCGACCAGGCCAGGGTCCGCATCGGCATCCGCCGCAGTCTGGGCACCGAACCCGGCACCACCCACGACGGCACGGTGGTCGCCCGCGGCCGCGGCCAGCAGGCGGCTGCCGCCCGCCGGGCGCTCACCCTCGGCGTCCCCGACTATCAGCCCACCGACGCGTCGCTCAACACCCATCAGGCGCCGTACTGGTTCCAGGACGTGAAGTTCGGGATCTTCATCCACTGGGGCGTCTACTCCGTGCCCGCATGGGCGCCCGTCGGCAAGCAGTACGCCGAGTGGTACTGGAATCACATGCAGGACCCGAACAACCCGACGTACGCCTATCACCGCCAGACGTACGGAGAGTCCTTCGCGTACGACGACTTCATACCGCGCTTCCGGGCCGAACGCTTCGATCCGCGCTCCTGGGTCGAGTTGTTCCGCGACGCCGGCGCGCAGTACCACGTCCTGACCTCCAAGCACCACGAGGGATTCGCCCTCTGGGACACCAAGGTCAGCGACCGCAACTCCGTGAAGATGGGCCCCAAGCGGGACCTCATCAAGGAGCTCTTCGACGCCTCCCGCCGCTACGCCCCCGAACTCCATCGCGGTCTGTACTTCTCGATGCCCGAGTGGTTCAACCCCGACAATCCCTGGACGGGGCACGCGCCGCGCAATCCGTACACGCTGGAGCCCGTGCCGTACACCGGACACCGGCCAGGGGACTACATCAAGGAACTGCAGGCCCCGCAGATGCTGGAGCTGATCCACGGATACGACCCCGAGGTCCTGTGGTGCGACATCGGCGGCGTCAACGACAGCCACCGGGTGCTCGCGGAGTACTTCAACCACGCCAAGAACCGGGCCCGGCCCATCGAGGTGACCGTCAACAACCGCTCCGGGATCGGCCCGCACGACTTCACGACGCCCGAGTACACGACGTACGACTCGATCGTCACCGACAAGTGGGAGTCCAGCCGCGGGCTGGACCCGTTCAGCTACGGCTACAACGCGGCCACGCCCGACGACCGCTATATGACGACCGAGGAAGTGGTGCACTCACTCGTCGACATCGTCTCCAAGAACGGCAACTTCCTCCTCGACATCGGGCCGCGCGCCGATGGCACCATCCCCGAGATCATGCAGCGCCGGCTGCGTGAGACGGGCGAGTGGCTGAAGGTCAACGGCGAGGCGATCTACGGCAGTACGTACTGGGCGCGGATGCCGCAGCTCGGCGAGGATCTGCGCTTCACCGTCCGCCCGGACAAGGCCTTTTACATCCATTCGCTCGCCGCTCCGGGCAGCAGGCTCACCGTCGAGGCCCCGGTGCCCGTCCGGCCCGGCGACAACGTGACCATGCTCGGTCATGGACGGCCGCTGGCCTGGCGTACGACCGGCGGCAAGCTGGTGATCGACGTGCCTGCCGCGGCCCGCCGGGCGGGCAAGCACGTCTGGGTGTTCAAAGCAGCCTGGTCGGCCTGAGGAACTCGCGCACATAGGTGCGGTGCCACCAGGCGCCGGTGGCCCGCAGTTCGTGCCAGGTCGTGTACCGGTAGCGGTACACCCTGGCGCGGACGTACGCGGGCGGGGCGTCCGGGAACGGGTTGCGGCCCAGCAGCCGCAGCGTGTCCCGGTCGCCGTCCAGCAGCCGCTCCATGAACGGGCCGAACCAGGAGGCCGCGTAACCGGGGGACAGCGCGGCGAACCACATCATCCAGTCGAGCCGCAGATGGTAGGGCGCGAACTGGCGGGGCAGCCTGCGTGCATCACCCGGTTTGCCCTTGAATTCGTACTCCCGCCACACCGTGCCCTGATGGAGCACCGTCTCGTCCGTGCCCTCGACCACCACCTCGTGCCGCACCCGTCCGACCGAGCCGAACGCGCCGTAGGCGTTGACCAGATGGAGCGGATCGTAGGACCGGTTCATCTGCTGTCGCCGCGAGAAGAGATTGCGCGCCGGACGATAACTGAGGCCGACGACCAGGGCGGTGACGGCGATCACCACGATCTCGTACCAGAGCAGGGGCGCGGACTGTGCGGGCGGATCCGCGATCAGCGAACCGTCCACGGCGGAGAGGGCGAGCACGATGGTCAGCCAGTTCAGCCAGGCGAAGTTGCCGGACAGCACCAGCCACAGCTGGGTCAGCACGATCGTCCCGGCGGCCGCGCTCGCGATCGGCTGAGGGGTGAACAGCAACACGGGGACGAGGAGCTGGGTCACATGGTTGGCAGCCACCTCGACCCGGTGGAGGGGTTTCGGCAGATGGTGGAAGAACCAGCTCAGCGGTCCCGGCATCGGCTGGGTCTCGTGGTGGAAGTCCAGGCAGGTCAGCTTGCGCCAGCACTCGTCGCCGCGGATTTTGATCAGCCCCGCGCCGAACTCCACCCGGAACAGCACCCAGCGCAGCAGCCACAGGACCAGCACGGGCGGGGCCGTGCGCTCATTGCCGAGGAAGACCGCGAGAAAGCCCGTCTCCAGGAGCAGTGACTCCCAGCCGAAGCCGTACCACGTCTGGCCTACATTGACGATCGACAGATACAGCACCCACAGCGCCGCCCACCATGCCATCGCGGCCGCGAGCGGGACATGGTCGGCAGCGCCCGCCACCAGCGCCGCCGAGAGCAGAGCGCCGGCCCAGGCGCAGAGGGCGAACAGGCGGTCGGAGTAGCGCAGTTGGAACAGGCTCGGTGCACGGCGCATCGGCACCCGGCGTACGTACGCGGGCACCGGCAGCATGCCCCGCTCGCCGATCAGCGCCCGGAATTGCAGGGCGGCGGTGAGAAAGGCGACCAGATACACGGCGGCCAGAGCCCGCTGGAAGACCAGTCGGCTGAGCCAGTAGTCACCGTCGCTGAACCACTCCATCACCTCCAGTATCGGCCGCGGCAAGCCGTCGCACCGTACGGCCGAGCCGCTTGGCGTACCACTTTTGCACCACGGGTACGAGCGGGCCCGCGAGCCGGGTGTACCAGCTCGCCGGACGGCTGAAGGCCATGACGGTGAACCACACCGAGCCGTCGTCGCGGATGTCGACGATGAACGACTCCTCACCGCGCTCGGGATGCCCGGCCAAAGTGCCGTACGCGAATCCCGTCCGGTCCTTCTCGTACGCCGTCCAGATCACCTCGCACGGCGCGGTGAACCGCAGTCGGCCGACCCCGAGCGAGACCTCGAGCCGGGCGCCGGGCTCGGCCCGCGCTGCCGTGGTGCGCACCCGGGCGCCCGACCCGCGGTGCATCCGCCAGCTGGTGACCGCCGCGCCCGCCGCCTCGAAGACGGCGTGGCCGCGGCCGATACGGGCGGTGTGGTGGAGATGGTGGTAGCCGTCGGGCAGCGGGCCGAGCCGGGTGGCGCCGGTCTCGGGATAGTTGAGGGCGTGTACGCGATTCATGCGGCCGTCTCCTTGAGTCGTTGCCAGGCCAGCACCGAGCAGAGTGCGAAACCGAGGGCGTTGCCGAGGCCGTGGGTGGCGGCCATCCAGGTCAGGGTCGGGTGGGGCAGACCGGTAGCCTCGCCGAGCGCCCAGCTCAGGGCGAGCAGCATCGTCGCCACCAGCACGGCGGCCGAGACGGCGAGCAGGCCGCGGGTGAACCCGTCGCGGCCGTCGGCCCGGACGTCGCGCCAGGTCAGCAGCGCGACGGCCCACATGCCCGCGGTCAGTACGAGTGCACCGAGCAGCTCGGCCCAGTCGTCCAGGAAGTAGCCGGCCAGGACGAGAAGGGTGCCGAGCGGCACGCTCAGCGCCGCGAAGCGCCCGGCAGGACCGGCCGATGTGCGACAGACCAGGCCCGCCACCAGCGCGGCCGCGAACCCTGCGAAGTGAAAGTGCGGCACGGTCAGCGCCAGGATCGGCAGGCTGAAGCCGAAGAGCTCGTGCCCGGAGCGTTCCGCGACGAGTGCGACACCGGCGACGGACGGGGTCACGAGTGCTGTGAGCACCGCGATTTCTGCGGGCGCGAGCGATCGGGTCCGGGCCAGCCTGCGTGGGGCATGCGCGGCGAGAGCCAGCGTGCCGAGCGCGTATACGGCCGCGAGCACGGTCGCCGTGGTCGAGCGCGGCAGCCAGAGGGAGACGACTCCCGGGAGGGCGAACAGCGGCCATGTCCGCCGAATGGGCGCGAGCCCGACGGAGTCGATGAGGCGGAGTCCCGCGGGCACGACCACCAGCATGCCGAGCATCACGATCAGGCTGACCAGTACGGACACCACGCACACCACCCCAGGCTTGAACGTGTTCAATTCCTTGCGGTCGAGACTATGCGCTTACTTGAACGCGTTCAAGTCGCGGGGCTGAGGGGAATCCGGCAGAACTTGAGGAACCAATTGGGGTGAAGAGGCGGGAGACTTTGTTGTGCGTCCACCCATTCGCCGTCGGTACGCCGCGGTCGCCGGGCTGTTCGCGGCGCTGTCCTGCACGCTCCTGGTCGCCGGATGCGGCGGCAGCAGCAGGGCGGCCACGGACTCGGAGGTCTACCTCGAGCCTGCCGCGGCGCGGGGCCCGGACCCGTACACCGCCTCCACGGTGAGGAACGAGATCGGGCCTGCGCCGTCCGACCCGTCCGGTGTGCCGAGCAGCCCCGCAGGGGGGCAGACGCTGCGCACTCTGTCCGGCTCGACGCCTGGCCTGTACGGCGGCACGCAATCGCTGGGCAGTTGCGACGTCGAGCAGCAGGTGAACCTCCTCGTCGCCGACCAGGCCAAGGAGCGCGCCTTTTCCCGGGCCGCCGGCGTCTCCCAGACGGAGGTCCCGGACTATCTGCGTGGACTGACGCCCGTCGTGCTGCGCGCCGACACCCGCGTCACCAGCCACGGCTTCCGCGACGGCACCGCCACCACCTACCAGTCCGTGCTGCAGGCCGGGACCGCCGTGCTGGTGGACCAGTACGGCACGCCGCGCGTTCGGTGTGCCTGCGGAAACCCGCTGAAGCCGCCGGTCGCCGTCAAGGGCGCCGTGGTCCACAACGGCCAGTCCTGGGCGGGCTACCAGTCGGACCGGGTCGTCGTCATCAAGCCGACCACCCAGGTCATCAACAATTTCGTCATCGTCAACATCGTCACCAACACCTGGATCGACCGGCAGGCCGGGACCGACGGCGAGCTGGACAAGCGGCCCGACGTGCTCCCGCCGGTGACCCCGGACGACGTCTTCGTCTATCCGCCGGTGATGCCCGAGCCCGGTGACTCCGGCGTGCCGAGCGACGGCAGTCTCACGCCGACGACACCGGAGCAGCCGGTCAACCCGCCCGTGGAGCCGCCTGCCGAACCGCCTTTGGACACACCGAGCGAGGCACTGCCCCCGCCGGTCAACCCCGATGTGCCTTCCGACGAGGGGGTCACACCGTCCCAGCCGGACCTGCTCATCCCCAACGAGGAGCCGGCGTCGCCGGACACCTTCCAGGGCTGAGCGCGCCCTCCGAACCGGTCGAAGAATCCGACAAATGATGGCAGAGTGGCTCTATGGTTGATCGGGCAGCGGGTGCCCTGTCGCTTCCCGACGACTGGCCGGCCGACCCGGATCTGAGCCTGACCCTCAACGGCATGGGCAGCTTCGACTGGGACCTGGTCAGCGGGCTGATGCACCTGGACCAGCCCGGTCACGAGGTGTTCGATCTGCGCCCCGGCGAGTACGACGGCCGCCCGGAGAGCCTGGCCTCCCGGGTGCCGTCGGACGAGGCCGCCCGGCTGGACACCCTGGTGGCGCAGGCGCTCAAGAATGGCAGTGACCGCTACGGGGCGTACTTCCGCATCCGCCGCCGCGACGGCAGCCTGAGCTGGGCCCACACGCAGGCCTGCGTCCGCCGCGACGAGACGGGCCGCCCGCTGCGCATCATCGGCATCGTCCGCGACGCCACCGAAGAGCTTGCCGAGTCCAGGCAGCGCCTCGAAGTCGAAGTCGAGCGCCGCCGGCAGACCAGCGTCGTGGAGAGCACCACCGCGGCCCTCGCCCACGCCAGGACCGTCCAGGACGTCATCGACGTACTGAGGGACTCGCACGGCCTGGAACACTTCGGCGCGACCAGCCTGGTCATGGGGCTGCTGGAATCGGGCCGGATCCATCTGGTCGCCGAGGGGCCGGAAGGCTCGTTCGTGCCGGGCACCCGCTACACGCGCGTCGACGAGGGGTACCCGATGAGCGAGGTGGTGCGTACCCTCACGCCCCGCTTCATCGAGTCCGAACGGGACTTCGCCGAGTCATATCCGCTGCTCTGGCCGCACATCAAAGATCTCAAGATCACCTCGGCCGCCTATCTGCCGCTGATCGCCCAGGCCCGCCCCATAGGGGCGCTCGGTCTGCTGTACGGCGACAAGACCGGCTTCAGCTCCGAGGAGCGCAATCTGCTCGTCGCCCTCGGCAGCAGCATCGCCCAGAGCCTCCAGCGCGCCATGCTCTACGAACAGGAGCACGATCTCGCCGAAGGCCTCCAGCAGGCGATGCTGCCGCGCCGGATCCCCGCTGTGCCCGGGGCGCAGATCGCGGTGCGCTACCGCTCTGCCCGTATGGGCCGGGACATCGGAGGCGACTGGTACGACATCATCGCGCTGCCCGGCGGGCGGGTGGGTGCGGTCATCGGCGACGTGCAGGGGCATGACGTGGACGCGGCCGCGGTGATGGGGCAGCTGCGCATCGTGCTGCGGGCGTACGCGGCCGAGGGGCACACTCCGGCCACCGTGATGGCGCGCGCCTCCGTCTTCCTCGATGAGCTCGACACCGACCGGTTCGCGACCTGCATGTATGCGGAGGCCGATCTGTCCACCGGTGTGGTGCAGCTGGTGCGGGCGGGGCATGTCGACCCGCTGATCCGGGACATCGACGGAAGCTGCCGACGGCTGCCGGTGGAGGGCGGGCTGCCGCTGGGGCTCTCGGCGGAGTTCGGGCAGCTCGAATACCCGGTCAGCACCGTCGAGTTGGACCCCGGCCAGACCTTGCTCCTCTACACCGACGGACTGGTCGAGCAACCCGGCGCCGATCTCGACGACGGGATGCAGCTGCTGACCGCGCAGGTGCGCGGCGGTCCGCGCGATCTGCAGCTGCTCGCCGACCATCTGTGCGAGGTGGCGGGCGAGCGGGGTGGTGACGACGACGTGGCGATCCTGCTGCTGCGCCGCAAGGGCGCGTACACCCCGCAGGCGGGCGGCCGGCTGCAGCAGCATGTCGGGCAGAACGACCCGGAGGCGCTTCGCTCTGCCCGGCACATGATCCGGGCGGCCGTACGGGCCTGGGGCGCGCGCCAGCGGTCGGACGAGATAGAGCTGGCCGCCGACGAGATGATCACCAACGCGCTGATGCACACGGACGGCGGCGCGATCGTTACCATCCGGGTGCTGTCCGGTTCGGAGCGGCGGCTGCGGGTGGAGGTCGAGGACCGTTCCAGTGCGCTGCCGCGTCGGCGTGATGCGGGCGAGTCGGGCGTGTCCGGCCGCGGGCTGATGCTGGTGGACCGACTGGCGGAGGCCTGGGGCGTGGAGTCCAGGGGCAGCGGCAAATGCGTTTGGTGCGAGTTCATAGTCCCCGACAGACCGCCCAACTGATGGAAACTTGTTGTTAACTGTGCGTGAAGTGATCGTACTTGACCGTAACCGACCGTAGGCGTTTGACTTCGTACTCTGTGGCCCTTCAGGACACCCTTTAGGACACCTTCTAGGACAAGAGGTCCCCTTGAGCAGCGAGCTTCTTGCCCCCCTCGACCTGGCGTTCTGGCACCTCGAGTCCGCCGGTCATCCGATGCACCTCGGTGCCCTCGCCTTCTTCGCGCCCGCTCCCGGGACGCGGAGCGGCGACAGCGTCCTCGAACTGCTCGCCACGCGCGCCGCCGCGATCCGCCGGCTGCGGATGCGGGTGAGGGATGTCCTGCTGCCCGTCGGCGGCGCCCGCTGGACCGTGGCCAAGGACTTCGACGTACGACGGCATGTGCACCATGTCCGCCTCCCGGCCGGCGACTTCGCCACCGAGGCCGCCGGGATTGCCGGCGAGCTGATGGAACGGCCTCTCGAACGAGGTCTGCCGCCGTGGGAGATGTACCTCCTGACGGGTGAGCCGGGCGGCCCGTTCGCGGTGCTGGTGAAGCTGCATCACGCGCTGGCGGACGGCATGCGCGCGGTCGCCATCGGGGCGGGCATCTTCGACCAGATCGCCGACGCCCGCACGGTCGGCGTACGGCGGGCGCGTACCGTGCCACCCCGGTCCTGGTTCGCGGGTCCCTCGCAGGTGGCCGGCTTCGCCCGCGGCCGGATCGAGGAGCTGGGCCGGGCCGTCGGAGTTGGGGCCTCGGTCGTACGTGCCAGCAGGCTCGACCCGCGCGGCATGGCCGCACTCACTGCCGGTTCGAGCGGCACACGGCGGCTCGGCACCGCGGTACTCGGCCTGGAAGACGTGCAGCGCGTACGCAGGGCGGTGGGCGGCACCGCCAACGATGTGCTGCTCGCCGTCGTCGCGGGCGGGCTGCGGCGCTGGCTGGACGAGCGCGGCGAGCGGCTGCCGGCCGCCGACCCGCGCGCCCTGGTGCCCGTCTCCCAGCGCAGGCCGGGCAGCCCGCCCGGCTCGGGCAACAAGTTCTCCGCGTATCTGCTGGAACTTCCGGTCTCCGACCCCGATCCGCGTTCACGGCTCGACGCCGTACGTACCGCCATGGACCGCAACAAGGCGGCTGGTCCTTCGCGCGGCGCCGGGGCGCTGGCCGTGCTCGCCGATCAACTGCCGCCGCTCGCACACCGGTTCGGCGCGCCGCTGGCGGGCGGCGCGGCCCGGATGCTCTTCGACGTCCTGGTGACCAGCGTGCCGCTGCCGCGCTCGGCCCTGTCGCTGGGCGGCTGCCCGCTGCGCGAGGTCTATCCGATGGCACCGCTCGCCCGCGGACAGTCTCTGGCCATTGCCATGTCCACCTATGACGGGCGGGTGCATGTCGGCCTGGTCGCCGATGGCAAGGCCTTGCCCGATCTCGACCGCCTGGCGCGGAGTCTGGGGGAGGAGCTCGTAGGACTCCTCGACCTGATTGGAGAGGCCTCGCTCGATATGCCGGCCCGATAGATCGGACAGCTCAGAGGTTCGGCGCAAGATCTCGCCCCTTCAAGGGTGTTGACGCCCCCAAGTGATCCGATGAATATTCGTCGTCATCGGTGAACGCCACAGTGAGGGGGCAGCAGCGGAATGCGACGGAGCACGCTCGGACGCAGCGCGGTCGAGATCACCGAACTGTCCTTCGGGGCCGCCGGAATCGGCAGTCTCTACACCCCCGTGGACGCCGCCGCCGCCGCGGCGGCAGTCGACGCCGCCTGGGACGCGGGCATCCGGACCTTCGACACCGCGCCGCACTACGGGCTCGGCCTGTCCGAACGCAGACTGGGCGAGGCCCTGCGCACCCGTCCCCGCGACGCGTACACCCTCTCCACCAAGGCCGGGCGGCTGCTCGAACCCTGCCCGCCCGACGGAGACGACCTCGCGAGCGGCTTCGCCGTACCCGCCGACCACCGCCGCGTATGGGACTTCAGCGCGGACGGCGTACTCCGCAGCATCGAGGAGAGCCTTCTGCGGCTCGGCCTCGACCGGATCGACATCGTCTATCTGCACGACCCGGACGAGCATGAGGAAGCCGCCTTCCGCCACGGCTACCCGGCGCTGGAGCGGCTGCGCGCCGAAGGCGTCGTCGGCGCGATCGGCGCCGGCATGAACCAGGCAGCGATGCTCACCCACTTCGTCCGCGACACCGACGTCGACGCCGTCCTGTGCGCCGGCCGATACACCCTCCTGGACCAGAGCGCGCTCGCCGAGCTGCTGCCCGAAGCCGCCGCCCGCGGCAAGAGCGTTGTCGTCGGAGGAATCTTCAACTCCGGGTTGCTCGCCGATCCGCGACCGGGGGCCACGTACGACTACACCGCAGCGCCCGACGACATCCTGCAGCGGGCTCTGCGGCTCAAGGCCGTCTCCGAACGCCACGGCGTACCGCTGCGCGCCGCCGCCCTCCACTATCCGCTCGCTCATCCGGCCGTCGCGGGCGCCCTGGTCGGCGCCCGCTCGGCCGATGAAGTGCGGGACGCGGCCGACATGCTGGCCCTGGCCGTCCCGTCCGCGCTCTGGGACGAACTGCGCGCCGAAGGACTGCTCCCGATGGACAGGGATGCCCGAAAGGACGGGGACGCCCGATGAGAGTCGCCCTGCACACCACGGTCCGCGCCGACCGCATCGACGAGTACGAAGCGGTGCACCGCGAAGTCCCCAAGGAGCTCACCGCCGCGATCCGCGCCGCCGGCGTCACCTCCTGGACCATCTGGCGCAGCGGTACCGACCTCTTCCACCTCCTCGACTGCGCCGACTACGCCCAGTTGCTCGCCGCACTGGAGAAACTCCCCGTCAACATCGCCTGGCAGGCTCGGATGGCCGAACTCCTCGATGTGGTGCACGACTACTCCGCGGACGGCGCCGAAGCCGGACTGCCCGTCGTCTGGGAGCTGTGAGCCGATGGCGATCATCGACGCCCACCACCATGTGTGGGACCTCTCCGTACGGGACCAGGGCTGGATCACCGGCCCCGACCTGGCCCCCATCCGGCGCACTTTCTCCCTCGACGATCTCGCCCTCGAGGCCCGCGCCGCGGGCGTACGCGCCACCGTCCTCGTCCAGACGGTCACCGTCGCCGAAGAGACCCCGGAATTCCTCGCCATCGCCGACGGCAGCGAACTCGTCGCGGGCGTCGTCGGCTGGACCGACCTCACCGCCCCCGGCATCGCCGACACCCTCGCGGCCCTGCGTGAACTCCCGGGCGGGGACCGCCTCGTCGGCATCCGCCACCAGGTCCAGGGCGAGCCCGACCCCACCTGGCTGCTCCGCCCCGATGTACTGCGCGGCCTGGCCGCCGTCGCCTCGGCGGGACTCGTCTACGACCTCGTGGTGCTCCCGCACCAGCTGCCTGCGGCGACCGAGGCGGCGGCCAGGCTGCCCGAGCTCACCTTCGTACTCGACCATCTCGGCAAGCCGCCCATCGCCTCCAAGGACCTGGAGCCCTGGGCGACCGCGGTGCGCGCACTCGCGGCCAAGCCCAACACCGTCTGCAAGCTCTCCGGAATGGTCACCGAGGCGGCCTGGTCCACCTGGACCACGCCAGATCTGGCCCCGTACGCCGATACGGTCCTCGACGCCTTCGGCCCCGGCAGGCTGATGTTCGGCTCCGACTGGCCGGTCTGCCGGCTCGCCGCGGGCTACGCCGAGGTGGTCGCGGCCGCCCGCGCGCTCACCCACCGGCTGGCCGACGACGAACGCCGCGCCGTCTTCGAGACCACCGCGAGCCGCGTCTACGGACTGCCCCCGCGCGGTGAATCCCGGTAAACCTGCGCCTGCCCCGCCCCTTTGGCACCCTGGATGCATGCCGGAGCTGCCCGAAGTCGAAGCGCTGAGAGAGTTCCTTGACACCCACCTGGTGGGGCAGGAGATCGTCCGCGTCCTGCCGCTGGCGATCAGCGTCCTGAAGACGTACGACCCGCCGCTGACCGCCGTAGAGGGCGCCGAGGTGACCGCCGTGGACCGGCACGGGAAGTGGCTCGACATCAGCGTCGGCCCACTGCATCTGGTCACCCATCTCGCCCGGGCGGGCTGGCTCCAGTGGAAGGACGAGTTCCCGGCGGCGCCTCCACGCCCCGGCAAAGGCCCGCTTGCTCTGCGTACCGTCCTCGCCTCGGGCGGCGGCTTCGACCTCACCGAAGCGGGCACCACCAAGCGGCTCGCCGTCCATCTCGTACACGACCCGGCCGAGGTCCCCGGCATCGCCCGACTCGGCCCCGATCCGCTCGCCGACGGCTTCGACCGGGACGCCTTCGCCGCGCTGCTCGCCGGGGAACGCCGACAGATCAAAGGCGCGCTGCGCGACCAGGGCCTGATCGCCGGCATCGGCAACGCGTACAGCGACGAGATCCTGCATGCCGCGAAGATGTCGCCCTTCAAGCCCGTGCAGAACCTGAGCGAGGACGAAATCACCGTCCTGTACGAGGCCCTGCGCTCCACGCTGCGTGATGCCGTCGAGCGCACGCGCGGCGTCGCCGCCGGCCGGCTCAAGGCCGAGAAGAAGAGCGGTCTGCGCGTCCACGGCCGCACCGGTCAGCCGTGCCCCGTCTGCGGCGACACCATCCGCGAGGTCTCCTTCAGCGACTCCTCGCTGCAGTACTGCCCCACCTGCCAGACCGGCGGCAAGCCGCTCGCAGACCGCAGACTCTCCCGCCTGCTGAAGTAGGGCAAGACCTGAGTAGCGCAGGACCTGAGGTAGCGCCGGACAGCGGCCCGACAGCCCTGAGCTACCCCTTGAGGGAGATCAGAGGCTGTCCGTCGAGGGTACGCACCTCCCAGCGGCCGATCTCGCCGCTCGGCAGGTCCGTACCCCCCTCGATGTCCAGCGGGTCCTCGTGACCCGGAGAACCCGGTATCCCGTAGCCACCTGCCGGCACCGCCCAGGTGAGGACCGGGTGTTCGATGCCGTCCTTGCCGATGGCGACAAGACGGCAGGCGCCAGGCCCCTTGAGACCCGACAGACGCAAAGCGACCGCCGTGCCCCAGGCCCGGTCCTGCGTCGCGGCGGCCGCAGCGACGCCCGTCGTGGGATCCTTCGCCACGATCTGCTGAAGGGCGGGCTTCCCGCTCCCGGCGTCCTCGAGCGCCACCGCCGCGGCGGGCAGGGCGACGATCAGAGCCGCGGCCGCCACGACCAGCTTCAGCCGACGCCTGCGGCCGCGCCGCCGCACCACGTCGACCTCGTCTGTCAGCCGGTCGAGCAGTCGCCTGCTGGGACGGACTTCGATCCGGTCGGGTCCAGCGAGCTCGGCCAGGGCCGTGGCGGCCGAGGCGAAGTCGGAGAGCTGTACCGTGCACATCACACAGTCCGCCAGATGCTCCTCGAACCGGAACGCGTCCGCGGGCTCCAGGACGCCCAGAGCATAGGCGGCCACGTCCCGGTGCCGCTGCTGCAAGCTCATGGCGTCCTCGATTCGTCTCTCGCCCCGTTGCGTACTGCGTCTGTCGCGGGTCCGTAGTGGGTCTGTAGTGGGTCTGTAGTGGGTCTGTCGACCTGAAGTACGGACCAGGTGCGCGCCGTGCTCAACTCCGTGCACGTCGAGCGCAACCGCCGGGCCGCCCGGACCGTGCCGCACTATGAACGGCCCGCTTACGGAACTGTCTTGAGACCGGGCGAGTGCTGCCCGCATGATGTGTGCGTGACAGGTGGAGAGACGGGGACCAGCATGATCGTGCCGCACCCCGACAGCGCCCATGTGGAACTGCTGCTCGGCGCGTATGTCCTCGGTGCGCTCGGCCCGGCCGAGGACACCCGGGTCTCTGGCCACCTGCAGGTCTGCGACCCGTGCCGGATCGCGTACCTCGACATGGCCGACGCCCCCGCGCTGCTGGCGATGTTCTCCGAGGACGATCTGCTCGACGGGCCCGACGGCGACCAGACGCCGTAGTCCGGCCGTCGAGGCGCGCCTACACTCCGTAGCATGCTGCGTGTACTGGCTGTCGACGACGAGAAACCGGCACTCGAAGAGCTGCTCTACCTCCTGCGCTCCGACTCCCGCATCAAGAGCGCCGAAGGAGCCACGGACGCGACCGAGGCACTGCGCCGCATCGGCCGCGCGCTGGACGCGGGCCCGGACGGGGACGACGGCATCGACGTCGTCTTCCTGGACATCCACATGGCCGGTCTCACCGGTCTCGACGTCGCCAAACTGCTCGCCGGATTCGCCCGGCCGCCGCTGATCGTGTTCGTCACCGCCCACGAGGGCTTCGCCGTCCAGGCCTTCGACCTCAAGGCCGTCGACTACGTCCTCAAGCCGGTGCGCAGGGAGCGGCTGGCCGAAGCCGTACGCCGGGTCCGCGACCTGGTCGTCTCGGCGCGCGAGCCACGGCAGCCCGACCCGGCGGGCCCCGCAGTGCACACCCCCGTACCCAGCACCCCACCGGCCGTCGCACAGCATGCCCAAGGGGGGACCGCCGCCGAGCAGATACCGGTCGAACTTGGCGGTGTCACACGGTTCGTACCGATCGACGACATCGCCTACGTGGAGGCCCAGGGGGACTACGCCAGGCTGCACACCGAGGACGGTAGCCACCTGGTGCGCATCCCGCTGTCCACCCTTGAGGAGCGCTGGGCCTCGCGCGGGTTCGTACGCATACACCGCAGCCATCTCGTCGCCCTCGCCCGTATCGACGAACTGCGACTGGACGCCGGGACGACCACCGTCCGGGTCGGCACCGCCGAGCTCGCCGTCAGCCGCCGTCATGCGCGCCAGCTGCGCGACCTGCTGATGCGACACGCCCGGGGCTGAGCGGGCGGACCCTGCCCGGACCCGGCCGACCGCTGGACGGGCGGACGGAGCCGCTCGTCGCCCCACCACAGCCGTACGGCGACGGGCGTCATCCGCTGACCGAGCCGCCCCAGGATTCGGCGGTAACCGCCCCCGCCCGCCGCCTAGCCTTGATCGGGTACGGGGAGAAGGGACCTGATGTCCGACATCGAAGCACTGCTGGAGGAACTCCGGAGCCTGCCGGCGACCCGGGCGTCCAGCGCTCGTGACCTCGAGGCACTGCTCACCACGGTGAAGAGCGCGGCCGGGCGCTGGGCGGATGTGCTGTACGAGATCCAGGAATCGGCACAGGGGCTGGCCGGTCCGCGCACCGAAGCCGCCCTCGAAGTCGCGTTCCGCAGGGCCGAGGAGTCCTACGTCGAGCTGGAGATCGCGCTGAGTGATTGCGCCCAGCGCACGGACGGCCACTGAGAGGCGTCGCCGTACCCTCCGTCTCGAGGAACGGCTGGTGTCTACCGTAGGTAATCGCCCCTGCGTAGACTCCACAGCTCCGGAGAGTTCGCCGACAGACGCTGGAGCGGACGACGATGTCTGCAGAGCAACAACCCCGCCGTGAGGTGGTCACCGGCGTGCCGCGCAGCGCCAGGCGCGCACCCGGGCACGCCCCCGCCCGGTCAGAGATCAGCGAGCAGACGACACTCGGCGCAACGTATGTGCGCTCGCTCATGCGCAGCCAGCTGCGGGCCGCGCTCTACGCGCTCGGCACCCTCGCCCTGCTCGTCGGCTCGCTGCCGCTGCTCTTCGCGCTCCCGGCCGTCTTCGACGGAACCCTCTCCTCGCCCGAGCCCTTCGTCTGGGCGGCACTCGGCGTGGCGGTCTACCCCGTGATGTGGCTGACCGCCCGCTGGTACGTACGCCGGGCCGAGCGCAACGAAGAGGACTTCACCAGGCTCGTCGAAGGACGCTGACCTCGTGAACCAGACCTACGCGGTGACGGCGGTCACCGTCGTGGTGCTCGCCACCGTGCTCATCGGCGCGCTCGGCCTGCGCATATCGCGCACCACCTCCGACTTCTACGTCGCCTCCCGCACCGTGAAGCCCGGCCTCAATGCCGCCGCCATCAGCGGCGAGTACCTCTCCGCCGCCTCGTTCCTCGGCATAGCCGGGCTGGTCCTCCTGCAGGGCCCGGACATGCTCTGGTACCCGGTCGGTTACACCGCCGGCTATCTCGTCCTGCTGGTGCTGGTCGCCGCCCCGCTGCGTCGCTCGGGGGCGTACACCCTCTCCGACTTCGCCGAGGCCCGGCTGGAGTCCGCCGCCGTGCGCAGGCTCGCCAGCCTTTTCGTCGTCGGCATCGGCTGGCTCTATCTGCTGCCCCAGCTACAGGGCGCGGGCCTCACCCTGGAGATCCTCACCGGCGCACCCGACTGGGTGGGCGGCCTCGTCGTCGCCCTTGTCGTCACCGGGGCCGTCGCGGCGGGCGGCATGCGCAGCATCACCTTCGTGCAGGCATTCCAGTACTGGCTCAAGCTCACCGCTCTGCTGGTGCCCGCGCTGTTCCTCGTCGCGGCCTGGGCCGGCGACGACACACCCCGGGCACGCTTCGACGCGCCCGCGGTCTTCCGCGAGCACACCGCCGTACGCATCGACGACACCGTCCGCGTCGATCTCGACGAGCCGCTGACCCTCACCGTCACCGGCGACGTCGACGACACACGGTACGAGGACCGGAAGATCACTCTCGACAAGGGCACCCACCGCGTCGAGGCCGGGACGAAACTTGGCTTCCCGCAGGGCGCCGCAGTGCCCGAACGGGCCTCGTCGGGCACCGATCCGGCCAGCTGGTCCCAGCCGCTCTCCGGCGGCCGGGACGGTTACCACCTGTACGCGACGTACGGACTGATCCTCGCCACCTTCCTCGGCACGATGGGACTTCCGCATGTCGCCGTCCGCTTCTACACCAGCCCCAATGGACGTGCCGCGCGACGCACCACCCTCGTCGTCCTGGGGTTGATCGGCGCGTTCTATCTGCTGCCGCCCGTCTACGGCGCGCTCGGGCGGATCTACGCGCCCGAACTCTCCCTGACCGGGGACGCGGACGCGGCCGTGCTCGTGCTTCCGGAGCGGATGGTCGGCGGGATAGCGGGGGACCTGCTCGGGGCGCTGCTGGCGGGCGGCGCGTTCGCCGCGTTTTTGTCCACCGCGTCCGGACTGGCCATGTCCGTCGCCGGCGTCATCACGCAGGACGTGCTGCCCTCGCGCGGCGTACGGCACTTCCGACTCGCGACCCTCCTCGCCATGGCTGTGCCGCTTGCCGTAAGCATCGTGGCCACCAATGTGCCGGTCGCCGACGCGGTGGGGCTGGCCTTCGCCGTCTCGGCGTCCTCCTTCTGCCCGCTGCTGGTGCTCGGCATCTGGTGGCGAAGACTCACCCCGCCGGGTGCCGCCGCCGGGCTCGTCGTCGGCGGCGGGGCGGCGCTCACCGCGGTGATGGCCACACGCGCGGGCCTTGCGCCCGAGGGCTGGGCACACACCCTGATGGCCTGGCCCGCAGTGTGGTCGGTGCCCGTCGGCTTTCTGACCATGGTGCTGGTCTCGCTGGCCACGCCCAGCCACATACCTCCCGGCGCCACCGCCATCCTCGCGCGGCTCCACCTGCCGGAAGATCTCGTCGGCAGGCCGCAGCCCGAAGGAGCGGAACGATGACCGGGATGGGAATGGCCGCACTGGCAGCGGCCGGAGCGGTACTGCTCACGGCCGGAATCGCGCTCGGCAGGCTGATGGCGCGGCGCGTCGTCAAGTCCGACCTCGACCTGGGCACGCCCGTCGAGCGGGCCACCTTCCTCACCCTGCACACCGCATCGCTCGCCGCGCCCCCACTGCGCGCCGGCCTGACCGAGGACACCGCGCGCAAGGCCGCCCGGCGGCTGCGCTCGCTGCTGGGCACCGAGGCGCTCTGTCTCACCGACCGCGATTCAGTCCTCGCCTGGGACGGTCCGGGCGCCGACCACCACGAGCAGCGCGTGATGGTGCGCGTCGCCGAAATGCTGGACTCGGGGCGCAGCCAGAGCGTGCACACCGAGTGCGAGGAACTGGAGTGCCCACTGCGCTGGGCCGTGATCGCCCCGCTGACCGGCGAGGAGGGTGTGCTCGGCGCGCTCGTCGCCTACGGCTCGCGGGAGTCGGCCGTCCTGGTGCGGGCCGCGACCGAGGTGGCCCGCTGGGTCTCCGTACAGCTGGAACTGGCCGAGCTCGACCGGTCCCGCACCCGGCTCATCGAGGCGGAGATCCGTGCGCTGCGCGCCCAGATATCGCCGCACTTCATCTTCAACTCGCTCGCCGCGATCGCCTCCTTCGTCCGCACCGACCCCGAGCGGGCGCGTGAACTTCTCCTGGAATTCGCCGACTTCACCCGCTACTCCTTCCGCAGACACGGTGAGTTCACCAACCTCGCCGACGAGCTGCGCTCCATCGAGCAGTACCTGGCGCTGGCCGGGGCCCGCTTCGGAGACCGGCTCAAGGTGACACTCCAGGTCGCGCCGGAAGTGCTGCCGGTGACGCTGCCGTTCCTGTGTCTGCAGCCGCTCGTCGAGAACGCCGTCAAGCACGGCCTGGAGGACTCGAAGAGCGAATGCCGCGTCACGATCGCGGCGCGGGATGCCGGCGCCGAGGCGATGGTGACCATCGAGGACGACGGCGTGGGGATGGACCCGGACGTGCTGCGCGGGATCCTCGCGGGGGAGCGGACGCCGTCGTCGGGCATCGGCCTGTCCAACGTCGACGAACGGCTGCGCCAGGTGTACGGGGACGATCACGGGCTCGTCATCGAAACGGGCGCAGGCGCGGGTATGAAGATCACGATCCGGATCCCCAAGTACCGAGCGGGCGTGCACTCCTCGGCGGGCCGCCAGTCCACGGACTGAGATTTCTGCGCGGCGTTGAGTCGGCCACCTGCCCGGTTCGTATCAACCGGTGGCAATAGACACCTACGTGGGGGAGTAAGCGACATGTGCACTGTACAGCCGACGGTGAGATCCGCCCGTGACCAGTTGTGCAGCCTGCTCGGCGCGCTCGATCCGGGCGACCGCGCGGTGGTCCATCAGCTCCATGTGCTGCGCAGCAGCCCCTTCGAGGCGGCCACCGCGCTCGGGCTTCCGGTGACCGAGGTGCATCTGCGGGCCACCCGCGCCGTGCGGCAGCTCAGCCGCGGGGCGAGGCAGCTCGGCGCCGCCTAGGCATTCCCGGGGCATTCCCGGTGGTTTTTCCCCAGGTTCCTCGGAGCAGGTGGATGACCAGGTGGCTGAGCAGTAGAGGTGGATTGCCAGGTGGCTCAGCAGTAGAGGTGGATGGCCAGATGGCTCAGCGGAAGTCCCAGCTGCCAGGCCGGCGTCCATATCTGCGCGTACTCGTCCACGGCCGCGTCCATGGGGTTCGGCGCGTGCCACGGATCGCCGCCCTCGCCGAGGTCGGCGGCGAGCAGCTCGGTCTGCCGCAGCCAGCTCCAGGTGCCCAGCGCGAGGGCCAGATCCGGGTCGGCGCCGTCGCAAAGTTCGCTCTCCCGCTGCCGCCGTACGGCCAGCCGCTCCTCCACCCACTCCCGCCAGGGATGGCCGTACGAGGTCAGGGACAGCCACTCGTCGATGCGGGAGACCACCCGGACGCCCGCGAGCTCTTCCGCGCTGTCACGCAGATAGATGGTGAGCGCCAGCGTCTCACGGCCCGCCCGGAACTCGAGCGAGCCGCCCTCGACGAGAGCGCTCGTACGGAGCATCTCTTCGGCGATGTACTCGGCGCAGAGCCACGCCATGGGGACTGCCAGCCCGCCTCCGCTGGTGCCGTTCGAACTCTCGGGCCGCACGCTTCCCACCTTCCTCCCGGACGACTTCGTTGGGCGGCTTCGTGCGCCGACCCTGACGAAGAGCCTCCACCGAGAGACACGGCTGGGAGCCCGTATTTACTCAACTTGAGCGTGAGGTTTCGCATACGGTCGCCCTTTGGCCGTGATCCCAGGGGGACGAGGAAACGGGCGGGACATCCGGGGCGCGCGTGACTGGGACACCCGCTCCGGAAGGGCGACACTCCCACCGGTGGACCAGCGAGCCGCGGCGCACCGATAATGCGGGACAGCGCGCGTCGGCGATCGCTGGGCGGAGAGATTCCGCCTTCGTGGCGCGTCGGGGGGACGGGGTGGTGGCCGCCGTGTGGGTCGGTCGGGAAGAGCACGTCGGCATGGTGCGCACACTGCTCGACGAGGCTGTGGCAGGGCGCGGCGGCTCGGCGCTCGTGGAGGGCGAGCCGGGCGCCGGCAAGACCCGGCTCCTGGAGGAAGCGCTCTCAACGGCGGAAGGGCTCGGCTGTCGCATCCGGCTCGGCAGCGGCGACGAGCTGTGGCAGGGCTACCCGCTCCGGGCGGTGCTCGACTGTCTCTACGGTGACGGCGCCGCCGGGGACCGCGGCCGCGGCGAGATCGTCGGACTGCTGAACGGCGACGGCGCCGACACACCGACCTCCGAGACATCACTGATGGCGGCCATGGACCGGCTGCTCGCCCAGGTCGACGAGCTCTGCGCCGAGCGTCCGCTGGTCGTCGCACTCGACGATCTGCAGTGGGCCGACGGCGCCAGCCTGCTGATGTGGCAGCGCCTCACCAAGGCCGCACCGCGGCTGCCGTTGCTCCTGGTGGCCTCCTGCCGACCGGTGCCCAGGCGCCGCGAACTCGACCGGCTGCGCGCCGGGTTGGTCGAGCGCGGCACTCTGCCCGTCCGCCTCGGTCCCCTCATGCCCGAGGAGTCGGAGCGTTTCGTGGAGAGCCTGGCCGGTGCACCTCCGGGGCCCGGACTGCGCGGCCGCGTGGGGCTCGCGGGCGGAAACCCGCGCTACATCGAGGAGTTGGTGACCGGCCTGCTGGCCGAGGGAGCCATCGACATCGTGGGCGGGCGGGCCGAGCTCACCACGCCCGACGGGGGACGTGGCCATCTGTGCTCCCTGGCGGACAGGATCGGCTTCCTGACGCCGTCCTCGTACGAAACACTCCGTCAGGCCGCGCTCCTCGGAGTGGAGTTCGACGCCGGCCAGCTCGCTGTCGTACTCGGCCGGACCACCCGCCAGCTCCTGGACGCCTTGGGTGAATCCATTGCCGCCGGGCTGCTGAGCGACACCGGTGACCGGCTGCGCTTTCGCCACGAGGTGATCCGGGAGGCGCTGTACGCCGACATTCCCGGCTCGGTGCGGTCGGCGCTGCATCACGACACCGCGCGTGCCCTGGCCGACGCCGGAGCGTCCCCGCCCGTCGTCGCCGGGCAGCTGCGGGGAGTGTCGGGCCCGATGACGGGGTGGGCGGTGCGCTGGCTCGTGGAGCACGCCGGGACCCTCAACGCCCAGTCTCCGGTTCTCGCGGCAGAGTTGATCGAGCGGGCCATCGAGCAGGGCTGGCCCACCGACGCCGACCGCCCCGTCCTCGAAGAGCGCCTCGCCGAGGCGGCGACGCTGCTGCGCCGCCCCCAGTCGGCGGGTCTCGTACGCACCATGCGCGACCGTGCGCAGGACCCGGCGCGCCGGGCGGTCCTCGGCTTCATGCTGACCTCGGCGCTGATGGTGCAGGGAGACATGGCCCAGGCGCTGAAGGCCACCGAGGAGGCTCTGGCGGAGCCCGGTCTCTCCGCCGACTGGCACCTCAGACTCGTGGCCTGCCGGGTGCTCTGCCACGCGGACCTGGACCGGCTCGACGCGGCGCGCGCCGAGGGTGAGGAGGCGGTCGCGGCGGCGGAGCGGCTCGGGGACCCGCTCGCCGAGGCCGAGGCGCGCCATGCGATGGCGTATGTGTACTACCGGCTCGGCCGGGAGCGGGAGGCCCTCCGCCACGGCGCGCAAGGCATCGCCCGAGCGCGGCAGATCCCGGCCGCCGCGGACATCCGCCTGTTGATGCTCGCCAATGTCGCGGAGGGACACGACAGGCTCGACGAGCCGGAAGACACGGAGCAGGCTCTCGACGAGGCGCGGACACTGGCCCGGCGCGTGGGGTCCACGGGCCGGCTGGTCGGCATGGAGGCGCGCTCCGCCGAATTCCACTTCCGGCGTGGACGCTGGGACTGCGCGGCCGGACATCTGGAGCGGGCCGCCGAACTCAAGGTCTTGGACGGGTGGGTTCCAGTGCTGGTCCACGGCATGCACGCGCTGATCCTCGGCCACCGCGATCAGCGCGCCGCGGCCCTGCGCCATCTGGAGCGGGTCGAGCCGGACGCCCTGGCCGCCGGCACGGCGGTGCTCCGCGACGCAGGCCACCTGTTGCTGGCCCGGGCGCTGCTGGCGGAGCGCGACGGCCGCCCGCGGGACGCGTTGCGGGTGCTGCTGCCTGTGCTGTCCGACGAGTACACGGCCGGCATGGTCCATGAACGCCACTGGCTGCTGCCCGACGTGGTCCGGCTCGCCCTGGAGTCGGGGGACGCCGGGAGCGCCGAGGCCGCGGTTGCGGCCTGCGAGGCGGAGGCGGCGAAGGCCCCCGAATACCCCGGCCCGAGGACCGCGGCGATCCGCTGCAGGGGCCTGTTCGCCCAGGATCCCGCGCCTCTCGCGCAGGCGCTCTCGTACTACGAGGGCGGCTCGTGGCCGCTGCTGCTGGGCCAGACGCTGGAGGATCTCGCGGTGGCGCAGGCCTGGCACGGCGACCTGGCGGCATCGCGGGTCAGTCTGGACCGGGCCGTGGAGGCGTACGGCGGTCTCGGCGCCCAGTGGGACATAGCCAGGGCCGAGGCGCGGCTGCGCACGCTGGGGGTGCGCCGGGGCAGCCGTGCGACACGCCGCAGGGCCACCAGCGGCTGGGAGTCGCTCACCCCCGCCGAGCTGAAGGTCGCGCTGCTGGTCGCGCAGGGGCGGTCCAACCCGGAGATCGCCACCGAGCTGTTCCTGTCCCGGCGGACCGTCCAGACCCATGTGTCGCACATCCTGGGCAAGCTGCAGATGCGCTCGCGCACCGAGGTGGCGAGGGAGGCCGCACTGCAGGCCGCGGGGGAGTGAGAGGGGTCAGGCGGTCAGCGCGCCGTAGCCGGGCAGCACCTTGCGCAGGGCGCGCAGCGCGTAATACGTACGGGACTTGACCGTGCCCGCGGGGATGCCGAGCGCCTCGGAGGCCTCGGCCACCGACAGCCCCCGGAAGTAGATGTGCACAAGCACCTCGCGGTGCTCCCGGCTCAGCATCCTGACGGCGTCGCGCACATCGAGCGCGGTCGACGACGACTCGGTGTGGTCGTCGGCCACCGGGGAGTGCTCCACGCTCTCGGCGGCCACCTCGGCCGGGCGGGCCTGCCGGGCCCGGCGCGCGTCGATCGCGAGCCGGCGGCCCACGGTGAACAGCCAGGGGCGCATCGACTCGTGGTCGGTCTCCAGCGCCTCGGGGTGTTTCCAGGCACGCACCAAGGTCTCCTGCACCAGATCCTCCGCCCGCTGCCGGTCCCCGTAGGTGAGTCCGAGGAGCAAGCCGAAGAGGGCCCTGCCGTGCTCACGCTGCAACTCGGCGAGCACTCGCTCGTCGGTACGGGGCGCGGTCGCGGTGGCGCCGATCTGCTGGTCCAGGGTGGTTGTCACCGTAACTCTCCTTCTGAGGGCCGGGTGGGGTGAAGACCCCGTCGGCCGGGCCGCACCGACCCTCAGAGCGTGGCGGGAAGTGCCCTCGGAGTTATCCGCCACCTGGCGTATACGGACCTGCTGGGCGCTCAGCGGCCGAATGGGACGACGAGGGCGGCGACGAACGGTCGAACGGGCGCGACGAGCGGTACGGCGGGCCGGTGCGTGGCGTCAGGGACGGCCCGCGCTCGCCGTCGCACGCGGGCGCGCGTACCCCGGCAGGCAGCGGGCGAGCGCACGCAGTGCGTAGTACGAACGCGACTTGACCGTCCCCGCCGGTATCCCGAGCGCCTCGGCGGCCTCGTTGACGCTCAGCCCGTGGAAATAGATCTGCACCAGCACCGCGCGGTGCTCGGGGCTCAGTGACTCCACGGCGGCCCGGACGTCGAGCGCGGCGACGGCCGCCTCTGTGACGTCCGCCGGGTCCGGCGTGGTGGCCAGGACCCCGTCGCCGATCTCGGTGGGACGGGCCAGCCGGGAGCGGCGGGCGTCGATCGCGAGGCGGCGGCCGACCGTGAAGAGCCACGGCCGCATCGACTCGTAAGGGCCGTCGAACGCCTCGGGATGTTGCCAGGCCCGTACGAGCGTCTCCTGCAGCAGATCCTCGGCGCGCTGCTGGTCCCCGTAGGTCAGGCCGAGCAGAAAGCTGAACAGAGCGGGGCCGTGATCACGCTGCAGCTCCGCCAAGGCCCGCTCGTCGGTTGTCGCTGAAGCGGTCGCGGTCGCCATTGCCAACACCTTTCGTGCAGAGTCGCTGCTACGTGGCGTATACGAACGCATCCCGGCGCGCAGGGACAGATGACGCACGGTTGTCTTCGGCGAGCGGTCGCACGGAGCGGCGAATGGTGCGGTGAACGGTCGGCGCACACGTCAGGGACCGGTGGCCGCCACCGTCGTATTGCTCACCGCCGCGGCAGGCTGCGCGGTTCAGGCCCCCACCCGCATGGGCTACCGGCTACGGAACGACAGTTACCGGCCAGCGCCCGGCCTTCACCAGACGGACCGCCACCGACCCGATGATCCGGTGTCCCGCCGACTCCGAAGCCCCGACCACCACGGCGTCCGCCTTCAGCTCGTCGGCCGCGGTGACCAGTCCGCTGTACGGGTCACCGCGGACGGTGTGGAACTCCCAGCGGATGTCCCAGATCCCCTTGACCCGTTCGGCAGCGGAACGAATTTCGGCCACCAGCTCCTCGGCGATCTCCCCGGTCGCGTCCCCGATCGGGACGCCGAACGCCGCGCCCGCCGGCATCACCGGCTGGACGTACACAATGGCGAGCAGAGCGTTCTGCCGACGGGCGAGACCGCCCGCGTAGGCCGCCGCCCGCAGCGAGGAATCGGAACCGTCCACGCCGACCACGATGACCTTCGGGCCGTCGGTGCCGCGTTCGAATTGGTGCGGTTGCTGCCGGGGCTGGTGCTCTGTCACACCAACGAGGCTAGTCGCTCCCGACAGGCGGCCCGCCGATGGCCTCCTTAGAGTGCAGATCATGAGTGTCACCGTGCAGGAGCCGACTCCCGCCCGTGGCAGCTTGCTGAGCAGGGTGCCCGGCGCATTCGCGATGTTCTTCGGCGCACTCGGCGTGTTCTGCGTCGTTCTCTCACTCATCCCTCCGCTGCGGCATGTGCTGCGACCGGTCGCCCTCTTCCTGGACCGGGTCACCGTCCCCGTCAGCGCGAACCTCGCCTATGCCGCGTTCCTGCTGCTGCTCGCCGCGGCCATCGGCGCCCGCAAGAAGGCCGCCTGGTGGCTGGTCGTCGGCTATCTGACCCTGCTGCTGATCACCGACGTACTGGTGCTGATCTTCGACAGGGACTGGGCCTGGAGCCCCAGTCTGGTGCTGTGCGCGATCGCCCTGGCGGTGCTCGTCGTGGCCCGCGGGGAGTTCTACGCCGAGACCCGGCGCGGGGCCCTGCGGCGCGCGCTCCTCGTCCTGGTCCTCGGGCTCGCCGCCGCAATCCTTGTCGGCTGGGGGCTTGTCGAGCTGTTCCCGGGCGGGCTGCCCCAGGGCCAGCGGCTGCTGTGGGCCGCCAACCGAGTGCTCGGCGGACTTGTCTCGGGCGACGAATTCGACGGCCGCCCGCCGCGCCCGCTCTTCTTCCTGCTCGGCCTCTTCGGTGCGATCGCCCTGCTCAGTTCCGCTGTGACGCTGTTTCGCTCGCAGCGCATGGAAGCCGCCCTGCACGGTGACGAGGAGCCCCGCATCCGTGCCCTGCTCGGCGCCTACGGCGCCCAGGACTCGCTCGGCTACTTCGCCACCCGCCGCGACAAGGCGGTCGTCTTCTCACCCAACGGCAAGGGCGCCGTCACCTACCGCGTCGAGGCAGGCGTCTGCCTCGCCAGCGGCGATCCGATCGGTGACCGGGCGGCATGGACCCCCGCCATCGAGGCCTGGCTGGACGTCGCCAGACGCTACGCCTGGGCCCCCGCCGTGATGGGCGCGTCCGAGGAGGGTGCCAAGGTCTTCGCCCGCTCCGGGCTCGGGGCGATCCAGCTCGGCGACGAGGCGATCTTGAATGTCGGACGCTTCGACCTGAATGGCCGTGACATGCGGGTCACCCGGCAGGCCGTGAACCGTGTGCAGCGAACCGGCGCCACCACCCGGATCCGCCGTCACTCCGCCTTGAGTGACGAGGAGATGCGGCGCATCGTCGACAAGGCCGACGCCTGGCGGGACACCGAGACCGAACGCGGCTTCTCCATGGCGCTCGACCGCCTCGGCGACCCGGCCGACGGCGACTGCCTGCTTGTCGAGGCCCTCGGCAGGGACGGCAATCTGATGGCCCTGCTTTCCTTCGTGCCATGGGGCAGGGAGGGCATCTCCCTCGACCTGATGCGCCGTGACCGCACCGCGCCCAACGGCGTCATGGAATTCATGGTCGCTGAGCTGTGCGCCCATGTGCACCGAGTCGGTATCCGCCGGATCTCCCTCAACTTCGCCGTCTTCCGCTCCGCCTTCGAGGAGGGCGCCCGCATCGGCGCGGGCCCCGTCCTGCGGATCTGGCGCAAGCTGCTCCTCTTCTTCTCCAAGTGGTGGCAGCTGGAGGCCCTGTATCGCTCCAACGTCAAGTACCAGCCCGAGTGGTATCCGCGCTTCCTCTGCTACGGCGACGCCGGCTCCCTCGCCCGAGTCGGCCTCGCCTCCGGGATCGCCGAGGGCTTCGTCTCCGTACCGAGCCTGCGCAAGCTCTGGGGGAAGGGAAAGGGACGGCCAAAGGGAGTGGTCACGCCCGTCACCACCGAGGGGCTGCCGTCCATCGACTCGCTCGGCCTGGTGGGTCCGGACTCGCCCGCTTCGGCAGGGGAGCAGCGGCTGCCCGAGCAGGTGCGGATCCGCCACCGCAAGCTGGAGCGGCTGCGCGCCAACGGCACCGACCCCTACCCGGTCGGAATCGCCCAGCGGACCGACACTCTCGCCGAGATCCGGGCCGCGACCTCCGCGCCAGAACCCGGCACCCGCACCGGCCGCAAGGCCACCGTCGCCGGGCGCGTGATGGCCGTACGCGACCTCGGCGGCGTCGTCTTCGCCGTACTGCGCGACTGGTCCGGCGACCTCCAGCTCGCCCTCACCCGCGAGGACTGTGGCGAGGGAGTGCTGAACGACTTCACCTCCGTCGTCGACCTCGGCGACCACATCACCGCCGGCGGCGAGATCGGCGCCAGCGACAAGGGTGAGCTCTCCGTCTTCGTCACCGAGTGGCAACTGACCGGCAAATGCCTGCGCCCGCTGCCCGACAAGCGGCACGGCCTGGCCGACCCCGAGGCCCGGGTCCGCCGCCGCTATCTCGACCTGGTGGCCAGCCCCGAGGCCCGCGATGTCGTACGCCACCGGTCCACCGCCGTCCAGGCACTGCGCCAGGGCCTGCTGGACCGCGGCTATCTCGAGGTCGAGACGCCGATGCTCCAGCAGATCCACGGCGGCGCCAACGCCCGCCCCTTCACGACGCACATCAACGCCTACGACCTCGACCTGTATCTGCGCATCGCGCCCGAGCTGTATCTGAAGCGGCTGTGCGTGGGCGGTCTGGAGAAGGTCTTCGAGATGGGCCGCACCTTCCGCAACGAAGGCATCTCCTACAAGCACAACCCCGAGTTCACGATGCTGGAGGCCTATCAGGCCTTCGCCGACTACGACGTGATGCTCGATCTGACCCGTGAGCTGATCCAGGGCGCGGCCACCGCGGCCTTCGGCGCCCCGATCGCGCACAAGGCCGGCCCGGACGGCAGACTCGTCGCCCACGACATCTCCGGCCCCTGGCCGGTCAAGACGCTGTACGGAGCGGTGTCCGAGGCGCTCGGCGAGGAGGTCGACGCCGACACCGACGAGGCCGTGCTGCGCCGACTGTGCGACCGGGCCGGCGTCCCGCACATCCCGGACGACACCCGCGGCGATGTGGTGCTCGAAATGTACGAGCGCCTCGTCGAGGAGCGGACCAGGATGCCCACCTTCTACAAGGACTTCCCGACCGACGTCTCCCCACTCACCCGCCAGCACCGCCGCGACCCACGGCTCGCCGAACGCTGGGACCTGGTGGCCTTCGGTACAGAACTGGGCACCGCCTACTCGGAGTTGACCGACCCGGTGGAGCAGCGGCGCAGGCTCACCGCCCAGTCGCTGCTCGCCGCCGGCGGCGACCCGGAGGCCATGGAGATCGACGAGGACTTCCTGGACGCGCTGGAGTACGCCATGCCGCCGACCGGCGGTCTCGGCATCGGAGTCGACCGGCTCGTCATGTTCCTCACCGGCCTGACTATCCGTGAGACGCTGCCCTTCCCGCTGGTGCGCCGCAGCTGACGGCCTGAACCCTCCCGCTGCTCCCATCGGGTGCTTTCGCTTGTATTACCGGTGTTGGTGAGGCGCCCGGGGCGGCAGCCGTGCGAGCAGTTGGTCATGAAAACGGATCAGATGCTCCCAGGGCGTCGGTCGGTGCTGCGCATCGCCGCCTGCCTCGGCGCAGCCGCCACCGCCGGGCTGCTCTTCACCGAGCGGGGGTCGGCCCCCGCCAGGACCTTGGTCCCACGCCCGGCAGCGGGTGCCCGGACCGTCGCGCGTCCGCCGGCCAAGGAATCGGCCTACCGGCTGCAGCCCATGACGGCATACTCTCCGCCGAGATTCCGGCGGGCGATGCCACCCGTGCGCCAGCGGCCCTTTCTGAAAGTGTCGGAGGCCGGGCGCACCATGGTGCTCACCTTCGACGACGGCCCCGATCCCCGCTACACGCCGGACATCCTGAGCACGCTGCGCAAGTACGAGGTGCCCGCGATGTTCTTCGTCTGCGGCGAGTTGGCCTCGGACCACCGCGATCTGCTCCGTGAGATGGCTGACGACGGGCATGTCGTCGGCAACCACACCTGGTCGCACCCCCTGATCCCGAAGCTCCCGCCGTCCAGGATCCGCGACGAGCTGGGCCGTACCAGCGAAGTGATCGAAGAGACGCTGGGCACCCCGCCGCTCTGGTACCGGGCTCCGTTCGGAGCCTGGAACAAGCACTCCTTCGAGATCGGTGCGCAGCTCGGCATGGAGCCGCTGGCGTGGACCGTCGACACCCTCGACTGGACCGAGCCCGGCACGAAGACAATCGTCCGCCGCGTGCTGGACGGTGCGGGACCCGGCGTCGTCGTACTTTCGCACGACGCGGGCGGCGACCGCTCGCAGAGCGTCGCCGCGCTGCGCAGCTATCTGCCCGAGCTGCTCGACGCCGGGTACCGCATCACCGTTCCGCGCCGCTGAGCCGCGCGGCGGCTGCTCGACGCCACGCGGCAGCTTGCACGCAAGGGCCGGGATCAGCGGATCCTGACCATCCGTGCGAACACGACGACGTTCCCGTCGTAGCCGTTCGCCTTGGAGTAGCCGCCGCCGCAGGTGATCACCCGCAGCTCCGCCTGCCCTGTGTCGCCGTACACCTGGGAGCCGGGGAAGTCCTCCTTGGAGAACACCTCGACGCCGTACACCTCGAAGACCACGGTCTTGCCGTCGAAGCGGCTGACCTCGACATGCTGGCCCTTCTGGATGGAGCCGAGGCCGTAGAAGACGGCAGGCCCGGAAAGGTTGTCGACGTGGCCTACGACGACCGCCGTGCCGCGCTGGCCGGGGGCGATGCCGTTCTGGTACCAGCCGGCCAGATTGGGGTCGTTCGCGGGCGGCGCGGCGATCCAGCCTTCCCGGTCTAGGCCTACATTCACGACGGGAGCGTCCACGTTGATCGCCGGAATCCGCACGCGTTCCGCGGCCGCGTACGCGAGCGGCTCGAGGTCGAAAGGGATGAACGTCTCGCCCTGGGCACGGCCGGTCAGCGAGGCGGCCGCCGCAGGCTGCGGCGGTCCGAGGGAGACATCCGAGCCATTCCTTATAAGGGCGATTCCGCTGAGCAGGGCGAGGGCCAGCACGCCCCAAGGTGAGCGCCTCTTCTTCTCCGAGCCGCCGTAGTGCAGGCCCATGGTTCTCCCTTCGTGGCGTCTGTAAGCACGCTAAGCGCGCTCTGTCCACGCGGCGAGGAGAGAGGGGCGAACGGGTGGTGGACCTGGACGATGCCCCATCCGAGCAATCAGTCATTAAAAAATTTCTGACGGTCTGTGACCTGCGGCTCAGTCAGGTCCTCCGGCGCGTCGTCGGCGTGTCGCCTCACTGGGGTGGACCAGTGTCGAAATGCGGGGTTTGTTCGCCCCAGTGAGTGTTCGTCATGGAAGGCGTACTCGTCGATTTTCCCGGAGCGCCCGCTTTGGGGCGTCTTCCACAGGAGGTTCTACGATGCGTTCAACACGCTCTCTCGCAGTGGCCGCGGCCGCCGTCGCGGCCGTCGCGCTCACTGCCCCGCTGGCCGCCGCGGGCGGCGATGTCGATCCAGGGGGAATCGGTCCAGGTCCAGGTCAAGGTCTAGGAGGGATCGGCCCGGGAGAATACTTCCTGGGAGATAACGGTCAGGGCGGCAATGGTCAGGGAAATAACGGTCGGGGAGACAACGGTCGGGGAGACAACGGTCGGGGAGATAACGGTCGAGGCGGGAATGGCCAGGGAGATAACGGTCGGGGAGACAATGGTCAAGGAGGCAACGGCAACGGCCAGGGAGACAACGGTCGAGGAGACAACGGCCAAGGAGGCAACGGCCAGGGAAACAACGGTCGGGGAGACAACGGCCAGGGCGGCAACGGTCAAGGGGACAACGGCAACGGCCAGGGAGACAACGGTCGAGGAGACAACGGCCAAGGGGGCAACGGCAACGGCCAGGGGAACAACGGTCGGGGAGACAACGGCCAGGGCGGCAACGGTCAAGGGGGCAACGGCAACGGCCAGGGAAACAACGGTCGGGGAGACAACGGTCAGGGCGGCAACGGTCAAGGGGGCAACGGCAACGGCCAGGGAAACAACGGTCGAGGAGACAACGGCCAAGGCGGGAACGGCCAAGGCGGGAACGGCCAAGGCGGGAACGGCCAAGGCGGGAACGGCCAAGGCGGGAACGGCCACCAGGGATTCAACGGTCAGGGCGGTGGTCAGGGGGGCAACGGTGCCATCGGCATCAACGTCAACCCGCGATCCGTACACCAGGGCGGCACCCTGACGATCTCGGTCCAGGGCTGCAAGAGCGGTGGCACGGTCACGTCCAACGCCTTCCCGCAGACCAATCTCTCCGCGAACCGCAACGGTATTTCGACCGCCATCGCGCGGATCCACAACGACGCGGCGCCGGGTCAGTACAACCTGGCGGTCAGGTGCAATGACAACTCGAGGGTCGCGACCGATCAGTTCACCGTGCTCGCAGGCCGGGGCGCGCTCGGCGGTCTCGGCGGCTCCGTCGGCCCCAGCTCCACCGAGATGGCGATCGGCGGCGGGCTGGTGCTCACCGCGGCCGTCGGCGGCAGCCTCTTCGTCGCCCGTCGCCGCCGTACGGTCAGCACAGACGCCTGACCGACCGAACATCCTCGTCAGACGTCGATACGCCCGTCGCCCCGAGTCCTGGGCCAGGACTCGGGGCGACGGGCGTATCAGGGGGTGTTACGGGCGCAGCCCTCAGTGCACTCAGTGCCGACGGCCCTCCCCTCGCCTGCGGACGACGAAGATGGTGGCGGTGGCCGCGGCCACGACCAGTGCGGTGCCGGCCGCGAGCTGCCCGGCGTTGAGCCCCCCGATGCTGCCGCCGACCCCGCCCCTGGCGGGCCCGGGTGCGGTGGCGGTGGCGGTGCTGCCGATGGTCGGAGTGGACCTTCCACCCGAGATCATGAGGTTGAACGATCCGGTCCCCTGCCCGGGGCAGTTGAACTGGACCGAGTACTGCGCGCCGACTCTGGCGTCCGAGTCGACAACGGCAGTGGTGGAGGAGCCCTGGCGGATGGTGACGGTGTCGAAGACCCCGGAAGTAGCGGTGGCCGTCGTGTTGCATCCGCTGGCGGACAGAGTGACGCGCCCGCCCGGCGCGACGGTCGAGGGGCTGACGCTGAAAACGGGCGACGTCACCTGGTTGTCGGCTGCCGCCGCGGTGGGGGCGGTCAGCGTGAATGAGGCCACTCCCAGCAGAGCGGCGGATGCGACACGTATCGCACGCATGGACATTCCTCCGGGTCTCCGAGGAGCAGCTGCGGAACGGATTTCCACAAAATGCAGAGAATGCACCTCGATGACCGAAACGCTAAAAGGGGCGGTTACCCACCGCGATCGCTGTCGCGCGAATGGGGTAACGATGTCCCCCGTGCGGCGCACCGCCCGGGCGTGTCACGGCGTCGTTTCCGCTGCCGGCTGAGGGAGCGGCCGCGTGCCCGCGAGCGTACGACCGGGGTGTACTGGGGACGTAAGCCGTCCGGGCAGACAAGGAGCGCAGGCATGTCCGAGCTGTATCCGCCGATCGAGCCGCACGAACAGGGCATGCTCGATGTCGGCGACGGCCACCTCGTCCACTGGGAGGTCTGCGGCAACCCTGACGGTAAGCCTGCCCTGGTCGTCCACGGCGGTCCGGGCTCCGGGTGCTCCACGGGCGTACGCAGCTACTTCGACCCGGACCGCTACCGCGTCGTCCTCTTCGACCAGCGCGGCTGCGGCCGCAGTACTCCGCACGCCGCCGATCCGGCGGCCGACCTGACCCACAACACCACCGGCCATCTCCTCGCCGACATGGAACGGCTGCGGGAGCACCTCGGCATCGAGCGCTGGCTGCTTTTCGGCGGATCCTGGGGTTCGACGCTGCTCCTCGCGTACGCCGAGCGGCATCCGCGTCGGGTGTCGCAGATCCTCGTCAATGGGGTCACCACGACCCGGCGGTCGGAGATCGACTGGCTCTACGGCGGCGTCGGACGGTTCTTCCCCGCGGAGCACGAACGCTTCAGGTCCGGCGTTCCCGAGGCCGACCGAGAGGGCGACATCGTCGCTGCCTACGCGCGCCTGATGGCGGACCCCGATGCCGGCGTACGGGAGCGGGCCGCCGCCGAATGGTGCCGTTGGGAGGACGCCGTACTGTCCCTGGAACCCCAGGGCGGGCCGAGTCCCTACAGCGGCCGCCCCTCTGCCGCGCGACTGGCGCTCGTACGGATCGCCTCCCATTACTTCGCGCACGGAGCTTGGCTGGAAGAAGGCGCCCTGCTGCGCGACGCGGATCGACTCAAGGGAATTCCCGGCGTCCTCTTCCACGGCCGACTGGATCTGAGCAGCCCGCTCGACACCCCCTGGGAACTGACCCGCGCCTGGCCCGACGCCGAACTCGTCGTGGTCGACGACTCAGGGCACAAAGGCAGCGCTTCGATGCAGGCACAGGTACGCGGCGCACTCGACCGGTTGAGTTCCCTCAGCGACTGACGGAGTCAGTGGTGTGGTTGAGATCAAGCCATTCCGTCTTGGGGTGAATTCCCCTGGTGGAAGAGGGATTTCGACGATTCGCGACTGCGACTGAGGAAGATTTTTTCAAACGCGTTGAACACATCGCGCCCCGCTGTCCGTACCTAGGGCCATGAACGGCGCACCTTGGCGCCGAGGCAAGATCCATGGACTACGGGAGTGGACATGAACACCTGGCGGAACGCCTCGCTCGCGGTGACTGCGGCGGCCGTACTCGCGCTGACGACGGCGTGCGGTCAGGACAAAGGCACGGAGAACCCCAATGGTCAGGCGGTAGGCGCGGCCAACCCGGCGGCACAGCCCGGCGCCGGCGGCTACGGCTCGGACTACGGCGGCGCCGCCGCGGACCAGGCGGCCGCGAAGCCGGCCGGCCAACTTGCAGTCTGGGACAGCAAGGAGCTCGGCAAGGTCGTAACCGACAGCGCCGGCTTCACGCTCTACCGCTTCGACAAGGACACCGCCAGCCCGCCGAAGTCCAATTGCGAAGGCGAGTGCGCGAAGGCGTGGCCCGTCGTGGCCGCCGGCGGCGCCTCCGCCGCTCCCGGCACTGACGCCTCACTGATCGGCGAGGTCACCAGGGCCGACGGCTCCAAGCAGCTCACCATCGGCGGCTGGCCGATGTACCGCTATGCCAAGGACGCCAAGCCCGGCGACGCCAAGGGCCAGGGCGTGGGCGGCACTTGGTACGCCGCCGCCCCCGACGGCAAGAAGGCCGGCGGTGGCGCGGGTGCCGGGGCGGGCTCCGGAGACTACGGCGACGGCGCGGGCGCCGGTGAGGAAGCGGGCGGCGGCGCCGCCGACCTGGCCGGGCTCTCGGTCCGCAAGGACCCCAAGCTCGGTGAGATCGTCGTCGACAAGAACGGAATGACGGTCTACCGGTTCGAGAAGGATTCCGCCTGGCCCATGAAGACGGCCTGCACCGGCGATTGCCTCAAGAAGTGGCCGGTTGTCGACCCTGTAGACAAGAACGACACCGAGGGAATCCTCAAGAAGGGCTTCGTCACCTTCAACCGTCCCGACGGAATCAAGCAGCAGACCATCGACTGCTGGCCGATCTACACCTTCTCGGGCGACGCCAAGCCCGGTGACACCAACGGTCAGGGCGTTGGCGGCACCTGGTACGCGGTATCTCCCCAGGGCAAGCTGGTCGGAGCGCCCAAGTAGTCCCCACGCCGCGCGTCCGGCCCGGGCCGGCCCGTCTCACGCCCCCCGCGTGATGACGGGCCGGTTGCTGTGTAACGTCGGCGTGTGACCAAGAACGGACCGCTAATTTCCGTTTGGGCTCGCTCTCTTGGCGGGCGATCAGTAGCCTCGGCTCGAACACTGGCCATGGACATGGCCGAACTCCCCCGTGGCGACTTGTTGGAGACATCGATGGAGCGTCCCGCCTGGGCCCCGCAGGGCATCGACATATCGGTGCCGAGCGTGTCCCGCATTTATGACTACTACCTGGGCGGCTCGCACAATTTCGAAGTCGACCGGGAAGCCGCCCGCAGGGCCATGGAGTTCATGCCGGGCCTCCCCAAGATCATGCAGGCGAACCGCGCGTTCATGCGCCGGGCCGTGAATTACGCGGTGAGCGAGGGCGTCACCCAGTTCCTCGACATCGGCTCCGGCATTCCGACCTTCGGCAATGTCCATGAAGTGGCACAGAAGGCCAGCGCCGAATCCCGGGTCGTGTACGTCGACCACGACCCGGTCGCCGTCTCACACAGCCGGGCCGTGCTGGACGGCAACGAGCAGGCAGCCGTCGTCTCCGCCGACCTGCGCAAGCCGCAGCAGATACTCGACAGCCCCGAGACGACCGGACTGCTCGACCTGGAGCGGCCCGTGGCGCTGCTCCTCGTCGCCGTACTGCACTTCCTCGAGGACGAGGACGACCCGCACAGCGCCGTCGCGGAGCTGCGGGACGCGCTCGCGCCCGGCAGCCTCGTCATCGTCACCCACGCCTCGTACGAAGGAATCCCGGTGCCCGACGAACAGGCGGGCGGCGCCGTCGACGTCTACCAGAACATACGCAACCCGCTGGTCATGCGCTCGCGCGAGGAGATCGCGCGGTTCTTCGAGGGGTACGAGATGGTCGAGCCCGGGCTGGTATCCATGCCGCTCTGGCGGCCCGACAGCCCCGCCGAGCAGGAGGACCCATATGCCTTCGCTGGCTTCGCCGGGGTGGGGCGCAAGGCGTGATGGCGCCGTCGCAGGCGGCGGGTTCAGCGGCGGACCCGGACGGCCTGGAGGACAGACTCCGCAGATTCGCCACGATCTGGAGCCGGGCCATCTTCCCGGTGACGGCCACATCGCTGACGCGGCCCGAGGTCGAAGAGCATCTGCTGCCGCTGGCCCGGGAGTTGTGCCTCTCCCTGCACGCGCGCCCCTTCGACCCACAGGTCGCGCAGCGCGTTGGAGCCGCCCTCGTCGAGGCACACTGCACGGACCCCGAGGCGCTCAGCCGCACGCTCGGCGTCGTCGACGCGTACCTGGTGCTGTATTGCGGCAGTGGTGACCCCGAGCAGTCGGCCGAGGAGAGCCGGGCCCGCTGCGCGAAGCTGCAGCACGCGCTGGCCGCCGGCTTCGCCCAGGGACTGCGCGAGCGCACGCTGGCCGAGCAGGAGGCCATCGCCCGCTCCTCGTTGCTGGCCCGCAGCGACGCGATGCAGGCGCTGCACGCCACGGAGGCGCGCTTCAGCGCGGTGTTCGAGGGGGCGGCGATCGGCATCGGGATCGCCGACCTCGAGGGCAATGTGCTCGAGGTCAACGACACCCTGACGCGAATGTTCGGCGGCCTTGAGCACCATGTGCGCGGCAGGAGGGTGACCGACTGGGCGCATCCCGAAGACCGGCCGCACGTCTGGGAGTTGTACGGGGAGCTGGTGCGCGGCGAGCGCGAACACTTCCGGGTGGAGAAGCCGTTCTACCGCAACGACGGAACCGTGCTCTGGACCAATCTGACGGTCTCTCTGCTGCGAGACGCCGAGGGCCAGCCGGAGTACCAGCTGGCGCTGATGGAGGACACCACCGAGCGCCGGCTGCTCAATCTGCGGCTGCGCTACGAGGCCACGCACGACGCGCTGACCGGACTGCCCAACCGCACGCTGTTCTTCGAACGGCTGGAGAAGGCGCTCTCCGCCGGCGACGGCGCCCGCTTCGGCCTGTGCTACCTCGACCTCGACGGGTTCAAGGCGATCAACGACAGCCTCGGCCATGCGGCGGGGGACCGGCTCCTGGTGGAGGTCGCGGACCGGCTGCAGAGCTGCGCCACCGCGCCGGGCGAGATGGTCGCCCGCCTCGGCGGCGACGAGTTCGTGGCGCTGACGACCGGCCCCGACACCCAGCGCGAGGTCGACGAGCTGGCCACCCGTATCCTCGCCGTACTCGCCTCGCCCATCTGCGTAGACGGCCGGGAATTCACCGTCCGCGGGAGCATCGGCATCGTCGAGGGTCCGGCCGGCGAGCGCACCACCGCCGAGGTGCTGCGCAGCGCCGACATCACCATGTACCGGGCCAAGTCCGCGGGCGGCAACCGCTTCGAGCTCGCCGACCCGGAGGCGGATGCCCGCGCCATCACCCGGCACGGTCTGACCACCGCGCTGCCCGCTGCGCTGGAGCGCGGTGAGTTCTTCATCGAGTACCAGCCGCTGGTGCACCTGGGCGACGGGAGCGTGCACGGCGCGGAGGCACTGGTGCGCTGGTGCCATCCGCAGCACGGCGTGCTCGGGCCGGACCAGTTCATACCGCTCGCGGAGCACACCGGGCTGATCGTGCCGCTGGGCCGTTGGGTGCTCCAGGAGGCTGTACGCCAGGCCAGGTACTGGCAGGAGCGCCATTCCGACGGCGGCCCGCTGCGGATCAATGTGAACCTCTCGCCCACCCAGCTGCACCACCCGGGTCTGGTCGCCGACACGGTCGACGTCCTGGAGCGCTCCGGCCTCGAACCGGGCGCGCTCTGCCTGGAGGTCACCGAGTCCGCGCTGATCGGCGCCGACGAGGATCTGCTCAAGCCGCTGCGGCAACTCGCAGAGATGGGCGTGGACATAGCGCTGGACGACTTCGGCACGGGCTACTCCAACCTCGCCAATCTGCGCCGGCTGCCGGTCAGTGTGCTCAAGCTGGACCGGTCCTTCACCCAGGGCATGCAGCGCCACCCGGCCGACCCCGTCGACCTGAAGATCGTCGAAGGGATCGTCTCGCTGGCGCACAGCCTTCAGCTGGCCGTCACGGTCGAGGGGGTGGAGACGGGCGCTCAGGCGGAACAGCTGCGGGAGCTCGGCTGCGACACCGCGCAGGGCTGGTACTACGCCCGGCCGGGCCCGCCGGACAAACTGCACGCCCTGTCGCTGGCGGACGCGGTGTAGCGGTTCGGGCCTGCGCCCCGGACCCCGGTCCTCAATCCCCCCAGACTTCGTCCGGGGGACCCCCAACGGGCTTGATTTCCGCCGGCCGGGCTGAAATTCAGCCTCGTCGGCGTTTGAGGCGCGGGGTCCGAGGCGGAGCCCCGGAGCTAGAGGACGGCGCCGCGCGAGTTCAGCAGGACCCGCTGCAGCTCACGCGCGGCGCGCGGCGGTGCCACGTCGCTGCGGTGCGCGAGCGCGATCGTACGCCGCAGTCCTGGCCGGGCCAGCCGCGTGACCCGGAGGTCGCGGCCCGCCCGCTCGGCCACCATGCTCGGCACCACGGCTACGCCGAGCCCCGCCCGTACGAAACCGAGCACCGCGTCCATCTCGCCGCCCTCCACGGTGAAGCTCGGCTCGAAGCCCTCCGCGCGGCACGCGGCGACCGTCAGCTCCCGCAGGTCATAGCCGTGCCGGAACATCACCAGCGGCTGGTCGCGCAGATCGGCGATCCGCACCGGCCGACGCGGCGCCGCAGCCGCGGCCGATGAGACCACGACCAGATCCTCCCGCAGCAGCTCCACGGTCGTCAGCGCCGGCGATGCGGGCGGCAGCGGCAGCACGATCAGGGCCAGGTCGAGGGAGCCGCGTGCCAGCTCCCGTACGAGATCGTGCGAACCGTTCTCCTCGATCAGCAGCTGGATGCCGGGATGCAGATCGTGGAAGACGCGCAGCACATCCGGGAGCAGGCCGGTGCAGAGACTGGGCGTCGCGCCCAGCCTGACCCGGCCGCGGCGCAGCTGGACCAGCTCCTGCACCTCGTGCCGGGCGGTGTCGGCGTCGGCGAGGATTCGCCGGGCCAGCGGCAGCAGCGCCTCGCCCGCGTCCGTGAGCGCGATATTGCCGCGCGCCCGGCTGAACAGCTCGGCGCCGAGTTCCTTCTCCAGCGCCCTGACCTGCTGGGAGAGCGACGGCTGGGAGACATGGACACGCTCGGCGGCATGCGTGAAGTGCCGGGTCTCGGCCACCGCCACGAAGTAGAGGAGCTGCTGGAACTGCATGGGATTCACGATAGGGCATGGCTATGGAGATGAGCCGGATCATGTCTTGGACCTTTGGATACCTTCGGCCCTAGCGTTCCTCACATGGCTCTGGCAACGCGGACGGATCGAAAACCGCCACCCACGCGCACCTTCTGGGGATCGACGGTCGGCAAGAAGGCGGTCATGGCCGTGAGCGGCCTGATCATGCTCGGCTATCTGGTCGCGCATGTGATGGGCAATCTCAAGGTCTTCTTCGGCCCGGGGGAGTTCAACGCCTACGGCCACTGGCTGCGCACCATGGGCGAGCCCGTCCTGCACTACGAGTGGGGGCTCTGGATCGTCCGTGTGGTGCTGCTCGCGGCCGTCGTGGGGCACGCGGTTTCTGCGTACCAGCTCAGCCGCCGGGATCTCAAAGCCCGGCCCACTCCGTACGCGCACAAGCGCCGGCGCACGAGCTACGCCACCCGCACCATGCGTTGGGGCGGCATCATCATCGCGCTGTTCATCGTCTGGCATCTGCTCGACCTGACAACGCTCACCGTCAACGAGAACGCCCAGCCCGGCCATCCGTACGAGAACGTCGTCGCGACCTTCTCCACCTGGTACGGCAACGTCATCTACATCGTCGCGATGCTCGCCGTCGGTCTGCACATCCGGCACGGATTCTTCAGCGCCGCCCAGACCCTCGGCGCCGGCAACGCCACCCGCGACCGCGCGCTCAAGGCACTCGCAGACGTCCTCGCGCTGGTGCTGACCGCGGGCTTCGTCTCCGTACCAGTCGCCGTCATGACCGGAGTGGTGAGCTGACATGAACGCCGACTACACGGCCTACGAGACCGGCGCACCGATCGCCGACACCAAAGCCCCGCAAGGACCCATCGTCGAGCGCTGGGACCGCCGGCGCTTCGAGGCGAGGCTGGTCAACCCGGCCAACCGCCGCAAGTACACCGTCATCGTCGTCGGCACCGGCCTCGCGGGCGGCGCGGCCGGCGCGACACTCGCCGAACAGGGCTACCACGTCGAGCAGTTCTGCTATCAGGACTCGCCGCGCCGCGCACACTCCATTGCCGCCCAGGGCGGGATCAACGCCGCGAAGAACTACCGCAACGACGGCGACTCGATCCACCGACTCTTCTACGACACCGTCAAGGGCGGCGACTTCCGCGCCCGCGAGGCGAACGTCCATCGGCTCGCCCAGATCTCGGTGGAGATCATCGACCAGTGCGTCGCGCAGGGCGTGCCCTTCGCCCGCGAGTACGGCGGCCTGCTCGACACCCGCTCCTTCGGCGGCGTCCAGGTCTCCCGTACCTTCTACGCCCGCGGCCAGACCGGACAGCAGCTCCTGCTCGGGGCCTACCAGGCGCTGTCGAGACAGATCGCGGCCGGATCGGTGACCCTGCACGCCCGCACCGAAATGCTCGATCTGATCGTCGTCGACGGGCGGGCGCGCGGCATCGTGGCCCGCGATCTGATCACCGGGGAGATCTCCAGCCACTTCGCGGACGCCGTGGTGCTGGCATCCGGCGGATACGGCAACGTCTTCTATCTGTCGACGAACGCCATGAACTCCAACGCCACCGCCATCTGGCGCGCACATCGGCGCGGCGCGTACTTCGCCAACCCCTGCTTCACCCAGATCCACCCCACCTGCATCCCGCGCACCGGCGACCACCAGTCCAAGCTGACCCTGATGAGCGAGTCGCTTCGCAACGACGGCCGTATCTGGGTGCCGAAGGCACGTGGCGACCAGCGGCCGCCCAACGAGATCCCCGAGGACGAGCGCGACTACTACCTGGAGCGGATCTACCCCTCCTTCGGCAATCTCGTCCCCCGCGACATCGCATCGCGGGCCGCGAAGAACGTCTGTGACGAGGGCCGCGGCGTCGGCCCCGGCGGGCAGGGCGTCTACCTGGACTTCGCCGACGCGATCCGGCGGATGGGCCGGAAGAAGGTCGAGGAGAAGTACGGCAACCTCTTCGACATGTACGAGCGGATCACCGCCGAGAACCCGTACGAAGTCCCGATGCGGATCTACCCCGCCGTGCACTACACAATGGGCGGGCTGTGGGTCGACTACGACCTCCAGACCACCGTCCCGGGTCTCTTCGCGATCGGAGAGGCCAACTTCTCGGACCACGGCGCGAACCGGCTGGGCGCGTCCGCGCTGATGCAGGGCCTCGCCGACGGGTACTTCGTCCTGCCGTCCACGATCAACGACTACCTCGCCCGCAATCCGCACCCGGAGAGCGTCGACGCCTCGCACCCGGCGGTGGCAGAGGTGCTGGCCGAGACCGAGGACCGGCTGAATCTGCTGCTCTCGGTCGACGGAGACCGCACCCCCGACTCCTTCCACCGCGAACTGGGCCAACTCATGTGGGAGTTCTGCGGAATGGCCCGCACGGACGAGGGCCTCCGTAAGGCGCTCGACCGCATCCCGCAGATCCGTGAGGAGTTCTGGGGCCGCATCAAGGTGCCGGGCACTGGCGAGGAGTTCAACCAGTCGCTGGAGAAGGCCAACCGCATCGTCGACTATCTGGAGCTCGCCGAGCTGATGTGCCTCGACGCACTGCACCGCGCCGAGTCCTGCGGCGGCCACTTCCGTGAGGAGTCCCAGACACCGGACGGCGAAGCCGCCCGCAGGGACGAGGAGTTCGGCTATGCCGCGGCCTGGGAATTCCGGGGGTCCGGGGGTCGCCCCGCGGGACAGCCCAGCTCCCGCACCGGCGCGGCGCCCGTCCTGCACAAGGAGGACCTCGTCTTCGAATACGTCCACCCCACCCAGCGGAGCTACGCATGAAGCTCACCCTGCGCGTCTGGCGCCAGCAGAACTCCGACGCCCCTGGTGCCATGGCCACGTACGAGGTCGACGGCATCTCGAAGGACATGTCGTTCCTCGAGATGCTCGACACCCTCAACGAGGAACTCATCCTGCGCGGAGAGGACCCTGTCGCCTTCGACCACGACTGCCGCGAGGGCATCTGCGGAGCGTGCAGTCTGGTCATCAACGGCGACGCCCACGGCCCGGAGCGCACCACCACCTGCCAGCTCCATATGCGGTCCTTCAGGGACGGCGACACCATCGATGTCGAGCCGTGGCGTGCCTCCGCCTTCCCCGTGGTGAAGGACCTGGTGGTCGACCGCAGCGCCTTCGACCGGATCATCCAGGCCGGCGGCTACATCACCGCCCCCACCGGCGCGGCTCCCGAGGCGCACGCGACGGCCGTGGCCAAGCCGGACGCCGACTTCGCCTTCGAGCACGCCGAGTGCATCGGCTGCGGAGCCTGCGTCGCGGCCTGCCCCAACGGCTCGGCGATGCTCTTCACTTCGGCGAAGGTCAACCACCTCAATGTGCTGCCGCAGGGCGCGCCCGAACGCGAGACGCGGGTGCTCGACATGGTCGCGACGATGGACGAGGAGGGCTTCGGCGGCTGCACGCTGACAGGCGAATGCGCGACGGCCTGTCCGAAGGGCATCCCGCTGCCGTCGATCTCGGCCATGAACAAGGAGTGGCTGCGGGCCATCCGGAAGGTGCGCCGCTGAGGCGGGGATCCGGTCAGCTTTCCCATGTGAAGCCGAACACGTCGCCACGCCCCCCGCAACAAGATATTCACACAACTGCCACATCGGCCGGAGGATTTGCGCTTCTGGCGGCGGCTGGGCGCGCGGACAACAAGATCAACTTTGTTCAATTCTGCACTGCATATCTCGACATGTCCGCTTAGTAGCCAACCAGTCCTCAGGGATTTCAGCGGGACTCGGGTCAGCCGGTAGGCATGGCCGGGTCACGGCAACCGACCACGCCGTGACCAACCGAACCACTGCAATTCCTGGGGGTTTTGCCATGCCTGAAATCACCCGACGACGCGCCCTGGGCGCGGCCGCAGGAGCGGCCGCCGCGCTCGCCGTAGGAGGCACCGCCACCGCTGCCGCGCGGAAGGTGTCGACCGCGGCCGATCCCGCGTCCTTCGACGAGGTCTACCGGGGCCGCCGAATACAGGGCGCGCCGTCGCACAGCGGCGGACACCACGGCGGACACGGCGGAGGCGAGGGACACGGGGGCGGCTATGCGGTGCGTATAGACGGCGAGGAACTGCACGTCATGCGCAACGCCGACGGCACCTGGATCAGCGTCGTCAACCACTACGAGACGTTCGCCACGCCCCGCGCGGTGGCCCGCGCCGCCGTGGCGGAGCTCCAGGGTGCCCAGCTCGTCCCCCTCGCCGTCGCCTGATCCGGGAGCACCGCCATGACCGTACGCAAGAACCAGGCCCAGCTCACCGCCACCGAGAAGCGCCGCTTCGCCGACGCGCTGCTCGCGCTCAAGCGCAATGGCCAGTACGACACCTTCGTCACCACCCACAACGCCTTCATCATGAGTGACACCGACAACGGAGACCGCGTCGGGCACCGTTCGCCCTCCTTCCTGCCCTGGCACCGCCGATTCCTCATCCAGTTCGAGCAGGCGCTCCAGGCCGTCGACCCCTCGGTGGCTCTGCCGTACTGGGACTGGACCGCGGACCGCACCGCCGCCTCCTCGCTCTGGGCGGCCGACTTCCTCGGCGGCACCGGACGCAGCAGGGACGGCCAGGTGATGGACGGACCGTTCGCCTTCGCCGCCGGCAGGTGGCCGGTCAGCGTCCGCGTGGACGGCCGCGGATATCTTCGCCGGGACCTCGGCGCCGGCGGACGGCAGCTGCCGACCAGGGCCGAGGTCGACTCCGTACTCGCCATGACCACCTATGACGCCGTGCCGTGGAACAGCGCGTCGAACAGCTTCCGCAACCACCTGGAAGGCTGGCGCGGCCCGAATCTGCACAACCGCGTGCACGTCTGGGTCGGTGGTCAGATGGCCACCGGCGTCTCGCCGAACGATCCGGTGTTCTGGCTCCACCACGCCTTCATCGACAAACTCTGGGCCGACTGGCAGGCCCGCCACCCCGGCTCTGCCTACCTCCCGGCCGCCGGCACGGCCAATGTGGTGGACCTCAACGACACGATGCGCCCGTGGAACAACGTGACCCCCGCGGACATGCTGGACCACACCCGCTACTACACCTTCGACACGGCGGCCTAGCAGACGTCAAGGGAGGCACCACAGCAGATACGGCGCGGTGCGGCTGCCGGCCGCCCGCGCCACCTCCGCCGGGGTCCCCGCCGCGACAACGCGCCCGCCCTCGTCGCCCCCGCCGGTCCCGAGGCCGATGCCCCAGTCCGCGGCCGCGACCACATCCATTCTAGGCGTCGCAGCTGGTCAGCCCCGCGATCCCGGCGAGCCCGCGGAAGGAGTCCAGCAGCGCCGCACGGTCATACGTGCTGGTCGTGACCAGCACCTCGTCCGCGCCGCTGTCCTTCACAACCGCCTCCAGCGCATGCGCCACCTGCTCCTGGGTCCCGGCGATATGGCCGCGCAGCCCGGACTCGTAGAACCCGCGCCCCTTCTCCGTCATCGTCAGCTCCTCGATCCGCTCCGGCGGCACGAGCGGTGGGAAGACACCGTGCGTACGGGAGTACGCCAGCGCCCACGCCTCCGGCATCAGCAGCCGACGGGCCTCCGCCTCCGTGGCGGCGATCACGACCGTGCCCGAGACGACCACATACGGCTGCTCGGACCAGGGGGACCGCCGGAACTCCCGCCGGTAGCGGTCGATGGCCGCCAGCATCCGCTCGCGGCCCCGAATGTCGCCGATGACCAGCGGCAGCCCGGCCGCGGCCGCGATCTGGGCGCCCTCACCGGTCGCCAGAAGGAACGGCGGCACGCGCAGACCCTCCGCAGGGCGGGCGTGCACCTGCGGATGCGCCGTCTGCTCACCCGTGAACCAGCCCAGCAGTTCCTCCAGCTGCCCCGCGAAGTCCTCGGCGTCCTTCTTGTCCCGGCCCAGCGCCCTGCGTATCCCGTCCGTGAAGCCCACGGAACGGCCGAGCCCCATGTCGATCCGGCCGGGGAAGAGCGATTCGAGCACCCCGAACTGCTCGGCGACGACCAGTGGTTGATGGTTCGGCAGCATGACGCCGCCCGTGCCGACGCGGATTGCGGAGGTCGCGGCCGCGACGGCCGCCGCGAGGACGGTCGGCGCCGAACCGGCCACCCCCGGCACGCTGTGGTGCTCGGACACCCAGAAACGGTGATAGCCGAGCGCCTCCAGCTCCTGTGCCAGACGAACCGTGTCGCGCAGGGCGGCGGGCCCGTCGTATCCCTCGCGGGTGCGGGAACGGTCGAGTACGGACAGCCGGGTGGACGCGATCACTGAGCTCACACCCAGTTCAACGCGCTCACCGCAGCGGGATTCCCCCGGCCTTGCCCAGGGTGGGGGCTGTGACGCGAAACAGCAGGCCACTGGCCATATTCGACCTGGACGGTACGCTCGCCGACTCGGGGCACCGGCAGCGCTTCCTGGAGCGCAAACCGCGCGACTGGGACGCCTTCTTCGCAGCGGCTCCCGACGACCCGCCGCTGGCGAAGGGCATCGAGATGTGCCTGCAGGCGGCCGAGGAGTGCGAGGTCATGTACCTCACGGGCAGGCCGGAGAGGTGCCGCAGGGACACCCTGGCCTGGCTGGCCGAGCAGGGACTGCCCGAGGGCAGGGTGTTCATGCGGCGCAACGTCGACCGCGGGCCCGCCCGCACGACCAAGCTGGAGATCCTGCGGCGGCTGGGCCGCGACCGGGAGATCCGGATGCTGGTGGACGACGACGAGTTGGTGTGCAACGACGCGGAGCGGGCCGGTTTCCGGGTCGTACGGGCCGGATGGGCGGCCGACAGGTCCGAGGCGATGAAGGACGCGCAGGAACGGGAGGGCCGCACCTGATCCGGCCCGGTGGCCGCACGGACCCGGCGGTCAGTCGCCGTCGTCGAGCCGGAAGCCGACCTTGAGACCGACCTGGTAGTGCTCGATCTGCCCGTCGACGATATTTCCGCGGACCTGCGTCACCTCGAACCAGTCGAGTCCCCGCAGGGTCTGGGACGCACGGTTGATGCCGTTGCGGATGGCGTCGTCGACGCCCTCGTGGGAGGTGCCGACGATCTCGGTGACCCGGTAGGTGTGATGTGACATGTGTGTCGCACTCCTCTCAATGCGTTCACTCCACCGTGCCCCACCAGGCGGCAGTCCGCGAGGCGTCGGGTGCCGGACGGTCGTCCGCGGCCGGGCCGAGCGCCAGCCGCGAGACGATGCGGTACCGGTCGCCGCGGTAGAGGGACCGCACGTACTCCACCGGCCTGCCCGCGCCGTCCGAGGTGACGCGGTCGAACAGCAGAGCGGGGGAGAGGGCCGGGACGCCGAGCAGCTTGGCCTCGTCCTCGCTGAGAACGGTCGGCTCGATCGACTGCACGGCCCGGGCGGTCACGACGTTGCGCTCCTCGCGCAGATGCGTGTAGAAGCCCGCCTCCATCTGCTCAGGGGTGAGCCCGGGCACCAGAACGGCGGGGTGTGCAGATACTCCAGCGTGATGGGCGCACCGTCCACCAGCCGCAGCCGGGCCACGTACACCAGCTCGGCTGCGGGGGAAGACCCGCAGCTTGCGCCCGATGCGCGCACCGGCGGTGACGGTTCGGAATTCGAGAACCCGGCTCGCCCAGGCACCAGGGGCCTGCGGGGCCGCGGCCGGGCCGCTCTCCGCGACCAGCTCCTGAGTGATTTTGGCGGGGGCGACGAACATGCCGCGGCCGTGTTCGCGTACGAGCTGTCCGGTGGCAACGAGTTCGTCGACGGCGGCGCGCAAGGTGGGCCGGGAGACGCTCAGTTGGCCGCAGAGCGTGCGCTCGGAGGGGATGGCGTCACCGGGCCGGCGGTCCTCGACGAGGGCGAGCAGATACGCGCGCACCCGTTCGCGTTTGAGCACCGCCTTAGGAGAGTGGTTGTCGTTCATTGATGTACCCCCCTCGGCCCCTCCGGCCGCCGGCCCGCTCAGTCCGGGCCTGGACGGCGGCACCGGCCGACGCCGCCGCGTGGCACGCGCCGCGGCCGTCGGCGCGGGCGACGATCCGGCCGGATTCGATACGGACGGCGGCCTCGGTCGCGTCGCTCACGGCGGGCACGCCGGCCGCCGCGGCGAGGGCGCCCGACTCGTCGCACACCACCTGAAGGCGCGGCCAGGCCGACGGCGGGAAGGCCTGACGCAGGCAGTCGCGGAGGCCGACGACGCTCAGCCGTGCCAGGGGTGCCAGCTCGCCGGGGTTGGCAGTGACCAGGACGGCGGTGACTGTTGCGCCGGGCGGTGCAGCCCGTACCAACTCCTCGGCGGCTTCCAGGCGGTGCAGCCCGAGGATGCCCACCACGCCGTCTTCCGCGAGGCGCGCGGGCGCGCCGCGCACAGCGTCCACCGCCCGCGGCGGGTCCCACGGCTCGTCGGCCGGCTGCGCGTGCGGGATGTAGGGGAGGTACGGCGGGGGCCACGCGTCGTTGAGATCGAGGCTCGCCAGCTGCTCGCAGGCCCTGACGACGTTGAAGGGCTCGATGAACCCGGGTGCGGCGTCGGCCAGTTGGCTCGCGCCGTACAGGGTTGTGAGGGCGGCCTCGGCAACCCGCACCAAGCGGCCATGTGGCGCGTCGGCCGGTCGCAGCCGCTCCAGGGCCAGCCCGAGGAGGATCGCGTCCAGCTTCAGCAGCTGCCCGAACGGGCGCCGAATCGATTCGTCGGCGAGGATCTCGGGCATCAGGTGCATGCCGAGCCGGGCCGAGCCCCGCTTCTCGTCGGTGTCGGCGCCGGTCCCGGCGAGTGGCAGCCGGGCGACCCAGGCGCGGGCGAACGCGCCGAGCGCCTCGAAGACGGTGCTGTCCGGCTCCGGATGCGGCGGCTCGTGGGCTGCCTCCGGTGCCGCTGCATCCGGAGCCGGTGGCTCGGGCGCGCGCTCGGCGAGTTCGGCCAGAACCGCGAAGTAAAGGGCCCGCTTCCCGGGGAAGTTGGAGTAGACGGCACCGCGAGTCAGCCCGGCGCGCTCGGCGATACCGTCCACCTTGGCGTCGCGGAAGCCGCGCCCGGCGAACTCGTCCCTGGCGGCGGCGAGCACCTTGGCGCGGTTGAGCTGCTGCAGCTCCGCTCTGCTGAGCCGGCCCATTGCCCCTCACTCATCGCCGTGTTGCCGTCTGTCGCGGTTCAAGATACCGTCGCCATCCAGATGGTGACGTCATATGATCAGGACATTGCAACTCGTAACCAGCGAGGGGACGCTTCCGAGTGACACGCATCGGTGACGGCGGCTCCTTACTGGCATGCACGTTCTGCGGGAAGAGCCAGAAGCAGGTCAACAGACTCATCGCGGGACCGGACCGGCTGTGCATCTGCGACGAATGCGTCGGACTCTGCAACGAGCTCATCGACGACGAGCCGAGCGAGCTCTCTCAGGTGGGGTGGGAGGAACTGCCCAGACCGCGCGAGATCTTCGAGTTCCTCGAGCAGTACGTCATCGGGCAGGAGAGCGCCAAGAAGACGCTCTCGGTGGCGGTCTACAACCACTACAAACGCATCCGGTCCGAAGGTGGCGCCAAGTCGCGGCACCTCGCGCAGGAAGAGCCGGTCGAACTCGGCAAGTCCAACATCCTGCTGATCGGCCCGACCGGCTGCGGCAAGACCTACCTCGTTCAGACGCTCGCCCGGATGCTCGACGTACCGTTCGCGATCGTCGACGCAACCGCGCTCACCGAGGCCGGCTACGTCGGTGAGGACGTCGAGACCATCCTGCTGAAGCTGATCCAGGCGGCCGACTACGACGTCGCGAAGGCCGAGACCGGCATCATCTACATCGACGAGATCGACAAGGTCGCCCGCAAGAGCGAGAACCCCTCGGTCACCCGGGACGTCTCCGGCGAAGGCGTCCAGCAGGCGCTGCTGAAGATGCTGGAGGGCACGACGGCCTCAGTCCCGCCGCAGGGCGGACGCAAGCACCCGCAGCAGGAGTTCATCCAGTTCGATACGGGCAATGTGCTGTTCATCGTCGGCGGAGCGTTCGCCGGTCTTGAGCGGATCATCGAGCAGCGGGCCGCGCGCAAGGGCATCGGGTTCGCGGCCGCGATCCCCACCGCCCAGGAGCGGGCGGACCGGGACGCCTTCGCCGAGGTGATGCCCGAGGACCTGCTGAAGTTCGGGCTGATCCCGGAGTTCGTCGGCCGGCTTCCGATGGTGACGAGTGTCCGGCCGCTCGACCGCACGGCTCTGACGCGGATCCTGACCGAGCCGCGCAACGCGCTGATCAAGCAGTACCAGAAACTCCTCGAACTCGACGGCGTCGAGCTGGAGTTCACCGATGAGGCCGTCGGCGCGATCGCCGAACAGGCGCTGCTCCGACGTACCGGAGCCCGGGCGGCCCGGGCGATCCTCGAAGAGGTTCTGCTCAATGTGATGTACGAGGTGCCGAGCCGGGACGACGTGGCCCGCGTCGTGGTCGATCGCGAGACCGTGCTCGACAACGTCAACCCGACCCTCGTGCCGCGTGAGCAGCCGGGCGAGGCGGGGGAGCGCAGGGAGAAGTCCGCCTGAGGCCAGGCCGTGCCCAGGCCCCGGTGTTCAGTGCGCGATGGAGTCGATCAACTCTCGTGCGCCCTGGCGGAGCAGGGTGACGGCGACGGAGGTGCCGAGGGTGGCCGGGTCGAGGGGGCCGGCCCATTCGTGCGCGTTGAGGACCGTCTTGCCGTCGGGCGTGAACACGCAGGCGCGCAGGGAGAGATCGCCGCTGCGCTCGGACTTGGCGTAACCGGCGATCGGGCTGTTGCAGTGACCCTGGAGAACGTGGAGGAACATACGTTCCGCCGTGGCCTCGCGGTGGGCGTCGGGGTCACCGAGGCCGCTGACGATGTCGATCACGTCGGTGTCGCCCTCGCGGCACTGGAGGGCCAGGATGCCCGCGCCGATCGGGGGGCACATCACCTCGGGCGCGAGGACCTCGGCGATCACATCCGTGCGGCCGATGCGCTCCAGGCCGGAGACGGCCAGCAGTAGCGCGTCCGCCTCGCCGTGGGCGAGCTTGTCCAGACGGCGGTTGGCGTTGCCGCGCATCGGCACGCACTCGAGCTGCGGGTGGGAGGCGGCGAGCTGGGCCCTGCGGCGTACGGAGGATGTGCCGATTCGCGTCCCTGCCGGGAGCTCGTCGAGAGTGAGCCCCGCGGGATGGATGAGGGCGTCGCGGATGTCGTCGCGCTTGAGGAAGGCGGCGAAGACCGTCCCGGCGGGCAGCGGCCGGTCGGCGGGCACGTCCTTGACGCAGTGCACGGCGAGGTCCGCCTCTCCGGCGATCAGGGCGGCGTCCACCTCCTTGGTGAACGCGCCCTTCCCTTCGACCAGGGAAAGGTCGCCCATCCACTTGTCCCCGGTCGTCTTGACCGGTACGACCTCGGTGCGGATGCCGGGGTGGAGCGCGGCCAGTTCGGTGCGCACACGCTCCACCTGGGCGAGCGCCATTGGCGAGTCGCGTGAGACGATGCGGATCAGCTCAGGGGTGGACATGGCATCCACCATAGAGGCTCGGACTCGCAACTCCCTCCACCGGGCGGACCCGCCGGTGCGCCGTCTGCTGACCGCCTACACGCGCACCCCCACCCCGATCCGCTCACCACCGCCTTCCTCGACACCATTGCCGGCCACGCCCGTGCCGTGCCCGAACATGCCCGGCGCAGACATCTCAGTACGCGTCGCCCGTCGTCGACGAGTTGATGATGTCGCCGTGCGCGAAGTCGCCCGGCGACCCGGCGCGGACACCGGCGACATGCAGCTGCGCTTCCACCGGACCGACTGGCAGCAGCTGAACCAGAGCGACGACTACTCCTTCGCCCCGGCTCAGACGTCGTACGGTGACTGGGCCAAGGTCACCGCGAGCGTGGGCGGGACAACGGTCTGGGGCACGGCCCCGGCGGGCAACGACCCCGACCCCGACCCGACCGACCCGCCCGCCGACGGAGCCACCCTCTTCGACGACTTCAACTACACCTCGCACACCGACCCGGCGATCGGGGCCCACGGCTGGAACGTGCGCTCCAACTCCGGCGGCCCTGGCGTGCCGGCGCGACCTGGGCGCCGCAGAACGTCACCTTCGCCAAGGAGGGGACCAACTCGATCATGGACCTGGAGACCTCCACGGCGGGCACCGCCGAGTCCACCAAGCAGACCGAAGTCCTCACCCGGGCCATGAAGTTCAAGAACGGCACCTACGCGGCGCGGGTGAAGTTCTCCGACGTGCCGAAGTCGGGACCCGAGGGCGACCACCTCGTCCAGACGTTCCTCACCATCAACGACCTCAAGGCCCCGATGGCGGACGACTACGCGGAGTACGACTTCGAGTGTCTGCCCAACGGAGGCTGGGGCGAGCCGGCCAACATCCTCTACACCACCTCCTGGGAGACCTACCGGCCCGACCCGTGGGAGGCGGTCAACCAGCACTCGGAGGTCCGCGCGAGCTACGTCGGCTGGCACGACCTCGTCGTCACCATCGACAACAGCAACATCACGTACTACATCGACGGGCAGCAGTTCGGCCGCCACGACGCCCGCTATCTGCCCGAGCGGCCCATGTCCATCATCTTCAACCAGTGGCTGATCGACCTGGCGGGGCAGAGCAGCACAACGCCGCGCGCGTACGACCAGAAGGTCGACTACGTACTGCATGTGAAGGACCAGGTGCTGTCGCCGGCCCAGGTGGGCGCCCGGGTCGCCGCCTACCGGGCGGCCGGAACGGCCTTCGAGGACACCGTCCCCGGCCAGTGATCACGCTTCGAGGGGCGGGCGCCAGATGTGCGTCCGCCCCGCGGCCGGACCCCGTCACACCTTCCGGGGCTTGACCGGTCCTTTGGTACAGACCAAACTCCGGTCACACCCGTGCGAGCGCGGAGCGCGCTTCCCCCCACGTCGGGTTCACACTCCCGTGCTCCCACGCTGAAGGTGACCTCCGTGAAGAAGCGCTCCCACAACCTGTCCGTCATCGTGTCCGTCCTACTCGTGTCCGCGCTCACGCTCAGCGGCTGCGGCGTCCTGGGCGGGACCGAGACCCGCACTGTCCGGATCTGGCTGATGAAGGACAGCGTCTCCGACGACTTCCTTAAGCGCTTCACCACCGCCTACGAGAAGGACAACCCCTCCGTACGGCTGGAGTTCACCTTCCAGGAGTGGACCGGCATCGGCAAGAAGGTCACCGCCGCGCTGGGGAGCGAGAAGACGCCGGACGTCATCGAGGTGGGCAACACCCAGGTCGCCCAGTACGCCGAGAGCGACGCGCTGCGGGACCTCACCCTCGAATCCGTGCGGGACCTCGGCAACGAGGAATGGCTGCCAGGACTCGCCGAACCGGGCAGCATCAACGGCTCGCAGTACGGCATTCCCTGGTACGCGGCCAACCGCGTCGTCATCTACAACAAGGACCTCTTCGCCGACGCCGGGATCACACAACCGCCCAGAACCCGCGCCCAGTGGCTCAAGGACTCCGAAAGACTCAACCGCGGCGGCACACAGGGCATCTACCTCTCCGGCCAGGACTGGTACACCCTCGCCGGCTTCATCTGGGACGAGGGCGGAGAACTCGCCGTCGACCAGGGCGGCGAATGGCAGGGGACGCTGGGCACCCCGGCGGCGCTGCGTGGCATGGCGTTCTACAAGAAGCTTCAGGCGCACGGCAGCGGGCCCAAGAACGCGGACGAGGAGACCCCGCCGCAGGCCGAAGTCTTCGCCAGGGGCAATGTCGCCCAGATGATCGCGGTGCCCAGTGCCGCGACCCTCATCGAGAAGAACAACCCCGATCTCCAGGGCAAGCTCGGCTTCTTCCCCGTACCGGGCAAGACGGCCGCCGCGCCCGGCGCCGTCTTCACCGGCGGCTCCGATCTGATCGTGCCCGAGAAGGCGCGCGAGCGGGCCGCCGCGATCGAGGTCGTCAAGGCGCTGGCGGGCGAGAAGTGGCAGACCGACCTCGCCCGCACCATGCACTACGTACCCAACAAGACGACCCTCGCGGGCGTCATCGAGGGCGAGGAGAGCACCGCGGCGATGGCCGCCGGCGCCGCGCGGGGCAGGGCGACGCCCAACTCGCCGCAGTGGGCCGATGTCGAGGCCGACAACCCGATCAAGCCCTATATGACGGACGTTCTGCAGGGCAAGGAGCCCAGGCGCGCCGCACGGATCGCATCCGCGCGCATCACCGAGGCCCTCGCGCCTCACTGAGCCGTCCGCCCCCCGCTACCCTCTGTGCTCCCTTCATGGCACCGCATTCCCCGGCATTCAGCCTTCGCACATCCACTCTCCGCCGGGCTGTCATGTCGAATCCAGCCGACCACGGAAGAAGTAAGGAGCCGGGCCGCCGCACCCGCGGTCCGCCCCCTACCGTCCGGCACAGGAGAGCGTCATGCCCGCATCGCCAACTGTCGTCCCCGCCCCAGTCACCGTTTCCCTCCCCTCGCAGTTCTCGGCGCCCGCGCCCGCCCCCACGCCGCTCGCGGAGGGCGACCAGCCGCGATACGTCGTCTCCCTCGCCCGGGACCAGGACGACGTACGGGCCGCGCAGCGCCTGCGCCATCAGGTGTTCGCCGGTGAGATGGGCGCCAGGCTCGAGGGCCCGGAGCCGGGTCTGGACATCGACGCCTTCGACGCGTACTGCGACCACATCCTTGTGCGCGAGGCGGAGACCGGCGAGGTCGTCGGGACCTACCGGGTGCTGCCGCCCGAGCGCGCCAAGGTGGCGGGCCGGCTCTACTCCGAGACCGAGTTCGACCTCACCCGTCTGGCGCCGATCCGCGACGACCTCGTCGAGGTCGGCCGTTCCTGCGTCCACCCGCTGCACCGCAACGGGGCCGTCATCGCCCTCATCTGGGCCGGGCTCGCCCGCTACATGACCCGCACCGGCCACACCTGGCTGGCCGGTTGCTGCTCCATCCCGCTCGCGGACGGCGGCACCCTCGCGGCCGCCACCTGGGACACCGTGAAGGCCAAGAACCTCGCCCCCGAGGAGTACTGGGTCACCCCCCACAAGCTCTGGAACCCCGACTCCGTCACCCGCCCCGAAGGCCGCACCGAGCTGCCCGCCCTGCTCCGCGGCTATCTGCGGCTCGGCGCCTGGGTGTGCGGCGCGCCCGCCCACGACCCCGACTTCGGCGTCGCGGACCTGTACGTGCTGCTCTCACTGCGCCGCACCAACCCCCGCTACCTGCGGCACTTCCTCTCCCTCGCCCCCGTGCGATGAGCGTCTGGCTGCCCAGCGCGCCCTGCACCCCGGGGGGCTGCGCGACACACCACGGACCGGCGGCCGGCTCGTTCACGGCCGCCGCCCGGCTGCTGGCCGGGACGCTGACCGTGCTCGCCGGTCTGCTCCTCGCGCCGGTGGCCGTACTGCTCGGCGCCCTCCTCGGCACCCGGGTGCGGGACGCCATGACCCGCTGCTGGGCGCGTGCGGTGGTACGCGCCTTCGGCGTACGCATACGGGTCGTCGGCCGGCCGTACGGCCCCCGGGGGTCCCTCGTCGTCGCCAACCACATCTCCTGGCTGGACATACCGCTGATCGCGGCGGCCCTGCCCGGACGGATGCTGGCCAAGAGCGAGGTCCGGCGCTGGCCGGTGCTCGGGCCGCTCGCCGCCCGGGGCGGCACCCTCTTCCTGGAGCGCGACCGGCTCCGTACGCTGCCCGCCACCGTCCGCGAGATGGCGTCCGCGCTGGGCAGCGGCGCCCGCGTCATCGCCTTCCCCGAGGGCTCCACCTGGTGCGGCCGCGCCCAGGGCCGCTTCCGGCACGCCGTCTTCCAGGCCGCGCTGGACGCCGACGCCGCCGTCCAGCCCGTACGCATCAACTATCTGCCCACCGGAGCTGCCGCGTTCGTCGGGGAGGACCCGCTGGCCGCGTCCCTGTGGCGGGTCGTGGCGGCCGGCGGGCTCACCGCGGAGATCCGGCTGCTGCCGCCCATCCCCGCGGGGAGCCACCCCGACCGCCGCTCACTGGCCCGCGCCGCTCAGCTGGCCGTCGAGAGGGACAGTGCGAATCTGCCCTCCGTGTCCGTCCACCACTTCGTCAACTCGAGTTCAGCAGCCGCCAGTTCCCTGCGCACGCCCTCCTGACGGAACTTCGCCGACACCTCCGTACGCATCTCCTCGCCCGCTTCGAAGGACACCGCCAGATCCAGCTCGGGGATCTTCACGGTCAGCGCGGAGCGCGCCCGCAGCCGCATCTCGATCCACTCCTGCTCCCGGTCCCACACAGCCACATGATCGAAGTCGCCGGGGTCGACGTCCGCGCCCAGCTCCCGGGCGATGACGGACAGCACGTTCTTGTTGAACGCGGCCGTCACCCCCGACGCGTCGTCGTACGCCCTGACCAGGACCTCCTCGTCCTTCACCAGATCCGTCCCCAGCAGCAGCGCGTCGCCGGGGTCCAGCAGCGACCGCACGGAACGCAGGAACACCGCGCGCTCGGCGGGCAGCAGATTGCCGATGGTGCCGCCGAGGAACGCGACCAGCCGCGGTCCCGGCGTGCCGGGCAGCGCGAGACCGCGGGTGAAGTCGGCGATCAGAGCGTGGACATTGAGCCCGGGACGCTCGGCGAGCAGCCCCTCGGCCGCGCCGGTCAGCGCGCTCTCGCTCACATCGACCGGCACATAGCTGTGCAGCGCGGGCAGTGCGTCCAGCAGATGCCGGGTCTTCTCGGAGGATCCCGAGCCCAGCTCCACCAGGGTGCGCGCGCCGCTCGCGGCGGCGATCTCGGGAGCGCGGGCGACGAGGATCTCCCGCTCGGCACGGGTCGGGTAGTACTCGGGCAGCCGGGTGATCTCCTCGAAGAGTTCGCTGCCCCGGGCGTCGTAGAACCACTTGGGCGGCAGTTCCTTGGGCGTACGGGTCAGCCCGTGCAGCACATCGGCGCGCAAAGCGGCGTCCGTGGCGTCCTCGGGCAGGGTGCGGGTCAGCAGGAACGGGCTCACGCAGTGGGCTCCTTGAGCGGGGTCAGCAGGACATCGGTGCGGGTCGCGGCCAGCAGGGTGTGGTCGGGAACCTCGCGCCAGTGGGGATCGTCGTCGTACGGCTCGGAGGCCACGACCGTGCGGCGGCCGGGCTCGGCGAGATACCAGAGGGTGTCGCCCCACGCCGTCGCCGCGATCGTCTCGCCGTCGGTGAGGAGCAGATTGAGCCGGGATCCCGGCGCCGCCTCTGCGGCCTCGCGGACCGTGTCGGCCAGCGCCTGGCCCAGCTCGTCGCCGTGGCGCAGCCGGTGCAGCACCAGCGCCCACAACAGCGCGGAGTCGCAGCGCGCCTCCAGCGACAGCAGTTCGGCGGCGGGCAGCGACCGCGCGAGCGGAGCCAGCGTGCCGGGCCAGCCCCTGACCGCGCCGTTGTGGCTGAACAGCCAGGGCCCGGCGGTGTACGGCGCGGCCGCCGCCTCACCGTCGGCGCCGGCCACGGTGGCATCGCGGACGGCCGCGAGCACGGCCCCGCTGCGGACCACCCGGGCGAGATCGGCGAAGGAGAGATCCGCCCAGATGGGGCCCGGCCGCCGGTATCTGGCCGGCACCGGATCGCCGTCGGCATACCAGCCGACGCCGAATCCGTCGGCGTTGACGGTTCCGTACCGCTGGTGACGAGGCGCCCAGGACTGCCGGAACAGGCCGTGGGCTGGCTCGACCAGCAGCTGACCGAGCGGCAGTTCGGGGCCGAGGAAGGCGATATGGCGGCACATCAGCGCTCGCCCCCTCGGCGGAGCCGGCGGCCGGGCAGCGGCGAGCGGCGCGCCGTCCGCGCGCTCACGACGCCTCCCCGGGCGCCGCGTCCCGCGCCGTGCGGAACCCGGCGAAGATCTGTCGACGCACCGGCAGGTCCCAGTTGCGGAACGTGCCGCGGCAGGCCACCGCGTCGACGGCGAACGAACCGCCGCGCAGTACCTTGTGAGCACTGCCGAAGAACACCTCGGAATACTCCCGGTAGGGGAAGGCGGCGAAGCCGGGGTAGGGCAGGAAGTCGCTCGATGTCCACTCCCACACATCGCCGATCAACTGCCGTACGCCGAGCGCCGATTCGCCCTCCGGATAGCTGCCCACCGGGGCGGGCCGCAGATGGCGCTGGCCGAGGTTGGCGTGCGTCGGCGTCGGATCCTCGTCGCCCCACGGGAAGCGGCGGGAGCGGCCCGAGTCCGGATCGTGGCGGGCGGCCTTCTCCCACTCGGCCTCGGTGGGCAGCCGCCGGCCCGCCCAGCGGGCGTACGCATCGGCTTCGTACCAGCTCACATGCAGCACTGGCTCGTCGGCGGGCACCGGCTCCGTCACCCCGAAGCGGCGGCGCAGCCACTGCCCTTCGTCGCGCCGCCAGAAAAGCGGTGCGCCGATGTCGTGCTGTCGGATCTGGTCCCAGCCCTCGGCCGCCCACCAGCGGGGGTCCGTATAGCCGCCGTCCTCGATGAAGGCCTGGTACGCGCCGCAGGTCACCGCCACGGTGTCGATGTAGAACGGCGGCACGACGCGCTGGTGCGCGGGCCGTTCGTTGTCCAGAGCCCACGGCTCGGTCGATGTGCCCATGGTGAACGGGCCGCCCGGGACCAGGACCTCGGCAGGCAGGCCGCGCGCGCTGCCGGCCGGCGGCTCGGGCGCGGTGAGCGCGGCCGGGCCCTTGCGCAGCTGGTGGGTGATGAGCATCGTCTCGTCGTGCTGCTGCTCGTGCTGGGCGATCATCCCGAAGGCGAAGGCGGCGTCGACCAGCGGCCCGCCCTCCAACGGGGTGCGGTCGAGGACGTCGAGGACCCGGCCCCGTACGTCGGATGCGTACACGCGTGCCTCGGCAGGGGCCAGCAGCGGCAGGGTGGGCCGCAGGACACGCGGATGCTCGAAGGCGTCGTAGACGGAGTCGATCTCGGGCCGCAGCGCCTCACGCCCGGCGACGGTGCGCCACAGCCACTGCTCCTCCTGGTTGCCTATGTGGGCGAGGTCCCAGACCAGTGGGGACATCAGCGGAGAGTGCTGGGCGGTCAGTTCATGGTCGTCGACGCACGAGGTGAGCGTGGCCGTACGGGCTCGGGCGGCGGTCAGCGCATCGAGGGCGCGGCGCCGGAGGTCTTCGGTCATGTGCTCAGTTCCTTCCCGAAGGAGGAGATGCGCAGATCGTCGGCGGGACATCGGCCCCGCAGGACATAGCGCTCATTGAATGCGGCGACGGCCCCCAGCACGGCGTCGGACGCGCCGATGCGGGGGAGTGCTTCCAGGGCGACGGCGAAACAGGTCACGGCCGACGCATGCAGCTCGGGATCGGCCAGCCCGTGCCGGGCGGCGTTGACCCAGAGCGGATTGCGCGGCGCCGGCTGCGAACCGGCGTACTCCGCCAGCGGTTTGACGGCACGATAGACCGTCTCCGCCGCCTCGGCGTCGTCGAACAGGGCGGTGGTGACGGCGAGCGGCACCAGCCAGCCGTCCTCGCCGGACTGGGCGTCGATCATGCGCAGTTCGAGATGGCCACGCGGCCTTACGGGCGGAAAGAGGGTGGTCAGGTGGTAGTCGAGGTCCTCCCGGGTCGGCCGGCGCAGATTCCCCGAGCGCAGCCACTGGCGGAAGGTGAGTCCGTCGGGCATCTCCCACGGCCCCTCGGCCGTCCGGACGCACATCACCGGGGCGTCCAGCGCATGTGCGGTCCAGGCCGAGCGCGGCTCCTGGTCCAGTGGCGGCGCCAGGGGCCGTACGTCGTCGAGCGCGGCCCACACGGCCTGCCGGGTCGACCGCCAGCCGGTGTAACGCCCTTGCTGTGCGGGCGAGTTGGCGAACGCCGCCATCAGCACCGCGCCCAGCAGATGCGCGAGTTGCCAGCGCCTGCCGTACCCGAGGGGTCCCGGCTCCTCGTCGCCCGCGTCCAGGCACACCTGGATGGAGGCCGAGGTGCACATCATGGCGCGGCCGGCCGGACCCGTTCGGTCCAGATACGCCTCCATGGCGTCGTAGCGGGGTTCGTGGAGCAGCCGGCGCGGCGGATGCCAGGGGTCGAGGCCGAGTCCGGTGAGAGTGAGGCCTGCCGGGCGGAGCGCGGCGCGTACGGCGTCCAGATCGGCGGCGGTGGAGTCGATGCACTCCATAAGGGAGGCGGCGGGGAGAGAGCTGAGCTCCAGCTGGCCGCCTGGCTCGAAAGTGAGGGCCGATTTCAGTTGTAGCGAACGTACCTGGTCGTGGGCCGCGGCGATGCGGTCGGCGGGGACGGGGCGCTCGGGCCGCTCCAGCTCATGAATGAACCATTCGACCTCCACGCCGACGGTGCGGGGCGGGCCGTTCTTGAAGCAAATACATCGAAGCAGGTCCTCCGCTTCATCCAGGTCGATCGGCCGGCCGAAGTCGCCGGTATCGGGTGGGTGCATGTTCTGCTCCTCCAGTCGCGAAGGCACTCTGCCAACCTAAAGCCACGCCCGCTGGTTCGCACAAGAGTGCTCGTGATGTACGCGGGACGTAAGAAAATCAGTTGCCGTGGCTGAGGCCGGTGAGGACGATGTCCGGCATGAGTGCACGACTGCGGGGGATCGCGAAGCAGACTGAAGACATCGTTGAAAAGGGCCACTACCTGGCATTCGACGGTCGGAAGGTGGAGATCGGGCGGGAGCTGGCCGCCGCGCTGGCGGGCACGAGGATGTACGGACCCGAGGCCGTGGCGGTCACCGCGGACACGGACCGTACGACGTCCTTCGAGGTCACGGGCGAGAGCAGCACGGAAGCCGCCCGCCGGCTCACCTCCGCGGACGCGGCACCGGTCGTTGTCCTGAATTTCGCATCCGCACGCAACCCCGGCGGCGGCTATCTGAACGGCGCACAGGCCCAGGAGGAGGCGCTCTGCCGGGCCTCGGCGCTGTACGCCACGCTGCTGCGCGCCCCCGAGTTCTACGACCACCACCGCGCAGACCGCAGCCCGTTCTACACCGATCGGGTCATTCACTCTCCCGGCGTCCCGGTCTTCCGCGACGACCGCGGACGGCTCCTGGACGCTCCGTACACCGTGGGATTCCTGACCTCGCCCGCGCCGAACGCCGGGGTGATCACCAGCCGCACCCCCGACCAGGCGCACCGCATCCCGGCCGCCATCGCCGCTCGCGCCGAGCGCGTCCTGGAGACGGCGGCCGCGCGCGGCTACCGGCGCCTCGTGCTGGGGGCCTGGGGCTGCGGGGTCTTCCGCAACGACCCCGCGGCGGTCGCGGGCGCCTTCCACGCACTGCTCACCGACGGTGGCCGGTTCGCCGGCCACTTCGAGCAGATCGTCTTCGCGGTCCTCGACCGCACGGCCGGGACGACCACGCTGGGGGCTTTCCGGCGGACCTTCGCGGGTCAGCTCCAGCCGTTCGGTCAGCTCCAGCCGTAGCGTTCCTGAAGCCGCCGCACGACCACGTCGAAGCGGGGCCGGTCGAGCGCGCATGCCTCGCGGCGCATGCCGTCCTCGTGCACCCGCAACACCCGGTCGAGGTCGACCCATGACTCGCGTCCGGCCCGGTCCCACGGCCCGACGCCGATCGGCACCCACTCGTGGTCCCGGTCGTGACGCTTGCTGGAGAGCTGCACGGCGAGCAGCGTGCCGGCCTCCTCGCGGGCGACCACCAGGACCGGACGGTCCTTGCCCCGCCCGTCGTTCTCCTCGAACGGCACCCATGTCCAGACGATCTCGCCGGGGTCGGGATCGCCGTCGCGGTCCGGGGCGTACGAGGTGCGGACCGGGCCCACCTCGACAGGATCGGCCTCGGTTGTGGCCGCGGGGCCGCTACTGCCGGGCAGGACGGAGGGACCGTCGTATGCGTCTGGTGCACCGGACGCACGGGGGAAGATTGTCACCGCCTCACGGTAGGACACCGTCCAGCACTCGTTTCAGGCCATCCTCCAGACCCCGTGCGGAACTGGTCTGGAAGGATGCCCAGGGCGATGAGTCAGACACCCAAGCAGTCCGCAGAACGCCCCGTTCCGACCAGCGCCGACGTCGCCCGGCTGGCCGGAGTCTCCCGAGCCACAGTCTCGTACGTGCTCAACAACACCTCTGCCGTACGGATCAGCGAGCCCACCCGCCGACGCGTCCGCGAGGCCGCCGAGGAGCTCGCCTATGTGCCACACGCCGCGGCCCGCAGTCTGCGCGCCGGGCACACCCGGATGGTGCTGCTGCCCACCGCCCATGTCCCGGTAGGCCCGCTCTACAGCCGCTTCTTCAACGAACTCCAGTGGGCGTTGCGCCGCCTGGACTACACCGTCGTGCAGTACGGCAGCCTCGGCCTCGACGGCGACGAGGCCGCTCGCGCCTGGGCCGAGCTGCGTCCCGTCGCGGTCGTCTCGCTCGGCGAGGTTGCGCTCACCCCGCACGGTGTCGACGTCCTCAAGCGCTCCGGCGCGAAAGCCGTCATAACCCTCGGCCCGCACCGCGTCCAGGGCGCGCACTCCCTCGTCATGGACCAGAGCGAGATCGGCAGCTGCGCGGTGACCCACCTGGTCGGGCGCGGCCGGCGCGCCATCGGCGTGGTCATGCCGCAGGAGCCGGGCCTGGAGCTCTTCTCCGACCCCCGTCTGGTGGGCGCCCGGCGGGCCGCGGCGGGCACCGGCGCCCGGATCGAGCCCCTTCCCCTGTCGTACGACGAGGAGTCGGCGGCCCAGCTCGCCGCCCGCTGGCGCGAGTTCGGCCTCGACGCGGTCTACGCGTACAACGACGAGTACGCCATGCTGCTCATGCGCGCTCTCCAGGACGCGGGTATCCAAGTCCCGGGCGAGACCGCGGTGGTGGGCGCCGACAATCTACTGCTCGGCAGACTGCTGCGGCCCCGGCTCAGCACCGTGCGGATCGACATGGCGACCGGTCAGCGGCTGGCCGAACTCGTCGACCGCGTCGTACGCGAGCCGGGCGCCGAGCCGGAGCGGCACGGCCTGATGGGGACGCGCGCCCTCCACCGCGAGTCCAGCTGACCCGGCGTGCCGCAGTGACGACATGCGGGCCGGGCGGTGCGTGTCTAGCGTCACTTGCATGAGTACTGACCCGCAGCGCTTCGAGATCCTGGTGGTGCCCGAGCATGTCGAGGGCCGCGATGCCGCTTCCCTGGCCAAGAGCGCCATCCGTTCCGCCGTCGTGGAGGCCACGGGCCGGCGCGGGTCCTCCGGTTATCCGCGCTATGAGGGCGAGGGCGTGGTGGCCGACATCGACCCTGCGACGCGTACGGTCGAGGCGCTGCTCGTCGACGGGTCGGAGCTGGACTACGGACTCTCCGTGCGGGTCGTCGACGTGGCAGACCGCTGACGGCGACTTCTCCACACGGGTGCCTCTCCGGGCCGTCGACAGTGGCCGTTGACATGGGCCGACGCCCGGCAGAGACTCGGGCTGGGCCAATGGTGAACGTTGGTTCACCAAGTGAACAACGCTGTACGCACGGCCAAGCCTGGGAGAGTTTTGATGAGCATCCGCGACGTCTACATTGTCGACGCCGTCCGCACCCCGATCGGCAAGTTCGGGGGCGCGCTCTCCTCCGTACGTCCCGACGACCTCGCGGCGCATGTCGTCAAGGCGCTCGTGGACCGTGCCCCGGAGCTCGACCCGGCCCGTATCGGCGACGTCGTGCTCGGTGACGCCAACGGTGCGGGCGAGGACAACCGCGACGTCGCCCGCATGGCTGTCCTTCTCGCCGGCCTGCCCGTCACCGTCCCCGGCGTCACCGTCAACCGCCTGTGCGGCTCGGGACTTGAGGCAGTCATCCAGGCGGCCCGCGCCATCGCACTGGGCGACGCGTCGATCGTGATCGCGGGCGGTGTCGAGTCGATGTCCCGCGCACCCTGGGTGCTGCAGAAGCCCGAACGGGCCTTCCCCGCGGGCCACCAGCAGCTCTACTCGACGACGCTGGGCTGGCGTATGACGAACCCGCGCATGCCCGCACAGTGGACCGTCCAGCTCGGCGAGAGCGCCGAACTCATCGCCGAGAAGCACGACATCACCCGCGAGCAGCAGGACGCCTTCGCCCTCGCCAGCCATCAGAAGGCCGCCGAGGCCTGGGGCAAAGGGCTGTACGACGGTGAGGTCGTCGCGTACGAGGGAGTGGAGCTGCCGCGCGACGAATGCATCCGCGACTCGACGTCCATGGAGGCGCTCGCCAGGCTGAAGCCGTCGTTCCGCAAGGACGGCACGGTGACGGCGGGCAGCTCCTCACCGCTCAACGACGGGGCGGCGGCGCTCCTTCTCGTCGACGAGGAAGGACTGCGGGCGACGGGCCGCGAGCCCCTCGCCCGGATCCGTGCCTCCGCCGTCACCGGCATCGAGCCGCAGCTCTTCGGCCTCGGCCCGGTGGAGGCGGTGCGGCGGGCGCTCACCAAGGCGGGCAGGACCTTCGAGGACCTGACCACCTTTGAGCTGAACGAGGCCTTTGCCGCCCAGTCGCTCGGCTGTCTCGCCGAATGGCCGGATCTGGACCCGTCCCTGGTCAACCCGCGCGGCGGCGCCATCGCGATCGGCCATCCGCTCGGCGCGTCGGGGGCCAGGCTGGCCGGCTCGGTCGCTCACCAGCTGGCGGCGGCCGGTTCGGGAACCGGGGTCGCCGCCCTCTGCATCGGTGTGGGCCAAGGCATCGCCCTGGTCCTGGAGCGCTGAGCCGGACAGCCTTCGAACCTGCGTCAGGCCTCGGTCGTGGGTGTCAGGCCTTGATCGTGCGCGTCAGGCCTCCGTCGCCGTCTCCGGCTGGGCGGCGCCCTGCGCGTCCTCGATCGACTTGCGAACCTCGTCCATGTCCAGCGCGCGCGCCTGACCGATCACGTCCTCCAGGGCGGCCTCGGGCAGCGCGCCGGGCTGGGCGAAGACCGCGACATTGTCACGGACGATCATCAGCGTGGGGATGGAGCGGATCTCGAACGCGGCAGCGAGTTCCTGCTGAGCCTCCGTGTCGACCTTCGCGAAGACCAGGTCGGGGTGGCGCTCCGCGGCACCCTCGTAGACCGGGGCGAACTGCCGGCACGGACCGCACCAGGAAGCCCAGAAGTCGATCAGGATGAAGTCGTTGTCGGTGACTACCTGATCGAAGTTTTCCTTGGTGAGCTCAACAGTGCTCATGACGTGCTACCTCTTCCTGATGTCCGGCGGACTCGCCCCCGACAACGGTGCCTGGGGCCGTGCTATTCCTGCCCCTGCCCATGTGGCCAGGACGCACACCCGGGACCAGACTGGCTCTATGACAGAACCTGTGGAGTACGACGTCGTGGTGGTGGGCGCGGGCCCTGTCGGCGAGAACGTGGCGGACCGTGCGAGGGCGGCGTGTCTGAGCACGGCGGTCGTGGAGAGCGAGCTGGTCGGGGGCGAGTGTTCGTACTGGGCGTGCATGCCCAGCAAGGCCCTGCTGCGCCCGGCGATCGCCCGTGCCGACGCCCGCCGCACGCCGGGCCTGAGCCAGTCGGTACAAGGGCCGCTCGACGCCGATGCCGTCCTTGCCCATCGAGACGAATACGCCTCCCATTGGAAGGACGACGGCCAAGTCGCCTGGCTGGACTCGATCGGCGCCCGCCTCTACCGCGGACAGGGCAGGCTGCACGGCCCGAAGAAGGTCGTCGTCGACGGCCCAGAGGGGGAGCACCACGTCCTGACCGCCCGGCACGCCGTGGTCGTGTGCACCGGCAGCCGCGCCGTCCTGCCCGACATCCCCGGCCTCGTCGGCGCGAGGGCCTGGACCAGCCGCGAGGCCACCAGCTCCTCTCGCGTGCCAGGGCGGCTCGCGGTCGTCGGCGGCGGTGTGGTCGGCACGGAGATGGCGACCGCCTGGCAGGCCCTCGGCTCCCAGGTCACCCTGCTGGTCCGCGGCGGGGGACTGCTGCCCCGGATGGAATCCTTCGTCGGCGAGCACGTCGCCGAGGCCCTGACCGAGGGCGGCGCACAGATCCGTACGAACACCTCCGTGAAGTCCGTCGAGCGCTCCGACGGCGCCGGCCCCGTCACTCTCGTACTGGAGGACGGCGAGCGTATCGAGGCCGACGAGGTCCTCTTCGCCACCGGCCGCGCCCCCCGGACCGACGACATCGGCCTGGAGACGGTGGGGCTGGAACCGGGCGCCTGGCTGCCCGTCGACGACAGCTGCCGCGTCGAGGGCAGCGACTGGCTCTACGCGGTCGGCGACGTGAACCGTCGCGCGCTGCTCACGCACCAGGGCAAGTACCAGGCCCGTATTGCCGGAGCCGCCATCGCGGCGAGGGCGCAGCGCGTCCCGCTGCTGGAGACCGACCGCTGGGGCGCCCACGCGGCGACCGCCGACCGTGCGGCCGTCCCACAGGTCGTCTTCACCGACCCAGAGGTGGCGGCCGTGGGCCTCTCCCTCGCGGAGGCCGAGGCGGCGGGCCACCGCGTCCGCGCCGTCGACCAGGACCTGTCCTCGGTCGCGGGAGCGAGCCTGTACGGCGACGGCTACCGAGGCCGCGCGCGGATGGTCGTCGACCTCGACCGCGAAATCCTGCTGGGCGTCACCTTCGTGGGCCCGGGCGTCGGCGAACTGCTGCACTCGGCCACGGTGGCGGTGGCGGGTGAGGTGCCGGTCGACAGGCTGTGGCATGCGGTGCCCGCGTATCCCACCATCAGCGAGGTGTGGTTGCGCCTGTTGGAGTCGTATCGAGGCTGAGGCAGCGACCGCGGTCTGCACGTGCATGACGTGCAGACCGGCTTCGCTTCCGGTCGGCTCAGGACGCGTTGGACGTCTTGGGCATGTCGCCCTTGGTCGTGTTGATGTCGATGACGGAGAACGCCGCACCCTGCGGATCGCTCAGCGCCGCGAACCGGCCGAACGGGCTGTCCATCGGCCCGAACCGCAGCGCCCCGCCCCGCTCGGTCGCTGTCGCCACCGCCGCGTCGCAGTTCACGACGGTGAAGTACACGTTGAGGTACGGCGGCACCTCGGGCGGGAAGTCGGCGTCCTCCATCTTCATGCGCCCGAGGACCGTGGAGTCGCCGAGGTTGTAGAGCTTGAAGTCGATCGCGTCGTCCTCCACCCGCTGCACGCTGTACGGGAAGACGGCGGGGAAGAAAGCGTCCGACTTCTCGGGCTCCCGGGTGAACACCTCACCCCAGACGTACGCGCCCGGCACGGCCTTCGCCTCGAAGCCCTCGTGCGTACCCGCCTGCCACGCCCCGAAGACGACACCGCCCGGATCGCGGGCGAGCAGCATCGACCCGAATTCGCCGACCTGCATCGGCTCCATCAGCAGCTCGCCACCGTTGTCACGGATCTTCGCGGCGGTGGCGGTGACGTCCGGCGAGGCCAGATACAGACACCACGCCGACTGGCCTTCCTGGCCCGGCATCGGGGGCACAACGGCGGCGACCGCCTTGCCGTTCGCGTACGCCTGTGTGTAATTGCCGTACTCCGACGAAGCCTCGCCGAAGGTCCAGCCCAGCACGTCACCGTAGAAGCTCTTCGCGCCCTCCACGTCGGTGAACATCGCATCAGCCCAGCACGGCGTGCCCTCAGGATGTACGGCCATGGCTCTGCCTCCCGCTCGGTGCGTGGTCCCCTTTTGCCACGCTAGCCAGCTGACGGCCAACCCGCCCGCCGAGCGCGTGGCGCGGGCCCCTCGATGCGGAACCTCATGGGGCCGGTCGATTCAGAGGCGCCAGCGCAGCACCGCCCCCAGCCCGCCCGCCGGGCCCTGCATGCCCTCGGGAACCAGCAGCACCTCGGCGTCGGCTGCCGCGGCGGACCGCAGCAGGGCGTCGTCCGCGCGTGCCTGTACGGGCTTGGCGACGCCCATCGCCTGCGCCTGGCCGCGCTGCACGGCGACCTCGTCGACGCCGGGTCCGATCCACACATCGCGGCCCGCGTCGGACGCGTCCTGCGCGAGCAGCAGCGTGGCCACCTGGTGGCTGCGGGCAGCGTCCACGACGGCGGGTACCCCTTCAGCGGCTTCTCCGCGACCGGTGTCGACAGAGGCCGCGCGGTGCTCGCCCGGCCTGCCGCGTCCAATGCGGAAGCGCTCGAGGGCGCTCTGGAGCCGGTCGCGCGTGTACTCCTCGCAGGCCTGGGCGATCTGCCGGTCGAGCACGCTCTTCGAGGCACCCGGGGACCTGCTGCCGTTCTCGGCCTCGACGGTGGCGGCCCGGATGCGCTCGGGCAGCCGGTTGTACACCGCCCTGCGCTCGCGGGAGTCGCCGGTCAGTATCAGCAACTGTGCGCCACTGCCGGGCCACTGCCTGGCGAGCTCGCCCGCGATGGTGTCGGCGGTCTCGTTCCAGTTGTTCTCGACCTTGTTCCGGAAGTGCCACTCGCCCGTGGGGACGCTGCGGTGTCCTCGGCCCTGCTCCTTGCCGTTCGCCTGCCCCATGGTCTCGCGGCGGTGCGCGTCGCGCAGCTCCAGATCGGCGCCGGTGCGGTCGATGTACGCCACCAGGCACGACGGCTCGTCGCCCCGCAGGCCGGCCAGCGGCGCGACGTGCGGCAGGACCGACCAGGTCGCCTCGATGCCGGTCGGGGTCACGCTGAGCGGTATGTCGAGCACTACCTCGGCGCCCGCTGCGAACAGCGCCCGGCCGGGTGGTGCCCCGGAGACCGGCTCGTGGGTGAGCCTGTCCATCAGCGCCCTGATGGTGTAGGCGTCGGCGCCCGCGTCGATGAGCTGCGACGCGACGGAGCGCTCACGGAGCTTCTGCAGCTTCTGGGCGTCCTCGGTCGCACGCGTGGTGTCGATGTACACAGAGGCCCAGGGGCCTGGACGGTCGAAGAGCGGCTTGAGAAAACCAAGTTCCATGATCTCCCCCAGGCTCGTGGAGGGTGAGTACTACCAGATTACGACGATGTGCCGGTAGAGCCCTCTTTATGGAGGAATCGAGCTTTGTGGAGAAAACAAGGCAATCGCGGCAGTGGCGGATCCGGCCTGTGCGATCCGTCGGCCGCGCCCGGGTCCCGGTACCGGGTTACGCCACCCGGTCCTCGCTCGCGGTGGGCCGGTGCGCGGTGATCATCCTGTGCAGCTCTTCGGACGCCGCCCTGCCGAAGGCCGGATCGTTGATGTGGGTATCGAATTCGAGCAGTTCGGTCGTGCTGCCCCGTAGCCCGTCACGGAGCGAGGTGAACAACGCGTCGTCTGCGTGCGGATCGTGATACGGGCCTCCCGGACCGCCGAGCGTGGAGAGCCCGCGCCGGGGCAGGCACACCGTCGTCGGTCCGATGGCGGCCCGCAGTTTCGCGGCGACGCCGCGGCCCAGCTCGGCGCACTCCGCCGCGGTGGTGCGGATGACGGTGACGGACGGGTTGTGCACGCGGACTTGGCGGTCCCGGAAGCGCTCCGGGAGGGTATCGAGCGGCCCGAACTTGACCATGTCCAGGGCGCCCAGGCTCACCACCTGCGGGATGCCCTTGCGCCCGGCGGCCCGGAGCCGGTCGGGTCCGGCGGTCAGGATGCCGCCCACCAGGTCGTCGGCGAGCTCACTGAGTGTCAGGTCCAGGATGCCGGCGAACAGTCCCTGTTCGGCGAGGGACTCCAGGGTCCGTCCGCCGGAGCCGCTGGTGTGGAAGACCAGGACCTCGTAACCGAGTTCGGTGAGCCGCTCCCGGGCGGCGTCGACGCCCGGTGTCGTCACGCCGGCCATCGTCGCGGCCACCAGTGGCCTGCCGCCGGCCCCGAGATCCGCCGGCCGTACAGCCCGTGACGCCGCGGCGAATGAGTCGGCCATCGCGGCGATCGCGTCCACCGCGTTGGCGAGGATCGGTGCCGAGACGGTGTTGATCCCGGCGATGTCGACGACGCTGTACATCATCGTGATGTCGGTGGAGCCGACGTACGGCGAGACATCGCCCGAGGCCATCGAGGACACCATCAGCTTCGGCACGCCCAGCGGGAGCGCCCGCATCGCCCTGGTCGCGATCGAGGTGCCACCGCTGCCGCCGATGGCCAGCACACCGTGCAGCCGGTTGTCGGCGTAGAGGCGAAGGACTGTCTCGGCGGCCCCGCGGGCCATGGTGGTCACGGCAGCGCCGCGGTCCCCTTCCTCCCGGAGCAGTCCCAGGTCGGCGCCCGCTGCCTCGGCCACCGCGTCGCGTGGGATGTCGGGCGGCACGAGGGGCTCCCCGATGACGCCCGCATCGATGAGCACCACCTCAACACCCAACCGCAGCAGCCGGTCCCGGAGCCAGCCGTACTCCTCGCCCTTGGTGTCCAGACTCCCCACCAGCACAACGATCGCCATGTCTCTTAATGTTCGCGCCAATTCCGAGCGTGACAAGGCCTGCTTTGGGAAGAGCGCTTTTCGGCCGAGGGTGTGCACTTGCCGCGGGGCGAGCAGTGGGGCGTACGCCGGTTCCACACCTGGCCACGGGCCGCCGGGGGCAGTCGCGGAGCGATGATCGCCGTCGGGCATGCTGGCCGCGTGACCGTGCTCTCCGGCTTCCTGCCCATCTGGGCGATCACCGCTGTCGGCTGGGCGGCCGGGCGGTTCAATGTGCTCGGCGGTCAGGCGCAGACCGTGCTGGGGCGGTTCGCCTTCGCGTTCGCCATGCCCGCGCTGCTGTTCCTGACGCTGTCCAGGTCACAGGTGTCCGATCTGGCCACCCCGGGCATCGCGGTGTTCGCGGCAAGCCTCCTCATTGTGTTCGCCGTAGGCCTGCTGCTCGGACGGTGGGTCTTCCGGCGGCGTCAGGCCGACCGGACCATAGGCGCGATGGCGGGGGCGTACGTCAATTCCGCCAATCTGGGCATCCCCATTGCCGTACACGTCCTCGACGACGCCTCGTTCGTCATCGCCGCGGCGCTGTTCCAGACGCTGTTCATCACGCCGCTGATCCTGGTGCTGATAGATCTCGACGTGCGACGCGGAGCGCGCGACCGATGGGGCCGGATCCTGCGGCTGCCCCTGCGCAACCCCATCATCGCGGCGTCCGCCGCCGGGGTGAGTGTCGCCGCGGCGGGCTGGCGGCTGCCCGCCGAACTGACCGCTCCCGTCCAGATGCTCGGCGGCGCGGCCGTGCCCGCCGCGCTGTTCGCACTCGGCATGTCCCTGGACGCGCGGGCGAAGCGGCCGGACGCCGAAGGGCGCACCGAACGGCGTGTACTGGTCGCGCTCAAGATCGCGGTCCAGCCGCTGCTCGCCTATGCGCTCGCGCGCTGGGGGTTCGGTCTCGGCGGGCGCGAGCTGCTCGCGGTGGTGCTCTGCGCCGGCCTGCCGACGGCGCAGAACGCGTTCATCTTCGCGTCCGAGTACCGGCTGAACACCGATCTCGCCAGGGATACCGTTCTGCTGTCCACGCTGCTGTCGATGGGGTCGCTGTCGCTGATCGCCTGGCTGCTCACCTGACGGGCAGCGACTGGCGAGCACCGCCTTCCGCGACTCCGTCCGGGACTCCTTCCGCGACTCCGTCCGGGACCGGATCCCCGGACATCACCGCGGCCATCCGCAGATGCGGCGCGGCGTCCTCGGGCCGCCCCTGCCGCTCCAGCGTGCGGCCCAGCATCAGCCGCGCGTAGTGCTCCACCGGGCTGAGTTCCAGCACGGTGCGCAGCTCGGCCTCGGCCTTGCTCAGCCGCGCAGAGTGGTAGTAGGCGCGGGCCAGCAGCAGACGCGGCGCGATCTGCTCCGGCGCCTCCTCGACGAGACCACCCAGAATGCGGGCTGCCGTCATGTACTCCTTGGCGTCGAAGAACATCTGTGCGCGGTCCCACCGATCGGCGGCGGTGCCGAACTCGTAGTAGGTGTCGTTCACTTGCCCTCCTCGTCAAGGACTCGTCCTGCGGCGTGCACCCACGTCAACACCGAATGATGGTTGAACATTCCACTATCCTTTGGGGCGTGGGGGCTGCCGGCTCGCACCCGTACGGGAATAGGTTGAGCGCCATGAGCAATCTCGATCGTCAGGCCGCCCTCTCCGTCTGCGGCGGTCGTGGCTTCGTCGTCACCGAGCCCGTCCGTGAACTTCTCAACCCCCGCCGCGTCCAGCTCGGCGAGTCCACCGAGGTCCGCCGACTGCTGCCCAACCTCGGCCGCCGTATGGTCGGCGCCTGGGCCTTCGTTGATCACTACGGGCCTGACGACATCGCCGACGAGCCCGGAATGCAGGTGCCGCCCCACCCGCACATGGGCCTCCAGACCGTCAGCTGGCTGCACGACGGCGAGGTGCTGCACCGCGACAGCACCGGCAGCCTGGCGACCATCCGCCCCCGGGAACTCGGCCTGATGACCTCCGGGCGCGCGATCAGCCACTCCGAGGAGAGCCCCAAGCCGCACGCGCGTTTCCTTCACGGGGCCCAGCTCTGGGTCGCGCTCCCCGACGCGCACCGCAGCGTCGAGCCGCAGTTCCAGCACCACACGGAGCTGCCGACCGTCACCGCGCCCGGCCTGACCGCCACGGTCATCCTCGGCGCCCTCGACGGCACCGCCTCGCCCGGGACGACGTACACCCCGATCGTCGGCGCCGATCTGGCGCTCGCCAGGGGGACCGAGACGAGCCTGCCGCTCGACCCCGACTTCGAGTACGCCGTGCTCGCCATGTCCGGCGAGGCCCATGTCGACGGCGTGCCCGTACTGCCGGGCTCGATGCTCTACCTCGGCTGCGGCCGTACGGAACTCCCGCTGCGGGCCGAATCCGACGCCGGGCTGATGCTCCTCGGGGGCGAGCCGTTCGAAGAGGAGATCGTCATGTGGTGGAACTTCATCGGGCGGTCGCACGAGGAAATCGATGAGGCTCGGATGGCATGGATGGAGGGGGCCCGCTTCGGCGAGGTGAAGGGGTACGACGGCGCTCCACTGCCGGCTCCCGAACTCCCGCCGGTGGCCCTGAAGCCGCGCGGACGAGTACGTTGACCTGGAGCTATGGGCACTGGCCTCGGTGTTGAGAGGTGAGGGTGGCGGGCTCCTTCACCTGCCATGCGGCACGAGGTGCCCGGGCCTCGAAGTGATCCACTCTGCCGCGGAGAATGAGTTTCAGGTGTTGGTGCCTGTGACCACGTCTAATCAGACTCTCTTGCTGACCCTTTGCCAACTCTACTGACGGGTAATCAGTTTGCAGGGGTCCCGCCGGGCAGGTGAGGTTGGCTCTTGGCGGGCTCGAGCGCTTGGGGGAGGGCGACGTGCCGTCTGCACCCCGAACAGGGGTGTCGCAGACCGCGGTGCCGCCTACACCTTCAGGCTGTCCAGTGAGCGTACGTGCAACCGGAGTCAAGGCGTCGTCGACGCCGCCGGTGTGATCGTGCGCCGGTACACCTTGCCCAGTCTGACCTGGCCGTTCGGTTCGAGGCCGATGCGTTGCAGGGGTGCGTAGTGGTGGCGGACGCCGAGCGGCGAGCGGTACTCCGGGTGGTCGGGCGGGCCGGGCCAGACCAGGTCGCCGGTTGCCGTGCGCGCGGCGACGAGCCAGTGGTCGCCGCTGCGATAGGTGCCTCCGGCCTCGAACCAGACCTGAACGCCGTCCTCGAGGTCCAGCCACTTTCCCGCGCGAAGGGGCAGCGCACCGTCGACGAGATTCACGCCGTCGGGCTTGCGGTGGTCCCATCGGCGCACCAGCGGGTGGCGGGAGGGATCGGCCTGCGGGGGCCTTCCGTCCAGTATCACCAAACGGTCGACGGTGCTGACGTCGTCGACTCGGAACAGCGGGCCTGGGCGCCCTTGGAGGATGTAGTCGTCGTCGAGGACTTCCACCCGGTCGCCCGGGCGAAGTGACGACTGCTCGTCGCGGCCGAGGCTCTCGAGCGTCACCGAGCGGTCTGCCACGTGGCTGACGGCGAAGACCACCGATGCGTTGTCCCGCGACCAGGTGAAGGTGGCCTGACCGGGCGTGCCGGCCCGGTGGATCTCGATCCGGTAGAGCTGGTTCTCCGGCCCCCGGTAACGGGCGTCGGGTGACGCGATGCAGGGATCGTCCGATGTGCGTTGCGGCCGGGCTCGTGCACGGAGGCGCCCTGTGCTCGCCGGGAGTTTCGCGCGCAGATAGTGGTCGGGTCGGTCCGGGTCGAAGTCCGTTGCGTCCTTCACACTCAGAGCCTTGACCTGCCAGACCACCTTGGACCGAGCGGTGGTGTCGGGGCCGCCGAGAGCCGCCTCGCGGATGTCGTCGTCCTGCAGGGCGATCACCTCGCGTTCCCAGACGTCCAGGTAGACGAGGTACTCGCCGTTCGCCTCGAGCTCCGGAGGCGAGGGATGGTCTGGCTGCCGACTGTAACGGTAGGGAACAAGCGGGAACTTGGAGGAGTCCCTTACGCCGTCGTTCTCGCACAGGATGCCGTCGACGTAGTAGTGGCCCGGAGCGATCGTGAGGTCGCGCGGGACGTCCGACAGTGCACCGATCGCGAAACCGGTCCCCGGCCCGCCGTGCGGCCCTATGAGATCGGTGGCGAGGGAGCGCAGCAAATGGCGGAGGATGTCGGCCTGTTCGTTCCAGTCCCGGTCGAGCTGCACACGGCCCTGCTGCATGAGGACGCCGCTGAAGTGCTTGTAGACGTCGAAGCCGACGCTGGAGTAGTCGCCTGCCATGATGAGTTCCTCCTAGCCGGCGTCGATGACACCGGCGTCGCTGCCCGACGGCGTGTACTCGGCCAGCCCGGAACGCAGATTGGCTGCCCTCTGCGGCTGGTACAGGTCGTGGAAGACACCCATTTCGGAGCCGTCCTCGGCGCCCTGGGTGATCTCTTCGGCGCAGGTCGCGGAGAGCCTGCCGTACGCGGGCGTTCCGTAACGGGTGCTGTCGAATACGGGCCGTACGCGTAACCGCTCCCGCTCCCGATCCGGCTCGGCGGTCACGGCGTCCACGAGGTCCGGCTGGCACGCGTAGCGCCGGGGGGTCGGTGATGTGGGGACGACGTAGCAGAAGCGGATGCAGCCGAACTGGCGGCGCGCCACCTCGATACGGCCGTCGAAGATGCTGTTCTCGGCGAGTTCCAGGCTGTGTGCGCAGACGCCGCCGAAGACCGTTGCCCGATTCAGTGTGACCACGGCCTGGGCGACACCGCCACCGAGGGCGCACAGCGCGGAGCGTTCGCTGGAGGTGGCGTCCACGATCGTGTCGGTGATCCGGACGGGCTCGGGATCCCGCCGTACGGCGTCGTGGGCGAGTTCGAGGGAGCCCGTGATGCTGTGCTCGACCACCACCCGCGCGTCGGTGTCGATCAGCATCAGGCTCGGCCTGGCCGGGCGGTGGGGGCGGCAGTCGGCATGGAGACCCCAGCCCGGCACCAGCGTGCAGTGCCGGATCGTCAGGTCGGCGAGCCCGCCGTCGGCGCGCACCGCGCCGCCGGTGATGAGCAGACCGTCGAGGGTGACGCTGCTGCCCGCCTCTCCCGAGAAACGCAGGGCGTCCGGTCCGGGCCGGTGATCGGGAAGCCGCAGGACGGGGCGGCAGCGGTTCGCCGCCCTCAGCTGGAGGCTGTGGCCCGCCGACAGCCGGATCGCCCGCGGGGCGATGTCGTAGACCCCGCTGTCCGTGATCTCGATGACGGCATGCGCCGGCTGCCGGTCCCGCTGCCCCGCGTCCTGCCACGGCGCGAGCCGCCGGTGCAGTTCCTGCTGCCCGCTCACCCGGTAGGTGACGCTGCCGGGACGCTGCGACAGCGGCCGGTCGTACTCGCCACCGCCGATGTCGGCACTGAAGCCATACCGGTAGGAGACGGTCACGCCCGCGTCGGCCGCCTTGAGGAGCTTGTGCGGAAAGAGGATGCGGCCGAGACGCGGGTCGACGGCGACGGTCCGTTCGCGGGGTCGGTAGCTCCACGAGGACAGGTCCGCGGCGGCGATGTCCTCGACCGGGACCGGGGCCGCCGGGTCCCCGAGGAGGATCTCGAAGCTCTTGCCCGGGCCGTACTGGTCCTCAGGGCGCCGGGCGAGGGCCCTGCGGCGGAGGGGAGCGGGGAAGCGCAGTTCATCGGGCGTATCAGCACCGGTCACGGGGCGGGAGAACAGCGGGGCGTCGTTGCCGAGGATGCTGAACGTGTAGCGGTGCGGATCCTCGTCCTCCAGACACAGCGCGGGCGTTCGGCTCACGGCGTAGGAACGCAGTCGCCACACGAAGACGCCGGTGCTCGGTATGTTGTGGCGGCCCGCGGTCGAGGGCCTGCGTACGTCCACTGTGTGCGCGAGGGAGTCGAAGGGGCCGTCGAGGAGGTCGAGCGCCTCACCGCGGCGCAGATCGGCGGTGCGGCCCTGCCGGAGCCGATGGCGCAGCAGTACGTCGCCGGTGCCGAGCAGGCGCACGGGCTGGGTGACCGACAGGAGGCGGTAGAACTCCACCGCCTTGGCGGGCAGTTCGGCCAGGTCCGTCGCCAGCGACTCCAGGAGCGCCAGGGTTCCCTTGCGGCGGCGGTCGCCCACGACATGGGCGACCGCACGGCGCGGGAAGAGGAACTCCGTCGTACGGGCGTCCGCGGGGCCGGTGGCGGACGGCGCCGGGCGGTAGCCGACGAGGTCGCCGATGTAGGGGACCGCCCACTCCTGGCAGGTCTCGATGAACCAGTTCTCGTACATCCGTGCCATGTCCTCGTCGAGCAGCCGGACCTGTTCCTCCACGACACTCAGCAACGCACGTAGCGACTCTCCCTGTTGGGCGTCCCGGCTGCGGTAGAGGGCGGGCAGCAGTTCGTAGAGGCGGTCGGTCATGGCGTGTGCTCCGTGAGGATCAGCGTGTCCGGTATCCGGGGGTCGAGGACCGCGAGCTGGGCGGGGCGGACGCGGCGCGCCGGGTCGGTGGCGCAACGGTCGGTGCGGGCGCGCTCCGTGATGACCCGCTGCCGTCGCCGCAGCAGACCGTAGAGGCCGTCGTCGCGGGCGAGGGACGCGAAGAGATCGGTTTCGTCGACGGCCGTAAACGTGTCGATGTCGACGAAGTCCACACCGTCCACGCCCTGGATCACCTTGAGCGCCTCGCTGAGCAGGGCGTCCTGGCCCAGCTCGCGCCGCTCGAAGCCGAAGGCCTCCAACAGGGCCGTACGGACCCGGGGTTCGACCGACTCCCATCGGTAGTCCGGTGCCACCCGCACCCGGCCGCCGACGACGAGGGCGAGCTGTTCGCGCACGGCCAGCTGCACCGGCAGCTGCGGATCACCGAACCGGTGGAAGGCCCGGACGAGACCGGCGTACAGGTCCGACGAGGGGGCGATCGGGATGTCGTCGGCGCCCGCGATCGTGACATGGACCAGTTGCCGTCGTCCGTCCGAGAGCAGTACGGCCGCCGCCTTGCCGATCCCGGCGAACGTCCGGGCGAAGTCCTCGTGGTCGCGGACCGAGACCAGCCGGTCGAGCGCCGTCACCCCCAACCGGGCGTTGCGCCTGGTCAGTTCGCGGCCGTCCGGATCGGCGCCCCCGGTCGCCGGCACCGGGTTGACGACCTCCCGCACGCCCAGGGGCCGCGTGGCGAGCAGACTGATCCGCCCCGTCGGCACGTTGCCGGAGCGGCCGATACCGGTGCGGTAGACGGCGGCGACGTTCTCCGTTCCGGTGGGCAGGCGCGCACCGCGACGGCCGTCGCCGAACAGGACGGTCGTGCGCCGCTCGTCGTCCGTGGCCGTGCTGTAGCTGTGGTCGGTGGGTGCCGCCTCGGCCGGACTCCCGGTCTCGTGCCACAGGACCTCACCCACGCGAACACGCAGGGTGCTCTCGGTCCCCGACGGTGTCCCGGCGGCGACGAACGTCAACGGGCTCTGCCGCAGCCCGAACCGCTGGGACGCGGCGGAGGCGTCACCGCTGCCGAGCACCTCCGTACGGGTCTCGCCCTGCGAGGCGTCGGCGACGTTGCCGTAGATCTTCGCGGTGTCGCGCCGGTAGCAGTAGGCGAGCGGGTTGGCGAGCCGGAGCACGCTGTGCGTGGTCTCACCGGGCAGGTCGTCCCTGGCCACCTGCTCGACCCCGGCGAGCAGCGCCACCTCGGCCGCCGGGAGCCCGGTCACGCCCGGGACGTCGGTTCGCTCACCGGACACGACGACACGGCGTCCCGGCTCCAAACCCTCGTACAGGCCGTCCAGTTCGATCCGGTCGCCGCAGATCGCCTCGGCGACCGGATCGAGGGGGGCCTGCGCGCGGGGGAGCGGCTCGCTGCGGGCGTGGACGGTCGTTCCGCGGACCAGGGCGAACGAGTTCTCGTCCCGGCGGAGCCATTCCCTGTCCAGTTCCAGCTGTGTGCCGGCCGTGCTGATGCCGTAGTCGGCCCTGGTGGTCTCACGCACCTCGAGGACCCGCGCGATCACCGGGTTGTCGTGAGTGCGGGGTCCTGGCTTGTCCACCGCGACCCAACTGCCGGGCAGGATCTGCGGGTACGAAGCATCGAGGGTGAGCGTGCGCGGCTGCTCCCTGAGCGGGAACTCCGCTTGGATCTCGCCGCTGACCCTGAGATCGGGCGGTTCGCCGACCGCGCCGATCACGTCGTCCGACACCTCGCGCACCACGGTCGTGGGATCGCTCCCGGCACAGACCACGTTCAGGGGTGCGGAGGGGCGCAGATGTGCCGTCACCGTCACCCGGCGCTGCTTGAGGACGACGACCGCGACGGGGGCCGGCCCCAGCTCCTGGAACCCCGACAGAGTGGTCTCGATCGTCTCGGCGGCGGCTTCGAAGCGCGTGACGGTCGTGGTGCCGGTCGCCGCCCTGACGGCGATGGTGTGCCCGGCGACGGTGACCTGGAACGTGAGCAGCGCCTCGCTGCCGTGCGTCGGAGGGAAGGAGACGGTGAACTTCTCGGCCGCGCGCGGGGGAGCGTTGTGCCCGAACAGCCGGGCCCGCGTCCGCAGCGCGTACACCTGGTCCGTCGGCCGCGGCGTACGCGGAAGGTTCCGCCACGCCTCGTAGAGGACCGGGCCGAGTTCCGGGCGGACGGCCGCCAGCAGCCGGGGTACGGCGTCACCGGTCGCGGCGTACGTGTCGCGCGGGTTGCGTGGCATGCGGCGTGCGTCGGAGGGCGGTACGGAGGCCGGTTTGCCGAGGGCGCCCGCCAGTTCGGCCAGGCCGCCGAAGCCCGGGAGCCGCGTCGGGCGGTTCGCGAGATCGGCCACCAGCGATTCGAGCGGGGGCAGCACGCCCGCGAACCGTGCGCGCAGATGGGCGGCGTTCCTGTTGCGGACCGCCGCGGCCTGCTTCTCCCGCAGCACCGGCAGGACCTGCCGCTCCAGCAGGACGTGGAGATCGGTGAGGGCGACCGGGTGGTCGAGCCCGGCCCGCACGCGTCGCAACAGCTCGGCGGTCTCCCGCCAGGTCCTGCCGGGCCGTTCTCCCGCCTGGAGGGCGAGTGCGTTGTCGATGATCCGGCGCAGCCGGTCGACGGGCTCGCCGGTGGCGGGGGTACCGATGGTGAGGGTGCCGGTGGCGGGGGCGCCTTCCTTGGGAGCTGCGAACACCCGCCCCCAGGGCGTCACTTCGACCGTCGTGCGGTCGGCCGCGGAATCCGGCGCCACCGCCGCCACCCGGAACAGCGACTCCCTGTTCTCCGCCAGAACCACGAGCAGGGCGTCGTTGGCTTCGAGGCCGGTCCGGGTACCCGCCAGGTACACCTTCGGCGGAGGCTTGCCGGGCTCGGGCTCCTTCGGGTCCGGGATCAGGTCGGACATCAGTGCCTGCGGACGGGTGAGGCGGGGGCGCAGCAGATTCCACTCGGCCCGTGCCATCAGCGCGTTCGCGGTCTCGTACGGCTGCGGCAGTTCCCCCGGGGCGGGCATGCTCTGCGCGCGGGTGCCGGGCGGGATCTCCCCGCGGTAGCCGTCCTCGAGGGTGAACGCCAGGAACACGCTTGCTGCGACCCCGGGGCGTGGCCGGTGACCCACCAGAGCGGCGAGCTCCGCGACCGAGCGCCACTCCGTCGCCGTACGCAGGTAGCCCTCGTTGGTGATCCTCTCCTGATAGAAGGTCAGGACGTCGGCCACGACCGCCCAGGCGTCGAGGAAGGCGATGGCCGGGTCGTCGAGGTCCCGGGTGTGCAGGTCGGGCAGCAGGGCGGCCAGCCGCGAGCGCATGGTCTCGAAGAACGAGGCGTGGGTGCCCATGCGGTGGACGAGGGCGTCGAGTCCCGGCTGGTTGGTCACGTCGACCCCGGTCGGGACCGAGGTGCCGCAGCCTCCGCAACTTCCGCAACGGCATGGGGCGCTCATCGTCCGCCTCGCAGTATCAGCAGGAGTCGGCCCTGTTCCGGCGCGGCGGGATCGTTGTCGAGCCGGGCGACCTCGCCCGGGCCGATCCGCAGGATGCCGTCGCAGATTTCACCGTTGGGACCGGCGAACAGCCGCTCCAGCTTGGTGACTTCGGCGCTCGCCACGCCTGGCACCGTCAGCGCCGTGGCGGTGAGCCGGCTCACCGCCACGCCCTGCCCGAAGGTCAGGTTGTCCGGATGGAAGAATCCGAGGCGCCCTCCTGGGCGCGCCCGGTTGCCGAGCGCGTCGAGCAGCGCCGCCCGGACCCGCCCCTGGACGAACCCCGGTTCCACGCAGACGCGCAGTTCGACGTCGAGCGGCACATAGGCGGCCGGGGCGACGACGAGATCGTGGCCGATCCGCCGGTAGCGGCGCAGTCGGCGCTCCACCACTCGCAGCAGTTCCTCGTCGGGCTGCGTCAGGCCCAGGGGATCGACGGTGGTGAGCACCTCGTACCAACTGCCCGTCCACCGGAACGCGGCCGCCGCCCGCTGCACCCGCGCGGGGCCCCCGTCGTCACCGCGGGCCGCGAGCGTCGCGTAGTCGTCCGCGGTGATGGCCCGCTCGAGGCGGGTGCGGAAGGCCACCGGCGCAAGGGACTTGACGTCGTCCAGTGTCTCCGGGAGCTGTCCGCCGGAGGCCGGGAGCGGGTTGCCGGGTCTGATGCCCCCGATGTCACCGCGCCCGTCGCGCAGCAGCAACTGCGAGATGGACCCGGCGCCCACATTGCCCGCCGGTCCATTGCCGACCCGGTACTCCGCCACCAGACGAGTGCCCGCTTCCGGACGCCACCCGAGGCGACCGTCCCCGAACCGCAGATGCGCGCGGCCCTCGTTGTCGGTCTCGACGACGAAGTCTCGGGCCGCCGGCCCGCTGTCCATCAGGTCGGGGCGAGGACTCCACCGTCGGCCGCCCGGCGGCACGGCGTCTCCGCGCTGCGCCAGCGTGATCTGCGGTAGCGCGCGGCGGGGATCCTGCACCGCCAGCCGAGAGGCGGGCGCGTCAGGGGCGTACGGCTCGCGGTGGGTGAGCGGGAACTGCCGCAGCGACGGTGTGAACGGCCGTGGCACGGCGGCCGTTTCGGAAGGCCGCCCCTCGCCGTCGCAGCCCATGGGTGTCTCCTCGGCGGCCACCGTGCCGAGCGGCTCCCGGTGGAGCGTCCGGCCGTGGTCGGCCGCGACGACATTGCCCCGGGCCACGCTGATGTCCGTGATGAGCGCGCACTCGGGCGGCTTGCCGACCGCCGACAGAGGCAGCGGAAAGGGCAGGGCGTCCTCCTCGGCCCACTCGATCTCGACGACGGGACAGCCGGGCGGCTCGCAGAGCGGATCCACACCGCTCGCGTCGATGCCGGTGAGCCGGACGGGATGCCGACGGGACCGGTCGGCGTCCTCCGGCCGCCCGGTGCACGGACCCTTCACCTCCTCGAGGATCAGCACATCGCCCACGCGCAGGGCGAGTCGGCGCCCGCGGTCCAGCAGCGTCGCCCTGGTAGCTCCGGCAGGCAGTCGGCAGTCGCGGTTCCCCCAGGTGTGGAAGGAAATGACGTTGTGGGCGCGCCGGACGTCGACGGGATCGTCGCCGAGCGGCTCGAAGACCTCGTATCCGCCGTACGGCAGCTGCTGGAGATCGTCGGGCGTGAGGACGGCGGGAATGCCCTCAGACGGCCGGTGCACGGCGAGGAACTGCAGATGCCTGGGGTTGAGAACCAGGTCGGCGTCCGTCTCCAGGTGCACGAACACACGGGCGTTGCACCCCTCGTGCACGGAGTAGTCGACCAGCTTGGCGTGTCGGCGTACGGAGATGCGCTGCCGGGCGGTCGCGAGGTACGCCTCGGTCGCGACGGAGTCCTGGTAGTAGCTGAGGTGGTCGCCGACATGGGCGAGGAGCTCGGTGAGCACGATCCCGAGGTCGGGGATGTGCCGCTCCCGCCATTCGGGCAGCACGAGTGAGAGCCGGTCCAGGATCAGCCGCCGGAAGCTCGCGTAGTCCTTGGCCAGGTAGTCGATCTCCGGCTCGGGCGGCAGCGGCTCGTCGCAGGACGGCTCGGTCTTGCAGTCCAGACCGCCGAAGGGGCCGTCGAGGCAGTTGACCTCGAAGCTGAACTCCAGCCACGCGTACCGCGGATCGAGCCCGGGCAGCGGCCGGTCGGTGGGCCTGCCCCGGTCGTCGGCCGCGACCAGCCGCAAGGTGTACGTCGAGTAGTAGTCGCCGGGTGCCGTCACGCGGACGATCACGCAGTCGTCCGTGTCGGGGTCCTCCTCGTGGTGGACGCGGACGTCATCGACCTGGACGGCCCGGGCGCCCGGTCGGTGGTCGATGCGTACGGTGCCCTGGTCGATCCCCGCCGGGGCCCTGCCGAGGAGGAAGACGGTCAGGGTGAGCTGATCCTCGCTGACCTCGAGACGGTCGAGCCCGTTGATCCGGGGGTCCGTCCGGCGCCGCTCGTCGCGGCACTCAAGAGGGTGACCGGTCATGGCACACCGCCCTGGACGAGCGTCTCCTGGCGGACCTCGCCACTGGCCCGTACCGCGTACTGAAGGACGACGCGCAGTGCCGCCTCCTCCGCCGTCACTTCCAGCGACCGCACTTCGATGAGGTCGCCCAGCCACTGCTGCAGACCGGCCTGGACCGCGAATTCGAGCGCGGTCGCCAGTTCCGGGCTGTTCGGTTCGAAGACCTTGCGCAGCAACCCGCCGCCGAAGTCCGGGCGGTTGACCCGCTCCCCAGGACTCGTGAACAGGAACTGCTCGATCAGGTCGCGGATGTGGTCCTCGTCCGTGGTGTCCGCGGTACGGCCACGCGCGTCGATGTGGAAGGGGTGGTCGATGTGCCGCATCAGGCCCCCTTGACCCGTTGCTGGGTCGAGATCACGCTCAGCCCCGTCCCGGTCGGGACGCAGGTCGCGGCACTGCCGTCCAGCAGCACCGGCAGGCCCGCGGACTTCACCCGGGTCGCGCCGGAGGTCCACTGCGCCGTGACGCACGGTCCGTTGCCCGCGGTGGGACGCGGTGCCTTGCAGTCGGGCGAGACGCTGTACGACGTCGGCTGGGTGACGAGGGCCTGTCCGGCGACCTTGACGCGCGGGCTGGACGCGGTCGGCTGCGCGCCGCCGGTGTGCGCGCACTGGACGGTGGCGCCGGAGTGCAGCAGGAACCCGGCCATCACGTCACCTCCAGGCCTTCGCCGTTGACGGACACCTTGTTCTCGGTGAGCTGGATCAGGCCCTTCGCCCCGGCGTTGATCTCGATGCCGTTCTTGTCGATGGTGATCTTCAGCCCCTGTGCAGTCTCGATAGTGATACCGGCCGAGTTCGACGAGTCGTCGAGCGTGACGGTCCCTGCCGGCGTCTTCAGTACCTTCTTCTCCGGTGTGGTGGCCGGGAGTTGGTTCTCCGCCCAGAAGCAGCCACTCCATACGGGGTAGTGGGGATCCCCGTGCTCGAACTCGATCCAGACGAGCGCGTCGACCGGAGGAACGAGATAGAGCCCGAGCCCGTTGCCCGCGTACGGCACCGCGGGCAGGGCCCAGGGACTCTTGTCCTCGCCGTACACGTCGACGACCTTGGCGCGGATACGGCCTTGTGGATCGCTCTTGCCGCTCTGGAGGCAGTTGTCCGTGACGACGCCCCGGTACTTGCCGTAGTAGGCGGGCCCGTCCCCGTTCATGGCGTTCCCCCGTTCATGGCCTTCCCCCTCCGGTTCATGAGAGCCTCACCCGGGTGGACAGGGCACCCAGCCCCTCCCGGCTGAGGACGAAGCTCTGCCGGTAGCTGCCCCGCCGGACGAGGTGGCTGACCTCCTGCACGTAGTAGCCGCCGTCATAGCCCCGCCCCGCTCCCCGCACCTCCACCGAACGGCGCGGACGCAGCACCCTCCCGTACCGCACGGCGTCGAGCTCGCCCCGGCCGCTCACGGCGTCGGCCGAGTCGCTCGACGTCGCCAGCGCGCGCAACGCCGCCTGGACCGGGTCGAGATGGGCCACGTCCCGGGCGGTCACCGTGCGCAGTGCGGCGGCCGGCCTCCCGCTGAGTGCGGTCAGCGGGTTGGCGGGCAGCGGAATCGTGATGGTCAGTCCCGTCCGCGGGTCCAGGATCGTGACCTGTGGAGCGGCCGGCCCGGCCGCGTCGAAGTCGAACGTGATCGGGCCGTCGACATTGGCGTCCGGCCCCATGCCCACGGACAGCGGCGGCTGACCGCCCCGGCCGCGCGGCTGCGGCCCCCAGTAGGCGGTGCTCACACCGGGCAGCCGGGTCGGCTCCAGGAAGAAGACGAATCCGTTGCGGCGGGCGAGCCCGCGAACGTAGTCGAGGTCGGTGCCCTGCTGGTTGGGAATCCACTGTGTGTCGGTCGGCCTGTCTTGCGTGGCCGTGACCTCCGGCCGCAGACCGTACCCCGTCACGATCTTTTCGACGATCTCGGAATCGCTCTGCCCCGGATAACTCGCGCTCCGCTCGTCCCGGGCGAGCTCGAAGCTCAGGTCGTCGCCGGTGACGATCAGCCGCGACGCCCCGGGCCGGTCGCTCGGCACCACCTGGTGGTCGGTGACGATGCCGTTGATGAGCACCTCGAAAGAGGCCCCCATGACCACGGCGACACTGACCCGGGCCGGCGGGTCGAAGTACCCGCCCCGCAGCAGGCCGTAGTCGACGACCGAGTCTTTGCCCAGCGCGAACGTCATCCGGAACGCGTCCTGTTGCCGCCCCGAGGCCCAGACCTCCACCGCGATCAGCGCGTCGACGACCTCGTACGGCGCCGGCAGGACGACCGTCGGGCCGAGCAGCAGCTGCATCCGTACGACGGTGTCCACCATCACAGGCCTCCCTGCGGAACCGGTACGACCAGACGCCTCCCGGTCAGGGAGGTCAGTTCGCCGGGCCGCATGGCGCCGTTCGCGTCGCAGACCTGCCAGAACTGCTCCGGGTCGCCGAGGTACCGCGCCGTGATGTTGTCGAGCCGCTCGCCCTGCGCGACCGTGTGTTCCGCCACGACCGCCGCCGGTGGGCCGACCGGGAGGAACCGACGGCGTACGTAGACGGTGTCGCGTCCGTCGGGCAGCGTCAGGTGGGCGATGTCGATGCCGCGGTAGCGGCTGGTCACCGAGAACATGACGAGGCCCCTAGACGATTTTGAGGAAGGGTGCGGAGTTCTGCACGGCACGTGTCCCGTTCGCCGTCGCGCTGATCTCCTTGGCGATCTGGTGGGCGAGGAACAGCGTGTAGCCCGGGTCGGAGCGCTTGAGGTCGGAATAGCTGAGGACGTTGAGCGTCAGGTCGACCTTGGCGAGAAGGGGGTTGAGAGCGGTGTCGTACGCCTCCTCGGTGATCGTGAACCCGGTCAGACGGACGGGCAGCACACGCTGGGGTCCCCAGACGAACACGGTCAGCGGGGCCTGCGGAGGAATGATCTCGGTGAAGCCAAGCTCGGCAAGCACGGTGTTGGCGACCACGGCCGAACTCTTCGGGTAGAGCAGCATCTCGAGCGCCGACAGCGCCGGGGAGATACCGGAGGACGTGGCGAGCGGATCCGCCTTCTCCAGCTGATCCGCCGCGTCGATCTCGACGTTGAGCGTGATCGTCTCCCGCGGCGCCCCGGTCAACCGGAACGGCTCGGCACGTTCACCCGCCTCGTCGCCACCGGTCCCGCGCGTGGAGCGCGCCTCGAGCCGACGTGTCATCCGCTCCGGGTTGTACTGGAAGACGATCACGCTCGCGAGCGGGTTCGCGGGGTCCATGCCCACGAGTGCGCCCTTCAACAGGCGCGGAGAACGGGGGAAGGCGCTCATGGGGCCTCCCCGCGGGTCGCGCGCCGCTGGACGCTCTCGGCGATGCCATGTGCGACGAGGGCCGTGGCTACGTCGGGTGGAAGGGCGGTGCCGAGCGGTCGGGCGAGCCGGGACTCGATCTCTTTGGCCAACTCGGCTTGCTCGGAAGGGCCGTTCGGCAGTCCGTTCAGTACGAGGTGGCGGATACGGAGGTTGATCTCCGGCTCGTTGCCTTCGGGTCCCTTGCTCTCTGGCACGGTCCTCACCTCAGTTCCCTCCGCGTGCGCGACGCCGGTCGAGGTAGTCGGTCATGGTCATTACTGGGAGCGGCCGGTGGGGATGGGGTGGGGGAAGGGAGGCTGCGGGGGGTGTGGGAGCTGGAGTGGGGGGACGCACCTCGACGTGGTCGATGGTGACGTTGATGACGGGGGGTGGGGGTGGTTGTGGTGGGGGAGGGGGCGTCGGCTGGGCGGTGAGGGTGGCGGTGACGGAGGGCGTGATGAGAACGGGGGTGGGGGGCTTTGGGGGCGCCGGGCGGCGGTCTGGAGGCTCGGGGGGCGTCGGATGGTCGGTGGCGGTGGGGTCGGTGGGGTTGGTGGTGGGTGCACGGAGCGGGGCTGTGAAGGCTGGGTGTACGGCCGGCGCGGGCAGGGGCAGGGGCTGGTGTCGGGCGGGCTGGCGCGTGGGCAGCACCGGGATCGTGGGTGTCGAGGCGAGAGCTTCGGTGTGGAGCGGGGATTCCTGGTGCTCCGGCATGGGGAGGGACTTCGTCGCGGGCGGGGAGTGCGGCTCCCGCAGGGACGCCGTCACCGGTAGAGACTCTGGCTCCTGTACGTGAACCTGGACCTGTCCTTGTTCTCTTTCTCGTCCCTGTTCCGGCTCCCAGGAGGGTGAGGGGGGTTCGTCGCCCCCGGGGCCGGGCGTGGGCGGTTCCGGTGTCGGCGGCGAGGGGAGGAGGGTTACCGGCACCGGCTGGGCAGCAGGGACTTCCGTATCCGTCGTACTCGGCCGACCCACGGTCGACTGCACCGGCGGCTGACTCCGTGACCGCAACGCCGGCTGACCCGGTGACCGCAAGAGCGACGGCACAGGTAATGGCAACGGCGGCTGAATCGGCTCTGGGGTGACGGTGCCCGGGCGGCCCTTCGACAGTCCGTCGTCCGGCGGGAGTGGCTCGAACAGGGAGACCACCCGAGGACGTACCAGCCGACCCGGATCAATCACGCGCGCGGCCTGGTGGCTCGCGAAGCCACGCTCAATGCCCGACCCCGACCCCGGCCCGTTCATGAGCCCACCAGATCCAGGTACGCCTGGCGTCGGGGCGCGCTCATGGCGAGGATGTCGCCCTCTCGCCAGCCGTACGCGGCCGCGAGGCGGTGGACCTCGTACAGGGTCCGCCGTGCCCACGCGTCGACCTCGGCCCAGAAGAAGCCGACGATGTCGAAGCCCTGCTGCCAGGTCGCCGCGCAGCCGGGGCAGCGGAGTTCCACCTGTACATCGGCCTGCGGATCGGTGGCGGCGAGCCACTCGTCGACGGCGTCGAGAACCTCGGCGGGCAGGTGGGCGACCGCAACTTCGACTTCGCCCCGATGCGCCCCGAGTACGCAGCGACGCAGGAGTACGTCCCGTGAGGTGCCGAGGTCGGCCTCACCGGTGATGCTCTCGAGGTCCCGGCTGTCGAGGAGACGGAGACGCAGCTCGAATCCGTCGGTGTGCAGAGTGACGGGTCCGTTCACGCGGGGGTCCGTGCCCTGGGACGACGGGTGGGTGATGTCGGTGCCGGAGAAGTCGAGTTCCAGGGACTCGCCGCACGAGGCGCACGTGGCCAGGGCGACCATGCGATCGCCGAACAAGCGGGTGCGCAGGGCGAGGAGGAGGGCGTCACGACGGCCGATGCTCAGCGCGGCGAGCTCGTCGTCGGTCGCCGCGTGCTCCTCCGCCGCGGCGAGCAGGGCCAGGGCCCGCCCTGTCACCGGCCGGGGGCCCCCGCGCTCCCAAGCCCCGAGCAACCGCTGCGAGAACCCTCCGGGACTGTCCATCACGGTCCCGGCTCGGTGAACGACGGCTCGGTGGGCTCGTTGACCTCGTAGTCGCGCTCCCAGCCCTCGTTCTCCAGCTTGAGGTGCTGAATCGCCACGGCGTTGGCGTTCGCGTCGAGGTCGGGCACGGCCTGGAACTCGGAGACCCAGCAGCGGTACACCTTGTAGGCGATCGAGACCTGGCCCGCTTCGTTGAGGATCTCGATGATGATGTCCTTGCGGAAGTCACGCAGGGACACCTCGGCGCCGAGCCCCGATCCGAAGTTCCAGACCTTGTTGGCCCACTGCTCGAACCGCGGGTCGTGCGTGATGCCGCGCTCCAGGGTGATGGCCTCGTACTCCGTACGCCCGGGCGACTTCCGGCTGCTGCTCGGGTCCCCGCCCTCCCGATGCCGCACGACTTCCGTGGTCCGCTTGAACGAACTCACCTTGCTGACGCCCGCGACGTACTGGCCGTCCCACTTGACCCGGAACTTGAAGTTCTTGTACGGGTCGAATCGCCGCTGATTGACGGTGAACTGGGCCATTTCACTTCCCTCACGTCTGAATCTGGCCGGCGATCTGCTGAAGCTTGACGACCACGAACTCGGCCGGCTTCAACGGCGCGAATCCGACGAGGATGTTCACGACACCCCGGTCGATGTCGTTCTGGGTCGTGGTCTGGCTGTCGCACTTCACGAAGTACGCCTTCGCCGGGGTGTTCCCCTGGAACGCGCCCTGCACGAAGAGGTCGTGCATGAATGCGCCGACGTTCAGGCGGATCTGCGCCCAGAGGGGTTCGTCGTTGGGCTCGAAGACCACCCATTGCGTTCCCCGGAAGAGGCTCTCCTCGATGTAGAGGGCCAGTCGTCGTATGGGGATGTACTTCCACTCCGAGGCGAGTTGGTCGTTTCCCTGCAGGGTCCGCGCCCCCCAGATCACGCGACCGGCGGGCGGCCTGTCGCGCAGGCAGTTGACGCCGCGGGGATTGAGCTCACCGTTCTCCTGGTCATTGATCAGAACCGAGAGTTCGGGCACGCCGACCAGCGTTGCCTCGAGCCCCGCGGGCGCCTTCCACACGCCTCGCTGGGTGTCCGTACGGGCGAAGATGCCCGCGACCGCGCCGCAGGGCACGAAGTCGGCCAACTGGCCGCCGCGCAGCGGATGGGGCTGCCGCAGACGTGGGAAGAACAACGCCGCGTTCTTGCTGCTCGTGCCGACCTTGGTCACGTCGTCCCGCGCCTTGTCCTTGGTATTCCACGTGGAGGGCGGATCGACCAGGAGCATCGCGCGGCGGCGCTCGCAGTACTGGGCCGCGACCGCGACCAGGTCGGTGTCGACATCGTCGGTGGCTGTGTAGCCCGGGATGCACAGCAGGTTGAAGAGGTCGGTTTTCGCGAAGGCGTAAAGCCCCTTCTTGGCGTTCTCGAAACCGTCTCCGGTGAAGCTGTTCTGATCCAGCGTGTCGCCGTCGCTCCCCTTGTCGGCGTCGGCCGCACCGACACCCACGGACCGAGGATCGGTGTTGGACGCGAACGGCGGCTTCGCCAGCGCCGCCTTGGCAGGCTTGTTCACCGCCTCGTCAGCGTCGGCGGCTTTCGTCTTGAGATCCGCGTCGCTCTCTTTGGGGATGCTGTCCGGCAGCGGTTCGACGACGCGCGCCAGCACCGAGCCGTTCTCCAGCGCGCGGTCCACCCTGACCGGGCTCTCCTTGACAGTGACATTGCGGAAGATTTCCTGGACGCCGGTCGCCATGTCCTGAAGCGTCAGATTGAACAGGTCCGCTTTGGCCAACCCATAGCCCTTGGCCACATCCTCGGACACGTCGTGGTCGACGCGGGCCCGCAACGAGTTCCCCCAAGAGCCTTCGTACGCCGCCTCCAGCTTGAACACGTCGGGCAGCGTCAACTGGGCCTTCTTGGCGCCCTTGTGCACCCGGACGATGACCGCCTGGCTCCCTCCATTGAGGAAGAAGTCACGCACGGCGAACCCGAGCGAGCTCTTCCCCCAGAGCCCCCCGTAGATCCGCTCGAAGTCCCCGAACCCATTGATCGTCCGCGGATCGTCCATGGGCCCACGCGGAGCCCTCCCAATGAACGCGGTGATCGACGTCGCCACACCGACGATGGTCCGGACTCCGCTGGGGATCTCCTCTACGTAGACCCCGGGATACGTCAGCGCACTGGGCACAGTGGGTACTCCTCTCTGTGGTACTCCACACTGAGGACGATGGTTTCCGCGCCGCATCACTCGCCCGTCACTCCATCGTCACCAGCCCTGGATGCTCGAGTCGGTTCAGAGTTTTCGGATCACGGCCACATTCTCCGGAGGCACCCATCGGACCATCCCGAAGTTGGGATATCTATCCAATTGTCTGTGATTGTCGTGTATCGCTGGAGCAGCTGAAAATGCTGTCGCGGTCGACTCGTTGGCCGGGAATGCGCAAGTTGCTGCGGCATCCCCTGGAACGATTGGGTCGAGATTGACTACAGGAATTAGTTCCCCTGTGGCAGCCGTTCGATCCTCTATCGGAATGGAAACGTCGTTCAAACTGCCTGCGAAGAATTGAATCGTACTCGGTACGCGGAGCAGGAAGAATCTCAGTACTGCCTCTCGATGTGAACTCAGTTTGGTTATACCTTCGTCATCGAACCCTGTGAGCCCGCCCCAATTTACATCCTGAAAAGTGGGTGTTCCAGCAGTGAAGGTAGCCAATGCGAACTTACCGAACGGCGTACGGTATGACGAAACCTCCGCCGATTGCAGCGGGGGAATCCACAATTCCTCAGTGATGACCTCTCGGCCGGGGGTCGTGTCGCGCAATCGGTCGTCCTCACGCCATTGGATGCGTGCTTCATCCAGAGTTATCCCGGATCCCACCTCGATGTGCGTCAACCCCATAGGGGGGACCAGCGGGCTGTCCGCCATGGGCTGGAATCGTGCGAAGAACAACACGAGCAGGACGCCGTGCGACGGAGACTGGCGCTGTATCGCTGCGATGCGTGGCTGTAGCCGATCGAGAGCCGCCTGTACGCGGCCTGCCTCTATGGCGTCATTGATCGCGTTGAGTGCCCAATTTAGTCCTTGCAGGGCGACGACTGCCCCTTGCGCCATGGCGGTTCCTCGCGGTGACGGCCCAGAGACCACCCGCGGAGACATGTCGGGTGAGCCCACCAAGGCCCGGGTGGCGCCTTGTCCCGCGCGAGGCCCTGTCGCGTCCGTAAAGCGTCCTTGAGCCGGGGGCGTCGACTTTGGCGTGGCTGTGGACACCCCGCCCTCGGCTGACGACAAGGGTCCGCCGCTGGTCCCGTCGGAGCCGTTTCCTGTCCCGCCGGGTCTGCGGATGGCCCCGGACACCGAGATCTCAATGGGGGCAAGTCCCATGAGTTGTCGAGCGACACGATAGTCCTTGGCCCCTGTGCCCCCGGGCCCGAGCGCACTCTCGGCGGCGACCTTCACTCCGAAACGCTGCTCCACTGCCTTTCCGTTGCGGGTGAACACCTTGTCGACACTCCAGATTTCCCCGCCACCGGCCCGCGCTGCCGCCACGAGTTGCAGGTCGCGCTCCGAGGTGACCGCTCGGGGGCTATCGTTCTCGAGTCGTCGGTCCACACGTTGCGATAGCGGCGGGTAGGAGGCCTCCACGCGCAGGCCCTGCTGTACGAGCTCTTCGATCATCAACCTGTTGGCCACGGCTGTCCGAGGGAGATCGGGCTGTTCCACCAATTCGCGATATGTCCATCTCGAGAGTCGCACGTCAGCCGTGGACAGGAGGCCTTTCAAGGTTTTTGCTACATTTTCGTTTCCTCGCTTCAACTCCTCCTCTATGAGGTTTCCATCGAGATAGATCGCCCTTGCCGTTGGCGTGCGAATTTCGATTCCCTGGTCCCCTTGTTGAGACTGAAGGTGAATTCGATGTGAAGCATTGTGGGTTATCTGCAGTGGAATTTCGTCGTGTACTCGATCGGCATTGTTCGCTGCTTCACTCTCCAGTGGATCGCTCGGTGGGGCGACCTCTGGATCTGTCTGACCTGGATGTGCTTGGATTGTGTGCGTGAGCTCATGCGCCAGGACTCTGTTTCCCGCGGGTGTGGATGGGGCGAACTTGCCGTCGCCGAAGACAATGTGGTTTCCGACGGTGAACGCAGCCGCGCCGATGGACCTGGCGGATGCCGCGGCCGTCGCATCCGTGTGCACTTGCACGTGACTGAAATCCCAGGCAAAACGCTGAGACATCCGGTGACGATCCGCCGAGGGCAGCGGTTCACCTGGTTTCGTCAGTGCTTCTCGGATCGGCCCGGGGAATCGATGAAGTCGACTCGATGGCGTTGACCGCCCGACTGCGGGTTCATAGAGTCGTCGTCCGGTCGCATCCATTCCCGCACCTCCGTGTCGGTGAGGACCTTTTCGAGTTTGGCGTATTCAGCACGAGCAGCTGCCAGCACATGGTGCATCCCCACGCGCAGGTCATCCTCGGCGGCCAGGAAAGCCGCCGACAACGCGATGTTGGCGATGGATCCACCAGTGACGGTGAGGGACGCCAGTCGCTCGGGGACCAGGCCGTCGACCGGGGTGCTGTCGGGGAACGCCCGGCGCCAGATCGCCGCCCGCAACTCCTCGTCCGGGAACGGGAAGTGGACGATGAAGCGGAGGCGGCGGAGGAAGGCAGGGTCGAGGGAGTCCTTGAGGTTGGTGGTGAGGATGGCTATGCCGCGGTAGGTCTCCATGCGTTGGAGGAGGTAGCTGACCTCGATGTTGGCGTAGCGGTCGTGGCTGTCCTTGACCTCGCTGCGCTTGCCGAAGAGGGCGTCGGCCTCGTCGAAGAGGAGGACGGCGCCGCCGGCTTCCGCGGCGTCGAAGACCGAGCGGAGGTTCTTCTCGGTCTCGCCGATGTACTTGCTGACGACCTGGCTGAGGTCGATGCGGTAGAGGTCGAGGTCCAGGTCGGCGGCCAGCACCTCCGCGGCAAGGGTCTTGCCGGTTCCGCTCGGACCGGCGAAGAGCGCGCTCGTGCCGAGACCGCGGCCGCCGCGCTCGGCGAACCCCCAGTCGTGGAGGACGCGCAGGCGGTGGCGTGCGTGTGCCGAGAGTTGGCGCAGGGCCTCGGTCTGGGGTGCGGGGAGGACCAGGTCGTCCCACGTGGCCTGTGGTGGGATGCGCTGCGTGAGGGCGTCCAGCGTCGGGCGGGCCTGGGCGGCGCAGGCCTCCCACAACTGGCGACCCGCCGCTTCGGTGGGGAGACGGGGGTCCACCTCCTCGGCAGCGGCCCGCATCGCCTCGACGCCGAGGTCGAACTGGCCGATCACTCGCTCGAGTCGGCTGTTGAGACGTAGCGCCGTGCCGGTGCCCAGGGCGTGGGTCCAGGCGTCCCGCGCGTCGGAGGGAGACAGCCGGGGGACCGGGATCCCGATCCCGTGGGGACGGGAGTCGGGCCCGCATAGCGGCTCGCGGGCCAGCAGGATGAGCGGGGCGTCCGTGCCGGCGGCGAAGTCGAGGGCGGACGCCGCCTGTTCGGGTTCGTCGACGTCCAGTAGCCAGGCCACCGCGCCGAGGACCGTCTCCCGCTCGCAGAGCCGGGCGAGCAGTTCGCGTTCGGTGGGTGTGGTGGGCAGGCCCGTGGTCCGCATGCGCACCGGGTGCAGGCCCGCCCTCGTGCACGCGGTGGCGGCGACCGCCAGCAGGTTGGAGCGCTGCGGGCCGTACAACTGGACGTGCGGGTGCGTGTCCGGGGCCGACCAGAGCGACGCCAGTCTGCCGGCCGTTTCCCCCAGGGCGGCCGGCAGAGCTTCGGGGGCCGGAACCGGCCGGACCAGCGGGGTCAGCCGCGGGTCCAGGTAGGCGAGGCCGGCGAGGGCGTGCAGCACCCGCTCGTCGATACGCAGCGGGCTCGTGGTCGGCACCTCCGGGTGGACGAGGTCGACCAGGTGCCAGCGACGCAGCGGCGCGGCCGGGGTCAGCGCACTCCAGTGGGCGTCCGGCAGCGCTCCCAGCGCCAGACCGAACGTCGCGTACCGGCGTACCGGATCACCATGGGCGGTCGCGCACGCGGCGGCCACCGCGGAGTCCAGTTCCACCCCGGCACACAGCAGGAGCACGTCCCGCTCGAAGCCGGACAGCGCGAGGGCCGAAGCGATGCGGTCGAGGGCGGACGGCATCGGCATCGCGTTCCGAGAGGCGACGCGCTCCTCCTCCAGCCGGAGCAGGTCCTCGTCCTTGCCCCCGTCCCCTTCCTCGGGCGACGTCCGCACGATGTGCTTCAGCACGCCCAGCGAGGCCGACACATAGCGCTGATTGGCCTCGGTCCAGCTCTCGGTGGTGCTCATCGACGCGGTCATGGCACGGTGACTCGCGGCTTGTCGTAAATTCCCTTATCGACCGTCAGGAGGCTTTCCACGCCGTCCACTTGGACGCGTAGGAGATAGTCGCCCGCTTCGAGGTCCGCCTTCCGGACGGTGACGGACGCGTCGGAGTCCTCCGGATTCTCTCCGCGGTAGGGCACCGCGAATGTATGCGCGCGTGGGGACGCGGGCCCGTGACCGTTGAGCAGGACGACGACCCGCTGGCGGTGGCCGACCTTCGGCAGGAGCGGCACCGTGAGGTCCACGGTCCCGCCCGCTCCGGGCGCGGTCGTCACGGTTCCCGGTCCGACGACCGGTCGTACGACGACGGGCACGACGTTGGATTCGACCGCACGCGGGTGAAGGATCTGCAGCCCGTGCACACCGGCGCGCACGGCGGCGGGCAGCGTGAACGTGAGGCTGGTGTCCGTCAGTTGGCCCCCGTCCGGGACCTTGTCCTCGACGCCGCCGACCCGGAAGCGGATGACCGAACTCCGCAAGCCTGTCCCCTCGACGCGGAGGGTCGTACCCGCGGTGATCGGGTCGTCCGCCCCGGAGTCGGCGATGACACGGGCGATCTGCGGAGCGCGCCCCAGTGGGGCGACGTCGATGGCGTGGGTACGCACCGGGAGTACGGCATGGCGGGGTATGTCGCTCGTCAGCAGGACGACGCTGCCCTGATAGGCCACCGAGAGCCGGTAGGGGACTTCGAAGAACGTCGACCAGAGCTTGGACAGTTCCTCGAGGTTGAGCGGGAGCATGGTGAAGCGGACCACGTCCACCTGGTCGGCGAGGTCGGCGAACCGCAGGTACGTCTGTGGCACGGGAGCCGCCAGCGCGTGCGCGATGGCCTCGCGTACGACCTGTCGGCTGAGCACGGGCCGCGCGTTGAGGATGCTGACCGCGGTGCCCAGCAGCCGCTGGGGTTCGAGCTCGGCGTCGTTGCCGGAGAAGGACAGCAAATAGTGTAAATCCAGGGCCTGCTGAGGGGACGTCAGAGCCGTGCCGTCCGACCGTCGTGTCGGCAGGTCGTCGCCGCGCCAGGCCGCGTTGGGCGTCACCTGGTACAGGAATACGTTGATGCCGCGGGCGTCGGCGCCCGTGGCTCCGTCCATGTCCGGCCGTAACGTCGAGACTTTGACGTTGGGCACCTCGCCGGGCCCCTGGGCCGCGAGCGCCTCACCGAGCACATGAGCGAGCGTGGCGGTGACCGCGGCCACGGCCAGGGCGTTGCTCATGACGGATTGCCCCTTTCGCATCGCTTCGCCGATGGGACGCCATCAGCGTCATCGGGCCGCGTCACCCGCTCGTCACCACCCTGATGGGCCCGGGCGCAACCGCCGCCCTCAGGCCGCCAGCGCCTGCCGCAGCATCGCGAAGAACTGACCCGACGGCTCGATCCCCAGCTCCGTCCGCAGGAGTCCTCGGAACGCCTTGTAGTGCCGCAGAGCTTCGGCGAGGTTGTGCTCGGCGAGATGCACCGCCACGACGGCTCGGTGCGCGCTCTCACGCAGCGGTTCCATGCGTACGCTCTCCAGGGCCGCTTCGAGAGCCAGCGCGTGCTGGCCGCGCGCCACGAGGTCCTCGGCCACACTCTCCAGGGCGTGCAGCCGCAGCTGGCGCAGCCGTTCGCGTTCCAGCAGGACCCAGTCCTCGTCCCAGCCGGGCAGCAGATCGCCGCTCAGGAACGAGCCGAGCGGCGGGTCACCGCCGTCCGCGTCCGTCGTCCCGGTGCCGCCCGTCGCCCCCGTCGAACCCACCACGCGCAGTGCCGACTCGCTCATCGCGCGGACGTCGACGCTCACCGTGTCCGCCAGCGAGAGGGTGTCCCGGTCGCACTGGACGACAGGTGGCCGTTCGCGATGCAGCTTCCACAGCGTCGTACGCAGACTCCCGAGTGCGTGCTGTTCGGTGGCCTCGGGCCAGAGAGTCCCGGCCAGGACGCTGCGGGTCGCGTGCTGCCGCAGGCCGAGGTAGGCGAGCAGCCGCTGCCCGCCCGCGGAGACGTCGGCGACCTCGCCGCCGTACTCGAGGCGGAAACGCCCCAGCAGGCGCAGAGTCGTCATGGCGGAAGCACCGTCCCCTCGTCGTGTGCAGACAGGTCCGGGTACCAGCGGACCTCGTTCGACCCGCCGTCGGCTTCCGGGAAACCCCTACGGTGTCGCGGTGAGGAGTTCGAGGACGCGTCTGGTCTTGGACCCCTGCTCGCAGCCCGCCGGGTCGACGCCGCGGCGGCGCAGACCGCTCTCCAGGGCGAGTTGGGCTATCTCCGCCCCTTGGCGGTCGACGCGGCGGGAGAGTTCGACGAGGTCCAGGCGTGCCCCCGACACCGTGGTCACCACCCAGCGCTCGACCGCGAGCGGCATGTGGGACCACATGAGGGCGGGCCACGAGAGCGCGTCCACCGGGCCGAGGGCCGTCACCTGGCCGAACGGCACGGGACGGTCCGCGCAGTCGGCGAGGAACGCCCGCTGGGCGGCGGTGAACAACTGGTCCGGCGGACCGCCTCCGGCCAGGGCGCGTGCCACCGCACCTGCAGGGTGCCGGGCCGTGACCGAGACGGAGAGCCTGCGTCGGTCGCCGGACCAGTCGGACGCGAAGTCCAGCCGCTCGTCGCCGGTGTCCCGCCGCGCGGACCAGTCGGCGGTCAGCCGGGACTGACGGCACGGGCGCAGCCGTACGGTCGTCTCGTCGGGCCGCGTCCGCGTCTCGCGCAGGCGCAGGATGACGCCGGAGTCCAGCAGCGGCAGCCGGGCGGGGGAGGCTCCGGACTGCTCGCAGAACCAGATCCGCCGGGCCTGTCCCTGCCCGATGACCGCATCCCAGATCCCCGCCCCACGCGCCTGCTCCGGGGACACGGTCACCTTGAGTTCGACAACGTCCCTCGGGTCTTGAGCAACCACTGCGACGCCTCCTACGCAGAGCACGCACCTTCCGACAGATGACCGCCCGCTCGTGCCGCCGCGCATCGGGGAACTCCCCAACTTCCGTGCCGGACAAGGGGATCCGCCGGATGGCGTAGTGCGGGATGAACGGTTCCCGGTGACCGTCGCGGGGGAGCATGCTGGTCGGGCGGCGCGGGGCCGCGGCGGTGGCGCGCATACGGGGGAATCATGAACGAGCCGACGCTGCGAGGTGCTGTCCGCAAGGGGCGGGTCGCGGGTGACGACGGGCTGCGGGTGCCGGTCGGGCGCGACCGGGAGTGCGCGCTGCTGGACGGACTGCTGGAGTCGCTGCCCGACCGGGGAGCCGCGCTGCTGCTGCGGGGTGACCCCGGCATCGGGAAGAGCACCCTGCTCGACTATGCCGCCCGGCGGGCGGGGAGCAGGGTCCTGCGGGCGCGCGGCGTCGAGTCGGAGGCGGTGCTGCCCTGCACCGTGCTCGCTGACCTGCTGCTTCCGCTGCGGTCGCACTTCGCCGAACTGCCGCCGACCCAGCGCAGGGCGCTGGAAACGTGCTTCGCGCTGGTGGAGGCCGATGAGCCCAATCCGTACGCGGTGTGTGCCGGCACGCTGGGTCTGCTGGCCGCCGCCGGCGACAGCGAGCCGCTCGTGCTGCTCGTGGACGACCTGCACTGGTCGGACCCCTCGTCGCGGCGGGCCCTGCAGTTCGTCGCCCGCCGCCTCGCCACCGAGCGAGTGGCCCTGGTGATGGCCACGCGACCGGGGCCCGACGACGACGTCACCTGGGAGGGCGTGCCCCAACTCACCATCGCGCCGCTGGAGGAGGACGACTGCCGCCGCCTGCTGGAGCGCGGCGGAGTGGACCCCGCGGAGCCCGCGGTACCCCGTCTCGTCCGGCTGAGTATGGGAAATCCGCTGGTCCTGGTGGAGTACGCGGCGGCGCTCGTGGAGGCCAGGAAGCGCGGTGACGAGCTGTCGGACACGGCCTGGGAGACGCCGGGGCCGCTGGTCGAACGGGCCTGGTGGGGGCGGATGCGGGCGCTGTCCCGTGAGACGCGCACGGCGCTCGTGTACGTCGCGGCCTGCCACACCGCCGAACTTGCCGTGCTGGAGCGGGCGTTGACCGCGGACGGGCTGTCGCTCGACACCCTCGACGAGGCCGAGGAGAGCGGACTGATCCATGACCTGGGCAGTGGCTACGAACTGAGGCATCCGGTTCTCAGGCCCCTCGTGTTCAGGCACTGCTCGGTCGCTCAACGGCTGTGCGTGTACCGGACGTTGGCCGATGTCTCGTCCGGGGAGATGCGGACCTGGTACCTCGCCTCCGCCGCTGCCGGCCCGGACGAGACCGTGGCCGCGGCACTGGCGGACGCCGCCGAGCGATCCCGTCGCCGCGGCGCACTCGGTGCGGCGGCGCACGCCTGGCATCGCTCCGCCGATCTGTCGCCCTCGGTCGCGGACCGGGCGGAGCGGCTGCTCAACGCCGCGCGGGACGCCTTCTACGGCGGCGCGTCGCACGACGCCGTCGACTGGTGCGAGCAGGCGCTGCGCTGGAGCGAGGACGCACGGCTGACAGCCGACATCGAACTGCTGCGCGGTCAGGCCTGCGGCTGGCTCGGCGACCCGGGCCGGGCCCACCGGGCCCTGGTTGCGGCGGCCGAGGCGGTGGAACCGGTGGACCGCTCCCGGGCCTGTGCGCTGTACGGGGCGGCCACCATGCCCGCGGCGATGGATGGTCGCATCACCTGGGCGGCCGACACTTCGGCGCGATCCGCGGGCCTGGCCGACCTTCTCGAGGCGGAAGCCGGTCCGGGACCGGGCACGATGCCGGCCCGGCACCTCGCCAATGTGATGCGAGGCTGTGCGCAGGCACTCGTCGGGAACGTGTCCGAGGCGCGCGGGCTGCTGCTGGCCGGACAGGCGGGCCTGCACGGCGACTGGCCCTTGGAAGAAGGGCAGTTGGCCGTGCAGATCGGCCAGGGCCTTGCCTGGGTGGACGAGAAGGAGGCGGCGACGGGTGTGCTCGACGCGGTGATCGACAGGGCCAGGCGCGACGGGGTTCCCGCCCTGTTGCCGTACGCCCTGGTCGGCCGGTGCGAGGTGACGTCGTGGAGCCGCTGGCCGATGGCCCGGGCCGCGGGGACCGAGGCCCTGCGCTGGGCCCAGGAACTCGGGCACCGGGCGATGACCGGCTACGCCCTGCTTCTCATGGCGCGGCTCGACGGGTTACGGGGCGACCGGGCGGGCTGCGAGGACCGTATTACGGCCTACGAGCGGCACTGCGGCAAGGTGCGCGGGCTGGAAGTCTTCGTCCAGGCGGCGCTGGGCTCGGCGGCGCTCACCGGAGGAGAACCGGAGGCGGCTGCCGGGCACCTCGAACGGGCCCTGTCACTCGCGAACGAGACAGGGCTCGGCAACCCCAACCTGATGCCGTTCCTGACCGAACTGGCCGAGGCGCACATCCGCACCGGAGACCGGGACGGCGCGGCCCGGCTCGCCGACTGGATCGAGGGCCGGGCCCGGTCCACGGGACTCGCCTGGCCGACGGCCGCCCATGCGCACTGCCGAATCATGCTGTCCGAATCCGCGGACGAGGCACAGGCTTGGCTCAGGACCGCGGAACACGTCCATGCGCGAGAGGAGATGACCTTCGAGCTCGCGCGGACCCAGCTGGTGTGCGGAGAGCTGCTGCGCCGCTTCCGGCGGCCGACGGCGGCCCGTGGGCTGCTCCTCGCCGCCCAGTTGGCCTTCGCCGGCCTCGGCGCGGCGCCCTGGCGGTCCCGTGCCGCCGTGGAACTCGCCGCTGCCGGACACCGAGCCGCCGACACGCGGGCACCGGTGTCGCAGATCGACCGGCTCACCGCCCAGGAACTCCAGGTGGCGCTGGCTATCGGAGACGGGCTGAGCAATGGCGAGGCCGCCGCCGCCCTGTTCGTGTCGCGCAAGACCGTGGAGGCCCATCTGACTCGCGTCTACCGGAAACTCGGTGTGCGCTCGCGGTCCGAACTGGCCCGCTACCTGGTGCGAGCCGACGTGGTGCGCTGACGCGACAGGCGCCTTGGTGCGGACCGCGCCCAGCAGGAGAATGTCACGCGAGCAGTCCCCGCAGGCTCGGGCCACGCAGTGCGTCGGGAAGCGCTCGTCCGATCTCTTGGGATCCACGGGCTGTGGGCGCGCCCGTCGCCCCGAAACCGGGGCTCGATCGGCAAGGCTGCCAAGCTGGGTATGGGCCTGGCCGCTTGAGCGGCGGCGCGCTGTGACGCCGTCCGGAGGCCGGCTCACCGCGCGGGCACGCTCACCGGCTCGCCCCTGCACCGACCGCGACCCTCCCGACGTCGCGCTGGAGGCGGACGGTGCCGAGATCCTTCGGGCTGAGGACGTCCAGGTCGGCCGGCGCGGGCCGACCTGGACGTCATGATCAGACGAGGTCGAACCGGTCGAGGTTCATCACCTTGTCCCACGCCGCGACGAAGTCGTTCACGAACTTCTCCTTCGCGTCATCGCTCGCGTAGACCTCCGCAAGCGCGCGCAGCTCGGAGTTCGACCCGAAGACGAGGTCGGCACGGCTGCCGGTCCACTTGACCTCGCCCGTGGCGGCGTCGCGACCCTCGAACGTGCTCGCGTCCTCGGACGTCGCCTTCCACGTCGTACCCAGGTCGAGCAGGTTGGCGAAGAAGTCGTTGGTCAGGGACCCGGGGGTCGTGGTGAAGACGCCGAGCGACGAGTCCTGGTAGTTCGCGCCCAGGACACGGAGGCCACCGACGAGGACCGTCAGCTCGGGGGCGCTCAGGTTCAGCAGGTTCGCCCGGTCGGTCAGCAGGTACTCGGCCGGCAGCCGGTTGCCCTTCCCGAGGTAGTTGCGGAACCCGTCGGCGGTCGGCTCGAGCGCGGCGAACGACTCCACGTCCGTCTGCTCCTGCGACGCGTCCACGCGGCCCGGCGTGAAGGGGACCTCGACGTCGAAGCCGGCGTCCTTGGCGGCCTTCTCGACGCCGGCAGTACCGGCGAGGACGATCAGGTCGGCCAGCGAGATCTGCTTGCCGCCGGACTGGGCCGCGTTGAAGGACTCCTGGACGCCCTCCAGCGTGCGCAGCACCGTCGCCAGCTGGTCGGGCTCGTTGACCTCCCACCCGCTCTGCGGCTGGAGGCGGACGCGCGCGCCGTTGGCGCCGCCGCGCTTGTCGCTGCCGCGGAAGGACGAAGCCGACGCCCACGCGGTGGACACGAGCTGGGACACCGACAGACCCGAGGCCAGGATCTGGCCCTTGAGGGAGGCGATGTCCGCCGCGTCGACGAGCTCGTGCGTCACCGCGGGCAGGGGGTCCTGCCACAGCAGCGTCTCGGACGGGACCTCGGGGCCGAGGTAGCGCACGACCGGGCCCATGTCACGGTGGGTCAGCTTGAACCACGCGCGGGCGAAGGCGTCCGCGAACTCGGCGGGATTCTCCAGGAAGCGCCGCGAGATCTGCTCGTAGGCCGGGTCGAACCGGAGCGAGAGGTCGGTCGTCAGCATCGTCGGGGCGTGGCTCTTCGACGCGTCGTGGGCGTCGGGGACGGTGCCTGCCCCGGCGCCGTCCTTCGGGCGCCACTGGTTCGCACCGGCGGGGCTCTGGAACAGCTCCCATTCGTGGCCGAACAGGATCTCGAAGAAACTGTTGTCCCACGTGATCGGGGTGTTCGTCCAGATACCCTCGAGACCGCTGGTGATCGTGTCGCCACCCTTGCCGGTGCCGTAGGCGTTCTTCCAGCCGAGGCCCTGCTCCTCGATCGAGGCGGCCTCGGGGTCGGCGCCCACGTTGTCCGCAGGGCCCGCACCGTGGGTCTTGCCGAAGGTGTGACCGCCCGCGATCAGGGCGACCGTCTCCTCGTCGTTCATCGCCATCCGGCGGAACGTCTCACGGATGTCGCGGGCCGCGGCGAGCGGGTCCGGGTTGCCGTTCGGGCCCTCCGGGTTGACGTAGATGAGGCCCATCTGGACCGCGCCGAGGGGGTTCTCCAGCTCCCGGTCGCCGGTGTAGCGCTCGTCGCCGAGCCACGTGCTCTCGGGACCCCAGTAGACGTCCTCGTCGGGCTCCCAGACGTCCGCACGACCGCCGCCGAAGCCGAAGGTCTCGAAGCCCATCGACTCCAGGGCGACGTTGCCCGCGAGGATCATGAGGTCGGCCCACGAGAGACTCTGGCCGTACTTCTTCTTGACCGGCCACAGCAGGCGGCGGGCCTTGTCGAGGTTCCCGTTGTCCGGCCAGCTGTTGAGGGGGGCGAAGCGCTGCTGGCCGGCCCCGGCGCCGCCGCGGCCGTCGCTGATCCGGTAGGTGCCCGCGCTGTGCCAAGCCATCCGGATCATGAACGGGCCGTAGTGGCCGAAGTCGGCAGGCCACCAGTCCTGCGAGGTCGTCAGCACCCCCGCGATGTCCTGCTTCACGGCCGTGAGGTCGAGGGTCTTGAACGCCTCGGCGTAGTCGAACTCCTCGCCGAGGGGGTTGGCCACGGCGGGGTTCTTGGCGAGGATCTTCAGATTGAGCCGCTCCGGCCACCACTGGCGGTTTCCGCCGCCCTGAGTCGGGTGCGGGGCGCGCCCGTGCGCGACCGGGCAGCCACCTCCGCCCTCCGTCTTCGCGTCTACGACGATTGCATCATGGTTCTCAGACATGGGAATCCTTCCGGACTGGGCGGATCACGTTGCTCAGGAACTGCGGCGGTGGAGCAGTCGGGGCACAGGCCCCGGTAGGTGACCTCGGCCTCGTCGGTGGAGAAGCCGTGGTCGTCGGACACGGTCAGGCAGGGGCCTCGCCGACCGCTCAGTCGACGTCGGCGACGAAACGGAGCGTCCCTCGAACCGGGCCTGGCTGCCAGCCGGTTCGAGGCGGCGTACTGGAGTCTTCCTGTCCCTTGGCTATCGTCGGAACCGATCCTACAATGGACAGAGTCCAGGTCAACAAGCACGCCAAACTCGTATTCAATCGGAACCCGGACGTGCACCGGTAAACTTCGGGTATCCCGCCGAACCTGAATAGGTGAACCGATATGAGTGACTTGCTTGCGCGACTGCGAGGGCGTGGCTGGCGGATGACCTCCCAGCGGCGTGTCGTTGCGGAGGTCCTCGACGGCGAGCACGTGCATCTCACGGCCGACGAGGTGCACGCCCGCGCGGCACAGCGGCTGCCCGAGATCTCCCGCGCGACCGTCTACAACGCCCTGGGTGAACTGGTCTCCCTCGGTGAGGTCATAGAGGTCTCCACCGACGGCCGTGCCAAGCGCTACGACCCCAACGCACACCACCAGCACCAGCACCTGGTGTGCTCCAACTGCGGCATCATCCGCGATGTCCACCCGACCGGCAATCCGCTGGCCGGCCTCCCGGCCGAGGAAGGGTTCGGCTTCACGGTGTCCGAGGTCGAGGTCACTTACCGCGGGCTCTGCCCATCCTGCGCCTAGGCCGTGTCCGCAGAGTCCCGAGCCTCGCCATTCGGGACGGAGCAGGCCGTCGAGCAGTGCTGATGGCCTTGAACTGCGTGACCGTCGCCTCGATGGGAAGCTCGGTGTGGCGGTTGATGCCCTCGTGCAGCGCGAGCAGTAGCAGGCTCGATGGGCGTGACGTGTCGGACGGTGCGGAAGGCGGTGGACTCGCCCTGGCCGGAGCCGCGCAAGAAGCTCCCGCCCCGGGGCCACCGCCCTGGACTGTGCCGACGCCTGCTCCGACCGGCGTGACGTAGCTCCCGCCGGTGGGAGATCGACGCCGCCGCTGCTGATCGGTACCGTCCACGGGAACAGCGGATGCCGATCCCGGCAGCCGGAATGACATTGCCAGTCATTGAGGCCGCACGCCAGCAACACGACAGGGGACATTGATGTTCCGCAAGGTATTGGTCGCCAACCGGGGCGAGATCGCGATCCGCGCCTTCCGCGCGGCATTCGAGCTCGGCATCTCCACCGTGGCCGTGTTCCCCTACGAGGACCGCAACTCGCTCCACCGGGCCAAGGCGGACGAGGCCTACCAGATCGGCGAAAAAGGCCACCCGGTGCGGGCCTATCTCTCGGTCGATGAGGTGATCAAGGCCGCGCGTAAGGCCGGCGCCGACGCCATCTACCCCGGATACGGCTTCCTGTCGGAGAACCCCGACCTCGCCGCCGCGTGTGCCGAGGCCGGGATCACCTTTGTCGGGCCCCCCGCCTCCGTGCTGCTCCTCACGGGCAATAAGTCCCGCGCGGTGGCGGCCGCCCGCGAGGCCGGGGTTCCGGTACTGAAGTCGTCGGAGCCGTCCACGGACGTGGACACGCTGGTCGGCGCCGCCGACTCCATCGGGTTCCCGGTGTTCGTCAAGGCCGTCGCCGGCGGTGGCGGGCGAGGAATGCGGCGCGTCGCCGAGCCCGCCGAGCTGCGGGAAGCGATCGACGCGGCGATGCGAGAGGCGGAGTCGGCGTTCGGAGACGCCACCGTCTTCCTGGAGCAGGCCGTCCTCAACCCGCGCCATATCGAAGTGCAGATCCTCGCCGACGCCCATGGGAATGTCGTCCACCTGTATGAGCGGGACTGTTCGCTGCAGCGGCGCCACCAGAAGGTCGTCGAGATCGCGCCCGCGCCGAATCTCGACCCGGAGCTGCGTGCGCGCATCTGCGCCGACGCCGTCGCGTTCGCCCGGCACATCGGGTATGTCAACGCGGGCACCGTGGAGTTCCTGGTTGACGAGCGTGGCAACCATGTCTTCATCGAGATGAACCCCCGTATCCAGGTGGAGCACACGGTCACCGAGCAGGTCACCGGACGGGACCTGGTGATCGGGCAGCTGCGGATCGCCGCGGGAAGGACGCTCCCGGAACTGAACCTGACGCAGGACGACATCGTCCTCACGGGCACGGCCCTGCAGTGTCGTATCACCACTGAGGATCCCGCCAACGGTTTCCGGCCAGACACCGGCACCATCTCCGCGTACCGTTCCCCGGGCGGCCCCGGCGTCCGCCTCGACGGCGGCACTGTCCACACCGGCGCCGAAGTGTCCGCCCATTTCGACTCGATGCTGGTCAAGCTGACCTGCCACGGCCACGACTTCGCCAACGCCGCCCGCCGCGCACGGCGTGCCATCGCCGAGTTCCGTATCCGCGGAGTCGCCACCAACCTGCCCTTCCTCGGCGCCGTGCTCGACCACCCCGGCTTCCGCGAGGGCCGTATCACGACGAGCTTCATCGCCGAGCATCCGGAGCTGATCCGGGCGCGCCCCTCCGCCGACCGCGGAAGCCGCATGCTCACCTATCTCGCCGAGACGACCGTCAACCGTCCCCACGGCCCGCGTCCCCAGGTCATCGACCCGGCCGCCAAACTCCCTCCCGCCTCACTGGGCAGTCCGCCCGCCGAAGGCTCCCGGCAGCGCCTCGCGGCACTCGGTCCGGAGGCGTTCGCAGCGGAGCTGCGCGCGCAGCGGGCCGTCGCGGTGACGGACACGACCTTCCGCGACGCGCACCAGTCCCTGCTGGCCACCCGGGTGAGGACGCGCGATCTGCTGGCCGTCGCCCCGTATGTCGCCCGCACGGCACCGGAGCTGCTGAGCCTGGAGTGCTGGGGCGGCGCCACCTACGACGTGGCCCTGCGCTTCCTCGCCGAGGATCCCTGGGAGCGGCTCGCGGCCCTGCGGAAGGCGGTGCCCAACATCTGTACGCAGATGCTGCTGCGTGGGCGCAACACCGTCGGCTACACGCCCTACCCCGTCGAGGTGACCGAGGCCTTCGTCGCCGAGGCAGCGGCGACCGGCATGGACATCTTCCGGATCTTCGACGCGCTCAACGACGTCTCGCAGATGCGGCCCGCCATCGATGCCGTACGGTCCACCGGCACCGCGCTGGCCGAGGTCGCCCTGTGCTACACCGCGGATCTTTCGGACCCGGCCGAACAGCTGTACACGCTCGACTACTACCTGCGCCTCGCGGAGCAGATCGTCGAGGCCGGTGCGCACGTACTGGCCATCAAGGACATGGCCGGCCTGCTGCGCCCGCCCGCCGCCCGCACCCTGGTGACCGCGCTGCGCGAGCGCTTCGACCTTCCGGTGCATCTGCACACCCATGACACGGCGGGCGGCCAGCTCGCGACGCTGATCGCCGCGATCGACGCGGGCGTCGACGCCGTCGACGCCGCCGTCGCCTCGATGGCGGGCACCACCAGCCAGCCGTCCCTGTCGGCGCTCGTCGCGGCTACCGACCACACCGAGCGCGCGACCGGGCTCTCACTCGACGCGGTCGGGGGGCTCGAGCCGTACTGGGAAGCCATGCGCAAGGTCTACGCACCCTTCGAGTCGGGGCTCGCCTCCCCCACCGGGCGCGTCTACCACCACGAGATCCCCGGCGGACAGCTGTCGAATCTGCGTCAGCAGGCCATCGCGCTCGGCCTCGGCGACCGCTTCGAGCTGATCGAGGACTGCTACGCGGCCGCCGACCGGATGCTGGGCCGACTGGTCAAGGTGACCCCCTCCTCGAAGGTGGTGGGAGACCTCGCCCTGCACCTGGTCGGAGCCGGGGTCCAAGCGGCCGACTTCGAGTCCGACCCCGGCAAGTTCGACGTACCGGACTCGGTGGTCGGATTCCTGCGCGGCGAGCTGGGCGACCCGCCCGGCGGCTGGCCCGAGCCGTTCCGTACGCGCGCACTCCAGGGCCGCCCCGCGCAGGCCGAGGCCCCGACCTTGTCGGACGAGGACCGCCAGGGACTGGGCCGGGACCGGCGGGCGACGCTGAACCGGTTGCTGTTCCCCGGCCCGACCAAGGAGTTCGACGCCCACCGCGAGGCCTACGGCGATACGTCCGTACTGCCCACGCAGGACTTCTTCTACGGCTTGGAGCCGGACACCGAGCACACGGTCACCCTGGGGGCCGGTGTCACGCTGCTGATCGAGCTGGAGGCGATCTCCGAGGCCGACGAGCGGGGCTTCCGTACGGTGCTGGCCACGCTCAACGGCCAGCTGCGCCCGGTGGCGGTGCGGGACAAGTCCGTCGCCACTGAGGTCAAGGCCGCGGAGAAGGCCGAGCGAGGCAACGACCGGCATGTCCCCGCGCCGTTCGCGGGCGTCGTGACGCTCCAGGTGGAGGAGGGCTCTTCGGTGTCGGCGGGTCAGACGGTGGCCACCATCGAGGCGATGAAGATGGAGGCCTCCATCACCGCCCAGTGCGCGGGCACGGTCGCGCGGCTGGCGATCGGAAAGATCCAGCAGGTCGAGGCGGGCGATCTGCTCATCGAGATCGGCTGACGCCTGCTTCCTGCGGGCGTATGCGGCCGGCCCGGGTGAGGTTCCCGGGCCGGCCGCCCCCCCCGTACGGGAGTCGGTCGGCCGTCAGACTTCGGCATCGTGGATGAGCATCGCGATCTGGACCCGGTTGTTCAGGCGGACGGGTGCGCCGACTACGCGGGGTGCTCCTGGGCCCGGGTGTTCAGGCACCGCACGGCGAGGGCCGCGATGTCGTCGTTGAGCCTTCCGCCGCTGTAGTGGAGCAGGTCCCGGTGGAGCCGGTCGAGCAGCTCGCGGGGCGGCGCCGGGCCTTGCTGCCGGATCCAGTCCGGCAGCGGGAAGAACTCGCCGGTGCGGTCCCGGGTCTCCGATACGCCATCGGTGTAGAGCAGCAGCTGGTCGCCCGGAGCGAAGGCGGCGGTGTCGACGCAGTAGCGGTCTCCGATGAGCGTCGCGAGGTTGAGGGGCGGCGAGGCGGCGGTGGGCTCCAGGACGCGGATCTCCCCGCGGTGCACGAGCAGGGGCGGGGGGTGCCCGCAGTTGAGAAGTCTGACGTGGCCGCCGCCGTGCGGAATCTCGGCCATAAGCGCGGTAGCAAAGCTCTCCGGCAGGTCCTGGCCGGGGAACGCAGCGCTGTAGCGGGTGATGCTGGTCTCCAGGCGATGGATGATGCTCCTCAGGTCGGGCTCGTCGTACGCGGCCTCCCTGAAGCAGCTGATCACCGCCGCGGCCGCCCCCACCGCGGGCAGGCCCTTGCCTCGTACGTCGCCGATGAGCAGCCGGACCCCGTACGGTGTGTCGGCCGCCTCATAAAAGTCCCCGCCGATCCGGGCCTGCTCCTGGGCCGCCAGATACAGGGACTCGATCTCGACGTCCGCGATGCGGCGCGGCAGGGGGCGCAGCAGCACCTTCTGGGCTGCGTCGGCGACGAGCCGGACGTGGAAGAGTGTCTCCTCCCGCTGGAGTCGGACATGGCTTGCATATGCGGCCGCCAGGGTGACCGCGACGATCGCAGCCGCCGTGTATGGCGTCCCCAGGTCGGTGTAGAAAAAGCTGAGGCTGATCATGACCAGCAGGCAGAACGTCCCCAGCAGGATCGTGGGGAGCACGGGCCACATCGCGGCGGCGAGGGCGGGTGCGGCGGGCAGGAGGCGGCTGAAGGCGATCTCCCTCGGTGTGGAGAACGCCAGGCCGGCGATGAGGACGGTAAGGATCACCGGTGACAGCCGGGCAGCTTCCCACCGGCCGCCGTAGGGAGGACGACGGCGCCGCAGCCGCCCGGACGTGATCACAAAATGCATCATATCGGTGCGAAGCAGACCTTTATGCACTCCGAGGTCCGAGCGGCTGGGCTTCGACGGCGGCGTTGCGTTTCTCGGCGAGTCGGCCCGCAGGAGCCGTCCGGCTCCTCATTCACGGTTCCCGTCAGGCCACAGGATCGTGTGCGACCACCCTCTGCCGGCCCTCTTCGTGGGGATGCGCCCCGAAGCTCCTCGAGGACCATCCCTCGCCGCACCCCCGGTCTCCGGCTCGCGCCCTCGTGCGTCTGTGCGAAGGGGTACTCGTCATAGGGCAAGACCGGCGTCGGCGGGCGCGGCCCGTCCCGGCCGCAGGCGACGCGACGGTTCTCCCGCTGCAACGCACCGTCGAGAACGTGCGGTGCGGCGGATACGCGGTGCGGAGCACACTCCATCAGGTTTTGCCGAGCCTGCGGCGTGTGCCACTCGCGAAGGTTTTTCGGCCATCGCGGCGTCCGCATGGTTGACGGGGGTCGGTCGCCGGTTTGAGAATGACATGTCATTCCGTCGGCAGGAGGGGAACGCCCGTGGCTACAGGCGCCGTTGGCACGGGTGGCGCGGTCGACAAGCGGGAGGCGATCCTTCGCGCGGCGAGGAGGGTGTTCGCCGAGCGCGGCTACCACGCGACCGGCATCTCCGACATCGCCCGCGAACTCGGTGCCGGGCATGGCACGTTCTACCGGTATTTCAAGAACAAGGAGGACATCGCGCGCAGCGTGGTGTCACGCGCTCTGCTGCAGGTGAGCGAGGCACTGGCCGACGAGGACCCGCGTTCCTCGCAGACCCTGCCGCAGTACCGGGAGCAGGTCGGGCGAATCGGCAACAAGCTGTTCGACCTCGTCGTCGCAGAGCCGGAGTTGTGCCGCATCCTGTTCTACGACGCCATCGCAATCGACCGGGCCGATGCGGACTTCGCCGGGAGGGTGATGGAGTCGGCGGCCGCCTTCACGGCCGCGTTCATCCACAACGGGCAGGACCGGGGCTTCCTGCGCCGCGATGTGGACGCCACGGTGGTCGGACTGGCCGTGAACGGGATGATCACGACCGGGGCGCTTCGGCTGCTGCACGCGCCGGATCCCGAAGCCATGCGCGAGCCGTGGATCCACACCGTGGAGACGCTCATGTTCGACGGCCTCGGCTCCGCCTGAGCCGCGGGCCGCAAGAGGTGCAAGGACCGCTCATTTCTTTTGCCTTCCGAACGGAATGACATGTCATTCCGGAAAGGGGAGAACGATGGTCCAGGTTGATGTCTTCTGGTCGTACGGCATAGGGGCGAGCCTCGCCACCGCCGCTGCGTACCAGCTCAGGAGTGCGGACGCCCGCCGGGCCGGCCGATGGTCGGATCCGTATCTGCTGGGCAGCACGCTGTACTGCGCCGTGCTGTTCGCGCCGAGCGGTGCCTGGCTGCTGTGGGGCTTTCCGGACTGGGAGACGATGCAGACGGCCGGCGGCCACGGCTCGCTGCCGCCATGGCTGGTCGCGTTGTTCGCCGCGACGAATGTGAGCCAGGGCGTACTCGGCTACTGGGTCGCGGCGCGGCTGATCGCGCGCGGCCGGGTGTACGCAGCCTTCCTCCAGGCAGGACTGGGGTACGCGGGCATGTTCTTCATTCTTGTCCACGGCTGGGACGGTCGGGGCTACCAGCGGTTCTTCTCCGCCGACCGGGATACCTTCGCGGCCTGGCCCAGGCATCCGGGCCTCGGGCAGGCACTGTCGCGCGCGGGCGACTGGCTGGCCTCGCCTGTCGCGTTGACGCTGTACGGGATGGGGGCGGTGATCGTCCCGGCGATGCTGGCGCTGATCGTCTCCTGGGTCAGGTCGGGGCAGCTCGCAGCGGGCGGTGCCGACGGCGGCATGGTGGCCGGGCGGCTCCGTATCGTCGCTGCCGTGCTGGGCGCCGTCTTCGGGGTGGCGCTGGGCACGGCTGTGGCCGCCAGTGTGCTGGTTCACCTGCTGGGCTGGTGGCTCGGCGTACCGGTGGCCGCGGCCGTCACCCTCCTGTTCGTCGTACGCCCCGAAACGGGTGCGGCGCACCGCGTCTTTCTGTTGCTCGGCCTCCCCGACCGGCGGATCGGTTTGCCTTCGAGTGCACTCCAGGAGTGAGACTGGCGAGCGGCCGTCAGACCAACCCGCACGCGCCAACAGAGCGAGGACGAGTGACCATCGCACATTTCCCCGGGCACCCGCTGCCGTACGACCGCTACCTCGAGGCGATCGAGCGGGAGACCGCCCGATTCGCAGCCGCCATCACGGCCAAAGATCCCACCGCTGCCGTCCCCACATGCCCCGACTGGACGCTGGCTGATCTGACCAGACACCTCGGAGCGGCGCAGCGCTGGTTCAGCGTTCTGCTGACCCGAGTCGTCCAGGAGCCGCCACGTGACCGCACGGTGGAGCTGGGGCTGCCGGAGCGCGAGGACGCTCTTGCCGAGTGGCTCTCAACTGGGGTCTCCGAGGTCCTCGCCCTCGTGCGCACCACCGATCCCGACGCCCCGATGTGGGCTTGGGGTGCCGACCAGCACGCGCGGTTCTGGGTGCGGCGGATGGCCTTCGAAACACTGGTGCACCGGTTCGACGCGGAACGGACCGTGGGTCGGACATCGGACATCGACGCCACACTGGCCGCAGACGGCGTGGACGAGTTCCTGGTCAATCTGCCCTACGCCGGCTCCTTCGCACCAGACGTGGCGAACTTGCGCGGGAACGGCGAGGCCATCCGTTTCGAGTGCACCGACCGTGAGAGCGACGGTGACAGCTGGGTCGTCCGGCTGCGGCCCGACACGTTCGGGATCGAGCCGCAACGAGCGGAGGAGGCCCCGTCAGGGCAGACACTCGAGCACGCCAAGGTCAGGGGTCGGGCCGCTGACATGCTTCTGCTCATGTACGGAAGGAGTACCTACGACAGCAGAGCCTTCGAGGTATCGGGCGACGAGCGCCTACTCACCCGCTGGTTCAGCCACTCCGCGTTCTGATGCCGGCCGTCGGGCGCCTGCTGCCGCAAGACGTCGGCCTGCATCCTCAGGCAGGGCCCTCCGGTGCATCGGCGTGTGCACCGGACGGGCTCGTCCGTGTAGTTCCGGTTCGTCCCGGGCGTGAGACGCGAGCCGGACTGGCGCAGCCCAACCATCCGGCCGAGGCGCGGCAGCATGCGGACGCGCAGAGCGGAGAGCGTCAACTCTCATCTCAGTTGTTGTCCTTGGCGGAGGGGTGAGAATGGCCGCGCACCACTCTCCGTACGTTCCCTGGCTCGACAACGCCGCCTTGATGCAGGCAATCCGTGTCGAAGAGCACCAGCGTCCCTGCTGGCCCTGCCAGTGGAATCGGAACTTCCGTTTCGTGTCCCTGAGTGATGGGGAGCCGTGCCTGCGGGGTGCCGACTGCGAGATGTGCCTCGCGAATCATTCGACTGCGGCGGTGGCTTGCCGGTACGAATGAGGGAGCACCCCAATCCTGGCGCGCGGTGGTCAGGCAAAGATATGCCTTGAGCGCGTGCTTGCGGTCATAGTGCAGCGCTGTGACCGGAGTGAGGTCGGGAACATCTTGTGTCAGGTATGCAAACTTGTGCACCGTGGCGCCGGCTCCGAGGTAGTCGGCCGCTACGGCAGTCAGTGTGCTGTCGTACAGAAAGGATCGGATTCCTGGAAAGGAGTGTGCTTTGGCTGCAGTGAGCCGTAAGGCCCGCGAGGAGATCCCTGGACGGTAGTCAACTTCGCGCACTCCGACGGTCACCTCATTGAAGGCGCGCTCGTGTTCGTCCAGTAGACCGTTGAGCCGACTGCCCGCTACCCAAGCGGGCGCTACCGCTATGCCGTACTGGCGCAGGAGCGAAAGCCAGCTCTCCGCGGTCGCTTGTTCGCGGGCCGTAAGGGTCGGCAGGACGTTCATGCGTAGTTCCACGCCGAGGCGAGCGCCGCTAGTCGGTCCTGATAGCCGCGGCAGTGCGGGTGTTCCCAGCGGGGGATGCATTCGATGTCTTGGGGGAGCGTGTCTCGGGCGTGTCCCTGCCAGTCGGCGCCCGGGAGTTGGGCCGTGCGTGCGACTTCCTCCAGGACGGTGTCCGGCGTGGAAACGAGCTGTTCCAGCTGGACCACGTGAGTTGAGGCGCTGACAGCGGCAAGGACGGTACGAGCGTGGATGAGGGATGTTTCGACAAAGTGGACTGCCTCGGCAGGCCGCATTCCGTCCACCTGGGACGTGGCGAGGCCGATGACAGTTTCGACCGGATGGCGCATGGCGTAGAGCAGGCAATCCTCAGGCTGGAGGATATCCGTAATGAGTCGGGCTATGTGGGGTCCGACTTTGACAATGAGGTGGGAAGCGTCGCCCGCCAGCATGAGAAGTGACTGCCGGACCAGTGATTGCCACCGGGGGCGGGGCAGGGGCCGCGGCATGAGTAGGTGACCGTAGACCGGGATGGTGACCGACTGAGCCCCCGTGGCCTCCTTGAGGCTGGCCGCGGCGTGACGTCCCGCATCCGATGTGGCGGCCAGACGGTTCGTGAAATCGGTCAAGGCCTGCGCCGCGCGGCGGGGAAGCCATGTCTGCCCGTCGCATGGTGAGTGGGCAAGGAGTTGGGTGAGATCTGCGATCACGGGTAGTCCGCAGTTCTGGGGAGAGGTCGTCGCGGGATGGGTACTGACTGCTCGCACTGTTGCATCGGCGCCTGAGCGACCGGGCCCCGCGGCAACGAAGACTATTCTGGGATTCTCAGCGCCGGTCATCGGCATGCTCCGTTGGGGTGGCGAGGGCAGCTACGGTGTCGTGCACGGTGCTTTCCACCGGGACCGGCGGGATCCGCACCAGGGAGCGCAGTTCATTCCATCCGGTGGGGCATGCGGGTGGCTGACGGCGGCCCGCCGACAAAAGGGTCTGCGCAATCCGGACTCGGCGACCCGTCAGGTCCCGGACTGCGGCGGCCGTCAGCTCGGCGAGTGCGCCAAGAGCCAACGGCCCGGTGGTGGCCGCGACGGGACCGGGCCATGCGACAGGCAGCTCTGTGAGCGCAGACATCACAGCAGCTGCCTCGCGGACATCGAGAAGATCCACAAAGCGGTCGTGGGGCGGGATGGTGATTGTGCTGGTGCGCAGTGCGGCACCTGCCATGCGCGTCAGGAATGATCCGCCGGTCCCGCGCGGTGAGGGACCGGCGAGGACTGTGAGGCGGATCAGCCATGCAGGGCCTGGATGCGCACTGGTCAGCATCTCGGCAGCAGACTTGCTGCGGGCATAGAGGTCCTGCGCGGGATCGGCGGCCGCACGCGAGGAGGAAAACACGATCACGGTGTCGGCGCGCACGGCGGCGAGCAACGCGGCGGTCGCGGTGACGTTGTCGGCCCAAATCCGCGTGGCTGGTTGGCCGCGCAAGGATCCGGCGCAGTGAACCACTGCCCGGCAGTCGAGCGTTCCGGGAGCCAGACGCTCCAGCCGCCCAAGATCGAGACGGCTCTCCCTGCCCGTCTCTCCCAACGTTCTGGCCACGGCGCTGCCGAGATAGCCCGCAGCGCCGCTCACTGCGGTGATCACCTTGCAGCTTCTGCGTACGGTGCGGCTTCCTTTGCTGGACGGCCACCTGCCGCAGTGGACAGCTCGATCAGCAGCCCCGCCGGAGGACAGGGTGGGGGGCAGGTCTCCTGCTGGAGAACGAGACCTTCATACAGCAGGTCCAACTCGTTGAAGCCCAGCCATGACCGCATTCCGGTGAGCCCAGTGAACCGGGCGTTGACTTCGAAGATACGGATGTCACCGTCCGGCGTTCGCCGACCCTGGAAGTTCCACGCGCCCCATGCTCCGTGATGACTGAGCGCCTCCCGAGCATGCCGGGACACGAGCCTGCTCAACGCGTCATCGACGATCTCAACGAGGTGGGGGACACCGTCGACCAGGTTGTTGCGGCTGACAAAGCATCCAAGGTCTTGCCCGCGAGGCCCGATCAGGACCTGCACCGAGTACTCGCCGTCCTGCCTCAAGAGGTGAGCACGGCGGTCCCAAGGCCGACGGTCCTGGGAGTCAAAAGGCAGCAATTCCTGCGCAATATCGATGCCGGGGCGGAAACAGGCCCGCAGCGTCTCGGCGTTGTCTGCAAGGCGCACACCGCGCGAGGCGTTCCCGCACCGGGGCTTGACCAGGATGGGCCAGCCCACCGTGCCGGCCAAGCAGAGCGCGTCGCGCACAGTGGCCGCGGTCATGGCGATCGAGAGTGCTGAGCCAGCGAACAGAGAACTGGTCAACGCCTTGTCGTAGGCGGCCTGAACAGTGTGAGGCGGCCCATTTCCCAGTACCCCACCGCGGGCGGCAAGGTCATCGGCGACCTGGCCGAGCACGGTCGCGTCCTCATCTCTGCCGGCCACCACCAAGCACGGCCCGACTTCCTCGACGAGCGTCAGCACCCGTTCCTGGAAGGCTTCACGGTCCTGGGTCGCAGGACTGGGAAGCGCACGAAGACCGGACAGGAGACGAGCAGGCCAAGTACTGATACCGGTGATGACGTAGGTGTGAGAGCTCACCGCGGCGGCCTGCTGCGCAGCGATGCCGACGCCGCTGGTCGAGCTCGTCAGGACGAGAGGGCGGGTCATGCTCGTGCCCGTAGGAGCAGATAGCGGCGGTCCCCGTAGTAGGCCCGCGCGGCACGCCGGTAGACAGCCGCCACCGGGGCCTTCAACGGCCACGGTGTGTCGGGATACCACGCCTCAAGACAGCGGCCCATGTCCAGGTAGGAATCAGAGGGTTGCGTACGGAACAGGCGTGCGATGAGCCATTGCGCGCACGTTCCCAGCTCAAACAGATAGAGGCGAGGGCGGGTGGAGCGAACAGAGCGAAGCTGCACCAACAGATCGCGCCGGATGCGATGGGTCTGCAGTGCCGGTAGGACGGGATCGGTGAAGAGAGACCCGTTGGGGCGTGCGTGCGGCCACGCCGGCGAAGGGCAAAAGGTGAAGTGAGCAGGATCGAGACGCCAGCGTTCGGCCAGGTCACGCATCTTTTCCGGTGCCACGAGGATGACGTGACGGTCCCGAGCGATCTGCGGGAGTTCCAGGAGGGAACACGAGACGAGGCCGGCGGTGAGCGTCTGAGCGAACTGGAAGGGCCGGTCGGTCAGGGCGAATCGATCTACCAGATCGGCATAGGAGTAGTCCCAGTCCCAATAGCGCAGCAGCCGTGGATCTACGCCGATCCTCAGGTCGAAAGCAGGCCGCTGCAGTTTCCTGGTCAGATACTCCAGATCGAGGCTGATCGTCTGTATCCAACGCGGGTCGGCCGGAGGGTCCACCACATCTTGCAGAAGTTCGTCCAGGTAGCCCAGATACGCCCGCCGCTCCCCGCGAACCCGCTCCGTGGATTCCATGGGCCGCTTGAAGATCATCTGATCGCACCGTCGCCAGCCATCGGCCCGCCAGCCCCCGGTATGGAGCAGGGCGAGGTGATCCCACACGCCGTGGGTGCGTTTGGCGAAAGCCACGCCACCGCCGCTCGCAACACGCCCGAGGAGCTCTTCACACGGCGGGTTGCGGACCCATAAGCGGCGCTTACCCTTCATGCCACGGCCTCGCCGACGAGTTCGGCGATCCGCCCGAGGGCAGAGCGGGGAATAGCCCCCCACAGCGGCAGACACAGCACGTCCTCGGCCGCACTGTCTGCCACCGGTGTGGCCTCGCGCATGACAGTTCCTCCTGCCCGATAACCCGGACCGAAATACCGCTTGCTGTTGACTCCGTTTCTCAGCAGATGCGTATGAACCCGATCCGCGAGTGGGTGTCCACCGGAACGTAGACGAACTACCGCATACGCATGATTGCTGTGCACGCCGTGGGCAGGCCGCATGAGATGTACCTCGGGTATGCCGGCAAGGAGCCTGCCGTACACCTCCATCGCAACAGCGCGCCGACTGATCTCCCCGCCCAGCGCATTGAGGACCAACAAGCCCACCGCAGACTGCAATTCGTTCAACTTGGCATTCGTGCCGTACTCGAGAGCGTCTCCGGCCCAGGCCAACCCGAAATTGCGCAGCCGGCGCACAGCCCCGGCCACCTCAGGATGCCGGGTACAGACCGCACCGCCCTCGAGCGTATGCATCACTTTGGTGGCATGGAAGCTGACGGCGCTCGCATCGCCGAACGCCGTGACAGGAGCACCACCCACCCGCACACCCACCGCAGGCGCGGCATCGTAGAGGAGAGCGAGACCATGGCGATCCGCTACCTTCTGGAGCCCTTCCACATCGGCCGGATGCCCGAAAGTATGGACGGCCAGGACGGCACTCGTGCGGGAAGTGACGGCCGCCGAGACAGCCGCTGGGTCAAGGGTCAGATGGGCAGGCTCCACATCCGCCATCACGGGCACCAGTCCGTTCCACCGCAGCGCCTGCGTCGTGGCCGGAAAGGTGAACGCCGCAGTGACCACCTCTCCCTCAAGCCGAAGTGCACGGCACGCCAACTGCAGGGCCAGGGTCCCGTTAGCCGTTGCGGCCACGTTGTGCCAGCCCAAGATCTGTTGGAGCGCCGCCTCGAACCGGCCCAGCACCGGCCCGTCATTGGTGACCCAGCCGCGCTCCCAGATTCCTTCCAGCAAGGGAATCAGCTCAGGCAGCGACGGCATGAAAGGGCGGGTCAAGGGAACATGTTCCGGCGAACCCGAGCCACACTCGGGCTCGCTCCCCGACCAGCACGGCTGAGTCGGCGGTCCGCACGCCCCCGGAACAGACAGATGCGCGTTGCCGCTGCTCATCGAGCACCGCTGACTACGGGGTAACCGAACTCCCGTGCCTCCTCGGCCAGTCGGGCGCGCATCTGCGCGGCCACCACGTCCGGCAGCGCGCCGACACGGTCTGTGCTGGGGCGGATCTCATCACTGGCGCACCGCAACCAGGCAGCATCCTGACGTAGGCCCAGGAAGCGGATGACGGCACTCAGAGTCCGAGCCGGCTCGGCGACCAAGTCCTCGTGCCGCACCACGAAGCAGTTCTGGGCGTGAGGCGCGAACTCCCGCCAGCACCGGAAGTAAGCGGCCGTGTATGCGGCCGCCTCGACAGGATCGGTCGGGCCCCAGTCGCGCTGCGTATGGGAAAGAGCAACGGCCATCGGATCACGCACCATGACCACCACCCGCGACTCGGGCAGAAGGAGCTGCAGGCGACGAACGTACTGCGCGTTGCTCGGCGTCTTCTCACACAGCACAGGCCGTAAGGGGTCCAAGGCCACCAGGCGGAACGCCTCAGCAATGAATCTGCCCAACGCCCGTGCCAGATCGGGTTCTTGCATCGGCGCCGGCATCGGAGACCGCGCGCGCCCTACGAGACGCAGATCGTGAGCCCGCACCCATCAAAAAGATGCTCCAGCGCCTCCTGCAGATCATTCGCCTCGCCCAGGGTCTCCCGCACGTGACGCGCGAACGCGGCCAACGCGGTACTCGCCCCGCCGGGCGTATAGCCGAGGCTCGCGAGCAGCATCGGCCACAGATCGTTTACCGCCTCCAGCATGCGCGTCTCACCGCCGCCGACGGCACTCACCTCGGGATGAGTACACAACAGACGCTTCACCACGCTCGTGCCTGTGCGGCCGTGTACTCCTCCTACAAAGATCAGGCTCGGGGATACCGGCGACGAAGGTGGTGCTTCCTGCACGCTGGTGACCTCCACACGATCCGGTAGTCCGCCGTGCCGCAGTTCACTTGTCGCATATGCATGACCTCGTGGAGTGAACAGTCTGCCATTGCTCCCTCGCGGTTTCTAGAGCGTGATGGCCGCGACGGGGAGGCAGGGCGCCCATGCGCGCCCAGCGGGCCCTGAGGGTAGGGGTGGACGCCGATCTGCCCGCTCAGCACCACCACATTGGTCGTGCCATGCTCGCAGTCCCAGGGGGAGGAGCGGGTACACCAAGGGGGCGCACGCCGGAGTGAATGTGGAGTGATCTGGCGATACCTGTGCTTCAGTCAGATTCGAGCAGGAGTATAAGGGTTCGCAATCATTCCTGACTTCCCTTGACGTCCCCTTCCGGCCACGGGACATTGTTGGACCCTGGCCGGATCTCGCAGCTTTCGCGTGCATTCCGGAGCCGGGCAAGGAGGGGCACGCGCCGGTGCTGAACTGCGCCTGGCTCGTTCCCGGATGGGGGGATTCACCCACATGGGACTGTTCAGCAAGAAGACACAGCCGCAGGCCGTTCCAAGGCCGCTGACGGTCGACGACGAGGATCTTGCCAACGCGGCACATCTCCTGTCGCGTTTTCTAGTGGCCACGGACGACCGGGGGGTGCGGATGGGGGCGCTCGCGATCGCCGAGGCCGCCGGAGCTCTGAGCCTGCAGGAAGCAGGTCTGGCGCAGATACGGACCGGCGACAGTGGCATCGACCGGCCCTGGAAGTGGCTGACGGCAGTCGGGCGCGCAGCGCACCGTCAGGGCAACGGTGAACTGGTCGCGCGGGTTGCGCTGTTCACCCTCCTCTGGGTCATGAACATCCAGCCCAAGGCGGGGTTTGCGGACCATATGGACATGAAGATGGACGACCCGTCCTCAGAGATGCTCGCGGACATCTACTCGTTGGCGCTCGACGCATTGCCCGGGCTCGACCCCGACACCGTCATTGTCAATCGTCCCGAGGGTGTGATGACAGCAGAGACGACCCTCGTGGCCTGCGCCCAGCAGGCTCTGGGCCTCGGCCAGTTGCTGGAGCCACGTGTGCTGGAGTGCGCACGGAGCTACGCCGCGTAAGCGCGACGCAACCGCCACGAGCTGCCTGAGCCGACGGGTCGGCACCCCCGGGTGCCGACCCGCTCGGCCGTGGTCGGCGGGGCGAAGTGATGGCGGCGGGCGGCTTGGGACTGGACTGGACTGGACTGGACTGGGCTTCGTCACTGCCGCCGGTGGCCCTCAAGACGGTGCGCTGACCTGCGGCACCAACTGCCCGCCTACGCGCCTGACCTCAAGGATCGCAGCGCGCCTGCCGCCGGGCCACGGCTCAGTGGGCGAGGAGCATGTAGGTGTTCTCCAGTTCGTCCTGCACGACGTGGGCATCTCCCGCGACAGTCCGCACGACAAGGTCGTCTTCAGGGGTATGGACCCGATACTGCCAGCCATGCGGGAGTCGCAGCCGTTGGCCGAGCGTGGCCAGGGAGTCCATCGTCTGGCTGTCGTCCACGGTGTGGGAGTACGCCTGCAGGACGTACGTGCGGTCGCCCGGGGCGACCAGCGCGTGCACCGGTTTGCCGCTGGACAGAACGTACTCGGTGTCCCGTTTCACCGTGGAATCGACGTAGAACTTCTTGGCCGTCGCCCCGGTGAGGTCGATCTCCGCGGGGATGCGGAGTTCGGCCACGCAGCGGGCCTCCAGGCCGTCGAACATCGCGGTGTCCCCCCACTCGAACGCCGTGACCTCGTCGATCGTCCAGAAGCGGGGTCCGTTCAGGAACACCATCGGCACTTTGAACTGCTCCGCCAGCGCACGGGGGTCGAGAGCGTTCCACCGCTCCGGCGGACAGTCGTTGAGACCGAAGGTGTTATAGACGGCTGCCTTGAGACGACCGTCCTCACCCGGCGAGATGAGAAGGACCTCGCCGTAGCGAGCGTTCCGCAGGCCGCTCAAGTGCCGGGCCGCTTTCGTCGTGTCGGACATGGCTCCTCCTTGTCACAGCCCGTCTCCGCTCCTGCGCGTAGACCGCCTGTGGAGAAAGGCCCGCCAAGGGTCGGGCCCGGGTAGTACCGCGGGTCGTCCACTCCGTCAAATGCATCACACGCGTGGTGAAGCCGCACGTCGTCCCCGGTGGCGTCGAGCGACGGCCGAGCGGGCGAGCGGGACGGGGTCTCGGAATCCCGCACCACAGCCGCCCAGCCCGGGACGGGACGGCCGGGGGCAGCCGCCCCGGCGGTCCGCAGCATGTACCGCTCAGCCGGTCAGGCAGTCGCGGTGAACTCCCAGCGACCGTGCGTGCACGCTAGGCCGAGTGTCCTGGGAGTAGCACTCCCAGGCTGCGGATGCCCCCTTTCCGCTGAGCCGGCATGTTTGCCGCCGCGTCGCCGCCGGACAGATCGGATCCTGGCGACGTGGCCGCCGGAGTGGGGCGGTACCCAGAGGCACAGTGCCTCGGCGATCTTCCTCGGGCCCGGCACCCGGTCCGAGGGGCTGAACGTCACCGAACCTGCCCGCCACCGCCCGTACGGCTCACGTGGGATGAGGGACGAAGCCCCCGTGGCACCACCGGCAGGCGACCGCCCCGTGGATATCCGGGGGGTGCGTCTCCTAGGTGAAGCACACCCCCCTTCACCCCCACCACACGGCGTCGGGCCGCCCTAGCCTCGACACCATGGACACAGACAAGCGCCCCGCCGCCGAGAACGCGCTGGGAGGTTTCCTCCGCGCACGGCGTGCCCAACTGCGTCCCGAAGACAGGGGGCTTCCCACATCCGGCCGCCGCAGGGTGCCCGGTCTGCGCCGCGAAGAAGTCGCCGCGCTCGCCGGGGTGAGCGCCGACTACTACATGCGCCTGGAACAAGGCCGCGAACGGCACCCGTCCCAGCAGGTACTCGAAGCCGTCGCGCGAGCTCTGCGGCTGGACGACGAAGCGGTGGCTCACCTGTACCGCGTGGCCACCCCGACCACGCGCCGTACGCGCCGCGCGCCCCGCGTCGAACGCGTCACCCCTCACTTGCGGCGGCTCGTCGACACCTGGAGCGACACGCCCGCCTTCGTCCTGGGCCACGCCCTGGACATCCTGGCGCGCAACCAGCTCGCAGGCGCCCTGTACGCAGGCTTCACCTACTCCGACAACCTGCTCCGCATGACGTTCCTGGACCCGGCCGCGCACGACTTCTACCGCGAGTGGGACCGTGCCGCCGAATCATGCGTGGCCATACTGCGGCGGGCGGCCGGCATCGACCCCGAGGACCCGCGACTGATCGAACTCGTCGGCGAACTGTCCATGAAGAGTGCCGACTTCCGCGCCCTGTGGGCTCGGCACGACGTGCGGGGCAAGACCCGCGAGGCCAAGCGCTTCCATCACGCCGAAGTCGGCGACCTGGAGCTGCATTACGAGGCCTTCACCGTGAACAGCGCGCCCGGTCAGCAACTCGTCGTCTACCAAGCCGAACCGGGCAGCACTTCCGCCGACGCCCTTGCCCTGCTCGGCTCTCTGAGCGCCATCCCCGTGCCCGCGCAGGACACCGCGATGGGCACCGACTGAGTGCGCGCTCGCGGCTCCACGAGGACGAAGCCCGGCCCTGCGTTTCCCGGGTGCGCCAGGGCTACCCTCACCGCTCCCCACCAGGGTGGACGCGAAGGAGAATGACGCCATGAACCACATCGTGGAGCTGGGAGAGTTTCTCCGTTCGTGCCGCGGCCGGCTCACCCCCGCCGAGGCGGGAATGCCGAGGACCTCCCGGCGGCGCGTACCGGGCCTGCGCCGGGAGGAGCTCGCCCAGCCGGCGGGCCCCAGCGTCGACTACTACACGCGCCTGGAACAGCGCCGCAGCCGTAGCGCCTCGCCGGAGATCCTCGAGTCGCCGGCGAACCGCGCTGCGACTTGACGACACCGAACGCGCGCACCTGTTCGATTTGGCGAACCGGCGCCCCATCCAGCACCGAGAGACCCGGCCCGCCCCGCGCGAGCGGGTCAGCCCGGCGGCCCACCAGCTGCTGGCCACCGTGCACAGCGAACCGGGCCCCACCGCCTGAGCCCGGCACTCCTTCCTCGACTAGCCTGGGACCATGAGCGACAGCACTCCTCTGGGAGAGTTCCTCAGAGCACGGCGCGAAGCCCTCAAGCCACAGGATGTGGGCCTGCCCGAGCATGGTCGCAGGCGGGTGCCCGGGCTGCGACGCGAGGAAGTCGCCATGCTGGCCGGTGTGAGCTCCGACTACTACATGCGTCTGGAACAGGGCCGGGAGACCAGCCCCTCGCCCCAGGTCATCGACGCCGTCGCCACCGCCCTCCACCTTGATGAGGAGGCCACCGACCACCTGCGCAGACTCACCCGGGCACGCCAGGAACGCCGGAGCCTTCCCGCCGGCCACGACCGGATCAGCCCGCAGCTGCTCCAGTTGCTCGACAGCTGGCCCGACACCCCCGCATTCGTCCTGGGCCCTGCCCTGGACGTGCTGGCGCAGAACGCCCTCGCCACGGCTCTGCACAGCGGATTCGAGCGGTTCGACAACCTGGCCCGCATGGTGTTCCTGGACCCGGCGGGACGTGACTTCTACCAGGACTGGGAGAAGGCCGCGCACGCGTGCGTCGCCGAAATCCGCGCGGCCTACGGACATGACCCGGACTCCCCGCGTATCACCGAAGTCGTCGAGACGCTTAGCGCGAAGAGCGCGGAATTCACCGAGTTGTGGGCGCGGCACGATGTGAGGGGTAAGACCCGGCAGGCGAAGAACCTCAAGCACCCCCAGGTCGGCGACCTGGAAATCCAGTTCTCCGCCTTCACCGTCAACGAAGCCCCGCACCAGCAGCTGGTCGTCTACCAGGCCGCACCCGCCAGCACAACCGCCGCCGCCTTCGCCGAGCTCCGCTCCCGGGCCGACCACCGCGAACCCGCGCGGCCGCAGACCGAAGCCGACCGGGTCCCCAGCGACACGTAGTTCCCTGTCCGTGTGGCCAGACACGTACTCAGAGGAAGTCTGCTGCGTGCGGCGGCAGTTGAGCGCCGTGTACGCGCTGGAGGCGGCCCCCTGGACATCAAGCGCACCGCGCTGAGCGACCTGCGCAACCAACGCGGCATCGACGACAGCGTGGCCATGAACAGAATCCCCTGTCATAGGAAGCAGCCGACGCGGCGAGTCGGTGCTTCAACCGCGTCGGCTGCTGATCAGGGGGCAAGGCCGCAGCCGATTACTGCTTGAGGGCATCCAGTCCGGATCCGGCCATGGTCAGGCTCCTTCGCGGGCGCGCCGGTCACCTTCGCGGTAGAGCACCAGGTGCTCGTGGAAGAGAATCCCGTCGCGGACGTCACCGGTGGCGGTGAAGCCGGTGTCGTCGACGTAGTCGATGTGGCTGGCGGTGACGGTATAGCCGCCGGTGTAGGCGCTCCGGCGGTTGCCGCGCGCCTCGTCGTAGCGGCCGTTCGGCAGCAGTTCCTGGCGGATGAACCCGTCCGCGGTCACCCACATCCCGACGTACGGATGCGGATCGCGGGGTATTTCGTTGCTGGTCATGGCTCTACAGTCGGCCCTGCGGCGCGGAGCAACCAGGCCGCAGTCACCCCAGGTGAGGGCTTCCCGGGTGCCGCGCACCCAGCGTTGTGGACGGCCCCTCTCCGCGCTGCGGGTCTGCGCGCCCGGCCCCCGGCCTCACATGGGCAGGCCTCCCGCCGAAGTCGCCCTGGCCGGCGACATGTTCGCGCAGATGCGGGCCTCGCGCGAGCACGTGCTGAACCTCACCACCGACTGAGCGCCGCCCCCGGTGCGGTGTCCGCCCGCCGAGCCGCCGACCCACGCTCCGCATGCAGCCCCACGCTCCGCAGAGGGGGTGGCACACACCCAGGAAATGCACGGCCTGGATGTGCAACGCGCCAACCGTGAATCTGACATCAGGTCCTTTGGGACGCATAGAGACCCCCGGGCCCACCCACCAACCATTGAGACAGGTATTGCCATGACGAACACCGCCACCACTGCTACGAGCCCGCGCCGTGACGACGCTGCCCTGTACGAACTCCGAGACCCCCAGGGGCGGCCGCTGCTGCTGACCGGCGGAACGGTCGTGACCGGCAACCGGCTGATGGGCGACTGGCAGGAGGCCGACGTCCTCATCGGCGGCTCCGTGATCGTGGGAGTCGGCCCGGGCCTGCTGACCGCAGCGGGCGACGACAACATGATCGTCATCGACTGCGCGGGCACCCTCGTCCTGCCGGCCGCCACCGACTTCAGCGAGCCCCACAAGAGCGGCGCTCTCACCCCGGGGGAAGCCGCCGACATCGCCGTCCTCCGGCTCGCCGACGCCCCCGGCACCCCGCCCGGCGCGGTACCGGGCCGCGGCACTCACCTGGACGTCCTGGTCGTCGGCGGAGAAGTCCGCCTCTGGAACGGCCGACCCCTGGACGAGGCCGAGACCGCCACCCCCGCCACCGACGAGGCACCCGTCCACGACCCGGCACACGCCTATGTGGGCATGTGGGTCGACGAGAACGACTTCGTACGCCAGGAACTGCTGCCCGACGGGCGCTACGACGAGGCACGCGGCGATCGCCCCAGCGCCTACCAGGGCCGCTACTGGATCAACGGCACCCGCATCGACTACCTGGACGACCTGGGCTTCTGGGCCTTCGGCGAGTTCCAGGACGACCACCTGCACCACGCCGGTTACCGCTTCACCAAGCGCTGACGGCCCTCGCCAGCGGCGCCGTTGGCCGATCGCGCCTCTCGCGCCGATCGCGCCTCTCGCGCCACTGTGCGCAACGGCGCGACCGGCCGACCTGACGCCGCTCGTCCTGGGCGTCGCTCCAGTCCTGCCGGCCCTGCGCAACCAGCCTTCCGAGTACCCCCGCAATCCGCCGCTCATCCTGACCCGACTCCAGAGCGGGGCCGACGCGAAGTGTCCGATCACCCGGGACGTCAGCGTGGACTCCGTCAGGAGCCTCCGCCTGGAGGGCAGGCCACTGAAGTGGCGCCACGCGCTGGCCGTAGCTCAGGATTCCACGGCTGACTGGTGCAGGATCCGTGCCAGAGTGGCTGGGAGAACATCGGCCAGTGGCCGGTGTTCATCTCGACCAGCCGCCAGTGCTCGCCGGTGAGCAGTTTGGCCACGTCGTCGCTCGGCTCGGCGCCGTCGAGCAGGCACTTGATGTACGTCGCCGGAAGCTCGCCGAGTGGCCGTGCCAGCACGGCCGGCTCGGCCAGAGAGGTACCCGGGTGCGGCGTCGAGCCGCCCACGATCCGTGCGATCTGCTCATCGGTGAGGCCCTGGCCGTCGAAGTCGGCCGCGGTCAGCGGTGCCCAGTATCCGCCGTTCCCGGCGATCGAAGCCTCCAGCTTCGCAGGGCCCTCCCACCAGCCGGAGACGAACGACTCGCCGTCGGCCGGAACATTGGAGTCGACGAAGACCACGCGGGCCAGCCGGTCGCCGATCCGCTCGGCGGCCTGACCGACAGGGATGCCCGAGTAGCTGTGCCCGACCAGGACGACGTCGCGCAGATCCTGGCGTTCGACCTCGTCGACGATGTCCTGTACGTGGGTCTGCTGCCCGGCCGGCACGCCCTGCTTGTCGGCGAGGCCGGACAGCGTCAACGGGTGGGTGCCGTGCCCGGCCGCACGCAACTCCGGCTGATCGGCCGGTGGCGGCGCGCCGTCGTCGAGCACAGTCACCGTCACGGTGCCGTCCTCAGCCCACAACTCCACCTGCACCTGGGCAGTGGCGCTGTGGACGACGGCGTTGGTGACCAGCTCGGAGAGCACGAGCACGAGCACGCGCCACACCCGTCCGGCACGCCGGCGCCGGGCCGACAGGGGGTGTCACACACCCAGGTGAACGGCGGCCTGGTTCTCGCCCGCGCGCCGTCGGAGGCTGCTCATACCGACGCCCACCGGAGGCGCCCCGCCCTCCCGACACGTGAACGGACGCGACCATGAACCTCGACCACACCCCGCGCCAGACCGTCCTCGACCAGCTGCGCCACACCGCAACCGACCCCGACCGCCGCATCCTCTTCACCGGCGCCACGGTGGTCACCATGGACCCCGCACTCGGCACCCTCCCGGTCGGCGACGTGCTCGTCCAGGGCACCACCATCGCCGCCGTCGGCGGCGACCTGCGCGCCCAGGGGGCCGCCGAGGGCGCCGTCGTCGTCGACGCCGTCGGCACCGTCGTCACACCCGGATTCGTCGACACCCACCGCCACGCGTGGGAGGCTCAGCTGCGCCGGATCATGCCGGACGTCGACGACCTCGGCGCCTACGTCACCACCACTCTCCTCGGCTACGCCCCGGTCTACAGGCCTCAGGACATGTACACCGGGACGAAGCTGGCGGCGCTCACCGCCATCGACTCCGGCATCACCACCATGCTGGACTTCTCCCACAACTCCCGTACCGCCGTCCACTCCGACGCTGCGGTCCGCGCCCTGCTGGACACCGGCATCCGCGGCGTCCACGCCGCCATGGGACCGCACTTCGGCGCGTGGGACCACCAGTGGCCGGCCGATGTCGCCCGCCTGCAGAAGGAGTACGGCAGCGAGCTGCTGACCTTCCGCCTGGCCACCCTGGCCACCGACGAGATCGCCGGACCCGAGATCGCGTACGGCCCCGAGCTCGCCCGGTTCGCCAAGGAGCTGGGCATCGGCGTCAGCGTCGACGCGGTCTTCGGCACCTCGTCCTCGCAGGCCATCCTGACCTGGGAGCGGCAGGGTCTGTTGGGCCCGGACCTCACCCTGATCCACTCCACGGGCCTGACCGCCGAGGCCTGGCGCGCCATCGGCGCCAGCGGTACCACCGTCGCGCTGGCCCCCACCTCCGACACCCAGATCGGCCTGGAGACCGCGATCCCCGCCGTGGACGAGGCCCTGTCCGTCGGCGTCCGCCCCGGCCTCAGCATCGATGTCGAAGTCGCGCTGGCCAGCGACATGTTCACCCAGATGCGGGCCCTGCACGCCATCCAGCGGATGCGCGCCGTCAACGGCGTCTACGGCACCGAGCGTGAGCCGGTCCGCATCAGCACCGCCGATGTGCTGGACTTCGCCACCCTGCAGGGCGCCCGGACCAACGGCCTGGCCGACGTGGTCGGTTCGCTGACACCGGGCAAGCAGGCCGACCTGTTGGTGATCACCGCTGAGGAGATCAACAACATGCCGCTCAACGACCCGATCGGCACCGTCGTCCTGGGCTCCGATGCCCGCAACATCGACACCGTTCTGATCGCCGGCCAGGTCCGCAAGTTCAACGGCCATGTACTCGACGTCGACCTTCCCGCGCTGCGCGCCGAAGTCACGGCCTCCCGCGATCATGTCCTTGCCGCCGCCCAGGCCGCCAACGCGACCGCTCCCTGATCCTCCCTCCCCGCTCCTCAGCTGCCACCGCGACAGGCGCCCCCCGGGTGTCCGCGGTGGCAGCGTCGCGCAACCTCCAGAACGACGTCGCCGATCGGCTGCCTGGCCAGACGGTGTGGGAAACACCCTCCCCTCGATCGGCAGATGACGCACTCGCAAGGCATCGAAGCCGAGATCGGCTTCGGCTTCGGCCGTCCGCTGCGGTGAACGGCGTACACGCCGACGTCAGAGCCGTCGAGGGCAGGGCGCCTCTCCTGTCCGACGGCAACTGACCTGCCGTCGGCAACAACACAACCTACGACTGGAGTACCAGGCGACCGTCCGCATAGGGGAGGGCCTTGGCGCGCGGCAGATGCACCAGGAATGTCTCCATCGCCGGAACTCCGTCCTCCCGCGGCACCTTCGCCTTGATGAGCCGGCCGGCCACCTCGATCTCGAGCACGCGCTGCGGCCCGTGGTCCCGGACGCCCCGAAGCCTGGCGGGAAACGTGTTGGGCCCGGGCTCCGTGACGATTTTGACGTACTCGGGCCGGATTCCCACCTGGACCTCGGTGGTGCCATCCGGGATGTCCCACGCCACGGCCAGAGCCCGGCCGCCAAGGGTGAAGTTCCCGCGTGGCCCGTCCACCGTCAGGAAGTTCATCGCCGGGGAGCCGATGAAGTAGCCGACGTACGCTGACGAGGGTGCCTCGAAAAGCTGCTTCGGGGTGCCCTGCTGCATGGCTCGGCCGTCCTTCATGACCAGTACTTCCTGCGCAATGCTCATTGCTTCGTACTGGTCATGGGTGACGTAGATCACTGTGGGCTGGAAGTGCTCGGTGATTTCACGGATTTTGCGCCGCAGCGAGTGCTTCAGCTGCGGATCGATGACGGTCAGCGGCTCGTCCATCAGCACGGCCGCCACGTCGTCGCGGACAAGACCACGGCCGAGCGAGATCAGCTGCTTGTCGTCGGCGGTGAGCCGCCGGGCGGGCTGCTTGAGCCGATCATCCAGGTCCAGCGCCTCGGCGACCTGGTGGACCTTGGCGTCGATCCTCGCCTTGTCCCAGCGGCGGCACTGCAGAGGGAAGGCGAGGTTCTCGTACACCGTCATGGACTGGTAGATGACGGGAAACTGGAACACCTGGGCTATGTTGCGCGCCTTCGTGGGCAGACCCGTGACGTCCACGCCGTCGAACAGGACCTGGCCCTGTGACGGTCTGACCAGTCCGGACAGGATGTTCAGCAGCGTGGTCTTGCCGCAACCCGACGGTCCGACCAATGCGTAGGTCCTGCCGGCTTCGAATGTCAGCTGCAGTGGCTTGAGAGCCCACCGCTCCTCTTCGACCCCCGGCGCGTAGTTGTGCCCGACGTCGATGATGTCCAACTGCGCCATATCAACGCCCTTCTACTGAAGCGAGATCGTATGAAGGTGTCTGCACGAGCGTGCCCTTCTCGTCGAAGGCGAACAGCCGCTCCGGACGTAGCCGCAGTTTCACCAGATCACCGAGAGCGACGTCATGGATGCCCTCGATCTGCACGACGAACGGAGTCTCACCGACGACCGCGTGAACGAAGGTCTCGGACCCGGAGATCTCGACGAAGGTGACCTCGCCCTCGACACCGGCGGAGGCCAGACTGACGTCCGTTGCCCGTAGACCGAACTGGTAGGCGCCGTCGGGCAGGTCGGCGAGATGCGGGGATACGTGCGTGGCCTGGAAGCCGGCCACGGTGACCTGACCGCCCTCGATCCGGCCCGTGAAGATGTTCATGGGTGGGTCGTTGATGATGGACGCCACCGTGGTCGTCGCCGGGCGCTCGAAGACCTCCTGCGGAGGGCCGATCTGGAGGATCTGACCCTCATGCATGACCAGCACCACGTCACCCAGCATCATCGCCTCGGCGGGTTCGGTGGTCGTGTAGACCACTATCGTGTCGCCCTGGTCCGAGAAGAGGGTCTTGAACTCGTCGCGCAACTGCTCACGCAACTTGTAGTCCAGGTTTGCCAGCGGCTCGTCGAGCAGGAGAATGCCCGTTTCGCGGGCGAGGGCGCGCGCCACCGCCACGCGCTGCTGCTGCCCGCCGGAGAGCTGGGACGGCTTGCGACGCTCGAAGTCGGCCAGGCCGACACTCGCCAGACTGTTCCTGACGCGCCGTTTGACCTCGTCCCGTGGCAGTCCCGCCCGCCTGAGCGGAAAGGCCACGTTGTCGAACACGTTGAGATGCGGGTAGTTGATGAACTGCTGGTAGACCATGGCGGTGTCGCGCCGCCAGACCGGCGTCTTCAGGAAGTCGGCTCCATCCCTGGTCAGAGAGCCGGAGTCCACCCGCTGCAGACCGGCCAGCACCCGCAGCAGCGTTGTCTTTCCGGCCATCGTCCGGCCGATGACGGTATGCAGCCGTCCCGGCTCGAAGATCGCGGTCACATCCTTGAGATGGTTCACGCCGTCGACGGTCAGGCACAGATCAGTGGTACTCATGTTCATCGGACCGCTCCCGACAGGTTGCCTTTTGACAGATAGCGCTCCACCCAGAGCGCGAGCAGGATCAACGGCGCTACGCCGAAGAGGGCGGCGGCGGACAGGGTCCACCACGGCGGGATCGACGAGTTGAGGGCGACCACTGCCTGGGGCAGGGTCTGCACCTCGGTGAACGTCAGCCTGAAGGCGAAGAAGAAGTCGTTCCAGCCGAACACCGCACAGAACATCGCAGCCACTGTCAGCCCGGGCAGGGAGTTCGGCAGGATCGCACGCACGAAGGTCTGGAACGGGCCGCATCCGTCGAGCATGGCCATCTCGTCGATCTCACGCGGGATGCCGTTGAAGAAGTCCACCATCACCCACACCGCGATGGGCAGCAGCAGGGCAACCGTCACGATGACAAGGCCCGCGATGCTGTCCAGGAGGCCCGCCCACTGCAGAAGGTAGAAGAAGGGGATCACCAGGACGACGGGCGGCATAATTCGTTGTGACACGAAGAAGAAGACGATGTCGCTGTTCTTGATGAAGCCGATCTTGAACCGGTAACGGGACAACGCGTAGGCGGCCAGGGAGCCGAGCAGGAGGCTGATGGCCGAGGCGGCGATGGTGACGATGGCGCTGTTGATGAAAGGCTGTATCACATCGACGCCACCGGCTCCGCCGAAGATGTTGCGCCACCCGGCGGCAGTGGGTTCGTACTGGACCCAGGGAAGGTAAGTGGCGCCACCCTGGACCCCGTTGGCGTCCTTGAAACTGGTCGTCATGGCCCAGAAGAACGGTCCCGCGACGAAGCAGGCCCAGAGGGCGATCACCGTGTACTTGAATACGGGATAAAGGTGCGACCTCATGAGTCCCCCTTCAGCTTGAAGGCCCTGGTGAGCAAGGCGGCGACAACTGTGAGCGTGACGATCATCAGGACCAGATAGGTCAGGGACATCGCCCCGCTGTACCCGGTCTGCTGATCCCGCAGCCCCTGGATGTAGAGGTAGTAGCCGGGAGTCTCGGTGGAGGAGCCCGGTCCCCCGGAGGTCAGTACGTAGACGCTGTCGGAGAGCTTGGACGCCTCGATCAGCCGGATGATGACCGCCGCGACCGACACGGGCGCCATGAGCGGGAAGGTCACTTTCCGGAAGGTGCGCCAGACGTCGGCGCCGTCGATCGCGGCGGCCATGAACGGTTCCTTGGGAAGGCTCAAGAGGCCGGCCAGCAGCAGCAGGAACATGAACGGGGTCCACTGCCAGACCTCGACGGTCATCAGCGCGACCAGCGCCGGCCCGGATTCGGTGAGCCAGGGAATCTTGGTCAGTCCGAGCATCCCGAGCAGATCGTTCACGGGGCCCAGGGACTCGTGGAAGATCATCTGCCAGATGGCGGCCATCACCACGGGAGTGGTCATCATGGGGACGAGGAACAGCACCCGCCAGAAACGACGGCCGCGTACATCGCGCCAGACGAGCAGGGCCATCCCGAACCCGATCACGTACTGGATCAGGACGGTGCCGCCCGCCAGCAGGATCAGGCGCATGATCGAGGCCCAGAAACGACTGTCGTGCAGCATCGTGGAGTAGTTGACACCACCGATGAAGTCCATCTGGGGGCTGCTGACGTTCCAGCCCGAGAAGCTGACACGAATGGTGAACAGAAGCGGAAAGATGATGATGAGTGCGAGAGTGAGCAGTCCTGGGAGGAGGAACATGCTCTTGTGCCGGCGCAGGCCGTCCATGGTGCTCCTTGCGGAAGTGGGCGGGCGCCCCCGGGTGGCCGGCCGGCTTGGGCGGCCACCCGGGGCGTCCTGCTATCGGGTCAGGAGTTGTCCTCGAGTGCGACTACGTTTCGGTAGGCGCTGCGGACCTTGTCCTCGCCGATCTGCTTGGTGATCTTGGCCCATTCCTTGGCCACTTCGTCCAGCGCCTGCTGTGGAGCCTTCTGTCCCGCCAGCGCCGCGGCGACGCCGTTGGCGAGCGCGGACATATATCCGTTGACACCCGGTACGCGCAGGTCGAAGACGCGGTTGGGGCTCTTCTCCATGCCGGAGAGCGTCTTGACGTACGACTGGGCCACGGCCTTGTCCCAGCCCTGCTTCTCCCAGAACGCCGCGTCGAAGTGGGCGTTGCGGTAGGGATTGACGCCGAAGCGGCCGATGGTCAGGTCGAGGGCGGTGTTGGCCTCGTTGCTGAAGAAGCACAGATAGTCGAAGGCCATATTCTGGTTGCGCGCGGCCTTGGCCACCGCCGAGGTCCACCCCCAGGTGAAATAGGGGGCCTGGTTCGGCTTCTTGTCCCACGCCTTCTTGGTGAGGTTGTAGACCTCGTCGGATCCCGGCAACTCCGCCGCCTGGATCTTGTTGCGGATCCTGCTGTCCGGCGACTGGGCCTGGATGAAGGCGTCGTCCCACGAGTAGGACATCAGCGTCTGGCCGCCTCCGAAGGAGAAGATCTCGTCACCCAGACCGAAGTTGGCGCCACCGGGTGCCCAGGTCGACTTGGCCTTGACCATGTCGTCGAGGGCTCGTACGAAGCCGGGCGTGTTGATCTGCGGCTTCATGGTCTCCAGGTCGAAGAAGAGCCCACCCTTGTGGTCGGGGTGCTTCACATACGGCGCCGCACGACTGATGAACGCGGAGAAGGTCAGGTCGTCACGCTTGGTCACCTCGGCGCTGCCGAAGTTGGGCTTGCCGTCACCGTCGACGTCCTTGCCGCTGAAGAACGCCGCGACCTCCCGGTATTCGGCCCATGTCTTGGGCGTGCGCAGGTCCTTGCCCGTGGCCGCCTTGTACGCCGCCTGCCTCTTCGGGTCCTCAAGGACATCCGTCCGGACCTTGAGGTAGTGCCGGTCGCCGTCCACGGGGTACTGGACGACCCTCCCGTTCCAGGTCGCCACGTCCATATAGGCCTCGGTGACGTCCATCATGCCGGGAGTGTTCAGATACTTGTTCGGCACCGGGGACAGATACGGGGCCATGTCACCGATCCACAAGGACGGGTAGAACATGACGTCGTACGCCGGCTGGCCTGCCTGGAGGGGCGTGAGGATCTTCTGGTGCAGCTCCCCGAACGGGACGTTGATCACCTCGACCTTCGCCCCGGTGATCTCCTCGAACTGCCTGGCGTGCAGCCGGGTCGGCTCGCCGATGACGGGGACGGCATGGCTGATGATCTTCAGCGTCTGTCCGGAGTAGTCCTTACGGCTGATCGACTCGTAGCTGCAGGGTCCCGGGACGTCCTTGACCTTCGTGCCCGGGTAGTCCTTGCCGTACTTCTTGTAGCTGATCTCCGAACCCGGCTTGAACTGCGCCGGCTTGTCGGGCTTGCTTTCCACGGGACCCTGAGAGGTACATCCCGTGGCGGTGAGGACCACCACGACAGCGGCGGCGACCACGACCTTGTACGAACGGTTGCGCATGGGACTGCTCCTTCGGCTCACGGGATCAAGATCGCTCGGCCGCGTACGGCACCGGTGAACAAGTCGTCGAGGGCGTCCCGGAAGGACGCGAGGGGGTACCGCTGGGTGTGCAGGCTGACCTTGCCCTGGGCTGCCAGGACCATCAGCTCGGACAGGTCGTTGTAGGACCCGACGAGATTGCCTATGAAGTTGATCTCGGTGGAGATGACGTCGATCGTCGGAACGTCGAGGTGGCCGCCGTAGCCGATGACGTAGTAGTTGCCGTTACGGCGCAGACAGGCGACGCCCGTCTCGACGGCACCCCCCTCGCCGACGAAGTCCAGGACCGCTTCCGCCCCGTGGCCTCCGGTCAGTTCCCGTACGCGCTCGGCCTCGCTCCCGTCCGCGAGAAGCGTGTGGTCGGCACCCAGTTCCTTGGCCAGGGCGAGGGCTTCCGGGCTACGGTCGATGACGATCATCTCGACCGGCGACAGGGCCCGGAGCACCTGGATCCCGATGTGCCCGAGTCCACCGGCACCGATGACCACGGCCTTGTCACCGGGGCGCAGGACCCGGGCCGCCTTGGCGACGGCGTGGTACGCCGTGAGCCCGGCGTCGGCCAGGGCCGCAACCGAGGCCGGCTCAAGGGACGGGTCGAGTGCCACGACCGAGCGGGCGGTGGTCTTCAGGTACTCGGCATAGCCCCCGTCGGTATCGATCCCCGGGAAGGCCGAGTTCATACAGTGCACGTCGTCGCCGGCCCTGCAGGCACGGCACAGACCGCACGTCATGAGCGGGTGCAGGATGACCGGGTCGCCGACCTTGACGTGTGTGACTGCCTGCCCCACCTCCGCTACCCAGCCGGCGTTCTCATGACCGATGGTGTAGGGGAGGACAACCCCGCTCTTGTCGCTCCACTGTCCTTCGAGAATGTGCAGATCGGTGCGGCAGACCCCTGCGCCTCCGACCTTCACGATCACATCCAGCGGACCGGTGATCTGCGGGTCCGGCACATCCACGAGCACTGGCGGCTCGTCGTACTCGATGACCTGCACGGCTTTCATGGCGCTCCCTGCGAATCGGCGGGTGGATGGTGCGCCGATTACACAGCCCGCCGTGCGCAGGCCGATGTCTCAGAAGCGGTCCGCGGATGTATCAATGTGATACAGGCCATAGGCGCGGCGTCATCGAACTGTTCCAATCACTCCACCGATGGATGACGCGTGCGATACGGGAGTGTTAAATGCCCCGACGTCAACCTGGCAGCTCGCTGACAGCAGCCAGAGAGCTTTACCAGGAAGCCACCAAGGATCCGAGTGCCCGCCCGCTCGTGGTCGCCTCGTGGCAACGCTCGATGGAGTACCAAGTGAAGTCGGGCTGTATCGACGCTCCCTACTTCGAGAACCCCAATCTGGACAGCCCGCTCGCCAGAGCGGCGCTACCGATCCTGAACAGGCTGCACGAGCAGCTTGCCGACGACCCGGTGTCCACGATGGTCACAGACCGGAACGGCGTGGTGCTGTCCCGCAAGGTCTCCCACGAGGCTCTGACGACGCGGCTGAACCGGGTGCAACTGGCCCCGGGCCACGTGTTCGCCGAGCGCTATGTGGGCACCAACGGCATCGGGACCGCGTTGGCCAGCGGCCGCCCGGTCATGATCGCCGGCAGCGAGCACTACGTCGAGGCGCTGCGGGACTTCCACTGCGCGGCCGTGCCGATCCTGCATCCCGTCCGGCGCACGCTGTTGGGAGCGTTCAACCTGACCACGGTCCGTCAGGGTTCTGCCGGCATGCTCATGGCCTTGGCCCGCTCTGTCGCCGGCCAGATCGAAAGTGAGATTGGCGCGATCAGCTCGCGACGGGAGCGGGCCCTGTTCCAGGACTACATGGACGCGTGCTCCTCGGTGCGCCCCGGACCCGTCCTGGCTCTCAATCGTGATGTCGTCATGATGAACGAGCAGCTGAGATCGGCCGTGACAGGGCCGGATCAGTACGCTCTGCTCGACCACGCACGTGAGGTCGCCGACGATTCCCGGTTCGAAGGGACGCGGAGCATCGCCCTCCCCTCCGGACGAGTCGCCGAACTCCGGGTCAGCCGTAGCCGGCGCGAGGACAGCGACGCGGGCGCCATCTTCCGAGTCCGGGTGATCGGACGTCCCCAGCCCGGACCGGTCATTTCCGATGGACCCACACGATCGGGCCTGGGGTTGGTGGGCTCCTCACCGCAATGGCTGCGCGCCGTCGCCGAAACCGAAGCGGCGTTCGTCGCCGGGTCGTGGCTTCATCTCGTGGGCGAAGCCGGTGCTGGAAAGAGGACGCTGGTCGATGCCATCCACCGAGCCCACGGTGCCGGGCGCCGGCTCGAGATGGTGGAAGCGCCGCTGTCGGAGTCACCGCACGTCACCGAGCCCTGGCTGCGCAACGTCCGCGAGCTGCTGGCCCAACCGTCGATCGTGGTCGTCCTGCGCGATGTCCACCTGCTGGGCGACCACCTGCGCCGGCAGCTGAGAAGCCTCCTGGCGCACGTCGACGGGACCGCCATCGGGAAACTGGTCATGACCAGCCAGCCGTCCATGGTCACGACGGACGACGAGCTCGACCGGCTGTGCGAAGCCTCGGTGGAGGTGCCGCCCCTCCGTCATCGCTATGGAGACATCGAGCACCTGGTCCGGTTCTTCCTGCTCAAATACCGGCCGAGCGGAGAGAGCGGCTGCTCCCCGGATGCGCTTGCGATGCTGCAGCGCTGCCCCTGGCCGGAGAATGTCCGGCAGCTCGAGTCGGTGATCCGTGGCCTCGCGCGGCGACCTTCCGGCCGGATCATCCGAGCAGAAGATCTCCCGCCGGAATGCCGGGTATCGTCGCACAAGGTTCTGACCACCATTGAAGCGCTGGAACGGGATGCCATTCTGCGTGGGCTGATGGACCGCAGCTCCAACGTCCAGCGCACCGCACAGGATCTCGGCATCTCCCGCGCCACCATGTACCGCAAGATGCGCCGTTACGGGATCGTCCCATCGAGCCTCACCTAGAAGTGTCGTCCGGCCACCGCCCGCTGCTGCACGCGGAAGGTCTCGATGCGACGGTGCAGGCACTCGCGCGTGCCGTGCGCGGGACAGGCCTCTCCTTCCCCCCTCGGGGTGTACCCGGTCTTCCGGGTCTACCGGGTCTACCGGGTCTACCGGGAAACGATCGCTTGCTTCGGTTGGCGTCGGACGATGAGGTCAGCAGATCCTCGGCAGCTGTTCCCCGAGGGGCAGGTCGACGACGCGTGTACCGCCCAGCCCGGTGCGGGCGACCACCATGCCCGGATGCTCGGCCACGCACTCGCCGATCACGGCGGAGCCCGCTCCCCGGGGGTGCGCGCGCATGGCGGCGAGGACGGCGTCCGCGTCCGTGCGCGGCACGAATGCCACCAGACGGCCCTCGTTGGCGACGTACAGAGGATCCAGCCCCAGGAACCCACAGGCGTTGGCCACTGCATCCGGTACCGGGATGTCCCGCTCGGTGAGGACGACGCCGGTGCCCGAGGCGGCGGCGATCTCGTTGAGCGCCGTGCCGAGACCGCCACGGGTGGGGTCGCGCAGAACGTGCAGGTCATGGGTGACGGCCAGCATCGCCTCGACCAGGCCGCCCAGCGGCGCGGTGTCGCTCACCACCTCCACCCCGAACTCCAGGCCCTCACGCACGCTCATGATGGCGATGCCGTGCATGCCGATGGGGCCGCTGACGATGAGGACGTCCCCAGGAGCGGCCCGCTGGGGGCGGATGTCCACGCCGTCCGGGACGAAGCCGATCCCCGAGGTGTTGAGGTAGACACCGTCACCGTGCCCTGCTTCGACCACCTTGGTGTCGCCCGTGACGACAGTGACGCCCGCCGCCGCGGCGGCCGCCCCGATCGCGTCCGCGACCCTTCCCACGACGGGGAGGCCGACACCTTCCTCCAGGATGAAGGCGCAAGAGAGGAACGCGGCGCGGGCGCCGCTCATCGCCAGGTCGTTGACCGTTCCGTTGACGGCCAGGTCGCCGATGCTGCCGCCGGGGAAGAACAGCGGCCGCACGACGTACGAGTCGGTGGAGAACGCGAGCCGGGATCCGTCCACGGGCAGCACGGCGGAATCGCCCAGGCCGGCCAGTGTCTCGTTGCCGTACGCCGGAGTGAAGAGGTGACGGGTGAGTTCGGCGGACAGGGCTCCGCCGCCGCCGTGTCCCATGACGATCACCGGGTGGTCGCGCAGCGGGGCGGGGCAGGACCAGGTGGCCGGGTCGACCGTAGCCTTCGTCTCTGTCATGGTTTCAGCCAACGGTCGTCGCCTCCTGGACATGCACGGGCCGCGCCGGGACTTCCAGGCGGCGGTAGAGGTAATAGGCGGCACACGCACCCTCGCTGGAGACCATCGTGGCGCCGAGCGGGGTACGGGGGGTGCACGTGGTCCCGAAGGCCTCGCACTGGTGGGGCTTGATCAGCCCCTGGAGCACCTCGCCGCTGCGGCAGGCCGTTGGCTCATCAGTGCGCAGGCCGCCCACGTCGAAGCGCCGCTCCGCGTCGAAGTCCCTGAATGCGTCGGTCAGCCGCCAGCCGCTGCGGGGAATGACGCCGATGCCGCGCCAGGCGCGGTCGGTCACCTCGAAGACCTCTTGGATCATGCGCAGAGCCGCCGGGTTCCCGGCCGCGCGGACCGCCCGTTCGTAGGCGTTCTCGACCCGGTGCTCGCCTCGTTCGAGCTGGTGCACGGTGCGGCGGATGCCTTCGAGGATGTCCAGGGGTTCGAAACCCGTCACCACGATCGGGACCTTGAACCGTTCCGCGAGGTCCGGATACTCATTGGTGCCCATCACACTGCACACATGTCCCGCCGCCAGGAACGCCTGCACCCGGCAGTTCGGGGCGCTCATGATGGCCTCGACGGCCGGGGGGACGCGTACATGTGAGACAAGCAGACTGAAGTTGCGGATGCCGAGGCGGCGCGCCTCGTGGACGGTCATCGCATTGGCGGGTGCGGTGGTCTCGAAGCCGATGCCGAAGAACACCACCTGGCGGTCCGGGTGACGGCGCGCGATGTCGAGGGCGTCCATCGGGGAGTAGACGACCCGGACGTCGCCGCCCGCGCTGCGTACGCGGAACAGATCGCGGCCGGTGCCCGGCACGCGCAGCATGTCACCGAACGAACAGAAGATCACGTCGGGGCGGGAGGCGATCTCCAGAGCCTTGTCGATCATCTCCAGAGGGGTTACGCACACGGGGCATCCGGGGCCGTGGATCAGCTCGACCGAGTCGGGCAGGAGCTGGTCGATGCCGTGCCGGATGATCGAGTGGGTCTGGCCGCCGCAGACCTCCATCATCGCCCACGGCCCGCCGGTGGCTGTGGCGTGGATGTCGTCGAGCAGCCTCCGGGCGAGATCCGGGTTGTTGAACTCGTCGATGTACTTCATCGTGGCTCCTTCTGCGCCTCTGTCACCTCGGGGATGTCGGCCTCGGTCAGACCCGCCTCGGTCAGGCCGGCCTCGGCTGCCGCTCGGCCCCAGGGGTCGCCGAACTCCTCCTCCAACAGGCCCAGTTCCTCGAAAAGGCGCAGTGAGGCCAAGGCCGACTCCTCGTCCAGGCGCTGGAGGGCGAATCCCACATGGACGATCACGTACTCGCCGACCTCTGCCTCCGGTACATAGGCGAGGCAGACCTCCTTGACGACGCCGCCGAAGTCGACGCTCGCCATAGGCGTGCTGTCCCGTTTTCCGATCCCGACCACCTTGCCGGGCACTGCCAGGCACATGGTGTTCTCCGTTCGTCGCTGGTTCGTTGGCTGACTACCGGTCCCTGACTACCGGTCGTGTTTCTGAGCGGCCACGACGAGCTGGCCGAGGGCGAGTCCGCCGTCTCCCGGCGGCACCTGCCGGTGGCGAAGCACCGCGAGGCCGGCGGCTGTCAGGCGCTCGGTGCACTCCTCGTCGAGGAGCGCGTTGGCGAACACGCCTCCGGTCAGGCCGACCGTGCCGATTCCGGTCCCACGGCGCGCGATCAGGCAGATGTCCGTGACCGCTGCCGCGACCGCCCGGTGGAACCGGGCGGCGACGACCGGAACCGGGACACCGGCGCGTCGGTCACCGACGACCGCTCGCACGACGGGTGCCGGATCGATCCGGGTGGTCCCGTCGCCGTATGTGCTCCGTAGCCCGAAGCGGTAAGTGCCGCTGTCGTCCCAGTCCCAGGCAAGTGTGGCGGCCGCCTCCAGTTCGACGGCGGCCTGGGCCTCGTACCGCGCTCGGTGGCAGATGCCCAGCAGAGAGGAGACCGCGTCGAACAGCCGTCCCATGCTGGAGGTGGGTACGCAGGCGATGTTCCGTTCCAGCTGCCGGGCGAGGAGCCGGAGTTCCTCGGGCGAGCAGGCGGCCACGCACGGGAGGTCCGCCGTCCACGGCAGGCCCGCGGTGCGCAGCCGGGCCAGTGCCGTCCGGCAGGGGTTGCCGACACCCGCGTCGCCGCCGGGCAGCGGGGCGTACATGAGATGCGCGAGCCGCCGGTATCCGCGGTAGTCGGCGAGGAGCACCTCGCCGCCCCAGACCGCTCCGTCGTCGCCGAAACCGGTGCCGTCGAATGCGATGCCGATGACGGGATTCCTGCCGTCGAGTCCGTGCTCCGCCATGAGAGAGGCGATATGGGCGTGGTGATGCTGAACCAGCCGCAGCGTGGTGTCCGTTTCGGTCGCGCGGCGCGCGGCCCGGCGGGAGGAGTGGTAGCCGGGGTGCCGGTCGGCTGCGAGCAGCCGCGGCGTGATTCCGGTCAGTGCCGTGAGGCGCTGTGCCGCTTGTTCGGACGCGGTCACCGTGGCGAGGTCACCCATGTCGCCGATGTGCGGGGAGAACCATGCGTCACGGCCGGCTCCCAGACACAGCGTGTTCTTCAGGTCTCCGCCGACGGCCAGCGTCGGCGGCACCCATACCGGCAGGGGAACCGGCGCGGGGGCGTACCCGCGGGATCGGCGCAGCAGCAGTTCGGAGCCGTCGGGGCGCAGCCGGACCACGGAGTCGTCGCAGGGCGCGGCGATGGCCCGGTCGTGCCACAGCCAGGCATCGGCGATCCCGGCGAGCCGGGAGAGCGCTTCGGCGTCGTCGGTGACGATCGGCTCACCGGAGCGATTGCCGCTGGTCATGACGAGGACGCGGGGGCCCGGCGGATCGCCGCGCAGACCGAACAGGAGCTGATGCAGCGGGGAGTAGGGCAGCATCACGCCCACCTGCGGACTGCCAGGGCATACGGCGTCGGCGAGTCCGCCCGCTGCGTCGCCGGCGCGTCGGCGCAGCAGCACGATGGGACGCCGGTGTCCGGTCAGCACCGTCTTCTCCGCGGGACCGACGCGGGCGATCCGCTCGGCGGCGGCGAGATCCGCGCACATCACCGCGAACGGTTTGCCGCCGCGTTCCTTACGGGCGCGCAGCGTGGCGACGGCGCCGGGGTCGTCGGCGGCGCAGGCGAGGTGGTACCCGCCGAGGCCCTTGACCGCCAGCACCGCTCCCCGCGCGAGCAGCTCACGGGCGCGGACGAGGGCATCCGCACCATCTGCCGGGCCCGGCTCCGTGCCGGCTGCCGGGGTGAGGCGGAGCCGGGGCCCGCAGGACGGGCAGGCGACCGGCTGGGCGTGGAAACGGCGGTCCGCCGGATCGTCGTACTCCCTCGCACACAGGCGGCACAGGGGGAACACCCCCATGGTGGTGGTGGACCGGTCGTAGGGGAGACCGGTCGCGATGGTGAGGCGAGGCCCGCAGTGGGTGCAGGCGATGAAAGGGTGGCGGTAGCGGCGGTCACGGGGGTCGGCGAGCTCGCGCAGGCAGTCAGTGCAGGTCGCGGTGTCGGGCGGGATCGCCGACGCGCCATTGCCCTCGGTGCGCGAGCGCCGGATGGTGAAACCGCCTCCGCCGAGTGGCGCCACGGTCTCGTAGCCGATGTCGCGTACGTCGGCCAGCGGAGGCGGCTGTTCCCGCAGCCGGCGGCAGAACTCCTCGACCGCCGCCGGCGTGCCCTCAACTTCCGTGAAGACTCCGTCCGTGCCGTTGAGTACGAAGCCGGACAGGTCCAGTTCGGACGCCAGCCGGTGGACGAAGGGGCGGAAGCCCACGCCCTGCACGGTTCCGCGCACGGTGACCTTGCGGCGCAGGGCGCCCTGTTCCGGACTGTCTGGGAGCGTGCTCGTCATACGGTGGAGCGGGTGCCGACGGCCCCGTGGTCGTGAGCGTGACTCTCCTGGCCGCTGTGCTCGTGCGGCTCCTCGCCATGGGTGTGGCCGTGGGCGTGGACGTGTTCGGTGGCGAGCAGCGGGCTGTGTGGTTCGGCGCCGTCGCACACGGCCAGCACCCGGTCCAGCAGATCGTCGACGCCCCGCGCACGGCGGGCGCTGGTGCGCAGTACCTCAACTCCGGGGTTGATCCGTTCGACATTCGACGTGAACTCCGCCTCGGCGAACCCGGCGGCGTCCGCGAGGTCGGTCTTGGTGAGCACCACCAGGTGCGCCGACCCGAACGCCGTGGGGTACTTGACCGGCTTGTCCTCGCCCTCGGTCACGGACATCAGCGCCACCCGGAGCGTCTCCCCGAGGTCGTAGGAGGCGGGGCAGACCAGGTTGCCCACATTCTCGACGAAGAGCGCCCGGGCGCCGTCCGGCAGCCACCCTTCGAGATGAGCGCGCAGCTGGGCGGCTTCCAGGTGGCACAGGCCGCCGGTGAGTACCTGCTTCACCGGCGCGCCCGATCTGGCGAGCCTGCGGGCGTCGTTCTCGGTCGCGAGGTCGGCGGTGAGCGCGGCCACCTGCACCCCGCGTTCGGTGGCACGGCGCAGCACGAGTTCCAGCAGGGCGGTCTTTCCGCTGCCGGGGCTGGACAGCATGTTGACGACGGTTACGCCTCGGATCGTGAGCTCGGCGCGCAAGGAAGCCGCCAGGCTGTCGTTCTTGGCCAGTACCGCCTGGCGCACAGTGACGCTCCGGCACATCAGATGTCCTCTCCTGGGCCCTGTCCGAGCCCTGCTCCCCGTGGGGCGGCGGCCCGGCAGGGTTCGGTGTCCGGCAGCCGCACCTCGGCCAGTTCCAGCTCGCGTCCCGTGAGCAACTGCGCGGCCGGGCGGTCGCATCCCGGGCACCACAGGTGGGGCGGCGACCCGACGGCGAACTCCTTGCCGCAGTCGCCGCACCGGGCCCTGGCGGCCACGTCTTCGACGATCAGCTCGGCGCCGGCGACCACGGTGCCCTCGGCGACGAGCTCGAACGAGAACCGCAGGGCGTCGCCGACCACACCCGCCAGCTCACCGACGCGCAGCCGCACCGCCTCCACCGAAGTCGCTCCATGTGCGCGGGCGGTGTGCCCGGCCCTCTCGACGACGGCCGCCGCGATCGACAGTTCGTGCATGGGGCACCACGCTAGGCAGCCGCGGCGGGCGGCCCCCGGATGACGGAGGCGGGGCGGTCCCCGATTCCCCCCGGTGGCCCAAGCACGGCGCGTCCGGCGGGCCCGCGGCGGCGCGGGAGCGAACATCAGGGTGGCGCGTGCCCACCGGGACCACTGCTCCGGAACCCGGTGCACGCGCTCCCACTCACTCACCGGCTCGGAGGAGGCGACGTCATGCGCGTGCTGCTGGTCGCGAGCGCGTTCAACAGCCTGTCGCAGCGGGTCATGTGCGAGCTGCGGGACCGGGGGCATTCGGTCGCGGTCGAACTGGCCGCCCGTGACGCGCCGAGCCCGGAGACGGTCACCCGTCACGCGCCGGATCTCGTCATCGCGCCGATGCTCACCACCGCGATCCCCAAGGAGGTGTGGTCGGCCCGCACATGTCTGATCGTGCATCCGGGGCCGCCGGGAGATCGGGGGCCGTCCTCGCTCGACCGGGCCGTGCAGGAGGGCGCCGGGCGGTGGGGGGTGACGGTACTTCAGGCTGTCGAGGAGATGGATGCCGGTCCCGTCTGGGCGTCAGAGGCCTTTGACGTTCCGGCCGTCGGCAAGAGCGATCTGTACCGGGGCGAAATGACCGATGCCGCCGTGAAAGCCGTTCTGCGGGCGGTGGAGCGCTTCGCCTCGGGCACGTTCGAACCACGGCCGCAGGGCTCGGAGGGCTCGTTCCGCCCGTATCTGCGCCAGGAGGAGCGCCGGATCGACTGGTGCTCGGAGCCGACCGCCGCGGTGCTGCGGAAGCTGCGTGCCGCCGACTCCCATCCCGGTGTGCTGGACACCTTCCTGGGAGGGGAGTGGTACCTGTGCGGTGGGCACGAGGAGGACGCGCTGACGGGCGCACCGGGCGAAGTCCTGGCCACCCGCTACGGCGCCGTGTGCCGGGCCACTGTCGACGGAGCCGTGTGGATCCCCCAGCTGCGTTCGCGCGGACGGGCGGGCGGCCCCCGGACGTACAAGCTCCCGGCGGTCATGGCGCTCGGTGACCGGCTGCCCGAGGTGCCGGAGCTGCCCGCTCCGCTCCAGTCGGCGGCCGGGCGGCGCAGCTGGACGGACATCCGGTACGAGGAGGCGGGGACCGTTGGCTTCCTGCGCTTCTCGTTCCCCGGAGGTGCGATGAGCACCGATCAGTGCCGTCGGCTGCTCGGCGCGTACCGCTTCGCCGCCTCCCGGCCGGTCGACGTGCTGGTGCTCGGCGGGGCCAGGGACTTCTTCTCGAACGGCATCCACCTCGGCGTCATCGAGGCCGCCGACGATCCCGCCGCCGAGTCCTGGGCGTGCATCCAGGCGATGGACGACCTGGTGGAGGCGGTGCTGACGACCACGGACCGGCTGGTCGTGGCGGCGCCGGCAGGCAACGCGGCGGCGGGCGGAGCGATGCTGGCCCTGGCGGCGGACGAGGTGTGGTGCAGGTCCGGGACCGTGCTCAACCCCCACTACCGGCTGATGGGGCTTTACGGGTCGGAGTACTGGACGTATACCCTGCCGCGCCGGATCGGCGCCGAGGCGGCGGAGCGGCTGATGTCTCAGGCGGCGCCGGTGAGCGCCGCGACCGCGCTGCGTCTGGGGCTGGCGGACCGGGTGCTGGATTGCGGGCCTGAGGAGTTCGCCGGGGAAATTGCCCGTTCGGCTCAGCGCCTCGCTTCTTCCGCCCGGCTCCGCGCACTGGTCGGCCGGAAGAAGGCGGAGCGGGAGCGCGACGAGGCCGTCAGGCCACTGAGCGGCTACCGGGCCGCGGAACTGGCGCGAATGCGGGAGATCTTCTTCGAGCCGGGCTCGCCGTACCACGCCCTCAGGTCGGCGTTCGTGCGCAAAACAGCCACGCCCTGCTCTGCCCCCTCACGGGCGCGTCCGAATTGTGAGCAATATCAGCCCGTGTGAGCCTGCTGCGGAAGCCTTCGGCAGAAAGGAATGTGCCATGAGTACCGAAACCGAGGCTCCTCCGAGCGCCGTCGAAGAGGTCCACATCCTCTGGACCTCGGAAGGGATGAGCTGCGACGGGGATTCGGTGTCGGTCACGGCTGCCTCGCTGCCCAGCCTGGAAGACGTCGTCCTGGGCGCCATTCCCGGCCTCCCCAAGGTCGTCCTGCACAACAAGGTGTTGTCCTACGAGTCCGGCGACGACTTCATGCGGGCCTTCCACCAGGCCGCCCGGGACGAACTGGGAACGTTCGTCCTCGTCGTGGAAGGGTCCGTGCCCAACGAGCGCATCAACGGGGACGGGTACTGGACCTCGATGGGCAATGACCCGGAGACCGGTGAGCCCATCACCTTCAACGAGTGGATCGACCGGCTCGCCCCCAAGGCGTTCGCCGTCGTCGCGATCGGAACATGCGCTACCTACGGCGGTATCCATGCCATGGCCGGCAACCCCACCGGCGCCATGGGCCTCGCCGACTATCTCGGCTGGGACTTCCGCTCGGCCGGCGGTATGCCGATCGTCAATGTGCCCGGCTGCCCCGTCCAGCCGGACAACTTCATGGAGACCGTGACCTGGCTGCTGTACCAGGCGGCGGGGGTCGCCCCGCCCATCCCGCTCGACGAGCAGCTGCGCCCGACGTGGCTGTTCGGCAAGACGGTGCACGAGGGCTGCGACCGGGCGGCGTACTACGAACAGGGCGACTTCGCCAAGGACTACAACTCTCCCAAGTGCCAGGTGAAGATCGGCTGCTGGGGACCCGTCGTCAACTGCAATGTCACCAAGCGCGGCTGGATGGACGGCGTCGGCGGCTGCCCCAATGTCGGTGGCATCTGCATCGGCTGCACCATGCCGGGCTTCCCCGACAAGTTCATGCCGTTCATGGACGAGCCCCCTGGTGGCAGCGTCTCCTCCACGATCCTCAGCTCCTCCTACGGCCCGCTCATCCGATCCCTGCGCGCGATCACCAACAGGGCGGCGAACCGTGAACCCAAGTGGCGCCACCGCCGCGCGGAACTGACCTCCGGCTACGCCCCGCGCTGGCCCCGCCGCTGACCCCGTCGACGCCCCGAAAGGACTGTGCCTTGTCGAGTGAGACCGTTCCGCCCGAGCAACGCGACCTCACCGATGTCGCCTTCGACCCCATCACCCGGATCGTTGGCAACCTCGGCATCTATACAAAGATCGACTTTCCTCGCCGTGAGGTGGTCGAGTGCCGCAGTACCTCGTCGATCTTCCGTGGCTACAGCGTCTTCATGAAGGGCAAGGATCCGAGGGACGCGCACTTCATCACCAGCCGGATCTGCGGCATCTGCGGTGACAACCACGCCGTGTGCTCGGTGTACGCGCAGAACATGGCGTACGGGGTGAAGCCGCCGCCGCTCGCTGACTGGATCATCAACCTCGGCGAGGCCGCCGAGTACATGTTCGACCACACGATCTTCCAGGACAACATGGTCTTCGTCGACTACTGCGAACGCATGGTCAAGGAGACCAACCCCGGAGTGTGGGAACGCGCCGAGCGCACTCCGGCACCGCACGCCGAACTGCACGGCAATCGCACCATCGGCGACATCATGCGCTCGTACAACCCCTTCGAGGGGGCGACGTACAAGGAAGCGCTCGTGATGAGCCGCCTCACCAGGGAAATGATCTGCCTGATGGAGGGCCGGCACGTCCACCCCTCCACCCTCTACCCGGGCGGGGTCGGTACCGTCGCCACGCCGCAGCTCTTCACCGACTACCTGGTCCGGCTCACCCGCTGTCTCGACTTCGTCAAGCGGGCCGTCGCCATGAACGACGACGTGTTCGACTTCTTCTACGAGGCCCTGCCCGGCTATGAGGAGGTCGGGCGCCGACGGACGCTGCTCGGATGCTGGGGCGCATTCCAGGACCCCGAGATCGTCGACTACGACTACCGGACGATGAACACCTGGGGGAACTCCATGTTCGTCACCCCCGGCATTATCGTCGACAACCAGCTGGTCACCACCGACCTGGTCGACATCAACCTCGGGATGCGCATCCTGCTCGGCAGCTCCTACTACGAGGACTGGACGGCCGAGGAGACCTTCGTCGACAAGGACCCGCTGGGCAACCCCGTTGACAAGCGCCATCCATGGAACCAGACCACGCTTCCGGCACCGCAGAAGCGGGATCTCGACGGCGGCAACTACAGCTGGGTCATGAGCCCCCGCTGGTACGACAAGCGCACCGGCGACCATCTGGCCCTCGACACCGGCGGCGGCCCCATCGCCCGGCTGTGGGCGACCGCCCTCGCCAACAAGGTCCACACCCCCTACGTCCGCTCCACCGGGCACAGCGTCGAGATCGACCTGCCGAAGACGCCCAGCAGTCCCGAGGTGCGGCTGGAGTGGAAGCCGCCCGCATTCCCCAACACCATCGAGCGCAACCGCGCCCGTATGTACTTCGTCGCCTACGCCGCCGGGATGGCGCTTCACTTCGTGGACAAGGCCCTCGCGGAGGTACGGGCCGGGCGCACGAAGGTCTTCCAGGACTTCACGGTCCCCGACGAGGCGATCGGCGTCGGCTTCCACGAGGCCGTCCGCGGTGTCCTCTCCCACCATCTGGTGATCCGCGACAAGAAGATCGCCAACTATCACCCGTACCCGCCCACCCCGTGGAACGCCAGCCCGCGGGACATGTACGGCACGCCCGGGCCGTACGAGGATGCCGTGCAGGGCTGCCCGATCTTCGAGGAGAACGGCCCCGAGGACTTCAAGGGCATCGACATCATGCGCACCGTGCGCAGCTTCGACCCGTGTCTGCCGTGCGGCGTGCACATGTACCTGGGCGGCGGACGGACCCTGAAGCAGTCCCACTCGCCGACCTTCGGCGCACTCTCCTAGGAGGCGGGGCATGCCCTGGGACGATGAAGAAGCCCGCCGCCATGTGCTGAGGCTCGAAGAACTGCTCGCCGCGCTGGGCGGCCTGCCGGACCACGCGGCGGCGGCCCGCGCGAACGACGCCGTTCAAGCGCTCGTGGATCTGTACGGGGAGTGCCTGCGGCGGATCATGGGCCAACTCGCGGACGGGGCCGAGGCCGTGCGACGGCTCGCCGGCGACGAACTGGTCGGCCATCTGCTCCTCGTACACGACCTCCACCCGGACCCAGTGGCAGCCCGTGTCGAGGCGGCCATCGCCGAGATGCGGTCCGTACTGCGGCGCAAGGACGGTGACATCGAGCTGCTGGGCCTGGACGGCGCCGTCGCGCGCGTACGGCTGACGGAAGGCGGCGGCGGTGGCTGCGGCTGTTCGGCCGAGCCGCCGGACGCCGCCGTGCGGGACGCGGTCATGGGCCACGCTCCCGAGATCGAGCAGGTCGAGATCGAGACCGTACGGGCCTCCGAACCCCAGGCGCTGATTCCGGTGGACTCGCTCTTCCGGAGCCCCGTCACGGCCGGCCGGGAGACGGGATGACGACACCGACGTTCGCCGCCCGCCGACTGCGCCGACTGGCTCAGGGAGGGACGCCGTCCCGAGCCCGGCGCACCGCGTCGGAGGGCGCCGACGACGAGCGGTGCGACCTGTGCGCGGAACCGATCCCGCCGGACCACCGGCATCTGCTCGACCCGGGCGCGGGCACGGTCTCCTGCGCATGTCCTGCCTGCTCGCTGCTCTTCGACCGCGGGCAAGCAGGGGGAGCACGGTATCTGCTGCTGCCGACCGCCCGGCGACGGCTGGAGGGCTGCGGCATCGACGACATGGTGTGGGCGGGGCTCGGTGTTCCCGTCGACCTCGCGTTCTTCACCCGGTCCGCGACGTCTGGGCTGGTGAACGCCGCCTACCCCAGCCCTCTGGGGCTGATGCGGTCCGTCGTCGACCTTGCCGACTGGTCGCGAGTGGAGGCAGCCCATCCCGCCCTGTCCGCCATGGCTCCCGAGGTCGAGGCGCTGCTGGTTCACCGCGCCCACGGCGGCGGCTCCCATGAACCGCAGTACTGGCTGGTGCCGCTCGACGACTGCTACCGCCTCGCCGCCCTGGTGCGCGCACACTGGAAGGGGCTGGGTGGGGGACCCGAAGTGTGGCAGCAGGTCGACGGTTTCTTCCGGGCATTTTCCACCCGCCCTTCCCCCGACACCCAGGAGGCGTCATGGGCATCACCGTAGGCAAGCCGGATGTACGGACCGACAGAGCCGCGCACGTCGCGGGGGTGCGCCGCGGCAATCACCGCGGTCTTGTCAAGCGCCAGCCGGGCCACCGGCCCGACGACACATCGACCGCGCGGCGCTCCACGGGCATCAACGCCAGGCACCGCGAGCCGATCATGCCCGATATGCCGAATCTCTCCCCGGCATGACCGCATCGCAGCAGGATGCCGTGGTCACCCGGGCCTGTCCCGATCTGACGTTCGCGGTCACCGCCGTGGAGGCGGAACCCTTCGCGGCGGTACCGACCCTCCGGTTCACGCTGGAGGTCGCCCGGGAGGGGGGCGGACCGGTCCGGGGCATGGCTCTCACGACCACGGTGCGGATCGACGTGACCCGGCGGACGTACGCGCCGGACGCGCACCGGGCGCTGACCGAGCTCTTCGGACTTCCCGAGGAGTGGAGCCGCACCATGAGGCCGCTTCAGTGGGCCCGGACCACCGTGCAGGTGCCGCCCTTCGACGACCGCACGTCCGTGCCGCTGCTTGTGCCGTGCGGTACGGAGACCGAGCTGGCCGTGACGAAGTATCTGCGCGCGGTCAAGGACGGTGAGGTGCCTCTCGGGTTCCTCTTCAACGGCATGGTCTTCTACCAGGCTTCCGGTCCGCCGCCGGGTGGCATGTTGCGGACCGCTCCCGTCCCCTCGTCCGCGGAGACCTTCTGCCACATGCCCGCCGGCCTCTGGCACGAGCTCATCGAGCGCTACCACGGCACCACACCGTGGCTACGGCTGCCCCGGGAGATCCACGACCGGCTCGACGACTACCGCGCACGGCACACACTGGGCAGCGTCGGCGACGCCGTACGCGCTCTGCTCGACCGCTCAGGAGCACCATGAACACTGCTGTCACCGCTGCCACTTCTGCCACGGCATCCGTCGACACGATCGCCCGCACCTGCCTGTACGAGGGCTATCTGCTGTGGCCGTATCGCAGATCCGCGCTCAAGAACACCAAACGCTGGACCTTCGGCGGAGTCTTTCCCGGGGGCGAGTGCGCCGAGGTGCTCGGTGAGCCCGCGTCCATCACTGCCCAGGTGCTGCTGGAGCACGGCGGCACGCCGCGAGCGGTGGCCGTACGACTGCGGTTCCTCCAGGTCGTGGACCGGCAGGTGGTGCGCGAAGGCCCGCACGGGCCGGAGCCGGTGGACGAACTCACCGTCAACGGTGAACGGCATCTCGCGTGGCAGGAGGCCACCGAACGGGAAGCCCTGATCACGGTCACCGTTCCCGGCGGGCCCCGGAACACCGCCGTCGACATCCCCGAGGGCTCGCAGACCGAGCACTTGACTGATTCCTCCGGGTGCCGAGTCGGCAGCGTCATCCGGAGCTGGCGGCGGCTGACCGGGATCCTGACCTTTGAGTCGCAGCCGACAGTGCACGGCGTTGACAGGCTCACCGTGCGAGTGGAGAACACCACCGCCTGCCCGGCGCCCGAGCCCGCCGACCGGGATGCCCGCGAGCGGGCCGCCTCGTACGCCTTCTCGTCCACCCATGTGATCCTGCACAGCGACGAAGGCCGGTTCGTCTCGCTCCTGGACCCGCCGGAGCGGCTGCGCGGGGCCGCCGCGAGGTGCGTCAACCGGGGTGTGTGGCCGGTCCTCGCCGGGGAGGGGAGCGGGCACACCTCGCACACCGTGCTGGCTTCCCCCATCACCCTGTACGACTTCCCCACGGTGGCCCCGGAAAGCCCCGGCGATCTCTTCGACGGTACGGAGATCGACCAGCTTCTCGTGCTCAGCGTGCTCAGCCTGACCGAGGAGGAGCAGGCCGAGGCCAGAGCCTGCGACCCCCGGGCCCGGGAGATTCTGGACCGGTGCGCCGGACTCGACCCCGGCGCGATGGCGGCGCTGCACGGCGCGATCCGCGAATTCCGCCCTTCAGCCGCATCGCCGGCCTTCCCCTCGCTGGAGGACGCATGAATCAACGACGACAGCCGGTCGCGGCAGATGAGGCCGTTCCGACGACCGTCCTGGTGGACGGTGTGACGGTGGGGCGCGGGACCCGGGTGCGACTCAAGCCCTCGCGCAGGGCCGACATCCTCGACCTGGCGCTCGTCGGCCGTGAGGCCGAAGTCGACGCCGTCGAGGAGGACTTCGAAGGCCGGCTCCACCTCGCTGTGCTGGTGCAGGACGATCCCGGGCGGGATCTGGGAGCGAGCGGGAAGATCGGACATCGCTTCTTCTTCACTCCCGAGGAGGTGGAACCTCTGAGTCCCGACCACGAGAGCGTGTCGCATCGTTCCCGAGTACTGGTCGCAGGCATCGGCAACATCTTCCTCGCCGACGACGGGTTCGGACCCGAGGTGATTGCCGCCCTGCGGGAGTGGCCGGTTCCGGTGGGCGTGCACGTCGTGGATTTCGGCATCCGGGGCATGGACCTGGCCTATCGGCTGCTCGACGGCTACGACGCCGCACTGCTGGTCGACGCGGCGCCCCGGGGCGAAGCACCGGGCACCCTCACCGTCATCGAGCCGGACCTCCCCCCGGAGGCGGGTCTGCCCGAGGCACACGCAATGGATCCCGTAAAGGTGCTTGCTCTGGCTCGGCGGCTGGGCGACGGACACCTCCCGCGGGTACTCGTCCTGGGCTGCGAGCCACAGGTACGCATGACGGGCGAAGAACCGGATGTCGTGGTGGGACTCAGCGAGCCGGTGCGGGACGCCGTCGCGCGTGCTGTGCCGCTCGTCGCGTCCGTCGTCGACGCCCTGCTGAAAGAGCCCGTACGAGGGTTCGGCGACCTACCTCCTGAAAGAGCGGCGGTCCGAACGAAGAACGAGTCGAGAAAAGGTGAGTCTCTGTGAAGAACGGTATTTTCATTCCGGCCGGCGTGGTTCGCGTCGTCGTGGGCGCTCTGGCCGTAGCGGCGACCGCGATCGTCCTTTCGGAACTACCCGAGGCATGGCGCTACTACAAGATGGAGACCATGTGAGCCGATGAGGTGCGCTGCCGGACCCGGCGTGCGGAGAGTACGCGGCGTACGCCTGGCCCGCCCCGCTAAGGCACAGACTCCGTCGCCTCGCGTTGGTGCGGGAACGCTACAGGCGCATCCCTCTGCTGTACCGTCACGGTTCGCGTCGGAGCGGGAATCGTGATGCCCTCCTTCCGATATCGCTGATGCAACTGCTTGATGAACTCGTGCTTGATCCGGTACTGGTCGCTGAACTCGCCGACCCCGAGGATTACCGTGAAGTTGATCCTGGAATCCCCGAACGTGTGGAAACGGACGGCCGGTTCATGGTCAGGAACGGCGCCGGTGATATCGGTCATCACGTTCTCGACGACTTCGGTCGTCACCCGCTCGACGTGCTCGAGGTCGCTGTCGTAGCCGACCCCCACCTGGACCATGATCGACAGCTGCTGCTCCGGCCTGTTGAAGTTGGTCATGTTGGTGCCGGCGAGCTGGGCGTTGGGGATGATCACAAGGTTGTTCGACAGCTGACGCACCACGGTGTTACGCCAGTTGATATCGACGACATAGCCCTCCTCGCCGCTGCTGAGCCGGATGTAGTCGCCGGGCTGCACCGTCTTCGAGGCGAGGATGTGCACGCCTGCGAACAGATTGGCCAGGGTGTCCTGCAAGGCCAGAGCGACCGCCAGACCGCCCACCCCCAACGCGGTGAGCAGCGGCGCGATGGAGATGCCCAGGGTCTGCAGAACGACAAGGCAGCCCATCGCCAGAATCACGACGCGCGTGATGTTGACGAAAATGGTGGCCGATCCGGCCACCCCCGACCTGGACTGTGCCAGGGACCGCACCAGACTGGTGATCACGCGGGCCGCCGTGAGGGTCGCGGCCAGGATGAGCAGCGCCGTCAGCGTCATATTGACGTTGTGTCCGACTCTGGCGGTCAGCGGAAGCACCGTGGCCGCCACCGCCGCGCCCCCAGCTATCGCCGTCCAGGGGACCAGGGTCCGCAAGGCGTCGACGACGAAGTCGTCTCCGCTCCATCGCGTTCTGCGCGCCCGTTCTCCCAGCCATCGCAAGGTCGCGCGCAGCAGCAGGCCTGCCGCGATGCCCGCGGCCAACGCGATCCCGGCGACGATCAGGTCGTGCAGCGTGAGGGCCCGGTTCATCGGCCTGCTCCCGTCGTACGGGGGAGAGGCCTGACGGTGGCATTCGGTGCAGAGCACCGGATGTGATGTTTCGTCACCTTGTTGTCTGCTCGATTCTCGGGTGTGCGGTCACGTCGGGACATACGGACCGACCGGTCCGACGCGATCGCCCATCCTGCCGCATGTGGTCGTCCGCGCCGCGGCTGACCCCACCTCGGCTCAGCTCCGAGGCACGGCAGCCGCCGTCCCGGATTCGCCGCCGACTTCTATGCCGGGGTGCTGCCCTCGGTCATGGCCTGGGTGCCGATGACGACGAGGAGCTTGAGCTTGTCGGCGGCGTCGCTGTTGGGCGCGGCGGTGTAGGTGACGATGCGCAGATCGCTGCCGGGGGCGATGAGCACGTCGCAGTCGAGAGTGAGCGTTCCGATGTCGGGGTGGTGGATGGTCTTGGTGTCCGTCTCGTGGACTCCGACGATTCCGGTGTCCCACAGGCGTGCGAAGTCGGTGCTGACGCCCCGCAGGTCCTTGATCAGTGAGCGCAGGCCGGCGTCGGCGGGGTAACGGGCGGTCGCCGCTCTGAGATCGGCGACCACGGCCGCCTCGAATCGGGCCTCCTGCTCAGGGGTGTGGCTGACCCGGCCGGGCAGGCCGGCGAAGTGCCGCCACACGATGTTGCGCTCGCGTCCGCGCAGCGAGGACGCGTCCCCGAACAGCGCGGCCCACATTGGGTTCCAGAGGATCAGGTTCCAGGCGGCGTCGTGCACGCTCAGCGGTGCGCCGTCCAGCTGGTCGAGCAGCCGCCGGACACCGGGTGGGATGTGCGCCGACAGCTGTCCGGGGCCGGGCGCCGGCTGCCCCGCGAGGAGGAACAGATGCTCACGCTCGGCCGCCGACAGCCGCAGAGCGCGGGCGAGCGAGGACAGGACCTGCGGGGACGGCGAGGTTGCCCGGCCCTGTTCGAGGCGGGTGATGTAGTCCACCGACAGGCAGGCGAGCTGAGCCAGTTCCTCGCGCCGAAGGCCCGCTGCCCGCCGTACACCGCCGGTGGGCAGTCCGACCGTGGCGGGGGCTATCCGGTCGCGCCAGCCGCGCAGTGCTGTGCCTAGCTCCCTGGATTCACTCACGCCCCCAGTATCCCGCCACCGCGCCCGAACAGCCTGGTACTGGCAGTCCACAGGCAAAGGCGGGTACTGCCTGTACGTCCCTGGTGCCGTGAGGCTGGAGGCATCACCACCCCACCGATTACCGGAGCGAACGCATGACCACCACACTGATCACCGGAGCGAACAAGGGCCTCGGCTTCGAGACGGCCCGCCGCCTGATCTCGGCCGGGCACACCGTCTACATCGGGGCACGCGACGCCCGGCGCGGGCGGGAGGCGGCCGCCAAGCTCGGCGCCCGCTTCGTCCAGATCGACGTCACCGACGAGGACTCCGTCAAGGCCGCCACCGAATTCGTCCGCGAGGACGCCGGCCGCATCGACGTCCTGATCAACAACGCCGGGATCGCGGGTGCGGGCAAGCCGGTCGGCGAGGTCACCGGGTCCGACATGCAGACCACCTACGACACGAATGTCTTCGGTGTCGTGCGCGTCACGCACGCCTTCCTGCCGCTCCTGGAGGCCAGCAGCGCCCCGGTCGTCGTCAACGTCAGCAGCGGCCTGGGCTCGCTGGCGGCGACCTCCGACCCGGGCCGCATCGAGTTCCACGTGGCGCTGCTGGACTACAACTCCTCCAAGACCGCCCTGGTCATGATCACCTCGCAGTACGCCAAGGCGTACCCGGCCATCAGGTTCAACGCCGTCGACCCCGGCTACACCGCCACCGACCTCAACGGTCACCAGGGCACCAACACGGTCGAAGCGGGCGCGGACATCATCGTCCGCATGGCGGCCATCGGCGCCGACGGCCCGACCGGCGGCTTCTTCGACAAGACCGGCCCGGTCGTCTGGTAACCCCAGGCCGACACACCCGAGAAGGGAAGAGAACCATGGCGCAACGCCTGGTACCGGTGACGGTTCACGCAACCGCCCACCCGGATCCGACTACGGTCTTTCCGATTGTGATGGACATCGAACTGCCGCTGATCTTCAGGAACGGGTCGCGACCGGGCCGATGGCTTGGCGCCCTCACGGGCGGCGGGCCGTCCCCTGGAGGGCATCGACTCCGGTCGTTCGGCGGACCGTCGGGCACTACCTGAAGCGACCGGCTATGGCCGCGTCGGTGCTGACGGGGTCGGCGAGGCGTTCGGCGAGCCGATGCGCATGTCCGTCACCTACGGCGCGAAGGACGCCATTACACGCCCCGAGATGCCGAGGCGCCTTCTCGATCTGAACAGCCACGCGACGCTGTCGGTCTACGCAACGTCCGTACACGGCCCCTTCTACGACGATGCGGCACGCTTCAACCGTGAGCTGAGCCGCTTCGCGTCAGCGTGATCCGTCCTTGTCCTCGTCCTTGTCCCCGGGATCGGACACGGCCGAAGCCCCGGTGGGTAGTTCGGCAAGGAGGGTCCTTGCCCGGCGCAGTACGGTGTCATCCGCACCGTGGTCGCCGGCGATGGCCTTGTCGAACCAGTAACGCGCTTCGTCGGGCAGGCCTTCTCCTTCGGCGGCCCGACCCAAGAGGACGAGCAGGTCGAGCGGGAGCCCGAGCAGCGAAGCCGTCCCCTTCGGCCCCAGGGCAGGGGCGGCCGCAGGGGCCGCCCCTGTGACCCGGGCATCAGTCGTCAGGTCCGCCTTGCCCGATGTCCCCGCTGCGAGCTCTGGAGCAGGCTCGGCCCAGGGATTGGTGCTCGGTGGCAGGGCGCGCACGGGGGGCCGGTGTCCGACCGCGTGTCCCGAATCCTCCAGTGCCAGCAGCGCCTGGGCTCTGGCGTCCATGTCGACCGAGGCGGCGGCTTCCTCGAAGTACTCCTGTGCCTCGTCAGGCCGTCCCCCCAACACAGCCAACTGGCCGAGTACGACGAGGCCTTGTGGCCGGTGTTCCGTGTCGTCGGAGCGGGCCAGGGGAAGCAGTACCTCCTGCGCCTCGGCCCAGCGGTCGAGCTGGGCCAGCGCGCTGCCGAGGTAGCGCCTGGCCAGTGGTTCGATCGCGGCCACCTCGCAGGCGAGCGCCTCCGCGAGCGCCTCCCTCGCTCCCTCGAGGTCGTTCTCGGCGAGCAGGGCGACTCCGATGAGCGCGACGGCCCTGGGTGAGGCTTCCGGGTCGTCCATGTCAAGTGCGGCATGCAGATACTGCTGGGCGACCGTGGTGTCCCCGGCCTCCAGCAGATACTCACCGCGGCCCACCAGGGCGATCGCCGCCGCATCGGGGCGGTCGGAGGCGGCCGCTTCGTCGAGCAGTTCCAGGGCCGCGTCAACCTCGCCCTGGCGCAGCCGAAGTGCGCCCAGGTGGGCGCGGGCCAGCGGAGCCATCTCGGTCGCGACGCCACTGTCGGAGGCCAGCAGGGCCTGGAAACGCGCCGCCGCTTCGTCCAGCCGACCCGCGTCGGCCGCCAGCTTCGCGAGCTGGATACCAGCCAGGTCCACAGCCTCGGCCGAGTCCGACGCAGCGGCCCGCTCGAGGAGTTCACGGCCTTCGTCGGCGTGTCCCTGATGGATGCGCAGGATGCCCAGGAAGCTCGCGGCGATGTCGGCGAGCGACGACTCCGTCCTGACCTCCTCGGCCAGCAGGGCCTCGGACCGAGGAATCTCGTTGATGTCCGCGAGCATCAGTGCGAGGTCCACGCGGGCGACCGCGGCCCAGTACTCGTGCCCGGAGTCGATTGCCTTCCGATAAGCCGCTTCCGCTCCTGCCCAGTCGCCCCGGGCGGCCAGCGCGTCGCCCAGCAGATCCCCGGCGCGCGGGCCCTGGTCCGTCTCGGCGGAGTCCGCGATTCGGGTAAGCATGACGAGGCCTCGTTCGTCGCCGAGCCTGGTGAGCATCACTGCAAGGTCCATACGAGCGATGGAGGCCCACACAGAGTGGCCGGAGTTGATGGCCTCCCTGTACGCCGTCTCTGCACCTGCCCAGTCCTCCTGGGCGGCCAGCACGTCACCGAGCAGGTCGGCGGCGCGCGGGGCCTGTTCGGGGTGGTCCGAGCCGGCGATCTCGGCGAATGCGGCGCGGGCCTGCTCGTAGTCGCCGGCCTGTGCCCAGTAGGTGGCCTGATCAGCCCGGGCGGCCACCGCCCAGCCAGGATGCCTGGAGTCGACCACCGTCTGGAGTGCTTCGACGGCGCCCTCGAGATCCCCTTCGGTCGCCCGGACTCCGCCCAGCAGGCAGCGGGCGCGCAGCACTACCTCCGGATTGCTGAAACCCAGGGAGCGTTCCAGGAGTTCCCTGGCCTGTGTCAGTTCGCCCTGCAGGCACAGCAGCCAGCCGAGGGTGACCTCGGCATGCTGCGCGGCGAAGAGGTTGTCGGAACGGACGGCGGATTCGAGGAGTTCGCGGGCCTGGTCGAAGTCGCCCTGCTGGATGAACAGCCCGCCCAGACTGGCCTGGGCCAGCGGTACGACCAGGGGGTTGGCGGAGGATATGGCGGCGTGGAGGAGGTCGCCGGCGCGTTCCAGGTCGCCTGTGTCGATCAGAAGTGCGGCGAGGTTCGCCTGTGCGAGTGGCACGGCCTGGGAGATCGCCGATTCACGGACTGCGCGCGGCAGGCTCAGTGGTCCGCCACCGGCGCTGCCCGGGCGTCCCGGCGAGGTGGGTGACGTGTGCGGAGGAGCGGACGGTTCGCGCTTGTCCTGGGAGGGTGCACGCGCCGCCGACATCTCACCGCGCTGCACGATGAGTCCGCCGAGGTTCGCGGCGGCGAGCGGGACGATTTGCGGGTCTCCCGAGTTGAGCGCGGATTCCAGGAGTTCGCGTGCGCGGTCGAGTTCGCCCTGGGCGAGCAGCAGCCCGCCGAGACTGGCCTGGGCCAGCGGCGCCGCTTGTGGGTCGCGGGACGCGAGCGCCAACTCCAGCATGTGCCGCGCGTCCTCGATCTCTCCGACGAGTTGGAACAGGGCGGCCAGGTCGACCTGCGCCAGCGGCACAACGTCGGGCGATTGTGAGGCATGGGCTTCTTCGAGCAGTGTCCTGGCGCGTTCGAGGTCCTCGTTGCGCATCGCCACTTCGCCCAGGATCAGAGCCGCCCAGGCGATGACTTCGCGGCGTGCCGCGCTGTCGTGGGCGCGCTCCAGGGCGCTGACGGCGATGTCGGGTTCCTCGCGGGTGAACGCGGCGAAGGCGATGCCGAGCAGGTCGTCTGGCGGTACGTACTGCACCGCGTAATCCCAGGCAAAGCGCGGGACGAGTGTCGTTTCAGGGTCGCCGCGGCCGTCGACGTAGCCCGGCAGATAGGCGAATGCCTCGTAATGGTTTTCGCCGTCGTCTCCGCTTCCCAGGTACTCGCTCAGCAGGGCGATGCTGCCGGCCACGTCCTTGGTCGCCCAGTCGAGCGAGGTGTCGAAGGCCGCGTCCGTGGCGGCCCGGTGACTCGGTCCCGCCGCCAGATAGTGGACGAAGAGTTGCCGCAGGGCGGTTCTGGTGAGTGATGCCTCGCACCCCATCCGCTGCCAGTCGACGGCGGCCCGCACCACGGCCCAGCCTTCGGGGCACTCTTCCCTGCCCCCGTTGAGCCGATCCTCGAGGAGGGGAGCGGCGATCATCTGCTCGCCGATGCCACGGTCGGTGAAGTCCTCGTGCTCATAGAGGCGTTGTGCCTCGGGTCGGTCCTCGTCGCGCAGCAGACGGGGCAGAATGATCGGCGTCACCCTGCCGAGCACCTGGCGTGCCGCGCGATTCACCTCCCCCTTGGGGGCCTTGAGCCGGCTGTACGCCTCGGACGTGATCGTGGCGACCACGGTGACGGCCGGCTGGTGCCGTGCGAAGGCCTCGAGGACCTTCAGGTCGACGCCGCCCGGCCGCAGGTACTCGTGGATGTCGTCGAGCCAGAGCACCGCGCGGTCCCCGCCGGTGGGCAGTGACAACCTGCCCAGGTCGCCGGGCGCCGAAGGAGTGTCCTTGGGAACGATCAGCCGGGCGTCCGGGCACGCGCGACGCAGCAGTTCGATCAGAGTGCGGGACTTGCCGGCCTTGGAGTCCCCGGCCAGCAGGATGAACGGCTCGGTGTCCAAGGCGCTTTCGAGGAGCCCGTCTTCGTTCTGCCGGGGCACATACGGCGGGTCCGGGTCGCGTGCGAGATTCTTGGAGGGCGTCACGCCGATGTCGTAGATGCGGACGTCGCGGATCTTGGGCAGCTCTCCGTCCGGCCGCAGCGCCAGCGCCAGCAGGTTCTCGACCTCGGCGCGCTGTTCCTCCGCGACCGGCTCGCGGATCAACTCCCGAAGCGGCGGCCAGAATCCAGCGAGCGCTTCCACGGGGATCGCGTACCCGGTCCTGGGATCGTGCTTCTCACCGGGCTTGTCACGGGCGGCGACGATGCCGATGACACCCCCGAGCGTGATGTCCCACACGGGCGAACCGGAGAAACCGGGAGCCAGACCATGGCCGAGCGTGGACGTCGACTCGAGCTGGATCCAGTCCGGCCCCGCGCGCCCGCTGATCGTGCCGTTCGCGGATACGCCGCCCGCTCTGTGGTCGCCCTCCGGGTAGCCGTACACATGGAAGCGGTGGCCCCAGACGCCATTTTCGGTGGATACCAGGGGCGCGACGACGGCGGTTCTCGGCAGCGGGTTCTGCAGTTCCAGTACGGCCAGGTCGCCCGTCCGCAGGACGCTGTCCTGAGGGTGCCAGCCGCCCTCGACGACGACGGCGGGAATCGGTTCGTGCGGGTCTGCGTGGTGGAAGTGAACGAACAGGGGCCCCTCGGGCGGCTGTCGCCGATTGTTCGGGACCGTGACATGGGCGCAGGTCAGCACATGACGGTCGGTCACGAGCACACCTGCGCCGTTGGGCGCCCGGTCATGCGCTCGTCGGATGCTCACCAGCCAGGGTGCTTTCTCCCAGAGCACCATGACGGGTCACTCCGGCCCGGTGGAGCCGGTGGCTGCGGGAGCACGCGAGCCGGTTGTCCCGGCGGCACCGGCAGGCCCGTCAGCCTCCCGCCGTTCGGACCGCTGCCAGGCGAGGCGCACATTGAAGTGACCCTCGGTGGCGGTCTTGGCGACCACGACACCCGCCTCGGCGTTGAGCTTGATGCCGAACTCGACTTCGTACTCGTCGGGCGCCAGTCCCCTCAGCAGCCCGAGCACCGCTTCGATGGTCGGCCGGGCTCCGGAAAGGATCTGGTCGAGACGTCGGCCGGCCTCCAGTACGCCGTTGTCGTCGCGCGAAACGTTCTCCAGCCCCGGCGCGGTGTCCTCGACCTCCACGATCATTGCCGAGCCGTCCCGCGTCTCGAACCGCACCAGATCGCTCATACGCCCGCCCCCGTAGCCCCGGTGTCGGCCCCTCGGCCGAAGTGCGCCACGAGTGTAGTCCGTATCATCGGCATGGATTCTGAAATGAGACCATCTTCCTTGAAACTGCCGGAAGTTGGCCGTCGCTCGCTAATCTGGGCGGGACCGGTGCGCGAGCAGCCGGCCAAAGGGAAGGCGCGCGGGCGCGCGGGGCGGCGGGCGGGCGGTGGGGCCGTGTTCGTGGGCATGGACGTCGGCACGGGGGCGGTCGTGACAGGCGACGCGGACGGCGATCGGCCGTCGGAGTTCGCGCCACGGCGGCTTGGAGAGTTTCTGCGCCGGACCCCGGAGCAGGTCGAGAGTCTCGTACTCGCTGTGCCGGACAGCTGGTTCGACGGCGATGGCGACGGTGTCGCCCGGCGGGAGGCGCTGTACGGCGAGCTGATCGCCCAACTGGGGCTTCCGTTACGTCAGTTCGTGCCTCAGACGGTGGCCGCCACGGCTTTCGGCGTTCAGGACGCGCCCGCCGCGGGCCCCGACCGACTGGTGTTGCGCATCGGCACGGACGAGGTCGGCGCGGGGCTGTGCCGCGTCTCCGGTCCTTCCGTCGGTCTCGTCGCAACCGAGAGCCGCCCCGTATCCGGCCATGGGGCCGAGCTGGTGGCCATCGCCCGGGCCCATCGGGATGCCGGGAGTGACCGTGGGCGAAGGGCCGCTCTGCTGCTCGCCCGTGCGAGGACCTTTCCGCGCTACCGAACCGCCCCGGTGCATGCCTGTGAGACCGCCGAAGGACGCAGGACAATGACGGCCGGAGCTGTCATCGACGACTTCGAAACGGTCGCGGAGGCCCTTCGGGCTACGGTCACGGGTCTTCTCGACCGGTGTCCCCCCGGTCCCGGACCGTCGGCAGAGCACCGGGTCCTGGTGAGTGGTGACCTGAACGCCCATCCCTTGACGCTCGTCGCAGTACGGGACTCGCTCGGTGAACCCACCCCGGAGCCGGGCCCGCAGGTGCTCGATCCTCATGCGACGGCGCTCGGCGCACTGCGGATCGCCCAAGGCGTGGTCCGGGCACCCGAGACGGCCCGGCACTCGCTGACCCTGTTCGCCCACCGGCTCCGCCGCGGCAGGCCGGCGGAAGTGCGCATCCCGCTCACCGTGACCGGAGCGGCCGTGCCCATGACGGTGACCGACGGAGGCGAGCCCCTGACCGTGGACGTACCCACAGCGGGCGGCTTCCGGGTCGGGATCGACGTACAGGAGTACGGGCAGGGGCCGCACCGAGCCCTAGAACTGCCCTGCCCTGGACTGCCTGCGGGCAGCGCCCAGGTGGGACTGCATCCGGCGGGAACCGGATTCGGAGTGCTGGTTTTCCGTCCGGTGGGAGGCGGGGAGTCCGTTCTGCTGCCGCTCGGCGGGCCCGTCGGCCGCGGCGTGACGACTACGGAGGCAGGACGTTGAGCGAGGAAGCGAAGGAACGGCTCGCCGAGGCGGTGGGGCGCGGTGACGACCTCGACGCCCTCCACGCCCTGCGCTGGAGCCTGATGTGGTCGGCACAGGCCATGGGCCGACTGTCACGGGAGCAGTCCGCGACCCCTGTAGAGGCGGTGTTTCTCCTCGATGACGCGCTCAGTGAGACCGAGGTCGTGTCGCGGGCCGTGCCCGGGCTGCTCGCGGCCGCGGATCCGGGCCCGGATGTGGGGGAGTACGTCCAGCGGCGGGAGCGTGAGATCGCGGAGGTGCGGCGGCGGATTGCCGAATGCAGGCAGCATATGGACGCGGCGGCCAAGGACGAGAACGAGCTGCGGGACCGGCTCGCCGAACACGACGCGCTGCGGGCACGGGTCACCGAACTGCGCCGCCTGGTACGGCTGGTCGAGGTACTGGACGATATCGAGGGGCAGCGTCTCGTCGTCGAGGAACGGCTTCTGCTGCTGCGGGAGCGGGCGAACGGTACAGAGCAGACCCTGGAGCGCGGAAGTGCCGAGCTGCTTCGGCTGACACAGGATCAGCTGTCGCGGCTCGCCCCCTCGGCGCGTACGGCGCTGGAAGAGGCCGCACGCAAACAGGCGGAACTGGCCGCGGAGGAGAAGTCGCTGGCGGGCGCCGAAGCGGAGGTGGCCGCGGCCTCGGCCCGGCTGGCGGAACTGGGGGCTCACGCCGACGCCAACCGGCGACTCATGGAGGCGTTGGCCTCGTTCGAGGGCGCCGCCCATGCGGACGGCAGGCAGCTCACCGCTCTGGAGCGGGCCCGGGTGCTGATCGACGGCATCGAGAAGCGGCTGCACGAGGTCGACACGGCTCTGAGCCGCGCGCTGGAGGTCGGCGACCGGGCCGCCGGTCCCGGCCGGGCTGTCGTCGCCTGGAGCGGCGAGGACCCGGCCGGGCGTCGCTGAGCGGCGTAGCGGCGAAAAGCAGCTCGATGCTCAGGAGACGAGCAGTTCCGCCGCTTCTGCGAGGGCGTCGAGGTCATCGGCGATGCCCTTGGCGATCTCACTCATGAGTTTTTGTCCACCGTCGTCCAGGAACTGTGCGCTGAACGCCGCGGCCAGCTGCGCCTCCTGGGGCCCTGCCCCCTGCCGCAGCTTGTTGACGAGCCGGTTCTCGCCGCCGACCTTGCGCATCCACATCGGAATATTGGCCTCCTGCGCCTTGCGCATCGCCGCTTCCTTGCCCTCACTGAGCCCGACCAGCACCACGACGAAGGCGATGATCACGGCGAACGGTCCGGTCGCGGCGATGATGGCGGTGCCGGCACCGAACAGAGTCGTCGCGACCACTCCGGCGACCACCACGTTCATGACCTTGGCGATGTTGTCCAGCACCTGCGTGGCGGCCGCCGAGTCGAACGGCACCTCCAGCTGCCCGCCGCTCACCTCCACAGCGGGCAGTGCCATCGCTGACGGGGGAATGTGCCAGCGTCGGCAGATGGGTCTGGTCAACTCCTCGAGATCGGGGCGCAGTTCGTTCTGCCAGTCGGTGATCACCTGCTTGAGCCGCGGGTTGTCGGGATCGGTCAGCTCGGCGTGCAGCGCCGAAGTAATGCCTGCCGCCATGTCGTTGAGCGTCGCGATCTGGCCGGCCTGCCAGCGCCGGAAGGCGGGGATCACATGGCGTTCGGTCATTCCGTCCGCGACCGACTCACCCAGCTTCGCGCCCAGCGACGGCAGCCTGTCCTGCACCAGCGATCCGATCCGGTCGCCCTCGAGGAGCTTGCGGATGTCGGCGCGAAAACCCGCGGCCCGCAGGCTCATCCGGCCGGCCAGGGCCAGTCCGCGAGCGATCGCCACCTCCGGTTCCAGGCCGAGCAGCACCCTGTCCGCCCCGAACACCTCCCGGGTCTGCTCCTGCACGAAGTGCATGCGCGATGCGCCTCCGGTGAGCAGGACGGCGTCCGGCTGCCCGCCCACCTCTTGGGCGACCTCGTCCAGGGCGTCGCGAAACGCCTGGCGCCAGGAGCGGCCCTCAAGACTGGGCTGGGGCGCGTCCAGCACGGCCTCCATGTCGGCTGCCGTCAGTTCGATGTCGAAATAGAAGGACTTCTTGTCGATCTGGACCCGGTGGACTCCGCCCACCGTGGCGTCGGGGTCGTCGGCGAACCGGCTGGGGTCGGTGCGGAAGTACATCTCCTTCACCTCCCGGCACAGCAGCTCCAGCCTCAGCCGCAGCAGCCGGTTGTTGTGGAGCAGCTCCTCCAGTGCCTTGCGCTCGGAGTGCCGTTCGAGCTGGCGCTCCAGGATGGTCCGGTCGATGAGCCCGGCGCCGAGCTGGACGCCGGTGTCGATGGGGGGTCCGGTGTGATAGCCGAGGACGCGAGTGAAGTCGGTTGTGGAGGACCCGACGTCCGTGACGACGATGCTTCCCGACAACTCGTCCTGGCCGATGGTGATGTCCATGGACTCTCTGGCATACAGCATGGCGGCCCGCGACTCGGGAACCACGTCCACATGCTGCAGGCCCGCGGACCTCAGCAGGTCGGCATAGGCGCGGCGCAGGTCACCGCTCCAGCCCGAGGGTGCTCCGAACACCCAGCGCACCCGGTGCTTGTCGCCCAGTTCACCGTCGCGGGCGACGGCATCCGCTTTCACTTTGGCGACGAAGAGAAGAACAGGGTGGCGTACTTCCTCACGGCTGAATTCGGGCGACTTGAAGGCGAGATAGAGCGACGTGACGCCCTTGGCTTCGGCGGCCTCCCGGCCGACGAGGACACCGCGGGTGGGGTGTTCCGCAACCACGGTGACATGCTGCCTGCCGCCTCCGGTGGATCCGATGTCGACGATTTCGGGCGCCAGCGTCGTGCTGGTGTGAGCTTTTGCGAGTGCGCTCTCGCCGTGCCCGAGGTCGAAGCCCACCACCACGGTGCCGGACGTGTCAGCCATTGTTGCGCTCCTTGTGCTCGTCGCCCTGCTCCCCGTGGTCCGGGTGCTCGTGGGCAGGGGCAGGGGCCCCGCCGCCCGGTGGTCCCGGCGGCGGCGGGGCGGGCTCATGGACCTCTCCCCGGCGCAGTACCCGGCCGTCTGCCGTCACCAGGGCCGGTTGTACGGTCACCACCCGTTCCTCCTCCGGATCAGGATGGGTACCGAAGGCGAACAGCCTCTCGTTGGTTCCGTCGAAGTCCACGACCTTGATGTCGTGCAGCAGCGCCAGGTTCTTGCGCAGCCGGTCGATGTGGCGCAGCGCGAGTTCGCCGTCCCACTCGGCATGCGCTGCCATCAAGTCCCTGATCAGATTGAGGAGTTCGGCGTCCTCGGACCATGGCAGCGCCACGCGCTCCGGGGGCGGTGGCTCGGCCTCGGCGAGCAGTCGGTCCGCGGCCTCGACGGCGGCCTGTACGTGGTCGAGCAGTGAGAGCGTGTGCACGGTAGGGCGGGACAACTGCCGTCGGCGTTGTTCCTCAACCTCCCGCGCCTCTGCCTCGTACCTGTCCTCATCGTCGCTGCCCAGACCGAGGAAAGCGATGCGCGGGAACGGTGAGCGGCGCGCCGGCGGACGCTGTCTGGGCGGGGGTACGGCGGGGGCGCGCACGGTGGAGAGCGTGCCGACGACGGCGGCGCGCAGTAGATCCACGGTGGCGACGAGTTGCTGGCGGGCGGCGTCCGGAAGCGTGCCGTCCGGGGCCTGTCCCGGCGCCCGGTACGAGGCGCCGTAGGACGCCGCGTCGAGGCGCTCCAGGACTTCGCGCAGGGCTGCGGTCACGGTGTCCGTGCCTGCGTTGTCGTCGAGGCGCATTTCGAGCTGGGGCCGCTGGTGCTTGAAGGCCGAGGTCAGGAAGCCTTCGGTCACGGCGCCCTCCTTTCGGGCAGAGGCGGTACCGGGTGTCAGTGCAGGCACGGGAGGCGCCAGGCCCGAACGAGCCCGTCGCCGTCCGCGCTCAGAAGTTCTCCGAGCCGGTTGAAGTCCAGTGCACGCACCGGGCTTGAGTGCGCCCCCACGGCCAGGCTCTGGACCTCGCCGGGCGGCGCCCCGCGCGGGTCGGCGCTGCGCACCCGGATGCCTCCGGTGTCGTCGGCGGCCGCCAGGGACCCGCCGGGCCCGAAGGCGAGGGCGCGCAACGGGCCGCTGTGGCCGGTCCATTGGCCGACTGGGTCGCGTTCGCGCAGGTCGTGGATGTGGATGGTGCCGTCGGCGCAACCGATGGCGAGGAGCCGGTCCCCGGCGTCCAGGGCGAGGGCGGTGACGGCGGAGCCGGTGGTCACGGAGAACAGCCGGGTGCCGTTTGTGGCGTCCCAGACGACCGCCTCCACGGCGCCGCCGACCACGAGGATCCGGGCGTCGGAGGTGACGGCCAGCCGGGCGGCGGCCGACGACCAGGCGACGCGCAGCGGAAACCCGGCGGCGGCATCGTCCGGCTCCGTGAACAGCGTGGATCTGCGTATTCCGTCGTCGCCGAGGCTGAACACGACGCCGGCCCGGATCCGTACGGCGTCGACCCAGCCCTGGTGCCAGGCCAATGCCCGCGCCCGCCCGGAGCCGCCGAACGACCACAGCCGTACGACACCGTCCTTGCCTCCGCTCACCACCGTTCTGCCCTCGTCGGCGATGTCGACGGCGGTCACCCGGCCTTGGTGCAGGGACCGGACGGCGACCGGCTCGGGGTCCCACAGCCGCCATACGCGGACCGAGCCGTCCGCGCCACCGCCCGCGAGCCGCATGGCGTCCGCATCCCGTTCCCAGGCCGCCGCGGTGAACCCGTCCGCGTGCCGCAGCGTGTCCGGCGGCGGCGCCTCGCCCGGCAGCCGTACGGATTCGGCGTCCGGCAGCCGCTGCTCCAGCAACCCGAGCAGAGACTCGGGCAGGGGCCAGCCGGATACGCGGTTCACCAGGACGGTCCGCTCCGCCATGTGCTCGAGTGTCCCGGGTATGACGAAATCGTCCGTATCTGCCCGCGGTCCCGTCCACTGCCCGATGCCGCCCGCGAGGATGAAAAGCGCCGCGTCAAGGTCCTTCGGCAGTCCTGCCAGCAGCTCGGCCCAGCTCCAGGTGCGCACCTCGGCCTGCTCGGTGGTCTCACCGTCATGCCCGCGGCCGAAGACGGTGGCGGTCAGCCCGCTCGCCGTGATCTCGGCGAGCATGACATCCGGCGAGCGCCCGGGTCCGGTGGCGAGGGCTGCGCGCGCCAGATCCCGCAGCGTCCGTGCGTCAGCCGCATCGCTCTGCCCGCCGGCGCTGTCAGGCGAAGCGGCCGCCAGCCGCTTCCCTTCCTCTTCCAGTTCGCGCAGTACCTCCTCCCGTTCGCCCGGCCGCGGCGGCCCCTCCCGGACCAGGGCCTCCAGCCGGTCGAGGCGTACGACATCCGTCCGCCACGGCGCGCCGGACGCACGGGCCGCGGCGGTCAGGTCGAAGCGGCGTCGGGCGGCTGCGAGCCGATCGTCGAAGTCGTTTCGGATCTTCGGAGTGAGGCGGCCGAGGATGAGCTTCCCGCTCAGCAGCCAGCCGCAGCCGCCGCACTCCGGCCCGTCGCCGATCGGCGCGGCGCAGACGGGGCACGCTTCGTCGGCCAAGGGCGCGGCGGTGGTGACGGAATCAGTCGTCGCCATCGGGCACGTCCTCCGGGGCGAAGGCGAGCGGGCCGGCGGCGGGACCTTCGCCGCCACCGAGGCGCCGGGCCAGGCGTGCCTCCATACGGTCCAGCAGGACTCGTACGGTTCTTCCGTTGCCGAAGTCCTGTGGGTGCGCGACGCGTTGGCGATCCAGCCAGGTCCGTGCCTGCCGGGCGGCCGGCGCGGGAAGGGCGTACCCCTGCTGCTCGGCCGTGCGGCGAAGGATCTCGACCAGTTCCTGCCCCGAGTAATGCGGGAAGATCACCCGTTCTGTGAACCGGGAGCGCAGTCCGTGGTTCTCGGCGAGGAAGTCGTCCATCGGCGCCGGATATCCGGCAGCGACGACCACGAGGCGGCCGCGCAGGTCCTCCATCTCGCGTGTCAGGGTGTCGATGGCTTCTGTGCCGAAGTCTCCGCCGTGCTCGCGGCGGGAGAGGCTGTATGCCTCGTCGATGAACAGCACTCCGTCGAGAGCGGACCGTATCGCCTCCTTCGTCTTGAGGGCCGTCTGTCCGACGTAGCCCGCGACGAGTTCGGCCCGGGTGACCTCGATCATGTGTCCACGGTTGAGCAGCCCGAGTGCGTGGAAGAGGCCACCGACGAGTCGCGCCACGGTTGTTTTCCCGGTGCCGGGCGGGCCGACGAACAGCAGATGGGGCGGCGGAAAGGACTCCTTGCCCTGCTGCCGGCGCAGCCGCAGCCGTCCCACCAGGTCCCGGATCAGCTCCTTGACGGGTTCCAGCCCCACCAAACCGTCGAGGTCGGCGAGGAGTTCATCGACCGGGGGAGTGGGCTGCCGCAGATGGGTCCGGTATCTGTCGGGCAGATCCCGCGGTTCCATGGGCTCGCTCACCACGGCCCGTACGCGCCGTGCCCAACGTGTCTTGAGCTCGTCGGCGAGGTCGCGCATGGCTCGGCCGTTGCCGAAGTCCGCGCCGCGCGTGGCATGCATGCCCTGCGTGACCTCGCGCAGCCGGTCCTCCAGTTCCGGGGTCCAGCTCAGGCCGAGGTCGCGCATCTGACCGAGGAGGATGGCATGCAGCTCGGGCGGCTCGTAGTCGGGAAAGTGGATGATATTGGCGGCGGAGGCTCGGCTGCGCAGGCCGGGGTTGGAGCCGAGGAACTCCTCCATCTTGTCGGGGTAGCCGGCGACGATCAGTACGAATCTGCCGCGGTCGTTCTCCATACGGCTGAGCAGTGTGTCGATGGCTTCCTGTCCGAAGCCGCGGCCGCTCTGGTCGCTGAGCCGGTACGCCTCGTCGACGAGCAGCACCCCGTCCAGCGCCCGGTCCACGGTCTCGTTGGTCCTGATCGCCGTCTGGCCCACCACGCCGGCGACCAGGTCGGGGACCTCGGCCTCCACAAGATGCCCACGGCGCAGCAGGCCGAGGTCGCGGTAGATCTCGCCGACCAGGCGCGCGACTGTGGTCTTGCCGGTGCCGGGGTTGCCGGTGAACACCAGATGCGGTGAGCCGGGCTCCGCGTTCAGGCCGAGACCCTGGGCCCGCAGTGCGGCGTCCGTGGTGACGCGCCAGCGCAGGTCCTCCAGATGCTCTTTCACCGAGCCGAGGCCCACCATCCGGTCGATCCGGTCGGAGACGCTGAGTTCATCCTGCGTGCTGCCGCCGACCCACTGTCGCTTCCGCAGATCGGCGAGGCCCAGCGGGCACTTCTCGCCGGCCAGTTGCCGAAGCAGCGACTGCCAGTTCTTGGCGGGCATCGGCTCTGCGGCCATGGCCCGTACGACGAGCGGAAGTTCGCGCCAGTCGCCGATGCGCAGTCCGCTCCTGATCCGCGTGGCATGGACGAGCCTGTCCAGTTCCGCTGCGTGCGGATGGCCGATCGCCGCGGTGGCGCGGCCGGTGGAGCGCTGCCGCTGGTCGTGCAAGTAGCTCTCCAGCCGCGGGACGCTGCGCAGGTCGGCGACGAACTGCTGCACCTCTTCAAGTGTGTGTTTGCGGAAGAGGAGGACGCAGAGGTTGTGGTCGTCGCTGTGCTCGGCCCAGCCCGCGAGCGCTCCGGCGAGGGCTCGATCCGCCCGGTCGTAGCGCAGGGACTCCTCGGCGTGGCTGAGGACGACGGCGGTGCGAACCCCGCTCTGCCGCATGAAGTGGTCGAGCATCATCACACGGTGCTGGTCGGTCAGTGTGACCGGTGCGGGGTGCACGGGGCCGGGGTCGGGGGAGGGCGCCCTGGGCCCGTCCCCCGAGCCGGCAACCGTTTCGGGCAGGAGGCGCCTACCGAGCGGGCCCTGGAACTCGGGACGCATCAGGTTGCGGCCGGTGGCCGCGGGTGCCGGTTTGCGCCGTCGGGACAGATCCCGCGACCGGGTGTCCCTGAAGTACAGCGGCCGGGACAGCGTCGAGTACACGACCCGCTCGAAGCCCGCCGCATGCAGCAGCTCCCACAGGAGTTCCTCGATGCCGCGGCCGCGGTAGTCGTGACCGACGAAGACGTCGTCCATGCCCCGGCCGTGCACGATGAACAGCGAGTCGCCGACGGGGAGCCGGAACCCTTCGAGGCGCTCGACGAGAGCGCCGTGACGGCCGTGCATCGACATTTCCGGGTCCGCCCGTCTCAGCTTTCCGTGGCGGTGCTCGGCAGCGCCTGGCCCTGGGGCTGCGTCGGTGCCTGTCCGAGGGCCTTGAAGTCGCGGTATGCAGGGTCAGGGTCTCCTTCCTCGGCCTGTGGTTCGGAGGCCTGGATGCCGTGTGCCTGTAACTGCCGGCTCAGCGCTCGTCCCCGGTCGTCCAGTTCGTCACGGGCCGTGGTGTCGTGGTCGTACGACAGCACGCGCAGCACGGACCCGCCCGAGTCGCCCTCGGCGGGGGCGACTTCGATGACCATCTCGTTCTGGTTGCGGTGGACGAGCTTGGCGAAGTACGCCTCCCGCTGGTCCTGTCCGAGATAGGTGACCTCGTCCAGCTCATAGGCGGTCATGTCTTCGAGGGTCTGCACGACGGCCTCGGCCAGGTTCACGCGCTGCTGGGAGGCGATCAGCCGCTGACCGGCCCGTCCGACGATAGCCGCGAGGCGCTGCTCGAGGGCCGGTGCCCTGTGCTCCACGATGTCGCGCAGCTCTTGCGCCTCCAGGGGCTGCTTCTCGTCCTTGACGCGCTGTTCGAGGGCGGTCGTCTCCGCTCGCAGCGCCGTCAGTTCGCCGCGCGACCAGTAGTCGACATCGAGGTCCACATCATCGAGCACCTCACCTTCGGCTCCGTACACCGGCTGTGAGGCACTGTTTTTGATCTGCAGCTGTATGACCAGGATCTGCTCACTGGCCTGCACCTGCAGGTAACGCTGCTCGCGGTCGCGTTGCTCGAGGTCCAGGCGGAGTTCGCTGAGCTCCTGATATGCCCCTTGGGCGGTGGCCAGGGCCGCGTCGAACCTGGCCTGCGCGATATTGCCGTCCGCGCGGTCGAGGTTCTGCTCCAGACTCGCGAGACGTCCGGCGGCGTACCGCTGGTGCGGCAGTGTGTCCCGGATCAGCCGGTGCATGGCGCGTGCGTCGGAGAGAGCGTCGCGGGCGATGACGGCGGCGCGTTCTTGATCCTGGACCAGTTCGCCGAGTTCGGTCGCCAGGCGCTGTACGTCCGCCTGGCGCCGACGTCGCTCGTCCGCGATCTCGCCCCGCAGCCTGTGTGTCTGCTCGGCGAGATGTTCTCGGGTCTCCTTGCGCAGTTCGCCCGCGGAGGCCCTGAGCTCCTCTGCCCAGCGGCGCGCCTGTGCCTGCAGGCGCTGCTGGGTCTCGGTCTCCAGGCGGCGCGTCTGCTCGCTGAGACCCTCCACCACCTGCTCCACGGAGCGCTGGCGGTCCTCGATGACACCGAAGACCCGCTCCAGGTCGTCGTGCGTCTGGCGGCGTACCTCTTTGATCAGGCCTGGCAGACTCCGCTGGATGTCCTTGAGCCGGGATGCCTCGCGCTGCAGCCGGTACCACTCCGACTCTTCGACCTGGATGCGCTTCCTACCGCTCATGTGCCCCCCTGGTGTGCGCGGCGTTGTCGCGCCGTGCCCGGCGTGTCCGGTCGACGGCGGTGTCGAAGACGGTGAGGAGAGCGGGCGGAGGAACGCCGATGAGCAGCGCCTCGGGGCCGTCCATGGCTATCTCTGCCGTACGGGCGCGGCCGGTGAAGTCGTAGCCGCTGTCCGCCAGTCGTCCGGAGAGCTGGTGCACCCGCTGGTTCGTGCTGCCGCGCAGTCCGTGTCCGTCGTCGCGCCCCGCGATGTACAACCCGTCGACGAGCACGTCCACTTCGGCGAGCAGCTCGGCCACCCCCGGTGCGGGCGGACGGGCACGCAGCCGCTCCAGTCGGTATCCGGTGAAACAGACCAGGGTCACGTCGCGGATGCGGCGGGCGCACCTGGCCAGCTGCGCCAGTCCTGCGGCCTGTTGCATCGGCTCGCCGCCCGAAAACGTCAGCCCATCGATTGCGGGGTCGGCCAGCAGCTCCGCAGCCAGTCCGGCAGCCTCGGCCGGCCGAGCGGGCACGTCCGGTATCCAGTCCGGAGACATGCAGCCGGGGCAACTGAAGGGACAGCCCTGCACCCATACGACGGAGCGGACGCCGGGACCGAGCGCGGTGGTGCCGACCCACGTCGCAGCAACGTTCAGCGATACATTCAGTCTCACAAATCCCCCCGCCCGCGAGCGGCGGCGGCATCCTCATGTCCGCGCGACCCGTCGAGCCCTCTCAGGTTCCTCCCGCCCCGAAGTCGGGTCAAGGGGCGCGAACCGGTACCCATGGGGCGCTCATTTCCCGTTGCGCGCCGGACTGCTCACCTGTCTCGCAGTTGATGCGCCCGTGCCGCAGTCGGTCAACCTCGCCGACCGCGTACGGGAGCCGCTGCCGCCGCGCCGCCGGGCTGCCGGGAGCCGTGGAGGAAGAGCACCGAATTGACGTACCGCCGCCGGAACGGGGTGAGGCTTCGGCGCAGGAGGCCGTGCTCGGCGACGTGCGCCGTCAGCGACTGGTGGCCTGAAAGATCGAAATCGGACAGCGGCAGCCAGTCGCGGCCCGGCAGCACCCAGCCCCGGTAGCCGTGGTGGGCGAGCAGGTTCAGCACCGGTTCCAGTGGCCCGATGCGGGCTTCCAGTTCGATGAAGAGAACGGGGCGGTCTCCGGCCAGGGTCTCCTCCGCGCCGCGGAGCACGTTCAGTTCGCTTCCGTCCACATCGATCTTGATCAGGGTGACGCCGTGCAGACCGAGGCTGTCGATCCGTACGCAGTGCACCGGTACCGACCTGCTGTGCATGTCCCTGCGCACGAGCGACGAGACGCCACGGTGGCCGCGGTCGTCCGGCGGCAGCCACAGTTGCGCCGTGCCGCCGTCGCGGTCCGTGGCAGCCGCGTTCACCACATCGACATTGGCGGGAGTGGTGGCGGCCAGCAGGCGGGCGAGGTGGGGGACCGGCTCGACTGCCACCACCCGGCCGGCCCGCCGGGCCAGCCGCCGGGACCACGGGCCGTACCAGCCGCCGACATCCACCGCCGAGCCGCCGGGCGGGCAGAAGTCGGCCAGTCGGCGCAGCTCCGGCTCATACCGCGGATAGAGCAGATCGACGCCCGTGGCGACCAGTGGGGGCGGCAGATGAGGGGCGATCCGGGCGGCGAGTGTCACGGACTCATCCGCCTGAGGATCCGCTCGTGCTCATCGTCGGGTACCCGTGCACCCGAGGAGGGAAGCAGCTGCGGGATCCCGTCGATGATCGGATAGCGGCGGTGCAGCCGCGGGTTGTAGAGGAACTCCTCCGGCAGGAGCAGCGTGAGCTGCCCCTTGTCGATCGGACAGGCGATGATCCGGAGCAGGGGGTCGTCATGCTTCATGGGCCAATTCCTTTGCCGGGGTGGGGGGTTCGTCATGACGCGGAAGCATCAGCAGGACGGAGACGGCGAGTGCGGTGCCGCCGAGGCGCAGCGCGAGCCGCAGCGGGTGTTCCGGCAGCGACTCGCCGAAGACGAAAGTGCCGAGCGCCGCCGTGAACAGACAGGTGACGGTGGTGCACACCGGCACGATCAGAGATGCCCGGCAGCGCTGCAGTGCGGTCTGGGAAAGGACCAGGCCGGTGACTGAGGTGAAGAGCAGGATGTACGGATAGGGGGACCTCAGCAGGTCGACGACCGCGTCCCCGATACCGCGGGTCGTCAGATGGCTGGAGACGCCCTTGATGGCGAGCGAGCTGACGCCGTACAACAGCCCGACGGCGACGCCGTATTCGACGCCCGCGGTCGGCAGCCGGTGACGGCGGCGGGTCCGGAGTTCCACGGACCGGTACAGCCACAGCCCCGCTGCGAGCGCGGGTAGGCAGATCAGCAGGACACGGCCGGCCGAGGCATGCTCGCCCACGGCGTCGGAGTCCTGGAGGGAGGCCACCACCATCAGCAGGGCGAGGGTGATCATGACCACGCCGCGTCGCTCGCGGCCGCTGGGGCGCTCACCGAGCACGACCGCGGAGAGCAGCAGGAGCAGCACGAGACCGGAGACGAAGATGCCCTGCGCGGCTGCGATGGGAAGGGTTCGGTAGACGGCGAGCTGTGCCGCGAAGCCGGCGGCGAGCGCGAGCGAACCGCCGAGCCACAACGGGCTGCCGATGAGCAGCCGTACGACTCGGGCCGGTTGCCCCGAGCTCAGTGGCGGCAGGCCGGACAGTGCCCGCTTCTCGAGTACGAAGCCGGTGCTGTAGAAGACGTTGGCCAACAGGGCTGAGGCCACCCCCCACCACACGGCGCTACACCCGCCTGGCGTGCACCAGGAGGATGGAGGCCACGGACGGCGCGGCACAGGCGGCCCGGTCCACAAGGCGCAGTGGGCGCGGAATACCGTGGAAGGGCGCGCCGGCCAGGGTGACCACCTCGAAGCCCGCGGCGGTGAGGAATCCCCGCAGGGCGCGGGCGGTGAACAGGCGCAGATGGCCCACCACTTGGGATCCGGGCCGGCCGTGAATACCGCGCAGGCTGACCTCCGAGAAGACGGGCTGCACTCCCGCGGCCAGCAGCAACCGGTTGTACCAGGCGGCCAGGTTCGGGGTGGAGAGCATCAGATGGCCGCCCGGTTTGAGGATGCGGCGCAGCTCGTCCATCGCACTGTCGGGATCCACCAGATGCTCGATCACCTCGCTGAAGAGCACGGCGTCGGCGGTAGCGTCGGCCAACGGCAGCCCGCCCGACGTCAGTTCACCCCGCACGACATGGTTCATCCGGGTGGCGGCCCGGCGCAGCGCGTCCTGGGACCAGTCGACACCGACGATCCGGTGATGGGAGAGGAGGGGACCCGCGGTGGCCGCCGCGGAGCCGTCGCCGCAGCCGACGTCGACGACGAGGGAGGGCTCAGAGGGCAGTACTCGGGCCAGCATCAGTGCCTGGCGGCGGCTGCGCTCGTCTCCGGAGGCGACGGGGACGGCCGGGTTCTCGTAGAACGCGCGCAGTCCCGCGGGGAGAGTTCCCGTCATGGCCCGTCACCTCCTGACGTGGCCGGCAGAGCCGCCATGGCCGCCAGATACTCCGTGAAGAAATCGCACAGCCGCTGCCCCGCCGCGTCGTCGAGGAGGGCGCGCGACCAGCGCAGCGCCAGATGCAGCCGTCCCCCCGTGCTGGCGGTGGTCACGGTCAGCCCGCGCGGCATCGCGGCGGGAGCCGAGAACCAGACGGCCTCCGCCCGGCCCGCCTCGGCGAAGTCCAGCGGGTACGGAATGCGCCCGATATTGCTGAGCAGCGTGGTCGAGGTCCAGGGAGCGGCAGCCCACCGTACGCCACGGGTCAGGGCGGCCCGCAGACCGACGGGCAGGGCGGGTGCGGTGAGGAGGGCGGCGGCGTGGCCGAGTTGAGGGCGGGGTGCCGACTTCAGGGCGCGGGTGCGTTCCGCGGTGCGGTGAAGCATGGCGGCGACAACCTCGGGGCCGGGCTCCCGCGCGCACTCCTGTGCCCCGAATCCGACCTCCACGAGACGGGTGCCGTTTCCGATGGGCATCTCGGCGCCGCGGGGCCGGTCGTCGACGGGCATGGTGATGCGCACCGGGCGGGGCGGGACATCGTGCAGCCGGTTCCAGCGGGTGATCATCAGGCAGGTGGCGACGAGGAGTTGGTCGTTGACGGTGTAGCCGGCACCGGCCGGCCGGCGCGGCACCGGCAGATCGGCCAGCAGCATGCCGTTTCCGCCGGTACCCCGGATCTCGGTCGCGGGTGCCACACGAGCGGGCCGGGCCGGGCCGACCGTGCGTGCGGGCGGCGGTGGAACCGGCCGCCCCGGCGCGCCGACCGGATTGCGTACGGGTGACGTGGAGGAGACGGCGGCGCCGCCGTACAACTCGGCGGCCGTGGCCAGCACGCGCAGACAGGCGGGCCCGTCCAGGGCAGTGTGGTTGAGCGTCAACAGCAGCACACACGGGCTGCCCGTAGACGATGGCCTCACCACGTCCAGCCGGACGGGCGGGGAAACGGACAGCGGCGGAGCTTCGGACAGCGCTCTGGCTCTCGCCCGCTCCAGCGCACCGGGCCCCGGCTCGGGGAAGCTCACTGGATCCACGTCCGGGGTGCCGGTCAACTCCCACTCGTAGCGGCGCCGGTACCAGGGGCCGGGTGCCTCGCGCACCAGAATCCGCGGGTGCCGGCGCAAGGCCTCGCAGAACGCGGCCCGGAGCCGTTCCGGATCCGGCTGCCGGGGCAGGCGCACCTCTATGTGTACGGTCTCGGGCTCCTCCTCACGGAGACAGTGCCGGGAGATCTCATCGACGACCGGGAACGGAATCCGGCCCGGAGCGGGTTCGGGCGGCGGCCCGGGCCGGGCGGGTTGCAGGGCGGTCATCTCGGAGGGGTCTCCCTTGTGTTGAGCGGTGCGATGCCGGGCGGATCAGGGTCGGGCGCCGGGCCCGGCCCGGGACGCTCGGCAGGGCCGTTTGCCGACCGCACCCGCTGGGGCAGGGTCTGCGGGTCCGGAGCCGCCGACGCATGCGTGCCCCGAACCCGCCGGTCCACGGTGACCACGGCCGCGCACAGCGCGATGAGCGCCAGCAGTTGGGCCGCCGGGCCGAACGCACCCTGGCCGGCGGAGACCGGATCGCCCGCCCCCGTCGCGGCCGCGATCCCGGCGCCGGCCATCGCCACCGCCGCGATCGGCACCAGTAGGGAGTGCCGCAGGCGGGCAACTACCGCCAGCGCGGGGACGATCAGTGCGAAGGGACCCGCCACGACCGCGACCACGAGGGTCAGTGCCACGCAGCCCAGAACCCATCCGGGCGCCGGCGGGGCCATTGCCGCGGAGGCCGGGGTGGAGCCCCGGCGGCGTACGAGTGCGAGACCCGCGAGCAGGGCCACCGCCACCGCGCCGCCGATCAGCCCGATGTCGTAGATCAGCACGGGTTCGTACTCGAGCTCGACCGTGCCGCCCGCGCCTGCGGGGATCAGCCAGGCCTGTTGCCAGCCGTCGATCCGCAACGGGATCAACTTCTGGCCGTTCAGGGTGGCTTTCCAGCCGTCGTTGGCGTTCTCGTACATCTGGAGGTAGCCGGCCTCGCCCGCGCCGACGGTCACGGACCGCCGGTCGCCACGCCAGTCGGTTGTCTTCACCTCCCGCTGTTCGCTCACCGCGGGCGGCCGGACCTCGCCGCGGGTCAGCGTGATGTCGGTGAGGGCGAGAGGACCTTCGTCGCCCGCCTCCACCTGGTGCAGCCCTCGGCCCAACGGAAGAGTGCCGTCCGCTGTCCGGCAGAGCTTGACCTCGACCGGCCGGCGCTCGGTCAGGTCGCGCACCGTACCGGACGCGCTCGTGGCGTGCAGCGTGCCGTCGACGGCGACGGGAGGGCCCTCTCCGCATGGCACGGAGAACCTCAAGTGCGAGGCCGGGGGCGGTGTGCGAAGGTCGGCGAGCGCCGGAACGTAGACCTCGCTGACGCCGACCGGCAACTGCATCCGGTTGTCGGCAACGGGGTTGTGGACGGTCATCGGCGCGGCCCGGCTGATGGTGATGTCGAGCCGGTCCGTGGTGATCGGCTCGAAGCGGGCCAGGCCGTTCTCGTCGACGGCGGCCGTCACGGCGCCGTTCGGGGTGCTGATCAGCACCTGCTCGGGTCGGGTCGAGAGTCCGCCCGCGGCCGCGAGGACGATCTCGTCGATGGTCTTCCGGCCGGGCCAGCGCAGATGGATGACCGGCCGGTCGCCGGCGATCCACGCGGTGGTCAGGTCCTCATCGACGAGATTGCGTGGGCTGAGACCGTTCCCGAGCCGGCTGGTCGAGTCGGCGGTCGCCGTGATCCGCCGCCCCTGCCGCGGATCGGCACCCGTGACGAGCCGGTCCAGCGCCTCGCCGGGCACCGGCAGCGCCTGTGCGGTGACGGCGAAATCTCCGCCCCGGCCGACGCTGAGCCGGCGGTGCAGCCCCTCCTCTGCCGAGGCCGGCGAGAGACCGCCCGGGTCGCTGCCGCGGTGGAGCGAGAACACCTCCGCCCGGGCCTCGGTGTCGCGCGCGTCGGTGGGAAGCCGGAGCAGCCGGGTCACCTGGACGCCGGGGACGGAGACCTCGCTGAAGCCCGCGCCGCCCAGTCCGGCCTTCGGGGACTGGGCCGCGAGGACGGTTATCTTCAGCCACTTGGCCTGCCCCGCGGGTGCCTTGACCGGCTGCGGGTTTCCGTTCGGTGCCAGCGGGCTGTCCTCGAAGCCGTGGTCGGTCTCGACCCGTACGAATGTGGGGGCGGCTCGCATTCCGTCGCCGGGCAGCGGAGTGAGCTGAAGCGAGGCGGGGATGTCGGTGGGCGAGGAGAAGCCGATACGGAGCCACTGGCCTGCGGCGTCTTTGGCACTGCCCTCAGCCCACGCGGTCCCGGGGTTGCCGTCGAAGGCGTTCACCGGATCGTACTGCGGCAGGTGGAACAGCCAGTTGCCACTGCTGGAGGCGGTCACCGAGGCGGCGCCCCGCAGGACGGCCGTCGTCTGGTGCCCGGTGCCCTTCATCGGCAGGATCTGCCGCGGTCGCTCGCCCGGGTCCTGCAGGCTCCCGGTGGGGTTCCGTTCGTCCGCGGTGTAGGTGTACGAGGTGTTGCTGTTGACCAGTCCGAAGCGGGTGTCGGCGCGGCGCAGCCCGTCCGCGACGTACTGCGCCGCGGGTGTGCCGAGCCCCGGGTGATTGTCCCCGGTGAGCACGGTGGGCCTGTTCCGCAGTCGCGGATCGGCGGACAGTTGCAGCAGCGCTTCGGGGCCGCCGCTGACCACCGCGGTGTCGGCGACTGCCTGAAGGCCGACCTGGCCGGGCCGCCGGGTGTTGCCGGCCGGCTCGTAGATCTCGACGGCCTGCATCCGCGGGAAGATGCCCTGGACCTGCAACGGTGTGCCGCTGGGGATCCGGCCGCCGGTGAGTACCGGGTCGAATCCGGCGACTCGCCGGTAGCCGGATGCCTCCAGGGTGCGCTTCACGGTGATCGGCGGGACGTATCCGATCTGGTCCGGGTCGAGGTCGTTGCGTACGACGACGAAGTAGAGACCGGCGCGTGACAGGTAGTCGCGCAGGCCCGGAACTTCGCTGCCACTCATGAGCACCTGTTCCACCGCGTCCATCGCCCGTCGCGAGCCGGGCGTCCCGAAGGGCACGAAGTCGCGCTGCGCCCAAGGGGAGTCGGCGAGCACGTCGAAGGGCTGGTCGATGGGGGAGCCCCAGGTGTAGAGGCCGTGGGCGGTGGCGGGGACCACGAGGGCACGGCTGTCGGGCGAGTTCTTCTCCAGCCAGTCGGCGGCCTGCGTCCACTGGCCGGGCAGCTTCTTGAAGGCGCCGGGCTGCAGGATCGTCCCGTTGACGTACGGCCAGGCCAGACCGGGCAGCACCAGCAGCGCGGCGATCACGGGGGCGTAACGCCGCGCGGGGAACGGCCGGGCCCCGCGGCTCTCGCTCGCCGCCGCCACCAGGTGCATCAGCCCGAAGGCGAGAGCGAGTGCGAGCCCGGGCTGGAACTTGTAGATGCTCCTGAAGGGCCGCAGCGACCCGTTCAGCCAGTCCCGGACCCCGTCGTGGAAGGGCGCGCCGAAGGAACCGGCGTATCCGGCCAGGGCGATCAGGACCACGGCCAGCACGGTGAGCAGCAGCCAGCGGCGTTCCGGCAGATCGCGCCTGGCCAGGCCCGCGAGCCCCAGCGCGGCGGCGAACGCCGAGCCGAGAATGGTGACCGTCGCCGTCGCCACCGTCCAGCCGGCGGGCAGCCAGGCTTCGCCGAAGTGGAGGTAGGCGACCCAGTTGCCGGCGCCGCGCAGCAGTTCGGTCGCCGACATCGTGCCGGTGGTGGTGTCGGCCTGCTCGACGTACGGCATGAAGTCCTCGCCGTAGACGCCGAGCAGCAGCAGGGGGATCACCCACCAGGCGGTGGCGAGCACGACACCGGGAACCCACCAGGCGATCAGGGCGCGCTTGCGGGGACCTGCCGGGCGGCTGAGCAGGTAGAGCCCCACAGGCAGCAGGGCGGCGAGCGTCGATGCCGCGTTGACCCCACCCATGAAGGGGATCAGCAGGGCGGACGTGGCCGCGGCCACCCGTGGGCTGGTGCGGGTGCCGATGAGCGGCAGCAGCACCCACGGAAGCAGCGCGCCGGGGAGCGCGGCCGCCGAGGTCGAGCCGACGACGATGGTGAAGGTGGGCCACAGCGCGTAGCCGACGGCGCCGAGCAGCCGGGTCCGTGCGCTGCCGATGTCCATGCGCTCGGCGAGCCGCAGGGCGCCCCAGAACGCGGTGGCCACGATCAGCGAGAGCCACAGCCGCTCGGCCAGCCACACCGGGATGTGCACGAGGTCGGTGAGTGCGTAGTACGGGAGGGTCGGGAAGGCGTATCCGGCGTACTGGTTGGAGAGTCCGCCGAATCCGGCGCGGCTCTGCCACAGCTCCCCGAGGTCGCCGATGAACTTCCATGGGTCGGCGACCACTCCGAGCTTGGTCTCGAAGGTCATCCTGCCCGGTGAGACGGAGAGGAACGCGACAAAGATTGCCGCCCAGAAGGCCAGCAGCCACGATCTGTGGCGCGGCCGATCCGCCGGCTGGGGCGGCGGCGCGGTGGGCCGGGGCCGGCCGGGCCGGCTCGGCGGGAGGGTTAACGTCGTCTCAGCCACGGGTGGCTCGCAGTGGACTGTTCATCGCTGCTGCCGTTTCTGTTCGGCGCCGGAGGATGAGGAGGAGATTCCAGGTGGCGATCTCGCGCAGGCCAGGGACGCGGGTGACGGCCTGTGCGAGGAACGGCCAGTACCGCGAGCGGGCCGTTACGAGGGACACGTCCTCGCGGGCGCGCACCTGACGCAGGGTCGGACCGATGTGGATCGCGAAGAGGTTCTCGCCGAGCGCGTGCTTGGCGGGGCGCCCGGTCCGTCTCAGGTAGCGGGCGCGGGCGCGGTCCGCGCCCAGGTAGTGCCAGGGCGCCCACTCGTGACCGCCCCAGGGGGAGAGCCAGTTGGTGAACGAGACGTAGATCAGCCCGCCCGGGCGGGTGACGCGGATCAGCTCGCTGAGGAAGGTCTGCGGGTCGGCGACGTGTTCCAGCACGTTGGAGGAGAAGCAGACGTCGGCGACGCCGTCGGCCAGGGGCAGCAGATAGCCGTCGGCGACCACCGAGCCCGCGGGGATGGTGCCCCGCGCGCCCAGTTCCCGCAGATCGGGTTCGAAGAGATAGCTCTGCGCGCCGCGCCGCCGGAACTCCTCGGTGAAGTGGCCGCGTCCGCCGCCCACATCCACCACCAGCCTGTCGTGCAGGGGCGTATGCCGCTCCAGCTGGTCGGCCGCGTCCTGGGCGAGCAGGCTGTAGCACCGGTCCGGGTCGGTCTGCTCGCCCATGAACGCCCGGAAGAGCGTGATGGACCTGCGTATGGAGGGATCTTTCACAGCCGCATCACCTTCGCTGCATGGCGGCCTCCGCGGCCGCCGCCCGGAACTGCCGGACCGTGGCGCCCCAGCGGAAGTCCGCGGCCCGCCGCCCGGCCGCCCGGCCGAGCGCCTCACGCCGCTCGGGGCTGAGCGCCAGCGTGCACCAGGCCGCGGCGAACGAGCTCTCGCCGCGGGCGAGGAGGCCGGTGACGCCGTCCTCGATCGAATCCCTGAGCCCGGGGACGTCGAAGCCGATGGCAGGCGTGGACCGGGCCGCCGCCTCGGTCACCACCAGCCCCCAGCCCTCGACGAGCGAGGGGTGCAACAGAATCCAGGCGGCGCACAGCAGTCGGTGCTTCTCGGCCTCCGAGACCCGGCCGGTGAAGGTCACGCCGGGCCCGGCGAGGGCTTCCAGCCCGGCCCGTTCCGGCCCGTCACCCACGATGACGAGCCGGCCCCCGGTGACCGGTCTGACCCTCTCCCACAGACGCAGCAGCAGCTCGATCCGCTTGTATTCGACGAGGCGTCCCACGGCGAGAAACAGCGGCTCTGCCGATGTGGGGGCGAGCGGGCCCGGCTCCTCGACACCGTTGTGGACGAGCCGGATCCGCTCACGCGGGACTCCGAGGCCGTGGAGCGCGTCGGCCGTCGAAGGGGAGACGGCGACCAGCAGGTTGCCGCTGTGTGCGCGGGTCAGTGCCCAGCGCTCGAGCCTTCTGCCGAGCCTGGCGGCGGGGCCGGGGAAACGCTCGCCCCAGATGTCGGTGTGGACATGGTTGACCAGGCAGAGCGTCGGTCCGCGGTGCCACAGCGGGGCGAGGTACGGCATGCCGTTGCACACCTCGACGAACAGGTCGCAGTCACCGACCTGCCGATCGAAGGCGCGGCGGGCGCGCAGGAAGTGTCCGGCGTCCGAGCCGGCCGAGACCACACGGTAGTCGCGGAAGGCAGCGGGACCGCCGCACAGGAGCGTGACCTGGTGTCCATGAGCGGTGAGCCCGTCGGCGATACGGTCGATGAGCAGTTCGGAGCCACCGGCGGCCGGATTGCCGAGGTCGCGGCGGGCGAGGAAGACGATCCGGCGGGGATGCGGAGGACGGCCGGACGGAGGGCCGTGCTGCGGGGACTTCGGCGGATGGTGGGGGAGTGGCGCGCGCAACGTGGGGGGTACGTGCTGGGGCATTCGAGCTCCAACTCGCCTCGGGTGCGGGACGGTGGGGGATGTTGGTGGCACGAGCGGCTGGCGGCGGGGTGGGGTTGGTAGTGTCCGCCCGGCTGTTCGACGCCGCTACTCACGGCGGTGACAAATTTGGCCTGCCCTGGAGCTGACGCTCCATCACATTGTGCTCATTTCTAGGGATTCGGGCGTTCCCTGCCGCGCACGACGAGCACGACACCCGCAGCCGCCAGCACGAGCCCGGCCGCTCCCGCGCCGATCGGCGCCGTGTCACCCAGCGCCCGCAGTCTGCCGCTGTCCGCCTTCGCCAGAGCCACCTGCCCGTGCTGGGTCTCCGGGGTGAACTCCAGCCCCGCGCTGTCCAGCAGGACCACCTTCGCCTCATCGGAACCGGGCGCGCGCAGCGTCTTGCGGGGAGCGATACTCGCGTTCATGACGCGGCCGGTCCGCCGGTCGACTACGAGCTCGATGCCGTCGTTGGCGTACCACTCCTCGGCATGCACCTGGCTCTGCTTCGGCAGGCCGACCAGCCGCCCCGGTACCTGCCGGGTGCCCGTCCTGGTGTCCTTCACGGATCCGGTGAACCGGTAACCCTCGTAGCCCGCGACCTTCTTGGTGCCCTTGAACTCCAACCGGACCGTGGCTCCCAGCGTGCTGTCCCACCAGGTGTAACCCCGCTTCTGCACGTCGAAGGGGAACTTGAGGTAGGCCTCGCCCTGGTACTCCGGCGTCTCCCCGCAGCAGTGCACCGGAGCGTTGGTCCGGCGGTCGGTCACCCAGCGCTCCAGCGTCCACTGGTAGGACCTGCGCGGGTCGCGGAAGGCCAGCGTGCCGGGGGTGTCGATGGCCGTGGACACGTCCCACACCGCCCGCCCGCTGCGTTCGCTCGCGGCGACATCGCCCAGCACTCGTCGGGTGATGGTGATCGGTTTCTCCTTGACGGGTCGGAGGCTCTTGGTGTCGAAGTATTCGCCGGTGCCGGTGAACACCGTGGTGACATCGACATCGGTCGGGGTGCGTTTGGCGCGTGGCTCGACGTACCAGGCGAGCATCGGGGCCAGTACGAGCAGAAAGACGCCGATACCCAACAGGACCAGCGACAACGGCGAAGCGGTACGACGCATGGGGGGCACTCCCGGACAGAGGGTGGATTCAGGACGGTGCGCGTCTGTACGGGCCGGGACCGTAGGCGCCCTCTTGACGAAGTGTCAATGCCCCTCACAGACTGGGCAGTCGCCGAGCCGGTGCCGTGGGGCGGGGTGCCTTCCGACCGAGAGGCTCGCTGAACCATGCACAGACTGACCGCCGCCGTGCTGACCACCATGGCCGCTGCCGCCCTCGCCGTGGGGGCCGCCTTCGGCATCGTCGCCGCACTGAACGCCACACCCGAGCAGCCCAATGTGCCTCTCGTCTCCTTCGAGACGGGCGGGCCGACGGCGTCCCCGCAGCCGTAGCCCGACCAGCAGCGAGGGAGGAACCCATGGCCGTGCGCACGGCCTGGCGGGACGTACCCCGCCCGCGGGCACGCAGATTCGCATCCCTGGCCATGGCCGAGGTGCCCGCACTCGCCCAGGCCATCCTGGAAGAGATCCGCAGGGAGTACCCCGGCCTGCCACTCGTCGTCGACGACTCGGGCGAGCCCATGGCCCTGATCGGCATCCGCGGGGCGCTGGAGGACTTCGTGGACCACCTCGTGGTGGAGGAGAACCGGCCGCACGGGCGTCAGCTGGAGGTCTTCCAGGAGTTCGGCCGCGGCGAAGTGCTGCAGGGCCGCAGTCTGGACTCGCTCCAGGCCATCTACCGGCTCGGTGTTCGGCTCGCGTGGCGTCGCTTCTCCGAGATCGGGCAGCAGGTGGAGATCCCGCCGCCGGCCATGTACGAGCTGGTGGAGTCGGGCTTCGAGTATCTCGAAGGGCTCGTCGCACAGTCCGTACGCGGCTACGCCGAAGCCGCCGCTCGCCAGGCCGGCGAACGGCTGCGACTGCAGCGGCGGTTGATCAGCCTGATGCTCAGCGAGCACCGCACGGATCCCACCGATGCCCTTGCCGAGCATGCCGAGCGCATCGGCTGGCCGTTGCCCGAACAGGTCGCCGTCGGAGTACTGATGCGACCGGCCCCGGAGTCCGTCGCCCCGGCCGTGGGTCAGGACGTGCTGCTGGACATGGAGTACGAGCAGCCGCGCATGGTCGTCCCCGAGCCGGACGCGGCCGGCCGGCCGGAACTCCTGGAGCGCGCGATGACGGGCTGGTCCGGTGCGATGGGACCGCCGGTTCCGCTCGCCGAGGCCGCCAAGTCTCTGCACTGGGCCTTCGCCGCCGTACGCCTGATGGAACGCGGGCTGCTCCCGGCCGGCCAGGTCCTGCACTGCACGGAGCACACAGAGGCGCTGGTCCTGCTGCCGCCCGAGGAGCTGATCGAGGACCTGGCCCGTCGCTGCCTGGCACCGCTCGACAAGTGCACCCCCGCGCACAGCCGACGACTCGTCGAGACGCTGCTCGCCTGGCTGGAGACACGTGGCGGCGCCCCCGAGGTCGCGGCACGACTCGGCGTCCATCCGCAGACCGTGCGCTACCGATTACGCCAGATCCGCGCACTGCTGGGCGACGAGGTGGACGATCCGGACCGGCGCTTCAAGCTGGAACTGGTGTTACGGGCCCGCCGCCTGCGCGATGCGGGGCCGGCTCGGGACGCCGAGGCCGTCCGGTAGTTCCCGCCGGCCATTGGCCGGACCGCCTTCAGCGCTGCGGGAACGACGGAGCCGCCGGGGCCGGTCCCAGGGTCGTGGTGCCGGGGGCCGCCCGGTGGCCCAGTCCCGTGCGGTACGCGTCCAGAGCGGCCTCGGTGCGGCCGCTGCGGCGCAGCAGATCGCCCAGCAGACGGCACAGGTCGGCCAGGTCGCCGCTGGCTCCGCTGCGCTCCAGCAGGGCCAGCGCCAAGACGTAGTGCTCCTCGGCGGCCTCGGCCTCGCCCCGCTCCTCGGCGATCAGCCCGAGCAGCCGGTGCGCGCCGCCTGCGTGCACCGCGCCGTGCCGGTCGCCGAGTTCCAGTAGCGCCGAGAGCAGGCCGGCAGCCTCGTCGTGCCGCCCGAGCCGCCGTAGTACATCGGCCAGTTCCACCTCCACCTGGGCGGTGTAGAGCACGGCGCGCTTGGCGGTCAGCATGTCCCGGGCGGTGCGCAACTCCTGTTCGGCGAGGGCGAGTTCGCCGTTCTGTGCCTGGACGTAGCCGCGCATCCAGTGGCAGTGCGCGAGATCGGTCCTCAGCCTCAGCTGCCGGTAGATCGCCTGGGCCTTGGCGAGCGAGGCGTCGGCGTCGGCCGTGCGTCCTTCGGCGAGGAACGTACGGGCCACCTGCCGGTGCATGCCCGCCACCAGCACCGGGTCGTTGACCTGCGGCGCCAGGGCCAGTGCGAGCTCGGCGGCGTGCGCGGCACGGGCGTGGGCGCCCATGTCGATGTACGGGCCGATGACGGCGGCGTACAGCAGGACCAGTGCCTCGGGGTCGGCCAGGCCGCTCGCGCCGAGCTCGTCGATGGTGGACTCAAGGAGATAGCAGGCGTAGCGCAGCTCCCCGGCCAGGAGGTGCGCGATGGCGCGGCCCCGGATCGCGCGGGCACGGCGTGGCAGCGGTTCACCGGCCAGGAGCCGTTCCGCCGCCTCGAAGTGCCGTCCCGCATTGGCAAGTTCACCTGTCTCCAGTGCGCATTCACCGAGTCCGAGCAGCGCCTCGGCCTGCTCAGGAGCGAGGTCGAGGTGTTCCGCGTCGGTGAGGAGCCGGCGGTAGCGGACGGCAGCCTCGTCGGCGGCGCCCGTGGCGAGCTGCTGCTGGGCGTCGGTGAGGGCGAGCCGCAACTCGGTGGCCAGATGCGCGGGTCGTCCGGTGGACAGTTCCTCGAACGACGTGCCGAGCCGTTCCGCGAGGAAACGCAGCGCGGTCTCGGAGGGCCGGACCTTGCCGGACTCCAGTGTCGAGACGTACGCGGGCGTGTACGAGGGTTCGGCCAACTGCCGCTGTGTCAGGCCGCGTTGGTTACGCAGTTGCTGCACCCGGCGGCCGATCTCGGCCGGTTCGTCCATGGGAACCCCCCTGGTTCTCGAACTCCCCAGTATTCAGGGGCAGTAGGCATTGCGCACGTCCTGTTCCTCCCCCTAGTTTAAGCAACTCGTTCATCGCGTTTACTCGGCCACTTAACTTCCGTATCAGGGGGAGGACTTCATGCGTTCAGCACGACGCAGAGTTATGGCGGCGGTCGGCGTGGCCGCGGCCCTCGCGGCCGTACTGGCCGCCGCACCCGGCGGCGCGGCCGCGGATCCGGTGATGCCCGGCAGGGCCGGGGTCGAGGTCGAGATACCCGGGCCGGAACACGGCACAGTCGCCGGATCCGGCCACACGCGTGTACCGCAGGAGGGCCGGGACCAGCCGTCCTCCCGGCTCTCGGCGGCCGAGGAGGCCGCCGACGGCGAGGTCACCAAGTTGGTGGACAACGGCTCCACCGACGACCGGCTGGACATCGTCGTCGTAGGGGACGGCTATACCGCCGCCGAGCTGGCCCAGTTCCACACCGACGCCAAGGAGAAATGGGCCGAGCTGGCGGCCGTCGAGCCGTACACGACGTACCAGAGCCTCTTCAACGTCTGGGCGGTGGACGCCGTGTCGAACGAGTCCGGCGTCTCGGGCGACCCCGGGCCGGCCATCGTCCGGGACACCGCCCTGGGCTCGTACTTCTGGTGCGACGACATCGAGCGGCTGCTGTGCATCGACCAGGAAAAGGTCGACGGGTACGTGGCGAAGGCGCCGGAGGCCGACTTGGTGCTCGTCCTCGCCAACAGCGCCAAGTACGGCGGCGCGGGCTACAACGAGCCGAGCGCGACCCTCGGCTACGAGGGCATCTCGACCGCCTCGGCGGGCAACGAGAAGTCCGGCCAGGTCGCAATCCACGAGACCGGTCACTCGCTGGGCAAGCTCGCCGACGAGTACTACTACCCCGGCCACCCGGACTACGAGAAGTACACGGGCCCCGAGCCCGCCGATTCCAATATCTCCACACTGGCAGCCGAGGACATGTCCGGGCAGCGCGCCAAGTGGCACCTCTGGCTCGGCGAGGAGTCGCCCGACGGCGGCACGGTCGGCGCGTACGAGGGCGGGGGCTACTACGTCACGGGGCTGTACCGGCCCACCGACAACTCCCTGATGCGTGTCCTCGGCAAGCCCTTCAACCTGCCCGGTGTCGAGGCGATGATCGCCGGCTTCTACCGGCATGCGAGGGTCGTCACCGCGGTCACCCCCACCGGTCGCACCCTCCGGATGGGAGACACCGCGAAGGCCGCCGTACCCCGGCTGACGGGCGCGGACGGGCGTCAGCTGAGGATCCGCTGGTATCTGGACGGCAGGGAGTTGAAGCCCTTCGCGGGCCGTACTCAGGTGCGGGTGTCGGACGTTGCCCTGTGGCTGCTCGACCTGCGCACGCACAAGTTGTCGGTCACCGCCGAGGACCGTACGCCGTCAGTGCGTGACCGGGGAATCGCCAGGACGCTGAAGTCCACCATCAGCTGGCAGCTCCGGCTCTGAGCGCCACCCGGCCCGAGCGGGCCGCAAACGAAAAGGGGCCGCCGCCTCCCGGGTGTCCGGGAGGCGGCGGCCTCCTTGTTGGTCCCACTGCGCACGGATGTGAAGAATCTTTGACACGATGTCTGTGTTGCTTTACATTCATGGAATGCCATACGAAGAGAAGAGCGCATGGGTCATGGGGGTGCTCGCGGTCGGTACGTATACGGGCTACCTCGTCGTCATTCTTGGGCGAGCGGGGGACACCCCCCTCGTCGACGTGCCGTACGTGGCGGCGCTGCTGTGGGCCCTGGGCGTCTCGATCGCAGCGTCGATCGTGCTCCATATGCTCATCGGGATGTTCTGGTCGAAGGACACCTACAAGAAGGACCAGCGCGACAGGGAAATCAATCGGTTCGGCGAACACATCGGCCAGTCATTCGTCGTCATCGGGGGAGTAGCGGCGCTCGGCATGTCGATGGCCGAGTTGGATCACTTCTGGATCGCCAACGCCGTCTACCTGGCGTTCGTACTGTCGGCGATCCTCGGTTCCACGGCCAAGATCGTCGCGTATCGCCGAGGTTTTCAGTCATGGTGAAGCCCACCAGGGTCACGAACGCGATCCGCGCCCTCCGGTTCACGCACGGAGAGATGACTCAAGCGGATCTTGCAGAACGCATCGGTGTGTCACGCCAGACCGTCATTGCCATCGAACAGGGCAGGTATTCACCTTCACTCGAATTGGCATTTCAGATCGCCAGGGTGTTCAGCGTTCCGCTCGACACTGTGTTCCAGTACCCGGACAGCGAAGGAAAGACGCCATGAAGGCAATAGTCCAAGAGAAGTACCAGTCACCCGATGGCCTGGAACTCAAGGAGATCGACAAGCCGGTTGTCGGCGATGACGACGTGCTCGTACGCGTTCACGCCGCCGGTGTCGACCAGGGCGTCTGGCACCTCGTCACGGGCCTGCCGTACCTCCTTCGCATTGTGGGATTCGGGCTGCGCAGACCCAGAACCCGTGTTCCCGGTCTGGATGTCGCAGGGCGTGTAGAGGCAGTCGGCCGGAACGTGATCCGGTTCCAGCCCGGCGACGAGGTGTTCGGCACCTCTGCGGGCTCCTACGCCGAGTACGCCTGCGCGCGCCAGGACAAGTTCGCGCCCAAGCCGGCGAACGTCACCTTCGAGCAGGCGGCGGCAGTCCCCACCTCCGCTTTCGCCGCCCTTCAGGGGCTTCGCGGCGGTGCACAGATCCAGGCGGGGCAGAAGGTGCTGGTCATCGGTGCGGGCGGAGGCGTCGGGACGTTCGCGGTGCAGCTGGCCAAGGAGTTCGGAGCGAACGTCACCGGTGTGTGCAGCACGAAGAAGACGGACCTGGTCCGCTCGATCGGCGCTGACGACGTCATCGACTACACACGCGAGGACTTCGCGGACGGCCCGCGCCGCTACGACCTGATCCTTGACACCGCGGGTGGTCGTTCGCTGTCCCACCTACGGCGTGCTCTCAGCCCGCGGGGAACTCTCGTCATCGTCGGATCCGAAGCGGGAGGACGGTGGGTGCAGGGCATCGACCGCGCGCTCCGGGCGGCGCTGCTGTCACCGTTCGTACGTCAGAGTCTGCGGATGCTGGTGTCCATGGAGCGGGCGGAGGACCTCCAGTTGCTGGGGAAACTGATCGAGACCGGCAAACTCACTCCGGTCGTCGACAGGACGTACTCGCTGAGTGAAGTTCCCAAGGCCATTCAGTATCTGAGGGCCGGTCACGCATGCGGCAAGGTCGTCATCACGGTGTGAGGAGACCGGTCCGTGCTGTGCGGGTGTGCCGGGCCAGGGCGGCTTGCCCCGTGTCGGCCGGTTCGGTCGGACGATGGCTGCGAGAAAGCCGCCCCCGCTCCTCGTCGGTTCATCACGCCGCGTCGAGGCGGGCCAACTCCTCGGCGGACAGCTTCAGATCCACCGCGGCAACCGAATCGCGGATGGTCTCGGGGCGCGAAGAGCCCGGAATCGGGATCACCACTGGCGCCAATCCCGACAAGTGCGGCCGCGGCGGCACTGCTGCGCGAGGTCCCACGTTGCGAAGAGCGACGGCCGGTCTGCCGCCATCGTCAACTGACGAATCGGCGTTGGCGGTCGCGGTGGCTCGGTTACTCGGACGAGAGGACTTCCTCGACATCTTCAAGGGATCCGTCCATGACGGTCGGCACGGCGAGTGGGAGCCCCAAGGGGTGGTCGAGCGTGTCGGCGTGCGCGCTGGGGGAGGGGGCGATGAGGGATGCCACGACGCCGGTGACGAGAGACGCAACAGCGGCCATGCTTCGCTTCTTCATGACTTGGTCAACGTCCGGTGAGCTCCGACGTCACGGGTGCATGTGCCGGTCGGCGGGATGAGGCAACACTGACTTCGGTTCCGGGGGCTGTCGCGCGGCACGCCACCGACCAGCGGCCAGATCCACCGCCCCGGGGGCCTCTTCCCCGCTCCCGTCGCACTCACAAGTTCTGCGCCGTTCGACCGATGAGTCTTGGCCACGGCCACAGTCCAACTGCTGCACCCTCAATACCGTTCCAACCCCTGCCCGCCCGAAGGAATGAGAAGGAACATGAACGCGATCGCCGACCGTTACCGCCGACACGCCGACGCCTTCGAGCGCAAGGTCGCCGCCGCGGCGCCCGATCAGTGGTCCAACCAGTCACCGTGTGAGGACTGGACGGCCCGGGACGTCGTGGGCCACATCATCGACATGCACGCAGTGATGCTGCGCCCCCTAGGCCGCTCTCTCAGCCCTGCACCCTTGCTGAAGGACGACCCGCTGGGAGCCTTCAAGTCCGCCCGCGCCGACGTCCAAGCCGTACTCGACGACCCCGAGAGCGCCGGGACGGAATGCGACACCCCCAACGGCCGTATGACGGTCGAGCAGCAGATCGACCAGGTCATCAGCGACGACATGGTGCTTCACGGGTGGGACCTCGCCCGAGCCACAGGGCAGGACGACACCATGGACCCGGCAGACGTCGAGCGAATGTGGTCGTCCACCTCGGCGCTTCCCAAGGAAGTGCTGGAGATGCTGCGTACCCCGGAAGCGTTCGGTCCGGGCGTGAAGGTCTTCGGCCCGGAGGTGTCGGTCCCAGGGGACGCCCCGCTGCAGGACCGGCTGCTCGGTCTGATCGGGCGCGACCCTCACTGAGCACCACACCGAACGTGAGCCGGCCGCGGCGGCGCTGTAGCCCGGCCGGCCGCTCACCGGATGCCGCCCCACCGGGAACCCGGCAGGGTGGCCTCCAGCAGGACTTTCCGCACAGACGAGGACTGCCCATGTCCGTGACCGATCACCGGCGCCTCGGCGTTGCCGCCGGGGCAGCGCTCCTGACCATCGCCGTTGCGGGCTGCTCCGGCCTCGGCCGCGACGCTGTGGGCACCATCTCTTACCTAACCGAGGGGGACCGCCATGTGATGGTGTCCAACCCCTCGGTCAAGGGCTGCCACCGCCTCGGGTCCACCGGCGCGACTTGGGTCACCAACAACACTCTGGTCGACATCGTCCTGTATCCCAACCACGACTGTTCCGGGGATGAGACGACGTATCTGGCGACGACGACGTCCGACCGCATCGCGCCCCGCGCCCCCGCGTGGCGCAGCTACACCCTCGTCCACTGAATGACTTCATCAGTGGCCTCGGCCCGCGCGTGGAACGGAACCGGCGCTGTACGCATCTGGACTGCGGGGAACAGTGAGTGAATGGGGGCGAGTCCTGATGACGACGGGCCAAGGTGCGCGCCGCGCGGGTGCTGTGACAGCGGTGGTCCTGCTCTGCTGTGGGCTGTTGGTGTCGTGCGGGCAGGAGCGGCCGGAGCCGGGTCTGGTGGTGGCCGACGACGGTGCCGTCCAGGGGCGGTCGGGAACGGCCGAGGGGGGTACGGATGAGACGACCGACGAGTCCGGAGCGCAACAGCCCGACCTGACGACTGAGGGCGACGGCGAGCCGGTTCTGACATCCGAGGAGGAGATGGCGGGCTGGTACGACGCGAAGGCCGACTTCCGCGACTACCTCGCCTCGAACGGCGTCAGGACCGACGACGTCCTGGCCCCGATGGCCGGCAAGGTCATCATCCGCAAGGTGGGCGGCACCAATGAGGCGCAGATCAGGATGCAGGCGGGCTCCGGAACGTCTGAGGACATGCAGCGGGTGGCCGATGCGTTCGCCAAGTGGCGTCAGGACGTGTACGACGACACGGGCCGAGTGAGCGTCCTCGCCGGCGCCAAGATGGGTGGCATCGAGAAGGACTGGTAGCCGTCACTGTGATCCCGAGGGGCCTCGCCGATTCTCGCCTGGGAACGCCGAGAGCCGCGATCATGGGATGGGCCGGCGCCCGTACCCAAGCGCGCACTCAATTCAAGGCCACGCAGTTGCAGGTGGCCGCGCAGCATCACGCGGAGACAATTGCGCAGCGGCGATCGGTTTACAAGATGGAGGCCGCTGAGTGGACGCTGCGCATGATGCTCTCGGCATCCGAGCATGACATCGTCACCGAACACGCGCGAGGTCGGCAACGATGGTCGAGCAGCTGGTCGGAGAGTCGCCTCAGCCTCCGGACTGACCAGACATCCGAGCAGTCGAGTACACGCGGCTCGCAAACTCCGCGATTTGTGCATCGCTCAAGTTCTTCGCGAGATTGGCCTCCGTGATCATGCCGACCAGACGGTGGCCGCTCTGGACGTCGATCACCGGCAGCCGCTTGATCTGGTGTTCCTCCATGGTCGTCAGGACCTCGGTGGCGCCCGCTTCGGCATCGATCCAGTGCACCTTGGCATTGAGGGATCCGGCCTGCACGGTCGCCGGGTCGACGCCTTCGGCGCAGCACTTGACGACGATGTCACGGTCGGTGATCAAGCCTGTGAGCTTGTTGTTGTCGCCGCAGATGGGCAGGCAGCCAACGTCCAGATCGCGCATCATCTTCGCCGCCTCGAACAGCGACTGGTGCGCACCGACGCACTGCACGTTACTGGACATGATGTCTCGGGCTCGCAGCTTCTCAGCCATGATTTCCTCCTGGCCTCTTCAGCGTTGTGTCCTCCGCCATCGATCACAACACGAACGGCTCAACACCGCTCCCCGGGTGCGTCAGCGAGCCGGAGGAACCCATCTCGGCCGCGATCGAAAACGGATCCAGGCCACTCGTATACCCCATGAGTGAGCATCCATGACGCGCGACGACGTCCAGGGTCCGGCGCGCGCCGCTACGTCGTGATCATTGCTGTGTAGGTTCCCGACATGGCTGATGACTGGCGGATGGACCGGATCGGCAGTGCGCTGAGGGGGGAGAACCCTGCTGTGCTGCGGCGCCTGGACGCGGGGTTCGCGGTGATCGGGGACGTTCAGTTCCTGCCGGGATACTCGGTGCTCTTGGTGGATGAACCGGATGTGCAGCGGCTGTCGGACCTGCCGAGGGCCAAACGGCTGTCGTTCTTGTCAGACATGGATCGGCTCGGAGAGGCAGTCGAGCGGGCCTGCCGCCGTCTGGACCCCGCATTCCGGCGGGTGAATCTTGAGATCCTCGGTAACTGAGACGGCTTCCTGCATGCGCATGTGTGGCCGCGATTCCAGTGGGAGCCGCCCGATCTGGTGGGCATGCCGGTGTGGCTCTATCCGCGCGAAAGATGGAGCGACGGGCGGTTCGCGCTCGGCCCGCAGCACGTTGTCCTGCGGGAGGCGATCGGCTCGGAACTGGACCAGCTGCGGTCGGTGAGCTGACGGCGGCGTGACTCGTCCGGCGCTGAAGCTGCGCTGTTACGGCTCCACGTGACTGAATCCCACCTCGAAGCGTTCGACCGAGACAATCTGCTGGCCTTCCCGGTGTGCGACTTCCTCGCGGAGCCGGGTTCCCCGGTCCTCGCTGGCCTGCATGGCCTGCTTGTCATCCCACAAGGTCAGCGACTTGGCCTTCCCGGAGGCTCGGTCAACGAGGTAGAAGACGCCACGGAAGCCGGGAACCTCCTGGATCTGATTGAGAATCGCCTCCCAGTTCGCGGTCAGGTCTCCCTCCGCAGGAACTGGTGACCCCTCATAGGTGCTCAGCCTCGCGAACATCGCTGCCAACCCTTTCCTGCCCGGCTGCCGGCCGGGGGGACAGGCAGCTCCAGGACCAGGGTGCTCCGGCAGGCCGCACGCCGCATGCCGAGCCCGGCCGCGTGCCGTGCCCCGGCCGACTGGCAGGGCGGGCAGGTACGGACCGGTGGTTCGCCGGGATGCCGAGCATGTACTTCCCGGGGGCAGCGGCTCTGGGGCCGCGGTGATCGCGAGCCTTGGCCAGTGCTTAAGGTGCGGCCCACTGATGGTGCGAACGGGGTACGGGCTCCGCCAATCGAGCAGAGTCTTCGTTGGCTCTTTGCCTGTGCGGAGGAAACGAGACGGGGCCCGGGTCGGGCCGCGGGGAGGGTGACGGCGCCGAGCTGGAGCAGCGCCTGCGTACTGGCACCTGGGGGTTCGCGCTCCGGCAACGGCTGCGGGCAGGGCGACGCCAGTGAGGCGTTCGGCTTCGGTCCACAGCCGTGCCGCTGCTCATGATGGCCACGCGGCGCCTCGGCGGCGAGCAGCAGCGGCAGCAGCCGCACGGTCAGGGCGAAGCGGCCGAGGAAGTGGATCGACGGCTCCGGAGGCAGTCCCGTGTAACTAGGCCGGACGGCCCTAGGCCGGGCGGCCGGAGTGCAGGCTTTCGAGCCGCCGTTGCAACACTTGCAGCGCCCCGCGCTGACGGCCGGGAACGCTGCGGCGCAGCCTGACGAGACTCGGCGCGAGCGCCCGCGCCCGCGGAAGGTCCCGGATCTGCTCCCACTGGTGATGGGCGCGGTCGACCGCGCCTTCGACGTCCGGGTCGTCCGGGGCCTGCCGACGCGTCAGCCGGGCTTCGGCGGCGGCCATCCACAGCTGGCAGCTGAGGCCCGGATCCCGGGCGAGCCGGGCGAGATCGGCGCGTACTTCCAGCCAGTGGATCGCCTGCACCGATCCGGGCCCGTGGGTCCGCAGCTCCTGCTGCTCCCAGGCGGCGGCAGCGGCGGCGGCCTCGCTGTGCCGCCCGGCCTGCGCGGCAGCGAGGATCGCCGGATGAGGGTCGTCGGGCGAGGGCAGGGCTTGTGCGGTCGCGTCCCGCGGGGTCGTGGCCTGCCGCGTGGCCGCGACCTGCGTAACCGGGCTCGGGACGGCCGCGACCTGCGTAGTCGGGCTCGAGGCGTTCGCGACCTGCGTAGCAGGTCTCCACATGGCCGCGACCTGCTGTCCGGCCGCGGGTGTGCCGGCCGTCAGCAGCAGCGCCTCATCGCCGCCGGCCCGCGCAGCGGCCTGTTCGTGCAGCGCGGCCAGGTCCGGCCGTGCTCCACTGCGCCAGATCGCGGCGCACGCCTTCAGATAGTCGGGCGCCGCTGCGCCCCGCCGCTGCGGTGCCGGGGCGACACGCCCGTACAGACGGATGCCGCGCCCCAGGGCGAGGCCCTGCGACGCGACGTGCTGCCACGCCTCGGCGTCGGCGACCAGGTCGACGACCACGGTCGTGGTGCCGGGTGGCCGGATCGCCGTTTCGGAGGCCAGCCAGTGCCAGGGAAGCGCCGTGTAACGCATCGTCGTCGGCGTGGTGCGGGCGAGCCCGAGATGCAGCAGCCGCTGCTTACGGTCGAGTTGGAGCTGTCCGGCGATGTACAGGAACAGCGGCCCCTCCGCGGCCGCCGTCGCCCGGATCCGGGTCAGGACGGTCTGCGGATCGAGGGGATCGGCGAGCTCGATCACCGTCGCGGCCGGTGTGCCGGTCAGCGCGCTGGGCGGGACGGCCGCGAGCGCGGGCAGCACGGAACTCGCGTCGATCAGACGCCCCTTGCCGACCGGCGCGGCCGCGATCAGCAGCGCGGTCCCCGGCGCCGCTGTGTCCCCTCCGGTGATCACCACACCCAGCACCGTAGCCGACGTCGCAGACAGCGAGCGCTCCCTACGGTGTGGTCCTCACCCCGCCACGCCTGTCCGGAGCGGGCGTTCACTCCTCAGCGCCACGGCGGCACGGCGCGCCCGATCTCACCACCGTCGTCGATCATTCTTGTCATGGCCCTTGCAGGGCGGGGCGGACGCTGCTATTCCATCCGGTTAGGAAAGTTTCCTTCCAGTCCTTGAAGTGAGTCCGCACCACCAGCCCAGGCAACGGAGACCCCCATGAGACCGGCACGGTTCTGGTTACGCTCGCTCGGCGGCGTCGGCACGCTCAGCGCCGCCCTGCTCCTCGGCCTCACCGCGGCACCCACCGCCCCGGCCGCCCCCACAGCGTCCGAGGCCCCGGCGGCGGCCCCCGCCGCAGCCGTCACCCACGAGGCCGAGAACGCGGTCATCTCACAAGGAGTCGTGGAGTCCAACCACACCGGCTTCACCGGCACCGGCTTCGTCAACTACAACAACAACACCGGCAGTTACGTCCAGTGGACGGTGAACGCCGCCCAGGCGGGGAGCGCGTCGCTCACCATCCGCTACGCCAACGGCACCACCACCAACCGCGCGATGGACATCACCGTCAACGGCGCCGCCGCGGCCACATCCCGCGCATTCCCCGGCACCGGCGCCTGGACCACCTGGACGACGACCACCATCACCGCGAATCTCAAGGCCGGCGCCAACACCGTCCGGGCCACCGCCACCACTGCCAACGGCGGCCCCAACGTGGACCATCTCGCGATCGACGCGGGCGGCCCCGCCCCCGGCGGCAAGACCCCCGTCGAGATCAACGGGCAGCTCAAGGTGTGCGGCACCAAGCTCTGCAACCAGTACGGCAAGCCCATCCAGCTGCGCGGCATGAGCACCCACGGATTGCAGTGGTACAGCCAGTGTGTGACCTCGGGCTCGCTCGACGCCCTGGCCACCGACTGGAACGCCGACGTCCTGCGCATCTCCATGTACATCCAGGAGGGCGGCTACGAGACCAACCCGCGCAAGTTCACCGACCTGGTCCACTCGATCATCGAACAGGCCACCGCGCGCGGCATGTACGCCATCGTCGACTGGCACATGCTCAGCCCCGGCGACCCGAACTACAACCTCTCCCGCGCCAAGACCTTCTTCACCGAAATCGCGCAGCGCCACGCCAACAAGAACAACCTGCTCTACGAGATCGCCAATGAGCCCAGCGGCGTGAGCTGGTCGAAGATCAAGAGCTACGCCGAGCAGCTCATCCCGGTCATCCGGCAGAACGACCCGGACACTCCCGTCCTCGTCGGCACCCGCGCCTGGTCCTCCCTCGGCGTCTCCGAGGACTCGGACGAGACCGAGATCGTGAACAGCCCGGTCAACGCGTCCAACATCATGTACACGTTCCACTTCTACGCGGCATCCCACGGCACGGAATACCTCAACACCCTCTCCCGTGCCGCCGACAAACTCCCCATGTTCGTCACCGAGTTCGGTACCCAGACCGCATCCGGCGACGGCGGCAACAACTTCACCAGAGCTCAGCAGTACATCGATCTGATGGCGAGCAAGAAGATCAGCTGGTCCAACTGGAACTACTCCGACGACAGCCGCTCCGGCGCCGTCTTCAAGGGCGGCACCTGCGACAACAACGGTCCCTGGACCGGCACCGGGCCGCTCAAGCCCGCCGGCGTCTGGGTCCGTGACCGCACCAGGACCCCGGACGACTTCCCGACGAGCTGACCCCGGTTCCGTACGACTCGCGCCCGCCCGTGTGATCCCATGGGCGGGCGGGGGCGCACGGAGACAGGAGCAGCATTGACCAGCTATCGCCAACCGGGAGTCGTCCTCACGGACCGGCGTTTCACCGTCCCGCTCGACCACGCCGACCCAGCAGGGGAGCAGCTGGAGATCTACGGCCGTGAGGTCGTCTCCAGCGCGCGGGCCGGCGCGGATCTGCCCTGGCTGGTCTATCTGGAGGGCGGCCCCGGCTTCGGCGCCCGCCGCTTCATCGGCAAGCAGGCATGGCTCGGGCGGGCGGTGCAGGAGTACCGCGTACTGCTCCTCGACCAGCGCGGCACCGGCCGCTCCACACCCCAGAACCGGCAGACCCTGCCGCAGCGCGGCGGACCACAGGCCCAGGCCGAGCACCTCGCCCACTTCCGCGCCGACAGCGTCGTGCGCGACTGCGAGACCATCAGACCGCAGGTCACCGGCGGCGCACCCTGGACCGTCCTCGGCCAGAGCTTCGGCGGATTCTGCGCCACGCACTATCTCTCCACCGCCCCCGAAGGGCTGCGCACGGTGATCGTCACCGGCGGTCTGCCCGCCCTGGACGCCCCTGCCGATGACGTCTACCGGGCCGCGTACCCCCGCATTCAGCGCAAGGTCGAGGCGCACTACGACCGCTATCCGCAGGATGTGCGACGGGCCCGCCGCATCGCCGAACACCTCGCCGAGTACCGGCCCGTGCTGCCCGGCGGCTACGCCCTCACGCCCGAGGCCTTCCAGTCCCTCGGGATCCTGCTCGGCGGCGGCGACGGCAGCCACCAGCTGCACTATCTGCTCGAAGACGCCTTCGTCCGTACGGGACAGGGCCACGAACTCTCCGACGGCTTCCAGCAGGGCGTGCTCGCCGCCCTCTCGCACGCGGCACATCCGCTGTACGCCGTGCTGCACGAGGCGATCTACGCCCAGGGCGCACGGCCGACCGCCTGGGCCGCCGAGCGGGTGCGCGCCGAATTCCCGCAGTTCGACGCGGCGAAGACGCTGGCCGGCGACGGGCCGCTGCTGTTCACGGGGGAGACCGTCCACCCCTGGCACTTCGAGGTGGACCCCGCGCTGCGTCCGCTGCGCGAGACCGCCGAACTGCTGGCCGCCCGCACCGACTGGACCGCGCTGTACGACCCCGCCCGGCTCGCCGCCAACGAGGTTCCGGTCGCCGCGGCCGTCTACCACGACGACATGTACGTCGACACGGAGCACTCGCTGCGCACCGCCCGCGCCATCCGCGGACTGCGCACCTGGGTCACCGACGAGTACGAGCACGACGGGGTGCGGGCGAGCGGATCCCGCGTGCTGGACCGGCTGCTCGCCCTCGCGCGCGGGGATGCCTGACCGGGCCGTCGGCCGCGCGACGCCGGACGCCCCGCACCCGCTCCTGCGGCAAAGGCCCCTGCCCGCGCCCGGCGGCCCCGCGCCGCACACCCTTACGCCCTCACGTCCACCCCGCCGCGTACCCCTACGCCCTCGCGTCCACCTCCGCGAAGACCAGCTCGTTGTTCACCGTCACTCCCGCCCGGTACCCCGCCCCCGCCGCATTCACGACCTGTTCTCCCGCCCCTACCGCGTTCCCCGCCGCCCATACCCCCGGCACACTCGTCCGCCCCGTTTCGTCCACCGTCACGAACCGCCCGAACGGTGTGTCGTCCGTCTCGGCGCCCAGCGACGTCAGCAGGCCGTCCTGCGGCCGAAAGCGCGGGCCGACGAAGACCACGGAACGGGGAAAGACACGGCCGTCGGCCATCCGGACGCCCGACAGCCGGTCCTCGGCGACGACCAGCCCGGCCACCTCACCCGTCACCACGGAGATTCCCGCCGCGGCGAGCCGTCTCCAGTCCTCGTCCGGGAGCTTGTCCACCGTGTGCAGGAAGAGCGTGACGTCGTCGGACCACTGCGAGACCAGCAGCGCCTGGTACGCACCCTTCACGGGCGAGGCGATCACCCCGAAGGCTTCGTCCCGGACCTCCCAGCCGTGACAGTACGGGCAGTGCAGCACATCCTGACCCCACCGCTCGGCGACCCCCTCGATGTCCGGCGGCTCGTCGACGAGCCCGGTCGTCACGATCAGCCGGCGCGCCCGCGCGCTGCGCCCGCTCGCGACCGTCAGCGAGAACTCGTCCCCGTCTGCCGACACCCCAGTCACCCGGTCGTCCCACAACTCCACGCCGTACGCCGCCACTTCCCGCCGTCCCACCGCCAGGAACTCCGCCGGGCTCATCCCGTCCCGCGACAGATAGCCGTGCATGTGCGCGGCCGGCGCGTTGCGGGGCTCGCCCGCGTCGATCACCAGGACGCGGCGTCGCGAGCGCCCCAGAATCAGCGCTGCGCTCAGGCCCGCGGTTCCGCCGCCGATCACCACTACGTCGTACATCTGACCACCTCCGACACCGACAGTCGCTCCGGACCGGTGGGATTGACAAACCACGTTGCTGTTTCCGCAAATGGATCCATGGACGACGACGCACGGCTGGATGCCGTACTGGACGAGGTGGGGCCGCGGCTCCGCAGGATCAGACGGGAGCGCGGAGCCACGCTCGGAGCGCTCTCGGAGGTGACCGGGATCTCCGTGAGCACCCTGTCCCGACTGGAGTCGGGGCGGCGCAAGCCGAGCCTGGAGCTGCTGTTGCCCATTGCCCGGGCCCATCAGGTGCCGCTCGACGAGCTGGTCGGCGCGCCGCCGGTCGGTGATCCGCGGGTGCGATCGAAGCCGATCGTCCGGCACGGCAGGACGATGCTGCCGCTCACCCGGCAGCCGGGCGGCCTCCAGGCGTACAAGGTGGTGCAGCAACCCGGCAGCGGTGAGCCGGAGCCGCGCACGCACGAGGGGTACGAGTGGCTGTACGTCCTGTCCGGCAGGCTGCGGTTGCTGCTCGGCGACCACGATGTGGTGCTCGGCGCCGGCGAGGCGGCGGAGTTCGACACCCGTGTGCCGCACTGGTTCGGCCCGACGGACGAGGGGCCGGTGGAGTTTCTGAGCCTGTTCGGCCCGCAGGGCGAGCGCATGCATGTGCGGGCCAGGCCGAAGCGCGGCTGACAGGGTCTTCCCGAAGAGACAAGCGACCGCTTAGTATGCGACTGAGCGTGGTACTGCCTATGGTTTGTGGAGGCCCCGAAATGCAGGCATGGCGAGTGCACCGGAACGGCGAGCCGAGCGAGGTGATGCGGCTCGAAGAGGTGGAACGGCCCACGCCGGGCGAGGGGCAGTTGCTGCTGAGGGTCCGGGCCGCGAACATCAACTTCCCCGATGCGCTGCTCTGCCGCGGTCAGTACCAGGTCCGGCCGCCGCTGCCGTTCACGCCGGGCGTGGAGATCTGCGGTGAGACCGAGGACGGCCGCCGTGTGATCGCCAACCCCGCGCTGCCGAACGGCGGACTCGCCGACTATGTCGTCGCCGACGCCGCGGCCGTGCTGCCCGCACCCGATGCCCTCGACGACGCCGAGGCGGCAGCCCTGCACATCGGCTACCAGACCGGCTGGTTCGGTCTGCACCGCCGCGCCCACCTCCAGGAGGGCGAGACCCTGCTGGTGCATGCGGCGGCGGGCGGCGTCGGCAGCGCGGCCGTCCAGCTCGGCAAGGCGGCGGGCGCGCGGGTGATCGGTGTCGTCGGCGGGGCCGACAAGGCACGCGCCGCGCGGGAGTTGGGCTGCGACGTCGTCGTCGACCGCCGCGAGGACGACATCGTCGCCGCGGTCAAGGAGGCGACCGGCGGCCGCGGCGCGGACGTCGTCTACGACCCGGTCGGCGGCGACGCGTACGCCAAGTCCGTGAAGTGCATCGCCTTCGAGGGCCGCATCGTGATCGTCGGCTTCGCGAGCGGCGCGATCCCCACCCCGGGTCTCAACCACGCCCTGGTGAAGAACTACTCGATCGTCGGCCTCCACTGGGGTCTGTACAACCAGATGGACCCGGCAGCCGTCCGCGGCTGCCACGAGGAGCTCACCAAGCTCGCGGCCAAGGGCGTGGTCAAGCCGCTGATCAGCGGGCGCGTCGCCATGAAGGACGCCGCCGACGCCGTCCAGCGGGTCGCCGACGGCACCACCACCGGCCGCCTGGTCGTCATCCCGGAAGGAGAGAGTCGATGACGGACGCTTCCGAACTGCGCAGCCGTACCAAGGAGTTGCTCGCCGCACACCCACCGGCCGACACGGACCGTACGGACTTCCTGAAGGCACGCTTCGACGCGGGCCTCGCCTGGGTGCACTACCCGAAGGGGCTGGGCGGACTCGACGCCCCGCGCACCTTGCAGGCCGTCGTGGACGCCGAGTTGACGGCCGCGGGCGCGCCTGACAACGATCCGGGCCGTATCGGCATCGGCCTCGGCATGGCCGCGCCGACCATCCTCAAGTACGGCTCCGAAGAGCTGAAGCAGCGCTTCCTGCGGCCACTGTGGGTCGGCGAGGAGGTGTGGTGCCAGCTGTTCAGCGAGCCCGGCGCGGGGTCGGACCTGGCCGCGCTCAGCACCCGCGCGGTACGGGCCGATGGGGGCACCTCCCGCTCGAGCGGAGCCGAGAGTGGCGGAGACTGGATCATCAACGGGCAGAAGGTGTGGACGTCCAGCGCCCATGTGGCCCGCTGGGCGATCCTCATCGCTCGCACCGACCCCGATCTGCCCAAGCACCGCGGCATCACGTACTTCATCTGCGACATGACCGACCCTGGCGTCGAGGTGCGGCCGCTGCGCCAGATCACGGGTGAGGCGGAGTTCAACGAGGTCTTCCTCACGGATGTGCGGATACCCGACGCGCACCGGCTCGGCGAGGTCGGCGAGGGCTGGAAGGTCGCCCAGACCACCCTGATGAACGAGCGCGTCTCGATCGGCGGCAGCCGTATCCCGCGCGAGGGCGGCATGATCGGCCAGATCGCGCAGACCTGGCGCGAACGCCCCGAGCTGCGCACGCACGATGTGCACCAGCGGCTGCTGACCCTGTGGGTGGAGGCCGAGGTCGCCCGGCTGGCCGGGGAACGGCTGCGCCAGCAGCTCGCCGCCGGACAGCCCGGCCCCGAGGGCAGCGGAATGAAGCTCGCCTTCGCCCGCCTCAACCAGGAGATCAGCGGTCTGGAGGTGGAACTCCTCGGCGAAGAGGGCCTGTTGTACGACGACTGGACCATGCGACGCCCCGAATTCGTCGACTTCACCGGGCGCGACGCCGGCTACCGCTATCTGCGTTCCAAGGGCAACTCCATCGAGGGCGGCACCAGCGAGGTGCTGCTGAACATCGTCGCGGAACGCGTACTCGGTCTGCCCTCCGAGCCGCGCAACGACAAGGACGTCGCCTGGAAGGACCTGGCCCGATGACCGATCTGCTGTACTCCGAGGCCGAGGACGACCTGCGCGCCGCCGTACGCTCCCTGCTCGCCGACCGCGGCGACACCGCGTCGGTACTGGTGCGCGCCGAGGCGGGCGCGCCGTGCGACCCCGAGCTGTGGAAGGCGCTCGCCGGTGACATCGGCGCGGCGGGTCTGCTCGTACCGGAGAAGCTCGGCGGGCAGGGAGCCTCGCACCGGGAGGCCGCGGTGGTCCTGGAGGAGTTGGGCCGTAGCGTCACGCCTGCGCCGTACCTCACCAGCTCGGTGATCGCGACCGAGACTCTGCTCGCCCTTGACGTTCATGCCCCCGAAGCGGGCGGTCTGCTCGAGGAGTTGGCGACCGGCCGCAAGACTGCCGTACTCGCCGTGCCACTGTCGGCCTCTCCGCACGGGCCGCTTCCCGTCGACGCACCCAGGATCACCGGGGTCGCGGACGTCGCCGTCGCCGATGTGCTGCTCGTGCTGAAGTCCGATGGGCTGTACGCGGTCGACAGGGCGAGCGTCACCGTCGAGGTGCAGACCCCGCTCGACCTGACCCGTCCACTCGCTGCCGTCACTGTCGGCGACATCGCGCAGGCAACCCGCCTTGCGGACGCGGCAATCGCCGAGCAGGCCGTACGCCGCGGACTGCTCGCCGGGGCCGGACTGCTCGCCTCCGAGCAGCTGGGGCTCGCCGAGTGGTGTCTGGAGGAGACGGTCCGTCACACCCGCGAGCGGCACCAGTTCAACCGGCCGATCGGGTCCTTCCAGGCGCTCAAACACCGTATGGCGCAGGTGTGGCTCGAGGTCGTCTCGGCCCGCGCCGCGGCGCGCAATGCCGCCGACGCCCTTGCCACCGGCAGCCCGGAGGCCCCTTTGGCGGTGGCCGTCGCACAGGCGTACAGCTCCCGGGTCGCCGTGCACGCTGCGGAGGAATGTGTTCAGCTGCACGCCGGAATCGGCATGACCTGGGAGCACCCCGCGCATCTGTACCTCAAGCGTGCCAAGGCCGACGAGATTGCCCTCGGCACGCCGGGACGTCACAAGGAGGCACTGGCCGAACTGATCGGTCTCCAGGCTCCGTAGGGGCCGGAGGCAGTCGCATCCCTTCTGGCCGCCGCGCTGACCACCGGCGCGGCGGCCTGCTCGAACCCGGGCAGCGGCACGGTCGGCAGTAGGGGCGCGAGGGACTCGGCTGTCGTCGCGTCGCGTCGCGTCGCGTCGCGTCGCGTACGAGCCCGAGAGCCCTTACGAGCCTGAGATCCACCGGCCGGATGCCGGCCACGTCGCCATCGACTGCGCCCCGGCCCACAGCCGGCGGCACCGTGCCCGGTCTCAGCGCACAGCCATCGGCGTCGTCTTCCAGCGGCCGAGGCTCGCCGCCGACCCACGACCGCCGCTGCGCGAGCTGATCGCAGAGCCGCTGCGCTCGAGGGTCGGCGAAGCCGAAACAGCCCTAGACGCAAGCGAGTTGGCGCAGGCCGTCGGCCTCACCGACGAACTCCTCGCCAGGCTGACGCCCCGGTGACAGATGGCCGAACTCTTCCCCAGACTCCGCCCCTTGGCCGCCCCGGCACGCATACTCCACGGTGTCCCGTCCCACCCGTCCCGCCCGGAGTCACGATGCCGCTCCCCACCCGTCGCAGAGCCGTCACCATCCTCGCCACCGCCCTGGCGGGAACCGTCGCCGCACCCGCGTACGCCCACGCGGCCGAGAGCAGGGGACACGGCCCCCTCCGCCGAGCCCACGCCCACAACGACTATCTCCACCAACAGCCCCTCCACGACGCCCTGTCGCACGGCTTCACCAGCGTCGAGGCCGACATCTTCCTGGTCGACGGGGACCTGCTCGTCGCCCACGAGCCCGCGGACCTCGACCCGGCCCGCACGCTGCGCTCGCTCTACCTCGACCCGCTGCTCGCGCGCGTGAAGGCCAACCACGGCTCCGTGTACCGCGGTTACCACCGACGCTTCCAGCTGCTGATCGACATCAAGACGGACGGCGTCGCCGCCTATCTCGAACTCGACCGTCAGCTGCGGCACTACCGGCGGATGCTGAGCAGCTACTCCCACGGCCACGTCCGCCTCGGCGCCGTCACCCCCGTCATCTCCGGCGACCGCGCGGCCCGCGTTCCCATGGAGGCCCAGCGTGTCCGGTACGCCTTCTACGACGGCCGGCTCGACGACCTCGGCAGCGCCGCCCCCGCCTCCTTCATCCCGCTGATCTCCAGCAACTGGACGCAGAGCTTCAGCTGGCTCGGTGTCGGCCAATTTCCCGCCGCCGAGCGGGAGAAGCTGCACGCGATCGCCGCCGCCGCCCACGACCGCGGCCAGCGCGTCCGCTTCTGGGCCACCCCCGACGTCGCCGGGCGGGAGCGCGACGCTCTGTGGACCGAGCTGCTCGCCGCCCGCGTCGACCACATCAACACGGACGACCTGGTCGGCCTGGAGCGCTTCCTCCGCGCCCGCGGCCGGTAGTCGGGAGCCCGCGTCCAATCCCCGCCACACATCACCCGTACGCGGACACGCCAGTCGGCCGTACGGGCCCTCCGCTGCGCCAGACTGACCGCCGAATGCCGCAATTCCGCGCGGCGGAGGAGGTTGGCGATGGCCATTTCGATCTCGATGGTGCTGCTTCTGCTGGTGCTCGCAGTGATCTTTCTGCGCAACGGCGGACTGAAGCTCTCCCACGCGATTGTCTGCGCCCTGCTCGGTTTCTTCCTCGCGGGCACGAGCATGGCGCCGACCATCCAGGACGGCATCGCGGCCACCGCCAACGTGGTCGGCAGCCTCAGGCCGTGACGTCCTCCGGCAGCTCGAAGTAGCTGCCGCCGACGTCGTCCACGTGCACCACGTGCCTGCCGACGCGGACGATCTGCGCCGGCCCCACCCGCCAGGAGCCGCAGGCGCCTTCACCGTCCGGCATCGGCGTCCACACCTCGAGGAGCGTACTGCCGTCGGGGTTCACACCCGTCTCGATCATCCGGTCGTCCGACCGCTCCAGCGTTCCCGCATCCTCGCCCGGCTCCCCGACGTCATGGTGGAAGTGGACCCGTTCGCCGTCGTACGTGGTGACCCCGGCGAAGCCGCGGTTGTCCGCGTAATAGGCGTCGACCTGGAGCCAGACCACGTGCTCGTTCTCCTGCAGCGGTCCGTTGTTGCGGCTGATTCCGGCGCGCAGCCATGCGCCGCGAGTGGGGGCGTTCACGTCTCCCAGCATGTCAGCCGGCGCGCGGCCGCCGTCGCCTTCACCATCGGCCAGCGCGGCGCCCATGCCGAGGTCTTCAACGTCATCGTGGCGGTACGGGACCGGGTCCGGGACTTGGGTCGCGGCCGAGGCTCAGCCCTCCACCACATGCGACCGGATCAGGAACCGCACCCCCTCCGGTGCCTCGAGCGAGAAGCCGCTGCCCCGGCCCTCGACGACATCTACGACGAGCCGGGTGTGACTCCACACCTCGTACTGACTTCTGGAGATCCAGAACGAGACCGGCTCCTCGACGCCCTCCACCCGGAGGATCTCCAGGAGGACGTCGGACTCGCCCGTACGGAATTCCCCGTCCGGGTAGCACATGGGTGCGCTGCCGTCGCAGCAGCCGCCCGACTGGTGGAACATCAGCGGACCGTGGGCCGTCCGCAGCCGCCGCAACAGACCGGCGGCTGCGGGGGTCAGCTTCACGCGCGGGGACTGTGTCATCCGTCCAGCAGAGCACCGGCGAGGTTGCAATGCCGTTGCGGCCCGTTCGCGGAGGATTTCTCCCCGGGGATGTCGAATGCGCGTGATCCCGTTCGACATACCTGTGAGAGCGCCCGTGGGGGCGCGCCACGCACCTGGAGGAACAGCGCCATGCGGAAGATCATCTACTGGGTCCACACCTCGCTCGACGGACACATCGACGGCCCCGGCGGAGCCTTCGACTGGCCCGTCCTCGGACCCGGCCTCGCCGCCTACGGCGACGCCCTCAACGCGCGCGTAGACACCTTTCTCTACGGCCGCGTGGTCTGGGAGATGATGTCCGGCTTCTGGCCCAACGCGGAATCGATGTCGAACGACCCGCACGACCTCGCCTTCGCCCCTGTCTGGCGGCGCACCCCGAAAATCGTCTTCTCCAGGACGCTGCAACAGCCCGAGGGGAACGTGCGCGTGATCGACGGCAACCTCGCCGAAGAGGTCACCGCCCTGAAGCAGAGCCCGGGCAAGGACCTGCTTCTCACGGGCGGTTCGACCCTGGCGGGCGCTCTCACGGAGCTCGGCCTGATCGACGAGTACCACATCGTCGTACACTCGGTGGTCCTCGGCGGCGGCAGGCCGCTGTTCCGCAAGCCGAAGGAGCGACTGACCCTTCAGCTCGTCGATTCGCGTTCGTTCGACTCGCGGACGGTGCTGCTCCGCTACGAACGCCCCCAGGGATGATTGCCTGACTCCAGGGCGTTGAGCCTGCCACGGGAAGTCTTCGACGATGGGATGGGATGGCATGCCGCTTGAGGGTGAGTACGAGCCGAGCCCGGAGAAGTGGGTACGTGACCAGGTAGAGATGTACGAGAGCTCCGGCGGCACCAAGGGCACGACGATGCGGGGCATGCCCGTCGTCGTCCTGACCACCCGCGGCGCAAAGAGCGGCAAGATCCGCAAGTCCCCACTGATGCGCGTGGAACACGAGGGCACGTACGCGGTGGTCGCCTCGCTGGGCGGTGCGCCCAAGCACCCGGTCTGGTACCACAACGTCGTCGCCGACCCACGGGTGGAACTGCAGGACGGCCCGGTCCGCAAGGACATGGAGGCCCGTGAGGTGACGGGGGACGAGAAGACCCTGTGGTGGGAGCGCGCGGTCGCGGCCTACCCCGACTACGCGGACTACCAGAAGAAGACGGACCGCGAGATCCCGGTCTTCGTGGTGGAGCCGACGGCCGAGGAGCACTGAGCCGGACGACGGAGGGCGGCCTAGGACCGGCAGGCAGGCGGTCCAAGGCCTGCGGGCGCCTTCTGGGCCGGCGGCTCGCTCCGCTCGCGGCGCGCGGCCTCGGCTCATCGCCAGCCGTGCTGTGCTGTGTCACCGTGCCGGGTCTGGGCAACTACTCGCCGACGAGCTTGAGCCGGTACCTTTCGGTCAGTTCGGCGACCCACTCGTCCGAGAACCCGAGACCGTACTTCTCGCCCAGTTCGGCGCGCCGCTGGACGAACTCGGCAGGATCGGCCGCCGTTTCCGCGACCGTACCCATCTCTTCGAAGAACCGCTCGAAGCCGGCGGGGGAGAGGATCTCCAGAATCCTCGCCGGTTCCGGTCCGGCGTTCCAGAAGGTGTGCAGGATCCCTCGCGGCTTGAGGATGTACGAGCCAGGGCCTGCCGTGGCCTCCTGGTCACCCACCCGCGCACCGACGTTGCCCTGCAGGACGTACGAGAACTCGTCCTCGCGACTGTGCACGTGCGGCGGTACGAGACGACCCGGCTCGATCGGGTGCTCGACGACCGAGAACTGGTTGCCGGTCTCTTCCCCCCAGATCTTGAAGTCGACCCCTATGCCCGCGAGCCAGATCGACTTGCCCTCGGCCGGTTCGATTACGAAGCGGAGAGCCCCCATGACGGCCTCCAGATGTCGTATTCATCATTTTCTGCCAGCCTATGCCTGGTATGTGGGGGGTGCCCAGCGTGCGCCTGTGGCGCGAGCCTGTAAGGAGTACGGCGCAGCCGAGCCCATGACGGGGGAACCAGGGAGCAGTGGCCAGGGGCCTCGTTGTGTCACGGATTCCGGCTCGTCACCCGAGGCGGCCCAGCACAGGATGTCCGCGTCGGCGTCCGCCCGCCCACGCGATCAGCTCAGGGTTCGCCCCGGCCGGCTCGGGTGACTTCGGCACCCGCGCCCACGCGCTCTCGGCATTCACCGTCTCGTGGTGCCCGGTTGCCGTTCTTCCTGTCGACTCGGCGGCGACGACACCGTCCGGCAGTATCCGCCTCAGGACGAGACCGGAAGGATTCGGCGGGGCGGCACCGTGCGTGGGTGGCCGGGACGGCGCCACTCACGCGGGTAGCCGACCGAGACCTCCTCGAAGCGGACCCCGTCGTACACCGTCGACCGGGGGATGTGCAGGTGGCCGTAGACCATCGCCGCGACATTGAAGCGGCGGTGCCAGTCGGCGGTCCGCTCCGTACCGCACCACAGGGCGAATTCGGGGTGGTGCAGCACGCGCGTCGGCTCACGGACCAACGGGTGGTGGTTGACCAGCACGACGGGTATCGCCGGGTCCAGGGCGGCCAGCCGTACCTCGGTGTCCTTCACTCTGGCCTGGCACCATGCCTCCCGGCTCTCGTACGGATCGGGATGCAGCAGGAACTCGTCTGTGCACACCACGCCCTGCTCGTACGCCGCCGCGAGCGCTTCCTCCCTGCTCAGTCCGGGGCTGGTGCGGAACGTGTAGTCGTACAGCAGGAAGAGCGGGGCCACGGTCACCGGACCCTGGGGGCCGCGCCAGACCGGGTACGTGTCCTCGGGGGTGACGACGCCCAGGCTTCGGCAGAGCTCGACCAGATACTCGTAGCGTGTGACGCCGCGGAGCTGGAGCGGGTCCTCGTGCGGGGTCCACAGTTCGTGGTTGCCGGGTGCCCAGACGACCTTGGCGAAGTTCGAGGCGAGGGTGCGCAGTGCCCAGGTGATGTCCTCCGACATCTCGCCGATGTCTCCCGCGACAAGGAGCCAGTCGTCCTCCGACTCGGGGCGCAGATCGGCGACGATCTTGCGGTTTTCCGGGTAGGAGATATGGAGGTCACTGATACCCAAGAGGCTTCCGGGCGTGCGTCCCACCTGCTTTTCTTCCTCTCGGCTCAGTGCGAAACGTGATGGTGACCGGTCGAGGCCGGACCGCCCGCCAGAATCGCACGCGTGGGCGGGACGGCATAACCCCCAACGTCCCAGGGGCAGTTCTTCGCCGCGTTGCACTTCTCGAAGCCGCGCGCTGACGGCGGCGGGGCGGTGTTCAGTTCTGGCCCGGTACACAGGCGGTCCGGGCAGCGGAACATGCGCCGGACCGCTCATCGCCGCGGATACGGGCGTGAAGGTGCACGTCATGCCAGCCGTCCGCATGCAGCCACGCCCCGCGACGGACGCCCTCCTTCTCGAACCCAGCCTTGACCGCGACGCGGCAAGACGCCCGATTGGCGGTCGAGTGCTCAAGTTCGATCCGGTGGAACCTGCCCTGCCCCAGGGCCCAGCGCGTCAGCACCATGACGGCGCTGGGGCACAGTCCAGCGCCGCGTGCTGACGGCACCATCCAGTAGGCGAGTTCAGCCTTACCGTCCGCCAGGACCAGCGACTTCAAAGCGACCCGGCCCAGAAGCGGGAGGCTGCGCCCGATGAGCGTTGCCTCGGCGATCACGAGTCGCCTCAAGGCCCTTGCGTAAAAAAGCAGTTCCGGCTCGTTCACCTGAAACAGTGACCACGGATGATGTTCGGCAGAGGAAATTCGCCCAACCTCCCAACGCGTAAGAAAACTGCCCTTCCTCGATCACGCCGGCAAGCCGCCTGCCACAGGACGTGTGCCTGCAATCCCACCCTTCGGATGACAAGACCGTCGATCTTGCACCTGATGGGACGTCATACCAGTACCGTCGCCCAGTGGGTAGTGCTTCGCTGGTGACGGGCCGGCTTCCGGGCCCTGATTCGGTGCCGAGGGAGTGTGCGGAGGGGCGTGCGTGAAGGAACGAGACAGGGCAGCCCAGCGGGGCGGCGGCGCGGTTGGACGGCGCCGGGGTCGGGGGCCTGAATCTGGGCTCCTGCTGGAACGTGAGAGCGAACTGCATGCCGTCAGCGACGCCTTGGCCGGCCTTTGCGGCCAGAAGGCCGCGAGAAGCAAGGGCGGCAGGCTGGTGGTGTTCACCGGGGCGGCCGGGCTCGGCAAGACCAGCATGCTCTCGGAAGTACGGCGGATGGCCCTGGAGCGCGGCTGCGGGGCCCTGTTCGCCAGGGGCGGCGAACAGGAGGAGGGTCTCGCCTTCCACGTGGTCCGCCGCCTGCTCCAGCCTGCGTTGGCCGCGCTGTCCGAAGTGGAACGCCGTGAACTCCTGGGCGCGTGGTACGAGATCGTCGGCCCGGCACTGGGGCTGTTCGCGGCTCCGGATGATGCGGCGCACGGGAAGGACGGCGAGAAAGCCGCGCTGCCCGACCCGCAGGGAGTGCGGGACGGCCTCGACTGGGTGGTGACCCGTCTGGCGATGCGCGACGCGCCGCTCGTGCTGATCGTGGACGACGCGCACTGGGCCGACGGCGAGTCGCTGGCCTGGCTGGCCTCTTTCGTTTCCAAGGTTGAGGACCTGCCGCTGCTGATGGTGCTGGCCTACCGGCCCGACCAGCTTTCCGAAGAGGCCGAAGGACTCCGCCGGATGGCCGGGAGGAACGGTGTGCGGCCGCTCGGCCTGGCCGCCCTCACCCAGGAAGCGGTCGCCGAACTGTTGCGCCGGGAACTCGGTGAGGATGCCGAGTACGGGTTCTGCCGCGAGTGCTGGGTCGTCACCGGTGGCAACCCGTACGAGGCGGTGGAGCTGACCGCCAAGGTACTGGAGCGCGGCATCCTGCCGACCGAGGAAAGCAGCCCTTTGCTGCACGATCTGGCCGCTGCTGTCAAAGGCAGCGGTCTGGTCGCCCGCCTGCGGCGGATGGGCCCGACGGCTGTGCGGCTGGCCTGGGCGGTGGCCTTGCTGGGCACCGAGGCCCCACCCCAACTGGCCGCGAACATCGCGAGCCTGGGCCCGGCGGAAGTGGCCGACGCCGCCGACCGGCTGCGGGCCGGCCGCATTCTCACCGGCAGCGACACCCTGGAGTTCGTCCACCCGCTGATCGCCACCGCGGTCTACCGGGCGATCCCGGGAGCGGTGCGGGTGGCCATGCACGGCCAGGCCGCCTGGGCGCTCCTCGACGCCGGTCAAGGCCCGGTCGCGGCGGCCCGTCACCTGCTGGAGACGCAGCCGGAGCGGGATCCGGCGGTGGTGAAACACTTGCGTGACGCCGCACGGGCCTATCTGCGGGCCGGCGCGCCGGATGCAGCCCGCCGCTGCCTGGCAAGGGCTTTGCAGGAGCCTCCCCCGGCCGATGTGCGCGCTGCCGTGCTCTACGAGCTGGGTTGCTCATCGCTGCTGCACTCGCCCGTAGCCACGGTCAATCATTTGCAGTCGGCGTTGGAGGAGCCGCAGGTGCCACCTGCCCTGCGCGAGGGGATCACCCTGCGCTTGGCCCAGGTTCTGGCACACACCGACCGGCTCGCGGAGGCGGCCGAGACGGTTGCCAAGGAGGCGCACGAGGCGGTCGACTCTCGGGCCCGGCTGCGGATGCAGGCCTGGCATTTCATCTGGTCCGCCTTCCGTGTCGACGAGCCGGACTCTGCCGCGCGCTCTCGTCGCCTGGCCCGCCTTGCTGATCGACTGACCGGCCGAGATCTTACGGAGCGCTATATTCTGGGCCTGCGGGCGTGGGACGCCATGGTGCGCGGTGAGCGGGCGGACACCGTTGTGGACTATGCCGAGCGAGCCCTGCGTGACGGGATGAGCTGGACCGACCCGGACTGGGGCTTCGAGGTGCCGGTCCTGGTGGCACTGACGTTTATGTACTGTGACCGGCCACACCGCACGGAGGAGCTGTTCGCCGCGGGTATCGCGGAGTTCGAGGCCGCAGGGTGGCGCGGCGCGCACTTGTCCTACGGCTACGCACTGCTGGGCTACGTCCGCTACCGACGGGGCCGGCTCGCCGAGGCGGAGGACTTCGCCAGGAAGGGGCTGCACGTCGCCGAACGGGTGGGCGAGGGCGTGAGCGCGCGGTGCAACGCCGTGGCCATCCTCATCGAAGTGCTGCTGGCCAAAGGCGAGATCGGCGCCGCACAGGAGCTGGCCCGGAGCCATGCCTTCGGAGATGACTTCCCGAGGGCGATGATGTTGCCGCCACCGCAGGCGGTGCGCGGGGAGCTGCACCTCGCCCAGGGCCGCACCAGGGAAGCGGCGCTGGACCTCGCGGCAGCGGGGCAGAGGCTCACAGCACGAGAGATGATCAACCCGGCTTTGAGCCCCTGGCTCGGCCATCTGGCGCTGGCCGAGGCCGAGGAAGACCTCGAAAAAGCACGGGCTCTGGCCCTGCAGGAGGTTGACCGCGCCGAGCGTGCGGGCATCGCCTCACAGGTGGGGATGGCCCTGCGCGTCGCGGCAAGCCTCACCGAAGGTCCGCAAGGCCTGCGCCTGCTGGAACGGGCCGTATCCTGCCTCGAGCAGTCGCCGGCAGCCTATGAGTACGCACGGGCACTGGCGGATCAGGGCGCAGCTCTGCGGCATGCCGGGCGGATCGAGGAATGCGCGGAGCAGCTGCATCTGGCGATGGACCTGGCGGCGCAGTGCGGAGCCGAAGCGCTGGTTACGACGGCCAGTCGCGAGCTTGCCGGCCTCGGGCTGCGACCGCGACAACTGCGCGGAGACACGACGGCGGAGGCACTGAACCAGGAGGAGCGGGAGGCAGCCGAACGGGCCGCGCTGGGCAGTTCCAATGAACTGATCGCGGAGGAACTGCGGATGGACGATACGGAGGTGGCCCGGTTGTTGTCCTCCGTGTACAGAAAGGTCGGGACGGACAGAGCCGGCCTGCGGCGGGCTCTTAGGCTGCCGGCACCCAGATCGCTGAGCCTTGTTCCCTCCCGCGCGGATCCGGCCGGCCCGGAGGCCTTCGGGCCGGGGGCGGGCAAGTGAGGGGAGGGGTGGTGTCCGCCTCCCCAAGAACTGACGTCACCCCTGGCGGGTTACGTGCCCGGGGAAGCGGTGAACGACGTCGGTCCACCAGGGCGCAGGGTGACGGTTCCCGTGGTCAGCGGGTTCCAGACGAAGGCGGATCCGTGGTAGCGAGGACTGGTGCACGACCAGTGCCAGTTGCCGGCGAGCATGTTTTCCAGGGCATCCAGGTACGTGTGAACCTCCGCAGTGCGAGCGGTGCCGGCGAGCAGGTGGTCCCGCAGCACTAGGAATCGGCGCTCTGCCTCCTCGATCCTCCGGCATATCCGGTCAACGGCCTCCTGCAGAGCCACGCCGCCTCTGTCGCACAGGATGAGGACGGCGTTCATGGCCTCGCCCCGGTGCTGTTCGTAGGCGAAGGTGAACAAGTCATTGACGAAGGTGAGGTGTTCTGCCACCTCCCGCTGAAGATCCCGGAGTTCCGGCTCGGCGAAGAGGGCCTCGGGCAGGTCGACGCCCACTCCGTACTCGGCCATCGCGCTGCACAGGTCGGCACCCACACTGTGGGCACGCAGCTCCAAATAGCTGGGGAGGTCCGTGAACCCGCCCCCGTGCCGTGAGGCCACCTCTGCCACGAAGCTGCGAAAGAGGATTTGCAGCGACGCGAACAGACGCTGCCGCACGCCGGGAGCCGCCTTGGCCGTGATACGGCCCCAGACGTCCGAAAGAGCGGACGCGTACCCGGGCCCCTCAGCGGATGGCACTGGCTCGCCCTGCAGAACGGCGTCCAACTCTCGGGCGAATTCCGCGGCGTGTGCTTCACTTCGGCCGGCATCGTGCGGGTTGGGCAGAACATCATCGATGCGGGAGATCACCGCGGACAGGTCGCAGAGGTCGCGCATCCTGTCATAGGTGGCTTGCGGCCACACCAGACACGGGAAGAGGCAGGCGTACTCGAGGAATCGCTGCCGCTCCTCGGCTCCGGCGAACGGGAGATGCGCGCGGGACCAGCTTCCGGAGTTCTTCTGCAGCTCGGGGGACTGGGGATGGTAGCGCGCGGGAAGTCGGCTTGGGAGGTGCGGCAGGTGAAACTCATACATCGTCGCTGTCGATGGTGGGACGTCATCCGAAGCCGACGTTCGGGTGTTCCCGGCGGCGTGTTGGGGCGTCAACGGAACAGACGTCTGCTTTTCCGGTCCGGGGTGGTCGTGACGGTCTTGCTGCGTAAGGGCTGCCACCCATGGGGCTGGGATCCACTTGACCGCCTGCCGGAATATCCTGCCCGGCACGGCGCCGCCCACTTCGCCGACGGATGCGGGGCGGCCCCTCCGGACCCTCCATCGGCCGATCCCATCGGGCCGTATTCGCCCCGGCTGGCCATTGCCGTCCGTCATCGTCCTCATTGCTGATGCTCCCTCAACTACCTCGCCGACGGGCCGATTTCGCACATGGACTCGGACTCGGTAGATGGCTTCCCGGTCCGACAGCGGATGACGCACAGGCACGCCTCTTGACGCGGGGTGGATGCCCAGGTGGACCGGCTCCCAGCCGTGTCGTGCCGCCCCAGGGGCCCTCACGTGTCACCGGCCGGCGAGCGCCCGGCCCCGACCGAGCAGGTCCGTCTCCTCGGGACACTGTCGGCATGGCGGCGCCGTCCTGGCACCCGAGCGCGGATGTCCTGATCACCTAGACTCGGCGAATGGCGAAGTATTTCGACGTGCACCCCGAGAATCCTCAGCGGCGCACCATCAGCAGTGTGGCTGACAGTATCCGTTCCGGCGCGCTCGTCACGTACCCGACGGACTCCTGTTACGCATTGGGATGCCAGCTGGGCAGTCGTGACGGCATCAGCCGGATCCGGTCGATCCGGAACCTCGACGATCGTCACCACTTCACCCTTGTGTGCCAGAACTTCGCGCAGCTCGGTCAGTTCGTACACGTCGACAACGACGTGTTCCGCGCGATCAAGGCAGCGACGCCGGGCAGTTACACCTTCATCCTCCCCGCGACGAAGGAGGTGCCGCGCCAGCTGCTGCACCCGAAGAAGAAGACGGTCGGAGTCCGGATTCCTGACCATGCCGTAGCTCAGGCTCTGGTTGCCGACCTCGGCGAGCCGCTGCTCTCAAGCACCCTGCTCCTCCCCGACGAGGACGAGCCGATGACACAGGGCTGGGAGATCAAGGAACGGCTCGACCACGTGGTGGACGCCGTGGTCGACTCGGGCGACTGCGGCACCGAGCCGACCACGGTCATCGACTTCTCCGGCGGGGAAGTCGAGATCGTACGCCGAGGTGCGGGCGACACCGCGCGGTTCGAGTAGCCGCGTCGATGGCATCACCCGGAGGCCGGGCCGTCGAGCGATTCGCGCGCCGTGACGCCGACACGGTCGCGCTCCCGGTCCGCCGAACGGCAGCACGTTTGATCAGCCGGCCGTCGGGTACGCCTTCTGGCGGCCACCACCACTGAATTGACGGGACGTCCGCTCAGCCGCCGCTCAGCCGACCGTTCGCGGCGAGCCGGTCCAGGACGATTCTGGCCGCCTCGCTCACCCGATGGCGGTCGCCATGGGTGAGCCAGGCGATCTCGGCGATCTCACTGTGCGGTGCCGGCACCCCCCGGTAGTCGGCGGTGTGGCAGGCGATACGGACGATGGTTCCTGTCGGCTCGCCATGGGCCGGGGCCCGGACGGTGACCGTCGGAGCGATGCTCCCGGGAACCAGCTCGACGCCCAGTTCCTCCCGCACCTCCCGGATCAGGCTCTCGTGATCGCTCTCACCGGGCTCCGGCTTGCCACCGGGAAGGTAATAGGCGTCCTTTCCCCGGGAGCGGACGACGAGAATCCGGCCGTTCTCCAGCCGGACCCACGCCACCTTCTCGATCACCTCGGTCATATGTCGGTGCCGAAGAACCGGTCGCCGAAGTCACCGATGCCGGGAACCATGTAGGCGTTCTCGTTGAGCCGCTCCTCGATGGAGGACGTGACGATCCGCACCTTCGGATAGCGCCGGCAGACCGCGCTGATGCCCTCCGGCACGGTGATCAGGTTGACGAAGACGATGTTCTCCTCCGCGACGCCCTTGTCGAGAAGGAGCTGAATCGTGGCGAGCGCGGTTCCGCCGGTGGCCAGCATGGGCTCGAGGAGCAGCACCTGACTCTCGGCGATATCGCTGGGAAGTGATGTGTAGTAAAGGTGTGGGAGTTTCGTCTTCTTGTCCCGCTGCATGAGTATCTTGCCGATACGAATGGATGGGCAGACGGCACGCAGCGGCCCCTCCATGCTCTCTCCGGCACGGACCACGGACACCCCGCAGATGCGCGAGGGAAGACGAAGGCCCTCGTAGGTCGCGCCGACCGGTGTGGTGACCTCGCACTTCTCCAATGGCAGGAGATTGAGGCCGGCTTCAATCAGCATCCGAATGATGCTTTCCGACGTGAGGACGAAGTCGTCACGGCGTGCGTTCCGGTCACGGATGACGGTGTGCAGAGACCGCAGGTAATCGGTCTGTGGAAGTAGATGGACGTTACTGCCGAGGTATTCCTCGATCGACGGTAATTTCGTGCTCAGCATGGTGTTCAGGTCTCCAACGTTCGAAGTCACTCGGTCGGCGGTTGTTCGAAGGACGGGGGCAGCGCAGGCGTGGCCGTGAACTGGGCGGCCGCGGTCCGGTAGATGGACCGACCGCCCGTTCGCTCCCACATCCTGCGCATGACATGGACGAGCTTGGGATTGTGCTCTTCCTCTTCCTCGAAGGACCGGGCGACGGTCAGCTCCCAGTCCGGGCGCCATGTCTCGTTGCCCCCCGCGTCGACCGTGTCCTCGAACGCGGAGTGCAGGGCCTCCAGCTTCGCCCGCTTCGGGAAGTCGGCGAGGGCGAAGACAACGCCGAGCATTGCCGTCCAGTAACAGGTGATGACGTACCGGTGCATGTCCTCGGGCAGGCGCGCGGCGATCTGTTCCATCGCGTGCAGGGAGGTGATCAGATGCAGCAGCACGAAATCTCCCGGGCGGGAGAGATACAGCAGCGTGGCCGTGTAGTACAGCTGCTCCCAGCTCGTGGCGACGTCCTGGTCGGCGATCCAGGACGGCGTGTCGTAGATCAGCGGATGGCCCTCCGCCAGCATCCTGGCGTTGCGGTACTGCAGTCCGGACCGGGCGAGTTCGGGGTGAATGCCCTCCGGCACGCCCGATTCGGGGACGGTGCCGAGTTCCTGCGCCCACCTGCGGAGCTGCTCGCGGTCGGCGTCCCACGCGTCGGCGATACGCAGCAGGGAATCAACGCCCGACGCGCCGGCGTCCGCGGAGGACGCTCGTTCCGGGTAACAGGACACGTACGAGAACGCCATGTACGCGAGACCCTCGACGGTCATCCACCGGCTGCCTGCCTCCAGGGCCCACCCCAGGTGAATGGTGGCGTGCGTGAAGGCACCGACCCAGCCCGGCAGCAGCGTCGGCACATAGCGCCGCAGCACCTCGTCCATGCCGAGTTCCCGCTCCTTGCGGTCGAAGAACTCGCAGTAGGACGAGAAGCTGGTGCGCTGGCCGAAGAACTCCTTCCAGTTCTCCTCCGTAATGACGTACTTGGACGGCCTCGGCGGTTCCAGGCCGTATCCGTACGTCGTCAGCTTCGCATAGTTGTCGTAATACTCCTTGATTCGATCCGGAGACGCCCCGAGCAGAGCCAGTGCGACCACTGCGTGCTTCGAGTGATTGCTGAGATGCCCGTTGAACTCGATGTGGTAACTCCGGTCGTCCAACAGTTGCTCGATCACCGGTGAATTGATCACTGCACCTTTTCCTTCTCGCGGTGTGACTGTGACAACCTGGACAGGTAGATGCCCAGCAGTACGATGACCACCCCTAGACACCGCAGTCCGTTGGGAGTCATTCCCTTGCTCTGCCAGTCGATCAGGACGGCGGAGATCATCTGGCCGCTGATCACCATAAGAGCGGCGTTCATCGCGCCGAGCCGGGGGAACACAAAGCTGCTGACGGCCACGAACAAAGCGCCGAAGAAACCGCCCAGATAGGCAGCCAGGGGCGGGGAGGAGCCGAACTCCCATTGGCCGAGGGCTGCGAGGATCACGGTGAGGAGGAGAAAACCCACGACGTGGTTCCACAGCGATGCACGGAAAGGGCCGATCGTCGCACTGAGCCGCCCGTTGATCGCGCGACTGCTTCCGATGACCGCGCCGTTGAGAAAGGCGAGGACTACGTAGAGGATCACGGTCACGCTCCGCCGAAGATGATGAGAGCGCTGCCGGTGAGAACGCAGAGCGCCACGACGGCGTCCATGGCCACGAGGCGCCGTTTCGGGGTGCGGAACAGCCCGAAGTGGTCCGACACGAGTCCGAAGACGATCTGACCCACGAGCATGAGTGCGATCGTGCCGGACAGCGACAGACTTCCGTTCACCGTGATCGCGGCCAGTATCACCGTGAACGCGCCCGGGATACCGCCCAGATAGAACCAGAGCGGCGCCTTCACGCGCTCCGGCCCCTCACTCGCACGCGTCCGGCGGAACAGCCGAGAGGCCGCCAGCATCACGAGCAGCAGAGCCACCACCGCGCCGAGGCCGTGGGCCACCCACGACGCGAACGTGGGCGTCGTGTACTTCGCCAGAAGGCTGTTGTAGTGGATCATCAGCGCGAGAAGCACACCTCCCGCAATGCCCAGCAGCCAGTCGGTCGAACGTCCGAACACTGTGACCACCCGTCAGCTCTGCGCCGATGCGGCTGTGAGGCGCGCCAGTACGTCGTCGAAGGTGTCCGCCAGCCACGTGGGGCCGGCCGTCCGCAGTTCGTGCACACTGTGCACGCCGTACGTCACGGCGATCGACCGCATACCGCAGGCCTTCGCCATCAGCAGGTCGTGGGTGGTGTCCCCGACCATCACCGCCCGCTCGGCCACTACCCCCAGCTCGCGCAGGACCATCTGACCCGACTCCGGGTGGGGCTTGGGGTGGGTGACCTGGTCGGCGCCGACCACGACCTCGAACAGGTCCCGCAGCGCCGCCGCCGTGAGCAGCGCATCTGCGCTGGCGTAGAACTTGCTCGTTGCCACGGCGAGGGGCAGCCCCTGGTCGCGCAGAGCCGCGAGGCCGTCCGCGACGCCGGGGAAGAGCAGTTCCACCGCCCTGGGCAGCACGATGTCGCGGAACTTCCTCTGGTACTGCCGTATTCCTTCGGCCACCCGCTCGTCGTCGGGTGTGACGCCCATGAGCTTGCCGAACGCCTGCTCCAGGGGGAGGCCGATCGTCGCGCGGACCTCCGTCGGGTCAGGGGTGTCGAGTCCCATGGCGGCGAAGGCGGCCGTGAACGTGTCCACGATCCCGCGTGGTGTGTCGATGAGTGTTCCGTCGAGGTCGAAGACGGCTACGGCGGTCATCGCCCTCCTTCCGGCGCAGACGTACCGTCCGACAGGCCCTCGGCGCGGAGTCGGGCGTGCGCCAGGGCGAGCCGGCCCGCCAGTTCGGCCGTGCTGATGAGGACGGACATGTTCGCCTTGGCGGAGCGGCCCTCGGTCACCTTGTCGACGGCGCGCATCAGGTACTTGGTGAGGCCATTGCCCCTGACACCGTCGCGTTCGGCGGCGATCATCGCGTCGGCGATCGCGGCGTCGACCTCCCGGCTGTCGATCGCGTCCCCTTCCTTGATGGGTGTGGCGACGAGGAAGGAACTGCGGTTGCCGAGCGCCCAGTGGGTTTCGATGGCCCTGGCGATCACCGCCTCGTCGTCCAGCCGGTGCGGGCTGCGTATGCCGCTGGTACGGCAGTAGAAGGCCGGGAAGTCGTCGAACTGGTAGGAGACCAGCGGCACACAGTGCGTCTCCAGGAACTCCATGGTCAGGCCGAGGTCCAGAATGCTCTTCGCACCGGCGCAGACCACCGCCACCTTGGACCGGGTGAACTGGATCAGGTCCGAGGAGATGTCCATGGTGGTCTCCGCACCACGGTGCACTCCGCCGATACCGGCGGAGGCGAAGAACGGGATGTCCGCCAGCTCCGCCGCGACCACGGAGGAGGCCACGGTGGTGGCGCCCATGCCGCCCCGGGCCAGGACGACAGACATGTCCCTGCTGCTGACCTTGGGTATGCCGGGTGTCGATGCGAAGCGTTCGATGTCCGCATCCGTCATCCCGACGAGGATGCCGCCGTTCTCGATGCCGATCGTGGCCGGGACCGCGCCACCGGCGCGGACGGCCGCCTCCACCTTCCGGGCGGTGGCAGCGTTGTCAGGGTAGGGAAGGCCGTGCGTGATGACATTGGACTCCAGTGCCACGACCGGTGCACCGGAGTGGAGTGCCTCCGAGACCTCCTCGCTGAACACCAGGGGGATGTCGCCGGGGTGGCGGCGCGTCGTCATGCGTCTCCGATCCTCGTTGTCGTACTTCGATGTTGCGATATGGCGTCTTCAGTAGTTGGGGGTTTTGCGCAGCAGTTCCTTGCGCTCCACCAGCTCCGGGACGTAGACCTGCTCGTTCCAGGCGTCCTGATCGACCGGTTCGAGCGCGATGGATATGACCCCCTCGTCGCACTTGAACGCCGACTGCACCGCCTTGGCCACCGCGGCGACCAGCTCGGACTCCTGCTCCTCGCTGAGCGCGACGGGGAAGTGCTTGATGTTGACGTGAGGCAAGGTGAACTCCTTCTTCTGTTCCTGTCGTTGTTCCAGCCGTGGCTGCCGACCGTGCAGCCGGCGACGGATCGTCTGGACCAGCTCGTCGATGTCAGGGTCTCGCAGCAGGCTGTAGTGGTCCGCCTGGAGAGTGATGACGGTCGGCGACTCCGCGGAGTAGCCGCTGCGGTTCTCGATGAACGAGTAGTCGTCGCCCTGCGCCTTGAAGATGGTCACCGGGGCCTCGATCCGGTGTTCCGCCAATTCACGGAAGGTGTAGGTGAACTCGTACGTCTGACGCACGATCCGGACGATTCTCTGCACCAGTTCGCGGTCGAGGCCACTGAATGCCGTGCTGATGAACGTCGCGAACGTCTCGTCGTCCGCGGCCTGCCGCAGGCACTCCTCCAGCAGGGGACCGCTGATGCCGCCCGCGAACACGGAGAAGAGGATCGTCACGAACGCCCTGTTGCGGTACGTCGGCTCGTCGCCGTGAACCATTGCGTCGTCGGACCGGACCCTGGGTGACCCCGGTGCGATCAGCACCAGGTTCTCCACCTGTTCCCCGGCCTGCTCCAGCTGATGAGCCGCTTCGAAGGCCACCCGGGCACCGAAGGAGTAACCCCAGAGCGTGTACGGACCCGTGGGCTGTACACGTCTGATGGCCCTGATGTCCTCTGCGGCCATGTCCCGGATGGTGGGATACGGCGTCTCCAGCGGGTTGATGCCGTACGCCTGGACGCCGTAGAAGGGGCGTTCCATGTCCAGCTTGCCGGCGAGCAGGCGCAGGTTCATGGGGTAACCCCCGAGACCGGGCCAGCAATAGACCGGATTCCCGGAGCCCGAGCCTCCCAGCCGTATCAGCCGCGAGGTGGTGCCGGCATGGTCGCCGTCGATCCGGCGCGCGAGCTTCTCGACCGTCGGTGAATCGAAGAGCGCCTGGAGCGGGAGCGCACTCCTGAACGTCTTGTTGACCCTGTTGATGAGCGCGACCGCGATGAGCGAATTACCGCCGGACGCGAAGAAGTCGTCCCGCACCGAGACGGCGTCACGCTTCATCAGCGTCTTCCAGATGTCCCCGATCCGCTGCTCCGTCCTCGTGCGTGGCGGGACGAAGGGGCGGTCGGCGAAATCCAAGTCGGTCTTGTCCGACGCCTCCAGCGACTTGACGTCGATCTTCCCGCTGGCGGTGAGAGGCAGCTGGTCCAGGATGACGACCTTGTTCGGCACCATGTAGTCCGGCAGGAAGTTGACCAGGTCCTCCTTGATCATCTCCGCCGGGCCCTGCATATGGATCATGTCCTCCTTCATGCCCTCGCTGCGGACCTGCTCGGCACTCACCCGACCGCAGACGAAGAAGTAGGAGGGGCCCGTACGGTCGCCGCGTGCTCCCAGGATGCCTGCGATCCGCTTCGCTGAGGGCAGGTCACTGCCGGTCTCCGAGCTGTAGCCGGAGGACATGAATCCCAGGCCCAGGTCGTTCATCTGCAGGCGTTGCAGCTTGCGGCCCAGATCGACGTAGCCCTGCCAGCCACGCTCGGGCCTGCTCAGTACCGTGATCCCGAAACTCGACCGCTCGTAGACCCGCTGGTTGATGGCGATGACGTCCCTCTTGCGGACGAGTTCGCCTGATATGCGCTCCAGTTCACCGTCCCGGTACCGGTACTGGCCCGCCGCCAGGTCGACGATCTTCCCCGGGTGCGCCTGCACACATATGTCGAGTGTGTCGTCCTGCTGCTGCCCCGTGAACGGAACCATCTCGAAAGTGCCGAGGTAGTAGTCCTCGTCCGCGCACTCCAGGAAGTCCTTCGCCTCAGGAGTGAGCTCCAGCTCCCTGATGCTCAGTCCGTACGCGGGGAGAACCTCATCGAAGAGGCCCACCATATGGCCCGTCTCGATGTGCAGGACTTCCTGGATGTTGTTCTTGTAGACCGGCTCGATCGCCCGCTTCTTGCCCACGAAATGGAACGTGAGCCGTGCCTCGTCCGCTGGTCCGGCATCGGGCGTCTCCCGGATCAGCACCAACTGGTGGTGCAGGGGGTGGTAGTAGTAGTGCCCCGGTCGCAGCTCACCGACCCCGCTCAGTTCCAGGTACATCTGCGTCGCGTAGAGCGAGCCCGGCGATGCGTATCCGTACTTCGGCAGCAGCCGCTCCTCGCTGAGAAACTGGCCGAAGTACCGCAGGATCTCCCCGAGTTCGGCGAAGGTCAGCTGTGCCAGGCTCCGGGGCCGCGCGTCGGCGGCATGTGTGCGGTCGAGGAGCCGGAGAATGTCGGCCCTGGTGAGGTCGCCGTCCTCGAAGGAACGGTACGTCTTGCGCGCGAACACGCGCCGCCGCTGTTCCGGGGTCGGCTCCTTGCCGGGAAGGTCCACCGCCGTCCGGCCGGCGATCTCCGCGGTGTCGCGGCAGCCCGCGTTCGACAGCTGAGCCCTGACCTGGAGCTTGCTCTCCTTCGACTGATGGTGGGCGCCGTGATTGCCCTGGTCCATCAGCGCCGCTTCTTTCGGACTCAGCTCGATGCAGGCGATGAGGTTCTGGAAGCCGGTGCGAGGGTCGTCCTTGACGATCACCGCCGTGTTCTTGACCCAGTCATGGGTCTCGATCGCCAGCCTGATCTCGTCGAGCTCGACCCGGAAGCCCCGCAGCTTGACCTGATTGTCCACGCGGCCGGTGAACTGCACGGTTCCGTCGGCATTCCAGTAGGCCAGGTCTCCGGTCCGGTACAGCCTGGTGTCCCCGGTGTCCCCGCCGGACGGGTTGTCGACAAACCGTTCCGCGGTCAACTCCGGTCGGTGGAGGTATCCCCGTGCCAGCTGCACGCCGGCGATGTACAGCTCGCCGATCTCGCCCACGGCCACCGGCGACAGGGTTTCGTCGAGTATGTAGTACCGGGTGTTGTGGACAGGCGAGCCGATCGACACCGCGTTGGGGCCCTCACCGACCCCGGCCCGGTCCACGGTGAAGGCGGACGCGTTGATGGTGCATTCGGTCGGCCCGTACAGATTGATCAGGTCACAGCCCGGAAGCGTGTCCAGCACCTGCGTGGCCAGATTCCTGGACAGCGCCTCGCCCCCGCTGAAAACCTGCCTGAGCGTAGTGCACCGGTCCAACTCCTCCGTGTCCACCAGTGCCTGCAGCACAGTCGGCACGCACTGCAGCGTGGTGACCCCGTACTCGGTGATGGCCTCGATCAGTCCTTCGGGATCCCGGTAGACGCCGGGGCTGCCGATCACGACCTCGCTGCCGCAGCTGGGCGCGAGAATTTCCCACTGCGCGGCGTCGAAACTCATCGGAGTCTTCTGCAGGACGACCTTTTCCCGGTTCAGGCCGTACGCCGTCCTCAGCCAGTGCATCTGATTGACGATACTACGATGTTCGATCATCACACCCTTCGGCTTTCCGGTACTGCCGGAGGTGTAAATGATGTAGGCCAGATCGTCCGGGCGAGGTCCGGGTAAGGGATTCCGGCGTAAGTCGTCGGAAGTGGATTCCGTGAAGGTCCGAAGCTCGTTCAGGGTGACGATTCTCGTTCCCTGCGGGGCCAGTTCCGCCAGTTTCTCTCTGAGGTGCTCCTGGGAGACGACAACGTTGATGCGGGCGTCCTCGAGCATGTAACGCAGCCGCTCTTCGGGATACTCCGGCGACAGCGGGAGATAAGCGCCGCCGGAGAACAGGATGCCCCATGCGCCAACCATCAGATCGAGTGAGGGTTCCACGAAGAGGCCGACGCGGTCGTCCCGTGCCACGCCGAGATGCCGCAGGTAAACGGCCAGGTCGGAGCTGCGCTGTAGGAGTTCCTGGTAGGTAAGGCGCTGGTCGCCGCACACCACCGCAGTGTTGTCGGGCTGTTCACCGACTTGTTCCCTGAGTAGGTCAGGAAGGGATGTGTGGCCCGGGAAATCGTGTTTCGTTGTGTCGAAGTCCTCAGTGGCAGCAGTAGCCATGTTTCCCCCGTTGTTTGGTCTTCCCGTGGTGTTTCGGCAACAGCCGTGCGCAGTGCCGGCTACCCGCTCGGACTTCTGCGTGGCGTGCAAGATCAGAATGGATATATCGAGACGCTAAGCGTTGGCCATGGGTGGGTCAACGCCGACCGGGAAGATGGCTCAAAAGTTCGCGCGCTGTTTATACGGTGGCGACCCCGGCTCCGACTGCCGGACCGCGCGGGTCACACGTCGGCCTTCGGGGCGATGACCGGCTGCTGTTCCGCGGCCCGTTCGGCCTGTCTCCCAATGCTCCGTGCCATTTCGGCACCGATCCTGCGTCGCCCGTGCGCGCCGGAGCCGCACATTCCGGCGACGGCCTCCCAGATGTGCCGACGGCCTCACCGCGATCTGCGCCGCCTGTCCGATGGCCGGTACTCCATGGTCGAATTTCGGCCGGTGCGCGACGGTGAACCGAGCACCCGAGCACCCGAGCAGGCGCAGGAGGATGATGTGCGACGTCGTGAACTGCGTCAGAGCCTGGCGGCCGCCAGACGAAGAGGCGGCGCCTGTAAGAGAGGCGCCTGACGGGCATCAGCCCCAGTCAGGCGCCTCTTCGTCGCTCCTGGAAGAAGCCGAGCTCAGGAAAATGTTGCTGCGGAGGGCTGTCTACCGCGTCAGCGCGCTACGTTCCGCGCACGATGCAGGTCTTTGAATTTGAAGAGGACGCCGACGGCACGAGCAAGGCGGTTCAGGCTGCCCCTGTCGAACCCGTCCACGCGAGGGAGGAAGGTCAGGAGCGCGGCCGACGGGGTTGATCGCCGCGCGCCGCGTCCTTCTCCTTGATGCGCGCCGCTTCTTTCCGGACCTCGGCCTGGGTGGCGCGCTCCTTCTGCAGCCACTCGGGAAGGTCCCTCTTCAACGCGTCGATCTGCTCCGTGGTGAGGGCGTCCGTGATTCCGCCACGCGCGAGACCTGAGATGGAGATGCCCAGCTTCGCCGCGACTACCGGCCGCGGATGCGGGCCGTTGCGTCGCAGTTCCAGCAGCCACTCGGGTGGATCGGCCTGCAGCGCGTTCAACTCGCTGCGCGAGACGACACCCTCCTGGAACTCGGCGGGGGTGGCCTCGAGGTACACACCCAGCTTCTTTGCCGCGGTTGCGGGCTTCATCGTCTGGGCGGTCTGGTGCGACGTCATGGGTCAAGGGTATTCGAGCGTGTGCGCTACCTCCGACCACGACCGGTAACCTGGCTGAGTGACAGGCTCGGAAGTATCCCCTTCGTTCCGGCTGGCGTATGTCCCGGGAGTGACGCCCACGAAGTGGGTACGGATCTGGAACGAGCGGCTGCCCGAAGTCCCACTGAACCTCATCGCGGTCCCCGCCGCTGAGGCATTCGACGTGCTGCGGAGCGGCGGCGCCGACGCGGGTTTCGTGCGGTTGCCGATCGACCGGACGGACCTCAGCGCGATCCCCCTGTACTCCGAGACGACGGTGGTCGTGGTCCCGAAGGACCACGTCGTGGCAGCGGTCGACCAGGTGTCCGCTGAGGATCTTGCCGACGAAGTCGTGCTGCATCCCCTCGACGACGTCCTCGACTGGGAGCGTCTGCCGGGACGGCCCGCGATCGAGCGCCCCGCCACGACGGCGGATGCCATCGAACTGGTGGCGGCAGGAGTGGGACTACTCGTCGTCCCACAGTCACTCGCCCGCCTGCACCACCGTAAGGACCTCACGTATCGGCCGGTCTCGGACGCCCCCGAGTCGCGCATCGCACTGTCGTGGCCGCAGGACGAAACCACCGACCTGGTGGAGCAATTTATCGGGATCGTCCGCGGGCGGACCGTCAACAGCACACGTGGTCGCCCCCCGACCCCGGCACAGCCGAAGCGTAGGCGCTCCGATACGGGCGGCGCACAGCGGAAGCCCGCAGCCGGCAAGTCGGGCGGCAAGAGCCCACGGAGCGGTTCCGGCGGCCCCAAGGGCGCCAAGCGCGGCAAACCTCGCCGCCGGTCGTAGCCTCGGCGTCCCTCATCCGTGGATTCCGGGCAGAGCCTCCACCTGCGGATGGATCGGTCCGAGCAGGCATTGGGAGGCGTCGGCATGCTGGGCGGCGCCGACCTCGGCCTGCCGTACCACCGAAAACATCCACGCACACCGGCGGACGAGGGCCTGGCCGCGCTGCTACGGGGCCGGCGTGGTGCGGGCCGGGCGATAGATGGCTGTGGCGATTCGTACGACCGAGCGGATGAGCGGGGTGGTGTTGGCGCTGTTCCAGGCGATGACGAGGTGACTGGGTTGCGTGTCGGTCAAGGGGACCGCGGTGAGGCCTTCGGGCAGGGTGTGGGCGAGCGGTGTCAGCCCCACCGTGTTGTTCCACAGGACGGACTGGAGGCATTCATGGACTGTTCGGACGACGGGACCGTCACGACGTCGGCCGGCGTCCGACGGGCCCGTCCAGAAGGCCCGCCACACTGCGTCCGTGCCGTCTGGAAACTGGAACCATCGGCGGTCGGCGAGATCGTCCAGGTGCAGGTTGTCGCGGTCGGCAAGCGGGTCGTCGGCGCGTAGGACCACGCCGACCGGGTCCGAGCGCAGCACGCGGGTGGTGATGCCGGTGTCGTCGAACGGTGCCCGGGTCAGGGCCACGTCGACGAGGCCGGTCCGCAGTCCGGTGGTCGGGTCGGTCAGGTCGGCCTCGCGGATGCGGACACGTATGCCGGGGTGGTGTTGCCGGTAGGCAGCGGCCAGTCGTGTTCCGACCTGCTCGGCGCTGTCGGCGAGGGTGCCGACGGTCAGGGTGGCCGTACCGGCCGCGGCGGTCACTCGGGCACGCGCCTGGTCGGCCCGCGCCAGCAGTGTGCGTGCCTCGTCGTGGAGCAGGGCCCCGGCAGGGGTGAGGGCCACCCCCGTGGGGGAGCGGCGAAGCAGTTCGCAGCCGAGGTCGGTTTCCAGCTGCTTCATGGCCCGGCTCAGTGGAGGCTGGGTCATCTGGAGTCGCGCGGCGGCCCTGCCGAAGTGGAGTTCTTCGGCGACCGCCACGAAGTAGCGCAGCATGCGTAGCTCCATGACCAGCAACGATACCTGCACGGTATCGGGCGTGCGGGATCGGTCTTGGACGCCCCGGGGCGTCCCGCGATGGACTGGCGGCCCAACCCGATCTGCCGCCGTACGAGCCCGCTTGGCGGGCGGGATGTCGGCAGGTTGCGATCACCGCAATGCTGAGGAGTCGCCATGGCTGAACACGTGATGCCGGAGCCCGTCGTGCACATCGCGGGTGTTCAGGAGCTTGCCCGCGACGTGGTGGTCATCCCCGACCGGCGGGTGCAGCTCGTGCCGAACATCGGCATCATCGGCGGTCAGCATTCCGTTCTCGTCGTCGAGACCGGCATGGGCCCGCGTAACGCCGAGAAGGTGCTGGAGTTCGCGGCCGACTACGCCGCAGGGCGCAAGCTGTACCTGACCACGACGCATTTTCACCCGGAGCACGCGTTCGGGGCGCAGGTCTTCACCGGTGAGGCGACGTTCCTGGTCAACCGGGATCAGGCCGAGGACCTGAAGGGGAAGGGCCCGGGCTATCTCGATATGTTCCGAGGGCTCGGCGAGCCGGTCGCACGTCAGCTTGAGGGCGTAGAACTGGCGCAGGCCGATGTCGTCTACGACCAGGCGTACGACCTGGACCTGGGCGGCCGGGTGGTGCAGCTGAGGGCCACCGGCCGGGCACACAGCAGGGGCGACCAGGTGGTCAAGGTGCCGGACGCGGATCTCCTGTTCACCGGGGACCTCGTGGAAGCCGGGCAGTTCGCCATCTTCCCGTGGTTCCCGCCGCACGACACCGACGTTTCAGGAACCCGCTGGCTCGCGGTCATGCAGCGGCTGGCAGCCGAGGGCCCACGCGTCGTGGTGCCCGGCCATGGTGAGGTCGGTGGCCCGCAGCTGCTGGCAGACGTGCGCGACTACCTTCAGCTCCTGCGGGACGAGACGTGGGTCCGCCGCGAATCGACGGTCAGTGAGCAGACGATCGTCGAAGAGATCTCGGCTCTGATGATCCAGCGGCACCCGGAGTGGGTCGGCCGGGAGTGGATCGAGAAAGGTGTCGGGTGCCTGTGCTCCGAGCACCCCGCATGACGGGCCGCCAGTCCATGTCTGCCACGACGTCTGTCACGACCAGTGAAGGCTGCCAGATGCACGAGACGAACGACGCTGAGAGCACGCCGTCCACCGTGAGCAGGCGCGACCGCGGCATCGCGGCCTACGCCAGGATATTCGCCCTGCCCGAGCGGGATGTGCCTGCGGCCTTCGCCGAGCTCGTCGGACCGGAATTCGCCGAGGAGGCTCTCCAGGCCGCCGGCGGGGCCGGATGGTGGCACCCGGCGCTCACCGCACGGGACCGCAGCATCGCCATCATCACGGCTCTGACCTGCCAGGGTGTCGCCGACAAGCGCCTGCGCACCCACGTTCGGCTGGGTATGCGCCACGGACTTGACCAAGACGCACTCACCGCGCTGACCGCGCTGCTGGCCGGCTACATCGGATATCCGCGAGCCTCGATCACCATGGAAACCATCAAGGACGAATGCGCGCACACCGACAATTCGGTGCCGTAGCCGGCAGGGTTCCAACGGGCCGGGTCAGTTGTTCAATGCGGCCGCCACGACGGACCGGGCCTCCTCCTGTACGCGCGCCAGGTGGTCGGGTCCGAGGAACGACTCGGCGTACACCTTGTAGACGTCCTCGGTACCCGAGGGGCGTGCGGCGAACCAGGCGTTGGCGGTGGTCACCTTGATGCCACCGATGGCCGCCCCGTTGCCCGGAGCCTGCGTGAGCACAGAGGTGATCGCTTCCCCGGCAAGGGTGTCCGCCGTCACCTGGTCGGGAGAGAGACGGCTCAGTACGGCCTTCTCCTCGCGGGTCGCGGGGGCGTCGACACGGGCGTAGGCCGGTTCGCCGAACCGGGCGGTGAGCGACGCGTAGTGCTCGCTCGGCGTCCGAGCCGTCACGGCCAGAATCTCGGACGCGAGCAGGGCCAGGATGATGCCGTCCTTGTCGGTGGTCCACACCGAGCCGTCACGGCGCAGGAAGGAGGCCCCGGCGGACTCCTCACCGCCGAAGCCGAGGGTGCCGTCGGCCAGCCCGTCCACGAACCACTTGAAACCGACAGGCACTTCGATCAGCTCGCGGCCGAGGTCGGCCGCCACCCGGTCGATCATGCTCGACGACACCAGTGTCTTGCCGACACCGGCATCGTCGGGCCACTGGTCGCGGTGGGTGTAGAGGTAGGCGATGGCGGTGGCGAGATAGTGATTGGGGTTCATCAGTCCGCTGTCGGGGGTCACGATGCCATGCCGGTCGGCGTCGGCGTCGTTGCCGGTGGCGATCTGGAAGCGGTCGCGGCGCTCGATCAGCGACGCCATCGCGTAAGGGGAGGAGCAGTCCATCCGGATCTTGCCGTCCCAGTCCAGCGTCATGAACCGCCACGTGGGATCGGTGTACGGGTTGACGACAGTCAGGTCGAGGCGGTGCTCCTCGGCGATGCGGCCCCAGTACGCGACGGACGCGCCCCCCAGCGGATCGGCGCCGATGCGCACACCGGAGGCGCGCACGGCGTCCAGGTCGAGTACAGAAGGCAGATCTCGTACGTAGGCGCCGAGGAAGTCGTACCGTCCAGTGGTCGGCGCGGCCAGCGCCCTGGCGTAGGGCAGCCGCCGTACATCCTTCAGGCCGCCCGTGATGATCTCGTTGGCGCGCTCCTGGATCCAGCCGGTCGCCTCGGAACCGGCGGGTCCGCCGTTCGGAGGGTTGTACTTGAAGCCGCCGTCGGCCGGCGGATTGTGCGAGGGCGTAACCACCACGCCGTCGCCCAGGCCAGAGATGCGCCCTCGGTTGTGGGTGAGGATGGCGTGCGACACGGCCGGGGTGGGGGTGTAGCCGTCGGCGGTGTCGATGAGCACGGTGACGCCGTTCGCGGCGAAGACCTCCAGGGCGGTCACCCGGGCGGGTTCGGAGAGCGCATGGGTGTCGGCGCCGAGGAACAGAGGTCCGTCGGTTCCCTGCTGGGCCCGGTACTCGCAGATCGCCTGGCTGGTCGCGGTGATGTGGTCCTCGTTGAAGGCGGTGGCCAGCGAGGATCCTCGGTGTCCCGACGTGCCGAAGGCGACACGCTGGGCGGGTTCGGCCGGATCGGGGTGCAAGGCGTAGTACGCGGTCACCAGCCGAGGCACATCGATGAGGTCTTCCGGCCGTGCCGGCTGTCCCGCGCGCTCGTTCGGCATCCGTCCACTCCTTCGCATCGGTCGGTGCGATCAGTGCACGAGTCATGATCGCTTGTCGGTCGCATACCGTCCGGTTGCCCCTCCGCACGGATGTGCCGACGGACGTTCAAGTCGGGCATGCCCAGCGTGGGCCCGGGCATCCGCATCGCATGGCGACTCTCCGAAAGTTGGCCGATCCGCTGCCGGCCACCGTCACCGCCGTCGCCCCCGCTCCGCCGACAAGGCGGGCCTTGCCCTCGGCAAGCGCGTCGCGACCCACGCGCTGCGCAACGCAGGGCGGCTGTTCGGCGACCTGTGAGCCAGACGCCCACCATGCGGCGGCCGGGACCGGCATTGTGTCCCTCCCCTCGAGCCACGTTTGCGCGTTTGCGCGTGAGCCGACGCGGTTACGGACACGGGTGCTCCTCGCCCTTCGGCCCCCACTTGGTGCGTTCGTCGCCGCGCGCCACCGTGCCGCACAGCAGCTCGGTCGCCGGCTCGGCACTGCTGCCCCGGAGGACCGCAAGCAGCTTGTCCTCCGTCAGCCGTCCCCCGCCCGCCGCGCCGTGCGCGTCGATACGGCCGGTGGCGCCGTCGAAGCCCCCGCCCCCCAGGCCCTGGTAGAGCACGCCTTGCAGCAGCCCGCGGTCGAGGCGGTCGTCATGGCCGCCCGTGGTGCGCCAGGCCTGGTCGATGCCTTCGGCGAGATAGCGCAACGCGTCCCAGGCGAGCGCGACATGGCCGTCCTCGCGCATGGCCTTCGTCCTGGCGCTGTGGTCGCCGCCGTACGCACGGTCGTACGCGGCGAGGAAGGCCGCGGCCTCCGGGCTCCGTGCCGCCAGCGTGGGGGCGTAGCCGTGCGAGACGTAGAAGAGGGTGAGGCCCTTGAAGTCGTCCCAGGGGCGCTGCTCTTCCGTCAGCGTGTTGGTGACGTCGTCGCCGCCGAGCACGCTGATCTTTGGGCAGTCGCCGGAGATACGGGCGATCTCGGCCAGGAACAGCTGGAACTGGCTGGCCCGCGCCGACCACACCACCGCAGTCCGCGGCTCCTCACTCACGGCACGGCAGATCTCGCGGGCCAGGTCCTCCACGGTCGGCACGGGCCGCCCGCCGAGCGCACCCGGCACCGGTCCCGGTTCCGGTGCGTCGGTGGGGGTGTAGAGGAGTACGTCGGTGCGCCGCGGCCCGTACGAGGCACGGAAGGACGCGGCAAGGCTGTTGCTGTAGGCGTCGGTGGCGTCGGCGACGAGACTCACCCGGCGCGCCTTCTGCCCGCCCGTCGTCATCCCGGCGCTCGAAGCGAACGCCGCCATCAGCTCGGCGGCTCGCGCATCGGTGGGGGCCGTCTGGTAGTAGTGCTCGCCCTGGCGAAGGAGTTCATCGGCGGTGCCCGAGGTGCCGACCATCGGGATCCCGGCCTTGTCGAGGGCGCGTATCGCGTCGTACGTATTGCGGCGGCTCTGCCCGAAACCGACGACGCCCGCGATGGACGGATCGCTCGCGGCGAGCTCCGCGATCCGGTCGGCGACGGCGGGTGCGTCCTTGAAACGGTCACCCGCGTTGGCGGCGAGCACCCGCAGCGGGACGCGCTCGCCGGAACGCAGCGCCTGGGCGTTGATGTGCTGCTGTGCCAGCGCGATGCCGCGCAGCTCCGCCAACGTGCCGCCGCGCACCGGGTCTTCGGCGTCCTTGCCGCCGGTGAGGGGGCCGAAGTAGACGATGGTGCGGCGACCGGGGCGCGGGTCGTCGTCTGGCCGGCCCGCGAGTTCCTTGTCGACCTCCTCGTTCTGCCGCTCGATCTGCTGGAGCACGGCCCGTACGGCCTGCTCCGTGGGCTCCTTGCCGAAGCCGGCCGCGCCTTCGGCGACGCCGACGCACTGCCCGTCGGTGCCCAGGAAGGTGGAGCCCTGGCAGGGGTCGTCCTTTTCGCGGCTCATGACGTCCGGTACGAGGACGAGGCCGGCGGCGAGTGCGAGCGCGAGCGTTCCAATGCCGAGCACTCCGGCCACCTCGGCGCCCGGACCCCAGCGCGGCGACGGCGTGACCAGCGTAGGCCAGCGGCCGAGCCAGTAGATCGCCGCCTGGTCGTCCTCGGGTCCCTCGGCCACCGGCACGACGATGCCGGTCGGCTGGCCCGGCTCCATCCCGCGCCGCTCGATGTTGATCAGCTCGGCGCCGGCGAGGGCGAGGCCCGACGCTTCGATGTCGGGGATGCGCGAGGCCAGCGAGCGTACGCCGCCCGCCACCGCGAACACCGAGGTACAGCGCAAGTCCTCCATGGCGGAGCGGAGTTCACGCAGGAAGCGCTGGACGCGCGAGTCGGCGGGCCCTGCCTCGTCGAAGAGAAGCACGAAGCGGGATGTGCGGCGTCGCCGCCAGGGGTTGAAGAGACGGGTCCGGCACGCCTGGTCGAGATCGGCGAGCAGAGCGTGCATGAGCACTCGGTCCATGCGCTCCGGCTCATTGGCGGGCTCGCCGTGTACGAGGTCGAGTGCGGAGCGGAAGAAGTCGGTGGGCGGGCTGCCGTGCTGACGGCGCACCCACTCCGCGTACCAGCTGCGGCTGCGGGCCCGCCCGAGCATGCGGCGGTTGGCGCGCCAGCCGTAGAAGGCGCGCGGCAGCCGCTGGAAGAGCGGGCCGGCGATGAAGTTCCACAGCAGCTCGAGGAGCGTGCCGCCGCTGGCCTGGTCGCGGCCGCCGAGCCACCACAGGGTCTGGGCGGTACGGGACCAGTTGCGGTGCTCCGCGTAGCAGTGGTTGCGCAGCTCGGCGTGGCGGCGCTCCATGAGTCCTTCGATGGCGGGCGCGGTGACGACGGAGCGCAGCAACCGGTAGCTGTGCAGCCGTAGTTCACCGGTGCCGGGCGGCATGGTCTCGGCGAGCTGAAGGGTCAGATGCTCGAAGAGCTCGAGCGGCGGCGGGTCGGTCCCGTCCGGGATCTGTGGGATGTACGCGTGCGGGGCGAGGACCTCACTGCGGCCGCGCATCCGCGAGCGGAGCCCCGTGACGATCTGGCGTCCCGCATTGCCGCCGCCCGGCTCACTGAGCAGGACGACCGGCACTCTGCTGCGGCTGCGCCGCGGCTGTACGACCAGTTTGTCGAACGCGTCGATGAAGCGCTCGACGCCCGGATATGCCGGAATACGGCTTTGTGGATCCCCCGCAGTCATGAGCAGGCCCCCCCTTGTTCCCCCTGAGAAGCAAGGGTTATTCCCCTTGACTGCCATACGCAAGCCTAGAGTTGGATCATATGGCGGGCCCAATCCTGCGGGGGACGTCCCCGCCCTCCGCTCCCCGGCGCAGGCAGAGGGCCTCTACTTCACATCCGGAATGGCAACGACCACCAGGTGGCTCACACGTCTTCGCTCCCTTCCGTCCGGCGTGCGGCTGCCGAGCGGGAGCCCACCAGGAGCAGGCACAGCACCGCGACTCCGGCGACGGCTCCGGTGAGGAGCAGCAGTGGCCGTAGGGGGGCGGTGGCGGCGGGCTGGGTGTCGGGGGCGGCCTGCGCCTGGGCCGGTGCGGTTGAGGCGGCGGAGGGCGTCGGGGAGGCTGCGGACGGGGAGGGCGGGCGGGTACTGCTGCGGGGAGTGGCGGGCGGCGCGGCGGCGGACCTCTCGGCGTGTTGGTGCTGCGCGGTGGGCTCGTGCTCGTTCTGCGGCCGTGAGCCGACGGCTAGGCGGGCGTGTCGCCCTCCAGCCGGCGCAGCCGCTCGGCGTCGCAGGTCCGGGGGCAGGTGATGCACACCTCGGCAGGCCGGATCGTGTAGTAGAGGCAGCAGCCGAGTCGGGTACGGGTCGGGTACGGCTGTCCGTCGCGGCCCGCCAGCTGCCGGAAGTCGGCGCCACCGGGGAACGGCGGGATGGGACCGGGCAGCAGCTCCCCGGCTGACCGCATCGCCTGTTCCTCCTGCCCGAGCATGCGTCCGAGGTACCAGATGCCGGAGATCAGGTCGTCGCCGACCATGCCCCACAACGCCCGGGGCCCGCGCTGCAGTTGCGGGCCGATCGCGGCCAGTAGCGGCCGTACGTGGTCGGCGACCGCGGCGCGCAGCTCGGCGCGCAGCGCCTCCTCGCGCACCAGCACCCGCACCCCGGGGAGCCGGGCCGCCGGGTCGTCGGGGAGGCAGGCGAAGCTGCCGGAGACGACCTCGAACTCTCCGGTCACCAGGTCGATCCGTACATCCCGCGGGCGAATTCGCGGCACGCGCCGCTCCAGATACCATGCGCCGCTCATCAGCAGGCAGATGGACCAGAGGTAGTCGTGCAGCGCGCGGGATGCGGAGACGTCCGGACGGGCGGTGTGCTCGTAACGCTCCTGGATGCGCGCGGCCTCGGCCTCGATGAAGGCGTCGCGCAGTTCTGCACAGTCCGCCAGCTCCGCGCCGTCGACCCAGCCTTGGGCCGCCCCCGATCCGGGGGCGGTGACCTCTATGTGCAGCGACTCGCAGTGCGCGAAGAGGCGCCGGTAGGTCGCGGCGAGCAGAGCGGAGGCGCTCACGGCGGGTCCGACCACCGGGAAAGCCGGGGTCAGAGTCATCGGCACTCCTCAACCACATCGGACAGTGGGTACAGCAAGGCAAGGCTCACCTTACCTACATGGATCACGTCTGCAATCAAGCGGATCCCGTGGCGCGGCACCAGGTTGAAGGGTTAGGTATACCTAACTTAAGCTTGTCGATCATGTCCAAAAACGAGCCGGTCACCCACCCAAGTGGCCCATCCGCACGGCGGATCCCGCTACTCCTCGCCGGTCTCGGCGCGTTGACGCTGTGCGCCGCTCTGACCCTTGCCCCTGGGTGCCCGATCGGTACCGCTGTCCACCGTGGTCGACGCCCTCTTGAGCGACGGGCACGGCCGGGACGCCATCGTGGTCACCGGGCTCCGGCTGCCGCGTACCGTCGTCGGTCTGGCGGTCGGCGCCGCGCTCGGAGTCGCCGGGGCCCTGCTCGCCGTCCCCGCAACTCTTCGCTCGGAAGGGGTCTTTGCCCATGCGGCTCTACCTGCTCGCCCTCAACCCCACCGACTCGGTCACCGAAGGCTTCCTCCCCGCCGCCGCTCGGCTCGGCCTCGACGTCACCGTGCTCACCGACCAGCCCGAGGCCCACCGGCGCGTGTACCCGGACATCGAAATCCTGGAGTGCGACGTACGCGACTTCCGCACCGTCATCACTCGGATCGCGACCCACCACACCCCCGACGCGGTCTTCACCAACAGCGACCACCTGCAGACCCAGGCCGCCCTGGCCGCCGACTACTTCGGCCTCCCCGCCAAGAACTGGCAGGCAGCGCTGCGAGCCAAGGACAAGGCGCACATGCGCCGCCACCTCGCCGCCACAGGCGCCGATACCGTGTGGTCCACCGAACTCCCGGCCGACCAGGACCCGGGCTCGCTCGTCGCCCTCGACGTGCCGTACCCCTGCGTCGTCAAGCCGCGCGAGGGCGTGGCCAGTGAGGACGTCGTCCTGGTCGACGGCCCCGAGGACCTCGTGGTGCGCTGCAGGGAGATCCAGGCGCGGCGGCCGCAGACCGCGCTGGTCGTCGAGGAATATCTCGCCGGCGAGCTCTACACGCTGGAGACGCTCGGTGACGGCCGCATCCGCCATGTGCTCGGCGGGTTCCACACCAAGCTGTCCCCGCCCCCGTACTTCATCGAGGAGCGCCTCACCTTCGTCCCCGCGCATCCGGAGCCGATTGTCGAGCAGGTGCTGGCGCAGCTCGACGCGCTCGGAGTCGGGTTCGGCGCCTGCCACACCGAGTTCGTGGTGCACGACGGCCGCGCCCGCATCATCGAGGTGAACTACCGGGCCATCGGCGACCAGTGCGACCTGCTGCTGGCGCAGCTGCTGGACATTCCGCTCTTCGAGCACATCCTCCGTACGCATCTGGGCGAGCCGCTGCCCGCGGACCTCGGGGCGCGCACCGACGGCCGGGCCCTGCTCGAATATCCCTGCGCCGACCGTGCCGGGACGCTCAGCGTCGCCCCTGGCGCAGCCGATCTGACGGTGGACGGCGTCACGTTGACGTACCGGCCGCTGCGCGAGGTCGGCGAACGGCATGCGCTGTACGGCACGAACCGCGACTACGTCGGTATCCTCCGGGCCACCGGCACTGGCCAGGAGACGGTGGACCGGGTCGTGGCCGACTTCCTTGCCGCGCAGCGCTGGGAGATCGCCCCGTGACGGCGACAACCACAGCCCTGGAAACCGAGACGGACGACCTGCTGCTGCGCGTGCTCAGCGCGCTGCTGCGCGAGGACGTCGTGGGCCTTCGCACGCGCAGCACACAGGTCGAGCGGACCGACGGGCCGTGGCTGCGCCTGGACACCGGAGACGGCGACGCACTGCTGATGCCGGTTCGCGAGGACGGATTCCAGTGCGAGTCCGCCGCACGACTGCCCCTGCTGGAGCGGGAGTCCGACGGAGCCGAACTGACCAGCCCGGACGAGGCCCTGGCCGCGCTGCGCGCCCTCGCCGACCCCGCCGACCTCGGCGGCTTCTACGCCTTCGCCGAGGAATGCAGGCAGACCCTGGCCACCATACGGCTGCACGCCGAGTCGCACGACGAGGTCACCGCCCGGCTCACCGCCGGATACGGCACCGACCCCGCCGACTGGACCGGTCTCGGCGGAGCCCTGGCGCACGACACCCTCGCAGCCCACCTCGACCACCCGGTCTACCCGACCGCGCGCGGCCGCTCCGGCCTGACCGGGAACCAACTGCGCTCGTACGCACCCGAGTTCCACCCGCGCTTCGCGCTGCGCTGGCTCGCCCTGCCTCGGGAAGCGGTGACCATGCACCGCCCGGACGGCGACGCGGAACTGTTCGGCCTGTGGCCCTCGCCCGCTGTGATCGGGCTGCCGGAACTCGACGGCAGCCACATCGCCTTTCCCGTCCACCCGCTGACTCTCGGGGCACCACTGCGGGACGCGCTGCGTGCCACCGGCCTCGAGGACCGCGCGGTCCTGGCCGACCGACCGTACCTGGAGGCCGTACCGACCCTGTCGATGCGGACCGTGGCTCTCGCCTCGGACCCGGCCCTCCACCTCAAACTGCCGCTGGCCACCGCCACCCTGGGCCTGCGCAACCGACGTACCATCAAGCCCGGAACGCTGGTCGACGGCGCGGCGGGCCAACGCCTGCTGGAGACGGTGATCACCCGCGAGCCCCGCTTCCGGGACACCGTGCTGCACGCCGACGAGAGCCGCTTCGCGCACGCCGGACACGAACTCCTCGCCGTACTCTCCCGCCGCTACCCGGGGGGTCTCGACGAAGCCCTCGTCGTGCCGATGGCCGCGCTGCTGAGCCGGGCACCCGGTGGCCGACTGCTGATCGACCATCTCGCCGACCGCTTCTACGGCGGCGATCCGGCCGCTCTCCTCGACGCCGCCCTCACTCTGCTCTTCGACTGGCAGACCGCGCTCTTCGGCTATGGCATCGCGCTGGAGTCCCACCAGCAGAACATCTCGCTGGTGCTGGACGGGCACGCAGGCAACCCGCGCATCCGGCTGCTGCTGAAGGACAACGACGGGCCGCGCATCAACGCCGCCCGACTGCGCGAGACCCTCGGCGCGGACGCCCCGGACCCGGCTGAGTTCGACGACTCCCGCATCTTCGGTGAGAGCGACCGGCCGGTCACCGACCTGTTCAACACCGTCACCGTCCACCTGTGCGCGGGCGCGTACGCCTTCGGGCTCGCCAGGCACGGCCGCGCCCCGCTGGACCGGCTGCTGCGGCTCGTACGGGACCGGCTCACCGAGGCCGTCGACCGCCTGGGCACGGGCCCGGGCCGGCCCGGCGCCGTATTGCGGGCGCACGTGTTGGACGCGGACCGGCTGCCGGTGAAGGCAATGGTCACCGCGGGCACTCTCCTCACCAAGGAGCGCTCGGGCGCGGCCGACATCAACAAGCACTACACCACCGGTCCCAACTACCTGCTGCGGGGGGCGTGACCGGCGATGACCACCGTAACGCCCGAGAACCGGCTGACGGGTAACAGTGCCGGCAGCAGGCCGGAGTTCGGCCGCCGCCAGGTGCACGCCGTGGCCGCCTGCTATTTCGTGGCGTCCTTTGCCGCCCTGGGCCTGCCCCCGTACCTCACCGCGATCCTGCCGGAGCTCGGCGATGGCCGCCGCCCTCCCCGCCCTGTTCCGCCGCTCACCCCGCATCCGCTGGAGCCGTTGATGTCACTGCCCACCGGCACTGCCCCTGCCCATTCCTCCGCCCCCACCGGGCTGCCCACGGCCGACCTGGCTGTGGCGCACACCCTCCTCAACTGCCTCCTCCGGGAGGTGTCCGGCCCCGAGCACCAGACCGCCGTCGACGACGGCCACCTGCTGCTGCGCCTGCCGCGCCGTGGAGTGCTGCTCCGGGTGGCGCTGCGTCGTACGTCCCTGCTCGGCGCACACCGGTTCACCGGGCCGGTGACCGAGCACCGCGACGGGGGCAGGGACTGGGCCGAGGTGGGCTGGCTGCGCCTCGCCGAGTACACCCACGCCGAGCTGTCGCTCCGTACGGGCGTCAGCAACGAGGAGTTCCTGGAGCAGATCGTCTCCAGCCACCAGGGGGTCTCCGCCGCTCTGGCCGCACGGACCGGGGCCCCCTCCACGGAACCGTCCGATGACTGCCTCACCACCTACCTCGAATCCGAGCAGTCGCTGCTGCTCGGCCACCGCTTCCACCCCACCCCCAAGGCCCGCAGCGGCGACCTGGCTTCTTGGTCCGCGTACGCGCCCGAGGCCGGTGCCGTCTTCCCGCTGCGCTGCCTGGCCATACGCGAGCACCTCATCGCCGAGGAGAGCGCCGAGCCGGGCGCGGCCGCCCCGCTCGACCGGCTGCACCCGGTTCCCGAGGGCTACCGGCTGCTGCCCGTGCATCCCTGGCAGTACGAACTGCTGCACGAGCACCCGGAGCTGCGTGCCGCCCTGGAGCGCGGCGACGTCCTCGACCTGGGGACCGGCTCCGCGCCCTTCGCCGCCACCGCTTCCGTGCGGACCCTGTACGACGGCGACATCTTCCTGAAGTTCAGCCTCAACGTCCGCATCACCAACTGCCTCCGGAAGAACTCCAGTTACGAGCTGTCCGGCGCGGTCGCCCTCACCCGCGTCCTCGAACCGGCCCTCGCCGACTTGGCCGCCCGTTTCCCAGGCAGCGCCGTGCTCAGCGAGCCGGCCTACCGCAGCCTGGCTCTGCCCGGGCCGGACGGCCGCCCCGACCTCGTATTGCTCGAAGGTTTCGGCGTGATCGTCCGCGAGGGCCTGTCGCACCGGCTGTTGCCGGGCACGACCCCGCTGCTCGCGGGCGCCGTCGCCGACGAGTACCCCACCGGCCCCGGCCACATCTCCCGGCTGCTGGACGGCGCGGGCCCGCAGACCGCCCTGGACTGGTGGCGGGCCTACCTGAAGCTGCTCCTCCCGCCCGTCCTCGCTGCGTACTTCGACCACAACCTGGTGCTGGAGCCGCACCTTCAGAACGTCCTCGTCTGCGTCGACGGCGACGGCATGCCGGCCCAGGTCCTTTTCCGCGACCTGGAAGGCACCAAGCTCGTCCCCGAGTACCACACCGACACCCTGGCCGCTCTGCCCGCCGAGGTCGCGGGCCCGATGACATACGACGCGCAGCGCGGCTGGGACCGGGTCGTCTACTGCCTGCTGATCAACCACGTCGCCGAGATGCTCGCCGCCCTCGCCGACCTGTACCCGCAGACCGAGGCGGCGCTGTGGGACGAGGTCCGGGCCACGATCCAGGCGTACGCCGACGAGCACGGCTGCCCGCCGCGGCTCAGCGCCCTGCTGGCCGGCGTACCGCTGCCTGCCAAGGCGAACCTGCTCACCCGCTGGGAGCGGAAGGCCGACCGCGAGGCCGGCTACGTCCGGCTCCCCTCCCCGTTTCCGCTCGCCGAACACGTGCTGACCGGCGGCGCCCGCAACGACGACTCCTGGAGCGCCTGATGACTCCTCTGGTGCGCGATCGCGCCCTCACCCTCGCCTCGGACGAGCTGCCCGCGTACCTGTACGACCTGTCTGCGCTGCGCGGCCACGCGGCCGCCGTACGGGCAGCACTCCCTCCGCGGGTGGAGCTGTACTACGCCGCCAAGGCCAACCCGGAGCCGGAGGTCCTGGCGGTGCTCGGCCCGTATGTGGACGGCTACGAGGTCTCCTCGGGCGGCGAGTTGGCCCATGTCAGCAAGGTCGTGCCCGGCCGCCCGCTGGCCTTCGGCGGTCCGGGCAAGACGCCGGCCGAAATCGCGGCCGCAATCGAACTGGGCGTGGAGCGCTTCCATGTGGAGAGCGAATACGAACTCCATATGCTGGCCGGCCTGGCAGCCCGCATGGCCCCGGATGCGCGCATTGCCGTCCTGCTCCGCTTCAACCTCCCCCTGTCCGCCGGCTCACTGGAGGGCAGTTCCCTGGCGATGGGGGGCCGGCCGACCCCGTTCGGCCTCGACCCGTCCCAGGCGGACGACGTGGTCCGCCTCCTCACCGACGGTACGTACCCGCAGTTGGAGCTGCGTGGCATCCACGCCCACCTGGCCAGCGGCCTGGACGCCCCGGAACAGCTCGCGGTGGCCGAGTCGATCGTGACCTGGTCGCTTGCGCTGACCGAGCGCCACGGGATCCCTCTCGCCGAGGTGAACGTCGGCGGCGGCATGACGGTCGACTACGCAGCACCGGACTCCCGCTTCGACTGGGCGACGTACGGCGCGGGCCTCGGCCGCCTCACCGACGCCCACCCCGACCTTGTGCTCCGCATCGAGCCGGGGCGCGCTCTCACCGCGTATTGCGGCTGGTATGCCACGGAGGTGCTGGACGTGAAGCACAGCCACGGCGAGGAGTTCGCGGTGGTGCGGGGTGGCACCCACCATCTCCGCACCCCAGCGACGAAGGGCCACGACCAGCCCTGCGCGGTGCTTCCGTCGCGGCAGCCCTGGCCCCACCCCTGGCCGCGCTCCGTGGCGCAACAGGAACGGGTCACCTTCACCGGCCAGCTGTGCACCCCCAAAGACGTCCTCTCCCGTCAGGTCCCGGCGGCGGGCCTACGGGCGGGGGACCGCGTGGTGTTCGCACTGACGGGCGCGTACGCGTGGAACATCTCCCACCACGACTTCCTCATGCACCCCCGGCCGGGCTTCCACTTCTTGGGGATGCATGACGACTGAGTCGAGACGAGGGTGCGGCGGAATGCCCACGGACCGGGCCGGTCCTCGCGCATGCCGGGCCGTGGAAGGGACGGTGTGAGTGGCGCTCCTTCATTCCGACGCAACCGGCACGAGCGGAATCGGGGTGGGTCGCTGCTGCCCAGAAGGCGGCCACTACCGTGAGCCCATGCCACACGCCTCCGCGCTCCTCGTCATCGACATGCAGAACGCCTTGGTGGCCATCGCGCACCGGGCCGCCGAGACTGTCGCCGCGATCACCGGGCTCCGCGAACGAGCCAAAGCCGCTGGCGTACCGGTCGTGACGATCCAGCATCAGGGTGACGGAATGGAGGCGGGGACCGAGGGCTGGCGGATCGTGCCCGAACTCGCGCCCGGCGCCGACGAGGCGGTCGTCCACAAGACCAGCGCGGACAGCTTCCTCGACACCGAACTCGACAAGACCCTGAAGGTGCTGGGAGTCACCGAGGTGGTCGTCACCGGGTTCGCGACTGAGATCTGCGTGGACACCACGGCACGGCAGGCGCTGAGCCACCGCTACGACCTGGTGCTGGTCGCCGACGGGCACACCACGTCCCACCGGTCCGACACCGGTGAGTACGCCTCCCCGAAGCAGTCGATCGCGCACCACAACGAGATCTTCCGGCACATCGACTTCCCCGGGCGGAGCATCCGGGTGCTGCCCGCGTCCGAAGTGGACTTCGCTGCGGCTTAGAAGCCGCGCAGGCAGGCGTGGGAAGCGGTTCCACCCACGCGCTGCGGGCGCGGGCGGCGAGCAGGGCGGCCAGGGTGCAAGGTGCGAGCAGCAGGCCGAAGGCGGCGCCGTAGCCGACGGCGTCGGTCGAGCCGGCGCCCAGGCAGGCGTTGAACAGGGCAGAGGAGACGCCCAACACTGTTATCTGGCCCAGGTTCTGGGTGGTCTGCATCGCGCTGCTGGCATAGCCCTGCCGGCCGGGCGGGCTGTGGGTGAGTGACAGCACGGTGAGGGAAGGGGCGTACATACCCATGCCGACGGCCGCGACGACCATGGCCGACGCGGCGGTGTACGCGCGTCCTGTTGCTCGCGGGCAGCGAGAACGGCCTGTGGCTGGATTCCCAGAAGCCGTGCCACGAGGTACTCGCCAACCGGCAGCCGTAATTGGACGTGGCGTACACCGAGATTCCCGGCTACGGTCACCTCGACACGTTCCTCGGCCGGAAGGCCGCCCTCGACGTGTTTCGGGCACATCCCCGACTTGCTCGGCAAGCGCCGGTGACGGCCTCCAAGGCGGTCGGCGCCAGTACCCGGCCGTACCCGAACCACGCTCCAGGAGGCCACGACCCATGCCGCACCTCGCTGTCGACGGCGCAGCACTGACGTACGACGACGAGGGCCCCCGCGATGGTGACGGCGTGCCCGTGGTGTTCATTCACGGTTGGACGGCCGACCGGCACCGCTGGGACCACCAGATGGCGCACTTCGCACCGATGCGGCGGGTCATACGGCTCGACCTGCGCGGGCACGGCGAAAGCAGCGGGTCGGGGGCGCAGACGATCGAAGAGCTGGCCGTGGACGTCCTCGCCCTCCTCGACCACCTCGAGGTCGACCGGTTCGTGCTCGTCGGTCACTCCATGGGCGGGATGATCGCGCAGACCCTCGCCCTCGGCCATCCCGAGCGGACCGAGCGCCTGGTGCTGGTGAATTCGATCAGCCGGATGACCTACAGCCGTGGGCGGGGCCTGCTGATGGCGGCATCCACGCTGATGCCGTTCAAGGTGTTCGTCGCCGCAAACATCCAGCGGGCCTTTGCCCCCGGCTACCCGCGCGAGGAGATCCGCGAGTACGTCCGGGCCTCCTCGGCCACGCCGCGGGAGGTGGTCATGACGTGCTACGCCGCCATGCGGTCCTTCGACGTCCTTGGCCGGGTCGGCGAGATCCGCACGCCCACCCTGTTGGTGCACGGCTACCACGACATCCAGTTGCCCGTCGCGCAGATGCTGCGGATGGCGAAGGCCTACCCGGACGCGCTGGTCCGGATCGTGGACGCCGGCCACGAACTGCCCGTGGAGAAGCCGGCGGAGCTGACCGCGGCGCTCGACTGGTTCTTGACCGACCGAGCATGAGGCGGTGCAGGAGGCCGGCATCGGGGAGTACCGCCCGAAAGCATCGCCACCCTGCATCCGGCTCCCGGTCCCGTCCGCAGCGCTGGTGGGCCAGTGCCGCGAGCCGGCGAGGCTCAGCTGTTCGCCCTCGGCGGGCTTGGACCGGGCGGCTGCGTACGTGCCGGGCTGCGGCAGCACCCCTCAGAATGCGAACGGCACCCGAGTCCAGGTCAGGACCTGCTCGCTTCCCGGGTGGACGGTCACCTTCAGGTAGTTGGTGCCGTTGCCCGACCCGTCGACGGTGACGCGGGAGAGGTTCGGGGCCGCGGTCCTGATGCCGTAGAAGGAAAGCCACTTGGAGCCGGTGTCCAGCGGCTTGTCGCTGTTGTAGGCGTGGCTGTCGCCGTTGAACAGGTATACCGGTCCACTGAACCTGGCCGACTCCTCGGCGATCGTACGGACGATCGGCTGGAAGGCGTCGTAGTCGGCGAACGCGGGATCCGTGATTGTCGGGTCGAACATGTCGGCCTGAGTGAGCAGGGCGACCGCCTTGTTGTGGTTGCGGCGGGCCTTGTCGAAGGTGTCATGGATCGACTGCACGGCCGCGGCAGTACGTCCCTTGACCTCTGCGGCCTGCTCCGGGGTGGGTGCGGTGTTGCCGGTCCACGGCGCCATGCCGTTGTTGCTGCCCACGATGTGCACGGCGGCGAACGCTACGCCGGCTCGTCTGTACGTCACGTTCTCGGGGTAGCCGACGCCCGAGGCCACGCGGACGCTGTCCTGACCGAGTGTCCAGCCCGGCCGCGGGAAGAACACCCTCCGGATCGCGGCCAGTCGCTCCAGCGGGTTGTACGGACCGGCGCTCGGCCGGTGGCAGTCGGTCCACTCGTTGTCGCCGGGGGTGTAGACCAACGGATCCTTGAATTTGTCGAACTCCGACCTGATGAGCTGGACGTACTCGTCACTGCAGACGGACGAGCCGCTCTTGATGTCACCGAGGTGTCCGACGAGCTGAACGTCGGGGTCGGCGTTGATCTGAGCGACGACCTTCGGGAACTCGGCGACCTGGGCATCGCCGTACGGAATGTCACCGATCACCGCGAAGGTGAAGGGCTGGTCCTCGGGGCCGGCGGACGCAGGCTCGGCCGAAAGAGCCAGGGCCAACGCACTCAAGGCAATTGCCGCCGATGCGGCACGGCGCCACGGTCTCATCGCACATCCTCCTGTGGTCTTACGGCCTTCCAATGTCCCGGCATGGCGTGAACTGGCGGCCCGGACCAGGAAAGCGATGGGTGAACAACGCCCGAGGGACACCGTCGCGCTTCCGGCGAACGGCTGGGCGGTGCCGCCGGACTCGTCAAGCCGCTCACTCGGCGCAGAGCCGGCGCCGACGAGCGTTTCGACCACCACCGTGCAATACCGGCGCCGCTCGGCGTGCGCGCCGGGCGATTTCGCCGACGTAGGTGCCGAGTGCGAACAGCCGTGGACCCAGCTCTGCTGCGAGGAGCCCGTCGGCCACCGCCACTCCGTGGCCGCTGTGCTCGTCCATGAATCGCTCGATGTCCCGCAGGCTTTGCGGTGTGAAGTCCGCCTGGTATCCGTCGCTCTTGAGAGCGCGGGCGCCCGCTCGGCCTCGGTAAGGGCATCCCACCCTGGAGGCGTGTCCAAAGGAGTGCGGGCCGGAGCTCGGAGTCGGAGCGCAGCCCAGGACCTCGGGTAGGGCAAATTGTTGCCGAGTCGGCCACCGAGGCTGCCCGGGTGGAGGCCGGCTCGAACCGGTGCCCGGGGTCTGCTAGAGCGGGATGTGGATGTCGAGGACGGGCCCTGTCGCGCGGGTGGGCGGCGCATCCAGACTCTCCAGGACGTGGAGCATTGGTGCGTTGACCGCGGCGACCGACGCGGTCAGGGTGTGGTGGCCGGCCCGGCGGGCCACATCGGCCGCGTGCGCGGCCAGCGCGGTGCCCAGTCCCTTGGACTGCCATGCGTCCTCGATCAGCACGGCGAGTTCGCCGACCCCTTGCTGATCGGTGCGCATGACGTTGGTCATGGCGATGATGCGGTCCGTGTGCTGGGTGGTGGTGGTGACCAAGGTGGTGCCGCGCTCCGGGTCGGACAGCATCTTCCATCCGGTCCGAGACAGCTCGACTTTACCCGCGTGATAGCGCAGGGCGCGGCTGCCCAGCGAGCAACGGTGGTGCAGCGCCTGGATGAGGCCGAGGTCAGCGTCGGTCAGCTCCCGGGTCCGGGTGTCAGTGCCGTCGGTCAGCGTGATCGGGTGTGCGGTCCTTCGAGGCCCGGCGTCGGGCATTTGGCCGTCTCCTCAGATTGCGAGCAGGACTGATGTGGACGGAGCCCCGGCGGGGCGCGTGTCCGTCTCTGGCGCAGGAGAAGTCTTTTGCCGCTCCCCCCGTCGGCTCAAGAAGGGTTCAGGCCATATCGATCACGTTATGCGCACGTCTGGTCACGGAGCGGGGTGAGTGGAGTCCCCGGACCACCTGGTACCGCTTCTCGTCGGCACGGTGTTCGTCCACGGGCCGGTTGTGGAGCGCAGCTGCTCCAGAGGATCGGCCGGGTTGACTTCGTCGGCCAGGCTGAGGAAGTCCACCCCAAGGCCGGTCGGCGGGATCAGCTCGAAGAGGGGCCGCAGGCGTGGGTGGAGGTGTTTGGCCGCACGTTGCCGCCAGGCACCGAAGTGCATGGGGTGTGATCCCTCCTGCAGAAGCCGGATCCCGATGTCGAGCTCAAGCAGCGGACGGGGCCTGAGGCCAGGTGAGTGCGGGCCAGGTCCTGGGCTGTGATGGGAATGCGCAGCGCCACACTGTGATTCTTTTGCGTGGCCTTCCTTCGGGCCAAACCGAAACGAGTCGACGCAGCCATGCCGGTAGTCCAGCCTGAAGTGGCAATCCTGCACGGCGGAAACCAAAGTCATACACACCGGCCACCACACCAGCGAGGCCGCGACCGGAACGGGGGTCCGGTCGCGGCCTCGCGCCGGACGGGCGATCCGCAGCACCCTCTGAACGCGTCGTTCTCGGGCGGACACAGAGAGCGGTGACGACGGCTTCTCCGACGCAACCCTGCTCGCTCCGGAAGTGTCCGGCGGACCGAGCTGAGTCACCGGCTCCGGACGGACTCGGAGCCGAACCACCGGATGAGTTCGGCGCGCGACGTGATGTGCAACTGCTGGAAGACACGGCGAAGGTGGTAGTCGACCGTGCGCGGGCTCAGACAGAGCCGCGCTGCCACTTCCTTGTTGGTCGCGCCCGTCGCGACCAGCCGGACGATCTCGCGTTGACGGGCGGTCAGGCTCTCCGTCCCTGCCGGGTGAGTCGCGTGGGTACTGTCCCCGGCTTCGGCAGTCGCGTTGCCGCCGCTGGCGCGCAACTCCGCACAGGCCCGGTCGAGCCACAGCCGGGCCCGATGCCTGCGGAAGATCTCCGCGGCCTCCCGGAGCTGGACACGCGACTCCGCCCGCCGGCGTTCGCGCTTGAGGTACTCGCCGTAGAGGAGGGCGGTGCGCGCCAGCTCCAGTTCACGGTCACCGGGCGCATGCAGGCGTAGAGCGAGCCGGAAGTACTCCTCGGGGTCACCGCTTGACAGGACCGCGCGGCACTGGGCCACCAGCGCGGTCGGCCAGCCCTGGCCGACCCCCTCCGCCCACCGCGCGAACGCTGCGGTGGCCCGTTCCGCCCGGGGCCGGAGCCCGGCGCGGACGGCGGCCTCCACATAGGCGGGCACCGCCTGGAGCGCGACACCTGGGTGCCCCGGCTTCATGCGGGTGATCCGACGCAGCTTCGCAGCCGCCTCGTCCCAGCGTCCCGAGGCGAGATCTACATGAGCCAGGCCCCACAGACCGAGGGCGCAGGCGAGCCCGTTTCCGTGTTCCGTCGCCTCGTCGACCACCCGGTCCGCGTACCGCTCGCACGTCTCGGTGTCACCGGCGAGCCCGGCGGCGAGCATCAGCATCCCCATCAGATTGCGTACACAGGTGAGCTGGCCTGTTCCGCGGGCCAGCCGCAGCGCCTCGGTCGCGATGAGCCGCGCCGAGTCCGGTCCGCTCAGCCAGCACTCGGAATAGGCGAGGTACTGCATGGCGTGCGCAACCGTCGGGATGTCACCTGCCCTGCGCGCCAGTGCCACCGCACGTGCTGCCAGTGAACGGGCGTGGGCGTCGTCGGCGGTGAACAGTGCTCCATGGGCCGCCCAGGCGAGCAGAAGCGGGTCCTCCGACTGCGCGGCATCTGCGACGCTCTTGCGCAGCCGGATGCCGGCGGTCGGCAGCCCCCGTAACGACTCGGCGACTCCGAGGAGGCAGTGGGCGGCGAGACGGGCGTCGGGCTCGTCCGAGACCTCGGATCCACCGAGCAGCGCCCGCGCCCGCCGGGCCGCGCGTACCGGCAAGTCCTCGCTCCCCGCGTAGAGGCCGGCCTCTCCTGCCGCGGCCAGTGCCTTGGCCGCGAGACGGGTGTTGCCGTCCGCCAGTACGTCCGCGGCGGTCAGCAGTGCGTCGTAGGCGTCGTCCGGTGTGCCCTGGTGGAGCGAGAGCACGCCCTGCAGAAGAGCGATGTCCCCTTGCAGGGACGGGTGTTGCGTACCGGCCAGCACCTCCGCCTGCTCCAGCAGCCGGGCGGCACGCCTCAGACGCCCGGCCATGCTGCTGCAGGTGGCAGCGGCGACGAGGCGGCCGGCCCGCTGACCGTCCTCACCGGTCAGCTCCGCCGAGCGTTCCATCAGTACAGCGGCGTGGCACGGTTCGCCGTGCCGACGCGCCCGGGCAGCCTGGCGCTCCAACTCGTCGGCCAGTCCCGCGTCCGCTTCCGTGGACAGGGCGGCCTCGTGCCAGCCGCGACGGTCGTCGTGGCCGGCGGCGAACGCACGCGCCAGGAGTTCGTGCGCCCAGTGCCGTTCGGTCAGATCCAGACTCTGGCGGATGGCCCGGGCGAGGGCGGCGTCGCGAAAGGACACGGTCGTCCTCGACACAGTGATGAGCCCCGCCACCTCGGCGCTCTTCAAGGCCGCGGGGTCGATCGCCGCCAGTTGGGCCACTCGGTACAGCGTCGGGGGATCCAGGCGCGGTTCCGTGGCCAGCAGTGTGAGCAGCCGGCGGCAGTCGTCGGAGAGCTTGCCCAACGGCGCGAGCCTGAGCTGGGTCAGTCGCGGCCCCAGCGGGAGTGGATCAGGCAGGCGTGGCAGCTCCGCCAGCTGACCGGGGTTCAGTGTCCGCAGGAGCTCGAGAAGGACCAGTGGATTGCCGTTGGCGGCATGGACGAGTACCTCGCATACGGCGGGCGCCACCGCTGAAGGGTGGTGCTGTGCGATCAACCGCAGGCAGTCGCGGTCGCTCATGCCCGTCAGATGCAGTACCGGCACACCCGGCATCAGCATGGGTTCCTCACCGTCTGCACCAGCCAGGACCAGGACCCGTTCGGCGCTGATCCGACGGGCCACAAGACCGAGGACGTGCTGTGACTCGGCGTCGACCCATTGCAGGTCATCGACGGTGACCAGCACAGGTCGCCTGACGGAGCTCCGCGACAGCAGGGCCAGCACCGCTACGGAGATCAGCGGCCGTTCCCGGGGCGGCGGCACCAGGCCGAGAACTACCCTCTCCAGCAACTCGGCCAAGTGCGGCGGGAGGCGGCGTACGCCGACGGCCAAGGGGCGGACCATTCGCTGTACTGCTGCGTAGTCCAGGCCCTGCTCCGCCTGCACTCCGTCAGCGCGTACGGTGTGGAACCCCTGCGCGAGGTGCGTAGCGTGCCGGATCAGCATGGTCTTGCCGAGTCCCTGATCCCCCGTCAGCAGCAGTGCACCACCCTTCCTCGCACTGCGGCAGGCCTCGATCCACGCGACGAGTTGCCGACGTTCGGCCCGTCTGCCGACCATGGTGTGCTCGGTGCCGTACGTCATGACGTACGCCTCCTGGATGGACTGACCCTGGGTCAAGAATAATGATTATTCGCGGCCAGGAGTGCAAGAGAGGACCCTGGGCCGTACCGTGGCCGAGGCGGAGAGCGAGCGGCGGGAGACCGCCGTGACCCGAGGGGACCGGCCGCATGACGCGGCTAGGCTGGGTGCGTGGCAGAGCCTGATTCCTTTGCGAGGCCGTCCAGGCCGGTGATCCGTGAACGCCTGGTCGAGGCTGCTGTCCAGGAGTTCGGTGAGCAGGGCTACGACCGCGCGAGGGTGCAGGACATAGCCCGCCGAGCCGGCCTCTCCACCGGGGCGATCTACGGCAACTTCCGTAACAAGGCCGAACTTCTCGCCGAGGCGGTCGACTACGGCCTGGCGGCGGCATCGCACAAGCTCGCCCAGGCCCTGAGCAGCGGTGCCGGACCCGCCGATGTCCTCGCGCTGATCGTCACAGATCTCTCCGATCCACGTCAGCAGACCTGGGCGCCGCTGGTCAGTGAAGCGCTCACAGCCGCCAGGCGGGACGCCGAGGTCGCCCGCAGGGTCCACGCCGCGTTGAGTCGGGTGGAGAGCGAGTTGAGGGACCTGGTTGAACTCGCCCAGCGGAACGGCACGTTCGGCCCGCTGATCGATGCAGCGGCCTGCGCCCGCCTTGTGCTGTGCGTGTCCCTGGGAGTGGACGTACTCGCCGCAGTAAAGGCGGACAGCCCGGACCATGGTGCCTGGACCTCGCTGATGCACGTTCTGTTCGCCGGGCTGGGCGCTGCCGAATGAACCTGGGAAGGGGCCTTCCACGGCGCCGCGTGATCGGTCAGGGCGACCTCAATCACCGGCGGGATACGGCCACGAATCAGTGAAGTCACCGGTCTTGCCCCGCTCAGTGCGGTCAAAAATGCAGGAAGAATGCTGGTCAGTGCATCACGAGCGCGTCACCTGATTTTAGCTGCGCCCCGCCTGTGTTGACACTGCAAAAGGCGCACGTCACTCTACCGGTGAGCCGCGGCAAGGCCGTACACACGTGAACCGGACGCCCGATTCCAGGGCCGATATTTCTCCTTTCGGCAAAGCTGATCGCCTCTTTGGAATGCGATCGAGGGAAAATCGATTCGGCAGCCCAGGAATCCCGCACCGATTTCCGCATCAGGTCCTTGCCTGTCTGGCAGCCAACTCCTGATCCGAAAAGGAGAGAGACATGTCCCGGCGAAGTCTGCCCCTCACTGCCCCACTGATCGTTACCGCATTGGGGACCACTGCGGCGCTGGTCGTCACCGCAGCCGCCCCGGTCCCCGCCGCGGAGCAGGCGTCCACGTCTGCAGTGCACCGAGCCCCTGAGGCCAGGACGACAACGACCGTGCGCTACGGGCCGTTCACCCTTCCCGCCGCGTCAGGTCACGACCACGGTGAAACCGGCAACCGCCTTGCGCTGAACGTCCAGAAGCCGTGCGACGACTGCTTCATCACGGGCTTCAAGCCAAATCTCGTATATCCGGACGGGTCGAACGCGAACGTCAACACCGGTCCGATGCTCCACCACGCGGTGCTGGGCACCCACTCGAAAAGCGACGTCGTCTGCCGCGGCCCCCAGCGGAAATTCGCCTCCGGGAACGAGCGAGTGGAAAGTGTCCTGCCCTCCGGATACGGCATCAAAGTGCGTCGGGGTGAGCGCTGGAACATGCTCTACGACCTCATGAACCATGCGCCCCAGAGCAAGACCGTCTACATCACCTTCACCTTCACCCATGAACCCGCCGCGGGCTCGAGGCTCCAGCCTGTGACACCGATCTGGATGGATGCGGGCGGCTGTCTCGGCAGTGCGTACGACGCTCCGGAGGGCGCCAGCGAAAAGGTCAGGCGGTGGCGCTCCACCATTTCCGGAAGGCTCGTCCACATGCGCGGCCACCTGCACCACGGGGGCCGTTCTGTGCGTACGGAGAACCTCACCACAGGAAAGCTGCTGTGCAACATCGTGGCGGAGGAGGGCGGAAGCCCCGAATTCATCGACCTCCACGGCAACACGGAGATCTCGGACATGCCGCCGTGCAGCGGCGAGCCGCTCGGCACCATCAAGCGGGGTGAAGTCCTGCAGATCACCAGCAGGTACGTGGGCGCAGGACACTCGCACGGCGGCGTCATGGGCATCATGGCCGGCTGGGTGGCCGAGGACTGATCAGTGCCGCATGGTCGTGGGGCGGATCGGGTCCGGGGACCGGTACCCGGCTGGATGATCGGTATGGCCGACGCCCTGGTCTGTCTGGTGTGGGCGGTCGGCGTGTGGGTGGCGCTGCAACTCGAAGCCGGCCCCGCTCTGCGCACCGCGGCACTCTTCGTGCACCTGGCAGCGCTGATCCTGGGGCTCGGCACCGTGCAGACCATCGACTACTACGGGCTGCTCTGGTTGCTGGGGCGGCGCAGCCTGCGTCAAGTGCTGGACTTCACCAGGCCGTTGCATGTGCTCGTCTGGTCCGGTCTGACAGGCATGGTGATCAGCGGTGCCGTCCTCGGCCCGGACCTGGCACTGGCAGCCACCCGGGTGAAGCTGGGACTGGTTCTCCTGGTCGCTCTCAACGGCGTGCACGCGCACGCTCTGCACCGCTCCCTCGCGGAGCAGGCGGGAGGGCAGGTGGAGAGACGGCTGCTGGTGCGAGGAGCGATGTCCGCCGTGGTTTCCCAGGTGGGGTGGTGGGGGGCTGTGGGGATCGGGTTCCTCAACAGCCAGTCCTGAGTGGCAGCCTGCGCTTCTGAAGGGCCAGTGTCGCCTGCACGACGGCGGGCGTTGCTGGAGCGGCTTGGGGATGGCGGGATGCGTCCCCATGGCACCTCGCCACCGGAGCGGTGGTCGACTCCCTCTCTTGAGCCTCGGATTCAGATCCGAGGACCGAGACCATCCGCATGCCGGTTCCATGATCCCTTTTCCGGGTGGTCGAACGGGGCAGCCGCGGCCGTCCGCCCACGACGGCCGCCGCTGTCCGCCCCCGCGCCCAGGACGTTGTCTCGCGCGACCCGCTGTCACACCGCGGTGAGACCACCGTCCACCACCAGGCTCTGGCCGGTGATGTAGGAGGCCCGATCGGAGAGCAGGAAGGTGACTGCCTCTGCCACTTCCCAGGCGGTGCCCTGACGGCCGAGCGGAATGCGGGCGAAGGAGGCCGCCCGGGAAGTCCGGTTCGCCGATGCTTGGCGACCCATCGGCGTGTCGATCAGGCCGGGGACGACCATGTTGGCGCGAATGCCTCGTGCCGCTCCCTCCCTCGCCACATGGCGAGTCAGCCCGAAGAGGCCGGCCTTGGAGCTGTCGTAGGCGGGAGAGCCGGTCGCGGCACGCAGTCCGGCGACCGAGCCGATGAAGACGACGGCGCCTTCGTCAGCCATCGACGGAAGGGCGTGTTTGGCGGCGAGGAAAGGCGCACGCAGATTCAGGCGGAGAACCTCGTCCCATTCCTCAGGCGACGAGCCCGCCAGTCCGGAGCCGAGGCCCACCCCTACATTGACCACCAGCGCGTCCAGCCCGCCCAGCCCGCGGACCGCCTCGGCGACCATGGCGGCCGACTGCTCCGCGTCCGTGGCATCAGCGATCACGGGAACACCCAGGGCGCCTTCGGCGGTGACCAGGTCGGCGGTCACGGCGGCTGCTGGGCCGAGGATGTCGGCGCAGGCCAGGTCCGCGCCTTCGCGGGCGGCGAGAACGGCGATCGCCCGGCCGTTGCCGACGGGCGCCTGCGGGGCGTCGTCGGGACGTGTGCCCGCGCCGACCACCAGCACTTTGCGGCCCGCGAGCCGTCGGGCGACGCGATCCCGTTCCGCCTCACTCATCGTTCCCGTTCCTTTCCGGCGAGGCCTGGGCTGTCGAAGCCCGGGTCCAGCGCCACACCGACGGAGTTCAAGAAGAACGCCACCATGTGGTACTGACCCACCAGCATGGTGATCTCGATCATTTCCGCGTCGCCGAAGTGCTCGGCCAGGACTTCCCACGTGGCATCGCAGAGCCGCGCATCGCGGTTCAGCTCGTCGGCGGCCCGGATGAGGCACCTTTCGAGGTCGCTCCACCCGCCGGCCTCCGCGCCCTGGACGAGTCGGTCGATCTCCGTATCGGTAACGCCCGCAGCCTTGGCCAGGGGGACATGGCGTCCCCACTCGTACGGGGCGCCGGTGTTGTACGACGTGCGCAGGATCAGCAGTTCACGGAGCCTTCCCGATAGCCGGCCCCGGCGGAGCAACTGGCCTCCGAAGGGCATGAACCGCTCGTAGAGGTCGGGATGACGCACCAGCGTGGTGAAGATGTTCGGGATCCGGCCCCCTGGGTCCCGAGGGGCTGCGGCCAGCAGGTCGCGGGTCCGCGCATCCCAGCCGTCCTCGGGCAGGGCCACGAGTCGCGGGAGGGCGTTGCCGTGCCGTACAGGGTCTCGCTCCGGCATGGAGTCTCCAGGATGAGGTGCCCACGCGAACCACGGGGTGTGCACCCCCGTGGTGGTGTGGGCGTGTGAGTGGTGACGGGCGTGGCAGGTCCGCGTGGGACGGGAGGGCCGGCCGGTGTGCGCGAGCCGGTCCCTCCCGGTCGGCCGGACGTCAGCCGGTGACGGGGCCGAACTGCTCGCGGGTGTCGAGGGGTTCCCCGAACAGCACCCATCGTTCCCCCGTGAAGCGCACCAGTTGCATGGTCTCGATGGGGAACCGGTCCTTGGGGCCGGTATTCAGAGAGACGCCGGGGAGCAGCATGCCCACCTTGACGTCCTTGAGCTTCTGGATGGAGTCCCTCAGCCCTTCTCTCGTCGGGCATTCCATGGCGTCGAGCGCCTTGTGCAGGCTTGAGGCCACGGCCCAGCCGTAGGCGTTGAACTGGATCGAGGGATCGGTGTCCGGGGCGTACTTCTTCATCGCCGTGCGGTAGGTCTGCATTTCCGCGTCGTCAGCCCACTGGGGGTCGGCGGGATCCTTGAAGTAGGTGGCGGAGACCACGCCCTGGACGTTCTTGAAACCGACGGGCTTGAGCACGCTGGTCGACGCCGAGACGCTGTTGACGATGTGCAGCGGGTTCCACTTGGTGTTCTTCGCATCCGCGGCCAGGGTCTGGCTGCCGAACTTGGGCGTGGTGATGTTCAGCAGCACATCCGCCTTGGAGCGGGCGAGGCTGGTCATCTGGGCCGAGACGGACGGGTCGGTGACCTCGTAGCTCTCCTCCGCGATCACCTTGACGTCGCTGCCCTTGACGGCCTGCTTGAAGCCGCCGAGCAGGTCCTTGCCGAAATCGTCGTTCTGGAAGAGCACGGCCACCTTGGCCTTCGGCTTCTCCTTCTTGAGGTAGTCGGCGTACACCCGGGACTCGGCGACGTAGTTGGGCTGCCAGCCCATGGTCCACGGGTGCTTGGTGTCCGTCCCCCACATGGAGGCGCCGGTGGCCACGAACGGCTGTGGCACCTTCTGCTGGTTGAGGTAGTCCCACACAGCTGAGGTGGAGGGCGTTCCCAGTGTCTGGAACAGTGCGAAGACCTTCTCCCGTTCCACCAGTCGTCGGGCCTCCTCCACGGCCTTCGGCGGCTGGTAGCCGTCGTCACGGACCACGAACTCGACCTTGCGGCCGCCGATACCGCCCTTCTCGGCGTTGACGTACTTGAAGTAGGCGCTGACGCCTTTGCTGATGGTGCCGTAGGCGGAGGCTGGTCCGGACATAGGGTAGATACCGCCGAGCTTGATGCTCTTGTCGGTGATACCCGTGGTCTGCTGGCCCTTGCAGGCGCCGTCGGAGGCGGCTGCATCTTCCTGTCCCCGTTGACTGGAGCAGGCGGTCGCGGTGAGCAGGGCGGCGATGCCCGCGGCGGCTGCCCGCAGGGAAGTGGTGTGACGCATCCGGATCATTCCTTTCCGGTGGTGGGCGGTGCGGTGAGGGGCTGGTGGTCGGGCTGTGGGGCGCCGGGCGGTTCCGGGGGAGGGGCCGGCTCCGGTCGGCGGCGGGTGTGGCGCAGGCGTCGCTCCACACGCCCCCGGACCCCCTGTCCGGCACGGGCCGCCAGGCCGGCCAGTCCGGTCGGGGCCAGATACATGACGGCGATGATCAGAAGGCCGAAGACGACTCCTGGCGCGGCCGGGCTGACGTCCTGCGCCAGATTCGGCACGTACATCACGAAGGCCGCGCCCAGCAGTGGCCCGTACACCGATGCCAGGCCACCCACGACCAGACCGGCCAGGAGGGTGATGGACAGATTGATGCTGAAGGAGTCAGGAGACACGAAGCCGATCACCCAGGTGTACAAGCACCCGGCGACACCCGCGAACATCGCGCTCCAGGCGAAGGCGAGCGTCTTGTGGAAGGAGAGCCTCACCCCCATTACCTCCGCTGCGGTGGCGTTTTCCCGGATGGCGAGCAGCGCCCGGCCGACCCGCGAGTGCACCAGGTTGCGGACGACCAGCAGCGTGACCGCAGCGACGGTGAGGGTGAGGAAGTACAGCCACTGGTCGTCGGCCAGGCCGGTCCAGGAGGGCGGCTGCGGCTTGGGGACGGTCAGGCCCATGGAGCCGCCCGTCACGTGCTCGAACCGCTTCAGCAGCGGCGGGAGGAATACGGCGAACGCCAAGGTGACCAGAGCCAGGTAGAGGCCGCGGAGCCGTAGCGCGGGCACCCCGAAGCCCAGACCGAGAAGGAAGCATCCCGCGGCCGCGACCGGCAGCGTGGCCAGGTGGTCGATGGCGAACCGGTCGAGCATGACGGCCGCCGTGTAGGCGCCCACGGCGAAGAACGCGCCGTGTCCGAGGGAGATCTGCCCGCCGTAGCCCACCAGTAGGTTCAGGCCCGCCAGCACGATGGCGTAGATCAGCACCATGGTCAGCTGGAAGACCCGGAACGGGGCGAAGTAGTAGGGCGTCGCGAGCAGAGCGGCCGCTATGACCAGCGCCGCGAGCGGACGTGCCCGGCGCGCGGTGCGCGACGCGTGAGTGGTGATCAGTTCTGCCGTGGTCATGCCCGTTCCACCGCCGCCCGGCCGAACAGCCCCTGAGGCCGCACCAGCAGCACCACGAGGATGATCAGCAGTGGTACGCCGATCTTCAGGTCGGCGCCGACGAATCCGACGTACGCCCCGGCCAGGGTCTCGGCGACACCCACGACAAGGCCGCCCGCCACCGCGCCCACCGGGCTGTCGAAGCCGCCGAGGGTGGCCGCGGCGAACGCGTAGATGAGGACGCCGCCCATCATGTTGGGTTCCAGGAACAGCAGTGGGGCGACCAGGACGCCCGACAGCGCGCCGACCGTCGCGGCCAGCCCCCAGCCCAGCATCAGCACCCGGCCCACCCGGATGCCCGAGAGCCTGGCCGAGGCGGAATTACCGGCGACCGCCCGCATCACCAGACCGGTCCTGGTGTGCTGGAACAGCAGGTACACCAGCCCCATCACCACGGCCACGACGCCGATGACGCCCAGCGTCGACCAGCTGATGCCGACCCCGGCCAGGGCGAAGCTGCCGTCGGGGAACGGCTGGGGGAAGTCCTTCACGGTGAACGACCAGATCAGGCCCGCGGCCGCGTTGACGAAGATGAACAGGCCCACGGTGACGATGACGATGGTCAGCTCGGGCGCTCCCTCGACCGGCCGGATGAGCAGGCGCTCGATGAGCATGCCGCCCGCGAAGGAGATCGCGAGCGTGACCGGCAGGGCCAGCCAGAACGGCATCCCCGAGGCAACCAGCTGCCACGCCACGTAGGTGGAGATCATGGCGAGCTCGCCCTGGGCGAAGTTGACGATGCCGGTGAACCGGTGGATCAGGACCAGGGCCAGTGCCAGGCTCGCGTAGACCGAGCCGGCACCCAGTCCTTCCACGACCTGCTGGAGGAACTCGGTCACGAGCCACCGCCCGCCTTGCCGGCCTGGACGGAGATGCCGAGGTACACCTCGGCGACCTGGCCGTCCTGGCGGATCTGATCGGCCGGGCCCGACAGCACCATGCGGCCCGACTCCAGTACGTGCGCCTGATGCGCGATGTCCAGCGCGAGCTGGGCGTTCTGCTCGACGACGACCACGGTCGTGTGTTCCTCCTCATTGACGGTACGGACGATCCGGAACAGCTCGCGGGTGACGAGGGGCGCCAGGCCCAGCGAGGGTTCGTCGAGGAGCAGCAGAGCAGGACGGAGCATCAGCGCCCTGCCGATCGCGAGCATCTGCTGCTCGCCGCCGCTGAGGCTGCCCGCCGACTGCCGGGAGCGCTCCTGCAGTTTGGGGAAGTAGCCGTAGACCCGTTCCAGGTCCGTTGTCACCGCAGCCCGCTCGCTCCTGCCCCGGCGCCCTCGACGGTGGCGCAGATACGCGCCGACGCGCAGGTTCTCCTCCACGGTGAGGTCGTTGAACGTGCCCCGGCCCTCGGGTACGTGTGCCACACCGAGCCGGGCGGCCTGTTCGGGGGAGCGACCCAGCAACTGGGCGCCGTCCAGCGTGACCGATCCGCGCCCCGTGACCATGCCGCTCAGCGCCCGCAGGGTCGTGGTCTTGCCCGCGCCGTTGGGCCCGAGGATCGCGCAGACCTCGCCGCGGCTGACAGAGAAGCCGATGCCGTGCAGGACGCGGGCCTGCCCGTAGCCGGCATGCAGGTCCGAAACCTCGAGGAAGGCCGGTGCCGCGGATTCGTCGGCGGGAGAGTCCTTCGTCTGCTCGCTCATGCCGCCGCTCCCAAGTAGGCCTCGATGACGGCCGGGTCACGCTGCACCTGTTCCGGCGGCCCGTCGGCGATCGTGCGTCCGAAGTCCAGGCACACCACGCGGTCACACAGCCCCATCACGAACCCCATGTGGTGCTCGACCACGACCAGGGTGAGGTCGAAGTCCTCGCGCACCGCCCTGATCAGGTCGGCGAAGACCTCGACCTCGCCGTGGCTGAGGCCGTTCACCGGCTCGTCGAGCAGCAGCAGCCGGGGCTCCACGGCCAGCGCCCTGGCCAACTCGACCCGTTTGAGCGTGCCGAAGGGCAGACCGGAGGCGGGGTGGTCCGCTACGTCGGCCAGGTCCAGCCGCTGCAGCAGTTCCTGCGCAAGGGAGCCCAGCCGCGCTTCCTCACGCCGCACACGCGGCAGCCGCAGCGCGGCGGCGAGATGCCCAGCGCGGCCTCGGTGGTGAGCGCCGACCATCACGTTCTCCCGGACCGTGAGGTGCTGGAACAGGCCCAGATTCTGGAAGGTGCGGGCGATGCCGTGCCCGGCCACGGTGTGCGGGGGCAGGGACAGCAGGTCCTGGCCCTCGTAGCGCACCGTGCCCTCGTCGGGCGTGCACCGCCGGGTCAGGCAGTTGAAGAGCGTGGTCTTTCCCGCTCCGTTGGGCCCGATGAGGCCCACGGCGGTGCCCTGCTCGACAGCGAATCCGACGCCGTCCAGAGCCGTGATTCCGCCGAAACGCATGGTGATGCCGTCGACCGCGAGCATGCGCGCCGCCCTTTCGACAAGGTCCCTGGGGGGTGGGCGAGCGTCACAGTAGGTGGGCCCCCTCGGCGCGGGCATTGGGTGCGAGCACTCAACTTCGCGGCCGTCACCCTGTGCGCCGCGCACAGTCCGAGATGAACATCCGGTCCCTGCCCTGTTGACTGGTCACGATTCGGGGGCGACGATCCCGTCATGCTTCACGCGATCGTGCCGAGCGTGCCTCCCATGACCGAGCAGCTGCGCCAGGAGCGGCTGCGGATCCTGTGCGCCGTGAAGGAGCGCGTGGAGCAGGTGGCGGAGTCCGCGCTTGCGGTGATGCGCGCCGAGATCCCCGCCTACGCGGTGCAGGACGAGTACTTCTTCGAAGACGTGCGCCACCAACTGCTCTCGCACTACCGGGTCCAGCTGGCGCTGCTCGGGGGCGAGCGGAGCTTTGCCTCCGAGGAGTTGGCCTTCAGCCGGGCGGGGGCGATGCGCAGGGCCCGCGCCGGGTTCGCCCTGGAGGACTTCATCAGCGCGTTCCGAGTCGGCCGGCAGGTCTTCTGGGAGGCCCTACGTGACTGCGCGGGGCCGTCGGCCGCCGGGCAGGATGCCGTGCTCACCCTGGTCGCCCCGCTGATGCGGTACATGGACTTCGCCAGCACCCAGGCAGCACAGGCCTACCTGGAGTTTCAGCAGCATGTCGTGGCCGACGCGGACCGCGAGCGCAGGGACCTGCTCGAGCAACTGCTCGCGGGCCACATGCCGACCCGGGGACCTCTCATGGCCGCGGCACAGGCCTACGGCCTCGGCGCGCAGGTGCCGATGATGGTGGTCGCGGCGGTCTGCGTCGACGGCGCCCGGCCCGGGGGCGCGGGTACGGCCGCCGAGAGCGGATACATCACCAGCGCGGCGATCTCCGCCGCCGGCGTGCGTGCCGCCAGAGTCCTGGTGGTCGTGCGGCACGGCGAGGTCGTGGCCGTGCCGGTGCTGCGTACGGGCACCGAGCCGGACGAGATATGCGCGCGCTTCGAAGAGGTGCAGCGGCACCTGGCCAGGGACGGAACGGTCCTGGCGATGGGGATCAGCACGGTGGCCCGGGGCGCGGCGGAGCTGCCGCGGGCCTACCAGGAGGCCAGAGCCGCCCTGGAGTTGGTACCCAGCGGGGGAGGGGTGGCGGCGCTACCGCGGCTGTCTCCGTTCCAGTACCTCGCCCTGCGCGCGGATGCCATCGCCCGCCAGCTGGTCGACCCGCGGGTCAGCGCCCTGCTGGATGACGACGTCCGGCGCGGGGGTGCGCTCGCGGCCACCGTACGGGCGTTCGCCGAGGCGGATCTGAACCTGAGGCTGGCGGCGGAGCGGCTGCAGGTGCACCACAACACGGCGCACTACCGGTTGCGCCGCATCGAGGAACGCACCGGGCGTAACCCGCGCCGGATCGCCGATCTGCTGGAACTGCTGGTCGCTCTCGCCATCCGCGACGCGGCCGGGGGAACGGAGGACGTGCAGTGAGCCAGATCCATCCGGAGCCGACGGCCGACTCACCGGAAGCGTCGGCGAAGACCGTGGTGGAGGGGGTGGAGGCCGCGGCGGAGACGACGGCGCGCACTCCTGCAGAGGCCGCGGCCGCCGCGGACGTCTCGGCGCGACGCGCGTTGCTGGACGCAGCGCTCGATGTGTTCACCGAGCGCGGCTACACCAACGCGAGCGTGACGGAGATCGCGGCGCGTTCGGGCATCCCCGTCGGCAGCCTCTTTCACCACTACGGGGGCAAGAGGGGCTTGTATCTGGCGTTGTGGGAGGAGTTCCAGGAAGAGCAGGAGCAGCGGACCGCGGCGGGAGTCGCCGCGGCGCGCGGCCAGGGCGTGACCGACCCGGTCGCGCTGTTCCTCACGGGGGCGCGGGCCTATCTTGAGGGCGCCTGGGTACGCTGGCGCATCGGCAGGCTGCTGCAGCAGGAGGACGGCCCTCCTGGGTTCGACGCACTGCGGCGCCAGTGGGACCGCGCGTGGGTACGGCGCAACGCCAGACTGCTCGAGGTGGATGAGACGCGGCGCACCGGCCGTGTCAGGGGCGTCGTGCTGACCACGGTGATCGGGGGTGCCGCCATTGAGCTGAGCGACTGCGCGGACATGGCCGAGGCCCAGGAAATCATCGAGGAAGTCTGCGGCATCCTGGCGCACTTGTCGAAACCTCCCGGGTGACCGGCGCGCCACCGCTGGCGATCCGCGCAGGGTAAAGACTTTCCGAACGATGTTCGGTTATTGAGGGTGCGTGTAAGGTGAAGCCAGAAGCAGGGCGCTGCTGACTGCGGCGCCTCACGGTGTGGGGGTGCATCGGTGGGCCGACCGACCAAGCCGATTCTCAGCCGCGGGCGCATCTGCGCCACGGCGCTGACGATCGTGGACCGGGACGGGCTCACCGAACTGTCGATGCGCAGGCTCGCACGGGAACTCGGGGTTCAGGTCTCCTCGCTCTACGAGCACGTCAAGACCAAGGACGATGTCCTCCACGAAGTCGCCAACACCATCATGGAGGACGTGGACGTCTCCGGCTTCGAGACCGGCGACTGGCGACACGGTGTGGCCTCCTGGGCCCGGTCCTACCGCGCCGCGCTGGCTGCCCATCCCCAGATCGTCCCGTTCCTGGCCTACGGCCCCGCCCGCCGTGAAGCCTCCCTACGGCGCGCCGACGCCATTCATGGCGGCCTCGTGGGCGCCGGCTGGCCGCCGCGCTATGCCACATTGATCGGTGCCTCGACCAAGTACCTGGTGGTCGGGTCCGCGATGAGTTCGTTCGCCGGGGGGTTCGAGGACGACATCCAGGTCTACGTCGAGCGCTATCCGCACCTCGCGGGGGCCCACCGCCTGCGCGGCCGCGCAGGCGTGATCGACCGGGACAGCTTCGAACTCGCCCTGGAGATGTTCCTCGACGGCCTCACCGCTCTGCACGCCCGCGTCACTGCACCACAGAAGCCGGCCGGTTCCTGATCGCCGCGCGGAACGCGGCAGCGGACCTCGGGCGGACGCGGAGCGTGACTCGCCGACGACGTCTTGTCCTGCACGCTGGGCACCTCTAAGCTCCCGAACCGAACGTCGTTCGGCATTGTCGGTGCCGCGCGGCGTGTCCTTCGCTTGTTCGCCTGGTTTCACGGCGGCCGCCCGTGAGCCTGAGGATCGTGGTCGACATCCCTCGCTGATCGAGGAGATCAGGACCCACAAGGGCTGAGCACGTCACTGCGTCACGGCTCGGACACCGAGTCGTGCCCTGGCAGACACCGACCCGGTCGACTGCCCTTGCGGTGACGCCTCGCCCTCGCCGCGGCATGCAGCCAAGAGGAGTTGATGTCGTCATGACCAGTCCCTTTGAGCCGTTCCAACGACCACCGTCGTACGTCCGTAGCCCCTACGCGCACACCCCCAACGCGGAGCCGGACGTCCCGACGGACGTCGAACGGTTGCACACGGAGCGCCGTTCCAGGGTCTTTCCCGTTGTCGCTGCCGTGGTCGGCTTCTATCTGCTCAACGCCCTTCTGGCCAACGTGGCCGGCGAACTGATGGCTGTGAGGCTGGTCGGCCACCTGAACATCGGGCTCGCCCTCGCGCTCCTGCAATGCGCCACCACGCTCGTGGTGTGCCGCTGGTACGCGCGTTACGCCCGCACCACCCTGGATCCGCTGGCCGAGAGGGTGCGGGCAGGGCTCGCACCGAGGGGGAGCCGTCGGTGAGCGCCTCTCAGTTTTCCACCCAGATCGCGCACAACGGAACAACCCTGATCGTCTTTGCGGTCTTCGTCGTCTGCGTCATCCTCATCGCCTTGTGGGGTGCGGCGGACAGCGACACCCCCCGCCGCTTCTTCGTCAGCGGCCGCGAACTGCCCTCCGCGCGCAACGGAATCGCCCTGTTCGGCGACTTCATCTCCGCGGCGACGCTTCTCGGCACTCCGGGGCTCATCGCGCTGGCCGGTTTCGACGGCATCCCGTATCTGGTGGGGCCCGTCGTGGTCTGGGCCGTCATTCTGCTGGTGATCGCGGAGCCGTTCCACAACACCGGCAGTTATACGGTGGGCGCCGCGCTGGCGCGCCGGCTGCGGCCGCGGCCCGTCCATCTGGCCATGGGCCTCGCCACGCTGGTGATCTCGCTGTTCTACCTCACCGCCCAACTTGTGGGTGCCGGTGCGCTCGCGGCACCTCTGCTGGGCATATCCGGCGAGGCGGCCCAGAACTGCCTGATGGTCTTCCTCGGCGTCCTGATGATCATCTATGTGGCCATCAGCGGTATGCACGGCGCGACGCTCGTACAACTGCTCAAGGCGGCCGTCCTCCTGGTCGCGAGCATCTTCCTGGCGGTGCTGGTGCTGGCGAAGTTCGATTGGAACCCGAGTGACCTGCTGGGAACCGCGGCCCGCCGCAGCGGCGTTGGGGAGAACTTCCTCGCCCCCGGCGCCCGCGCCCAGGGGACCGGCATGGAAACGCTGGACAGACTGAGCCTCCAGCTCGGAGCCCTGTTCGGAGCCGCTGGACTCCCGCACATCCTGATGCGTATGTGTGTGGTGCCCTCCGCGCGCGCTGCCCGGCGTTCGGTGCAGTGGACGGCGGTTCTGACGTGCGTGTTCTGCGTGACCGCGGGGGTTTTGGGATTCGGCGCCGCGGCGGTGCTCGGCCCGGAGACCATCCTCGCCGGGAGCCCCTCGGGGAACACGGCCACCCTGCTGCTCGCCCACTCCCTGGGCGGGTCGTGGATGCTCACCGTCATGGCTTGCGTGGCGTTCGCCACGATCCTGGCCGTGGTGGCGGGCATCGCCCTCGCCGCCGCGACGTCCGTGGCGCACGACATCTACGGTGCGGTGCTCAAGCGGGGACGCGCGACCGAGGAGAAGGAACTGCTGGTCGCCCGCTGGGCGGTCGTGCTGATCGGTTGTGCGGCGGTGGGCCTGTCCCTGCTCGCCGAGCGCCTCAATGTCTCCTTCGCCGCCGGGCTGGCTTTCTGCATCGCGGCTTCGGCGATTCTTCCCGCGCTGCTGTACGGCCTGTACTGGCGGGGCTTCACCACCACTGGGGCGCTGTGGAGCATCTACGGCGGACTGGTCTCCTCGGTGGTCCTGGCCGTGCTGTCCCCGGCGGTTTCGGGAGGTCCGACCGCGCTGTTCCCGGACATGGACTTCAGCCTGTTCCCGTTGCAGTACCCGACCATCGTCTCTGCCCCCCTGGGCCTCCTCCTGGGATGGCTGGGATCGGTGCTGGGGAGTGACAGGCCGGACCCAGCCACGCACTCCGCGCTCGAGTTGCGCACGCTCGCGGGCGCGGACGACACCTCCGCCTAGTACTCCAGCTCCCAGGTCAGGACCCTTCTCTGGTGGCCTGGAAGAGGCCGAGCCATATCGGGAGGTACAACACCAGCAGGCTCTTCGTCTGATGGCGGCACAGGGGCCGCACCTCGGTTGAGAAGCGGGAACGACTGGTGGTGGCGTGGATGCCGAGGAGTGCCTGGCCGTGGTTGGACCACCCGTTGGGGTAGCTGGTCAGGAACTGTCCAACTGGTCGGCCAGGGGCGGGGCGAGGCCGTTGACCTGCGACTCCTTTCGCGAGAGAAACGACAAGCTACCCAGGTCGCAGGAGTCTCGTCCTTGGCTCAATGCCTCCTGCCGCAGGGTTGATTCACCCGCGTCTTTGCCCGCGTCCGGCCGCGCGTTCCGGCGGGTCGGCACGGCCCGGCGGCGGTGGACGTCCCGCGCCCGGTGGGGCCTTCGCGGCAGTGGTCATACGGCGGGCAGGCGTCGCCGGGCCTGTCCGCCGCATGACCGGCGGGAGCAGACGTCACGCGGAGGGGGGTGGGCCCGCTGCGCTGCGGGGCAGGGCCGGGATCAGGATCGCGGCGACGGCCAGATGCATCAGTGCCAGCCAGATGCGGGTTGCCGTCGCCAGCTCCAGGGTCAGGAGCGGAGTGAACGAGACCAGCAAGGTGACGGAGGCAATGACCGTCCAGATGGCATGGGGGCGAGCTGTGTGCCGCTCGAGGATCACCAGCAGAAGCCAGCCGGCGAGGGAGGCGGCCAGGGACATCACGAGCACGTACGGAGCGGTGATTTCGGAGGCCTTTTGGTCGCCGCTCTGCGGCACGAGCAGTTCATGACCGACGATTGGGACGGCCACCACCCATACCAGGAGGGCGGCGGCGGCGGCGATCAGCACCGTCAGGGCGCGGTAGCGGTGGCGCGTCGCCGGGCGGGCGGTGTTCGCGGTGGTGGACGTCATAGGTACTCCACAGAGGTGTCGGGGGATGGGACATCGTGCGTGTGCGGCTGGTGCTGCGGCCTGGGCGCGGGCGGCGCGTCGGCGCGTTCCGGGGTTCCGAAAGGCGCGGTCACGCCTGCCCGGATCGAGCACGGGCGGGGGACAGGCCGAGTCGGTCGAGACCGCGGGATCCTGGCTGTTCCGCGGCTGCGCGGTTGCGTGGGGGTGGGCATCTGCCGGTCACGGCCGCACGCGCTCCGGACGGATACCCATGCCGATCCCGTACGCCATCAGGTGACGCACGGCGGGCACGGACCTGGCCAACCGGGCCACCGCCGGCGGCTTCTTCCGCTTCTGCGGCCTCCCGGCCTTCTTGGGATACAGATCCGCCAGAATGCGCACCTGGGCGGCCTGGATGAGGCGGGTGGGCAGCTGCCGCCTGCGCTGGACTCGCCGCAGGTCCGCAGGAGTGGGGGTCAGTCCGGCAACGAGCATCGGACCGAGAAGGTTCGAGGTCGCCACGGCGTCCTGGATGGCCAGGTTGATGCCCACACCGCCGGCCGGGGACATGGTGTGCGCCGCGTCGCCGATGCACAGCAGCCCGTTGCGGTACCAGCAGGGCAGCCGGTCGACGCTGACGCTGAGCAGGCTGACATGGTCCCAGTCGCGGATCTCGGAATGCAGCCGCTCGGTGAACTCGGGCAGGACGCCGGAGATGTTGCGACGCATGCTCTCAAGGCCCTCTTCGCGGACGACCTCGTAGTCCGCCTTCGGGATGACGTACCCCATCTGCCAGTACTCGCCCCGGTCGATGCAGCCCAGAGCGAAGCCTGGTCCTTCGCGGAAGAACGCCAGGTTCTCGTCGGGCAGCCGCGACAGCCGGAACCACAGCACGTCCATGGGCGCGGAGTAGGCGACCGGTTCCAGAGAGGCAGCGGCCCGGACGGTGGAGCGGCGTCCATCGGCGGCCACGACCAGGCGCGCCCGTGCTTCCATGGAGCCCTGTGCCGTCATGGCTCTGACGCCGACCGTCTGCCCTTCCTCGGTGATGAGCCCGGTGACCTCGGCATGCTTCATCAGGCGGAAGCCGGGGAAGACCGATCCTGCCTCGGCGAGGAAGCTCAGGAAGTCCCACTGCGGCATGAAGGCGATGTACGGGAAGGGGACCCGCAGCTTGCTGAAGTCGGCGAAGGTGATCTCCTCACCTTCCACTTCCATGGTGACCTGGGAAAGCCGACGGTGGGGGAGCTTGAGGAACTGCTCGAGTATCCCCAGGTCCTGCATGATCGTCATCGTGGCGGGATGAACGGTGTCACCACGGAAGTCGCGGAGGAAATCCCCGTGTTTCTCCAGGACCATCACATCCAGGCCCTGCCGGGCCAGTAGGTATCCGAGCATCACCCCTGCGGGTCCGCCCCCGGCTATGCAGCAGTCTGCGAACTCGGTTTTCATGGGAGTTCTCCTGTCGAATCGCCCCTGCCGATGACGTGGGCGGCAGTCAGTCGGGATCGGAACAGCGTTGCTCTGACGGTGGTTTCACGGGTAGTTCGGTCATCAGCAGCTCGACCACCGTCTTCGGCTCCACGCCGGTGCGCGTCAGCTGGCCGATGACGACGGACGCCAGCACCATCTGCGCCGCCGAGCGCGTGTCGTGCGGACGGAGTTCGCCGGCGGCGACCCGCTCGTGCAGGTATCCGGCCAGCAGCCCCTGACCCTCCTCGACGAAGGCCCGCAGAGCTCCCCCCACCTCCGGGTGGCGACTCGCGCTGAAGAACAGGCTCATCAACGGGGCGTTCTCACTGAGCAGCGTCTGGAACTGGGTGACGAGGTCGGTCAGCACCTGCCGCGCATTGCGGTCCCCCGCCTCGCCGAGCAGCTGCCGCAGCCGGGGCAGGAATCCCCTCTCCTCCACGATCGCGACGACCAGCATCTCCTTGCTGTCGAAGTAGTGGTAGAGGAGGCCGGGCGCCACTCCAGCGGCGGCGGCCACGTCCTTGACGGTCGCCCGGTCCAGCCCCTTGTCCGCAAAAACCTTCAGGGCGGCGTCCATGAGTTCCTCGCGGCGCTGATGGGCCTGTTCGCGGCGGCCACCGGACAAGGAATTGACTGAGCGTTCATTCAACACGCTCCTGAAGGTACTCCTCCCCTGACTCCCCGTCCACGCCGTCGTCCCGGCGTGCGGAGGTGAGGGGGTTCGAGGAAGTGCACTCTGTGCGCCCCCGAGATGCTCCAACTCGGCCGCCTGCAATGGGGATTCGTGACACTTCGGCGATGAGCGCTTCGAGCTCCCGGGCCGCCGCACGGCCGTGCACGCGGTCGACCCTTGCGGCCAGGTCTGCCGCTGTGAACTCGTACTCCTCGGCGCCGGCCGACTCCAGCACCACCGCGGCGAGAGCGCATCCCAGTTGGGCCGCTCGCTCGGGCGTACACCCCCAGGAAAGGCCGGCCAGGAATCCGGCCCGGAACGCGTCGCCCAGTCCCGTGGGATCCACCGCCCGGCCCGGCGGCACGGCAGCCACCCGCACGGGTGCTTCGTGCGCGCGGGCGATGGCCGCGCCGTCGGCTCCCAGCGTGGTCACCCATGTCTCCACCAGTCTCAGTACCTGACGTTCCGTCAGTCCAGTCCGCTCCATCAGCAGGGCCGCCTCGTACTCGTTGGTGAACAGCAGGCGCGCCCCCTCCAGCAGGCACCGGATCTCCCCACTCTCCAGGCACGCCAACTGCTGCGAGGGATCGGCCGCGAATGCGATGCCCAGGTCATGGCACTCGCTGGTGTGCCGCAGCATCGCCTGCGGGTCGTTGGGGGCGATCACCACCAGGTCGAGGCCGCCCACCCGTCGGATCACCGGAGCCAGGGCGATCTCCCGCGCCTCGGCCATCGCCCCGGCGTAGAAGGTGGCGATCTGGTTCTGCTCGGCGTCGGAAGTGCAGACGAACCGAGCAGTGTGGCGCGTGCGGCTGACCAGCACCGACTCGGTGTCCACTCCGGCCGCGTGCAGCCATTCCCGGTGGTCGGCGAAGTCCGTCCCGGCTGCGCCGACCAGGACCGGCCGCTGCCCCAGCTTCCCCAGCCCGAAGGTGATGTTGGCGGCCGCACCTCCACGGCGTATCTCAAGGTGGTCGGCGAGGAAGGACAGCGACACTCGGTCGAGCTTGCTGTTGATCAACTGGTCGGCGAAGCGCCCCCGGAAGACCATCAGATGATCGGTGGCGATCGAGCCGGTCACCGCGATACGCACGAAACTTCCTCCTCAATCCTGGTGTCGGCGGGGAGACCGAGGCGGCACAGGCCACCCAGGTCCGGCGGGCTGCCGTGGCGCCGCCGCGCACGGGCACCAAGCCGCTCATGGGAATCACGCACGGGAGTCCATCAGCGCAGCAGCGAGGTCCAAGGCCGCCAGGCCGGGAAGGCGGCAGCCCTCCAGGCTCCTGTCCAGCCGTGACCCGTGTGCCCTCGCGCCCACTGCGCCGGCTGCTCGCGCCCGACTGCCGCTGCGCTCGCAGAGCGCGCCACAGCCGTCAGCAGGCATGCGGTCAGCGCAGCCACCTCCTCGGGGCGAAGGTCACCGCCGCGAAGGATCCGGATCACGCCGGGTGCGGCCTCGCCGGCGGTCACAGAGGCTGGTTTCCGTGCTTGCGGCTGGGTAGCGCGGCGTATTTCGTCCGCAGCATGGACAGCGCCCCGATCAACCGGGACCGCGTCTCGGCGGGATCGATGACGTCGTCGACCAGGCCGCGCTCCGCGGCGTAGTACGGGTGCATGAGCTCCTCCCGGTACTCCTTGATGCGCTGGGCGCGTACGGCCTCAGGGTCGTCGGCGGCGGCGATCTCGCGCCGGTAGACCACGTTCGCCGCGCCCTCGGCGCCCATGACCGCGATCTCGTTGATGGGCCAGGCCAAGGACAGGTCGGCTCCGATGGAGCGCGAATCCATGACGATGTAGGCGCCGCCGTAGGCCTTCCGCAGGATCAGCTGGACACGCGGCACGGTGGCGTTGCAGTAGGAGAACAGCAGCTTGGCGCCGTGCCGGATGATCCCCCCGTGCTCCTGGTCCACGCCTGGCAGGAAACCGGGCACGTCCACCAGGGTCACCAGGGGGATGTTGAAGGCGTCGCACAGCTGGACGAACCGCGCAGCCTTCTCCGAAGCGCTGATGTCCAGCACCCCGGCCATGTGAGCGGGCTGGTTGGCGACGATGCCGACGACGTGTCCGCCCATCCGCGCCAGTGCGCACACGATGTTCGGTGCCCAGCGCTCGTGCACCGGGAGGAACTCCCCGTCATCGACGATCTCCTCGATCACCTGCGCCATGTCGTAGGAGCGTTGGGGATCCGCCGGCACGAGGTCCACCAGCGCCTCGGTACGGCGCGCGACGGGATCGTCCGCCGCCGCCGCCGGGGCCTGCTCACGGTTGTTGGAGGGCATCAGGGACAACAGGAAACGGACGTCGGCCAGGCACGCGTGCTCGTCGTCGTAGGTGAACGCCGCGACCCCGGAGGCCGAGGCATGCGCGTCCGCCCCGCCGAGCCCCTCGTGGCTGATCTTCTCACCGGTGACCGCCTGTATCACGTCAGGTCCGGTCAGGAAGAGCTGCGAGGTGCCCTGCACCATGAACACGAAGTCGGTGAGCGCCGGGGAGTACGCGGCCCCACCCGCGCAAGGCCCCATGATCACGCTGATCTGCGGGATCACCCCGGAATTGCGGACGTTGCGCCGGAAGATCCCGCCATAGCCGGCCAGCGCGGTGACGCCCTCCTGGATGCGCGCCCCGGCCCCGTCGCACAGGCCGACGATCGGAGCCCCGGCGGCCTCGGCCATGTCCATGATCTTGTGGATCTTCTCGGCGTGCGCCTCGCCCAGCGCGCCCCCGAAGATCCGGAAGTCATGGGCGTACACGAAGACGGTCCGGCCGTCGACCAGGCCCCAGCCCGTCACCACGCCGTCGGTGTGCGGCCTGCGGTCCTCCAGGCCGAAGCCCGTGGCCCGGTGCCGGCGCAGCGCCTCCACCTCGGTGAAGGTGTCCTGGTCGAAGAGCAGTCCGATGCGCTCACGGGCCGTCAGCTTTCCCTTGGCGTACTGGGCTTCGGTGGCCCGCGGATCCGGGCCGCACTCCACGTGCTGCCTCAGCCTGGCCAGCTCCGCGACCCGCTGCCGGGTCTGAGGGCCGTGTGCGGCGGCCTCCTCCCGGCGCTTGCGCGCGGCCCGCGAGGGGCCGATGGCCTCCACCGTGAGCAGGTGTTCGGTCACCCCTGTGCCGCCGACGATGCTCATGGACGCCTCCACCCCACACGCTCCGGATGAGCGGCCTCACCGCGCACGGGGGTGGCCGGGTGCGCGGCCACGGCCGTCCGCAGGGCGTCCACCCGGTCGGTGCGCTCCCAGGTGAACTCCGGCAGAGTGCGCCCGAAGTGGCCGTACGCTGCGGTCTCGGCGTAGATGGGCCGCAGCAGGTCCAGGTCGCGGATGATGGCGGCGGGGCGCAGGTCGAAGACCTCGGTCACAGCGCTCTGAATCCGGGTGACTGGCACGGTTTCGGTCCCGAAGGTCTCCACGAACAGACCCACCGGCCGGGCCGTGCCGATCGCGTAGGCGACCTGGACTTCGCACCGGGTGGCCAGGCCGGCCGCGACGATGTTCTTGGCGACCCAGCGCATCGCGTACGCAGCCGAGCGGTCCACCTTGGACGGATCCTTGCCTGAGAAGGCACCGCCGCCGTGCCGCCCCATACCACCGTATGTGTCGATAATGATCTTCCGGCCGGTCAGACCCGCGTCGCCCATCGGCCCGCCGATCTCGAACCGCCCGGTGGGGTTGACCAGCAGCCGGTAGCCGTCGGTGTCGAGCTTGATGCCGTCCTCGGAGAGCCGGCCCAGCACATGCGTCACGACGAATTCGCGGATGTCGGGCGTGAGCAGCGAGTGAAGGTCGATGTCGCTCGCGTGCTGCGAGGAGACCACCACGGTGTCCAGCCGTACGGCCTTGTCGCCGTCGTACTCGACGGTCACCTGCGTCTTGCCGTCCGGGCGAAGGTACGGCACGGTCCCGTTGCGGCGGACCTCCGACAGACACCGGGAGAGCCGGTGGGCCAGCTCGATCGGCAGGGGCATCAGCTCCGGCGTCTCGTCGCAGGCGTAGCCGAACATCAGGCCCTGGTCGCCGGCGCCCTGCGCGTCCACCTCGTCCCCCGGCTCTCCTGCGGTGGCACCGCCGGCCCGCTGTTCGTACGCCGCGTCGACGCCCTGGGCGATGTCCGGGGACTGTGTGCCGATCGACACCGAGACGCCGCAGGAAGCGCCGTCGAAGCCTTTCTTCGAGGAGTCGTAACCGATCTCGAGGATCGTGTTGCGCACGAGTGTCGCGATGTCGACGTACGCCTTCGTGGTCACTTCGCCGGCCACGTGCACCAGGCCGGTGGTGATCAGCGTCTCCACGGCGACCCGCGAGGCCGGGTCGTCCGTCAGGAGAGCGTCGAGGATCGTGTCGCTGATCCGGTCAGCGATCTTGTCGGGGTGGCCCTCGGTGACGGACTCCGAGGTGAACAGGCGGCGGGGCACGGGAGTTCTCCCATCTGGGGTATGCCACAGGGGTGTTGGAGTGGTAGGAGGGTCGTCGCGGCAGGCAGCGGCAGCCTCGACGGCCGGTTCAGCTCTCACCTCCCCTGATCAGGCGGTCGATCATTTCGACGCTGTCCAGTTCATGGGCGATCCGGGCGAGCGTGGTCACCCGGCGCGCAACTGCTCCGGATGCCAAGGGGACCGCCTGAGCCGTCGGCTGCTGGACCTCGTGGTGTTTGTCGACCTCCTCGGGGCGGAAGACGATCCGCGCCATGCGTTCTGCCGGGATGCGGTACACGACGACTTGGCCCTCTTCGCCCGGATGCGGATCGGCATAGGGGGCGGCCACAGCATCGAAGAACTGCTTGACCGGGGTGTTCTTGGCCGTGGGCCGGTACGTCGCCTCCACCGTGCGTGCGCCGTCCGCCACGAGGGACCGCCCCAGGTGCGCCAGGAACTCGTGCTCGACGCCGCGCCCCAGGACGCGGCAGCTGAGCAGGAAGGTGTCCAGGTTGGCGACCTCGTTCTCGAGCCGAGCGATGCCCACCCCGATCAGACCGTGGTCCCCGAACCGGTCGCGGGCCCGCGCCACCCAGCAGCGCGTGTGCCTGTCGTCGAGCAGGGCCCGCAGCTCGCTCTCGGTGCGCCGCACGGTGGACAGGTTGAACTGGTTCGTACGGTGGGTGAGTTGTGCGGCCCGGGCCAGCTGCGCCGGTACCGCCTCGCTGACGTGCACATCCAGACCGAGACCGTGGATGAAGTCGGCGAACGTGGTCGCCGAGCTGCGAAGCCTGTTGCGGGCGAGACGACTGCGGTAGAACTCGGTTCGCTGCCGGTCCTCCGCGGTGACCTCGGCGGTGGGGAAGGCCCACACCCGGTCCAGGAAGGCGGGGACCTCGGCCGCGTCGGGGGGCAGCAGCAGCGCGAGCACTCCGGGGCAGGCGGCCGCCACTTCGGCCACCTCCACGGGGTTGTCGTCGAGGAAGACGAACGCCTCCAGGGAGAGGGACAGTTCGGCCGCGAGCGCGCGGAGGTTGTCCGCCTTGGAATCCCAGTTGATCCGCCGTGCGGTGAGGTGCTCGGGGCGCAGCACCATGTCCGGCCGTTCCCGGAACACCGCGTCCACATCGGCTTCCTTGTTCTTGCTGCACAGGCAGATCAGCACGCCACGGGCCTGCAGATCCGCCGCCCATTGCTGCACGCTCCGGGCGGCCTGGTCCACGCGTACGCCGTGGGGGCCGTCCTCGCCGCACACCCCCCGCCACAGGGTGTTGTCGCAGTCGAGCACCAGGACCTTGGCGGAGGCGGCCAGCAGGCCGTGCACCCAGCGCATCACCGTGGTGCCCAGGGCTGTCGAGGCAAGAGGCGTGTAAGGGATGTGCGCCAGTTCCTCCCGCCGGGCGTCGTGGTACTGGTCGACGCGGTAGCCGTCGCTCCACTGGTCGCTGCGCACCATGTGCAGGCCGCGGGTGCCGGCGAGCGAGTTGACCAGCCGGTTCTCGAACCGGGCCAGCTCCCTGGCCCGTCGGGGCTGGGCCAGTACGGGTGGAGAGGGCGGGCAGAAACAGACCAGGAGCGGAACCCGGGCCCGGGAGGTATGGGTGACCACGGCCCTGCCGAACTCGTCGACGGTGCGTTCACCGTCCTCGCCGACCGGCCAGTCCTCCAGCCGGAGCAGGACGACGTTGCAGCCGTGCTGGTTGGTGCCGAACTCTCCGACGGGGTCGAGCAGGGCCTGGAAGACCTGTCCGTACGAGGTCAGGACGACGTCCAGACCGAGGGCGAGAGCCGTGTTCCAGTAGGTCAGGACCTCGCGCTGCGCGCTGGCGGTGAAGGTCGCCGCCAGGGCGATGACCCCGCGGTTGTGCCGGTTCTCCGGGCTGGTTGCCGGCTCCGGGGCGGCGGGTGCCGTGGTACGGCCGCGCCGGTCCGGTGGGCAGGGCGCGGTGTCCGCAGCGGCCCGGTCGAGCGCTGTGCCGGGGCGGCGCTCAGCGGCGGTCTTCGCCTCCTCCCCGCTGGGCGCCTCGGCCCGCTCCGTGGCGTGGGGGAACCGGTCGAGCACAGCGACGTGGCCGGGCCGGCTACCGGTGGCCATGCTCTGGACGATCGCGGCGGCCACCGGCTCAACGGGCCGTGCCGAGGCAGTGGAGGTGGGTGTGGCGGCGAAGTCGGTCGCCAGCCGCTCCGGACGGACGGTCAGGAAGGAGACGGCCGGATACTCCTCCGCCGCGGCGTGGGCGAGGCCCTCCACCGCGTGCTTGGCGCTGATGTAGTGCGACCAGCCCACAACAGGCCGGTCGACCACCGCTGAGGAGAGGAGAACCACCTGCCCGGCGGCGGCAGCCAGGTCCGCGGCGCAGGCACTGAAGGGGCCGTGAACGAGTTTCAGGCTGTGTGCCACGTAGTCCGCCGCACGCTCGGTGGCCGCGCTGTCGAGGCCGAGTGGCTGCAGCGGCGGACAGGCGCTCAGCACGAGGAAGTCCAGTCGGCCGCTCTCTCCCACGATGTGCTCGCGGGCTTGGCGGCTCCACGCAGGATCGGCAGCGTCCCCAGCGATCGAATGCACTCGGCCCCCGGCAGGGCCGAGGGCATCCCGCATGGCTCCCACCTCGGGGAAACTGTGCTGGAAGCCGACGTAGACAGTGCAGCCCTGCAGGGCCAGCGCCTGGCTGATCGCAGCTCCCAGACCCCGGCTGCCGCCCACCACGAAGGCGACCCTGCCGGTCAGCCTCTCAGCGGTCGGCGACAGCTGTGTCAGCCACTGCCTGGACGCGGGCCGGGATCGGGCCCGGGCGAACGCGCTGATCGACACCTGCGCACCGGAGACAGCTGTCCGCACGGTTCCCTTCAGGCGGACCAGGCCGAAGCGGGGAACCCTCCTGGTGACCTCCGCGTGAGCGTCGAACTGGGACTGCGGACCGCTCTGCGAGGGCTGACGGGGGGTGAAGTCCACCGTGACCCTGGACAGAAGAGCCGAACGCCCCGGCACCTCCATCCCCGTGAGCCAGCTGGCCCAGGCCAGCACCGCCACGCCCTCCGCATCGATGCCCTTGCCGCGCAGCCCCAGATCGTCGACCAAGGTCCGCAGCCTGGCCCATCGGGGCTCGTATCCGGCGCCGAACGACTCGCCGACCACTATGTCGTCGATGGCCAGGTCCCGTACGGGCCCGTCCTCAGGGAACACGGGTCCCTCCGTCTCCCGGGGCAACGCCGGGGGTGTCCCGGCACGGTGCGGGAGGACGTCTCCCGCTGGCGCGAGGGCGGCGGCGGGGGTGAATGCGGCGCGCACTTCCAGCAAGGGCCTGGAGCCGTCAACGATCCGCACCTCCACGCGGTCTGCAGCGTCCTGCTCGATCACCCTCGTGTACTCCTGGCCGGGGAAGATCGGACCGGGGAAGCGGGCGCTGAGGCGGGCCAGCCGCATCCCGGGCCGGTCCTCCAGTCCCGCCAGTGCGATGAGCAGCCCGAGCACCCCGTGCGCCACGGGGTGGCCGAAGGGGGTGCGGCGTGCGTAGGAGGCGTCGACGTGCAGCGGGCTGGCATCGCCGCTCGCCCGGCGGAAGGCATCGACCAGTTCCGCGGACGCGCTCACCCGACTGGTCCGCCCGTAGCGGGACATGCGCCCCTCCATCCATTCGTCGGTGACTTTCGTCGGTGACTTTCGTCGGTGACTTCGTCCGTGCGACTGCGTCGTCATGGGGCGGCCGGACAGGCGACATGGGGCCGGAGTGCGCCCTCGGTCAACGCCTGGAGCACCAGGGTCCGCTGTGACTGCACGAAGAAGTGGTTTCCCGGGAACATCCGCAAGGTGAAGTCGGCCCGTGTGTGCACGCGCCAGGCGGCCAGGTCCTTCTGGGGCGACTGGTGGTCGTGCCGACCCCCGAACACCGAGATGGGGCAGTCCAACGGCTCGGCGGGGCGGTACCGGTAGGTCTCCAGGAGAGCCATATCGGCGCGCAGGACCGGCAGATACAGGTGTTCCAGCGCGGGATCCTCGCGCAGCGCGTCGGGAACTCCCTGATAGCGGGCGTCCAGGGCCTTGAGGAACTCCGCGGTCGGCAGGGTGTGGACCGGGGGGTGACGCGGCACCACGTGGGGCGCTGGCCGGGCGGCCACGACAAGGTGCGCCGCGTGCAGACCGTGGCGCAGGGCCAGCTCCTTGGCCAGCTCGTAGGCGGTGAAGGCGCCCAGGCTGTGTCCGAAGAGGACGAAGGGCTCGCGCAGTCGCTGCGCGCACGCCGCGGCTGTCTCTCGCACGACGGCGTCGAGGTCGGTCGGCAGCGGTTCGCGCCTGCGTCGGCCTCGTCCCGCCAGGCGGAGCAGCCACACATCCACGGTCTCCGGCAGCCCCGTGGCCCACCCGTGGTAGGCGGCCGGTCCACCGCCCGCGTACGGTGCGCAGACCAGCTGCACGGACACCCGCTCCGGCCGGCGGGGCCGCAGGATCCATCGGCCGAAGTCGGCCGGCTCGGACGCCATGGCTTCAGCCACCTTGCTCTCGGGGGGCCGCCGAGCCCACCACGACGCAGGACAGGGTGCGATTGCGGCGCCGTGCCCGCTCCTCGGTGTATCCGGTCATGGGGAACGCCCAGGTCCGCACCGGCCGGATCCCGCAGTCGGCGACGAAGCCGAAGAACTCCTCGGGGCTGCGCCACAGGTAGATGTGGTCCGGCGCGGGGCTGTTCACGGGCACGTTGAGGAAGATCAGCCCGTCCGGGGCCAGCCGGTCACGCAGGGCGGCGAGCACCAAGGCGGGATCCTCCAGGTGTTCCAGGATCTCGCTGGCCACGACCAGGTCGTATGTGCCGTCGGCACAGCGGTCGGTGACGTCCCGCCGGGCGAGGGAAACCCGGTTACGGCCCAGGCGTTCCAGGCTCGCCCGGGTGAACTCCAGGCTGCCTTCGCTGATGTCCCAACCGGTGAGGTCGCGGACGCCCGCCGCCGCTGCCAGGGCCAGGAACAGCCCGTGGCCGGGGCCGACTTCCAGCAGGTGCTCCCGATGGCCGCGGCAGGCGAGGAACGCGTGCGCGTACGTGTGCAGCACCCGTGCGTGGTTGGTCCACAGGAGTTGCGTCATGAGCAGCCCCTTCATGTAGCGCGTCATATAGCCGCTGTCGGCGTAGATCTCGGCCTCCACCTCGGCGAAGGAGGAGTTGCGATACCTGCCGTACCGCTGGAAGTGCAGGTCTTCCGCGAAGAACGTCTCCCCCAGCCATCGATAGGCATCCACCGCGCCGTCCAGGTCCTGCGCGACCAGCGGCCACACCGTCCTCGCCACCGTCTCGGACCAGTCCAGCGCAGCCGGTTCCTCCTCGGCGAAGCGGGATCGAAGGAATCCGCTGTGCTCCGGCCACCGCTGAAGGACCCGGCCCACGATCTGCCGCAGCAACGGGTAGTGGCCGGCGATGACGTCCTCCGACCGAAGGACCATCCGTCCAGACGCTGTCCTCATCGCTCGATACCGCCCTTCATCAGTCCTCGACCTTGGCCACGGCCCGGCACCAGGCGGCCCCGGCGTCGGCCAGGGCGATGGGGAAGCCGGAGAACCGGAACGGTCCGGCCGGTACGTCGCGAAGGCGGGCGAGCCCCTCGACGGCGATGAACTCGCGCCGCCTTCCGTGCATGTGGGTCGGCCACAGGGCGGAGCCGTCTCCGGTGCGGTGAAAGCGCTCCACCATCTCCGCCGGCCGTGCGTCGAGGCTCCAACAGTCCGTCCCCATCACCTTGACGCCCCGGTCGAGGAGTTCGTCGACGGCTCCGACGTCCACGCCCGTACTGCGGGTGAAGTAGGCGGGGGTGCCGACCCTGAGGTCGGAGTCGGTGCGGAAGAGCACGACCCACCCCGGGCCGGGATCGGCTCCGGTCTCCGCCAGCGCTGCCTTGAGCCCCGCGCGGACCGTCTCGGCCGTGACGGTCCCCCCGCAGTCCCGCACGTCGAGGATCAGGGCCGGACCGGTCAGCCAGTCCAGTGGCACATCGGTGATCTTCTTCGCAGGCCTGCCCTCGCACCGCGGTCCGTAGTGGAACGGTGCATCCACATGGGTGCCCTGGTGGACCGACATCCGGTAGAACTCGTTGGACAGAAAGCACCCCTCGGGCAGATCCCGGCGGCGAATGCGCCGGGATCCGGCGAGCCACCGCCCGTAGTTGGCGATCCTGCGGCCGAGGCCGTCACCAGGCAGCGCACGGGTGTTGCGGGACAGACGGCGCGCGCCGTCCTCGTGCCTCCACTGCGCGAACTCCACGCCCGGTGCGTGCCGATGGACCGGAAGGCTCAGGTCGACGTACATCAGGTTCCTCTCAGGGACGTCGTACGGAACGCGCGGAGGCCGCGTGCGTGCCCGGCCGGATCAGCGTGGGGATCCACCGGGGAGTCCGCAGGCGGTAGGCCTCGTACTCGTGGGGAAAGGCACGGGCGAGGCTGGGCTCTTCGATCTTGACCGCCGCGTGCCGGGCCACCAGGAGCACCACGAGCGCCCAGCCGAGCAGGGCACTGGAGTCGATGAACAGCGACTCACCGGTCAGCGCGGCGAGCATGCCCAGGGCCATGGGGTTGCGGACGCGCCGGTACCAGCCTTCCCGTACGAGGTACTCCGGTGGCTTGTCCCCCAGCGGCGTCGCCTGCCGGAGGTAGACCCGGTCGACCGAGTCGGCCAGCAGCCACAGGCCCAGTGAGGCGATCGGCGTACCCGCTGCCAGGCGGACCTCCACCGGCAGCGGCCACGTGGCGCCTGGGAGCAGCAGGCGCAGTGCCGCGGGGATCAGCCCGGCCACCACGACGGGAATCAGCAGGGGGCCGAGGCGCAGTCGTCTGGCGCTCACGTGCCCTCCCTGGACAACTCGCGCTCCCGTGCCCTCAGACTTTCGATGGTTTCCTTGATCCGCTGCTGGTTCTCCACGGTGTGCGCGTTCATCCGCCGAACCACCTCCTCGAGGGAGATGTCCACGCGCTCGTCGACCTCGAAGTCCTGGGTCCAGACCATCGACGTGCCCTCGGGCACGGCCCGATAGGTCCACTTCAGATGCATGTACCGGAACGGGTAGAGCGGGTCCTCCCGTTCGGCGATCGCGGTCAGCTCCTGGTGGTCCAGCAGACGCCAGGACCGCCAGGCCTGCCCGGCCTCGTTACGCAGCTCGAAGACGACTTTGGTGAAGCGGCCGGCCGGTTCCTCGCTCAGCACCCGGGCTTCGGTGTAGTCGGCGAACAACTCCGGCCAGCGGCTGACATCGTTGGTCAGCGCGAAGACCTTGACCGGGGTCTCTCGGACGAGGACCCCGTTCTCAATGCGCGGCATGGTTCACCTCACCGGCGGAGGAGCCGTCGGCCAGGGCCCGCTCGAGGTGGGCGACCACGTCGCCCAGCGTAAGCAGCCCGTCGAAGTCCGACGGGTCCAGTCGGATGGCGAAGTGGTTCTCCAGCGCCACGATCACCTCCACCAGCTCGGTGGAGTCCACGCCCAGGTCCTCCCGCAACCGGGCGAGGTCCGAAAGGTTGCCCTGGTCGAACTCCAGGTCGCTCATGATTTTCACCACGTCGTCGCGGATGGACATGGGTCCTCCTTCGGGGGGTGCTGCGGTCGGGATCGGCGGTAACAAGCGGTAGGAATCAGTACGGTCGGTGCCGTCGCGGTCCGGGGCGGACCTCTTCACACGCCTACGGCGACGGCGACGGCCAGCTGGGCCTCGTGGGTGATGCTGAGGTGGACGTGGGTGCATCCGGCGTGCTCGACAGCCACGGCCGCGCCGTTGTGCAGGGCCAGCACCGGTTGGCCGTGGCGCCCCTTGAGGATCTCCAGGTCCCGCCACGCGGCGGCCTCGCCCTGAGATCCGAGCACCTTCTTCACCGCCTCCTTGGCAGCGAGCCGGCCGCCCAGCGACTCCCAGCGGTAGCGGTCGCTGCCGCCTTGGGCGGCCCGCCGCTCCTCCTCGGTGAACAGGTGGGCGAGGAGGGAGTCGCCCCATCGCCGGCCCAGACGCGCCAGACGCGGGACGTCGACGACGTCCACGCCCACGGCCCGTACCGACGCGGGTGCGTGCCCGGCGGAAGGCCGCTCCGGCACCGGGCCGGCGGCCAGGGGTGGCGGCCCGGCTCCGGGTGGGCGGGCTCCGAAACGCCGTACGCACTCGGCGATCTCGGCAGCCAGCGCCGCGGTCAACTGCTCAGGACCAGGCATGCGTTCACGCCTCCCAGCCCGCGGGACACGACCACGGCGTGCCCTCCTGCGTCGATCGACCGCGACGACCCGCGGACGAAGTCCAGATCGAACCCCGGCGCCGGACGGTCCAGTCGGGGGGTCGGCGGGATGACGCCCTCGCGAAGGGCTCGCAGGGCCAGCGCCACGTCGGCGGGCGCCGCCGCTCCCAGGGTGTGTCCGAAACCCGCCTTGGGGACCGACACGGGCACGCCACCGGAGGGGCCGAAGACGTCGCGGAGGGCGTAGACCTCCGTCGCGTCCTCCACCGGCTGCGCTGAACCATGGGCGAAGACGCCCGATACGCCGGAGGCGGAGAGCCCGGCACGGTCCAGGGCCGTGCGGATCGCCCGGCCCAGAACCTCTCCGGTGGGCTCCACGGTGTACAGGGGCAGATAGCCGTCCGTGCTCGCCGCCCACCCCACGATCTCTCCGTGGAGGGCCGCGTTGCGGGCCAGGGCGCGCTCCCGCTCCTCGAGGACCAGGAAGGTGCTTCCTTCACCGAAGACAGAGCCGCAGTGCCCGTTGCCGAACGGCCGGTAGACCTCGTCCGGGCTCCCGCCGCGCTGCTTCGCCATCAGACCGCTGGTCTGCAGGCACAGCCAGGCGTACGACGACAGGGGCGCCTCGACTCCTCCGGCGAGCACCACGTCCGCGTGACCGCGGGCGATGGTCTCGGCGCCGGCCATCAGTGCGTATGCCCCGCTGGCCCGGTCGGCGACGAACGTGCGGGACCGGCCCTTGATCCCCAACTCGATGCAGATGTTGCCCTGAGGGGCGGCCGGGAACCATGCCGTGGCCTGGTAGGGACTGATCGCCCGGGCGCCGTCGAGCCACATGCGCCGCAGCTCACGCTCGGCGAACTCCCAGCCGCCCAGGACGTTGCCGACCATGATCCCGGTCCTCTCGGCAGCCACGTCCGAGCCGATGGACAGGCCTGCGTCCTTCAGCGCCGTGGCCGCCGTGGCCATGGCCAGGTGAGTGAAGCGGTCGGTGCGCTTGACGAACCGGCCTGGCAGGTGCTCGAGAGGATCGAAGTCGGCCTGACCGGCCACCCGGCACTGGTACCTGGCGGCCTCGAAACGGTCGATCGGGCGCAATCGGACCCGTCCCGCGACCGCGTTCTCCCACACCTCGTCCATGCCGTTTCCCGAGGGGAGCACGATTCCGATCCCGGTGACAGCCACCCTCCTCATGCGACGGCCTCCTTGCCGGTCGCGGGCGTCGCGGAGGCGGGCAGCGCCCTCAGCAGGAGCGCCGTGTGCAGGCCGGAGAATCCGCTGGCGTCGCTGACGATCACATCCCCGTTCCAGGGCCGCCCCTCGTTCGGGACGTAGTCCAGGTCGCACGCCGGATCGGGATGCTCGTAGTTGATCGTCGGGTGGACGAAAGACCGTTCCAGGCTCAGGGCGCACATCACGATCTCCATGGCGCTGGCCGCCGACAGCGCGTGTCCGAGCATCGACTTGGTGGAGTTCACGGGGATCCGGTAGGCGTGCTCTCCCAGGGCGAGCTTCAGAGCACTGGTCTCACACGCGTCGTTCTGCGGGGTCGAACTGCCATGGGAGTTGACGTAGTCCACGTCGGTCGGTTCCAGACCCGCCTGCTCGAGGCAGTCGGTCATCGCACGCGCCAGGTCGGCGCCGTCCGTCAGGAGATCCGTCATGTGGACGGCATTGGCGGTATTGGAGAAACCCGCGATCTCCATGTAGATGTGTGCACCGCGGCGCCGGGCGTGTTCCAGTTCCTCCAGAACCACCATGCCGCAGCCCTCACCGAGCACGAATCCGTCGCGCTGGGCATCGTAGGGGCGCGACGCGGCGTGCGGCCGGTCTGCGTGGCGTTGCGAAAGACAGTGGATGATCTCGAAGGCCCCGATGGTCACGGGGGAGATCGGGGCTTCGGTGGCGCCGCTGATCATGATGTCGGCGTCGCCGTACTTCACCGCCTCGAAGGCGTAGCCGATGGCGTCGATGCCTCCGACACAGCCCGTGGAGAGTGTGACGCACGGTCCCTGGGCGCCCAGCATCGCGGACAGCACCAGCGCGGGGGTGTTGGACATCGAGGCCAGATACAGATCGCGTGCCGCCCCGGACGGGTCGATCTCGCTCCGGCCCCTGTCCGTGACGTTCAGGTACTCCTCCTCCATCAGCCGGGTGCCGCATACGGCCGTCGCGAAGGCGACGCCCGTACGGTCCCCGGCCGCGCCGCCGTCGGCCCGGAGCCCCGCGTCGGCCAGGGCGTCCAGCGCACCAGCCACGCCGAACTGGATGTACCGGTCCAGGCGCCGGACCTCCGCCGGCAGCGTCCGCGCCCTCTCCTCGAAGTCGAGTACCTCGGCTATCGAGTCCGAGACGAAGGAGAGCTCCCCGAGCTCCCCGAACAGGTGGGAACTGGCGAGCTCAGCCAGCGGCCGGGTCGCACTCGTGCCGGTGGCGATCTTCTCCCAGAACGCCTCCTTGCCGATGCCGGCCGGGCTGACGATCCCCAGCCCCGTCACAACTACGCGTCGCATGTGGCATCACCTCTCAGCCATCAGGACTGGAACCGAGCCGTGCTCGAGGAACGTTGCGGTGGTGAAACCGGCCGACGCGAGCCAGTGCCGGATCTCGGCGGGCGTGAGGACGGTGCCCTCCGGGGTGTTGAGGAACAGGCTCAGATCGACCAGCGAAGCGGCTTCTTCCGTGGCCGACGGCTCGAACATCAGGTCGGCGATCAGCAGCCGGCCGCCGGGCCTGGTCACCCGGGCGCACTCGCGCAGGACGCGGCGGCTGTGCGCGGGCCCGGCAAAGCGGCAGAAGTGCGTCAGGGTGACCAGGTCGAACGAGGCATCGTCGCACGGCAGTCGGTCGAAGTCCGTGGGGAGCTGGGTGATCCGATCCGCCACCCCGAAGGCTTCGGCCCGCTGCCGAGCCGCCTTGAGCAAGGCCGCCTCGTCGACGCCGACGACCTCCGTCTCGGGGTAACGCAGCGCGACCGCAATCCCCCATTCGCCCCCGGCGGCGGCCAGGTCCAGCATGCGCGCCGGCCCGGTGGGCCCCAGCCCGGCCACGATCCGGGCGGCGAGCGGGAAGGTCAGCGGGAAGTTGCCCTCGAACATCCCGCTAGGGCGGATTCCCTGGTCCGTACCGCCTACCGCCCCCGTACCGTCCGTGCTCGGGCGGAGACCTGTGCGCACGGCCTTGGTCAGGGCGCCCCATCGGTCCCACTGGTCCATCACCGCGCGCAGATGGGCGCCGAGGTAGCGGTCGGTACCGGCCACCAGGTGAGCACGGGCAGCGGGACTGAGCTCGCAGCCCGCCTCGCAGGAGTGCAGCAGCCCCAGCCCGACCAGGGCACCGAGCAGGCGCTGCAGCCCCGTACCGTCGCATCCCAGTTCGCGAGCGAGGTGCTCGGCAGTCCGCGGGCCGGAGGCGAGCGCCGTGAACACTCCGAGCTCCAGTGCGGTGTCGAGCACTCGGGCCCTGGTGAACCCGAAGTTGAGGGCGAGAAGCGCGGGAGCGTCTGGTGCGGCCAGATAGGACTGGACGTCCGGACCGGCGCGGTCGGTCGTGGAGAGCAGGGTCTCGGGCATGGGAGTCGTCCCTTCGTCATCGGGGCCGGGAAACGGCACCGCCGGACACGTGGGCGGCGCGCCGTTTCCCGGTCGGGGTGTCCTGGAGCCGTGGGACTACTTGACCGCCGTGACCATTCCGGAGAGTTCGGAGATGTTCTGCGTCACGATGTCGTGGAATCCCGCCACGCCGACCCAGGTCGCCAGGAGGTCGGCATCGCGGACCTCGCCCTCCTCGGTGTTGGCGAGCAGGATGAGGCCGAACAGGTGGGGGAAGACTCCGGTGGACAAGGAAGGGATGTGGGCGTGGATGATCAATCGGCCGCCCGCCGGAAGCGCGTCGTGGACCCGTTTGATCAGGTGCTGGGCGCGCTCGGCCCCGTATCCGTCGAGGACGTGTGAGAGCAGGATGGCGTCGCATTTGGGAAGGGGCGCGCTGAAGACGTCCCCCGGTTGAGCCTCGACCCGTCCGGACAGGCCTGCCTCCTCGACGTTTGCGCGGGCCAGTTCGGAGACCGCCGGATAGTCGATGGTGGTGACGCGAAGCTTCGGGTGGTGCTGCGCCAGCGCGATCGCGTAGTCGCCGGAGCCGCCCGCCAGGTCGAGCACGTGCTCGACTCCGTCGAGGGTGACCGCCGCGGCCAGTTGGTCCGCCTGAAGGCGGGCGCTGACCCGCATGCCCTGGATGAGGCGCTGGGTGCCCTCGCGTCCCTCGCCGGCCGCCGCGCCCTGATTGCTGTATCCCTGCTTCAGGACCCGCTTGGTGATCGACGAGTTGGTACGGATGGCCTCCGGGAGCCGGGCGAAGTTGCCGAAGTGGAGGTTCTGGTGCTCGGCGAACGCCCCGACGTAGGCCTCCTTGCCCGGCACCAGGAAAGCGCTGGACTCCTCGGTGTTGCGGTAGCGTTCACCACTGCGCTCCACCAGTCCGAGCCCCTCGAGTGCCCTGAGCAGCGCCAGCGTCGGGCGGGGCTCCAGACCCAGCCGCCCGGCCAGTTCGGGCACGCCGGCCGGCTCCTTCTCGAGCGCGACGAACACTCCCAGTTCCAATGCGGTGAACAGTGCCTTGGACTGGAGGTAGGCGGTCATGATGCCGTGCAAACGGCTGGAGGCGGCCGGTTGCTGTCGTACGGTCTCCTGTGCCGTGGTCACTGGTGCCCCCCGCCCGCCGCGTCGGCGGAAGCCGAGAACTCGTAGGGCTCCTCGGAGAGGAAGAAGTTCCGAACCGGCGGCCGCTCGGTTGGAGCCACCACCAGGAAACGGCACGTCTCGGTGGGACCGGTGACGAAGCCGTGGGGCTCGTCACGCGGGATGAAGACGACATCGCCTGCGACGACCGTCTCGGTGCGGTCCTCGCCGGGAATCACGACACCCATGGTGCCCTCGATGATGTACAGCTCGTGTTCCCAGTCGTGGTAGTGAGGCGGTGAGGCACCATTCTCCGCCATCGCGAATTCCGTCAGCACGAAGCGGTCGGCGCCATCGGTGGTATCGATCAGCCGGCGTAGCCGCACTTGTTTCGCCCCCGGCTCGCGAACGATATCTTGAGGTGTTTCCTTGGAATGCCGAATCTGCACGATGATCCCCTCCGTGGATTTTCCCCAGCGCAGTCCGAATGCCTGCGCCAGTCGAATCTAGGGATCCCGGGAAGAGGCTGTCGATGGGCATCCGTCACCAGAGGTGTCACATCCCCATCACGTGACGGGCAAACGTCGGAAATCCTTGCGTTCACGCAGAGTTCCTCTCCATGAATGCCACGCGACCGTGGGGATTAACTTCCGACTCCTAGTCGGCCTCCGCCTGCCGCTGACCGCAAAGGTGAACTCGCCGGTACGGATGGCGGGATGTAGCGCTGCGCCCCTGGGTACGGCGATCACGTCCGGTTTTTTCGGGCCGGCCATCCTCGCACGAACGTCCCTGCCGGGATCCGGCGTCCGTGCATCCCTGCGACGATACCTGTCAATTGAATATTTCGCTCCGGTAAAAGCGTGCAACATCCGACCGGTTGTGACGTCGGTGTGACACCTCCAGTGACGGACACCTACCGGCGATGTCTAGCCATTCGCGCTCCTCGCTGCGCTACAGTGCTACGACATGAAAATACGATGTGATCATGCATTAGGTGCTGGTGTGACAGGGGATTCACTTCCACTTTCCGTTGCAACCGACCGGTTCGACCTATTCTGGGTGACTGACCTGCGATCGAGGGAGGCGGAGGACGTCTGGCCGGATCCCTTCGCACGGGGCAGCGGTGGACGGATCGCCGTGCGGGGCCCGGTCCCACGTGAACGGAGCCGGGCCGTTGGAATGGACGAACGTCGGGACGGGGGACGCGACGTGGGCAGGCATACGGAGGCAGGAGCGCCAGTTGTCGCAGCGGGCCGCGATCGTGTCAGTAGGCGGCCGGACCGGCCTGTCATGACGGCCGCAGAGCCCGACGACCCCGAGGATTTACGCCGCCCGGCCCCTCACCGCCGTACCAACCGGCGTGTCGCGCCCGGGTCCAGGGCCTCGTTCGGCTGCGAGCCCCCGCGTCACCTGCTCACGCTCCGCCGACACACCAACCGCACCCCTGCTGGACACCTTTGTGTAATGACGTCTCCGCTCCTCGCCGGCGGCATCGGCGGGCCCGCCGTATCAAGCGCACCTGCTGCCGGGCGGTGCACCCTGCCACGCCGAACGGCCCTCCATGCCGAAGGACTGATCGCGCAACGGCTCGTCCCTGCCGATGCGGCATCGATGCGCACTGCTGTGCTTCGAGGGCCGCGGGCCCCACCCTGCTCGGTCTCGGAAGGGCATCAGACCGGAAGTACACCGCGGCGGCATCCACCCCCCATGCCCGCGCAACCGCCACGGTACCCAGTACGAGCACGGGCAGCTCATACGAGGGTTCGATCTGGCAGAAACGACCGCCGGCATCGGTGATTCAGAAGTCCGATATCCCTCAGGGCCGCACCGGGCTCAAATCCAGGAATGGGGGTGGATCCATGTCAGCCGTACGTCTTGTTGTGGCAGACGGACATCAACTGGTACTAGAGGGAATTCAGGCTCTCATGCACGGGCCGCCTGTCTTCTCGGTGGTGGACGCGGTGGCGGACGGACCGACCGCTCTTCGGAGGGTCCGCGAGCACACGCCTGACATCCTCTTGATCGAAATGCAGCTGCCCGGTATGAGCAGCATCGAGATATGCCGTGTGATCAGCCGCGATCGCATAGGCACAAGTGTCGTGATTCTGACGTCCCAGCAGAACCCCGCTTACATCCGAGAGGCGATCAACGCAGGCGCCAAGGGGTACCTTTCCAAGGAGCGGAGCGCGGAGGAGATCAGACGGTGCCTGCGTATCGTTCACGAAGGGGGGATGGTGTGCCCTGCCATCGCCACGAGCTTTCTCCCGGGGGGACCTCCGCACCAGGCCTCGTACAGCGATCCGATATCCCAGCTCACCTCTCGCGAACGGGAAATACTACTCCTGCTGGCCCAGGACTTCGACACCGCGAGCATCGCGTCGTTCCTTCTTATCAGCCCGCGAACGGTGCGCAACTATCTCAGCCGCATCTACGGCAAGCTGGGCACGTGTAATCGGCTTCGGACGATTCATTTTGCAAAAAGCCAACTGGAGGAACTTCGCCCGCAGTTCACCCGGAGAATCGCCCCATCCCCGTCCCAATCGAGAGCGTAGGCGGAACTCGTCAGGCGCGGCGTGACGCCCCCCCATCGGCGCGGTTCGCGTGCGCTCCGTCTGGGTTCCGTGGATCTCGCTTCGCAAACGCCCGATCCATACCCCGGGAGCTCGGCACCGCGAATTCAAGGCCTGGATGCGGTCGGTAAGTCCGCCGGCGCCCCCGGGCACTGGCCGCGCCCGGCTGAACTGCCCGCCACAACAGACTGCGGCTCAACCCCCTGGGCGGTCAGGAACCCGGAGCCGAGTCCGTCGGCACACGCGGCCTGGGCCGTGAATTCGGCCTGGCCGCCGCGCAGCAGCAGCCCCGCTGTGGCGAACGCCGGGTCGTCGGCCTGTGCGGCGACGTACGGGATCGCAGCGCATCCCGGCCGCGTGTGCAGCGGCGGCGCCTGGGGCGTGGTCCTCCAGGACCACGCAGCCCGTCGCGGACACTCCCAGGCGGCGTGCCGCCTCCAGGAAGACGTCCGGCGCGGGCTTGCCGTGCGCTACCTCGTCGGCCGAGACGGTATCCCGGGACTGGGCAGGTGCTCACCGGCATCGTCACCAAGTGGCTGCCGGACGACCGGGCCGACGTGCACCGCCGTGCCGTGATCTCTTCGGGGGCGGTGAGCCGGTTGTGATGGAGCTCAAGCCTGGGGCGAAGCCGTCTGTCAGCCCTCCCGGATGAAGCCCTCCTGCACCAGCCAGTCCTTCGCCACCTCGTGCGGGTCCTCCCCGTCCACGTCCACCCGCGCGTTCAGCCGCTGGGCCTCCGCCCCCGTCAGCCGCTTGGTGATCGGGGCGAGGACGTCGGCGATGGCGGGGTACTTCCTCATCGTGGCGCTGTTCATCTCGGGTGCCGCGTTGTAGTTGGGGAAGAAGTGCCGGTCGTCCTCGAGCACCTTCAGCTCGAGTTCCGGAATGCGGCCGTCGGTGGTGGCCGCCACGCCGAGGGTGCAGGCCGCGCCCTTGGCGACCTGGGTGTAGACGACGCCGTCGTCCATCTTTTTGAAGTTCCCGCGCCGGAGGGCGAATCCGTACGTCTTCGCCACGCCCGGCAGGCCGTCCTCGCGAACCGAGAACTCGCTTCCGCCGCAGATCGTCGCCGCGCCCGGGTCCTCCTTCACCAGACGTGCCACGTCGGAGAGAGTGCGCAGCCGGTACTTCTGCGCATTCGCCCGGTTCGCGACCAGCGCGTAGGTGTTGTTGAGCGGGGCGGCGGGCAGCCAGGTGATGCCGTTGCGGCGGTCCTCCTCGCGTACGGCCTCCCACTGCTCGTACGGGTCGACGACCGGCTTGGTGTGACCGAGGTAGGTGATCCAGGCCGTACCTGTGTACTCGTACATCCCGTCCGCCGCACCGGACTTGACCGCCTCGCGGGCGCCGATCGAGCCCTGGATGTTCGTCCGGTCCAGGACTTCCGCGCCGGCCGCTTTGAAGACCAGCCCCATGATCTGGCCCAGGATGATCTGCTCGGTGAACTCCTTGGAGGTCACGGTCAGTTGGGCGCCCTCCAGCGGTCGCCCCTTCCCGATGGAGCCGGGCTGCACCGAGTCGGCCAGCGGGCTGCCGCTGGTCAGTCCGCAACCGCTCAGCCCTGCGGCGGCGAGCAGCAGGGCGCCCGCGCCCGCGACGGCCGTCCGTACCCGGGTCAGGCGCATCAGTCCACCTCCAGGCCGCGTGGGCGCAGCAGCAACTCGACGAGCATCCCCAGCCAGTCCACGATCAGCGCCATGGCGACCGTCAGTACGGAGCCGAGCACCAGCACCGGCATGCGCTGGTTCGTGATGCCGGAGGAGATCAGGTCCCCGAGTCCTCCTCCGCCGCCGAAGGTGGCCAGCGTCGCGGTGCCGACGTTCAGCACGAGCGCGGTCCGTACGCCCGCCAGGATCAGCGGTACGGCCAGGGGCAGTTCGACCCGGAACAGCACCAGCAGCGGCGACATCCCGATGCCACGCGCCGCCTCCACGAGGGCCGGGTCGGTGGCCCTCAGGCCGGCCACGGTGTTGCTCAGCACCGGCAGCACCGCGAATGCCACGATGCCGACCAGGGCGGCTCGTTGGCCGATGCCGAGCCAGATCACCAGCAGCGCCAGCAGGCCCAGGGCCGGGGTCGCCTGGCCGATGTTGGCCGCCGCGACGAACGGCGGTGCGGCCCGGCGCAGGACCCCGCGCGTCAGCGCGATGCCCAGCGGGATCGCGATGATGAGCACGAAGAAGGTGGAGATCGCGACGAGTTCGGTCTGCTGGAGGAGTGCGGTGCGCACGGCGCCGTCTGCGAGGGCGTTCCTGGCGATCGAGTCCAGCTCGGTGGTGCGGAGATACAGGGCGGTGGCGCCGAGGACGACCGCGACGAAGGCCGGCAGCGTCACCAGCTTCTGCCAGGTGATACGGGGCGGCACCCGGTCCATTGCGGCGAGCCGGGTCACGGGCTCGTCATGCCCTGGCCCTGGAGCCGGCCCCGGGGACCCGTAACCGGCCTCGGGAGCGGCTCCACCACCGTCCCCGATACCGACCTCGCTCCGGCTCACGCGGGCTCACCCCGACCGGTCGGCCGAGCCTTCTCGGCTCCCCGCTCGCCCGGCGCCCCGTGTATCGCGTTCAGCAATGTCGACATGTCCATCACGCCGGCGTACGCGCCGTCCTGTCCCGTGACCGCGACGCGGCCCGCACCGTCGGCCAGCAGCGCCTCCAGCGCGTCCCGCAGCGTCATGTCCACCCCGATCCGGCTCCGTACGGGGGTGCCCGCCGACAACGGCAGCGGTTCTCCGGCGGGTTGCGCACTCCGGGCGCGCGTCAGGTCCTCGCGTCGCAGCCAGGAGTGCGGGCGCCGCTCCCGGTCCAGTAGCAGCAGGTGGTCGGCGGAGGCGGAGCCCGCGTCCAGCAGGTGCAGGGCGGTCTCGAGCGGGTCGTCGACGGTGGCGGTCGGGACGTCGGCGAGCTCCACCTCCCGTACGCGCTTGAGGTCCAGCCGCTTCACCCCGGCTCCCGCGCCCACGAAGCCGGCGACGAAGTCGTCCGCCGGACTGGCCAGGATCGCTTCCGGAGTGTCGAACTGGGCGATCCGCGACCGGTCGCGCAGCACCGCGATCCGGTCGCCGACTTTGATGGCCTCGTCGAAGTCGTGCGTGACGAAGACGATCGTCTTGCGTAACTCGCTCTGCAACCGGATGAGTTGGTCCTGCAGGCGCTCGCGGGTGATCGGGTCGACGGCTCCGAACGGCTCGTCCATCAGCAGCACGGGCGGGTCGGCCGCCAGCGCCCGCGCCACCCCGACCCGCTGCTGCTGGCCGCCGGAGAGCCGGCGCGGATAGCGGCCGCGGAACTCCCCGGGATCCAGGCCGACCAGTTCGAGCATCTCCTCGACCCGGTCCCGCACCTTCGCGCGGGGCCAGCCGGCCATCTTCGGTACGAGCGCGATGTTCTCGGCGACGGTCATGTGCGGGAAGAGGCCCGTGGCCTGGATGGCGTAGCCGATGGTGCGGCGGAGCGCCACGGGGTTGATCCCGGTGACGTCCTCGCCGCCGATGGTGATCCGCCCCGAGGTCGGCTCGATCAGCCGGTTGATCATCTTGAGGGTGGTGCTCTTGCCGCAGCCCGAGGGCCCCACAAGGATCACGGTTTCCCCGGCCGCGACGTCCAGGGTCACGTCCTCCACGGCCGGGGCTCGGCTGTCCGGATAGCGCTTGGTGAGGTTGTCCAGCCGAATACTCGCGCCGGCGGCGGCCGGCCGGTCGGGCCCGGCGGATCCGCCGGGGCCTGCGGCGCCGGACGTCGGGGAGGTCGGTTCGACGATTTCGGCAGAGTCAGCCACGGATCCCCCGTGAGATGGTGAGCCGTCCGATCAGCACGTACCCGGCGTCGAACAGCAGGGCCAGGACGACGATTCCGAGCGTCCCCGACAGTACTTCGTTGAGCGCGTTCGCACTGCCCAGGCTGGAGATCCCGCGGAAGATCTGGTTGCCGAGCCCGGGCCCCGAGGCGAAGGCCGCGATCGCCGCGATGCCCATCAGCATTTGGGTCGACACCCGGACACCGGTGAGGATCGGCGGCCAGGCGAGGGGCAGTTCGACCCTGAGCAGCTGGGCGAACCGTGACATCCCCATGCCCTTGGCGGCCTCGACGAGGGCCGGGTCGACTCCGCGCAACCCGACGACCGCGTTACGGACCACGGGCAGCAGTCCGTACAGCGTCAGCGCGATGACGGTCGGCGCGACGCCGAGGCCGACGACCGGGACGAGCAGGCCGAGGAGAGCCAGGGAGGGGACGGTGAGGATGCTTGCGGTCGTGGTGATCGCGAGGTTTCCCGCCCACTCGGTGCGGTAGGTGAGGACGCCGATCAAGACCCCGAGCACCGTGGCGACGACCATGCACTGGAAGACGGCGCTGGCGTGCTGATAGGCGTCCACCAGCAGCTGCTGGTAGCGGGTGCCCAGGTACTCCCAGAAGCTCACTTCTCGGTCCCTCCCTCAAGGCCGGTCCTCCGGCGGTCAGCGGTCCATACGGCGCCTGCCGCGACGCCTGGCGCACCAGTGGGAGTGATCCGGAGCGCGCCGGATTCTCCAACGTGATCGCCGTCGAGGCCCGCACGATGCCATCGAATCCCACCATCCGGTCGATCACGCGCTGCAAGTCGGCATTCGAGCGTGCCACCAAACGGCACAGCGTGTCACCACCCCGCCAGCGGCGAGGAGTACTTGGGCCGAATTGTTGATGAAGGTCCGGACTGGCGAGGAGATCCGAAGTTTGCTGGACGTGCTGCCCGCCACTTTCCAAGGACTGCCGGAGTCGCTGGACGCGGCGACGAAGACGGAGATCGCCGACCGCATGAACGGGGCGATCTCCCAGCGGGAGTGAACTGAGCGGACGTGTTGATCCGTCCGAGACGCGGATGAGCCGGGTGGTCGCCAACGACTTTGAGTCGCTGCTGGGCCTTGTGGTCGGCGAGGAGGCAGTGGTGGAAATTGAAGCGTGCGGTGGAGGCCGCGCGGGAGGCCACGGCCGGGAGATACAGCGCAGAGGCGTGGGCGGCCCCCTGTGGATCGACGCTACGGAGGCCGACCCGAGCACAGTCACTGAGCATGCCAAGAGGGCTGCGGTGACGGCCCCAGTCCTGCGCCCCGCCCCGCCGGGGAAGGAGGTCCCAAGCTTGCGTACGGCAATGGGGAGGCCGCCCCGTACCGGACCGTGGCTGCGGCAGCAGTATCACTTCGGGCCGGCCAAGATCGCGATGTACTTGGAGCGGTATCACGATGTCAAGGTCAGCTCGTCCGGCGTCTGGCGGATCCTGAAGAAGGTGGGTCTCAACCAGCTGCCGGCCTCCCAGCGCTACAAGCGGCGCTCCACCCGCTGGAAGCGGTACGAGAAGCAGCGTCCCGGCCATCAGCTGCAGGTCGACGTCAAGTTCATCGAGCCCCTCGGCCAGACGGGCCGCAAGAAGCGTTACTACCAGTACACCGCCATCGACGACTGCACCCCGGCTCCGGGTCCTGCGCGCCTACCCGCGCAACGACCAGAAGACCGCCATCCAGTTGATCGACCACGTTCTGGCTGTATCTGGGCAAAGACGCATCCCTTCGGCAGCCACGCGTTCGGCCTCCACCCCCCACGCAGTGGGGCTGCGTGTGTTGGTGGTGCGGTGGTAAACCATAGAGAGAGCCAGAGCGAGGAGGGGGCATGGCCACCGCTGCACCGGATGACGGAGGAGTCCCGCTTCGGGAGTGCCGGGCTGGGGCCGCTGTGGGACTGCCGAGCGCGATATTCGAAGACATCACGGCAGCAGCCCTTGCGGTGGATGACAAGGGGATCATCGTCGCGGTCAATGGGCGAGCCGAGAAGTTGTTCCAGAGACCAGCGGACGAGCTCGTGGGACAGGACGCTCACGATCTGTTGCACCGTGACAGTCACGGGCACCTCCTGCCCCGCACCCGCTGCGGACTGAGGATGGCCCTCCTCACGCACAGCACCAAGCACTGCGACCTGGACTGGTTCATCGGCGGGGACGGCACTGTGCTCGGCCTGTCCTGGCTGATCACGCCCTATGATCTCGACTCCGGAACGCCGGGCGCCCTGGCCCTGTTCTACCAGCCACAGAAACCGGTGGAAGCCCGCCAGGCCGAGGCCGAGGCATCCACGAGGTTGACGGAACTCGATCGACTCGCCCTGCTCGCAGAAACCACCACACAACTCACTTCCAGCCTGGATGTGGACGAGGCCCTCCACCGCTTGGCTGCACTGACCGTGCCCCGGCTTGCGGACTGGGCGGTCGTCGACCTGATCACCGAGGTCGACGAAGTCAGGCGTGCGCTGGTCATGCATTATGAGCATGGCCTTCTGGTCGAGCGTGCGGACTTGCAGGGCCCTATGCCCCCAGTGCCGCAAGAATCGCCGATGCCACTGTCGCGGGCCTTGCGCGGTGCCGCCTCGACCATCGCCAGCCCGTCCACGTATCACGGGCCCCCCGACTCCGGAATCGCCATCGAGCAGCAGCGGCTCTTCACGGAGACGGGCATGCACTCGGCCGCCATCGCCCCGATCCGTGGCCTGCGCGAGGTCCTCGGCGCATTGACCCTGGGCCGCTCGAACCGGCCCGAGCCCTTCACCGTCTCCGATCTGCCGCTCCTGGAGGACCTCACCCGGCGGGCGGGCCTGGCACTGGACAACGCACGCCTCTACCAGCAGCAGCGCAAGGTCGCCGAGACCATGCAGCGGCACTTGCTGCCCCAGATGCCCACGGTGCCGGGGCTGGAGATGACAGCCCGGTACGTGCCTGCTCCGCATGCCTCCCAGGTCGGCGGCGACTGGTACGACGCCTTCTCGCTGACCGACGGCGCGACCGCACTGGCGATCGGCGACGTCGCGGGCCACGACCTCGATGCCGCAGGAGGCATGGCGCAGATCCGCAACATGCTGCGCGCCTTCGTCTGGACGCATCCCGACTCGCCTTCAATCGCAGTCTCACACCTCGATCAAGCTGTCATGCACATCGCCCAGGAGCCGATAGCCACCATGGTCCTGGCTCGGCTGACCATGGGTGACGACGGATCGTGGCAGCTGCAGTGGACCAATGCAGGTCACCCGCCCCCGCTGCTGGTCACTCACGACGGCCAGACGCAATTCCTGAAGGGCGGGCACGGCATGCTCCTCGGCACGGGGGCCCCGAGTCCCCGAACGGATGCCGTCCTCGCGCTGCCGCCCCGGTCCACCCTCGTCCTCTACACCGACGGACTCATCGAATCCCGCCGCCATACCCTCGACGACGGCATGGACAAGCTCCGCAGGCACGCCGCGTCCCTCGCCCGCCGTCCGCTGGACTCCTTCAGCGACTCCCTGCTGACGCAAGCCCGCCCGGACGACAACGACGACGACGTCGCCTTCCTGGCTCTTCGTACGCCGGCCTCCGCCCCCGCAGGCTGAGGTGACCTGTCGGGGGAGTACCGGGTCGCCGTCTTCTCTCCCATCAGGTCGAGACGCCCGTGGGACCGGGAGAGCTCGGCAGGATCTCTCGCCCGGCAACCTGGCAGTGCCAGCGGAGAACGCCTCTATGAGGGCCGACGGACGGCGGTATTCCCGCGGACGCGCCCGGCGTCCTAACGGCGACGACGGGGAGGCCCTGCTCGAGCAGATCGTCGCACTCGCTGCCCACCATCGTGTCTGGGACAGGTTCCCCACCACGCTGTGACAGCTCAACGTCTCGGGTCACACCAGCGAGGCAACCGGCTACACCGCAGCCGACCGCGACCAGGTGCACCCGGTGCACCGGCGTGTCGAGTTCCGGAATGTCGGGTGAAAGCCGATCTTCATTGCAGACATCTCTGCCTCAGGTACATGGTCCGTCTTCAGCGGGACCACCCAGCGCGCGGCCAGAGGAGGGCCCATGCCACAGTTCGGCTATTTCCTGTCCTGTGAGGAGCACACTCCGGCAGAACTGGTAGAGCAGGCCAGGATGGCCGAGCAAGCCGGATTCACCTCTCTTTGGATTTCGGACCACTATCACCCCTGGAACGACAACCAGGGGGAGAGTCCCTTCGTGTGGTCAGTGATTGGGGCCTTGTCCCAGGCTGTGTCCCTTCCCGTGGAGACGGCTGTCACATGTCCTCTCGTGCGGCTCCATCCGGCGGTGGTTGCCCAGGCCGCAGCCACGAGCGCCGTACAGCTCGCGGGCGGGTTCCGCCTGGGTGTTGGCACAGGTGAGGCGCTGAACGAGCACATTCTCGGCGACAGGTGGCCGGAGGCATCTGTCCGGCTGGAGATGCTGGAGGAAGCCGTTCACCTCATGCGCCTTCTGTTCACCGGGGAGCAGGTGAGCCATCGAGGGCGCCATTACTCGGTGGAGAACGCCCGCCTGTACACCGTGCCGGACGAGCCGGTTCCGATCGATGTTTCGGCCTTTGGCCCCCAGGCCGCGGATCTCGCCGGACGTATCGGTGACGGTCTCATCACCATGGCCCCGGACAGGACCCTGCTGGAGCGCTTCCGGGGCAGTGGTGGCGGCAAACCGGTCTACGGCGGGCTGAAGGTCTGCTGGGGGACCGACGGCGAGGAAGCTCTCCGTACCGCGCACCGTCTGTGGGCCAATGAGCAACTGCCCGGTGAACTGCTCCAGATCCTCCCCACCCCACGTCACTTCGAGCAGGCATCGCAACTGGTCACTCGCCAACACGTGCAGGCCGCGGTGCCGTGCGGTAATGACGTCGAGGTACACGTCGCCGCCCTGACCAAGTATGTGGAGGCGGAATTCGACACCGTATATATCGGCCAGATCGGGAAGGAGCAGCGCGGCTTCTTCGAATTTTACGGTAATGAAGTCCTGCCCCGGCTCGGTGCCTGAGGACAGCGGAGCCTGTTTTGTGGTGATCTGTCCGGCCGAAACGTGGCTCCGCCGCCCCCTGTCAGATCTGACTGGCAGCTCGTTCACCCAAGGGCTCGGGTCGGCTCGCAGCCTGGCCCAGGCCGCGCAGGGCCGCGCAGGCGGCGAAGGACGCTGAGCTTCTCGAGCTCGCCTCCGCATGTCACGCCCAGAGCCTGCGGCAGATGCGCTGGACCAACACCATGATCAAGAATCTGTCCCCACAGATCCTGACGAGTCTGTGAATGGCCGGCGGAGAGCCGGGGCCCGGTCCGGTTTCCCGGTCACGCCCCGGCCGTTTCAGACTCGAGCAGGGTGAGCAGGGAGGTGCGGTGCACCCCGCCGACTGGTGCGAGGAGGTCCGGGTGGCGCAGCAGGGGCGCAGCGTCGTGATCGCGTGGGGTGGGGATGGCCAACCGACGGACATCCCCCGCGAAGTCGGCGCCGTGTTCGGTCGCTGAAAGGGCGGCTTCCGCTCTGGTAGCGAGGTCGGCATCGGCGAGCAGGTTCGCCGCCCAGCTGACGACGGTCTCGTCGACCCAGGTGCGCCAGGCTTCTTGCGTCTCTGCGATCCGGTGTTGGTCGGCCCCGGTGAGTGCGTCCAGCCGTCCAGATCCTCCCGGGCCGAGGATCTTCAGCAATTCGACGTCGAGCGTCGTGGGGTAGCGCAGCGCGGCGGCGACAGTGGTCGCCTGTCGCGCCTGGGCTTCGGCCAGGGCGTAGTTCATGGCGCCGGCTGCTGCCGGGAAGGCGTTCAGCAGCCAACGGGTGGCGGCGGCTATGACTGGCGAGAGATCACTGGGCATGTGAACCGTTCCTTCACGCGCGCCCGGCGTCTGTCCGTGTGTGCGAGCCGGCCGCGCTGTCGCGCATGGCGCGTCAGCGTACGCGGCTGGCCCTGGTCGGCGACAAGGAGCTGCGTCACAGGAGCCGGTTTTGGAGTCTCACCGCCAAGCGATACCTGGGTCAGGACTTGCCACGGCCGGTGACGAAGTCCCGCACGCGGTCTACGAGCCCTGCTCCCGGTGCGAGCAGCTTGTTGGCGGGCGGTGTGTCGAGGGCGGAAGGATGTGGTCTGGTGGGGGCCATGGCCTTGGCCCGGCGGATCTTGTCGCCCAGGTCGTCCAGCGCGTCCGGCGTACATGCCTGGCACAACCGCGGGAACAGCTGACCCTCTTCATCACGGACGTGAGCGTTGACGTCTTTTCTGGTCGGTGGCGCGCGCCACACCGCAGGCACGATGCCGGCCGTCTGGCCCGCTCCCCCGGCGTGCGGCGCAATGTCGCCAGGAGGCCCGACAGCACCGAGGAACGCTCCTACGGCCGCAACGTCGGCGGTCCCGGCTCAGGCGAAGAGGGCTTCGACGGCCTCCAGTTCAAAGCCTTGGTCGACGCAGCCGGCGGAGACGTCGCCGCCGCAGACACACATGGCTCGCCACCGGCCATCTCGATCCTGACGCAGTCATCGTGCACCCGGAGATCCGCGCGTGGAAGCCCCCAGGGTATTGAAGATCGGCGGCCAAGTTCTCAATCACCTACCGCCCAGTCGAGTGAGCGCCGCCGGGTGGACGACTGGCCGATGCCGTTAGCGGGCGCTGGTGCGGGGCACCCATGGGGTGCCCAGGGCTTCTCCGCTTCAGCGGCGTGGCCAGGACCTGTAGGTGAGGAAGAAGGAGTGCTGCCGGATGACGACCGCGCGAGAGATCATGACGGCGGGCGCCGAGTGCATCGGCGCCCAGGAGACGGTGCTCGAGGCCGCGAAGAAGATGACCGAGCTGGGGGTGGGTGCGCTGCCGATCTGCGGCACGGACGAGAGGCTCAAGGGCATGCTCACCGACCGCGACATTGTGGTGAAGGTTCTCGGGGTGGGCAAGGATCCGGCCGAGGTGAAGGCCGGTGACCTCGCCCAGGGCAAGGCGGTCACCATCGGGGCCGATGATGATGCCGAGGAGATCCTGCGCACCATGAGTGAGCACAAGGTCCGGCGTCTGCCCGTCATCGACGGGCACATTCTGGTCGGCATGGTCGCCCAGGCCGACGTCGCCCGTGCCCTACCGGACCCGAAGGTCGGTGATCTCCTCCAGGCGTTGTCCACCGACTGATCGGCCCGTGTGTGCGAGGGGCGGGCGAGGCGCCCCGGTAGTGACGCGGTGCTCGGGACTCCTCTTGCGGATGGAGTCCCTTGCACCGGGATTCGCTCCTGCTACATGTGCGGCTGGCCGTAGTAGCGGCTGAACTGCTCCAGGTAGGTGGGCTCGCCGGCGTGCTTGCCCTCGTCGAATTCGGGAGCGTCTTTGATCTGGTCTTTGGTCCGGTTGACGTAGACGGTTTCTGCGGCCGTGTCGATGCGCTCGATGATCCCGGCGGGCAGCAGTACGTGCTTGCCGAAGATCCACACCCCGGTGTCGACCACGAGGTAGGAGGACCCGACGTCTTCGGAATGCTTGTCGATCTTGCCGATGTGGCCGTCGGTGGCTTCGACCCTGTAACCGATGAGGTCGATCCCCTTCTGGTATCCCGCGGCCGGTTGATAGCCCCAGATGTCTTCGCTCACAGCTGTGCCTCTCGGTGCGTGACAGATAGGAGAATCCGCCGCTCGTCGCCGAACGTACGTCCGCAGCACCGGATCAGCCACTCGGCCATCCCGCCGGGAAGATCTGGTGTGTGGCACGGACGGCGCATCTCGCGTTTCACCAGGTCGGATAGTGTGCCCGCCCTGCCCCACATGTGTGCACGCGACGTGTGGCCCACGGGTTGAACTGAGTCGCCGGGGAACTCGCAGACGTACTTGTTCAGCTCCTCGGCGTACATCCAGGACAGGGCCTCGTTCCCGTCGCACACCTAGGTGAGGCCCTGGCCTCGGGGCTTCATGACGTCACCACCGGTGTGAGAGGGCCCGTGCCGCCCGTCCGGCACGGACCCTCTCCAAAGTTGCGTGCCCCGCCAGGAGTAGATGATGGTTCCCCACTCCGAGGACTTGAGATCGAGTACCCGGGCGAAGCCCATGGCAAAGTCAGACGGACGAAACAAGCAGCTCGCCTGACTGGGTATTTGTCATCGTCGTTGTCAGTCCAGCCTGGGTAAGATCACGTCCGCCATCACCAGCGCCCGCCGAATTCGCTGCAGCTTCGTGAGCGGCGCGCCTCGGCGGCAAATATCTCTGCTCCAGGCCTCTGAGCTGGGGATATGTGAGAGTGCAGCTGATCTCCAAGCAGATGACCGTGTACAGGCCGGCGCGCTGCTGCCCATGCCTGTCACGCCTGCGAGTAGGGCGCCGGAACTGTTGCCAGTGCTGAAAAGGAGATCCGCCGGGGGCGCGGCGTGATCATGCAGAGGCGGGCGGAACCCTGGCCGGTGCGTCCGCGTACTCGCCCGTGACCAGGTAGACCAGGCGGCGGGCCACCGAGACGGCATGGTCGGCGAAACGCTCGTAATACCGGCCGACCAACGCCACGTCCACGGCCGTTTCCACCCCATGCTGCCAACGGTCGTCCATCAGGTGCTGAAAGATCATGCGGTGCAGCTGGTCCATACGGTCGTCGTCCTTCTCCAACTGCAGCGCAGCGTCGACGTCCTGGGTGGTGAGTACCTCGGCGGCCTGTGCCATCAGACGCTGCGCAAGCTGGCCCATCTCCAAAATGGTGCGACGCAGATCGTGTGGCACCGCACCTTCGGGATGGCGAAGCCGAGCCAGCTTGGCCACGTGCAGAGCCAGATCACCACAGCGCTCCAGATCCGCGCTCATACGCAGCGAGGTGACCAGGATGCGCAGATCCGTGGCGACCGGCTGCTGCCGCGCCAGCAACGTGATCGACCGGTGCTCGAGATCCCGCTGCAGAGCATCGACCTTGACATCGGCCGAGATCACACTCTCCGCGAGCTGCAGATCCACATCCAGCAGAGCGCTGGTGGCCCGGCCCATGGCAGAACCGGCCAGGTGTGCCATTTCCACCAGGCCGTCTCTGATCGACGCCAGCTCCTCGTGATAAGCCGCCCGCATACGTCCTCACCTTCCAGTCCCGCCTCAGCCAGTCTCCACCGGATGCCAGACGCGCACACTTCGCGCAGCCTTCACGGCCTTCCAACCCCGGCAGACTGCTGCCCAAGTGGCGTCAAAACCCCTCGATGTTGATCTAGCGAACGCCCTCAGAACGCCTCCCGGAGAAACAGGAAGAAACAGAGAAGCGCGTACGGCTCCGGCTGGGCGATGCCATCACTACGGGCGGGTCGCCGAGACCCTTCACATCTCGGTTTGCTGCCGTGAGGCCGTGGAGTCCGGACCTCGGCGGGCGGTCGAGTCCGGCGTCGATGAGCCGCCGCCTCACCCGTCGGACCGCCCACCGGAGCACGCGGCCGACGGTGACACCGCCCCCCACTCGCGCCGATGCCCGCCGGGTCGACCCGGCGCCGCGGATGGGAGTCCATGATCTGGCAATCCACATCACGCGTCAGCGCCATGTTCTCCGGTCCTGACGCTGCTCCGGCGACCGGGGACACGACTATCCGTGTCATTGCTCCTGATGACAGCCGCCAGGCATGTGGCCAGGAACGCGTCACCGGACTCCCGCGATCGAGGCCGGGCGCCGCCGAAGGAGGCATTCTTCCGGCAGCCGAATGCTCATGTATCGGCCTCCGTCGTCCGTTCGCTGGTCTGGGTTGACAGAAGTGCCGATACGGCTTCGCCGTGCAGTGAATCGAGGACTTCGGACTGCTGCCGCGCTCCGTCCAAGAGTTCCTGGATTCGTACAGTGTCTAGACGCTGGTCCCATGCTGCTGAGGCGAGGAGAGTGCGCCATAGGAGCACCTTGCCCTCGACCCCGACCCGCAGGGCCTCCACCTCGACGAGCATGCTGAGTGGGGAGCGGCGGACCACACGGCCATTGGGCTTCAGTCGCCCCAGCCTCTCGCTCAGCCACGCCGCACAGATCTTGTAGCGACGCACTGCAATGTCGAGGGAGGCCATGAGCTCCAGCAAAGCCCGCCGATCCCGCGAGATCTCCGCAGCGAGGGTTTCCAGATCGCCGCGATAGGCGGAACGGCCGTGCTCCTGCACCATGCGCCGGGCGAGCTCGACGCCGGCGGTGGCACCGGCCAAGTGATCATTGAGGTAGATCGCGACTATGCGCGACGCCGGGGCGGGACCGCTCATGATCGACCTCCTAGTCGGGCTCTGGGGTGAAGTTCGTGTTCGTTGCGAGTGCCCAGCTCGCCCCATCCGAACCTCAGCACGACGGTGGCCTCATATGGACTTGTGGCATGGGTGCACGGTCGCGGATGCCAGTTGCCGCGGTGGTGACCGCCCGCTCGAGAGCGCGCAGCGGGCCTACCCTGTATTCATCGCTGAGTCAGCAGGGGCATTCTGCAGGGGAGTGGGCTACTCATCGGCATTCCGACAGGCCGGGGAACCTACGAAAAGGTGTGCGTGTGAGCTCGGTCCAGGCAGGACACTTGGTACGTCGGTGGGCCGCGAAGGTGCAGCAAGAGCCACGCTGCTCACCAGCTTGAACAGGCCCTGTGCTCGGGCGACAAGCAGAGGATTCACCGTATGCCCCCGGCGGTCAGCCACCCCGTGGCTGCCTCACACTGGATACGGGCTCAGTCAGCCTGCCAGGAGTTGCGGATTTCAGTGCGTCCTTCGTCCGGTCGACAATGGATGCGAAAGGCCCCACAGCCCATTGCGCCGCTGGGGATCCAGCTGCAGCCGGGTGGGGGTGGGTGGGCGCAATCTTCTCGAGAGTCCGCAGCCTCCCGCCCATGTCCGCCCGCTTGTCCTCGGGCACTCTCGGAGCTCGGCGGGAAATTCCTCCTTCTCCTCGTGTTCCGCGTGGTCGCTGACAGACTTCTCGAACTCGGCGAGCATGGCGTCAAATTCCGCAGTGGAAGTGTCCACCTTCTCCGCTTTGTTGTTCCGGCGGGTCGAGGCTGCTGCTCCCGAAGGAGCCCCCGGTTGTCGGCGCCATAGTGCTGCGGAGCGCTGCTGGTTGAGCCGCGCGCAACGCGGAAGCCGGGCGCGCACTCGCCGCAGGGGCCGACGTGCTGATCTTCCTCGATGTGGACTGCGTGCCCGGAGCCACCACCGTGGCACGCTATGCATCGGCCGCGCGCGACGGCGTTTTGCTGTGCGGAACCGTCAGCTACCTCCCCCCATCGCCTCCCGATGGCTACCGGCGGAATCTGCCCGCCATGGTCAGGCCACATCCAGCCTGCCCCGATCCCGTGCCGGGCCAGGAACTGGTCGCCGACAACCCCGACCTCTTCTGGTCACTCTCGTTCGCCGTGACAGGCAGGACGTGGGAGCGGATCGGAGGATTCTGCGAGGAGCGCATCGGCTACGGTGGCGAGGACACCGACTTCGTGCGCCTTGCGACCCGAGCCGGGGCGCACGTGCGGTGGCTCGGCGCTGCTCCCGCCTACCACCGGCATTCTGCGCAACGGCCCCCTGTACCGGCGGCCGTGGAACGTCTGGCCGATGCAGGGATGGCTACAGGAGTTCGCCCGGCGTGGCCTCGTCCGTCACGACGGGGCGACCGACACGTGGGTCAAGGCGGACTCGCCCCGTATGAGTGACAAATGATGCGGCTGACTCCGTGACAGGCATCCAGTGCTCCAGGACCTGGGCCGCGGAAGGGCACCGTTGAGCTATTACGAGCACAGGTCTGAGGACCCGCCCGTAGGTGATGGGGGTCTTTGAAAATTCCAAGGGCCCATCATGGGAGTGCTGCAAGGATCGGGATACCAGGACGCGCGTCGATGCCACGCGGACCAGGACGACCCAGCGCGGCGGACGCCCGAACCCGAGCTGGGGTCCCACCCGCGACGGCGTGTTGCACCGCGTGCCCTTCTATCTCCCTCCTCAGGATCGGGCAGGGGTCGCGCAGACCCGGCACAGTGAGCGGGAGTGGGATCGCGGCAGCAAGGCCTGGGTGGTTCGTGATCAGGAGCTGCTCTTCGACGAGCTCGGATGGGCGGTCTGTCACCTCAACCGGTTCACCGGAGGAGGTGGTCGAAGACCCTCCATAGCTATCGACGGCTCGAGGCCGGGGACTGTCGGGCAGCCGCGGCTACTGGCCGCTTCTCTCCAAGGCAGGCCGACGCGTCGGCAGGGGGGCAGCGTCAGCCACACTGCCCCGAGTGCCCCGTACCGTCCGTGTACCCGCCTTGGTGGGTTGCTCTCAGCGCCCGAGGGCTTGGCGCAGCTCCTGCTTGTTCATCGAGGAGCGTCCTTCGACGTTCTTCTTCTTTGCCTCCTCGTACAGCTGGTCCTTTGTGGGGCCCTGCGCGCCGCTGTGGGAACGCTCGCCGCCACGCTGCGAAGCAGACTTCCTGTCCCGGGTGGAGGTCTTGCTGGCGCTCTCCGACTCGCCGGAGCGCGCGCGCTCCTTGTTGACGGTCCGTGCAGCGATCTCCTTCGCCCGCCCGGTGGAGGCACCGCGCTTCTCGGCGCCTTCCTTGATGTGTTCGTACTGGCGCTCCCGCTTCGGGCTGGAACCTGCAGGCATGACACCCTCCTTGAATCAACTTCCTTCGCAGGCCGAGTGCGCTCGGCCGCACTCATCACCTGCCCACAACCGTGCTTTCTATCGGGGCCACAGCCCCCATTCCACGGCTTGAAACCCGATGCACGCGCAGCGGGTGAACCAACCGGGTGACGGGCTCCGCAACGACCGCGCCCGCTGGTGGAGTGCCGGTGGCGGCACCGGCTGAGCATCCGGCATCCTGCACACTCCATTCGTTCCTGGCCTGTCCGGACCCGACTCCCACATGCTCGTAGGGCGGACGGGACAAGGCGCTCGCACCGCTGGATGAGGTCGCTCTGTCTTTCTCGAGGCCCATACAAATCACGTTGGTGGGTTCTGTTAGGTGATCTGCGTTGTGGGAACACGTGCCCCGTCACCGCCGCCAGCGTTCGTGGGGGAGTTTCCCTGCAGGCTGGCACGATCCGGAGGAGAGGGAGCGATCCATGACGACGGCACGAGAGATCATGACGGGCGGCGCTGAATGCATTGGCGCGGAAGAGAGCGTCCTGGAAGCGGCACGCAAGATGAAGCAGCTCGGCGTCGGTGCGCTGCCCATCTGCGGCACCGACAACAGGCTCAAGGGCATGCTGACCGACCGCGACATCGTGGTGAAGGTCCTCGGCGCCGGCAAGGACTCCTCAACGGTCAAGGCCGGTGAGCTCGCCCAGGGCGAGGCAGTGACGATCGGCGCCGACGACGACGCCGACGAGATCCTGCGCACCATGACCCGGCACAAGGTCCGCCGCCTGCCGGTCATCGACGGCCACGAACTGGTCGGCATGGTCGCCCAGGCCGACGTCGCCCGCGCCCTGCCAGATGCCAAGGTCGGTGACCTGCTGGAGGCCCTTTCCAGCGACTGACTCACATCCCCCACTCTGCAGGGCTCCGGTGCCGCCTCCCCGCGACCGGGGCCCTTTCCCTTTCAGCGCCGCTGGCCCTACCGCTCCAAGGGCGCCCCTGATGAAAGGCATTCCTGAGACGTGGGCTGGCGTCAACGACCCTGGTCTACAGCGTCGGCCGCGGCTGGAACCCTCGAGCCGGGCTTGTCACCATCGACGGGGTGGTAGCCGCTCCGAGCGATTCGACTGACGACATGCCCTGCGCCGACGTCGGCGGGTTCGTCGCCTGTCTGCATCGATGCGCGCCGTTCCCCTAGCTGGCACCGCACCTTTACGCAGGTGGTGCGCAGCCTCCATCCGTTCCGCGGCTCGCCTGCGCAAGCACCGCACGCGGGCGCATCGGTGGTCTCACGGTGCGCAACGTCGCATCAACTCGGCGGCATGGAGTGGGGCGCCTCGGGTAACCGGAGGAGCACCAAGGCGCCCTTGTGCCTTGTGTGGTGAAAGGAGAGGCCGTGCTGATGGCTCACCCCGCAGTATTGGGGAATCTGATCGAACAGTACAAGGCACTGCGCATCTTGCATGCCGAGCAGGGTTCCTCCGAAGTGCGGCAGCGGATGGACGATGTCGTCTACACCCTGTGTGTCTCCACCGGGACCCGTGATATCGACGCCGCCCTGGTCGCCGCCCGCCACCAGCTGCCGGGTGCCCGGCCTGAAGACGATTCATTGCTGACCCCCTGAAGAGACCGGCCTGGCCACCCGCAGGCGGACGCCGTCTCGAGCACGGACCACCTCCGGGTTGTCGCCGGGCCTTGTTCATCGAAGAGCGGCCCTGGAGGTTGTGCTTCTGAGCCTCCGCGTACAGCTTCATGGGCACGTGGTCGGTTGCCATCATGAACGGGTCAGGCTCCCACCGCGTCCAGAGCCTCGCCCAATGATGACGCGCACAGCACGCCTCCGTCACACCCGGCTGTCTCCGGCACATGCCGGACCGGTTTGGAGGGGGCAGCGCCGTTTCTCATCCAGCCCGTCCCGCGTTGTGGTAAGGGGCTGCATTCGGGGAACCCGGCCAAGAGATTCGGAGGGCCAGAAGGGGAATCGGAAAGCTTCGAAGAGCACGGGAGGCAGCAGTGAGTAACCGCATGGATCGGATAGCCGAGCCTTGGGGCAGCCGCACCCCTTACGGTCCCGACGAGCTCTGGCCGGTACGCGTCGACTCGTTCTTGTCCCGGGGCACATCGGCGGAGCAGGTGGAGCGGTGGGTGCCTTCGGCTTCGGTTCTGCATTCCAACGGCGACGCCCTGGACATCGCGGTACGGGAAGGCCGTATCGTCGGCGTCCGTGGTCGCCCCGGCGACAGAGTCAACCGGGGCCGGCTCGGCCCGACGGATCTGTTCGGCTGGCAGGCCAATGCGTCCCCCGACCGGCTCTCCCGTCCTCTTGTCCGGGACAATAGGGAGCTGGTGGAAAGCGACTGGGACACCGCCATGGACCGAGTCGTGCGGCGTACGCAGGAGCTTCTGGGGTCCCGGGGGCCGTCGGCTATCGGCTTCTACACGACTGGACAGCTCTTCCTGGAGGAGTACTACACCCTGGCACTCGTGGCCCGTGGCGGGCTCGGCACCAACCACCTGGACGGAAACACGCGACTGTGCACCGCCACAGCGGCAGCCGCCCTCAAGGAATCCTTTGGTTGCGACGGACAGCCCGGTTCGTACACGGACGTTGACCATGCCGATGTCATCGCGCTGTTCGGGCACAACGCGGCCGAGGCGCAGACAGTGCTGTGGAGCCGCATTCTCGACCGGCGCGCAGGAGCTGACCCTCCCGCACTGATCTGCGTGGACCCCCGCCCCACCCCGGTGGCGAAGGCGGCCGACGTCCACCTGGCCCCGCTGCCGGGTACGAACGTCGCCCTCATGAACAGCCTGCTTCACGAGATCATCGCCGCCGACCGAATCGACCACGAATTCTGCGATCGCTGTACGGTCGGCTTCGACGCACTCGCCGAGCTCGTCCGCGATTACCCACCAGAGCGAGCAGCCGCCCTCTGCGACGTCCCCGCTGCCAAGATCCGGGACGCCGCCATCCTGCTCGGCGGAGCCCGGCGGCTGCTTTCCACGGTACTGCAGGGTTTCTACCAGTCCCACCAGGCCACCGCCGCCGCTGTGCAAGTCAACAACCTTCATCTGATCCGCGGCATGCTCGGACGACCCGGCTGCGGCGTTCTGCAGATGAACGGCCAGCCCACCGCGGAAAACACACGCGAATGCGGAGCCGACGGCGACCTTCCGGGCTTCCGCAATTGGGCGAACGAGGCCCACGTGCGTGAACTTGCCCGCGTCTGGAACGTCGAGCCCGAGCAGATACCCCACTATGGCCCGCCGACCCACGCCATGCAGATGATGCGGTACGTCGAACAGGGCTCCATCAGGTTTCTCTGGGTGTCAGGGACCAACCCCGCCGTATCCCTGCCCGAACTCAGCCGTATCCGCAATCTGCTGAGTGACGACGGCCTGTTCCTCGTGGTCCAGGACCTCTTCCTCACTGAGACCGCGAAGCTGGCGGACGTCGTGCTGCCTGCCGCCGGCTGGGGGGAGAAGACCGGTACCTTCACCAACGCGGACCGCACGGTGCACCTCTCCGAGAAAGCCGTTGCCCCACCTGGCAGGGCGCGCTCAGACCTGGACATCTTTCTCGACTACGCGGACCGCCTGGGTCTCAGGGACAAAGACGGTGCGCCATTGGTCAAATGGCGTGACGCCGAAGGCTGCTTCGAGGCATGGAAGGAGTGCAGCCGGGGGCGGCCATGCGACTACACGGGCCTGACCTATGAGTTGCTGCGTGAACGCGGTGGAATCCAGTGGCCGTGCAACGCGGAGAACCCCGGTGGCGTCGAACGTCTCTACGTACAAGGTCAGTTCTACAGTCATCCCGAATACTGCGAGAGCTACGGCCGCGACCTGATCACTGGCGCACCAGCGGAAGAGACTCAGTACCGTGCTCTCAATCCGCACGGCAAAGCGGTGATCAAGGCCGCCAGCTATCTTCCGCCGCACGAGCAGCCCGACGCGGACCACCCCCTGTACTTGATCACCGGTCGCACCCTCTACCACTTCCATACACGCACCAAGACCGGTCGCGTCCCGCAACTCCAGCGCGCGGCACCGGATGTATGGGTTGAGATATCGCCGACGGATGCCGCGGCACACGACGTGGGCGAGGGCGACCTCCTCGAAGTCGCCACGCCCCGCGGAAGCGTGCACGCCCGGGCGCGGATCACGGCTATCCGGCCAGGAGTGGTGTTCCTGCCGTTCCACTACGGCTACTGGGACCGGAAAGAAGGCGGCACGGCCGATCGCGCCGCAAACGAACTCAGCCTCACCGACTGGGATCCGGCCTCCAAGCAGCCACTGTTCAAAACGGCCAAGGCACGCATCCGGCTGCTCGAGCACCGGGAAGGGCCCTCGCCTGCCCCGACCACGGCTGCAGCGGCCCCGGTCGCCACGGACGTGGCGCCGACCCGCGGCGACTTGGCCCCGCAGGCATACGAGAGCAAGGAAGATCCCCGATGAAGCTCAGCCTGGTCCTGCGCGACCTCCACCACCACGAGAACCAGCTCGCGCAGCACCTCCTGGCTTTGGCACAGCGCCACCGGGCCGACCACGAGATCCACCACGTCGGCCGCGACCTTGCACAATGGTGCTGCGCCCACGTCGGAGCACTGGCCGAGGCCGGTGACCGCTACGGCCTCGACCTCGACCCCGAGCCACAGAGTGACTTCTCCATGGTCGGGCGCCTCCAGGACGAGGACGGCCGAAGCGCTGCTCGGCCGAACGAGGCCGAGCTTCAGCTGCTGCACGACCTGAGGCACCTCTGTACGGACGCCACGGGCGTACGGCTGGACTGGGAGACGGTGTCCCAGGCCGCGCAGGCCGCCAGGGACGCCGCGTTGTTGGGACTTGCACAGCGGTGCCAGCAGGAAACCGAACGCCTCATCCAATGGGCCGACGGCAAACTGAAGGAATCGAGTCCGCAGATCCTTACAACGTGATGTGCGAACTTGGGGACTCGCTGAGCGGGAACCGCGCAGTGCGCTGGTCGCAAGTGGTGGCTGCCATTTGGTCGCCGAGGGTGTGGACGCCCTGTTCATGGACTGCCAGCGGTTCTTCTGCAGCCGTGTACGGCAGCTCACCGGGAATGTCGAAGTACCAGAGAGGCGTCGGTCGGGGCAATCAGCCCTTTGGTGTGGCGCCACGGCGTACCCAGGTGCGACAGCACTCTGTCCCTGTTGGCCAGCGGTTCCTGTCAACAGGAGGCACGCGTTTTGCGGCGCCTCGCACGCCGGCGCAGGAGATCAGGTGGCACACCCCCGAAGACAGACTCCGCTTCCATGCTTGAGATGCGGCGGAGCTCCGACCTCTGCCTCGGAAGGCGAAGGCCGACGCCTCCCAACTCCCTGCCTGATCGGGACGCCCCCGCATCATGTCTGCACCGTGCGCGCTCTCGAATTTGCCGACGAGGCTACTGTTCGCCGTATCGCCTCAGGTCCTGCGGCGATCCGTAGCGCCACTCGATAACGCCGGGGACGTGGGTGGATTCGTGGACGTCTGCCCGTGTCCGGGCGCGGGGGCGGCGGGCTGTCCGGACACGGATACCTGGGCGGGGCGCAGGAGTTGGTCGCCGACGCGGTAACCGCGCCGTAGTACCGCAGTGCAGATGGGCTCAATGGCATTCTTTACTTGGATGTAGGTGAGCGCTTCGTGGACCAGCGGGTTGAATGGCTCGCCCGGTTTGCCGACCGGCTGCAGGCCCAGTGCCGCCAGGTGACTTTCGAGCATGTCGACGATGGCCGTCTGACCGCCGGACACCTCGCCGTGTTCCCGTGCCTGTTCGATGGCGTCGAGGACCGGCAGCAGGCCGGTGAGTACGTTGGCCACGGCTATCTCACGTACCGCCAGGCGATCCCGCTGGATCCGCTTGCGGTAGTTGTCGTATTCGGCCTTGATCCGTTGCAGGTCCGCGGTCAGCTCAGCGACTCTGTCCCGCGACTGCTGGACCTGAGCAGGGGGAGCGCCGGCGCCGCAGTGCACTGCGGGGTTGGCCTCAGGACTGTTCTGCTCAGCCGGGCTGGATTGCGTCTCCTCTTCGGAGCCGCGCCGCAGCTGGAGGGTGACCGGGTCGATCCTGCGTCGGTCGTGGACGATCAGCCACGGGCGCTCCCCCTGGTTGCCTGGGGGCGGCTTCCTTGACATGGCTTATCCGGCCCCTCCCTTCGGCTCGTCGTCGACGATCTCCGCGTCGACGACATCTTCCTCAGCCTTGGCCTGCTCGCCGGCCGGGGCGTCGGCTCCGGCAGCGGCGGCACCGTCGGGCGCGGCCTGGGCGTACATGGCCTGGCCGAGCTTCTGGCTGACCGCGGCGAGCTTCTCGGTCGCCGTGCGGATCTCGGCCGTGTCCTCGCCCTTGAGCTTCTCCTTCAGCTCGCCGACGGCGATCTCGACCTCGGTCTTCACCTCGCCCGGGACCTTGTCCTCGTTGTCCTTGAGGAACTTCTCCGTCTGGTAGACGAGCTGCTCGCCCTGGTTGCGGGTCTCGGCGGCCTCGCGGCGCCGACGGTCGTCCTCGGCATGTTGTTCGGCTTCGCGGACCATCCGATCGATGTCGTTCTTCGGGAGCGAGGAGCCGCCGGTGACGGTCATCTTCTGCTCCTTGCCCGTGCCCAGGTCCTTCGCCGTCACGTGCATGATGCCGTTGGCGTCGATGTCGAAGGCGACCTCGATCTGCGGGACCCCGCGGGGGGCCGGCGGCAGACCGGTCAGCTCGAACATCCCGAGCTTCTTGTTGTACGCCGCGATCTCACGCTCGCCCTGGTAGACCTGGATCTGCACGGACGGCTGGTTGTCCTCGGCCGTCGTGAAGATCTCGGAACGCTTGGTCGGGATCGTGGTGTTGCGCTCGATGAGCTTGGTCATGATGCCGCCCTTGGTCTCGATACCGAGGGACAGCGGGGTCACGTCGAGGAGCAGGACGTCCTTGACCTCACCCTTGAGGACACCGGCCTGGAGGGCGGCGCCGATGGCGACGACCTCGTCGGGGTTCACACCTTTGTGCGGGTCCTTGCCGGTCAGCCCCTTGACCAGTTCGGTCACCGCTGGCATCCGCGTCGAGCCACCGACCATGATCACATGATCGATGTCCGACACCTTGATCCCGGCGTCCTTGATCGCGTTGTGGAACGGGGCCTTGCAGCGCTCCAGCAGGTCGGTCGTCAGCTGCTCGAACTGAGCCCGGGTGAGCTTCTCGTCCAGGTGCAGCGGGCCCTCGGCGGAGGCTGTGATGTACGGGAGGTTGATCGTCGTCTCGGTGGACGAGGACAGCTCGATCTTGGCTCGCTCGGCTGCCTCCCGCAGCCGCTGGGTGGCCATCTTGTCCTTGGACAGGTCCACGCCGTACCCGTTCTTGAACTGCTTGACCAAGTGGTCGACGACCCGCTGGTCCCAGTCGTCGCCACCCAGGTGTGTGTCGCCATTCGTGGCCTTGACCTCCACGACGCCCTCGCCGATCTCCAGCAGCGAGACGTCGAAGGTGCCGCCACCGAGGTCGAAGACGAGGATGGTCTGGTCATTTTCCTTGTCCAGGCCGTACGCGAGTGCCGCGGCCGTCGGCTCGTTGACGATACGCAGGACTTTGAGGCCCGCGATCTCCCCGGCTTCTTTGGTCGCGGTGCGCTGGGAGTCGTTGAAGTACGCCGGGACGGTGATCACCGCGTCGGTGACCTTCTCGCCCAGGTACGCTTCGGCGTCGCGCTTGAGCTTCTGCAGCACCCGCGCAGAGATCTCCTGCGCGGTGTACTGCTTGCCGTTGACGCTGCCGGAGTCAGGGAAGCGCCACTGCGTCTCGCCCATGTGCCGCTTGACCGATCGCGCTGTGAGCTCCACGTTCGTCACGGCCTGGCGCTTGGCGACCTCGCCGACCAGCACCTCCCCGTGCTTGGCGAAGGCCACCACCGACGGGGTGGTCCGTGCGCCCTCGGTGTTGGTGATGACCGTCGGCTCGCCGCCCTCCAGCACGGAGACCACTGAGTTGGTCGTCCCTAGATCAATACCCACTGCCCGTGCCATCACCGAACTCCCTCCAGGAAGTAACCAGCGCTTTTGGACGCACGTGCTGATGCTTCTTGCATAAAACTTGAGGATCACGCTGTCAAATATTGGTTGTCTCAGCGGCAAAGTGTGTGGTCCGGTTTTACGGCCTGGCTGCACCCGCTGGCTCAGTCATCGGATGCGATCTTGCGCGGGAAGGTTCAGCGGCCCACCGGCAGCGTTCCGAGCTGGCGTGATCCGGTTGGGTCATGCTCGCCCACGCATTGTGCCCGCATACTGGTCGACGCGGTGCTCAGCCCGCCCGCGCCGGTAGCGTCCCAGTGCGGGGTGATCACTGGGGGTAGGGCATGGAGCTGGAAGCCGTAGCGCTGGCGGGCACACACGTGCGACTGGAACCACTCGCACACGGGCACCACGATGGCCTGTGCGAGGCTGTCCGTGACGGCAAGTTGTGGAAGCTGCAGGTGACGCTCGTTCCCCATCCCCGCGACGTGGGTGCATTCATCGACGACGCGCTCGCCGCTCATGCCGTCGGCAGCCAGCTTGCGTTCGCGACCATCGACCTGGCCACGGGGCGCATCGCCGGATCGACCCGGTTCATGGCGGTCAACCTTCCGAATCGCAGGCTGGAGATTGGCTTCACCTTCCTCGGCCGGTCCTGGCAGCGTACGGCCGTCAACACCGAGGCCAAGCTGCTGATGCTCACCCATGCGTTCGAGACGCTTGGGATGAACCGCGTCGAGTTTCTCACCGACGTCCGAAACAGCACCTCGCGGGCCGCGATCACCCGCCTCGGCGCCACCCATGAGGGGGTCCTGCGCCAGCACATGGTCATGCGCGACGGTTGGATCCGTGACTCCGCGCTCTACAGCATCACCGGCCCTGACTGGCCCGACACGAAGAACTCCCTCATGGCCCGCCTCGAGCACCATCCGTCCGCTTCCTGATCATTCAGAATGCCTTCCGGAGTCGTCGGAGGCAGATGATCGAGCAGGCGAGTTCGAGAAGGCTCTGGTGAAGGTCGGCCCGGCGTTCGTAGCGGATGCGGAGTCGTTTGAACTGGTGGAGCCGGGCGGAGGTCCGCTCGACCACCCAGCGGGTGTGGCCGAGACCGAAGCCGTGGGCAACGCCGCGGCGGGCGATGAGGGGCTTGATGCCGCGTTTCCACAGCAGGCGGCGGTACTTGTCGTAGTCGTAGCCCCGGTCGGCGAGGAGCCGCTTGGGCGGTTGCGCGGGCGCCCGCGCAGGCCCCGGATGCGGGGTATCGCCTCCAGCAGCGGGATCAACTGTGTGACGTCGTGACGGTTCCCGCCGGTCAGCGAGACGGCCAACGGCGTGCCGTGGCGGTCGACGATCACATGGTGCTTGGATCCGGGGCGGCCGCGGTCGACCGGCGAGGGACCGACGTGAGCCCCCCCTTCAGTGTCCTGACGTGGGAGCCATCGATCGCCGCATCGTCCATGTCCAGCGCGGACTTGACCCGCAGCTCGGTCAGCAGCGCCTCGTGCAGGCAGGGCCAGACCCCGGCCTCGGTCCAGTCCCGCAGCCGGCGCCAGCTGGTGACTCCGGAGCAGCCCACGACCTGGGCTGGGACATCGCGCCAGGCAACGCCCTTGCGCAGCACGTAGACGATGCCTGCCAGCGCGACCCGATCCGGCACCCGGAATCTGCAGGCATAGCGGTGCCGTCGCATTGGGTGCGCAGGGAGCAACGGGGCTATGCGCTCCCACGGGTCATCAGGAACAAGATCAGCAGACACCCCGCAGACCCTGCCCAGACGCCCGTCAATCGCCAGCCGACACACCGATCTCACTTTGAAACGGTCAGTTGGCCCCGCCGTAGACAGACAGGGCTCTGCGCCAGAAGCGGCCGGTGGAGCACTCACGAGAACGACCGGCATACGGGCCGAAGGATCCGCCACACGTTGAACCACCGACGGCGCCGGGGCCGCCGTCGAAGGCGACGCGGTGCCGGTCGTACCGGAGCAGCAGGCCGGGGCGAAGCGGGGCGAGTTCATCGCTCCGACGCCGAGGAGCGTGAGGCGCACCGGGCTCGCGGGCGTCCTGGGTTCATGGGCTGTCCGGCTGGCACCGGGGGCACCACACAGTGCCGCGCCCGCCGATCCGCGTGCGGCTAAGCGGCCCGTCGCAACGCGGGCAGGTCGGGTCGGCGTCGTCGCGGCGGCCGGTGAGCCAGGATTTCCGGGTGGGTACGCGGCCGGCGCGCACCGATGAGCGCAGGGTGCGGCGCATCTCGGTGTGCAGCCGGTGGCGCTCGTCGTCGGTCAGCCGGTCGGCTCGGCGTGCCGGATGCAGGCGGGCGCGCCACAGGATCTCGTCGGCGAGCAGATTACCGAGCCCGGCGAGCACCGCTTGATTGGTCAGGGCCGACTTGATGCGGCTGCGCCGCCGGGACAACAGCTCGTCGAACTCGGGCCGTTTCACCGACATCGCGTCAACGCCCTGGTCGTCCAGGATGCGCGCCACGTCGGCGTCGTCGGCAAGCCAGAGGCCTTGCAGCTTGCGCTGGTCGCGGTAGCGCAGCTGGTCCCGACCGACGGTGAACACGACGCGGTCGTGCGGATCGGGCGGGTCCGCCTCGCGGCGGCAGACCAGTTCTCCAGTCATGCCGAAGTGCAGCAACACCGTGGGCCCGTCGGTGCGGGCGAGCAGCCACTTGCCGTGCCGCTCCGGTGCGGTGAACCGGTGGCCTTCCAGATCGCGGCTCAGCCGCGCCGCGCTCACCCCGTGCAGGACGCCCGCGTCATGCACGTATACCCGCTTGATCCGCTTGCCCTGCGCACAGGAGGCGAGGACCTCCCGGAACCCCTCGACATCGGGCAGCTCGGGCATGCCATCACCCGCCGATCTTCGTCACCCTCTGCTGTGGCCGTATGCCCAGGATTGCACCGCGGATGGATCACCACCAGGCGATCCCCAGGCCCGCCCGGCACGCGTCGCCCCTGCGATAACGCCTGTTCCCGGCCTCGCCCGCGTGACCACGATGCCCTCCCACGCCCAGATGCCCGAACGGCCGACGGCCCGGCCTCGCGAGGCAGCATTCGCTGCACGGCCTCCGCGCTGCCCATCGCCTGGGTCACCGCGGATGCCGCCTACGGACAGGAAGGGCGCTTCGGCCGCACGCTGGAGGAAACCGGGATCGGCTACGTCCTGGCGGTGCCCAAGTCCCAGCAGGTCAAGTACCGGCCGGGAGCTGGCGCATCGACCAGCTGCTGACCGGCCGCCCCGGACGAGCCATGGGAACGCCTGTCCTGCGGGAAAGGGGCCAAGGGCCCGGACGTTTACGACTGGGCCGTCGCCCAGCTGCCAGGGCGGGAGTCGCTCAGGGCCGAGCCGCTTCGGAGCAGGTGGTCCTCTTGCGGACTACCTGCTCCTGGTGGAAAACGGGTCTACCCGTCAGAGGCGGGGGATACCCCTTGGGAAGCAGCTGGAGGCCTGGGCTGACCACATGGCAGCCTCGGCGATCTGCGCCTGGGTGAGCCCGACTTCATGGGCGAACCGGTCGGGTCGTCAGTCCGTGGAGAGGGTTCCCAGGAGGTCGCCGACGCGGATTTCCGGCAGGGTCGGCGAGGGCGACGATGCCGACCAGATCGTGGTCGGATGACCGGGAGGCGGCGCACCTCGTGCGAGGCCACGGTGCGCAGGATCTCGCTCGCGTCGTCGTCCGCGCCGATGGTGACCACTTCGCCTGGGCCAGTTCGCCGGCCTTGGTCTGGCCGGGTCCTTGCCGGCACCGAGGACCTTCACCGATGTCGCGGTTGGTCAGCATGTCCTTGAGGCTGTTGTCCGTGCCGCAGATCGGCAGCCCGCCCACGCCAAGCTCGGTCATCGTGCGGGCCGCTTCCAGCACGCTGTCCTCGGCCCCAATACACTCGGTCCCGGGCGTCATGATCTCCCGTGCGGTTGCCATCAGCACCCCCCAATCCGTCGAAGTTGTCGATCGCCGGGGTGGGTCCCGGCCTTGGCCGTCGGGCTGCCCCCAGGGACTCCGTAGGCCCGGCAGCGGCCAGGCGCTACGGCGCCGCGGCAGTCAGCCGCATCCGCTCGCCTCATCCGCGCGCCCCGGGATGGTGACGACAGGCCGCCGACGGAGCAGTAGGGGTGAGCGGGGGATTCCAGACGGATAGGAATCTGGATCGATGTCGATTGCGGAGGGCTGGTGCGTCGTGTGGGTCCGATACTTCGATGGCTGTGCCGCCGAAGCTGCCCGTCGCCGACCGCGTCGTCGTTTCGGTGGCCGACTGTCGGCCAGGGCGGTTCGTTCCGCGACTCTGGCGGTCCTCGTGGGCACGGTCAGCGCATGCGGCGGTCCAGGAGTGCGCGGTGACTCTGCCTCCAGGCAGGTAACGGTGTTCGAGCGCGCGGTACACGGCGGGGACCAAGCCGCAGCGTGTGCACTGCTTGCGCCGGAGACGAGGAGCGAAGTGGAGGACTCCGGGCAGAAGCCGTGTGCCGCGGCCCTGGGTGAGGAACAGCTTCCGGCGGGGGGCGCGGTGCGGGCGGTGGAGGTGTACGGACGGCAGGCCATGGTCACGCTGGAGCGGGACACCCTCTTCCTCTCGCAGTTCCCCGGTGGTTGGCGCGTGGTGGCCGCAGGATGCGTGCCCAACACCGACAAGCCCTACCGCTGCCAGGTCAAGGGAAGCTGATGAGAATTCTGTTCGTGCTCTGTCTGGTCACCGTCCTCGGCGGCCTGGCCTACTTCATCACCCTCGGGCTGCTGCACC